>NZ_CATKPQ010000044.1:0-706503 GCF_949768005.1 Pseudomonas sp. IT-347P
GAGAATCTGAGTTCGACTCGGTATGTCACGTCGGCCTAGCTCTCGCAATCAACTCGGTCAGTCCCCTCTCCCTGCGGGAGAGGGCTAGGGTGAGGGGGCTTTTGATCTGTTTGAGAATCTGAGTTCGACTCGGTATGGCACGTCGGCGTAGCTCTCGCAATCAACTCGGTCAGTCCCCTCTCCCTCCGGGCGGTCCGACGTTTCGGGAGGGTTAGGGTGAGGGGCTTTTGATCTCAAGTCGGTTTCTGGGTTAGTGCGCGCGATGGCTGTAGGACGACTCCGTTTTTTGTGATCTCGATGTTCTCGTACGCGACAACCCGCGTTCTGGCCGTTAGTGTTCCAGCTCCACGCACGTCGCTTTGAGAGGTCAATGGAATGACGAGTCGACTGACTCACCTGCTGCACCTCAGCGGTTATTTCAGCGTGATGGCCTGGGTGCTCGCGGCGCTGCTGTTCATCAATCGCCTGAGCAGCATGGTCAAGCTGTTCATGGCGTTGTACCTGCGTCAGGAGCTGGGGCTGGCGATCGAGACGGTTGGCTGGTTGCTGTCGGCCTATGGCGCGGGTTTGCTGGTGGGTTCGATGCTCGGCGGCTGGCTCAGTGATCACGTGCGCACGGCGCGGCTGACGGCAGCGTTGTTCTTCATCTCGGTATGGGTCCTGATCCTGCTGGGGCTGGTCACGCATGTGCCGTTGCTGGCGGCATTGCTGTTGCTCAGTGGGACGATCGACGGGGCTATCCGCACCTTGCACCAGCGCCTGATCATGGAATATTGCGAAGTCGCTCAACGCTCGCGCGCACAGGCCTTGAGCCGGGTGGCGCGTAACCTCGGCATGGCCGCTGCGGGTGTGGCGGGCGGGGTGTTGGCACAGGCGGATTTTCGCTGGGTATTTTTTGGCAGTGCGGCGATGACGTTGCTGGCGCTGCTGTGGTTTGTTCGCACCACGTGGCATCGTCCGGTGCTGATCATTGACGAGCCCTCCACGACCGCTGCCGGTGGATCGGGGGTGCCGTATCGCGATAAACCGTTCCTGTGGTTGCTGGCGGCGACGGCCGTGCTGGGCATCGCCTTCGACACGGTCTACAGCACGCTGGGTAATTATCTGCGTGATTACTATCAGTTGAGCACCGAGGCGATCGGCTGGCAGTTCGGGCTCAATGCGTTGCTGGTGATCGCCCTGCAGATTCCGCTGACGCACTGGGGCGAGCGCTGGGGGACGCGTCGGCAAATGCTCGCAGGGAGTCTATTGCTGGCCGGCGGGTTGGGCATGTTGCCGTTCGGCTCCGGACTGGTGTTTGTCTGCCTGTCGACGCTGATCTGGACCTTGGGTGAAGCGTTGTTCATGCCGCCGCTGAATGTGCTGGCGATGCAGTTTGCCCAAAGCGGCAAAAGCGGTCAGTACTTTGGCCTGTTCTTTATGAGCTGGAGCGCCAGTGCGTTGTTGTCGCCGGTGCTCAGCGGCCAGTTGTACGGCAACTTCGGTGGCCACAGCGTCTGGCTGGCCAGCACCGTGTTGGTGTTGATGTCGATTCCCCTGACCTGGCAAGCGACGCGCCCGCTTAGCTGATCCGGCGATAGACGTTATTCGAAACCCGTCTGTCGGCGAAGGGCATTTCTGCCTGCCCGTTAGCGTCCTATCTGGTGAACCCTACGGATCGGAACTAGATTTCACACAGCGCCAGTCCGGCACGAATGTCTCACCTGAAAATGGATGGAGTCGGCTATGAAAAGCAGGTTGCTACGGGTTTTATTGCTGTTGAAAGTGATGGTCATGCTGTCCCTTGGCACCGCGACGGCCTGGGCCGAGTGCGAGGATCACGATTCCCAGGCCTTCAATGATCAGGTCGGGCACAGCGGCTTGATGCTGGCCAAGTCCGAGTCCGAGCCAGGCGATCAGGGGCAGGGCGGCAGTGCCGATGATGACGACTCGACCACCGATGAGCCGGACACTGATGATCCGGATGACGAGGGCGACAGCCAGACGTAGATCGCTGGCAAAAGAAAACCCCTTCTGCCTCGACTGATGCGCAATCGAGGTGGAAGGGGTTTGTTTAACCTGTGAGCCTGCGAAATTTTTGATTTCAAAACTACCCTGTGGGAGGGGGCTTGCTCCCGAAGGCGATGGATCTGTCAATCACGAGTCGACTGACACACCGCCTTCGGGAGCGAGCCCCCTCCCACAGGTTCACTACCCGCCAACGGATTTACTTATGCCGCGCCGTCGAGAAACTGCTCGGCGTAGTGGCAAGCCACCTGCCGGCTGTCGAGCTGGCGCAACGCCGGCTCTTCCGTGCTGCAACGCTCGGTCGCATACGGGCAGCGCTTGTGGAAAGCGCAGCCCGGTGGCGGGTTCAGCGGGTTGGGCAGTTCGCCGACGATCTTGATTTTCGGCTTGTTCGGGTCCGGGTGAATGGTCGGGGTCGCCGACAGCAGCGCCTGGGTGTACGGGTGCAGTGGACGCTCGTAAATGTCGTTTTTCGGTCCCAGTTCCACCGGGCGACCGAGGTACATCACCATCACGTCATCGGCCACGTGCTGCACCACCGCGAGGTTGTGCGAGATGAACACGTACGCGGTGTTGAACTCCTGCTGCAGATCCATGAACAGGTTCAGCACCTGCGCCTGAATCGACACGTCCAGCGCCGAAGTCGGCTCATCCGCCACCAGCACTTTCGGCTGCAACATCATCGCCCGCGCCAGCGCGATACGCTGACGTTGACCGCCGGAGAACATGTGCGGATAACGCTGGTAGTGCTCAGGACGCAAGCCGACCTGCTTCATCATCGCCTGGACTTTGTCGCGACGTTCGGCAGCGCTCAGGTTGGTGTTGATCAGCAGCGGTTCGGCCAGTTGATCACCGATTTTCTGCCGTGGGTTCAACGACGCATACGGGCTCTGGAACACCATCTGCACGTCTTTGCGCAGTTGCTTGCGCTGGGCCTTGTCGGCGCCAGCCACTTCCTGGCCGGCGATTTTCAGCGAGCCGGACGACGGGTCTTCGATCAGCGTCAACGCACGGGCGAGGGTGGATTTGCCGCAGCCCGACTCGCCCACTACGGCGAGGGTTTTGCCGGCTTCCAGTTCGAACGACACGCCGTTTAGCGCGCGCACGGTCGCATGGCCCTTGAACAGGCCTCGGGAGACTTCATAGTGACGGGTCAGGTCGCGGGCGGTAAGTACGACGGCCATTACGCCACCTCCTGGTTCAGCGGGAAGAAGCAGCGGGCAAGGCTGTGGCTTTTCGGATCAAGACCCGGACGCTGCGCGCGGCAGCTGTCCTGCACGTACGGGCAACGTGGCGACAGCAGGCAGCCCTGCGGACGGTCGTAGCGGCCCGGAACGATGCCCGGCAGGGTCGACAGGCGCGAGGCGCCGAGGCTGTGCTCGGGAATCGCCTTGAGCAGCGCTTCGCTGTACGGGTGCGCCGGGATGTCGAACAGTTGCGGTACCTGACCGACTTCAACGGCCTGGCCAGCGTACATCACGCAAACTCGCTGGGCAGTTTCAGCCACGACCGCGAGGTCGTGAGTGATCAACACCAGGCCCATGTTCTGTTCTTTCTGCAACGCCAGCAGCAGATCCATGATCTGTGCCTGGATCGTCACGTCGAGTGCCGTGGTCGGTTCGTCGGCGATCAGCAGTTTCGGCTCGCCGGCAATCGCCATGGCGATCGCAACACGCTGGCTCATACCGCCGGAGAGTTGATGCGGGTAGGCGTCCATACGGCTGGCGGCACCCGGGATTTCAACTTTTTCCAGCAGCTCGATCGCACGTTTGCGCGCTTGCTTGCCGGACATTTTCAGATGCAGGCGCAGCACTTCTTCGATCTGGAAGCCGACGGTGTAGCTCGGGTTCAGCGCGGTCATCGGGTCCTGGAACACCATCGACAGGTCTTTGCCGACGATTTGCCGGCGCTGACGGTTGCTCAGTTTGAGCATGTCTTTGCCGTCGAAGCTGAGCGAGTCGGCAGTGACGATGCCGGGATGCTCGATCAGGCCCATCAGCGCCATCATGGTCACGGACTTACCGGAACCCGACTCGCCCACGATGGCCAGTACTTCGCCCTTGTCGACTTTCAGGTCGAGGCCATCGACCACCGGCGTCGCGGTCTTGTCGCCGAAGCGAACGTTGAGATTCTTGATTTCTAGCAGTGACATGGGAATCTCCTCAGGCGGCGTTCTTGAGTTTCGGGTCCAGCGCATCGCGCAGACCGTCGCCCATCAAGTTGATTGCCAGCACGCTGAGCAAAATGGTCAAACCAGGCAGACTTACCACCCACCAGGCGCGTTCGATGTAGTCGCGGGCCGAGGCCAGCATGGTGCCCCACTCAGGGGTTGGCGGTTGTACGCCAAGGCCGAGGAAGCCCAGTGCGGCAGCATCGAGAATCGCCGAGGAGAAGCTCAAAGTCGCTTGAACGATCAGCGGTGCCATGCAGTTGGGCAACACGGTGATGAACATCAGACGGGGCAGCCCGGCACCGGCCAGGCGCGCGGCGGTCACGTAGTCGCGGTTCAGTTCGCCCATCACGGCAGCACGGGTCAGACGCACGTAGGACGGCAGCGAGACCACAGCGATAGCGATTACGGTGTTGATCAGGCCAGGGCCGAGGATGGCGACGATCGCCACCGCCAGCAGCAGCGACGGCAGGGCCAGCATGATGTCCATCAGACGCATGATGGTCGGACCGATCATCTTCGGGAAGAACCCGGCGAACAGACCGAGGAGGATCCCCGGAATCAACGACATCACTACCGACGACAAACCGATCAGCAACGACAGGCGCGAACCCTGGATCAGACGCGACAGCAAGTCGCGACCGAGCTCATCGGTGCCGAGCAGGAATTGCATCTGCCCGCCTTCCAGCCACGCCGGTGGCGTCAGCAGGAAATCACGGTATTGCTCGCTCGGGTTATGCGGCGCGACCCATGGCGCGAAAATCGCGCAGAAGATGATCAGCAGCATGAACAGCAGGCCGGCAACCGCGCCCTTGTTCTTGGAGAAGGCTTGCCAGAATTCTTTGTACGGTGACGGGTACAGCAGGCTTTGATCCGCGGTGGAAGCGGCGGTAGCTACTGAGGATGTTGGAGTGCTCATGGTATGGACCTCAGCGCTGATGACGGATGCGTGGGTTGGCAAAGCCGTAGAGGATGTCCACTACGAAGTTGACCAGAATCACCAGGCAGGCGATTAACAGGATGCCGTTTTGCACAACCGGGTAGTCCCGGGCGCCGATGGCTTCGATCAGCCATTTACCGATGCCGGGCCAGGAGAAAATGGTTTCAGTCAGAACCGCACCGGCCAGCAAGGTGCCGACTTGCAGACCCACCACGGTGAGTACCGGAATCAGCGCGTTACGCAGACCGTGGACGAACACCACGCGCGACGGCGACAGGCCTTTGGCCTTGGCGGTGCGGATGTAGTCCTCACGCAGCACTTCGAGCATCGACGAACGGGTCATCCGTGCGATCACCGCCAGCGGAATGGTGCCGAGCACGATGGCTGGCAGGATCAGGTGATGCAGCGCGTCGAAGAACGCGCCCATGTCGTCGGCCAACAGCGTGTCGATCAGCATGAAGCCAGTGCGCGGCTCGATGTCGTAGAGCAGGTCGATCCGCCCGGAAACCGGGGTCCAGCCCAGGCTCACCGAGAAGAACATGATCAGGATCAGGCCCCACCAGAAAATCGGCATCGAATAGCCCGCGAGGGAGATGCCCATCACCCCGTGGTCGAACAGCGATCCTCGCTTGAGTGCCGCGATCACCCCGGCCAGCAGGCCCAGAATGCCGGCGAACAGCAGGGCGGCCATGGACAGTTCCAGGGTCGCCGGGAAAAGGGAGGTGAACTCGGTCCATACGCTTTCACGGGTACGCAGGGATTCGCCGAGATCGCCTTGAGCCAGTTTGCCGATGTAGTCCAGATACTGGGCATACAGTGGCTTGTTCAGACCTAGGCGTTCCATTGCCTGAGCGTGCATTTCGGGGTCGACCCGACGTTCGCCCATCATCACTTCCACGGGGTCGCCCGGAATCATGCGAATCAACGCGAAAGTCAGCAGGGTGATGCCGAAAAACGTGGGGATCAACAACCCCAGTCGGCGGGCAATAAAACTAAACATCGTGTGTGGTACCTCATCAGCCGGTTAGGCGTGCCCGGCATCCCTGGGGTCAGGGACGCCGGGAGTTTCTTATCTACTTCACCTGGGTGGTGGCGAAGTTATTAGTGGTGAGAGGGCTGATGTGGTAGCCCTCTACGTTGTTGCGCATTGCAGTGAACATCCGGGTGTGGGCCATGCTGATCCATGGCTGATCCTGATTAAACAGCACTTGAGCCTGTTCATAGAGCTTCGCGCGTTCGGCCGGATCTACTTTAGCCCGTGCTTCGTCGATCAATGCCTGGAATTTCTCGTTGCACCAGCGCGCGTAGTTTTCGCCGTTCTTGGCGGCTTCGCAACTGAGCATAGGCGTCAGGAAGTTATCCGGGTCGCCGTTGTCGCCCGCCCATCCGGCCGAGACCATATCGTGTTCGCCGTTCTTGGCGCGTTTAAGCATTTCGCCCCATTCCATCACACGGATGTCGATCTTGATCCCGACTTTCGCCAGGTCAGCCTGCATCATTTGCGCGCCGAGCATCGGGTTCGGGTTGGTCGGACCGCCGCCGTTACGGGTGAACAGGGTGAAAGTGGTGCCTTCCGGAACCCCGGCTTCCTTGAGCAGGGCGCGTGCCTTGTCGAGGTCGCGTGGCGGGTTCTTCAGGTCATGGTTGTAGCCAAGCAGGGTCGGCGGGTACGGGTTGACCGCTACCGAAGCGTTGCCTTTGCCGAACAGCGCGTTGACGTAGGCTTCCTTGTCGAACGCGATGTCGATGGCTTTGCGCACACGCACGTCGCTCATGTACTTGTGCTGGGTGTTCATGGCGACGTACGAAACGGTCATCGCGTCCAGCTCGTCGACTTTCAGGTTGCTGTCTTTCTTGATGCTCGGGATGTCATCCGGTTTCGGATACAGCGCGACCTGGCACTCGTTGGCCTTGAGCTTTTGCAGGCGCACGTTGTTATCGGTGGCGATCGCCAGGATCAACGCGTCGGCCGGCGGCTTGCCACGGAAGTAATCCGGGTTGGCCTTGAAACGCACCTGCGCATCCTTGGCGTAGCGCTGGAAGATGAACGGGCCGGTGCCGATCGGCTTGTTGTTCAGATCGCCGGTCTTGTTGGCCTTGAGCAACTGGTCGGCGTATTCGGCCGGGTAGATCGACGAGAACGCCATGGCGATGTCAGCCAGGAACGGCGCTTCGCGACGGGTCAGGGTGAACTTGACCGTGTTGTCGTCGACTTTCTCGACGCTTTTCAGCAGTTCCTTGAAGCCCATGCTTTCAAAGTACGGGAAGCCCACGCTCGACAGTTTGTGCCACGGGTGATTCGGGTCCAGCTGACGCTGGAAGCTCCAGACCACGTCGTCGGCATTCATGTCGCGGGTCGGCTTGAAATATTCGGTGGTGTGAAACTTGACGCCTTTGCGCAGGTGGAAGGTGTAGGTCAGGCCGTCTTCGCTGATGTCCCAGGACTCGGCGAGCGCCGGGATCACCTCGGTGGTGCCGGGTTTGAAATCGGCCAGGCGATTGAAGATGGTTTCGGCCACAGCATCCGCCGTGACTGCAGTTGTGTACTGGACCATATCGAAGCCTTCCGGACTGGCTTCGGTGCAGACCACCAAGGGTTTGGCCGAGACGCCGACGGCGACACTCAGCAACGCGGCCGCGATGGCCGCACGTAGGGGAAGCATTTTCATCGATAACCCTCTGCAATCGGTTGAAGACAAAAAACCGAACGGCCGACTCTTCATGAGTCAGCCGTCGGTTGGCGTTTTTTACAGGATGTTGAACGGAATCGTGGTCACGAGACGGAACTCGTTGATGCTGCCGTCAGCCTGGTTTTCGCTGGCACGGTGGGCGGTGTAGGTGCCGCGGATCGTGGTGGCTTTGAGTGGCCCGCTCTGCACGGCATAGGTTGCACCGATGCCATATTCATAGTGGTGCTCGCCGTCCATCGCCTGCACGCCGTCGTAGCCGCCACCCTTGTAGTGAGTACCGTCGATGCCCCAACCGCGCGCCTGGTAGATGTTGAACTTCAGGCCCGGTACACCGTATTCGGCCATGTTGATGCCGTAGGAAACCTGGAAGGATTTCTCGTTCGGGCCGTTGAAGTCCGAGAGCAGGGAGTTGGCCAGGTAGATACCGTTGGTTTCGTGCAGGTAGTCGAAGTACTCGTTACCGTTCACTTCCTGATAGGAGAAGGTCAGGGTGTGCGCCAGGTGAGTCAGGCCGAAGGACAGCGAGTAGGTGTCGTTGTCGATGTCGCCCAGCAGTTTTTTGCCTTCGTCGACTGTCTTGTAGTAGTTCAGGCCGGTGGTCAGGCTCAGGATCGAGCTGTCACCCAGTACGTGGGTGGCGCCGAAGTAGTACTGGTTCCACAGGTCTTCAGCCTGGGTGCCCCACAGGCTGGTGGTCAGGCTGGCGAACGGCTGGTACGAAATACCGGCAGTGTTCACGTGATCCGCTTCGGCATTGATGTCGCCGTATTCGGAGCGGAATTTGCTCAGGCTCTCTTCGGTACGAGGCGAAACGCGGTCGAAGGTTGCCAGATCGAAGGCGAGGTTGTTCAGCTCTTCGCTGTGGATCGCGATACCTTCAAAACTCGACGGCAGCGGACGGTTGCCGATCACGTCGACCTGCGGGCTGCTGAAGTTCATGCGGCCGGCGGTCAGGGTAGTGTTGGAAATCCGCGCCTTGACGTTGGCCAGGCCGAGTTTGCTCCACTGGCCGACAGCATCGCCACCTTCACGGGTCAGGGTACGGTTGTTGCCCGCGCCTGGACGGGTGCCCGGTGCGCCGCCGTTGTTGGAGGCCAGGTTCTCGCGATCACGCTCCAGCGCGATGGCGTTGTAAGCCGCCACTTCGGTGCTGAAACCAACAGTACCTTCGGTGAAGCCCGAGTTGTACTTGATGATTGTGCCTTGCACCCAGTTGATGCGGCGGTCTGTTTCTGCCGATTGACCGTTCTTGCGGTAAGCGAACTTGCCGCCGCGCTTGAGTTGCTCGTTGGCATACCAGTTACGGGTCGAACCGCTGATCGATTGACCTTCGAGGAAGCCGGTGGCTTCGGCCTGGGCGCTCTTCTCGTTGACGGTCACCGGGGTGAAGGCCTGACTTTGTGTTTCCGCATAAGCCGTGGCGGTGACGCTGCTGATGGCCAGAGCCAGTATCGCGGTGCTGCTCAGTTTCATGGGTGAAGCTCCTTTACTTTCTTTTTATGCCGGCTTTTTTTGGTATGCCGGTTATTGGTTTAGAACTCATTCACACATCGCAAACGTTTGCAAAAGGCCGGATTGGCGAATTTCGGCAAAACGCTTGCGTGAGGGGCTAGACAGCGCCCCCCAGCGTTGCGGCTAATCGTCTGGTTTAATCGATACCGACACCCGAGAACACGTTGCGACCGAACGGGCTGACTTTGAAGCCCTCGATCCTCGCGCTTAACGGCTGGTTGACCGTCGAGTGGGCGACAGGCGTGATCGGCACTTGCTGTTTAAGCAATTGCTGAGCCTGTTTATAAAGCGCAGTGCGTTGGTCGCGGTCGGTGACGACCTTGGCCTCTTTGATCAGCTTGTCGTAAGCCGGATCGCACCACATGGAGTAATTGTTGCCGCCGATGGCGTCGCAGCTGTACAGCGTGCCGAGCCAGTTGTCCGGGTCCCCGTTGTCACCGGTCCAGCCGATCAGGCTGATGTCGTGCTCGCCGTTCTTGGTGCGCTTGATGTACTCGCCCCATTCGTAGCTGACGATTTTCACTTTCAGACCGATCTTGGCCCAGTCCGCCTGGAGCATTTCGGCCATCAGTTTGGCGTTGGGGTTATACGGGCGCTGCACCGGCATCGCCCATAAGGTGATCTCAGTGCCTTCCTTGACGCCGGCAGCCTTGAGCAGCTCTTTGGCTTTTTCCGGGTTGTAGGCGGCGTCTCTGATGGTGTCGTCGTAGGACCATTGAGTCGGCGGCATGCCGTTGACGGCCAATTGACCGGCGCCTTGATAAACAGCGTTGAGGATCCCTTGTTTATTCACCGCCATGTCCAGCGCCTGGCGCACTTCGAGCTGGTCGAATGGCTTGTGGCGGACGTTGTAGGCGATGTAACCGAGGTTGAAGCCCGGCTTGGAGATCAGTTGCAGTTTCGGGTCGGCCTTCAGCGCTTCAACATCGGCAGGGCGCGGATGCAAGGTGATCTGGCATTCGCCGGCCTTGAGCTTCTGCACGCGCACCGAAGCGTCGGTGTTGATCGCGAAGATCAGGTTGTCGAGTTTGACCCGGCTCGGATCCCAGTAATGTTTATTACCGGTGTAACGGATGTTCGAGTCTTTCTGATAACTCTTGAACACGAACGGCCCGGTACCGATCGGTTTCTGGTTGATATCGCTTGGCTTGCCTTCGGCCAGCAGTTTTTCGGCGTATTCGGCCGACAGGATGGCGGCGAAGCTCATGGCGATGTTCTGAATGAACGCGGCATCGACGCTGTTGAGCGTGAATTCCACGGTCAGCGGCCCGGTCTTTTCGACCTTGGCGATGTTCTTGTTCAGGCTCATCCCGTTGAAATACGGAAACTCGGTGGGATAAGCCTTACGGAAAGGTTGCTGGGCATCCAGCATGCGATTGAACGTGAACAGCACGTCATCGGCGTTCATGTCGCGAGTCGGCTTGAAGTACGGCGTTGTATGAAACTTCACACCTTCACGCAGGTGAAAGGTGTACTTGAGACCATCCTCGGAAATATCCCACGTAGTTGCCAGACCCGGAACAACGTTGGTCGCACCCTTTTCGAACTCGACCAGACGGTTGTACAGCGGTTCGGCCGCGTCATTGTCGGTGGCCGTCGTGTATTGCGCGGTATCAAAACCCGCCGGGCTGCCTTCGGAGCAGAACACCAGACTTTTGCTGGCGGCGAAACTGGCCGACGACGCGGCCAACAGACCAGCGCTCAGCAATGCGGAAAAAACCAAGGTATGGCGCATGACGCTCCCTCTTTTTTAGTGTTGCTCAATGCGCCGTCATCTCATTCGGAGACATTTTGGCCACATCGAACTCAATCCATTCAGTACGGCAAACCGGTGGCCCACGCAGAAACTGGTCAGTACCCGACGGTAGGGGCCGCGGTCCTGGCAGTAAATACGTAAATGCCTTAAAGCTCGTAGGAAAAGGCAACGCGTCCTATACCGCCGCGGTAATCCACAGTGGAATTGGCTGTAGGCAATTTCCTGACTTCCCGGCAGGTAAAACAACGGCGACGTTAAAAACGTCGCCGCTGCAGTGCCTTATTTGCTGACGCTGACGCCGTAGAAGGAGTTCAAGCCAAATGGGCTGATCTTGAAGTCCTGCACGTTGGCGCGCATGGGTTGGTACACCGTCGAGTGAGCGATAGGTGTCATCGGGACTGCATCTTTGAGGACGTGTTGCGCCTGTTTGTACAGTTCGGTGCGCTTGGCCTGGTCGGTTGTGCGTTTGGCTTCTTTGACGAGGCCGTCGAACTTCTTGTCGCACCACTTGGAGAAGTTGTTGCCGCTGAGCGAGTCGCAACCGAACAGCACGTTCAGCCAGTTGTCCGGATCACCATTGTCACCGCTCCAGCCAATGATCATGGCCTGGTTCTCGCCACCTTTGGAACGCTTGATGTACTCGCCCCACTCGTAGCTGGTGATCTTCACTTTCAAGCCGATCTTGGCCCAGTCGGACTGGAGCATTTCAGCCATCAGTTTGGCGTTCGGGTTGTATGGACGCTGCACCGGCATCGCCCACAGAACGATTTCGGTACCTTCTTTGACGCCGGCTTCCTTGAGCAGCTGTTTGGCTTTCTCAGGATCGTACTTGGCATCTTTGATGGTGGTGTCGTAAGACCACTGGGTCGGCGGCATGGCGTTGACGGCCAGTTGGCCCGCGCCCTGGTAAACCGAGTCGATGATTTGTGGCTTGTTTACGGCCATGTCCAGCGCCTGACGTACGCGCAGGTCAGCCAGCGGGTTCGCTTCGTTGCTGCCTTTTACCTTGTCCATCACGTTGTAGGCGATGTAACCCAGGTTGAAACCAGCCTGGTCAGGCATCTTCAGCGTCTTGTCTTCTTTCAGCGCTTTCAGGTCGGCCGGGCGCGGGAACAGGGTGACCTGGCACTCGTTCTTTTTCAGCTTCTGAATACGCACCGACGGGTCGGTGGTGATGGCGAAGATCAGGTTGTCGATCTTCACGTCATCCGGCTTCCAGTAATCCTTGTTACCGGTGTAACGGATGTTGGAGTCTTTCTGGTAGCTCTTGAACACGAACGGACCAGTGCCGATCGGCTTCTGGTTGATGTCGGCAGCCTTGCCTTCCTTGAGCAGCTGGGCAGCGTACTCGGCGGACTGTACCGACGCGAAGCTCATGGCCATGTTCTGGATGAACGCGGCATCCACTTCTTTCAACGTGAACTTGACAGTGTGGTCGTCGACTTTATCGATCTTGGTGATGTTGGTGTCCATCCCCATGTCGGTGAAGTACGGGAATTCGGTCGGGTACGCCTTACGGAACGGGTCATCCTTGTTAATCATGCGATTGAAGGTGAACAGCACGTCGTCGGCGTTGAACTCACGAGTCGGCTTGAAATACGGGGTGGTGTGGAACTTGACGCCTTCACGCAGGTGGAAGGTGTAAGTCAGGCCATCATCGGAAATGTCCCACTTGGTCGCCAGACCAGGAATCACGGCGGTGCCGCCGCGCTCGAACTGAGTCAGACGGTTGAACATGGTTTCGGCTGAGGCGTCGAAGTCGGTTCCGGTGGTGTACTGGCCTGGATCGAAACCGGCCGGGCTGCCTTCGGAGCAGAACACCAGGTTAGTCGCAGCGGATGCGAACGGTGCGGAGGCTAACAAGCCTGCGCCGACTAAAAACGGAATGACCGCGTGTTTAAGCATGTTGGCCTCATGATTTGTTGTCATTTTTTAGTTGTGAGGTACGACCTCGTGAGTCGTGCCTGCGGATACTTATGCAGGGGCCATACCCAATGCAAGATCCAGAGCGACTACCGGCCTCAAAGCGTGGCACGAACGTACCTTAATGTCGCATCTGTATAACTTCTGACGCATTTGACCGTTTGCGGATGGTTTTTACGGTGCGAATGAAGCCCCAAAACGGTGCATTGGTCACGTTGTGCGCGCCGCCTTGGGGCTCGGTGTTACTTATTTATACCCACGCCATAGAAGGGGGTCAGACCGAACGGGCTGATACGAAAGTCAGTAACTTCCTTGCGCAGTGGCTGGAACACCGTGGAGTTGGCAATCGGTGTGATCGGCACCTGCTGTTTAAGGATCAGTTGCGCCTGTTGATACAGTTTTACCCGCTGGTCTCTGTCCGTGGATAACTTGGCCTGCTGGACCAGTTTGTCGTAGGCCGGGTCGCACCATTTGGCGTAGTTGCTGCCTTTGACCGCCGCGCAGCTGTAGAGCACACCGAGCCAGTTGTCCGGGTCACCGTTGTCACCTGTCCAGCCATAGATCATCGCGTCGTGTTCACCATTTTTCGCTCGCTTGATGTATTCGCCCCATTCATAGCTGACGATGTTGGCCTTGATGCCGATTTTCTCCCAATCCTGCTGGATCATCTGTGCCGACATCCGCGCGTTCGGGTTCGAAGCGCGCTGCACTGTCATCGCCCAGAGGTTGATGGTTGTACCCGGCGCAACCCCTGCTTCTTTCAGTAGCACCTTTGCTTTTGCCGGGTCGTAGGGAGCGTCCTTGATGTTCGGGTCATACGACCATTGCGCTGGCGGCAAGGCGTTTTGCGCCAGTTGGCCGGCACTTTGGTAGACGGCTTTGATGATCGCCGGTTTGTCGATGGCCATGTCCAGCGCCTGACGTACCTTGAGTTGATCAAGTGGTGCGTGGGTGGTGTTGTAGGCGAGGAAGCCGAGGTTGAAACCGGCCTGCTTGAGCACGCGCAGGTTCGGGTCTTTTTCCATCACCTCGATGTCGGCCGGGCGTGGGTAGCCACTGACCTGGCATTCGCCGGTCTTGAGTTTTTGCAGGCGCACGGCGGCGTCCGGGGTGATCGAGAAAATCAGGTTGTCGATTTTGACGTCTTCAGGTTTCCAGTAGGCCGTGTTGGCGGCGTAGCGGATCTGCGAGTCCTTCTGGTAGCGCTTGAACACGAACGGGCCGGTGCCGATCGGCTTCTGGTTGAGGTCGGCGGCTTTGCCTTCTTTCAACAGTTGGGCTGCGTATTCGGCCGATTGCACCGAGGCGAAGCTCATGGCGAGGTTTTGCACGAACGCGGCGTCGACGTTGTTGAGGTTGAAACGCACGGTTTGCTCGTCGAGTTTTTCGACCGATTTGATTGTGGTGTTGAGGCCCATGTCGGTGAAGTACGGGGACTCGGCGGGGTAGGCCTTGCGGAAGGCGTTGTCCGGGTCGAGCAGGCGCTGGAAGGTGAAGAGGACGTCGTCGGCGTTGAAGTCTCGGGTGGGTTTGAAGTAGTCGGTGGTGTGGAATTTCACGTCTTTGCGCAGGTGGAAGGTGTATTGCAGGCCGTCGCTGGAGACGTCCCATTTTGTCGCCAGGCCGGGTTCGATGTCGGTGCCGCCGCGTTTGAATTGGGTGAGGCGGTTGAAGACGGTTTCGGCGGAGGCGTCAAAGTCGGTACCGCTGGTGTATTGGCTGGGGTCGAAGCCGGCCGGGCTGGCTTCGGAGCAGTAGACGAGGGTTGTGGCGGCGTTGGCGATCGGGGCTATGGCGGTTAGTGCGAGGGAGATCAAGAGCGGTTTTAGGGTGGATCTTGGCATGGGGTCCCCCGGGGAATCGGCGGTGGTAATCGTGGAAGAGTAGCTGGGGCGGGGGTGTTGGCGGAAATATCGTTTTTCCTGTTGAAGCGTCTATCTCGGCATATCTAGCACTTGTGTGTATATCCGTTGCTGCGGTAACGGCGGCTTAGGGTTTCGCCCTTACGGCGACTCACTTTTTTTCAAACGCCAAAAAAAGTAAGCAAAAAACGCTTGCTCCTACGTGCGGCCCGCTCGCTGGGGCTCGGGGTTCCTTCGCTGCGGGATCGATCCGGGCGCAGCGTCTCCGGTTTGCTTCGCTGCACCTCCTCTCGCTGTGTTTGGCTTCGCCAAACGGTCGCTGCGCTCCCACGCCCGGATCAATCCCTCCACTCAGCCTTCCGACGTCGCCCGTGGATCAAGATCAAGAGCAGGCGAGCTGACACTCGGCCTATTGAGTGGGGAAGAGCGCGGGTGTTCGGCTTTTGTTTTGTGGTGCTCTTGCCCCTCACCCCAGCCCTCTCCCGAGGGAGAGGGGGCCGATTTGTTTGCTTTTCAAAGCCCGAGTTCAACGCGGTACCGCACGTCGGCGTACTTCTTCCAAACACCGCGATCAGTCCCCTCTCCCTCTGGGAGAGGGCTAGGGTGAGGGGCTTTTGATCTGTTTCGGAATCTGAGTTCGACTCGGTATTTCACGTCGGCGTATCTCTCGCAATCACCTCGGTCAGTCCCCTCTCCCTTTGGGAGAGGGCTAGGGTGAGGGTTGGCTTTTGGTTGTTTAAATCTGTGTCAAATAACCAGAACCTTCCCACAAGGTTTTCAGGTTGTCCGTCGGACGCTCGCTCTCTAGGCTCTGGGTGTCGCTGAATGTTCAGTGATCGGGTGTGAGAACCCGCCGAGCTTGAAACTAGCATCAGTAAGACCATAATTGCGGCCGGCTTATTAGCTGTAGCAATGCCTTATGGCGGCTGTGTGCGGGCAGACTTCGGTCTGGCCGGTTTTCTGCTCACCGGTTTCTCACTCCGCACATAGCTGCCACCCTTTGCCACGTGAGAAATGGCTAAGGGCGGCTCGAATGACGAGCAGATTTTCATGAAAGATAAAATTGTCCCCGATCCACCTATCGACCCCACATCCCCACTCGAAGACGCCATCCGCGCCGACGACCAGATCAAAACCCGCGAAGCCATCAAGCGCGCCCTGGATTTCTATCTCAGTCCCGACCCGGTCAAGCCGCGGCAGCCCAGCACGATGTTCCTGATCCAGCCGAACATCGACACCGAAAGCCTGCTGGCGCATGCCTGTGAGTCACTGGCGTCGGCGAACACGTTAACCGGTAACTTTGCCGATCAGCTGGGCCGGCCCGAGCGCAGTACGGCATTGGCGATTCAGCAGATCATCATGCTGGCCGAGCTGGCGGTGAATCGGGCGCTGGATCGGGTTGATCCGCAGACCTGAGACCGCGTTATCGTTCTTCGCGAGCAGGCTCGCTCCCACAGGTGGAACGCATTTCAAACTGTGGGAGCGAGCTTGCTCGCGAAGGCGGTGGTTCATCCACAGCAAATCCCAGGCACAAAAAAACCGCCGACCCTTCACAGATCGGCGGTTTTTCATTCAGCCCAGATCAAATCACTGCATCAACACTTCAATCGAGCCATCGGCGGTCATGCTGACCTGGCTGGTGCCCGCTTCGACTTCCGGCGTCACTGGCGCCGAATCCATCGCCGCGGCTTTCATCATCATCGGTGCGCGCAGGTACGGTTGTGGATAACCGTTGCTGTTGAGGTTCAGGTTGACGATTTTGTAACCCTTGCCGCCCAGGGCGTCGGTGGCCAGTTGTGCGCGGGCCTTGAAGGCGGTCACGGCTTCTTTGAGCAATTGGTCTTCGCTGGCCTTGCGGGTCGGGTCGGCGATGGCGAAATCCATGCCGCCCATTTTCAGGTCGCCGAGCAGTTCGCCGGTGAGTTTGGACAGGGCAGCGAAGTCAGAGCTTTCCAGGCGCAGTTCGGCACGTTCACGCCAGCCGGTGATTTTCTGGCCTTTGGTGTCGTAGATCGGGTAGCTGTTGCGGCTGCCCTGGCGCAGGGTAATGTCTTTGACTTGCTTGGCCTGGGCCAGGGCTTTGTTCATGGTGGTGCTGACATCGGCGGCGAGTTTGGCCGGGTCGGTGTTTTGCGCTTCGGTGTAGAGCGTCACGATCATCAGGTCGCGGGCCACTTCCTGGCTGACTTCGGCGCGCAGGGAAATCTGGTTGTAGTGCAGCTCATCGGCGGCCAGGGCCGGAAGGCTGGCAATGCTGCCGACGGTCAGGGCGAGAAGGGCGGCGCTGCGGCGAAATGTGTGCATGAAGGCTCCTTGAATAATGCGCAGGTGTTGGTTCGGGCCTGCGTGAAACCATCAGACTCTAGCTTTTATGATCCGGTTCGCCCAGTTACAACTTCTATACACATGCCCGGGGCTGCTGCGCAGGCCTTTGCGAGCAGGCTCGCTCCCACCTTTGAAATGCATTTCCTTGTGGGAGCGAGCCTGCTCGCAAAGGCGTCCTTGTAGCCGCCGAAAAATTTTTCGCCATGTGGTCGTTTGCCGCACTTTCGCCTCTCAAGCCCGCGGCTTGGTTATACTCCGTACGATCCGCCTGGAGCGCTCATCAGGAGAGCTCATGCTCGCCCCCGTACAACTGACTTCCGCCACTCGCCAGAACCTCTGGCGGCTGACTTTCATCCGCACGCTGGTGCTCGCCGCGCAGGCCGGCTCCGTCGGCCTGGCCTACTGGCTGCAACTGCTGCCGTTGCCGTGGGTGCAACTGGCGATGACCCTCGGCTGCTCGACGCTGCTCTGCGTGTTCACCGCCGTGCGTCTGCGCACTTCGTGGCCGGTGACCGAGCTTGAATATGCGCTGCAATTGGCCTGTGATCTGGTGATCCACAGTGCACTGCTGTATTTCTCCGGTGGTTCGACCAACCCGTTCGTTTCCTACTATCTGGTGCCGCTGACCATCGCGGCGGTGACCTTGCCGTGGCGTTATTCGGTGATTCTGTCCGGCATCGCGCTGGCCCTGTACACGGTGATGCTGACGCGTTTCTATCCACTGGAAACCTTGCCGGTCGCCCGCGAAAACCTGCAGATCTACGGCATGTGGCTGAGCTTTGCCCTGGCCGCTGCGGTGATCACCTTCTTCGCCGCGCGCATGGCTGAGGAGCTGCGCCGTCAGGAAGAATTACGCGCGATTCGCCGTGAAGAAGGCCTGCGTGATCAGCAACTGCTCGCCGTTGCCACCCAGGCCGCTGGCGCCGCCCATGAGCTGGGCACGCCGCTGGCGACCATGAGCGTGTTGCTCAAGGAAATGCAGCAGGACCATCCCGACCCAATGCTGCAGGACGATCTGAAAGTGCTGCAGGATCAGGTCAAGTTGTGCAAAGAAACCTTGCAACAACTGGTGCGTGCCGCCGAAGCGAATCGGCGTCTGGCCGTCGAGATGCAGGACGTCACCGACTGGCTCGACGAAGCGCTGAACCGCTGGCACCTGATGCGTCCCGAGGCCAGTTATCGCTTTCACCGTCTCGGCCAAGGCACGGTGCCACGCATGGCGCCGCCGCCGGATCTGACCCAGGCCTTGCTGAATCTGCTCAACAACGCCGCCGACGCTTGCCCGGAAAATCTCAAGGTGACCCTGGACTGGGACGCGGAAACCGTGACCATCAGCATTCGTGACCACGGCGCCGGTGTGCCGCTGGCCATCGCCGAGCAGATCGGCAAACCGTTTTTTACCACCAAGGGCAAAGGTTTCGGCCTGGGCCTGTTTTTGAGCAAGGCCAGCGTGACACGCGCCGGCGGCTCAGTGAAACTCTATAGTCATGAGGAAGGCGGCACGCTCACCGAGCTGCGCCTGCCCCACGGCGCCCGAGGAGACCAACATGAGTGACGAAATCCAAGTCGAAGGCGAAGAACTGCCGCATCTGCTGCTGGTCGACGACGACGCAACGTTTACCCGAGTGATGGCCCGCGCCATGGCGCGCCGTGGCTTTCGCGTCAGCACCGCCGGCTCCGCCGAAGAAGGCCTGACCATCGCCCAAGCCGATCTGCCTGATTACGCTGCGCTGGACTTGAAAATGGACGGCGACTCAGGGCTTGTCCTGCTGCCCAAACTGCTGGAGCTGGACCCGGAAATGCGCGTGGTAATCCTCACCGGTTATTCGAGCATTGCCACCGCCGTCGAGGCGATCAAGCGCGGCGCCTGCAACTACCTGTGCAAACCGGCCGACGCCGACGACGTGCTGGCCGCGCTGCTGTCCGAACACGCCGACCTCGACAGTCTGGTGCCGGAAAACCCGATGTCGGTCGATCGCCTGCAGTGGGAGCACATCCAGCGCGTGCTCACCGAGCACGAAGGCAACATCTCCGCCACCGCCCGCGCACTGGGCATGCACCGCCGCACCCTGCAGCGCAAACTGCAGAAGCGTCCAGTGCGTCGCTGAACCTGCGCTGAACGACTATCGCCAGCCCTCGCGATAAATCGCGCCGATCATCTATGATCGGCGCGTGTCTGTTCTTTTCTATATCGAGCCTTATCCATGAATCAGAACGCTGAATACTCCGCGGTCAACGATGCCGTGCGCGGGCAGTTTTTTCGCAAAGTGTGGGCGATCATCACGCCGTATTGGCGCAGTGAAGAGAAGGGCAAGGCCTGGACACTATTGATTGCGGTGATCGCACTGTCGCTGCTCAGTGTGGGCATCTCGGTGTGGTTCAACACCTGGTACAAGGACTTTTACAACGCCCTGCAAAAGAAGGATGAAGCGGCGTTCTGGCGCTTGATTCTGTATTTCTGCGGCATTGCGGCGGTGGCCATTGTCGGTGCGGTGTATCGGCTCTACCTGACCCAGATGCTGACCATTCGCTGGCGTGCCTGGCTCACCGAAAAGCATTTTTCCCGCTGGCTCGCCCACAAGAATTACTACCAGCTGGAGCAGGGCGGTTATACCGATAACCCGGACCAGCGGATTTCCGAAGACCTGAACAACTTCACCTCCAATACCCTTGAGCTGGGTATCGGACTGCTGCGCAATATCGTCAGTCTGGTGTCGTTCTCGATCATTCTGTGGGGCGTGTCGGGCAGCATCGAAGTCTATGGCATCACCATTCCCGGCTACATGTTCTGGTGCGTGCTGGTTTACGCCGTGGTCGGCAGTTGGCTGACGCATCTGATCGGGCGTCGCTTGATCGGCCTGAACAATCAACAACAACGCTTCGAAGCCGACCTGCGTTTTTCCATGGTGCGGATTCGCGAAAATGCCGAAAGTATTGCGTTGTACAACGGCGAACCCAACGAAAACCGTCGCTTGAACGGCCGCTTCGGCAATGTCTGGCACAACTTCTGGGACATCATGAAAGTGTCCAAGCGCCTGACGTTCTTTACCGCCGGTTACAGCCAGGCGGCCATCATCTTCCCGTTCATCGTCGCGTCGCCGCGTTACCTTTCCGGCAAGATCGAGCTGGGTGAACTGATGCAGATCAGTTCGGCATTCGGCAATGTCCAGGAGAGCTTCAGCTGGTTCATCAACGCCTACCAGAGCCTCGCTTCCTGGCGTGCAACCTGCGATCGACTGTTGAGCTTCCGCCAGGCCATGACCGACAACGAAGAGCGCGCACCGGCCATCGATGTGCAGAATCAGGGCCGCGAATTGCAGGTGCGCAACCTCGGTCTGGATCTGGCCGACGGTCGTCATCTGCTGACCAATGCCGACATGACGGTGGAACCAGGTGAGCGGGTAATGCTCAGCGGCCGCTCCGGCAGTGGCAAGTCGACGCTGCTGCGGGCGATGGGGCATTTGTGGCCAGCGGGCCACGGCAATATTCGCTTGCCGGCGGCGCGTTATCTGTTTTTGCCACAGAAACCGTATCTGCCGATCGGCACCCTGCGCGAAGCATTGAGTTATCCACAACCGGGCGACACCTACGCGCCGGAACGTTATGCCCAAGTGCTGGACACCTGCCGCTTGCCGCATCTGGTCGCAAGGCTGGACGAGGCCAATCACTGGCAGCGCATGCTCTCGCCGGGCGAGCAGCAACGACTGGCGTTCGCCCGTGCGATGCTTTACGCACCGCAGTGGCTGTACATGGATGAGGCGACTTCGGCGATGGACGAGGAAGATGAAGCGACGCTGTATCAGGCGCTGATCGATCAATTGCCGGGGCTGAGTATTGTCAGCGTCGGCCATCGCAGCAGTCTGAAACGCTTTCACCCACGGCATGTGCGGATCGACAGCGGGCGTTTGGTGGAGCAGACGGTAACCGCCTGATCACCGCTAAACCTCTGTAGGAGTGAGCCTGCTCGCGATAGCGTTGGGTCAGTCACATTGATGCTGAATGTGCGGACATCATCGCGAGCAGGCTCACTCCTACATAAAAGCGATGCGAACCGGAAAGTGATCGTACAACCCGCTTGAGCTATCATGCCCCCAAGCCGAATTTTCGAGACAAGATGCACACCATGGAAAACCTGATCGACACCCCGCGTCTCCCGCGCAAGCGCCGCAGCCTGGCCCAGGAACTGGTGACGGTACTGAGCGAGCAGATCCGCGATGGCCTGCTCAAGCGCGGTGACAAATTGCCTACCGAGTCGGCGATCATGGAAGCCCATGGCGTCAGCCGCACCGTGGTGCGCGAGGCGATTTCCCGCTTGCAGGCTGCCGGGCAGGTGGAGACCCGCCATGGCATCGGCACCTTTGTGCTCGATACGCCAAGTCCGAGTGGTTTCCGTATCGACCCGGCTACCGTCGTCACTTTGCGTGATGTGCTGGCGATTCTCGAATTGCGCATCAGCCTCGAAGTCGAATCCGCCGGCCTCGCCGCGCAACGCCGCAGCCCCGAACAACTGGCAACCATGCGCGCTGCGCTCGATGCGTTGAACGAAAGCGCCTCGCATGCCAGCGATGCGGTGTCGTCGGACTTCGCTTTCCACCTGGAAATCGCCCTGTCCACCGGCAACCGCTATTTCACCGACATCATGACCCACCTGGGCACCAGCATCATTCCGCGAACGCGGCTGAATTCGGCACGCCTGGCTCACGATGATCAACAGCACTACATGAGCCGCCTGAGCCGCGAGCACGAAGAAATTTACGACGCGATTGCCCGTCAGGATTCCGATGCAGCGCGTGCGGCGATGCGGTTGCATCTGACCAACAGCCGCGAAAGACTGCGCCAGGCCCATGAAGAAGCGCAGGCGCAGGGTTGAGTTTTGCTTACCGTTCGAGATGAACGATCAGTGATTCGGAATGCTCCCGGGCACTGTCGATGCGGGTAATGATGTAGCTCAGTTCGACGGAGGTTCCCGGGATGGGTTCGCTCTCAAAAAAACTCTTCTTGATCTCAAATTGCACCGGCCAGACGGCGGGCTCAGTCAGTGCATAGTTGAATTCCAATGTATTACCGGTGGAAGTCTCGAGGCGAAATGTGATCAAGTCTCCCGCCTTGTGGTTTGCGTAGGCCAAAACCTCGCCGCGCGCGGGATCGCGCAAATTGTGAACATAGAGTCTCATTTTGCCGTCGTGCATTACTGCCTCCTGAAGAACGGGAGCCACCAATGCTTTTTTGTCTACTGTCATGCTCAAATTCCTTTTCAGTGCCGATTCAAAGATTGAGTAGAGGCGGGGTACTGCGCTCTCGGAGCTGATTTTTGGCTCCTGAGCCATTAATGCCGGGACCCGCCTTGGCTGGCACCTGTAAGAAATACCAGTCCCGACGGACGGTTAGGCTTCAAAAGCGGAATCCCTCACGCCTCAATCCGCAACCTCAATACCTGCGAATACGGCTCCATGCTCGACTCATCAAGAAAGGTGTAACGCACCTCCATCTCGCAGTTCCGGTACGGTTGCATTGCTTCTTTCGGCAGCTGCGCCTGCGCTCTTGGCACATGGTGACCAGCAGCACTACAGCAGCAGCCAAGGCCGTGAGTACGGAGAAATCTACGACGCGATTGCCCGTCAGGATTGCGATGCAGCGCGTGCGGCGATGCGGTTGCACCTGACCAACAGCCGCGAAAGACTGCGCCAGGCCCATGAAGAAGCGCAGGCGCAGGGGTGACGGGTAATTAAAACTCGAGTCGAACTTCCAGCACTGGTGACACCGAAACATTAGCGGCGCGGCTAACGGTGTAGCGAAGTTTGGCGGTTGCGCCTGGAACGAGGTTTTTCTCAAAAATATCTTTGGGAATGGCGAAGAGCAGTGGCGTTCCTATCGTCGCTGCATTCAATTTGATGTCGTCTTTGAAGTTGTTGCCGGTAGAGGTTTCTACGTAAAGTGTAACTAGGTCTCCGACGGCTGAGTTTTCGTAAGTCACTTCGCCGTGAGCGTTTCTCTCTAACTTCCCGACATAAAGAACGCCTTCTTTGGCCTCTTTGAGTACTGGTTTTGCGAGCGCGTTTACTTGTGCTGTCATGATCAAATTCCTTTTCGCTATCTGTTAAACCTTTGAATGAGCGCAAGCCGACGGCATGCGGCGGATGCGCGGTCGGAGCCGGTTCGTTACTCCTCAGTCATTAAGCGAGTATTCGGAAATAGCTGGCACCTGTAAGAAATACCAGTCCCGACGAACGGTAACCGCTAACGCGCAACTCGATTCAGCCCTCGATGCGCAACCTCAACACCTCCGAACATGGCTCCATACTCGACTCATCGAAAAACTTGTAGCGCAGTTCAACCTCCCCGTTCAGATACGGTTGCAGCGCCTCTTTAGGCAGCTGAAGCTCGATCCCCGTCAGCTTCTCCATCTCGTCCTCGGCATCGTCCCAGGTGCCAGTATTCACTTCCTCACCTTCCCAATCCGGCTCTTCCGGGTCGTCACCGAGAATCGGGTAGACGCTCCAGTTCGCCGGGAAATCGCTGGAGTCCGGGACTTGTACGATCAATACATCGGGCAGCGCTGATAGCTGAAGCGTGAGGATGTCGGAGGACGAAGCGGCAATTTGCGAAAGAGTCGGGGCAGCGTAATTCGTGGACATTTCGGGTTCCTTCGAGTGATCCGCCGCGATCCTTCGCGGCGGTCGTCACACCTTACGCGGCATGGCAATGGCGCTCAGTAAACGAATCTTGACCAGAAGTTTCCGCAATGAAACCCAGTCATCACGGGCCTTTGCGGCGATTCGTGCTCTGGCTTAAACACTCTTGTCCGACAAAAAAACATCCGCAACGATGAAATGCAGTTGACGGTTATTTTTTAAGTTGTACGATGACCTACAACTTCGGCGAAGGCTGAACGGTCCACTCACAAAAAACGTTGCTACCAGGGTGTTCGAATAATGAATCCACAAGAACTGAAGTCCATCCTCTCTGCCGGCCTGCTGTCCTTCCCGGTGACCGATTTCAACGCGCAGGGCGATTTCAACCGCGCTGGCTACATCAAACGCCTGGAATGGCTGGCTCCGTATGGCGCTTCTGCCTTGTTCGCCGCCGGCGGCACCGGTGAGTTCTTCTCCCTCGCCGCCAGCGAATACTCGGAAATCATCAAGACTGCCGTCGACACCTGCGCCACCAGCGTGCCGATTCTTGCCGGTGTTGGCGGCTCGACCCGTCAGGCTATCGAGTACGCTCAGGAAGCCGAGCGTCTGGGCGCCAAAGGTCTGTTGCTGCTGCCGCACTACCTGACCGAAGCCAGCCAGGACGGCGTTGCCGCCCACGTTGAAGCCGTGTGTAAATCGGTCAACATCGGCGTGGTCGTTTATAACCGTAACGTTTGCCGCCTCAACGCGCCGTTGCTGGAACGTCTGGCCGAGCGCTGCCCGAACCTGATCGGTTACAAGGACGGCCTGGGCGATATCGAGTTGATGGTGTCGATCCGCCGCCGCCTCGGTGATCGCTTCAGCTATCTGGGTGGTCTGCCGACCGCCGAAGTTTATGCCGCGGCTTATAAGGCGCTGGGCGTGCCGGTTTACTCCTCGGCGGTGTTCAACTTCATCCCGAAAACCGCGATGGACTTCTACCACGCGATCGCCCGTGAAGATCACGCCACCGTCGGCAAGATCATTGACGACTTCTTCCTGCCGTACCTCGACATCCGCAACCGCAAGGCCGGTTACGCCGTGAGCATCGTCAAGGCAGGCGCGAAAATCGCCGGCTATGACGCAGGTCCGGTGCGGGCGCCGCTGACTGACCTGACCGGCGAAGAGTACGAAATGCTCGCCGCGCTGATCGACAAGCAAGGTGCGCAGTAACACCCGATGAAAGCGAGGCCGCTGAGCAATCAGCGGCTTTTTGCGTGAAGGCTTTGAGATGTGAGGGCTGCCCCTGTGACAACTGCAAAACGCTACGACAACTACATCAACGGTGAATGGGTCGCCGGCGCCGACTACTCGGCCAACATCAACCCGTCGGAACTGGGCGACAACATCGGCGATTACGCCAAGGCTGACCTGACTCAGGTTCACGCCGCCATCGACGCCGCCCGCGCGGCCTTTCCGGCGTACTCGACTTCGGGCATTCAGGCTCGCCACGATTCGCTGGATAAAGTCGGAACGGAAATCCTCGCCCGCCGTGAAGAACTCGGCACCCTGCTGGCCCGAGAGGAGGGCAAGACTCTGCCGGAAGCAATCGGCGAAGTGACCCGCGCCGGCAACATCTTCAAATTTTTCGCCGGTGAGTGCCTGCGCCTGTCCGGCGACTACGTGCCATCGGTGCGCCCGGGCGTCAATGTTGAGGTGACCCGAGAAGCGCTGGGTGTGGTCGGTCTGATCACCCCGTGGAACTTCCCGATCGCGATCCCGGCGTGGAAAATCGCCCCGGCCCTGGCCTACGGCAACTGCGTAGTACTGAAACCCGCCGACCTGGTTCCGGGTTGCGCCTGGGCCCTGGCGGAAATCATCTCCCGCGCAGGCTTCCCGGCCGGCGTGTTCAACCTGGTGATGGGCAGCGGTCGCGTGGTTGGCGATGCCTTGGTGCAGAGCCCGAAAGTTGATGGCATCAGCTTTACCGGTTCGGTGGGCGTAGGTCGTCAGATCGCGGTCAACTGCGTGGCGCGTCAGGCCAAAGTACAACTGGAAATGGGCGGCAAGAACCCGCAGATCATTCTCGACGACGCCGACCTCAAGCAAGCGGTCGAACTGTCGGTGCAGAGCGCGTTCTACTCCACCGGCCAGCGTTGCACCGCCTCCAGCCGCTTGATCGTCACTGCCGGCATTCACGACAAGTTCGTCGAAGCCATGGCCGAGCGCATGAAGTCGATCAAGGTCGGCCACGCGCTGAAATCCGGTACCGATATTGGTCCGGTGGTTTCGCAAGCGCAGCTGGAACAGGACATGAAGTACATCGACATCGGCCAGTCTGAAGGTGCGCGTCTGGTCAGCGGCGGTGGTCTGGTGACCTGCGACACCGAAGGTTACTTCCTGGCGCCAACCCTGTTTGCTGACAGTGAAGCGTCGATGCGCATCAGCCGCGAAGAGATCTTCGGCCCGGTGGCCAACATTGTTCGCGTGGCCGATTACGACGCGGCGCTGGCAATGGCCAACGACACCGAGTTCGGTTTGTCGGCCGGTATCGCCACCACGTCGCTGAAGTACGCCAATCACTTCAAGCGTCATTCCCAGGCCGGGATGGTGATGGTCAACCTGCCGACCGCCGGCGTGGATTACCACGTTCCGTTCGGTGGGCGTAAAGGTTCATCCTATGGCTCCCGCGAGCAGGGCCGCTATGCGCAAGAGTTCTACACGGTCGTAAAAACTGCCTACATCGGATCGTAACCCGCTGCACCCGCGCCGGGCCTTCGCCTGAGGCCCAGCGCGGCACAAGACCAAAGAATGTTTTACCCGCATAAAAATAATCAGTGGGAGTACATCTACATGCAATCGTCCAAGCCGACTCACGTCCGCTATTTGATCCTGCTCATGCTGTTTCTGGTGACCACGATCAACTACGCCGACCGCGCCACGATCGCCATTGCCGGCTCCAGCCTGCAAAAAGATCTGGGCATTGACGCGGTCACCCTCGGCTACATCTTCTCCGCATTCGGTTGGGCCTACGTGGCCGGGCAAATTCCCGGCGGCTGGCTGCTCGATCGCTTCGGCTCGAAAAAAGTCTATGCCCTGAGCATTTTTACCTGGTCGCTGTTCACCGTGCTGCAAGGCTTTGTCGGTGAGTTCGGCATGTCCACCGCCATTGTTGCGCTGTTCATGCTGCGCTTCCTCGTTGGCCTGGCTGAAGCGCCTTCGTTCCCCGGCAATGCGCGCATCGTTGCGGCGTGGTTCCCGACCGCTGAACGCGGCACCGCTTCGGCGATCTTCAACTCGGCGCAGTACTTTGCCACCGTGTTGTTCGCACCGCTGATGGGCTGGATCGTGTATCGCTTCGGCTGGGAACACGTGTTCATCGTCATGGGTATCCTTGGCATCATCTTCTCGCTGGTCTGGCTGAAGGTTATCCACAGCCCGCGCCAACACCCGATGGCCAACGAAGCGGAGGTCAAGTTCATCGCCGACAACGGCGGCATGGTCGACATGGACGTCAAGCAAGGCAAAAAGGCTGACGGTCCGAAGTGGGACTACATCCGTCAGTTGCTGACCAACCGCATGATGCTCGGCGTGTATCTGGGCCAATACTGCATCAACGGCATCACTTATTTCTTCCTGACCTGGTTCCCGGTGTACCTGGTGCAAGAGCGTGGCATGACCATTCTCAAGGCCGGTTTCATCGCCTCGTTGCCGGCCATCTGCGGCTTCATCGGCGGCGTGCTCGGCGGGGTGATTTCCGATTACCTGCTGCGCAAGGGCCACTCGCTGACCTTCGCCCGTAAAGCACCGATCATTGCCGGCCTGCTGGTGTCGAGCAGCATCGTTGCCTGCAACTACGTCGATGTGGAATGGATGGTGGTGGGCTTTATGGCTTTGGCGTTCTTCGGCAAAGGCGTTGGCGCATTGGGCTGGGCGGTGGTCTCCGACACCTCGCCGAAACAGATCGCCGGTCTGAGCGGTGGCCTGTTCAATACCTTCGGCAACATCGCTTCGATTACCACGCCGATCGTGATTGGCTACATCATCAGCTCCACCGGTTCGTTCAAATGGGCGCTGGTGTTCGTCGGTGCCAACGCCCTGGTGGCGGTGTTCAGCTATCTGGTCATCGTTGGCCCGATCAAACGCGTGGTACTCAAAGAGCCGCCAACCAAGGGCGGTAACGAAGCCACCGGCAATTTGTCTCAAGCGCATTCCTGAGGAGCGGCGTCATGCAGTTGATTGAACATTCCGACTCGCCGCGCCACATCCGCCTGCACGAGCGGGACAATGTGGTGGTCGTGGTCAACGACCAGGGCGCACCGGCCGGCACTGAGTTCGCCGATGGCCTGGTGACGCTGGAATTTGTGCCGCAGAGCCACAAAGTCACCCTCGAAGACATACCTGAGGGCGGCCCGGTGATTCGCTACGGTCAGGTGATCGGCTACGCGTTGCAGCCGATCCGCCGCGGCAGTTGGGTCAAGGAAGATCAACTGCGCATGCCGACCGCGCCGCCGCTGGACAGCTTGCCGCTGTCCACCGACGTGCCGGACCCGCAGACACCCCTGGAAGGCTTCACCTTTGAGGGTTATCGCAACGCCGACGGTACCGTGGGCACGCGCAATATTCTCGGCATCACCACCACGGTGCAATGCGTCACTGGCGTGCTCGATCATGCGGTGAAACGCATCAAGGAAGAACTGCTGCCGAAATACCCGCACGTCGATGACGTGGTCGCGCTGACTCACAGCTACGGCTGCGGCGTGGCGATCACGGCCACCGATGCCTACATCCCGATTCGTACCGTGCGCAATCTGGCACGTAACCCGAATCTCGGTGGTGAGGCGCTGGTGATCAGTCTGGGCTGCGAAAAGTTGCAGGCCGGGCAGGTGATGCACGAGGACGATGCGTCGGTGGATCTCAGCGATCCGTGGCTGTATCGCTTGCAGGATTCCAGTCACGGTTTCACCGAGATGATCGAGCAGATCATGGCGCTGGCTGAGGTCCGTTTGAAGAAACTCGACCAACGCCGCCGGGAAACCGTGCCGGCGTCCGAGTTGATTCTCGGCATGCAATGCGGCGGCAGCGATGCGTTTTCAGGGATCACCGCCAACCCGGCGCTGGGTTATGCCTCGGACTTGCTGCTGCGTGCCGGGGCGACGGTGATGTTTTCCGAAGTCACCGAAGTGCGCGATGCGATTTACCTGCTGACTTCACGCGCCGAAAGCAAAACCGTGGCTGAAGAGCTGGTGCGCGAGATGGACTGGTACGACCGTTACCTGGCCAAGGGCGAAGCGGATCGCAGCGCCAACACGACGCCGGGCAACAAGAAGGGCGGGTTGTCGAATATCGTCGAGAAGTCGCTGGGTTCGATCGTCAAATCCGGCAGCAGCGCGATCAATGGCGTGCTCGGCCCGGGCGAGCGGTTCAAGCAGAAGGGTTTGATTTTCTGTGCGACGCCGGCGAGTGATTTTGTTTGCGGGACGTTGCAACTGGCGGCGGGGATGAACCTGCATGTGTTCACCACCGGGCGGGGTACGCCGTATGGTTTGGCGATGGCGCCAGTGGTGAAGGTCTCGACGCGTACGGAATTGGCGCAGCGCTGGCCGGATCTGATCGATATCGACGCCGGGCGAATTGCTACCGGGCGGGCGACGATCGAGGAATTGGGTTGGGAGTTGTTTCACTTCTATCTGGATGTTGCCAGCGGCAAACAGCAGACGTGGGCGGAGAAGCACAAGCTGCATAACGACATTACGTTGTTCAATCCAGCGCCGATTACTTGATGTGTGATCGGCTCGGCCCTCACCCCAGCCCTCTCCCGGGGGGAGAGGGCTGGGGTGAGGGCCGACCGAGTTGTCTTGCGCAATACATCGACCTGAAATACCGAGTTGATTATGGACTCGACAAGCAGTTGTGGATTCAGCGATGTCATTTCAGGACGATGGATTTCTGCAAGATCCCCCGATCGGTCCCCTCTCCCTCCGGGAGAGGGCTAGGGTGAGGGGCTGATCAAGTTGTCTGGCGCTATACATCGACCTGAAATACCGAATTGATTATGGATTCAACGAAGTCATTTCAGGTCGATGGATTTCTGCAAGATCCCCCGATCGGTCCCCTCTCCCTTCGGGAGAGGGTTAGGGTGAGGGGCTTTTGCTTTATCATTGCCCCCTGACTACGCTCACCCAAGGCTCCCCGGCATGCTGGCAATTTTCCTCGAAACCCTGAATATCACCGCGCCGGTGTTTGCCATGCTGTTCCTCGGGGTGCTGCTCAAGCGCATCGACTGGATCAACGACAACTTCATCCACACAGCTTCGTCGCTGGTGTTCAACGTCACCATGCCGGCGCTGCTGTTCCTCGGCATTCTGCACGCCGACCTGCACGCCGCATTGCAACCCTCCCTGCTGATCTACTTTTCCCTCGCCACGCTGGTGAGCTTTGCCCTGGCCTGGGGCTGGGCGATTTTCAAGTGCCCGCGCGAAGATCGCGGCATCTATACCCAAGGCGCGTTTCGCGGCAACAACGGCGTGATCGGTCTGGCACTGGCGGCGAGCATGTACGGCGATTACGGGATTTCCCTCGGGGCGATTCTCGCGGCGCTGGTGATCCTGTTCTACAACACGCTGTCGACCATCGTGCTGGCGGTGTACAGCCCGGTGATCAAGTCCGATCCATGGAGCATCTGCAAAAGCGTGTTCAGCAATCCGCTGATCATCAGTGTGATTGCGGCGGCGCCGTTTGCTTACTTCAAGATCGGTTTGCCGGGTTGGCTGGAGACTTCCGGCCAGTATCTGGCGCAAACCACGTTGCCACTGGCGCTGATCTGCATTGGCGGCACGTTGTCGCTGGCGGCGTTGCGCAAGAGCGGCAGCATGGCGTTGAGTTCCAGTCTGGTGAAGATGGTCGGCCTGCCGGTGCTGGCGACGCTGGGGGCGTGGTTGTGGGGCTTTCGCGGGGCGGAGCTGGGGATTCTGTTTCTGTACTTCGGCAGCCCGACCGCGGCGGCGAGTTTTGTCATGGCCCGGGCGGCGCAGGGCAATCATGAGCTGGCGGCGGCGATTATCGTGATGACGACGTTGATGGCGGCGGTGACCACCAATATCGGGATTTTTGTTTTGCAGTGGGGTGGGTGGATCTAGCCTAGATCTTGGGTTGCTCTCCCGGGCCTCTTCGCGAGCAAGCTCGCTCCCACATTTGAAATGCAATCCAATGTGGGAGCGAGCTTGCTCGCGAAGGCGTCAGTTCAATCACTCAGGTTTCTGATACATATCGATCACTTCCTGCGCCGCGCGAAACGCATCGATCGCCGCCGGCACGCCGGCGTAAACCGCGCAATGCAGCAGCGCCTCACGAATCTCATCCACCGTGCAACCGTTGTTCAGTGCACCGCGCACATGGCCTTTCAACTCTTGCGGGCACTTCAGCGCTGTCAGCGCAGCGAGGGTGATCAGACTGCGGGTTTTCAGCGGCAGACCTTCACGATTCCACACGCCACCCCAGGCATGTTCATTGACGAAATCCTGCAACGGCTGGGTGAACTCGGTGGCATTGCCCAAGGCGCGATCAACAAACGCATCGCCCATCACCTGGCGGCGGACTTCAACCCCGGACTTCTGCGATTCGGTCATGGCATATCCCTCTTGTGGTGTTGGCGGCGCCAGGCGCGGATCGACGTGAACAGCAAAAACGTCAACAGCGTCGGCAAAACATAAAACAGCATCAGCCGCTCCAGCTTGCCGGCCAGCGGCATGCCGGTGGTGAACGACACCACATGCAGCCCGTACGCCAGGTACAAACCGAGCAATAGCAAACCTTCGGCGCGAGTGACGCGGTAGCCGGAATAGAACACTGGCAGGCACAGCGCGGCGACGCCGAGCATCACCGGCAGGTCGAAATCCAGTGCGTTCGGCGACACCGAGAGTGGCGTCGGCGCAATCAGTGCGGTGAGGCCGAGTACACCGAGCAAGTTGAACAGGTTGGCGCCGATCACGTTACCGACGGCGATATCGCGTTGCCCGCGTAATGCCGCGATCAGCGAAGTCGCCAGTTCCGGCAGCGAGGTGCCCACGGCCACCACGGTCAGGCCGATCACTCGCTCGGAGAATCCAAGATCGGTGGCCACCACGACGGCGGCGCCCAGCAGCAGATGCCCGGCAAATACCAGCATCGCCAGACCGATCGCGATCATCAGCAGGCTACCGGGCCACGAGGCTTGTGCCGTTTCAGGTTGTGCCGAATGCGGTCGCGCCGAGTGCCGCGACTGGCGCAACAGCAAACCGAGATACAACGCCAGCGTGGCCAACAGCAGGATGCCGTCGAAGCGACCGATTTCTTCGTTCCACGCCAACACGAATACCAGCAGGCTGGCACCGATCATCAGCGGAATATCCAGGCGCACCAGTTGCCGAGAGACGCGCAGCGGAATGATCAGCGCGGAAAGGCCGAGGGTGACGAGGATGTTGAAGATGCTGCTGCCGACCACACTGCCGACCGCAATGTCCGGGTTATGCGCCAGCGCCGCTTGCAGGCTGACGGCCATCTGCGGCGCGCTGCTGCCGAGGGCAACGATGGTCAGGCCGATGATCAGCGGGCGCACATGCAGGCGCGCCGCCAGACGCACCGCCGCGCGCACCATCAGTTCGGCGCCGAAAATCAGCAGGCACAGCCCGGCGAGCAGTTCGATCACGCTGATCAGCGGTAAATCGGTCAGTCCGAAAATGGTTGGTGCTCCATCAGTCGTCGAGGGCCTGCACGCGCACCCGTGCAGTGCCGCTGCGCAGCATGCCAAGTTGTTCGGCGGCCTCGCGGGACACGTCGATCAGGCGCCCGCGGGTATGCGGGCCGCGGTCGTTGATACGGACCACGACGGATTCATCGTTTTTCAGGTTAGTGACCTTCACCCGCGTGCCGAAAGGTAATTGGCGGTGGGCGGCGGTCAGGGAGTTCTGGTTGAACGGCTCGCCACTGGCGGTACGTTTACCGTGGTGCCTGGCACCGTAATAAGAAGCGACGCCGGTCTGGTCGTAACCGTGCGGGTCGATGATGTCGTTGCTGGCGCAACCGGCCAGTAAGGAGAGCAGGGCGCAGGCGCCGAGCAGACGTTTCATTCGAAAGCTCCCAGATAACAATGTGGGAGCGAGCCTGCTCGCGAAGAGGCCGTCACATTCAGCATGTATGTTGAATGTCATGACGCCTTCGCGAGCAAGCCCGCTCCCACAGGGGATAGAGCCAGGCTTTGGATCTGGCTCAATTGCGGTCAGCCTTCGAGCTTGCTTTTCAGCAGTTCGTTCACTTGCTGCGGGTTGGCTTTGCCTTTGGATGCTTTCATCGCCTGGCCAACAAAGAAGCCGAACATCTTGCCGCGCTTGGCTTCATCCGCCGCACGGTATTGTTCAACCTGCTCGGCGTTGGCTGCGAGCATTTCGTCCAGTACTGCCGAGATCGCGCCGCTGTCGGTGACTTGTTTCAGGCCGCGTTTTTCGATGATCTCGTCCGCGCTGCCTTCGCCGTTGGCCATCGCTTCGAACACCACTTTGGCGATCTTGCCGGAGATGGTGTTGTCCTTGATGCGCTGCAGCATGCCGCCCAGTTGCTCGGCGGAAACCGGCGATTCGTCGATGTCCAGGCCTTGCTTGTTGAGCAGGCTGCCCAACTCGACCATCACCCAGTTCGCCGCCAGTTTGGCGTCGCCGCCGATGGCCGCAACCTTCTCGAAGTAGTCCGCTTGCTCACGGCTGGTGGCCAGCACGTTGGCGTCGTACGCCGACAGACCGAACTGGCTCTGGAAGCGCTCGCGTTTCTGCGGTGGCAGTTCCGGCAGGGTGGCACGCACCTCGCCGAGGAACGATTCTTCGATGACCACCGGCAACAGATCCGGATCGGGGAAGTAACGGTAGTCGTTGGCTTCCTCTTTCGAACGCATCGGACGGGTTTCGTCCTTGTTCGGATCGTACAGGCGGGTCTGCTGGATCACTTTGCCGCCGTCCTCGATCAGCTCGATCTGCCGCTGGATCTCGGTGTTGATCGCCTTCTCGATGAAGCGGAATGAGTTGACGTTCTTGATCTCGCAGCGCGTACCGAACTCAACCTGACCTTTCGGACGTACCGAGACGTTGCAGTCGCAACGCAGCGAGCCTTCGGCCATGTTGCCGTCGCAAATGCCCAGGTAACGCACGAGTGCGTGGATCGCCTTGACGTAAGCCACGGCTTCCTTGGCGCTGCGCATGTCCGGCTCGGACACGATTTCCAGCAGCGGCGTGCCGGCACGGTTCAGGTCGATGCCGGTGGCACCGTTGAATTCTTCGTGCAGGCTCTTGCCGGCGTCTTCTTCCAGGTGCGCGCGGGTGATGCCGACACGTTTGACGGTGCCGTCTTCCAGGGCGATGTCCAGGTGGCCCTTGCCGACGATCGGCAATTCCATCTGGCTGATCTGGTAGCCCTTCGGCAGGTCCGGGTAGAAGTAGTTCTTACGGGCGAACACGTTGTGCTGACCGATCTCGGCGTCAATCGCCAGACCGAACATTACCGCCATCCGCACCGCTTCCTGGTTCAGCACTGGCAACACGCCAGGCATGCCCAGGTCGATCAGGCTGGCCTGAGTATTCGGCTCGGAGCCGAATGTGGTGGAACTACCGGAAAAGATTTTCGACCGGGTGGTGAGCTGAGTGTGAATCTCCAGCCCGATCACGACTTCCCATTGCATGTGTGTCTCCTCAGAAGCCGGTTGGGGTGCGGGTGTGCCAGTCAGTGTTGAGCTGGTACTGATGGGCAACGTTCAACAGGCGACCTTCCTGGAAATACGGCGCGAGCAACTGCACGCCCACCGGCAGACCGTCGACAAAACCGGCCGGCATCGACAGGCCCGGCAGGCCGGCGAGGTTGGCGGTGATGGTGTAGACGTCTTCCAGATAGGCAGCGACCGGGTCGCTGTTCTTCGCGCCGAGCTTCCAGGCCGGGTTCGGCGTGGTCGGGCCGAGGATGATGTCGACTTCATTGAAGGCAGCCATGAAGTCGTTCTTCACCAGGCGACGGATCTTCTGCGCTTTCAGGTAGTACGCGTCGTAGTAACCGGCGGACAGCGCATAGGCACCGACCATGATCCGGCGCTGCACTTCTGCGCCGAAGCCTTCGCCACGGGAGCGCTTGTACAGATCGATCAGGTTTTCCGGGTTCTCGCAGCGATGGCCGAAACGCACGCCGTCGAAACGCGACAGGTTCGAGGAAGCCTCTGCCGGCGCGATCACGTAATACGCCGGAATTGCGTGCTGCATGTTCGGCAGGCTGATTTCCTTGATCACGGCACCGAGCTTCTGCAGCTCATTGATGCTGTTCTGGATCAGTTCGGCGATGCGCGGGTCGAGACCGGCGCTGAAGTATTCCTTCGGCACGCCGATGCGCAGGCCTTGCAGCGAATCGCCGAGGCTGGCGGAGTAATCCGGCACTGGCTCATCGATGCTGGTGGAGTCGTTCTGATCGAAGCCGGCCATACCTTGCAACAAAATCGCGCAGTCTTCGGCCGTGCGTGCCAGAGGGCCGCCCTGATCGAGGCTGGAGGCATAAGCGATCATGCCCCAGCGCGACACGCGACCGTAGGTCGGTTTCAGACCGGTGAGGTTGGTGAACGCCGCTGGCTGGCGGATCGAACCACCGGTGTCAGTGGCGGTGGCCGCTGGCAACAGACGCGCAGCAACTGCTGCCGCCGAACCGCCGGACGAACCGCCCGGTACGTGTTCCAGGTTCCACGGGTTTTTCACCGCGCCGTACCAGCTCGACTCGTTGGCCGAACCCATGGCGAATTCGTCCATGTTGGTCTTGCCCAGGGTCACGGCGCCGGCAGCGGCCAGTTTCGCGACGACAGTGGCGTCGTACGGGGCTTTGAAGTTGTCGAGCATCTTCGAGCCGCAGCTGGTGCGAATGCCCTGGGTGCAGAACAAATCCTTGTGAGCGATCGGCGCACCGAGCAGGGCGCCGCTCTCACCGTTGGCACGGCGGGCATCGGCGGCTTTCGCCTGCTCAAGGGCCAGCGCTTCGGTGAGGCTGATGAAACTGTTGAGCTGCGGATCGAGCTGGGTGATACGCGCCAGCAGGACTTTGGTCAGCTCTTCGGAAGAAAACTTTTTATCGGCGAGACCGCGGGCGATCTCGGCCAGAGTCATTTGATGCATTGCAGGCTCTTTCCCTTTAGTCGATGACTTTCGGAACCAGATACAGGCCGTTTTCGACCGCTGGTGCGATGGACTGGTAGGCCTCGCGGTGATTGGTCTCGGTCACAACGTCGGCGCGCAGGCGCTGACTGGCTTCCAGCGGGTGGGCCAGAGGCTCGATTCCGTCGGTATTAACAGCCTGCATTTCGTCGACCAGACCGAGAATGCTGTTGAGGGCGGAAGTAATGTGTGGAAGATCGGCATCATTGAGGCCAAGGCAGGCCAGATGAGCGATTTTTTCCACGTCGGAGCGTTCTAGCGCCATCGGGATTCTCCTGTGGAAAACAGAACGGACGGCGTCCGTGTGTTAGATTGTCGGAACACTACCGCACTTCTACGGTCATAAGGCCGCGATTGTGGGGCTTGGTGCACAGAAAAGCGGCCAATTTAACATATTGGCGCCTTGCCCAAAATCCCTGTCGTTGTTAGAGTTTGCCGCACTTTTTTACCCACGCGTTGCCTAGGGTCCCTTTCCCATGTTCAAGAAACTGCGTGGCATGTTTTCCAGCGATCTTTCCATTGACCTGGGCACTGCCAACACCCTTATTTACGTGCGCGAGCGCGGTATCGTCCTGAATGAGCCATCGGTTGTGGCCATTCGGACACACGGTAACCAGAAAAGTGTCGTCGCTGTCGGCACCGAGGCCAAGCGCATGCTCGGCCGTACGCCGGGCAACATTGCTGCCATTCGTCCGATGAAAGACGGCGTGATCGCCGACTTCAGCGTCTGCGAAAAGATGCTGCAATACTTTATCAACAAGGTTCACGAAAACAGCTTTCTGCAGCCCAGCCCTCGTGTGCTGATCTGCGTTCCATGCAAATCCACCCAGGTTGAGCGTCGCGCCATCCGTGAATCGGCCCTCGGTGCCGGTGCCCGTGAAGTGTTCCTGATCGAAGAGCCGATGGCGGCTGCGATCGGTGCCGGTCTGCCGGTCGAAGAAGCGCGCGGTTCGATGGTCGTGGATATCGGTGGTGGTACCACTGAAATCGCGCTGATCTCCCTGAACGGTGTTGTCTATGCCGAATCCGTGCGCGTTGGCGGCGACCGCTTCGACGAAGCGATCATCACTTACGTGCGTCGCAACTACGGCAGCCTGATCGGTGAATCCACCGCTGAGCGCATCAAACAGGAAATCGGTACGGCCTACCCGGGTGGCGAAGTTCGCGAAGTCGACGTTCGCGGTCGCAACCTGGCCGAAGGCGTTCCACGCGCGTTCACCCTGAACTCCAACGAAGTGCTGGAAGCTCTGCAAGAGTCCCTGGCAACCATCGTTCAGGCTGTGAAAAGTGCTCTGGAGCAATCGCCGCCGGAACTGGCTTCCGACATCGCCGAGCGTGGCCTGGTGCTGACCGGTGGTGGCGCGCTGCTGCGTGATCTCGACAAGTTGCTGGCCCAGGAAACCGGTCTGCCGGTGATCGTTGCCGAAGATCCGCTGACCTGTGTTGCTCGCGGCGGTGGCCGTGCATTGGAAATGATGGATAAGCACACCATGGACCTGCTCTCGAGCGAATAAGTCGCCGAGTGCAATACGTGGGTGAGCGCGCAGGCAGCACTTTGCAGTGCTGCCTGTTGGCGTTTATCTTCTGTCAGTCTTCATCCAGGCCGGTTTGATGCCGTATGAATAAACAGAACATTTGCCTGGGAGGAGCGGCTTATTAAACCGCTTTTCGCCAAGGGCCCTTCGTTGGGCGTGCGCCTGTTGGTACTGGCCGTGCTGTCGATCGCGCTGATGGTGGTCGATGCCCGCTTCGACCTGCTCAAGCCTGCGCGCAAACAAGCGTCGCTGGTGCTTATGGATGCCTACTGGATCACTGACCTGCCTGGACGGCTATGGGAAGGGATTGCCAGCCAGTTCGGCAGCCGCACCGAGCTTGTCGCCGAAAACGAAAAACTCAAGACCGAAAACCTGCTGCTGCAGGGCCGCATGCAAAAGCTTGCTGCCCTCACCGAGCAGAACGTTCGCCTGCGCGAGTTGCTCAATTCCTCTGCACTGGTCAATGAAAAGGTCGAAGTGGCCGAGTTGATCGGCATGGACCCCAACCCTTTCACCCATCGCATCATCATCAATAAAGGTGAGCGTGACGGTGTGGTGCTCGGTCAACCGGTGCTCGATGCACGTGGCTTGATGGGCCAGGTGGTTGAGTTGATGCCTTACACCTCGCGTGTATTGTTGCTTACTGACAGCACACACAGCATTCCCGTGCAGGTCAATCGCAACGGGCTGCGGGCCATTGCCAGCGGCACCGGCAACCCTGAGCGTCTGGAATTGCGCCACGTCGCCGATACGGCGGATATCAAGGAAGGCGATCTGCTGGTCAGTTCCGGCCTTGGCCAGCGATTCCCTGCAGGCTATCCGGTCGCGACCGTGAAGGAAGTGATCCACGATTCCGGTCAGCCGTTTGCCATCGTCCGCGCTGTGCCGACCGCCGCGCTGAATCGCAGCCGTTATATGTTGCTGGTGTTCAGCGACAGTCGCACCGCCGAAGAGCGAGCGAACGATGCGGCGCAAGCCCAGGAAAATCTTGACGCCTTTGGCGGCGGCCCGATTATTCCGGCCACGGTGCCGAAAACCGTGACCCCGCCTGCTGCTGCGCCTGCGACGCCTGTCGCACCTGCCCCTGCCGCTAGCGTCACACCGGCCAAACCCGCGCCAGCGGCTGCCAAGCCACCGGCAACGACACCGGCGGCCAGCAAACCGCCAGCCGCTCAGCCTGCTGCACGACCTGCGAGCAAACCGCCCGTCAATGCACCGGCGACCACCGGGAGACAAGAATAATGGTCGGGGCTACCGCATCGCGTAACGGCTGGATTGTCTGGCTGACGTTTGTTGTCGGCATACTCCTGAGCGTGTCGCCCTTACCGATTTTCATGGAAATCCTGCGGCCGCTATGGCTGGCCTTGCTCCTGACATTCTGGGCGTTGTATATGCCGCACACGGTGGGCATGGTCACGGCGTTTTGCCTGGGTCTGGCCGAAGACGTGCTGCAGGGCGATCTGCTCGGTCAGAACGCGCTGATCCTGACCCTGATTACCTTCCTCGTGCTGTCATTGCAGCAACGCCTGCGGATGTTCCCGATGTGGCAACAATGCCTGGTGATTCTGGTGATTTTCGGCCTCGCGCAACTGGTGCAGTTGTGGCTCAGTGCCTTGACCGGTAATCGTCAACCCACCCTGGCGCTGGTGCTGCCTGCGCTGGTCAGTGCCTTGCTCTGGCCTTGGGTCAGCTTTGCCCTACGCGGATTGCGCCGACGCTACAGAATCAACTGAGCCGGTGAAGCAGGGCACTGAACAGGGAGATGTTTTGATGAAGCCGCTTTACCTCGCCTCCGGATCGCCGCGTCGACGTGAACTGCTCACGCAGATCGGCGTCCCGTTCACCGCCATCAGCGCGGATATCGACGAAACCCCATTACCTGAAGAATCGCCCTCAGCCTATGTCGAACGGCTGGCGCGCGGCAAAGCCGAGGCCGGTCGCCGTACAGTCGTGTCCGTCCAGCCATTCTGCGTGCTGGGTGCCGACACCGCAGTAGTGCTGGACGGCAAAATTCTTGGCAAACCGGTGGACGAAGCCGATGCATGCGCCATGCTGAGGATGTTGTCCGGCAAGGAGCATGAAGTGCTCACCGCCATTGCCGTGTTCGAAGGCGAGCGTTGCGATTCGCGGGTGGTGCGCAGTCGGGTGCGGTTCCGCCCGATCAGCATCGAAGAAACTGCCGCTTATTGGGCCAGCGGTGAGCCACGGGACAAGGCCGGTGGTTATGGCATTCAGGGGCTCGGCGCGGTGTTTGTCGCGAGCCTCAATGGCAGTTATTCGGCAGTGGTCGGGCTGCCTGTTTGCGAAACCGCAGAACTGTTAGGCCATTTCGGCATACCCTGTTGGCAAAACCTGAACGCGCCATAAGCGTCGTACCCATCCAGATGCGGCCATTATCGTGAACACGCCTGAACGAGATCCAGCCATGAGTGAAGAGATTCTGATCAACATCACGCCGATGGAGTCGCGCGTGGCGGTGGTCGAAAACGGTGTGCTGCAAGAAGTCCACGTTGAGCGCACGCAAAAACGCGGGATCGTCGGCAACATCTATAAAGGCAAGATCGTCCGGGTGCTGCCAGGCATGCAGGCTGCATTCGTCGACATCGGTCTGGATCGCGCGGCATTCATTCATGCTGCGGAAATCTCCCTGCGCGAAGGCCCGGCGGTGGAAAGCATCAGCGCGCTGGTGCATGAAGGTCAAAGCCTGGTGGTGCAAGTCACCAAGGACCCGATCGGCTCCAAAGGCGCGCGCTTGACCACACAGCTGTCGATTCCGTCGCGCTATCTGGTGTACATGCCGCGCACTGCCCACGTCGGCATTTCCCTGAAAATCGAAGACGAGGCAGAACGCGAGCGCCTCAAGCAGGTGGTCAGCGATTGCGTGGCCAAGGAAGGGATCAAAGAGGCGGGCGGTTTCATTCTGCGCACAGCCGCCGAAGGCGCTGGCGCCGATGAAATCCTCATGGACATTCGTTACCTGCGACGGCTGTGGGACCAGATCAACGAACAGATCAAAACCATCGCCGCGCCGAGCGTGATTTACGAAGATCTCGGTCTGGCGTTGCGTACCTTGCGTGATCTGGTTAACCCGAAAATCGAGAAAATTCGTATCGATTCCCGGGAAACCTTCCAGAAAACCACGCAGTTCGTCGCTGAACTGATGCCGGAAATCGCCGATCGTCTGGAACATTACCCGGGCGAGCGGCCCATTTTCGACCTCTATGGCGTCGAAGACGAAATCCAGAAAGCCCTCGAACGCAAGGTGCCGCTGAAATCCGGTGGCTATCTGGTGGTGGATCCGGCGGAAGCCATGACCACCATTGATGTGAACACCGGGGCTTTCGTCGGTCACCGCAACCTCGAAGAAACCATCTTCAAGACCAATCTCGAAGCAGCCACCGCGATTGCCCGGCAAATGCGCCTGCGCAATCTGGGCGGGATCATCATCATCGACTTCATCGACATGGAGGATGAAGAGCATCAGCGTCAGGTCCTGCGCACCCTGGAAAAACAGCTGGAGCGTGACCACGCCAAGACCAACATCATCGGCATCACCGAGTTGGGCCTGGTGCAAATGACCCGTAAGCGTACCCGGGAAAGTCTCGAGCAGGTCCTGTGCGAACCGTGCAGCAGTTGTCAGGGGCGCGGCAAACTCAAGACTGCGGAAACCATCTGTTACGAGATCTTCCGCGAGATCCTCCGTGAAGCCCGGGCCTATCAGGCCGAGGGTTATCGGGTGCTGGCGAACCAGAAAGTGGTCGACCGTTTGCTCGACGAAGAATCCGGTAACGTCGCTGAGCTTGAAGGGTTTATCGGTCGCACCATACGCTTCCAGGTGGAAACCATGTATTCCCAGGAACAATATGACGTGGTGTTGCTCTGATCCCCTGCGTCACTTTTTTTCCACCGCGGCTGGCCTCAGCTTTTCGCAGTATTTTTGCCATGGGAGCCAACTGACATGGAGCGTCTGACACGCATTCTGGCCACACTCACCCGCTGGGGGCTGGGCCTGTGCGCGTTGGTTCTGGTGTTGATGGCGTTGTATGTCAGTCTCGGTCGGGAGCTGACCCCGCTGGTGGCCGAATATCGCGCCGATATCGAGGACAAGGCCAGTGCCGCCCTTGGCATGCCGTTGCAGATCGGCGAACTGGAAGGCAATTGGAGCGGATTTGCGCCGATCCTGCTGGCCCATGACGTAATGGTCGGCGCTGGCGCCAATGCGTTGCGTCTGGATCGGGTGCGCGCGGTGCCGGATCTGTGGGCCAGCCTGTTGGCCCGCGAAGTGCGCATCGCCCACCTGGAACTCAACGGCCTGAAAATCAGCCTCAAGGAAGCCGAGGACGGCAGTTGGGCGCTGGAAGGTCTGCCGGTACAGAACGACCAGCCGCTCGATGCGCAACAGTTGTTCAATCGCTCGCAAATGATTCAGCAGTTGTCGGTACTAGACAGTCAGGTGACCTTGCAGCCGCTGGATCATGCGCCACTGACCCTCACCTATGTCGGCCTCAATCTGAAAACCGGCGCCAGCCGTCAACGACTCGATGCGCGTTTGACCTTGCCGGACGGTCAGCCTGTTGCACTGAGCCTGCGCACGCGAATTCGCCCCGAGCAATGGCAAGACAGTGTGGTGGACGGTTATGCCAGCCTGCCGCAGAGCGACTGGTCGAAGTGGTTGCCGGAACGCCTGACCCAGCAGTGGAATTTTTCCGAAATCAAGGCAGGTGGCGAACTCTGGGTCAACTGGGCCAAAGGTACCCTGCAAAGCGCGGCACTGCGTTTGAACGCGCCGCAACTGATCGGCGCCTACGCTGAGCGCAAGCCGATCCAGATCAACAATCTGGCGCTCAACGCCTATTACCAGAACAGTGCCGAGGGTGCGATCCTCACGCTCGACTCGCTGTCGATGAATTTCGGCGAAAACCGCTGGGAGTCGCACGTCCAACTGAAACAGACGCGCGCGACTGACAAGGTCGAAGAGCTCTGGCACTTGCAGGCGGATCGTCTCGATCTCACTCCGATCACCCCGTTGCTCAATGCGTTGGGGCCGTTGCCGCAAAGTTTCGCCACGGTTGTCGACCATCTGAAAGTTACCGGTGGCCTGCGCAACGTGCTGCTGGATTTCCGCCCGAACGCGACCGACGGCACAAAATTCAGCTTTGCCACCAATCTGGATAACGTCGGTTTCGACGCCTATCACGGCGCTCCGGCGGCTCGAAACGTCAGCGGTAGCCTCAGCGGTAACCTGGACGGCGGCGAATTGCGCATGGACAGCAAGGATTTTGTCCTGCACCTCGACCCGATTTTTGCCAAGCCATGGCAGTACATTCAGGCCAACGCGCGGCTGACCTGGAAGCTCGATAAAGACGGTTTCACCCTGATCGCTCCGTACCTGAAGGTGCTCGGCGAGGAGGGCGAGATTGCCGGCGATTTTCTGATTCGCCTGCATTTCGACCATAGCCAGGAAGACTACATGGACCTGCGAGTCGGTCTGGTCGATGGCGATGGTCGCTACACGGCCAAATACCTGCCCCAGGTTCTTAGCCCGGCGCTCGACGAATGGCTGCGTACCGCGATTCTCAAAGGGGCGGTTGACCAAGGCTTCTTCCAGTATCAGGGCTCGCTGAGCAAGAACGCCGGGGAGGCCGATCGCAGCATCAGTCTGTTTTTCAAAGTTCACGACGCCGAACTGGCCTTCCAGCCAGGCTGGCCGCATGTAAGCAAGGTCAGCGGCGATGTGTTTATCGAAGACAGCGGCGTGCGAATCTGGGCCGACAAGGGCCAGTTGCTTGACACTCAGGTCAGTGATGTCTTCGTCAATATCCCCCATGTGCCGTCCGGGCAACACACGCACATGTACCTTGATGGCGGCTTTGCCGGCGGACTCGGTGATGGCCTGAAAATTCTTCAGGACGCCCCGATCGGTACCGGTGAAACCTTTGCCGGTTGGGAAGGCGCGGGGGATCTGCAAGGCAAGCTCAAGCTCGACATCCCATTGGATAAGGGCGGTGATCAGCCGAAAATCCTCGTCGACTTCAAAACCGCCAATGCGCGGCTGAAGCTGGCTGAGCCGAAGCTGGAGCTGACGCAACTCAAAGGCGATTTCCGTTTTGACAGCGCCAAAGGACTGAGCGGGCAGAATATCTCCGCGCGGGCGTTCGACAAGCCGGTCACCGCACAGATATTCGCCGATGGCAGCGCCGGCAAGCTCAAGACCCGGGTCGCCGCATCCGGTCAGGTCGAGGTGAAGAAACTCACCGACTGGCTGGGCGTGACGCAACCCTTGCCGGTTTCCGGGACCATTCCCTATCAATTGCAATTGAATCTGGACGGCGCCGACAGCCAGTTGATGGTCAGTTCCAGCATGAAAGGCGTGGCGGTGGATCTGCCGGCACCGTTCGGCATGGCGGCAGATGTCGGGCGCGATACCGTGTTCCGCATGACCTTGCAGGGGCAGGAACGGCGTTATTGGGTCAATTATGACCAACTGGCCAATTTCACCTTCGCCGCACCGCCGGGCAACTTTGCCGACGGCCGTGGCGAGTTGTTCCTCGGTGCCGGCGAGGCGGTGCTGCCGGGCGCCAAAGGCTTGCGGATTCGCGGCGTGCTCTCGGAACTGGACGTCGCGCCGTGGCAGGACCTGATGAATAAATACGCCGGACAGGATCCGGGCGGCAGCGCCAAGCAGTTGCTCAGCAGTGCTGATTTCAAGGTCGGCAAGCTCACGGCATTCGGAACAACGCTGGATCAGGCGTCGGTGCAGTTGAATCGCAAGCCGGCGGCCTGGAATCTCGCGCTCGACAGTCAGCAAGCCAAAGGCACGGCCAGCCTGCCGGACGCCAAAGGCACGCCGATTGCGGTCAATCTGCAGTACGTGAAACTCCCCGCCCCAGACCCTTCGGTGCAGGCGGACGAGAACGCCCCCGATCCGCTGGTGTCGGTCGACCCGACGAAAATTCCGGCGCTGGATATCACTATCAATCAGCTGTTTCTCGGGCCGGATCTGGTCGGCGGCTGGTCGCTCAAGGTGCGACCGACCGCCAAAGGCATCGCCCTGAACAACCTCGACATGGGACTCAAAGGCATCCTGTTGCAGGGCAACGGCGGCTGGGAAGGTGCGCCGGGTGCGACCAATAGCTGGTTTAAAGGCCGGATTGGCGGCAAGAATCTCGCCGATGTCCTCAAGGGCTGGGGTTTTGCGCCGAGCGTGACCAGCGAAGAATTTCATATGGACGTCGATGGCCGCTGGCCGGGCTCGCCGGCTTGGCTGGCGACAAAGCGCTTCTCCGGCACCCTTGATGCCTCGCTGAACAAAGGCCAGTTTGTTGAAGTGGAGGGTGGCGCGCAGGCATTGCGCGTATTCGGTCTGCTCAACTTCAACTCCATTGGCCGGCGTTTGCGCCTCGATTTTTCCGATTTGTTCGGCAAAGGTTTGAGTTATGACCGGGTCAAAGGCCTGCTGGTGGCGAACAACGGTGTTTACGATACGAAAGAGCCGATTCGTCTGACCGGGCCGTCGAGCAACATTGAACTCAACGGCAAGCTGGATCTGGTGGCTGATCAGGTTGATGCCAGGTTGCTGGTGACCTTGCCGGTGACCAACAACCTGCCGATTGCCGCGCTGATTGTCGGCGCCCCGGCGGTCGGCGGCGCGTTGTTCCTGATCGACAAGCTGATCGGTGACCGCGTGGCGCGCTTTGCCAGTGTGAAATACACCGTCAAAGGCCCATGGAAAGAGCCGAAAATCACCTTCGACAAGCCTTTTTGAACAGCCAGCCCCTGAACCGATGGAGTAGCATGGCCGCATACCTCCTGCGGAGTTCGCCATGTCTTTAGCGGTGATTCAAATGGTCAGCCAGAGCGACGTGCTGGCCAATCTGGCTCAGGCCCGGCGCCTGCTCGAGCAGGCCGCGGCCGGCGGCGCGAAGCTGGCAGTGCTGCCGGAAAACTTCGCCGCCATGGGCCGTCGCGACATCGCTGACATCGGCCGTGCCGAAGCCGTGGGCGAGGGACCGATCCTGCCGTGGTTGAAACAGGCCGCCCGCGACCTCAACTTATGGATAGTGGCCGGCACCTTGCCGTTGCCGCCGGTGGGTCAGCCGACGGCCAAGGTCAACGCCTGCTCGTTGCTGGTCGATGATCAGGGCGAAATCGTTGCCCGTTATGACAAGTTGCACCTGTTCGACGTCGATGTGGCGGACAATCGCGGCCGTTATCGCGAATCCGATGACTATGCTTATGGCAGTGGCGTCGTCGTTGCCGACACGCCGGTAGGGCGAGTCGGTCTGACCGTGTGTTACGACTTGCGCTTTCCCGAGTTGTACAGCGAATTGCGTGCAGCCGGTGCCGAGTTGATTACCGCGCCGTCAGCGTTTACTGCGGTAACCGGCGCAGCGCATTGGGACGTGCTGATTCGCGCGCGCGCCATCGAGACACAGTGTTATGTGCTCGCCGCAGCGCAGGGTGGGACCCACCCGGGGCCGCGGGAAACCTTCGGTCACGCGGCGATCATCGACCCGTGGGGCCGTGTACTGGCGAGCCAGGATCAAGGCGAAGCGGTGTTGTTGGCCGAGCGCGATAGCAATGAACAAGCGTCCATCAGGGCGCGAATGCCGGTGACGCGTCATCGGCGGTTTTTCTCGCAGGGCGCACAGCGGCCTGCTTCAGAACACGAATTTAAGGCGTAAACCTATGAGCGAGTTGTTGTCCTCAGTCAGTGATCACCTGTTGGCGCCCGGCGGCGTGACGATCGAGAGCCTGCAAGGCGTGCTTGGCGATCTGGCCGGCCCCGGCATCGACGCCGCCGACCTGTATTTCCAGGGCCAGATCTCCGAGTCCTGGGCGCTGGAAGACGGCATCGTCAAGGAAGGCAGCTTCAACCTCGACCAGGGTGTCGGCGTGCGCGCGCAGTCCGGTGAGAAAACCGGTTTTGCTTATAGCAACGCGATCACCCTCGAGGCACTTGGCGCAGCCGCCCGTGCGGCACGCTCGATCTCCCGGGCCGGGCAGAACGGCACGGTGCAGGCGTTCACCACCCAGGATGTCGCCCAACTGTATGCGCCGGACAACCCGCTGGAAGTATTAAGCCGCGCCGAGAAAGTCGAACTGCTCAAGCGCATTGACGTGGCCACTCGCGCGCTCGACCCGCGCATTCAGCAGGTCAGCGTCAGCATGGCGGGTGTGTGGGAGCGGATTCTGGTGGCATCCACCGACGGTGGTCTGGCTGCCGATGTACGGCCGCTGGTGCGTTTCAACGTCAGTGTGATCGTTGAACAGAATGGTCGTCGCGAACGCGGCGGGCATGGCGGCGGCGGGCGTACCGATTACCGCTATTTCCTCGCCGAAGACCGCGCCATGGGTTATGCCCGTGAAGCGTTACGCCAGGCGCTGGTGAATCTGGAAGCGATCCCGGCACCGGCTGGCACCTTGCCGGTGGTGTTGGGTTCGGGTTGGTCCGGCGTGCTGTTGCACGAAGCGGTCGGTCACGGTCTCGAAGGCGATTTCAACCGCAAAGGCAGTTCCGCCTATAGCGGGCGCATGGGTGAAATGGTTGCGTCGAAACTCTGCACCATCGTCGATGACGGTACCTTGAGCGGCCGTCGCGGTTCTTTGAGCGTCGATGACGAAGGCACGCCGACCGAGTGCACCACGCTGATCGAAAACGGCGTACTCAAAGGCTACATGCAGGACAAGCTCAACGCGCGCCTGATGGGTGTGGCCCGTACCGGTAACGGCCGTCGTGAGTCTTACGCTCACCTGCCGATGCCACGCATGACCAACACCTACATGCTCGGCGGCGAAAGCGATCCGGCGGAAATCATTGCCTCGGTGAAGAAGGGTATCTACTGCGCCAACCTCGGCGGCGGTCAGGTCGACATCACCAGCGGCAAATTCGTGTTCTCCACCAGCGAGGCGTACCTGATCGAAGACGGCAAGATCACTGCGCCGGTCAAAGGTGCAACGTTGATCGGCAACGGCCCCGAGGCGATGAGTCGGGTGTCGATGGTCGGTAACGATCTGGCGTTGGACAGCGGCGTGGGTACGTGCGGCAAGGATGGGCAGTCGGTGCCGGTGGGTGTGGGTCAGCCGACGCTGAAAATCGATGCGATCACCGTGGGTGGCACGGGCGCATAAGAAGAGGTGGAGCTTCGGGTGGCGCGCAGGGCGGCCACCCGGTGGCGAGAATCAACGCAGACCGCGTTGAGTCTCGTCCAGCTCACGGATGTACTTGAAGATTTTGCGGCTGGAAGCAGGAGGTTTGTTTTGCGCAACCTCATGCTGAGCCTGACGGATCAGGGAACGCAGTTGCTGGCGATCGGCGTCCGGGTACTCGACGACGAACTTCTCCAGCACGGCATCGTCGCCTGCGATCAGGCGATCACGCCAGCGCTCCAGGTTATGGAAACGCTCGTTGTACTGACGAGTCGAGGCATCGAGTTGATCAAGCAAGGTCAGAATCGCGTCAGTATCCTGATCGCGCATCAGTTTGCCGATGAACTGCAAGTGCCGTTTACGCGCGATGTTCGCGGTGTGCTTGGGCGCATCGGCCAAGGCCCGGCGCATGGCGTCGGTCAGCGGCAGTTTTGCGATCAAGTCTGGCTTGAGTGTGGTCAGGCGCTCGCCGAGGTCAACCAGAGCATGCAGCTCGCGTTTGACCTGAGATTTGCTTTTTTCTCCCGTATCGAGGGAGTCGTCGTAAGAATCAACCATGGTGGCAGTCCGCAAAGAAACGCCGCCATGATAACCAGTCGGGGGCCGCTTGTCCGGCCCGGTCGCTCGATGACCCCAGCCGAAAGCAGAATTTGAGTGGAGATGAGCATGAGTGCAGTTCAAAGCGTCGGCCCGCAGGCATTGCCGGCACTGCAGGAACAAGTCGAGCAGATCATCGCCGAAGCCAAGCGTCAGGGCGCCAGTGCCTGTGAAGTCGCGGTGTCGCTGGAGCAGGGCCTGTCGACCTCGGTGCGCCAGCGCGAAGTCGAAACGGTCGAGTTCAACCGCGATCAGGGCTTTGGCATCACGCTGTATGTGGGCCAGCGCAAGGGCTCGGCGAGCACCTCGGCGACCGGCCCGGATGCGATCCGCGAAACCGTCGCTGCTGCACTGGCCATCGCCAAACACACCTCCGAAGACGAAGCGTCCGGCCTGGCCGACGCGGCGTTGATGGCCAAGGAGCAGCACGATTTTGATCTGTTCCACGAATGGGACATCACCCCGGAGCAGGCCATCGAGAAGGCCTTGCTTTGTGAAGCCGCGGCCTTCGATGCCGACGCGCGGATCAAGAACGCCGACGGCACCACCCTCAGCACTCATCAGGGCTGCCGCGTGTACGGCAACAGCCACGGTTTCATCGGTGGCTACGCATCGACCCGGCACAGCCTGAGTTGCGTGATGATTGCCGAGGCCGATGGCCAGATGCAGCGCGATTACTGGTATGACGTAAACCGTCAGGGCAGTCTGCTGGCTGATCCGGTGAGCATCGGTCAGCGCGCTGCGCAACGGGCGGCGAGCCGTCTGGGCGCGCGTCCGGTGCCGACCTGCGAAGTGCCGGTGCTGTTTTCCGCGGAATTGGCCGGTGGCCTGTTCGGCAGTTTCCTCTCGGCGGTGTCGGGCGGCAGTCTGTATCGCAAATCGTCGTTCCTTGAAGGCACTTTGGGCCAGAAGCTGTTCCCGGAATGGCTGACCATCGATGAGCGTCCGCACCTGATGCGCGCAATGGGCAGTGCTTCGTATGACGGTGATGGTCTGGCGACATATGCCAAACCGTTCGTCGAAAAGGGCGAGTTGGTGTCATACATCCTTGGCACGTACTCCGGGCGCAAACTCGGTATGCCGAGCACGGCCAACGCTGGCGGTGTACACAATCTGTTCGTCACCCATGGCGACGAAGACCAGGCGGCGCTGTTGAAACGCATGGGCCGTGGCTTGCTGGTCACCGAGTTGATGGGCCATGGCTTGAACATGGTTACTGGCGACTATTCGCGCGGTGCGGCGGGGTTCTGGGTCGAAAACGGCGAGATCCAGTTCGCGGTGCAGGAAGTGACTATCGCCGGCAACATGCGTGACATGTTCAAGCAGATTGTTGCGGTGGGTAACGACTTGGAACTGCGTAGCAACATTCGCACGGGTTCGGTGTTGATCGAGCGGATGACCGTCGCGGGAAGCTAAGTCTCGGTCGTTACAAAAAAAGGCGCGCCACCTCATCGGGTGGCGCGCCTTTTTTATTGGTTCGACACAAAACCAGTGTGGTAGCTGCATAGTTTAACGCTCTTGTTTTGGTTCTCATTATCATCTAATAATAAATCTCATTATCGGATGAGCCCGAATCATGAGTTCTGCCTTGCACGAGCAGCCTTACCTCGAAAGCTGGCGCTGGATGAGTCGCCAGATCCGTTGCGCGATGGATCCCGACGAACCGCGCCTGATCGAACATTATCTGGCCGAAGGCCGGTACCTGGCCTGCTGTACGGCAACTTCTCCCTGGACCATCGCTGAAACCTCCTTTCGTTTGCTGCTCGACACTGCCACCGACATCGCCTTGCCGTGGCACTGGCGCAGCCTCTGTCTCGATCAAGCCTGGCGTCCACTGCGTGAAATGGAGCGCCTGTCCCTGTGCAAATGCCGGCTCCAGCGTTGGCAACGCTATACCTGGCAGCTCGCCACCTGCGAACTGCTGCCCTCGATTCCTCTTATTGAACTGGTGCAAGGATTTTCAGATGACCAAGACACGTATTGAGCGCGACAGCATGGGCGAACTGCAGGTGCCGGTGGACGCTCTCTACGGCGCGCAGACCCAGCGCGCAGTGGATAACTTCCCTATCAGCGGCAAACCCATGCCGACGCAATTCATCCGCGCGCTGATCCTCGCCAAAGCCGCCGCCGCCCGCGCCAACGTCGAACTCAACCAGATCACCGCCGCACAGGGCAAAGCCATCAGCGATGCCGCGCAAGGCTTGCTCGAAGGCGACTTCATGCGGCATTTTCCGGTGGACATCTTTCAGACCGGTTCTGGCACCAGTTCCAACATGAACGCCAACGAAGTGATCGCGACCCTGGCCAGCCGTCTGCTGGGTGAGCCGGTGAACCCCAACGATCACGTCAACTGCGGTCAGAGCAGCACCGACATCATCCCCACCACCATTCATGTCAGCGCTGCGCTGGCCTTGCATGAGCAACTGCTGCCGGCGCTGTTGCACTTGGTGCAAGTGATCGAGGAAAAATCCGCACAGGTCCATCACCACGTCAAAACCGGCCGCACGCATCTGATGGACGCGATGCCGGTGCGCATGAGCCAGGTGCTCAATGGTTGGGCGCAGCAGCTCAAAGCCAACATCAGTCATCTGCAGGATTTGTTGCCCAGTCTGCAATCGCTGGCGCAGGGTGGCACGGCGGTCGGCACCGGGATCAACGCGCATCCAGAATTCGCCGCACGTTTCAGCCGCCAGTTGAGCCAACTGACCGATGTGCAATTCACCCCGGGCAAGGACTTGTTTGCGCTGATCGGCTCACAGGACACTGCCGTAGTCGTCTCCGGCCAGCTCAAGGCCGTGGCTGTATCGCTGATGAAAATCGCCAACGACCTGCGCTGGATGAATTCCGGCCCGCTCGCCGGCCTCGGCGAAATCGAACTCGAAGCCCTGCAACCGGGCTCGTCGATCATGCCGGGTAAGGTCAACCCGGTGATTCCGGAAGCTACCGCCATGGTCGCTGCGCAGGTGATCGGCAACGACTCGGTGATCACCATTGCGGGCCAGTCCGGCAATTTCGAACTGAACGTGATGCTGCCGATCATCGCGCAGAACCTGCTGAGCAGCATCGAATTGCTGGCCAACTCCAGTCGCCTGCTCGGTGACAAAGCCATCGCCAGCTTCAAGGTCAACGAGTCGCGTGTGAAAGAAGCGTTGTCGCGCAACCCGATTCTGGTCACCGCGCTCAACCCGATCATCGGTTACCAGAAAGCCGCTGAAATCGCCAAGCAGGCTTACAAGGAAGGTCGTGCGGTGATCGACGTCGCCCTGGAACACACTGATCTGTCACGCAGCCAACTGGAAGAGTTGCTCAATCCCGAGAAACTCACTGCCGGCGGCGTGTAAACCCTGCAATCGCTTTGGAGGCTCACCATGGAGCACTGGAAACGCACGATCGAACGGGCCAATCGCTGCTTCATGCTGGGCGAGCTGATCGACGCCCGTGAGGCTTACCTGCAAGCCCTGGCCCTGGCGCAAGTATTGTTCGAACGCTGGGCGGATGCCGACGAAGCGGTGGCGGCTTGCGTCATCTCCCATCACAACCTGGCGGATCTGCACTTACGCCTGAATCAGCCGGAGGAGAGCGCCGAATACCTCTGCGCCATCCATCAACGCCTGTTGCAGACCATGCAGGACGAACGTCTGCGCCCGGCCCTGCGTGAAGCGGCGCTGCGCCAGAGCAGCAAGACCTATGTCGAACTGCTGAATTTCATCAGCGAGCACGGCGAATATCCGCGCACCCAGCGCCTGCTGCACCCCGATACCGGCAATGCGCGTCGCGCGCCTGCCGCCCATCACCATGGAGTCCATTGAAATGGCTTTTACCTTGCCTGCCTTGCCTTACGCCTACGACGCCCTCGAGCCGCATATCGATGCGCAAACCATGGAGATCCACTACACCAAACATCACCAGACTTACATCAACAACCTCAACGCCGCTGTAGAAGGCACTGAGTACGCTGAATGGCCGGTGGAGAAACTGGTCGCCAGCGTTAAGGATCTGCCGGAAAAACTCCGTGCTGCAGTGATCAATCAGGGCGGCGGTCACGCCAACCACTCATTGTTCTGGGAAGTGATGGTGCCCCACGGTGGCGGTAAACCTGACGGTGCGCTGGCCAAGGCCATCGATGAACAACTGGGCGGTCTCGACAGCTTCAAGGAAGCTTTCACCAAAGCCGCGCTAACCCGTTTCGGCAGCGGCTGGGCTTGGCTGAGCGTGACCCCGGAAAAGCAACTGGTGGTGGAAAGCAGCGGCAATCAGGACAGCCCGTTGATGAACGGCAACACGCCGATTCTCGGCCTCGACGTCTGGGAGCACGCCTACTACCTGCGCTATCAGAACCGTCGCCCGGAATACATCAACGCGTTCTACAACGTGATCAATTGGCCTGAAGTGGCTGCGCGCTTTCAGGCCGCGCTGGTTTAAGTCTTCTATAAAAACAATCCAAGGCTGACTATGGGCACTGAAACACTGGCGATCGGAAGTGGGCGTATGTTTCGTTACGCAGTGGGCTCGCTATTGCTGTTGGCGGGCATGACCTTGCTGGTCGCTCACGGACTGGAATGGCTGAATCTGCAGCCGAGGCTGGCGCGGGCGTTGCAGGGTGGCGCGATCTGCGCCCTCGGTACGGCGCTCGGTGCGGTGCCGGTGCTGGTGATCCGGCGCATGCCCCAGGCTCTCAGCGATACCTTGCTGGGTTTCGGCGCCGGGGTAATGCTCGCGGCGACGGCGTTTTCGCTGATCGTGCCGGGCATTGCCGCCGCCGAAAGCCTCGGGCTGACCCCGTGGGGCGCCAGTGGCCTGATCTGCTTCGGTATCATGCTCGGGGCGTTCGGGTTGTATCTGGTTGATCGCAAGGTGTCCGGCGCGTCCCCGGAAATGCTGGTCGGCACTGTCGAGCATCCAGTGATTCCGCCAAGGATCTGGTTGTTCGTGTTCGCCATCATTGCCCATAACATTCCGGAAGGCATGGCGGTTGGCGTTTCGGCTGGCGGCGGCATGGCGGATGCGGACAGCCTGGCCATGGGCATCGCTTTGCAGGATGTGCCGGAAGGTCTGGTGATTGCCCTGGTCTTGGCCGGGGCGGGGATGTCGCGGGTGAAGGCATTTCTGATCGGTGCGGCGTCAGGTCTGGTTGAACCGGTGTTTGCGTTTTTGTGTGCGTGGCTGGTCAGTCTGGCGCAGGTGTTGTTGCCTTTAGGGCTGGCGCTGGCGGCAGGGGCGATGTTGCTGGTGGTGACCCACGAAGTGATTCCCGAGTCGAGACGCCATGGTCATGACAAGCTGGCGAGTCTTGGTTTGTTGATCGGGTTTTGTTTGATGATGGTGATGGATACGGCGCTGGGCTGAATGAAGGTGAAGAGGGAGCAAGCTCCCTCATTGGCGGATCAACCGCCTTCATCGAAGTAGTTGTTGATCAGCTCCACCAAGGCATCCATGGCCTCCTCAGCCTGTTCACCTTCGGTGCTCAAATGGATTTTGGTGCCCTTGCCGGCCGCGAGCATCATCATCGCCATGATGCTTTTACCGTCCACTGCTGTCTCGGGCGTGCGACCGACTCTAATCGTCGTCTCCGGAAACTTGCCGGCCACGCCGACAAATTTAGCCGATGCCCGGGCATGCAGACCCAATTTGTTGATGATTTCGATTTCACGAGCAGGCATCGCGGAGTGAATCCTTTAAGTGAGGTCGCGGTGGCGAACCTGGACGTTCTTCAGGGTTTTCTGCAGGGCCTGACCCAGGCGTTCGGTCAGGTAGACAGAGCGGTGATGTCCGCCGGTGCAGCCAATGGCAATGGTGACGTAGGCGCGGTTGCTGGCGGCGAAGCGCGGCAGCCACTTGTGCAGGTAGGCGAAGATGTCCTGATACATTTCTTCGACATCCGGCTGTTCCGCCAGATATTCGGCCACCGGCGCATCGAGGCCTGACTGCGCGCGGAGTTCCGGTTTCCAGTAAGGATTTGGCAGACAACGCACATCGAAAACCAGATCGGCATCAACCGGCATGCCACGCTTGAAACCGAATGACTCGACCAGAAACGCGGTGCCCGGCTCCGGCTGATTCAGCAGGCGCAGCTTGATGGAATCGCGCAACTGGTACAGGTTCAGATTGGTGGTGTTGATCTTCAGGTCAGCGAGATCGGCGATCGGGCCGAGCAGGGCGGTTTCATCCTGAATCGCCTCGGCCAGCGAGCGATTGGCATTGCTCAGCGGATGACGACGACGGGTCTCGGAAAACCGTTTGAGCAGGGTTTCCTCGTCAGCGTCCAGATACAGCACATCGCACTGGATATGCTTGCTTCTGGCGTCTTCAAGCAATTCGGGGAAGCGTGACAGATGGCTTGGCAAGTTGCGCGCATCGATCGACACGGCCACCAGCGGTTGCGCCAGTTCAGTGTGAATCAGGGCGCGCTCGGCCAGCTCCGGCAGCAATCCCGCCGGCAAGTTGTCGATGCAGTAGTAACCGTTGTCCTCAAGGACGTTCAGGGCGGTACTTTTGCCCGAGCCCGAACGGCCACTGACGATGATCAAACGCATGATTAATGCCCGTTCTGCTCGTCCAGTACGACCTGGTACAAGGCTTCGCTGCTCGGGGCGCTGCGCAGTTTATCGCGTACTTCCTTGCGATCGAGCATGCTGGCGATCTGACGCAACAATTCCAGGTGCGCATCGGTTGCGGCTTCCGGGACCAGCAAAACAAACAGCAGGTCCACCGGCGCGCCGTCGATGGCGTCGAAATCGATAGGGGCTTCAAGGTGCAACAGCGCGCTGATGGGCGACTGGCAACCCTTGAGGCGGCAGTGAGGAATGGCGATGCCGTTGCCAAAACCGGTGGAACCGAGTTTTTCACGGGCAATCAACGCCTCGAAGACATCTTGCATCGCCAGATCCGGCACTTCGCGATGGATCAGGTTGGCAATCTGTTCGAGGGCTTTTTTCTTGCTGCCGCCCGGCGCGTTCACTTGGGAACGGCCGGGGGTCAGGATGGTTTCAAGTCGGATCATGGATTAGGGATGTTAACGACCGGTTGCGCCCTGAAGGAGGCTCTGGGTCTTTTCCTTATGCTTTTTGAGTTGGCGATCCAGCTTGTCGGTCAGTGAGTCGATCGCAGCATACATATCAGTATCTTCTGCGTTGGCGACCACTTCGCTGCCGGGTATATGCAAGGTGGCTTCGATTTTCTGCTTCAGCTTTTCGACGCACATCGTGACTTGCACGTTGGTGATCTTGTCGAAATGTCGCTCCAGTCGTTGGAGTTTTTCCTCGATGTAGGAACGCAGAGGTTGGGTCACTTCCAGTTGGTGTCCACTGATGTTGACTTGCATACAGCTTCTCCTTCGTTGCCAGTGCATAAAGCGGCAGGCCGAAAAGCCTGCCACTGGAACGCTGTAACGTGGCTTACATCAACCGCTTGCGTTCGCTCGAAGGCGCGATCCCGAGGGATTCGCGGTACTTGGCGACGGTGCGGCGAGCCACCTGAATGCCTTGTGCCTCCAGTAAACCAGCGATCTTGCTGTCACTCAACGGCTTTTTCTGATTTTCCGCGGCAACCAGTTTTTTGATGATCGCGCGGATCGCTGTGGACGAGCATTCGCCGCCCTCGGAGGTGCTGACGTGGCTGGAGAAAAAGTATTTCAACTCATAAATACCGCGCGGGGTATGCATGAATTTCTGCGTGGTCACCCGGGAAATCGTCGATTCGTGCATACCGACCGCTTCGGCGATGTCGTGCAGGACCAACGGCTTCATGGCTTCGTCGCCGTACTCCAGAAAACCGCGCTGATGCTCGACGATCTGGGTGGCTACTTTCATCAGGGTTTCGTTACGGCTCTGCAGGCTCTTGATGAACCAGCGGGCTTCCTGCAATTGATTGCGCATGAAGGTGTTGTCGGCGCTGGTGTCGGCGCGGCGGACGAAACCCGCGTACTGGGCGTTGACGCGCAGGCGTGGCACCGACTCCTGATTGAGTTCGACCAGCCAGCGCTCGTTGTCCTTGCGCACGATGACGTCGGGGACAACGTATTCGGCTTCAGTCGATTCGATTTGCGAACCCGGGCGCGGATTGAGGCTCTGCACCAGTTCGATGACCTGACGCAGCTCGTCTTCCTTGAGCTTCATGCGTCGCATCAACTGGCTGTAATCGCGGCTGCCGAGCAGATCGATGTAATCGCTGACCAGACGTTTCGCTTCAGCCAGCCATGGCGTCTTGGCGGGTAACTGACGCAATTGCAGCAGCAGGCATTCACTAAGGTTGCGCGCGCCGATACCAGCCGGTTCGAATTGCTGGATGCGATGTAGAACGGCTTCGATTTCGTCGAGTTCAATGTCCAGTTCCGGATCGAACGCCTCGAGGATTTCCTCGAGGGTCTCGTCCAGGTAGCCCTGATTATTGATGCAATCGATCAGGGTGACGGCGATCAGGCGATCGGTGTCGGACATCGGTGCGAGATTCAGTTGCCACAGCAGGTGGCTCTGCAGGCTCTCGCCGGCGGAGGTGCGGGTGGTGAAGTCCCACTCGTCATCATCGCTGCTGGGCAGGCTACTGGCGCTGGTCTGGTAAACGTCTTCCCAGGCCGTGTCGACTGGAAGCTCGTTGGGGATGCGTTCGTTCCATTCACCGTCCTCGAGGTTATCTACCGTCGGCGCGGTTTCCTGATAGGAAGGTTCCTGGATCTCGGTGTTGGGCTTCTGTTCGGCGTTGTCGGCCATGGGGTCGGAATTGTCGAAGTCGTCGCCTTCTTCCTGGCGTTCGAGCATCGGATTGGATTCCAGAGCCTCCTGGATTTCCTGTTGCAGATCCAGGGTCGACAATTGGAGCAGGCGGATGGCCTGTTGCAGCTGCGGTGTCATCGTCAGCTGCTGGCCCATTCTCAAGACTAGCGATGGTTTCATGGCAGGGGCTTAACACCTTATTCGCCGGCGCTATGCGCCATCCACTACAGGGCGCCGAAGCGCCAAACTTAAGCAAATTATATGCCTGAAACTGAAGTGTTTGCCTAGAGCGCCGTAACAATTAAAGCGGATTAAATCCTGCTTGAATCGATACAGCGCCCGGGCGGCGCACCGGGCACTGTTGCGCTTACAGGCGGAACTCGTGGCCCAGATACACTTCCTTGACCAGATCGTTGGCCAGGATGGTTTCTGCGTCGCCTTCAGCGATCAGTTGACCATCGTTGACGATGTAAGCGGTTTCGCAGATATCCAGCGTCTCACGGACGTTGTGGTCGGTGATCAATACACCGATGCCTTTGGCCTTGAGGTGGTGGATGATCTGCTTGATGTCGCCAACCGAGATCGGGTCGACACCGGCGAATGGTTCGTCGAGCAGGATGAATTTCGGTGCGGTCGCCAGAGCGCGGGCGATTTCCACCCGGCGGCGTTCACCACCGGACAGGCTCATGCCGAGGTTGTCGCGGATGTGGCTGATGTGGAATTCCTGCAGCAGGCTTTCCAGCTCCTTGCGGCGGCCGGCCTTGTCGAGCTCCTGACGGGTCTCGAGGATGGCCATGATGTTGTCGGCCACCGACAGTTTGCGGAAGATCGACGCTTCTTGCGGCAGATAACCGATCCCGGCCTTGGCACGACCGTGCATTGGCTGGTGGCTGACGTCCAGATCGTCGATCAGCACGCGGCCCTGATCGGCCTGTACCAGCCCGACGATCATGTAGAAGCAGGTCGTCTTGCCGGCGCCGTTCGGGCCAAGCAGGCCGACAATCTGGCCGCTGTCGATCGACAGGCTGACGTCACGCACGACCTGGCGGCTTTTATAGGCCTTGGCCAGGTGCTGAGCTTTCAGAGTTGCCATTACTGGGTTTTCTCGTCGGTTTTCTTCTTCGGCTGGATCACCATGTCGATGCGCGGACGCGCCTCGGTGACCTTGCTGCCGGTAGCGCGACCGGCGCTGGCCAGTTTCTTCACGGTGTCGTAGACGATTTTTTCGCCCTGAGTGACGTTGCCGTCTTTGTCGACGACCTTGGCCTTATCGATCAGCACGACGCGGTTTTGCTGGGCGTGATATTGAATCGTCACGCCGTAGCCTTGAACCGGTTTGGTGTCACCCTGGGTTTGCAACTGCTCGAAGTAAGCCAGATTGCCCACGGAGGTCACCACGTCGATATCGCCATTCGGCGCGCGAGTCATGGTGACGGTGTTGCCTTTAACGATCATCGAGCCCTGGGTGATGATCACATCACCTTTATAGGTCGCGATGCCGTTCTTGTCGTCCAGTTGGGCGTCGTCGGCCTGAATGCGGATAGGTTGCTGCTGATCGTTCGGCAGAGCCCAGGCGCTCACGCTTCCCAGTGCTGCGCCCAGACTGAGCAAAATAGGGAGGGTTTTAACGAGCCTCATACTGTCCTCTTACGTTCGATTGCAGGTGTATCCTGCTGTCCTTCAGGTACGCTTTCATTCCGACGCCAGTCGATACGCCACCAGCGCCCTCGATTCTAACGGGTTGCGCAGTCTGCGCATATTCTTGCTGCGGGAACACGGTCATGCGCGTGCTGGTGATCAGGGTGCCGCGCTGTTTTTCATCGGTGCGCTGCACGCGGACCGAATCGATCAGTTCCACTTCGGTACCGCCCGAATTCACTTCGCCGCGCTCGCTGGTCACGTGCCATGGGAAGTCGGTGCCGCGATACATGTTCAAATCAGGCTTGGTCACCAGAGTGATATCGGTGGCCTTGACGTGTTCGGCCTTGTCGGAGGTCATCTCGTACTGCACTTTGCCATCGGGCAGGTACTGAATGGTGTGCGTGTTGGTTGCATACCAGTCGATAGGCGTTTCCACCGAGGTGACCGGTGGTTTGTCGAGAAAACGTTCCGGGCTGATATTCCAATAGCCGACCGCTGCGAAAATCGCAGCGATGCAGCCGAACAGCAGGAAGTTGCGAAATTTTTTGCTGAACATGGTTTGGCTCACAGGTACGCGGCGTTAGCCGCATCGAGGCGGCCCTGGGCGCGCAGGATCAATTCGCAGAATTCGCGGGCGGCACCTTCGCCACCACGGGCCCGGGTAACGCCATGGGCGTGTTCGCGGACGAAATCGGCGGCGTTGGCCACGGCCATGCCAAGGCCCACACGGCGGATTACCGGCAGGTCGGGCAGGTCGTCACCGAGATAGGCGACCTCTTCATAGCTTAGGCCCAGTTGCTCAAGCAGGCCGTCGAGGACAACCAGTTTGTCTTCGCGCCCCTGAAACAGGTGGGGAATCCCCAGGTTTTTCGCGCGACGCTCGACCACCGGCGTTTTGCGACCGCTGATGATAGCGGTCTGCACGCCGGCGTTCATCAGCATTTTGATGCCTTGGCCGTCGAGGGTGTTGAAGGTCTTGAATTCGCTGCCGTCTTCAAGGAAGTACAGGCGACCGTCAGTGAGGACGCCGTCGACGTCGAAAACCGCCAGTTTGATCGCTTTGCCGCGTTGCAGCAGATCGTTGCTCATTACATGACTCCTGCGCGCAGCAGGTCGGAGAGGTTGAAGGCGCCGACCGGGCGATCTTCCTCGTCTACGACGACCAGTGCGTTGATTCGGTGGTCTTCCATGATTTTCAGGGCCTCGGCGGCCAGCATCTCGGGCCGGGCAGTCTTGCCGTGGGCCGTCATGACCTGGTCGATGGTGGCACTGCGAATGTCGATGCTGCGGTCAAGCGTACGGCGCAAGTCGCCGTCGGTGAAGATCCCGGCCAGTTTACCGTCCGCTTCAAGGATGACGGTCATGCCCAGACCTTTACGGGTCATTTCCATCAATGCGTCCTTGAGCAGCGTGCCGCGTTGGACTTGCGGCAACTCCTGGCCGGCGTGCATGACGTTTTCCACTTTCAGCAGCAGTCGACGGCCAAGGGCGCCGCCCGGATGCGAGAAAGCGAAATCTTCAGCGGTGAAGCCGCGCGCTTCCAGCAGCGCTACGGCCAGTGCGTCCCCCATGACCAGGGCCGCAGTGGTCGAAGAGGTCGGCGCGAGGTTCAGCGGGCAGGCTTCATGCTCGACGTGAACGTTGAGATTGACCTCGGCAGCCTTGGCCAGTGGCGATTGCGGGTTGCCGGTGACGCTGATCAACTGGATGCCCAGACGTTTGATCAGCGGCAGCAGGGTCACGATTTCGTTGGTCGAGCCGGAGTTCGACAGGGCTAGGATCACGTCATCGCGAGTGATCATGCCCATGTCGCCATGGCTGGCTTCGGCCGGGTGGACAAAAAACGCCGGGGTGCCGGTACTGGCCAGGGTTGCGGCAATCTTGTTGCCGATGTGCCCGGATTTGCCCATGCCGACCACGACTACACGGCCCTTGCTGGCCAGAATCATCTCGCAAGCGCGTACGAAATCGGCGTCGATATGGGGCAACAAGCCTTGTACGGCTTCCACTTCGAGTTGGATGGTGCGTTGTGCCGATTGAATCAGGTCGCTGGATTGGCTCATGTCAGAAATCGTATAGCCCGATGAAAAGGCGGCGATTATAGCGGTTATGTTGCAAAGCCTCACGCAAGTTCGTCGTGCTTTGTCATTACTCGTTACCAAAACCCGGTAAAAGAGCCTGCGCACCTGTCATATCGCCGAACTCAGGCTGGTACAAGCCTTGGGCGCTTCGCCTTTGCAGTGATATAGTTCGCCGCCAGTTCGGCCTGCCCGGGATGTACGTACTTTTTAAGTAAAGACAGGCGTCCGAGTGAGAGGCTGCATCGCAAGGAGTTTAGATGAGTGCCGATAACGCCTACGCGGTCGAGCTGAAGGGAGTCTCCTTCAAGCGCGGTGCGCGCAGCATTTTCAATAACGTCGATATTCGCATCCCGCGCGGCAAGGTCACCGGCATCATGGGGCCTTCCGGGTGTGGCAAGACCACGCTGCTGCGATTGATGGGCGCACAATTGCGCCCTGCCAGCGGTGAAGTCTGGGTCAACGGCCAGAATTTGCCTGCGCTTTCGCGCAGCGATTTGTTCGATGCGCGAAAGCACATGGGTGTGCTGTTTCAAAGCGGCGCGCTGTTCACCGATCTCGATGTGTTCGAGAACGTGGCTTTCCCCCTGCGTGTTCATACCGATTTGCCGGAAGAAATGATCCGCGACATCGTCCTGCTCAAATTGCAGGCGGTCGGTCTGCGCGGCGCCATCGAGTTGATGCCGGATGAACTGTCCGGTGGCATGAAGCGCCGCGTCGCACTGGCGCGGGCGATTGCGCTCGATCCGCAGATCCTCATGTACGACGAACCGTTCGTCGGCCAGGACCCGATTGCCATGGGCGTGCTGGTGCGCCTGATCCGCCTGCTCAACGATGCGCTGGGGATCACCAGTATCGTGGTGTCCCACGATCTGGCCGAAACCGCGAGCATCGCCGACTACATCTATGTGGTGGGTGATGGTCAGGTGCTGGGGCAGGGTACGCCGGACGAGTTGATGAACTCGGACGAACCGCGGATCCGCCAGTTCATGACCGGCGATCCCGATGGCCCGGTGCCGTATCATTTTCCAGCGACGGATTACCGCGCAGATCTTCTGGGGAAGCGCTGATGCGCAGAATTTCATTAATAGAACGCGTGCGCCGGTTCGGCGAGGCGGCGATCGACGCCGTCGCGGTGTTCGGTCGTGCGACGCTGTTCCTGTTTCATGCCTTGCTGGGGCGCGGCGGGATCAGCGGCGGTTTCAGTCTGCTGATCAAGCAGTTGCATTCAGTCGGCGTCATGTCGCTGGTGATTATCGTTGTTTCCGGGATTTTCATTGGCATGGTGCTGGCGCTGCAGGGCTTCAGCATTCTGTCGAGCTACGGTTCGGAGCAGGCGGTGGGGCAGATGGTTGCGCTGACCCTGTTGCGTGAGCTGGGTCCGGTGGTGACTGCGCTGTTGTTCGCCGGTCGTGCCGGTTCGGCCCTGACTGCCGAGATTGGCAACATGAAGTCCACCGAGCAGCTGTCCAGCCTGGAAATGATCGGTGTCGATCCGCTCAAGTACATCATTGCTCCGCGCCTGTGGGCCGGCTTCATTTCCCTGCCGGTGCTGGCGATGATTTTCAGCGTGGTCGGTATCTGGGGCGGTTCGTGGGTGGCTGTCGACTGGCTGGGTGTGTATGAAGGCTCTTATTGGGCGAACATGCAGAACAGCGTGAATTTCACCAGTGACGTGCTCAACGGCGTGATCAAAAGTATTGTTTTCGCCTTTGTAGTGACCTGGATTGCCGTATTCCAAGGCTATGACTGTGAGCCCACTTCCGAGGGCATCAGTCGCGCCACCACCAAGACCGTGGTATTCGCCTCACTGGCGGTACTGGGTCTGGACTTTATTCTGACCGCTTTGATGTTTGGAGATTTCTGATGCAAAACCGCACCCTGGAAATCGGTGTCGGCCTGTTCCTGCTGGCAGGGATCCTGGCTTTGTTGCTGCTTGCTTTGCGGGTCAGTGGCCTGTCTCCGACGTCGACCACCGACACCTATAAACTGTATGCCTACTTTGACAATATCGCCGGTTTGACGGTCAGAGCCAAAGTGACCATGGCCGGTGTGACCATCGGCAAGGTCACGGCGATCGATCTGGATCGCGACAGCTTCACCGGTCGGGTCACCCTGCAAGTGGATAAGAAGGTCGACAATCTGCCAACCGACTCCACAGCGTCTATCCTGACCGCTGGTCTGCTGGGCGAGAAGTACATCGGTATCAGCGTCGGCGGGGAAGACAAACCGCTGAAGGATGGTGGAACCATCCACGACACGCAGTCGTCACTGGTACTGGAAGACCTGATCGGTAAATTCCTGCTCAATACCGTTAGCAAAGACGCCAAATGAGGAGCTTTTGAATGATCTCTACCTTGCGACGTGGCCTGTTGGTGTTGCTCGCGGCATTGCCACTGCTGGCCAACGCTGCGCCTGGGCAATCCGCGCATGATCTGGTTCAGGACACCACGAACCGGATGCTTGCCGATTTGCAGGCCAATAAAGAGAAGTACAAGCAGGATCCGCAGGATTTCTACACGGCGTTGAACACCATCGTCGGTCCGGTGGTGGACGCTGAAGGCATTTCCAAAAGCATCATGACCGTGAAGTATTCGCGCAAGGCGACGCCTGCGCAGATGCAGCGCTTTCAGGAAAATTTCAAGCGCGGCCTGTTCCAGTTCTACGGCAACGCCTTGCTTGAGTACAACAACCAGGGCATCACTGTTGATCCGGCCAAGGACGAATCGGGCGATCGCACCAGCGTCAACATGACCGTCAAGGGCAGCAGCGGCGCAATCTATCCTGTGCAGTACACGCTGGAGAAGATCAACGGCGAGTGGAAACTGCGCAACGTGATCATCAACGGTATCAACATCGGCAAACTGTTCCGTGATCAGTTCGCCGACGCGATGCAGCGCAATGGCAACGATCTGGACAAGACTATCGATGGCTGGGCCGGTGAAGTGGCCAAGGCCAAGCAGGAAACCGACAAAGCTGCCGAGAAGCCAGCACAATGAGTGAGGCCGCAGTTCGTATGAGTGATGTCGACGAGCTTCTGCTCAGCGGCGTGCTGGATTACCGCACCGGCGCAGACTTGCGCAAGGAAGGCCAGGCGCTGATCAAATCCAGCAAGGCGTCCTCGCTGGTGATCGATTGCTCGGCGGTGAAGAAGTCCAGCAGCGTCGGCTTGTCGTTGCTGCTGTGCTTCATGCGCGATGCGAATGCGGCCGGCAAGGCTGTGAGCATCCGCGCGATGCCCGAAGACATGCGCGAAATTGCTCAGGTCAGTGAACTGACCGAACTGTTGGCGCACCCCTGAACCCGCATCAATAAAGAAGCCCCCCGTCAGAGTCCTGCCATGCGGGGTTCGCAGGCGCGGGGCTTTTTTGTATGATGTCCGACCCGTGCGCACAGGGCGCCGATTGAGGTTGAGCATGCAGGCCGTAGAAGTGAAGAGCTTCCTTGAAGGAAAGCTGCCCGGAACGTTGGTAGAAGTTGAGGGCGAAGGCTGCAATTTCCAGCTGAACGTGATTAGCGATGAACTGGCGGCGTTGAGCCCGGTGAAGCGTCAGCAGCAGGTCTATGCCCATTTGAACCCATGGATCACCGATGGCAGCATCCATGCGGTCACTATGAAATTTTTCAGCAGCGCGGCCTGGGCCGAGCGCACCTGAGCCTAAGGGCGTCGAGATTCTTATGGATAAATTGATTATTACCGGTGGCGCTCGTCTTGATGGCGAGATCCGCATTTCCGGGGCAAAGAACTCTGCCCTGCCGATCCTGGCCGCCACCCTGCTGTGCGATGGCCCGGTGACCGTTGGCAACCTGCCGCACCTGCACGACATCACCACCATGATCGAGCTGTTCGGTCGCATGGGCATCGAGCCGGTGATCGACGAGAAACTCAGCGTCGAAATCGACCCGCGCACCATCAAGACCCTGATCGCCCCGTACGAACTGGTGAAAACCATGCGTGCGTCGATCCTGGTACTGGGCCCGATGGTTGCCCGTTTCGGTGAAGCCGAAGTGGCTTTGCCTGGTGGTTGCGCGATCGGTTCGCGTCCGGTCGACCTGCACATCCGTGGCCTCGAAGCCATGGGCGCGGTCATCGACGTCGAAGGCGGCTACATCAAGGCCAAGGCGCCTGAAGGTGGCCTGCGCGGTGCGCACTTCTTCTTCGACACCGTCAGCGTGACCGGTACCGAGAACATCATGATGGCCGCGGCTCTGGCCAAGGGCCGCAGCGTACTGCAGAACGCCGCCCGTGAACCTGAAGTGGTTGACCTGGCGAACTTCCTCAACGCCATGGGCGCCAAGGTTTCCGGCGCCGGTACCGACACCATCACCATCGATGGCGTCGAGCGTCTGGGTTCGGCTTTCTATAAGGTCATGCCTGACCGTATCGAAACCGGCACCTACCTGGTTGCCGCTGCCGTGACCGGCGGCCGCGTCAAGGTCAAGGACACTGATCCGACCATCCTTGAAGCCGTTCTGGAAAAACTCCGTGAAGCCGGCGCAGAAATCACCTGCGGTGAAGACTGGATCGAGCTGAACATGCACGGCAAGCGTCCGAAAGCCGTCAACGTGCGCACCGCGCCTTACCCGGCTTTCCCGACTGACATGCAGGCACAGTTCATCTCGCTCAACGCCATTGCCGAAGGCACCGGCGCCGTGATCGAGACGATCTTCGAAAACCGTTTCATGCACGTGTACGAACTGCACCGCATGGGCGCCAAGATCCAGGTCGAAGGCAACACCGCTATCGTCACCGGTACTGAAGTTCTCAAGGGCGCGCCTGTGATGGCGACCGACCTGCGTGCTTCGGCCAGCCTGGTGATCTCGGCGCTGGTTGCTGAAGGCGATACTTTGATCGACCGCATCTACCACATCGACCGTGGTTACGAGTGCATCGAAGAAAAACTGCAGATGCTGGGCGCCAAGATCCGTCGCGTTCCGGGCTGATTGCTGCATCGGGACACAGGGACGTGTCCGTTGAATTCGTTTTGAGTCGAGCCGGTTTACGGCTCGATGTGTGTCCGGCGCCGATTGCGACCGGACATGAGTACCTTGATAAGGACTGACGTTTCCCATGTTGACCATCGCACTGTCCAAGGGCCGCATCCTTGACGACACCCTGCCGCTTCTCGCCGAAGCGGGCATCGTGCCGACCGAGAATCCGGACAAGAGCCGCAAGCTGATCATTCCCACGACCCAGGACGACGTTCGTCTGCTGATCGTGCGTGCCACCGATGTGCCGACCTATGTCGAGCATGGCGCGGCCGACCTCGGCGTTGCCGGCAAAGACGTGTTGATGGAATACACCGGCCAGGGTCTCTACGAGCCTCTGGATCTGCAGATTGCCCAGTGCAAGCTGATGACTGCCGGCAAGATCGGCGCGCCTGAGCCCAAGGGCCGTCTGCGCGTGGCGACCAAATTCGTCAACGTCGCCAAGCGTTATTACGCCGAGCAGGGTCGTCAGGTCGATATCATCAAGCTTTATGGCTCGATGGAACTGGCGCCGCTGATCGGTCTGGCGGACAAGATCATCGACGTGGTCGACACTGGTAACACCCTGCGCGCCAATGGCCTGGAACCTCAGGAACTGATCGCCACGATCAGCTCGCGCCTGGTGGTCAATAAAGCTTCGATGAAAATGCAACACGCCCGGATCCAGGCGTTGATCGATACCCTGCGCAATGCAGTGGAATCGCGACACCGCGGCTGATTTACCTGCGCGACCCAGGTCGCGCCGTCTATCCGCCTCATAGCCAGAATTCTCAGGTGCCTAAGCGGATCGAATGATAGTTTCGGGCGCCTGAGTTTTTTGCCATTCCTATGAGGCTCTCGCTATGACCGCACCGACTGCAATTCGCCGACTCAACGCTGCTGACCCGGATTTCGCGCATCATCTGGATCATCTGTTGAGCTGGGAAAGTGTGTCTGACGACTCGGTCAATCAGCGCGTGCTCGACATCATCAAGGCGGTGCGCGAGCGTGGTGACGCGGCGCTGGTCGAGTTCACCCAGAAGTTCGACGGCCTCGAAGTTGCCTCAATGGCTGATCTGATCCTGCCGCGCGAGCGTCTGGAACTGGCCCTGACCCGCATCACCGTGGCACAGCGCGAAGCTCTGGAAAAAGCCGCGGCCCGTGTGCGCAGTTACCACGAAAAACAGAAGCAGGATTCCTGGAGCTACACCGAGGCTGACGGCACAGTATTGGGCCAGAAGGTCACGCCGCTGGACCGCGCCGGTCTGTACGTGCCGGGCGGCAAGGCGTCGTACCCGTCGTCGGTGTTGATGAACGCGATTCCGGCCAAGGTCGCTGGTGTGACCGAAGTGGTCATGGTCGTGCCGACCCCGCGCGGTGAAATCAACGAACTGGTGTTGGCGGCCGCGTGCATCGCTGGCGTCGATCGCGTGTTCACCATCGGTGGCGCGCAAGCGGTTGCTGCTCTGGCTTATGGCACCGAAAGCGTGCCGCAAGTCGACAAGGTTGTTGGCCCGGGCAACATCTATGTCGCCACCGCCAAGCGTCACGTGTTCGGTCAGGTCGGCATCGACATGATCGCCGGCCCTTCGGAAATCCTCGTGGTGTGCGATGGCCAGACTGATCCGGACTGGATTGCGATGGACCTGTTCTCGCAAGCCGAACACGACGAAGACGCTCAGGCGATTCTGGTCAGCCCGGACGCCGAGTTTCTCGACAAGGTCGCCGCGAGCATCGACAAACTGCTGCCAACCATGGACCGTGCGACCATCATCGAAACTTCGATCAATGGCCGTGGTGCGCTGATTCACGTGAAGGACATGGCGCAAGCCATCGAAGTCGCCAACCGCATCGCCCCGGAACACTTGGAGCTGTCGGTGGCTGACCCACAGGCCTGGCTGCCGCAGATCCGCCACGCGGGTGCAATCTTCATGGGCCGCCACACCTCCGAAGCGTTGGGCGATTACTGCGCGGGCCCGAACCATGTGCTGCCGACCTCCGGCACCGCGCGTTTCTCCTCGCCGCTGGGTGTGTATGACTTCCAGAAGCGTTCGTCGATCATCTTCTGCTCCGAGGCCGGTGCTTCCGAGCTGGGTAAAACGGCATCGGTTCTGGCCCGTGGCGAATCGCTGAGCGCGCACGCGCGCAGCGCTGAATACCGCATCAAAGACGAAGACTTTCTAAAAGGGCAGGGGAACTGAGCGATGAGTAAATTCTGGAGCCCGTTCGTCAAGGATCTGGTGCCATACGTGCCGGGCGAACAGCCGAAGCTGACCAAACTGGTCAAGCTCAATACCAACGAGAACCCGTACGGCCCCTCGCCAAAAGCCTTGGCGGCGATGCAGGTCGAGCTTAATGACAATCTGCGTCTGTACCCGGACCCGAACAGCGACCTGTTGAAAACTGCCGTCGCCGATTACTACGGCGTGCAGAGCAATCAGGTGTTCCTCGGTAATGGTTCGGATGAAGTGTTGGCGCACATCTTCCACGGTTTGCTGCAACACGATCAGCCGCTGCTGTTCCCGGACATCAGTTACAGTTTCTATCCGGTTTACTGCGGGTTGTACGGCATCAAATACGATGCGGTGCCGCTGGACGCGCAGTTCCAGATCAACCCGGCCGACTACGCCAAGCCGAATGGCGGGATCATTTTCCCTAACCCGAACGCCCCCACCGGTTGCCTGTTGGCACTGGACGCGGTCGAACGGATCCTCAAGGCCAGCCCGGATTCGGTGGTCGTGGTGGACGAGGCCTACATCGACTTCGGTGGCGAAACCGCGATCAGTCTGGTGGACCGTTATCCGAACCTGCTGGTGACGCAGACCCTGTCCAAGTCGCGGTCGCTGGCCGGGCTGCGGGTGGGCCTGGCGGTCGGGCATCCGGACCTGATCGAGGCGCTGGAGCGGATCAAGAACAGCTTCAACTCCTATCCGCTGGATCGTCTGGCGATTGTCGGCGCGGCAGCGGCGTTCGAAGATCGTGAGTATTTCGACAAGACCTGCCGCTTGGTAATCGAGAGCCGTGAGTGGGTGATCGCGCAATTGCAGGCCAAGGGTTTTGAAGTGCTGCCGTCGGCGGCGAACTTCATTTTCGCCCGGCATCCGCAGCACGATGCGGCGGGACTGGCGTCCAGGTTGCGTGAGCAGGGCGTGATCGTGCGGCACTTCAAGCAGGAACGGATCGCGCAGTTCCTGCGGATTTCGATTGGCACGCCGGAGCAGAATCAGGCGCTGATTGATGGGCTTGGCGACCTCTAAAAGCAAAAGCCCCTCACCCTAGCCCTCTCCCAGAGGGAGAGGGGACTGATTGGGGGATGTTCCTGAGTTGCACCGACCTGAACTTGCTCTACCGAATCCATAATCGACGCGGTCTCTCAGGTCGATGTATCCCGCAAGACAACTCTATCGGCTCCCTCTCCCTCCCGGGAGAGGGCTGGGGTGAGGGCCTGCTCTTATTCGTGATGCGGCTCGCCCAGGAAAGTCAGCGAACTAAACAGCCCACGGCTATTAACATCCGCGCTGTCCTTCACCGGCACTTCCACCTGCGCCGCAATCACATTCAACCCTTCATTACGCACCAGCACCTGCGCACGGCCATCCTTGTCAGTCTCGGTGCTCACTGTGTTCGGCGCGCTGCGATAGTCGCCAACCAACTTCACCCCCGCCGCTGGTTTGCCATCGAGCAATACCCGCACCGGCAATGACTTGCCCGGCCCAACGGTCAGCGGATCAACCTCCGGCACAATCAGCAACTTGATCTGATCCAGCTTGGGCAACTTCACCCCCGGCTGGTAAACCGCCAGGCTGTACTTGAACGTCTCGGTTGCCTCAATGGCACTCGGCACTTTGCTGCGGCCTTCGTTGATCCACTTCTTGTCAGCCGTTTGCGACCACATGCCATTGTTCAATGCCACGGCCATCACCGCAGGCGACTTCAACGGTTTCAGGCGAGCATGATCGGCCAGGCGCTCGACGCTCACCGGAATCATCTTGCCGCCCGCATCGTAAGCCCAGGCCCCACTGATCTTCTGCGCCTTGAACGCGTTGTCCTCAGCGCCATGACCGTAGACCACTTCGATGTTGCCGCGGCGCTGTTCGGTCCACAGGCCATGGGCGGAAACCTGGCCGGCGAACAGCGCGGCGATGAGTACAAGGGATTTGCCGTATTGCATGGTGACGTCCTTTTACAGGTTGAGTGTCAGGCTGACGGTGAAATTGCGCGGCTCGCCGGGGTTGACCCAGTAGTTGCTGTAAGAGCGCTCGTAGTACTTTTCGTCGAAGAGGTTGTTCAGGTTGAGGCCGACGGTGACGTTGTCGCTGGCCTTGTAATGCGCCAGCAAATCGACGGTGTGATAGGCCGGCAATTCGAAGTCGCTGCCGGACTCTCCCGAGCGATCGCCGACATAGGTGAATGCCGCGCCGACGTCCGAGCCGCGCAAATGGCCATCCTGAAACTCATAAACCCCGAGCAGGCTGCCGCTGCGTTTGGCCACGCCGAGGATGCGGCTGCCGGTGGGGATCACTGCGTCGCCCTTGGTCACTTCAGCATCGATGTAGGCGAACGCGCCGATGACTCGCACCGCATCGGTGACCTGCCCGGTGATCTGCCAATCGAAACCGCGACTGCGCGCCTTGCCCATGGCGCGGCTGGTGTCGGTGGCCGGATCGAGAGCGAGGACGTTTTCCTTGTCGATGTGGAAGAAGGCGAGGGTGCTGCTCAGGCGCTCGTCGAACAGCTCGTTCTTGATCCCGACTTCGTAACCGACGCCTTCTTCCGGATCGAAGGATTTGCCAGCGGCGTCGAGGCCTTTGTTCGGTTTGAACGAGGTTGAGGCGTTGGCGAACAGGCCGGTGTCCGGCGTCAGTTGATAGAGCAGGCCGACCCGCTGGGTGAGGGCATCGTGACGTTGATGGCTGGTGGCGTTACGGCTGTGATCGTCGATGTGCTGATCGAAATGCTCGAAGCGAGCGCCGATCATCCCGCGCAGTTTGTCGGTGAAGATGATTTGATCCTGCAGGTTCAGCGCATGGCTTTCGACATGTTCGAAGAAATCGGTGCCCGAGCGGGCGCCCTCGGGTTTCAACTGGCCGTAGACCGGCTTATAGATGTCGATGGCGTAGGGATCGCCGGCGATGGTGGTGACGCGCTCGTCCTTGCGGAAGTTTTCGTACTCGGTGCCGATCAGCAGTTCATGCTGCCAAGGGCCGAGGTCGAACAGGCCGCGCAGTTCCAGTTGGGTGATGCTGTCATGCCAACTGCTATCGCGTTCGCGCAAGCGACGGTTGACCGTGTGGCCGTCGGCGTTCAGCGCTCGTTGTTCCGAGGCGTCGCCCCAGAGTTTGCCTTCCTTGTAGTGGCTGGCCAGACGCACTTTCCAGCTGTCATTGAGGTGATGTTCCAGAGTCGCCTGCAGCAGGTTGTTGTGGTTGTCGATGTTGCCGTCGTTGGGTTCGCCGAGGAAGGTCGAGCGCGAAACACCGCTCCATTTATTGTTGGGCGCGACGATGCCGCGATCGAAGGTGGAGCTGTGACGGACGATTTCGCTTTCCACCAGCAGCGAGGTGTCCGGGTTCAATTGCCAACTGATCGAGGGCGCGACGAACACACGCTTACTGTCGACGTGATCGCGGAAACTGTGGTTGTCCTCGACCGCGAGGTTGATCCGCGACAGCACATTGCCCTGATCATCCAGCGGCGTGTTGACGTCCAGCGCCGTGCGATAGCGATCCCAACTGCCGGCGCTGGTTTGCAATGTGGTGAAAGCTTCCGGCTGCGGTTTCTTGGTGACAATGTTCACCGTGCCGCCCGGATCGCCTCGGCCATAAAGGCTGGCGGCGGGGCCTTTGAGCACTTCGATGCGTTCGATATTCGCCGCGTCTGGTGTACTCGGATAACCCCGGTTGGCACTGAAGCCGTCTTTGTAGAACTCCGAAGTGGTGAAGCCGCGCACGCTGTATTCGTAGAGGGTCAGGCCACCGAAGTTGTTTTGCTTCGATACGCCGCCAGCGAAATCCAGCGCGCGCTCGACGCTGGTGCTGCCCAGGTCCTTGAGCACACTGGCGGGTACCACGCTGATGGCTTGCGGGATATCGCGGATTGCGGTGTCGGTTTTGGTCGCGCTGGCCGAGCGCGTGGCGCGATAGCCTTTGACCGGGCCGGTGGCGGACTCGTATTCGGAGGTGACGCTGATGGCGTCGAGTTCGAGGGGCGTTGGTTCTTCGGCGAAGGCGGGATCGACCAGCAAACCGAGGCTCAGGCCGAGCAGGGAAACCCTTGTTCGAGACGACATGTTATGCTGTTCCAATTGCTAGAATTGAAACAATATAACATGCCTGTTGAGAATGTCTTTTATTCGCGCGCCTGGCGCGAAAAAAGTCTTATTCTTCTTTTTCCTTTACCGGGGCCGGTGGCGGACGCAGGCCGATTTCAGCGGTGAGCTTCAGCTCTTTGCCGTTGCGCATCACCTGAATTGTCACCTTGTCAGTTGGTTTGATCCGCGCGACCTGATTCATCGACTTGCGACCATCGCCGGCCGGTTCGCCGTCGATGCTCAGAATCACGTCACCCAGTTGCAGGCCGGCCTTCTGCGCCGGGCCATCGCGGAAGATCCCCGCGACAACAATCCCCGGACGCCCGGACAGGCCAAACGATTCGGCCAGTTCCTGAGTCAGCGGCTGCACCTCAATGCCGAGCCAGCCGCGAATCACCTGACCGTGCTCGATGATCGACTTCATCACTTCCATTGCCAGCTTCACCGGAATCGCAAAGCCGATACCCTGCGAACCGCCGGATTTGGAAAAGATCGCCGTGTTGATGCCGGTGAGGTTGCCGTTGGCGTCGACCAGCGCACCGCCGGAGTTACCCGGGTTGATCGCCGCGTCGGTCTGGATGAAGTCTTCGTAGTTGTTCAGGCCCAACTGGTTGCGCCCGGTGGCACTGATAATGCCCATGGTCACGGTCTGGCCGACGCCGAACGGGTTACCGATGGCCAGCGCAACGTCGCCGATGCGAATGCTGTCGGAGCGGCCCACGGTGATGGCCGGCAGGGTTTTCAGATCGATTTTCAACACCGCGAGGTCGGTTTCCGGATCACTGCCGATGACGCGGGCGAGGGTTTCCCGGCCGTCCTTCAGGGCAACCACAATCTGATCCGCACCACTGGTCACGTGGTTGTTGGTCAAAATGTAGCCTTCCGGACTCATGATCACGCCGGAACCAAGGCTCGATTCCATGCGTTTCTGTTTTGGCGAGTTGTCACCGAAGAAGCGCCGGAACTGCGGATCCTCAAACAGCGGATGCGCCGGTTTGTTGATGACTTTGGTGGTGTAGAGATTGACCACCGACGGCGCGGCAATGCTCACCGCATCGGCATACGACACCGGCCCCTGCTGCACGCTGGTGGTTTGTGGGGCCTGTTGCAGGTTGACGTCGAGGCTCGGAAGCCCGACCCACTGCGGGTAACGCTGAATAATCAACAGAGCGATAAGCACACCGGCCAACAACGGCCAGCCGAAAAAACGCAGCGCCTTGAGCATTAAGCACGTCCTGGAAAAGTTGCAGGCGGGGTCAGACCGCCCATAATGTCGCGCATTATACGAGGCCGCGCGTGCCTCTGAACGGGATATTTAGGAGTCTTTCATGGCCGTTGCCCTCAGCACCCTCGTCGAAGAAGCCGACCGGTACCTCGGCAGTGCGAAATTTGCCGATTATTGTCCCAATGGCCTGCAGGTCGAGGGTCGCCCGCAGGTGATGCGCATCGTCAGCGGCGTCACCGCCAGTCAAGCGTTGCTGGATGCCGCCGTTGAAGCCGGCGCCGACCTGGTGCTGGTGCATCACGGCTATTTCTGGAAGGGCGAGAATCCGTGCATCACCGGCATGAAGCAGCGTCGCCTGAAGACCTTGCTCAAGCACGACATCAGTCTGCTCGCTTACCACTTGCCGCTGGATCTGCACCCGGATGTGGGCAACAACGTGCAGCTTGCCCGCCAACTCGACATCACGGTCGAAGGCCCGCTGGATCCGGACAATCTGAAAGTCGTCGGTCTGGTGGGTTCGTTGAACGAGCCGATGACCGCGCGCGATTTCGCCCGCAAGGTGCAGGATGTCATGGGCCGCGAGCCGCTGTTGATCGAGGGCAGCCCGATGATTCGTCGGGTTGGCTGGTGCACCGGCGGCGGTCAGGGCTATATCGATCAGGCCGTCGCCGCAGGTGTCGATCTGTATCTGAGCGGTGAAGCGTCCGAGCAGACTTTCCACAGCGCCCGCGAGAACGACATCAGCTTCATCGCCGCCGGGCACCACGCCACCGAGCGCTACGGCGTACAGGCGTTGGGCGACTACCTGGCAAAACGCTTTGCCGTTGAACACATCTTCATCGACTGCCCCAACCCGATCTGAAAACCACCGCATGTCCCTTGTAGGAGTGAGCCTGCTCGCGATAGCGGTGTGTCAGTCACCACTATGTTGTATGTGACAGAGCTATCGCGAGCAGGCTCACTCCTACAGGGGATCGTCGGCCAAACGAGTGGGCATATTCATATGCCCTTTCGATCTAGTAAGCGTCCTGATTAGAAGAGGTCGCTGTGCTAGGATTCCCCGCTCGAACACGGCCCGCTGGCCGTTCATAAGAAAGCTTTCGTGAGTAGCCATGGTCGACAAACTGACGCATCTGAAACAGCTGGAGGCGGAAAGCATCCACATCATCCGCGAGGTGGCCGCCGAGTTCGATAACCCGGTGATGCTGTACTCCATCGGTAAAGACTCCGCCGTGATGCTGCACCTGGCACGCAAGGCGTTCTTCCCGGGCAAACTGCCGTTTCCGGTGATGCACGTCGACACCCGCTGGAAATTCCAGGAAATGTACAAGTTCCGCGACAAGATGGTCGAGGAACTGGGCCTGGACCTGATCACCCACATCAACCCCGATGGCGTGGCGCAGAACATCAACCCGTTCACCCACGGCAGCGCCAAGCACACCGACATCATGAAAACCGAAGGCCTGAAACAGGCACTCGACAAGCATGGTTTCGACGCAGCGTTCGGCGGTGCCCGTCGCGATGAAGAGAAGTCCCGCGCCAAAGAGCGCGTGTACTCGTTCCGCGACAGCAAGCATCGCTGGGACCCGAAAAACCAGCGTCCGGAGCTGTGGAACGTCTACAACGGCAAGGTCAACAAGGGCGAATCCATTCGTGTGTTCCCGTTGTCGAACTGGACCGAGCTGGACATCTGGCAGTACATCTATCTCGAAGGCATCCCGATTGTGCCGCTGTACTTCGCCGCCGAGCGCGAAGTGATCGAGAAGAACGGCACGCTGATCATGATCGACGACGAGCGCATCCTCGAGCACCTGTCCGATGAAGACAAAGCGCGCATCGTCAAAAAGAAAGTGCGTTTCCGTACCCTTGGCTGCTACCCGTTGACGGGCGCGGTGGAGTCCGAGGCCGAAAGCCTCACGGACATCATTCAGGAAATGCTCCTGACGCGAACTTCCGAGCGCCAGGGCCGTGTCATCGACCACGATGGCGCAGGCTCGATGGAAGACAAGAAACGTCAAGGCTATTTCTAAGGGGCTGTCATGTCGCACGCATCTGATTTGATCAGCGAGGACATCCTCGCCTACCTGGGCCAGCACGAACGTAAAGAGCTGCTGCGCTTTTTGACCTGCGGTAACGTCGATGACGGCAAGAGCACCCTGATCGGGCGCCTGCTGCACGACTCGAAGATGATCTACGAAGATCACCTCGAAGCGATCACCCGCGATTCGAAGAAAGTCGGCACCACCGGTGACGACATCGACCTGGCATTGCTGGTCGACGGTTTGCAGGCCGAGCGTGAGCAGGGCATCACCATCGATGTGGCCTACCGCTATTTCTCCACCGCCAAACGCAAATTCATCATCGCCGACACCCCCGGCCATGAGCAGTACACCCGCAACATGGCCACCGGTGCGTCCACCTGTGACCTGGCGATCATTCTCGTCGACGCGCGTTACGGCGTGCAGACCCAGACCCGTCGCCACAGCTTCATCGCCTCGTTGTTGGGGATCAAACACATCGTCGTTGCCATCAACAAGATGGACTTGAAGGACTTCGATGAAGGCGTGTTCGAGTCGATCAAGGCTGACTATCTGAAGTTCGCCGAAGGCTTGAAGATGAAGCCGACCAGCATGCACTTCGTGCCGATGTCTGCTCTGAAGGGCGACAACGTGGTGAACAAGTCCGAGCGCTCGCCGTGGTACACCGGCCAGTCGCTGATGGAAATCCTTGAGACCGTCGAAGTCGCAGGCGATCGCAACTTCACCGATCTGCGTTTCCCGGTGCAGTACGTCAACCGTCCAAACCTGAACTTCCGCGGTTTCGCCGGCACCCTGGCCAGCGGCATCGTGCACAAGGGCGACGAAGTCGTGGTGCTGCCGTCGGGCAAGAGCAGCCGCGTGAAATCCATCGTCACCTTCGAAGGTGAACTGGAGCACGCCGGTCCGGGTCAGGCGGTGACGCTGACCATGGAAGACGAAATCGACATCTCCCGTGGCGACCTGTTGGTGCATGCCGACAACGTGCCGCCGGTCACCGACAGCTTCGAAGCGATGCTGGTCTGGATGGCTGAAGAGCCGATGCTGCCAGGCAAGAAATACGACATCAAACGTGCCACCAGTTACGTGCCGGGTTCGATCGCCAGTATCGTCAACAAGGTCGACGTCAACACACTGGAGGAAGGCCCGGCAAGCGCGTTGCAGCTCAACGAAATTGGCAAGGTGAAAATCGCGCTCGACGCGCCGATCGCCCTCGACGGATACGAAAGCAACCGCACCACTGGCGCGTTCATTGTCATCGACCGCTTGACCAACGGCACCGTCGGCGCCGGCATGATCGTCGCCCAGCCAGTGACCCATGGCACCGCCACGCATCACGGCAAACTGGCGCATGTGGCTACTGAAGAACGCGCTCAGCGTTTCGGTCAGCAACCGGCGACCGTACTGTTCAGCGGCCTGTCGGGCGCGGGCAAGAGCACGCTGGCCTATGCGGTCGAGCGCAAGCTGTTCGACATGGGGCGTGCGGTGTTTGTGCTCGATGGCCAGAATCTGCGTCAGGACCTCAACAAAGGTTTGCCACAGGATCGCGCCGGCCGTACCGAGAACTGGCGTCGTGCCGCGCACGTGGCGCGTCAGTTCAACGAAGCCGGTCTGCTGACCCTGGCTGCGTTCGTTGCGCCTAGCGCCGAAGGTCGTGAGCAGGCCAAGGACCTGATTGGCAAGGATCGTCTGCTGACCGTTTACGTGCAGGCCTCGCCGGCCGTATGCGCCGAGCGTGATCCGCAAGGTCTGTATGCCGCCGCTGGCGACAACATTCCGGGCGAATCCTTCCCGTACGACGTGCCGCTGAATGCCGATCTGGTGATCGACACGCAGTCGCTGAGTCTGGAAGAAAGCGTCAAGCAAGTGCTGGATCTGCTGCGTCAGCGTGGCGCGATCTAAGCGTTAGCCACTAATGAAAAGCCCGCCAATGAGCAATCATCGGCGGGCTTTTTTATTTCAGGCCAACGCGGTCAAAACTGTGAGAGCGGGCTTGCTCGCGAATGCGGTGCGTCATTCAGCATTGATGCCGGCTGATCCACCGCTTTCGCGAGCAAGCCCGCTCCCACATGAGCTCTCTGTTGAATACACAATTGTGTTCAGCACAGATCAGCTCCAGGTCAGCGGCGCTTTGGATATTCGCGGTGCATCTGCTCCAGCAGCGCATCCTTGTCCAGCCACAGCTGATTGATCCAGCCCTGAAACTGCAAGCGATACTCGCCGTCCTGATCGTAGTTCTTGCCGATGAAGGCCGGCGGGATTTTGATTTCTTCAAAGTGCACCACCACATCGCGCACATTGCCGCAGAGCAAATCCCAGAACCCCGGACGCCCGGCCGGATAGTGAATCGTCACGTTGACGATCGACTCCAGTTGTTCACCCATCGCATCCAGCACAAAGGCAATCCCGCCAGCCTTGGGCTTGAGCAGATATTTGAACGGTGACTGCTGCTGCGCATGCTTGCCTTCGGTAAAGCGCGTGCCCTCGACGAAGTTGAAAATCCCCACCGGGTTATCGCGAAATTTCGCGCAGGTCTTGCGCGTGGTTTCGAGGTCTTTGCCTTTTTTCTCCGGATGCTTGGCGAGGTAAGCCTTGGAGTAGCGCTTCATGAACGGAAAGCCCAGCGCCCACCAGGCCAGACCGATCACCGGCACCCAGATCAGTTCCTGCTTGAGGAAGAACTTCAGCGGTTGAATCTTTCGGTTGAGCACGTACTGCAACACCAGAATATCGACCCAGCTCTGGTGGTTGCTGGTGATCAGGTAAGAGTGTTGGTAGTCGAGGCCGTGCAGGCCGCTGATGTGCCAGCGCGTGCGCCGCACCAGGTTCATCCAGGCCTTGTTGTTGCTGATCCACGCTTCATGGGTGTGGCTCATCAGCCACAGCGAGGCACGTCGGGCGAGGTCGAACGGCAGCACTTTGATCAGCGCCACGCAGAACAGAAACGAGCACAGCAGAATCGTGTTGAGCGCCAACAGCAGCGAGGCGATCACGCCGCGCAACGGTGCAGGTAGAAAATCCAGCATTTACACATCCATAGGTCGGTTGGCGGCTTGAATCGCGGTGAGGGCGATGGTGTAGACGATGTCATCGACCTGCGCACCACGCGGCAAGTCATTTACCGGTTTGCGCAGGCCTTGCAGCATCGGCCCGAGGCTGACGCAATCGGCGCTGCGCTGCACGGCTTTGTGTGTGGTGTTGCCAGTGTTCAGGTCGGGGAAGACAAACACCGTGGCGCGACCGGCGACCTGACTGTTCGGCGCCAGTTGCCGGGCGACTTCTGCGTTGGCCGCGGCGTCGTATTGCAGCGGACCGTCGATCAGCAGCGAGTGCTGTTGTTCGTGGGCGAGCAGGGTGGCTTCGCGGACTTTCTCGACTTCTTCGCCGGTGGCCGATTCGCCGCTGGAGTAACTGATCATCGCCACGCGCGGAGTGATGCCGAACGCGGCCGCCGAGTCGGCGCTTTGCAGAGCGATCTCGGCCAGTTCGCTGGCGCTCGGGTGCGGGTTCATCACGCAGTCGCCGTAAACCAGCACTTCCTCCGGGAACAGCATGAAGAACACCGACGACACCAGCGTGCAGCCCGGCGCAGTCTTGATCAACTGCAGGGCCGGGCGGATGGTATTGGCAGTGGTGTTGATCACACCGGACACCAGGCCGTCGACTTCATCCAGTGCGAGCATCATGGTGCCGATCACCACGGTGTCTTCCAGTTGCTGCTCGGCCATTGGCGCATTCAGGCTTTTAGTCTTGCGCAGGGCCACCATCGGTTCGACGTAGCGCTCGCGGATCAGGTCCGGATCAAGAATCTCCAGGCCCGGCGGCAACACAATGCCTTGGGCGCGAGCGACCGCTTCAACATCTTCCGGTTTTGCCAGCAACACGCAACGGGCGATCCCGCGTTCCTGACAGATCGCCGCCGCTTGCACGGTGAACGGCTCGCTGCCTTCAGGCAGGACGATACGTTTGTTCGCCGCTTGCGCACGCTGGATCAACTGATAGCGGAACACCGCTGGCGACAGGCGCATTTCCCGTGGCGTTCCGCAACGCTGGTGCAGCCATTTGGCGTCGAGGTGGCTGGCGACGAAATCGGTGATGATCTCCGCGCGCTCGCGGTCGTCGATCGGGATTTCCTTGTTCAAGCCGTTGAGCAGGTTAGCGGTGTCATACGAGCCGGTGCTCACCGACAACACCGGCAGACCGGCCTGCAAGGCGCCGCGACACAGGTCCATGATGCGCGGATCGGGCAGGGTGTCGCTGGTCAACAACAGGCCGGCCAGTGGCACGCCGTTGATCGCCGCGAGGCTGACGGCGAGGATGATGTCGTCGCGATCGCCTGGGGTCACTACCAGCACGCCGGGCTTGAGCAGCTCGACGGTGTTGCGCATTGTCCGCGCGCAGATAATGATTTTGGTCATGCGCCGGGTTTCGTAATCGCCTGCGTTGAGCACTTGCGCGCCCATCAGGTCGGCAACGTCGCGGGTCCGCGGCGCGTTGAGTTCCGGCTGATAGGGAATGCAGCCGAGCAAGCGGAAATCACCACTGCGCAGCAACGGCGAATGTTCTTTCAGGCGCGCGGCGAAAGCGTCCATGCTCTCGTCGGTTTTGACTTTGTTGAGGATCACGCCGAGGACTTTCGGGTCTTTCGGCCCGCCAAACAATTGCGCCTGCAATTCGACACGGCCGGAGAGTTCGGCGAGCACCTCGTTTTCCGGCGCCGAGACCAGAATGACCTCGGCATCCAGACTCTTGGCCAGGTGCAAGTTGACCCGCGCGGCGTAACTGGCGCTGCGGGTCGGCACCATGCCCTCGACGACCAGCACGTCTTTGCCAATGGCGGCTTGCTGATAGAGCGTGATGATTTCTTCCAGCAGTTCATCGAGCTGACCATCACCGAGCATTCGCTCAACGTGGGCCAGGCCCAGCGGTTGCGGCGGTTTCAGGCCGTGGGTGCGGGCCACCAGTTCAGTGGAACGCTCAGGGCCGGTGTCGCCCGGATGTGGCTGGGCAATCGGTTTGAAGAAGCCGACTTTCAGCCCGGCGCGCTCAAGCGTACGCACCAGCCCGAGGCTGATGGAGGTCAGACCCACACCAAAATCGGTGGGTGCGATAAAAAAAGTTTGCATGCGAATTCTCTAAAGTTGCATGGCAATGGCGTCAGTCTATGTCTGGCTGACTACCGAAATTCAGTCGACAAGGTTATCGCTAACCGAGCCTTGTGCGCACCAACCGCAGGCAAAGGGTTGACCTATTTTTTCAATACGTTGCGCCGCGTCGAGCACCCAGGCGCGCGATTGCCAGGGCGGCTGGTGACGCAGGTGCTGGGTGTGGCCACAGGACAGTTCGACCACCCAATGACCGTCCTCGTCCTGATGGAAGCCTGCGATCGTCGAAACCCGTTTGTCCGGGTTGTGTTCGCTTTCGCGCGATTGCTTCGCTAAACTTGGCCTTTCTATATTCTTATGCAAAAGGTCTCGCCCCATGCTGATCGCCGCCAATAAGGCTGTCTCCATCGACTATACCCTGACCAACGACGCTGGTGAGGTCATCGACAGCTCCGCCGGCGGCGCTCCGCTGGTCTACCTGCAAGGCGCAGGCAACATCATCCCGGGCCTGGAAAAAGCTCTGGAAGGCAAAGCTGTCGGTGACGAGCTGGAAGTCTCCGTTGAGCCGGAAGACGCTTACGGCGAATACGCCGCCGAGCTGGTCAGCACCCTGAGCCGCAGCATGTTCGAAGGCGTTGACGAACTGGAAGTCGGCATGCAGTTCCACGCTTCGGCGCCGGACGGCCAGATGCAGATCGTCACCATCCGTGACCTCGACGGCGACGACGTGACGGTTGACGGCAACCACCCACTGGCCGGTCAGCGCCTGAACTTCAAAGTGAAGATCGTTGACATCCGTGACGCCAGCCAGGAAGAAATCGCGCATGGCCACGTCCATGGCGAAGGTGGCCATCACCACTGATTTTCTGCGCTAAGCTTCGAGTACTGGAGAGGCGCCTGCGGGCGCCTTTTTAGTCCGCGGCTGTCCTTGGTGGCCTCGCCAAGTGGCTGTTTCGAGTAGAACATCGGAATCCTGGAGTACGTCATGAGTGCTTTTCACGACCTTAAGTTGACAGCCCTGGATGGTCAGGAGCTACCGCTGGCGCCTTTCAAGGGCCAAGTCGTGCTGGTGGTCAACGTCGCCTCCAAATGCGGCTTGACCCCCCAGTACGCGGCGCTGGAAAACCTCTATCAGCAATACAAAGACAAAGGCTTCAATGTGCTGGGCCTGCCCTGCAACCAGTTTGCCGGTCAGGAGCCAGGTTCTGAAAAGGAAATTCAGGAATTCTGCAGCCTCAACTATGGCGTGACGTTTCCGTTGTCGAGCAAGCTCGAGGTCAACGGCCACGAGCGTCATCAGCTCTATCGACTTCTGGCGGGCGAGGGCGCGGAGTTTCCTGGTGACATCACCTGGAATTTCGAGAAATTCCTGCTCGGCAAGGACGGCCGGGTGCTGGCGCGGTTCTCACCGCGGACGGCGCCGGATGATCCGACCATTGTTCATGCGATTGAAAAAGCGCTGGGCTGAACGGCAAAAATCGCAGCCACCGAGCTGCGATTTTTTTTGCCTGCCTTTTGAGCCTTAATCATTCAGATCAATAATGCTTTCGCGCTGGCGTCATCGCACATATTATCGCCGTCATATGGTTTTATGCCCTGTTGATAACGTTTTCGTGGAGCCTTTCGATGCCCGTTCAAGCCTTGTTCAAACCGTTCCAGCTCGGTGCCCTTGAACTGCCGACCCGTGTGGTCATGGCGCCAATGACGCGCTCGTTCTCTCCGGGTGGCGTGCCCAATTCGAAAGTCATCGAGTACTACCGCCGTCGCGCAGCGGCCGGTGTCGGTCTGATCATCACCGAAGGCACCACCGTCGGCCACATTGCCTCCAATGGTTACCCGAACGTGCCGCAATTCTTTGGTGACGCGCCATTGGCCGGCTGGAAAAAAGTCGTCGACGCCGTTCACGCCGAAGGTGGCAAGATCGTTCCGCAACTGTGGCATGTCGGCAGCGTGCGGCGCATCGGCACCGAACCGGACGCCAGCGTGCCGGGTTACGGCCCGTCGGAAAAACTCAAGGACGGTCAGGTCGTCGTGCACGGCATGAGCAAGCAAGACATTCAGGACGTTATCGCTGCGTTTGCCCAAGCCGCCAAAGATGCGCAAAGCATTGGTATGGACGGCGTGGAAATCCACGGTGCTCACGGTTATTTGATCGACCAGTTCTTCTGGGAAGGCAGCAATCAGCGCACCGACGAATACGGTGGCAGCCTGGCCAACCGTTCGCGTTTCGCCATTGAATTGATTCAAGCCGTACGTGCGGCGGTCGGTGAAGGCTTCCCGATCATCTTCCGTTTCTCGCAATGGAAGCAGCAGGATTACACCGCACGTCTGGTGCAAACCGCGGAAGCGCTGGGCGAGTTCCTCAAGCCGCTGTCCGACGCTGGCGTGGATATTTTCCATTGCTCGACGCGACGTTTCTGGGAGCCGGAGTTCGATGGTTCCGACCTGAACCTGGCCGGCTGGACACGCAAACTGACCGGTAAACCGACCATCACCGTTGGCAGCGTCGGTCTGGATGGCGAGTTCCTGCAATTCATGGTCAACACCGACAAGGTCGCGCAACCGGCCAGTCTGGAAAACCTGCTGGAGCGTCTGAACAAAGAGGAATTCGATCTGGTGGCGGTGGGGCGTGCCTTGCTGGTCGACCCGGACTGGGCGCAGAAAGTCCGCGAAGGGCGCGAGCAGGACATTCTGCCGTTTAGCCGTGAGGCGTTGATGACGCTGGTTTAACCAGCGCCTGTCAAGACCCCTTCGCGAGCAAGCCCGCTCCCACATTTGGAATGCATTTCAAAATGTGAGAGCGGGCTTGCTCGCGAAGGCGGTTTCAAAGGCAACAATAATTCAGGGCAGTGTCTGAACCCCTGGCACCACCAACTCCCCCACACAAGCTCCGCGCAAATGCTTTTCAAACTGCTCGATAACCGCCGGCCAACCCTGGCGACTCGCATGCTGCCGCGCATTCAGGCGCACACAGCGCAGCCGCTCATCCTCTTCCAGTAACCATGCAGCGGCATCGCAAAATGCCTCTTCATCACCGGGCATCGCCAGCACGCCGTTGTAACCGTGGCGAATATGCTGCGCCGCCGCAGCCTGATCGTAAGCCACCACGCCCAGCCCCGAGGCCAGCGCTTCGAGTACGACATTGCCGAAGGTCTCCGTCAGGCTCGGAAACAGAAACAGATCCCCGGACGCGTAGTGCGCCGCCAATGCTTCGCCGCGCTGGGCGCCGCAGAAAATCGCCTCGGGCAGTTCCTTTTCCAGTGCCAGTCGTTGCGGCCCGTCGCCGACAATGATCAGTTTCAGATTGCGCTGTGGATAAGTCTCAAGCAGTTTTTCGAAGCCGCGCTTGAGCAGGCCAAGGTTTTTCTCCGGCGCGAGTCGTCCTACGTGAATTACGGCAATGTCCTGCTCGGACAGACTCCATTGCTCACGCAACCCATTGAGGCGCTTGCTCGGATGAAACAACTGGCTGTCCACGCCACGCGATAGCAGCGCCAAGCGCTCGAAATGGCGTCGCTCCAGTTCCAGGCGCTGGCTGACACTTGGCACCAAGGTTAACGCCGAGCGATTGTGAAACCAGCGCAGATAATGCGTGAGCATCCGCGTCAGCAAGCCGAGGCCGTACTGACGGGTGTACTGCTGAAAATTGGTGTGGAACCCGCTGACCACCGAAATTCCCAGACGCCGCGCCGCCCGCAGCGCTGACAAACCGAGCGGGCCTTCCGTGGCGATGTACAGCACATCGGGGCGCTGACGTTTCCAGCGCCGCAACAGTTTGTGCATCGATGACTGACCCCATTGCAGCCCCGGATAACCGGGCAACGGCCAGCCCCGGCACAACAGCAGCGCGTCGTCTTCACTGCGCTGCGGATCACCGGCCTGACGCGGGCGCACCAGTTCAACCTGATGGCCGCGCGCGCGCAGTCCATCGCACAAGCGGCCAAGGGTATTGGCCACGCCGTTGATTTCCGGTGGGAAGGTTTCGCTGATAAGAGTGATATGTAGAGCTGTCGTCATGACCTCAGTGTCGGCTGAGGCCATGTCGTGCTTGTGACGTTCGGATGATGGATTTGTGACGTGGTGTCAGCGCTGAGTCACCAGGTTCTCGGCGCCACGCTCACGCACCCAGAATAGCGTTGCCCCAGCCACTGCTGCCGGCATCATCAGAATGTTGACCACCGGAATCAGCAGCACCAGATAAACAATCCCGCCAAAACTCATGCTCTGCCAGCGTTTCTGCCGCAGCCAGGCGAGCATCTCGTTCCAGCCGAGTTTGTGGTTGTCCGCCGGGTAGTCGATGTATTGGATGGCCATCATCCACACGCCAAACAACAGCCACAGCGGTGCGGCAATGATATTCACCACCGGGATGAACGAGAGGATGAACAGGCCAATGGCACGCGGCAGGAAGTAGCCGAGTTTGCGCATTTCCCGGGCGAGGGTGCGCGGGATCATCGCGATCAGTTCGCCCCAGCTGAACGCCGGGAAATCATCGGTGCCACGCACCACCACTTCGACTTTTTCCGCGAGAAAGCCGTTGAACGGTGCGGCGATCACGTTGGCCAGCATGGTGAAGCTGAAGAACACCATCAGCGCCACCAGCACGACAAACAACGGCCAAAGAATGTAGCTGAGGAAACTCAGCCATTCGGGCAGCGACGGCATCAACGTATCGACCCACAGGCTGAACTGGTGGCCGGCCAGATAGATCAATCCGACGAACAGCACCAGGTTGATCGCCAGCGGCAACAACACGAACAGGCGCAGGCCGGGGCTGAGGACCAGTTTCAGGCCTTCGCGCAGGTATTGCGGGCCGGACAGAACGGGGGCGGGCATAAGGTGCTCCGAGCAAGGGAAAACGCGCCGACCTTACCGACTTTGCCACGGCGGCGAAAGCGCGGTAGAGCGATCGACATTCACTGTAACAAAGACGTCCATCTCGTCAGCGTGTCGGCATAGAGACCACCTATGAGCTGGATTGTTAAACCGTATTTCCTTAATCTTGCCCCCCTCGATACGCTGCACCCAACTTTTTACAGGACTGTCGAGCTCAAGCCTTCCCCAAGGTTATCCACGGTCCTTTTTTATTTCCGCCGGCAGTCCGGCGATCCGCGCCCGTTTTTCGGCCCGGTCAACAGGAGCAGGTCATGTCTGAAGTCCGTCATTCGCGAGTGATTATTCTCGGTTCCGGCCCTGCCGGTTACAGCGCTGCGGTATACGCGGCCCGTGCCAACCTCAAGCCACTGCTGATCACCGGCATGCAGGCTGGCGGTCAACTGACCACCACCACCGAAGTCGACAACTGGCCGGGCGACGTCCATGGCCTGACCGGTCCTGCACTGATGGAGCGCATGCGTGAACACGCCGAGCGCTTTGAAACCGAGATCGTGTTCGATCACATCAACGCCGTTGATTTCGCGGCCAAGCCGTACACCCTGACCGGCGACAGCGCGACTTACACCTGCGACGCCCTGATCATCGCCACCGGCGCCAGCGCGCGCTATCTGGGCCTGCCGTCGGAAGAAGCGTTCATGGGCAAAGGCGTTTCGGCCTGCGCGACCTGTGACGGTTTCTTCTATCGCAACAAGCCGGTTGCAGTGGTCGGCGGTGGCAACACTGCTGTTGAAGAAGCGCTGTACCTGGCCAACATCGCCAGCACCGTGACTCTGATCCACCGTCGCGAGACTTTCCGCGCCGAGAAGATTCTGATCGACAAACTCAACGCTCGCGTAGCCGAAGGCAAGATCATCCTCAAGTTGAACGCCAACCTCGACGAAGTCTTGGGCGACAACATGGGTGTGACTGGTGCGCGTCTGAAGAACAACGACGGCAGCTTCGACGAAATCAAAGTCGACGGCGTGTTCATCGCCATCGGCCACACCCCGAACACATCGCTGTTCGAAGGCCAGTTGACCCTCAAAGACGGTTATCTGGTCGTGCACGGCGGCCGTGAAGGCAACGCCACTGCAACCAGCGTCGAAGGCATCTTCGCCGCCGGTGACGTGGCTGACCACGTTTACCGTCAGGCCATCACCTCGGCCGGCGCCGGCTGCATGGCGGCACTGGACACCGAGCGTTACCTGGACGGTCTGCAGAACGCTTCGTTCTAAGATCGCAGGCACAAAAAAACCGGCCACATTGGCCGGTTTTTTTGTGCCCGAGACTCCGAACCACCGCATAACCAATGTGGGAGCGGGCTTGCTCGCGAAGGCGTCGTGTCAGGCAATATTTTTGGTGACTGACACACCGCTTTCGCGAGCAAGCCCGCGCCCACAGGGATTTTGTGTGGATAGAGGGATCAGCGGCGGGTCAGGGGCTGGGCGGTGAATGTCACACCGGCCAGTCCATGCTTGATCAACGCACGAATGTTGCCGTGATCGCTGCCCTCAGGCGTCGCCACCACCGAACGATAATGTTCACCGAACGCCAGCAGCGCTTCTTCATCGCTCAGGCCTTCCAGCAGCGCCAGACCCAAGGTCTTGCACGAGCCTTCATTCTGCCCGGCGGCGTTTTCCACGCCACCGTTGTTGAAGGCTTGCGGCTGGTAGTCATAACCCGCAGCAATGAACGCCAGGGTGTCGGCGAAAGCGTGTTCGCCGCTCTTCAGGCTGGCGCGCAGGGTGTTCAGATCACTCATGGGTTTTTCCTTTGGCAAACGCCGCTTGTTGTTCGGCGTTGGCTTCTTGCTGGTATTGGGCTTTCCACTCGGCGTACGGCATGCCGTAAACCACTTCGCGGGCGTCATCGAGGCTGACTTCAATCTGGCGCGCGTCGGCTTCGGCCTTGTACCACTTCGACAAGCAATTGCGGCAGAAGCCGGCGAGGTTCATTAGGTCGATGTTCTGCACGTCCTTGCGGCTGTCCAGGTGGGCGACCAGCCGGCGGAAGGCGGCGGCTTCTAGTTCGAGGCGTTGTTGCTCGTTCATGATGGGCTCTGTGCAGTCAATTCGTGGCGCGGATGATAAAAGTCTGACAGACAATGCGCCAGACGCACTCAGCGGCTGGCGGCGAGTGTGATCGAAACCGATTCGGCAAACCGCAGCGCATGCGGCTTGTCGACTTCGACTTCGGCATACAGCACCGAACCATTGCTCATCACCAGATCAAGCAGTTCCTGAGTCAGGCGTTCGAGCAGCGCAAAACGGTTGCCCTCGACGTGGGCGATGATCGCCTTGGTGATCGTGCGGTAATTCAGTGCGTGGTCGATGTCGTTGTCCCGCACCGCTTCCTGCGCGGCATACAGAATGGTCAGGTTGATCAGCACATCCTGTTTGTTGAGGATTTCGTCCTCGTTGATCCCGATAAAGGTGCGCAAGCGCAGATCCTTGACCCGGATGCGCGCCATTCCCGGTTGAAGTTGTGGCATTTACTTGCTCCGTCCAATCAATTGCAGGAACTCCTGGCGGGTGTTGCTCGACTCGCGGAACGCGCCGAGCATGACCGAGGTGTTCATCGTCGAATTCTGTTTCTCGACACCGCGCATCATCATGCACATGTGTTTGGCTTCGATGACCACGGCGACGCCTGCGGCACCGGTGACCTGTTGCACTGCATCGGCGATTTGCCGGGTGAGGTTTTCCTGAATCTGCAGACGCCGGGCGAACATGTCCACCAGGCGCGCGATCTTCGACAGACCCAACACCTTACCTGTCGGAATATAAGCCACATGAGCCTTGCCGATGAAGGGCAGCAGGTGATGTTCGCACAAAGAATACAACTCGATGTCGGCGACGATGATCATCTCGTCACTGTCCGAGGCAAACAGCGCGCCATTGACGATCTCCTCGATGCTCTGCTCATACCCGTGACACAGGTATTGCATGGCCTTGGCCGCGCGTACCGGAGTGTCGAGCAGTCCTTCACGGTCGGGATTTTCACCGAGGCCAATCAGGATTTCGCGATAATTCTCGGGCAGTGAGCGGGTCATGGACATCCTCGCGATTCGGCTTATTTGACGTGCCGTCCGCCGTTGACGGTCAGGGTGGTACCGGTGACATAAGGGTTGTCGAGCAGATAGCGCAGGCTCTGATAGATCACTTCGCTGCCGGGTTCGATGCCCAGCGCGGATTTGGCCAGGGCCTTGGCGCGGTATGCCGCGTCGTCGTCGGGATTGAACAATAGCAGGGCTGGAGCGATGCCGTTGACCTTGATGGTCGGCGCATAGCGTGCGGCGAAGGACAGGGTCAGGCTGTCGAGCCCGGCCTTGCTGGCGCAATAGCCGATGTGCTTGCTGCTGCCCTTGCGCGTGACATCGTCGCTGATGTGGATGATGTCGGCGGGCGTCGAGCGTTGCAGCAAGTCACCGCAGTGCAGGTTGATCAGGTACGGCGCGAGCATGTGCAGATTGAACATGCGTGTGAAGGCTTCGGCTTCGCTGCCCGGGGTTTCGGCCAGCCACTCGGAGGCGTTGTGCACGATGGCGCGCAGGCTCTCGGTGCGGGTTTTCAGTTCGGCGATGAAGGCGAGAATCCCGGCTTCGCTGGAAAAGTCGGCGAACAGGCCGATGGCGCCCAGATCGCGCAGCGTTTGCACGCCGGGGCGTTCACTGCGGTAAGTGAAGATGACGCGACAGCCATCTTCGAGCAACCGCTGCGCACAATGCAGGCCGACACGCTGGCCGGCACCGGTGATGAGGATCGGGGCGGAGGAATCAGGCATGAACGGCTCGCATCGCGGGGGGAGCAAAAACTATAACAGCGACGTGAGCCTTGAACCTATTACCGGTATTACCAAAACCTGTGGGAGCGAGCTTGCTCGCGAAAGCGGTAGATCAGTCGACGTCCATGGTGGATGTTGATCAGCATTCGCGAGCAGGCTCGCTGCTACAAAAAGATCATCGATTTTGCGTAGAAGGCGTCACCGGCAACGGCCGTACCGGCGTGCTGTTCAGCCAGTTCGCCAGCAATCGGGTCGACAGCGGAATAAACAAGTAAACCATCAACGGCGTCAGGCACGCGGTGCTGATCAATACCCGTGGTAACAGGCTCAGCTCGACGAGCAACGGGCCGAGGACAAAGTTGAACAACAGAGATACCGGAAAGAACGCCAGCCAGATTGCGACCGCCTGTTTCCAGCGCGGTGGACGTTGCCCCGCAGCGCCGAACCAGCCTTCGATACCACTGACCCGATGCTCTTTCGGATTCGCAAACAGATCGCTGCCACGGCTCAGCCACGCGGTGCGTGAAACCGAATGCTCCCACGCGTGCAATGTCTGCTCGTCGACAAAACGGAAGATGATCTGGAATTCGTTGTCGCCTGGCGGCGGGGCGAGCACGCCAGAGCCAAGGTAACCGGGGAAGTCGGTGGCCAATTGTTCGCCTTCGCGCAGCCAGGCGATCAAGTCCTGATAGCGGCCGTCGGCGACGCGACGCGCGACCATCAGCGTGACGGGGGAAGTAGACATTGTGTATCTCCGTATTTCAAACGCGTCGCTCCGGGTAGGAGTTTCGCCTGACGCAGGGCCGGGGTAGAGGCCTGCGTTTTTCAACAAGCAAGGATTATTCCGGTTTTTCGCCAATAAACCAGCGACTTTCGTCGCATTTCAACACTTGAAACCTTTTAGGGCATAAGCGTTAGAATGGGATCCAATTCAAACGACATGGAAGTTGAACTCCATATGCCTGTCATCACGAACGCAAGCCCTGCTTCGCAGGCCTCTGTTGCGCTCGAACGCGCCGATCTGTTCCCGATCCGAGAGGTCGCACGCCTGACGGGTGTCAACCCGGTGACCTTGCGCGCATGGGAGCGGCGCTACGGTTTGATTCAACCAACCCGCACCGAAAGTGGGCATCGGCTCTATTCGATGACCGATATCGAGCGCGTGCGCAGCATCGTCGACTGGATCGATCGCGGTGTCGCTGTGAGCAAGGTTGGCAAGATCCTCGCAAAGACCGAACCCATGAAAGTGCTGGCTCATATCATCCCCGATGACCTGGTGCAGGCCGACTACCTGCAATGGCAGGAGCAGATTCAGCAGGCGGTCAGTGCATTCGACGACCAGCAACTGGACCGCGTCTATGGGCAGATTTTCTCTTCATATGCTTTGCCTGTGGTGTTTCAGGACATTCTTATGCCGTTATGGCTGCAGATGTTGCAGCGCCAGGACGCATTCGGACAAACCAGCGAGTGGCTGTTCTTCGACGGGTTCCTGCGGGCGCGGGTGTTGCAACGGATCGTCATGCTGCGTGGCACGCAACCGCGCCGGGTGATCGTCAGCGCCCTGGCCGGGCAATGTCGAGAGCTGGAGTTGCTGGTCGCGGCGCTGTTTCTCAGCGACAGCAATGCCGGTGTTCGGGTACTGACTACAGGTCAGCCGTTCGATGAGCTGACGTTGGTGTGCGAAAAGATCAAACCTGATGCACTTGTCCTGTTTTCCAATCACGCGCCCAGCACCGAATTGCCTCGCCGACTGAACCGGCTGGCGTTGAGTCTCGATTGTCAGTTGATGCTGGCGGGTGACGCTTCAGATCTGGCGCAGGACAGCCTGGCCGGATCCTCTGTGGCGTGTCTGGGCAATGAAGGGGCGAACATGCGTCAGCGCATGCTGCAGTTTCTGGCCGGGAATCTGGATACCTGAAACTCAGGTGTGAAGGGCAGGGTGCGTCAGACGATGTTGCTGCAGGATGAACTGGCGCAGGCGCTCGGTTTCGTCGGTGTCGGTCTGGCTCAATTCATAGGCGAAGAAACCGTTCTCGGTTTCCCGTTCAAAATTGCCCCGCAATGAAATCCGCTCGTAACCCGAAGGGCTGAACCACAGCGCGAAATGCTTGGGCGGCTTGGTCTTGTTGCGCACTTCCAGCAGCACACCTTTGTGCGAAACCTCGTGGACCCACAACGTGCCCGGCTGACCTTTGGCGTTTTCCAGGGCCACCGGCTCCTCAAGTACCAGTCGCCATGGCCGCACCATCGGGCCGTCTTCATAAATACTCGGCACACCAAGGCGCAGATGCAGCGCGTGGAACTCGTCTTCAACCAGATGCAACGGGAAGGTCATCTGCTGATTTTCGAAGCTGGCCTGAATGGTCACTTGCTCGTGAGCTGCCAGCCGCGTAAGCAAATCACGGATCTGCGAACCGCCGTTTACCAACAGACTCGACGTTGCATCCCGCACGTTCAGTTGCGGGTTGTGCTGCATGGTCTGGATAAAATCCAGCTCATCCTGAGTGAGGAGGGCGTTGCGCTGCATGGCTAACTCGAAAGATATAGATACAAAGTCATTGGTGATTGTAGTTAATGACAATTGGTTCGTGTTTTTGTTTTAACCGTTTGTCGCTTTCAATGCAGCGAGTTCTGCTTCGAGGGCTGCGACCTGCGCCTCCAGCTGCGCCACGCGCTGCTGTGCCTTGACCTGAAGGGTGACGTCCTTTTGCACGCCAACGAAATAAGTCTGTCCGTCATCGGCATTTTTTACCGTGGAAAGCGACAGTTCATTCCAGAACGGTGTGCCGTCCTTGCGATAGTTGCGCAGGATTTCCCGGCACGAGCCATTGGTGCGCAATGCATCGCGAATCAGCTCCAGACTCGCTTGATCGCGGTCCCCAGCCTGCAGAAAGCGGCAGTCTTGATAAAGAATTTCTTCGCTGGTGTAGCCGGTCAGGCGTTCAAAAGCCGGATTCACGTAAATCAGGATATTGTCCTGTTCGCCTTCTTTTTCGGCGACGACGATCCCGTCGTTCGATGCGTTGATCACCATTTGCAGCAGACTGGCGTTGATCATCTTTGAATCCTTTCAGAGTTGTCAGTGGCTCGCATTCTAGAAGAACCGCAGGCACTGTCTACTGGCCATTATCGGCGGTTGAGATCCAATCGCAGCTTCGCGTCGGAGACTGTTACTATCGCCGCTCTTTTTTTCCAGTTTCAGGATCAGATTGATGAAAGTCGCCATCCTCTCCGGTTCGGTCTACGGCACCGCCGAAGAAGTCGCCCGTCACGCCCAGAACCTGTTGAAAGCCGCTGGCTTTGAAACCTTCCACAACTCGCGCGCCAGCCTCGCCGACATTCAGGCATTCGGCCCCGAAGCGTTGCTCGCCGTGACCTCGACCACCGGCATGGGCGAATTGCCCGACAACCTGCAACCGCTGTATTCGGCGATTCGCGACCAGTTACCAGCCGCATTGCTCGGTTTGCCGGGTGCGGTGATTGCCTTGGGCGACGCCAGTTATGGCGACACCTTCTGCGGCGGCGGCGAGCAGATGCGTGAACTGTTCGGTGAACTGGGCGTGCGCGAAGTGCAAGCGATGCTGCGCATTGACGCCAGCGAAAGCGTCACGCCGGAAACCGACGCCGAGCCTTGGCTTGCGCAGTTGATCGCCGCGCTCAAGGGCTGATTGCCCGCTCGCGCAGCAAGCTCAGCCAAGCCTGTGCGGCTTTCGACAGATACGCGCCGCGACGCCAGATAAACGCGATATCCCAACGCAGATAATCCGGCGCTCGCAAGCTCAGGCGGACCACGCCCGGCCGCACCAGTGCGCGTGCGACCACGCTGGGCAACAGCACCACGCCTTGCCCGGCGGCCACCAGCGCTGCAAGAAAATCCGCCTGGCCGCTGCGTCCGCCTTCCTTCGGCGTGAAACCCAGTTGCTGACACGCCTGCAGCAAACGGTCATTGAGCACGAAGCTGCGCTGATAGAGCAGAAACGGCGTCTCGGCCAACTCCTCCAGACCGATCTCGGCCAGGTTGGCCAGCGGATGATCCACCGGCAGCAAGGCATCGAGTTTCTCATCGCAAAACGGCTGACAGTCGAATTGCGGATCCTTGGGCAGCAGACTGCCGCCCAGTTCCAGTTCACCGCTGAGCACAGCCTGCTCGATATGGCGGCTGCCGCCCTCGAGCAACTGAATGCTGATATTTGGATAACGGCGCCGGTATTCGGCAAACAGCCCGGCGAACAACGCGTCACTGCCCAACAGCGGCAGGCCGAGACGCAACTCTCCCCGCGCCAGTTGACTGAGGTCGTCCAGTTCCGCAAGCAATTCGTTGCGCAAGCGCAACATGCCCTCGGCCCGTTGCAGCACCACGCTGCCCGCAGCGGTCAGGCGCAACTGCGAACCGAGTCGTTCGAGCAAAGGCGTGCCGAGGCTCTGTTCCAGTTGCGCGATCTGTTTGCTGACCGCTGACTGGCTGATGTGCAGGGTTTTTGCGGCCTGGGTGAAACCCCCTTGATGCATGACTTCGACAAAACTGCGCAGCTGTTTGAATTCCATCGCCGGATTCCATTTTGGAATGGCGTTGAGTCTAACAATTCGCTTCGGGGATGGCAGGGCGCTTCGTAAAATAAGCGCCTGTCTGGAGCGAAATCATGAACACCGTCACCCTCAAACATTTGTCTCGTCTGTTCGCCGAACTCGCTGTACTGCTCGGTCTTTACCTGCTGGGCTGTCAACTCGCTGCGGTGTTGGCCATGCCGATTCCCGGTGGTGTGATCGGCATGGCGCTGTTGCTGCTGGCATTCGCTTGCGGCTGGATCAAACCGGCAGCGCTGCAATTGGGCGCGGGTTTGCTGATGGCCGAGATGTTGTTGTTCTTTATTCCGGCGCTGATGAGTCTGCTCGACTATGGCGCGCTGCTGCGCAATGACGGCTGGCGGATTTTGCTGGTGATCGCCGTCAGCACGTTGATGGTGATGCTGGTCACGGCGTTCACCGTCGAGCTTGCAGTCCGTATGAGGCGGTCCCATGAAGCTTGAATGGATGCCGATGTTCTGGCTCGCCTTCACTTTGGCGGCGTACCTGTTCAGCCGTTGGCTCTATCGGCGCACCGGTCGCTATGTGCTGTCGCCGCTGATTCTGGTGCCGGCGTTGCTGCTGGCGCTCGCCGTGCCGCTGCACACCGCGTATGCCGAATACGCCAGCAACACCCACTGGCTGATGCTGGTGCTCGGCCCGGTGACCGTCGCGTTCGCCGTGCCGATCTGGCAGCAACGTCGCTTGTTGGTGCGGCACTGGTCGGCGTTGATGCTGGGCATGGTAGCTGGCAGTGCGGCATCGATCGGCACGTCTTTCGGACTGGCCAAGGCGCTGGCGCTCGACAGTTCGGTGACGATGTCGCTGGTACCGCGTTCGATCACCACGCCGTTCGCGATGCCACTCGCGCAAAATCTCGGCGGCGTGCCGGAATTGACTGCGGTGTTCGTAATGTTCACCGGTGTGTTCGGGGCAATGCTCGGCGGCGTGTTGTTGAAGTGGTTGCCATTGCGCAGTGCCTTGGCGCGCGGTGCGCTGTTCGGGGTTGGCGCGCACGGTGCCGGGGTCAGCCGGGCCCATGAAGTGGGTGGCGAAGAAGGCTCCGTCGCCGGACTGGTGATGGTCCTGACCGGGTTGCTCAATCTGTTTGCCGCGCCTTTGTTGGCGTCGTGGCTTTGACATGGATCCAGACTGTTTGCATGGCTGACTCGATCAGTCATCAAGCTGGCTGCCAATGCAACTACGCGATTGCCTGCACCTGACTAGACTGCTGTCACGTGCAGAACAATAAGAACGCAGAGGTGCATACAGTGAGCGTAGCCCCCGTCCAATCGTCCCTTAATGTGAAAGACCAGGTCAGTGCTGCGGAATGGCAGACCCGGGTTGATCTCGCCGCTTGTTACCGTCTGGTCGCCTTGCATGGCTGGGACGATCTGATCTTCACCCATATTTCCGCCAAGGTGCCGGGCACCGAAGATTTTCTGATCAACCCGTTCGGTCTGATGTTCCATGAGATCACCGCGTCGAGCCTGGTGAAAGTCGATCAGGCCGGCAACAAACTCATGGACAGCCCCTACGAGATCAACCCCGCCGGCTACACCATCCACAGCGCCGTACACGAAGTGCGGCACGATGTGGTGTGCGTGCTGCATACCCACACCGCTTCCGGTGTCGCGGTGTCGGCGCAAAAGCAGGGTGTGTTGCCGATCAGCCAGCAATCGCTGTTCGTACTCTCGAGCCTGGCTTATCACGCTTACGAAGGCGTGGCGCTGAATCACGAAGAGAAGGCGCGCCTGCAGGCCGACCTCGGCGAGAACAATTTTCTGATGCTGCACAACCACGGTCTGCTGACCTGTGGCGGCACCATCGCCGACACGTTTCTGATGATGTTCACCTTCCAGCGCGGCTGCGACATTCAGGTCATGGCGCAAACCGGCGGGGCTGAACTCATCGCCATCGAACCGCAAATTCTGGCAGGCGCCAAAGCGATGATCGCCGGTGTCACCAAAAGCGCTCAAGGCATGGGTGGCGCGCTGGCCTGGCCGGCGTTGCTGCGCAAACTCGATAAACTAGACCCCGGATATAAACTCTAATGCCTCTTGCCGAGATTCCTCTGTGTGTCTGGCGTAAACGCAGCCGGACGTTTGTCTTTCGTGGCCAGCCGATTCGCTACTGGACGGCCGGGCAGGGTGAGCCGCTGTTGCTGATCCACGGTTTTCCGACCGCCAGTTGGGATTGGCATTACCTGTGGCAGCCACTGGCCCAGCGTTACCAGGTGATTGCCTGCGACATGCTCGGCTTTGGTGATTCGGCCAAGCCGATCAATCACACTTACAGCTTGCTGGAGCAGGCCGACTTGCAACAGGCATTACTTGCGCACCTGCAGGTCGAGCAACCGCTGCATGTGCTGGCCCACGATTACGGTGACAGCGTTGCCCAGGAACTGCTCGCCCGGCACTACGAAGACAAGATCGAAGTGGCCAGTTGCGTGTTTCTCAATGGTGGACTGTTCCCGGAAACCCACCGCCCGGTGCTGATGCAAAAATTACTGCTCAGTCCGCTGGGATGGATGATCGGCCGCGCCTTCACCCGCGACGCTCTGGTGAAAAGCTTCCGGCAGATCTTTGGCCCGCAAACCCGGCCGAGCGAAAGTGAGCTGGACGATTTCTGGAGCCTGGTCGACAGCAATCGCGGGCCACGGATCATGCACAAGTTGATCAGTTACATTCCCGAGCGCCGGGTGCAGCGCGATCGCTGGGTGACGGCGATGCAGTACGGCGACGTCCCGTTGCGGGTGATCGATGGCGAAGTCGATCCGATTTCCGGGGCGCACATGGTCGCGCGCTACCGCGAACTGATCCCTGACGCCGACACGGTGTTGTTGCCAGGCATCGGTCACTATCCACAGACCGAAGCGCCGGTGCAGGTGCTCAAGCATTACCTGGAGTTTCGTGAGCGCTTTGTGCTGCCGCCGCGCAAAGTCGCCTGCTCCTGAAAGATCAAAAGATCGCAGGCTGCGATCTTTTGATCTTTTGATCTTTTGACGCCTTCATCATCCCCCATCCTTATCGCACACCATTCAGCCTCAGCCGTATTCGTTGTGACCCTAAGCCCTGTGCCTGACACTCGGGATCAATACTGGCCTGCTGGAGTTGCTGCGATGAATGAGTCTGTGCGTTTCGAAGATAAAGTCGTCATCGTCACCGGAGCCGGTGGCGGCCTCGGACGCGCCCATGCACTGTTGTTTGCCAGGCAGGGTGCCAAAGTGCTGGTCAACGACCTCGGCGGTTCGACCCAGGGCGAAGGCGCCAATGCCTCTGCGGCCGATCGCGTGGTGGCGGAAATCCGCGAAGCCGGCGGTATTGCCGAAGCCAACCACGACTCGGTCACCGACGGCGACAAACTGGTGCAGAACGCCCTCGATGCCTTTGGCCGCGTCGACGTCGTTGTCAACAACGCCGGGATCCTGCGCGACAAGACCTTCCACAAAATGGACGATGCCGACTGGGATCTGGTTTACCGCGTCCACGTCGAAGGCGCCTACAAAGTCACCCGCGCAGCGTGGCCGCACCTGCGCGAGCAGAACTACGGCCGGGTGATCTTCACCGCCTCGACTTCAGGTATCTACGGCAACTTCGGCCAGTCCAACTACGGCATGGCCAAACTGGGCCTGTACGGGTTGACCCGCACGCTGGCCATCGAGGGGCGCAAGAACAACATCCTGGTCAACGCCATTGCGCCGACTGGCGGCACGCGCATGACCGAGGGCCTGATCCCGCCGCAAGTGTTCGAGCAACTGAAACCGGAACTGGTCAGCCCGCTGGTGGTGTATCTGGCGAGCGAGCAGTGCCAGGAAACCTCAGGGCTGTTCGAAGTCGGTGGCGGCTGGATGGGCAAGGTGCGCTGGGAGCGTAGCCTGGGCGCCGGGTTTGATCCGCGGGTGGGATTCTCGCCGGAAGATGTTGCGGCGCATTGGCAGCAGATTTGTGATTTCGAAGGGGCGGCGCATCCGAAGGACAATATTGAGGCGCTGAAGGAAATGATGGCGAATTTGCAGAAGTATTCGCTTTAAGGGGTGAGGCCACCAAGCTTGGGCTTGGTGGCTTGAATTCCTACTTAAGAGTACGTGTTGTCTGTCATAAATCTGGGCGCTCTCCAGTTAGGCCCCTTGACGGCAACGGGCCCGTCGCCATTGGCCAAAACACCCTGTTCGAAGAGTCTCGCATAGGTTTCAAGTAGCTCACCGCTTTCGATAACTTCGTACCTGTAGCGCCCAAACAATCTGTCTAGGGAAGGTATGGCCGAGCCGAGTGCGAACACGGTCAATACATCTTCTACAGATTCATTTTTTACTATTTGCTCGACGATGCTCATGGCTTACCTCCTTTCAACAGGTCATTGAAAAACACTTCATCTTGTTTGTCTGCAGCTGCTATTGCCTCTTTGGTATAGAGCAAGGACTCATCGTCGCGAAGCTTGAAATCTTCTAGTGTGGCTGTATGTGCGTTGTTCCAAAGTGGCGACTCTCTGTCGGGTTTGAAATGGTCACCAAGGCTCAGCGCGCGGAATCTCTCGAGCTCGCGTATCTCATGGGTGTAATAGCGTAAATCGGTATCTGTGACTTTTAAGTCCCCGGTCAAAATTTTCTCAAGGCGTTGAATCATGATCACGTTGGCATCTGATTGATCAAGCCTTGCGATATGTAGTTTCACCGCCTCTATGCCGGCTCGAGAGACATCCGCCGTTCGCCAATTCAGTTCAAGTATTGGGCCACCCGCCTGCTCTGGATTGAAATTGCGACCACTGTATTTACCCTTTGCGGTTGCCCCGGCATAAGGACTGCTGAACACCACATAAAGCGGCGCGATCCCCGAGTCATCGGGAAACACGATAATGAATCGTTCCCAGCCTTCAACAAGGATCGGGTTGAGGTCCAGCCGTCCTTCAATCGGAATAATGCGAGCGCCGGAATAGGCTGGCGAATCAGTCTCGGCAATGGGCGATGCAGTCGAGCTGTTCCCCGGCGAGATAGCCGGTGTCCAGGTCAAGAAATCCGTTGGCGAATCTGGCAGCGTTGCTTCGTAAACATCATTCAGCAGGTCATAGGCCGCATTCAGAACCAGCACACTCGATCGGATATGGAAGTCATCGCTGGTGGCGATGAAAACTTCCGTGCCCGCACCCAGTGGCCTCACACCCAAGCCTACGGGCAGCTCCAGTGTGCCTTGCCGATCTGCTATTTCGCGAAGTGTCTGCGCTGACTCCGGCGACAACTCGGCAAGCGGAACACTCATGGAAAAGCGCTCGCCGTTGCCCAAACGTGATGGCATGAGTAGAGCCGCGAAACCTACCAGTGCCGGACCGCTGATCAACACAGATCCTGCCGCTTTCAGGGTCTGTAATCCTGTCCGCAGCCCCTTGAGAATTGCGGATGAAGCGGTCGGAGAAATACGGGTGGCTTGTGAGGCAAAGGACAATACCGGATTGGTTGAGGCCGTTGCGCCTGAAGCCGGGTAAACATGCTGGACTTCTGGGGCCAGGCGCTCCTGCCGTTGTAACGCCTCGATACGCTGTTCCATTTCTGCTTGCAGACGTGCCTGCTCGGCGGCAAACGCACGTTTCGCGGCTTTGGCTTTGGCTATGGCCCTGGCTTTGGCTATCGCCTTGGCTTTAGCTTTGGCCTTTGCCTTTGCCTTTGCTTCAACCTCCGCGCTCAACAATGCCGCGATTCGTGCTTTTTCCCGTGCTTCATCTTCCGCCTTGATTCGTGCGATTTCGGCTTCCTGACGTTGTTTCTCCGCCAATGCAGCCAGTCGTGTCTGTTCACGTATGCGAATTTGCGCCTGCTGTCGACGTGTTGCTTCTGCAGCTTCTCTGTGCCGTTGTTGTTCGGCTGCGACCCGCGCGTTTTCTGCAGCCAAACGCTGGGCCTCAGCCGCTGCCGCCTGAGCTTGATCCTGAGCCTGCACGGTGGCCAGCCAATTGAGTACGCCGGCCTGTTGCTGGTTGAGAAGCGCCAGTGTCTGGCCAAGCAAACGCGCTTCGTGAGCCGCTCGGAAGGACTCGCTCCACAACGCTCTACTCCTGGCCCCCGCGCCGCTGGTTCGGCGGATAGCGGAGGCCTGATTCAGGTAATCCTGAAAAGTTTTCCCCAGCGGATCGCTGCCAAAAAAGCGGTTTGCGATCGCGGTCTGCCTCTGAAACTCTGCGGTCTTGCGGTGAATCAGCGTATTCCTGACGCCCACTTCGCGGGCCAGTGCAGCAGCGGGCGGAAGAGGATTTGTCGGGCCTTCCAGTCTGATTGCCGCCAGTTCCACTTCGATGGACTGAGGTATTGAGACGGATTTTGCGTTGAACTCTTGTTCAACGGTGGTTTGCGTCTCGAACATCAATTGGCGCGTTTGCGCATTGGCGCCGGCAGGTCCGAAGGTTCCACTGTAGGTGTAACCCACATTGCTTTCTTTGAATGGCTCGTAATTATCGGGGGCGGGTGCCTCGATACGTGTTTCATCCAGTTCTAAGAACGGAGGTCTTTGCATATTCATGTCCTTTTGAATGTGCGTGATAACTCGCTGGCAAGTCAGCGCCGGCCGATAGTGACGTCCGTGTCACCAGCGAGGGGTTAAGGTGTTTCAAGTTACATCAGACTTGCGGTTACAAAATCTGAGAAGCCCGTAAGTAACAGGGCTTTGTTTCGAGAGGGTTTTCGCAGGCTAATAACAAAGCAGGGAGAATTCTTCTGCGCCGCAGGAAAGGTCCTGCGTTGTTCTCGGAAAGTGTTTGCAGGCCGTAGGGAATACTTTTTCAACGCCCATAAAAAAGGCCGCTGCAAACGCAGCGGCCAAGGTAAGACGTTGGATCAAGGAGCTACAAATCAACGTCAGTGAACACCGGGGCGATAAACCGAAATCTTCGATTTATCTGAAATCTGTTGCCAGTCGCTTCAGTGACTCAGCGTAGCTGGCTTCATGCTTTGCGGCGTGTCCCGTGAAAGCGCGTTCAGAATAAGGTCTTGAGCGCGTAGGAAAAATACCGATTCCGGACATGCACTGTTGCGGGGCACGTAACAGTCCTCTGAGCGCACCATGCGCAGCACTGATGATCTTCCATACAGCTGATCCATAAGCGGCGCAAAGCCCCGCCCAGCAAGGCCATTCATCCTTTCGAGTGACAACACGAATACCTCCTTGGTGCGCTTATCGACACGGTTGCGCGGCAGTAGGGTGAGGCCTTCTGTCACTCACCGGGGAAGACGCATGACAAAAACAACAATGCGCGCCATCTTCACACCGCAGGCGCTGGCAGCCGCGGTGGCTTTGGGTTGCTGCGCTCAGGCGCAAGCGGTTGCGTTCAACATTGGCGAAATCGAGGGCACCTTCGACTCGTCGCTGTCGATCGGCGCTAGCTGGGGGATGCGCGATGCCGACAAGTCGCTGGTCGGTACGGTCAATGGTGGGACCGGGCAATCCTCCACCGGTGATGACGGGCGTTTGAATTTCAAGAAGGGCGAAACCTTCTCGAAAATCTTCAAAGGCATTCACGACCTTGAACTCAAGTACGGCGACACCGGTGTCTTCGTGCGCGGCAAGTACTGGTATGACTTCGAGCTGAAAGACGAAGACCGCGAGTTCAAGCCGATCAGCGACAGCGGGCGCAAGGAAGGCGCGAAGTCTTCCGGCGCACAAATCCTCGATGCGTTTGTCTATCACAACTATTCCATCGCGGATCTACCGGGCACTGTGCGCGCGGGTAAACAGGTGGTGAGCTGGGGCGAAAGTACGTTTATCGGCAACTCGATCAACAGCATCAACCCGATCGACGTGTCGGCGTTTCGTCGCCCCGGTGCGGAAATCAAAGAAGGCCTGATTCCGGTCAACATGCTGTTTGGCTCGCAAGGCCTGACCGATCAACTGACCGTTGAAGGTTTCTATCAACTGGAATGGGACCAGACCGTTCTCGACAACTGCGGCACCTTCTTCGGGGTCGATGTGGCGGCGGATGGTTGCAACAACGGCTACACCGTCGGCAACCCGGCGATCGCGCCGTTTGTGCCGCTGACCCAGGCCTTTGGCCAAGGCATTCAGGTCACCCGTGAAGGGGTGGTGATTCCCCGGGGTGGCGATCGCGATGCGCGCGATTCCGGACAGTGGGGGACAGCGTTGCGCTGGCTCGGCGACGACACCGAATATGGCCTGTACTTCATGAACTACCACAGCCGCACCCCGACGGTCGGCACCACCACCGCCGGCCTGTCGACGCTGGCGGCCTTGCCGGGCATGGTCGGAATCGCCAACGGCCTCGCGCCTGGCAGCGGTGCAGGGCTGGCGCAAAGTGTGATGCTCGGGCGCGGTCAGTACTACCTCGAATACCCGGAAGACATTCGTCTGTACGGCGCCAGTTTCTCCACCACGTTACCGACCGGCACTGCATGGACCGGCGAGATCAGCTATCGGCCCAATGCCCCGGTGCAGGTCAATACCAACGACCTGACGCTGGCGCTGCTCAACCCGATTGCCGGCGGTGCGGCATCGCCGCTCGCGACCACGCCGGGCGCGGACAACAAAGGCTATCGCCGCAAGGAGGTCACACAGATCCAGAGCACCCTGACGCACTTCTTCGATCAGGTCTTGGGCGCGGAACGCCTGACCGTGGTGGGCGAAGCCGCGGTGGTCCACGTCGGTGGCCTGGAGTCGCGCAGCGAGCTGCGTTATGGCCGTGACTCGGTGTACGGCCAGTACGGTTTTGGCGGCGATACCGATGGCTTCGTCACCTCGACTTCCTGGGGTTACCGCGCGCGGGCGATTCTCGATTACGCCAACGTGATCGGTGGGGTCAACTTCAAACCCAACCTGTCGTGGTCGCATGACGTCGCCGGTTACGGCCCCAACGGCCTGTTCAACGAAGGCGCGAAAGCGATCAGCGTCGGCGTCGATGCCGACTACCGCAACACCTACACCGCGAGCCTCAGTTACACCGACTTTTTCGGTGGCGACTACAACGTCCTCGAAGACCGTGACTTCGTGGCCCTGAGCTTCGGCGTGAACTTCTGATCTGCCCGAGAAGGATGAATGCAATGCGCAAAATGATTCTGCAATGTGGTGTGCTGGCCCTGAGTCTGCTGGCGGCCAACGTGATGGCGGCGGTGTCGCCGGATGAGGCCAACAAACTCGGGACCAGCCTGACCCCGCTCGGCGCCGAGAAGGCCGGCAATGCTGACGGTTCGATTCCGGCATGGACTGGCGGCATCCCGAAAAACGCCGCTGCGGTGGACAGCAAAGGCTTCCTCGCCGACCCGTTTGCCAATGAAAAACCGCTGTTCACCATCACCGCGGCCAACGTCGACAAGTACAAGGACAAGCTCTCCGATGGCCAGATAGCGATGTTCAAGCGCTATCCGCAAACCTACAAGATCCCGGTCTATCCAACTCACCGCACCGTCGCTGCACCGTCGGAAATCTACGAATCGGCCAAGCGCAGTGCGCTCAACGTGACCACCATCAACGAGGGTAACGGCCTGGCCAATTTCACCGGCAATCGCTACTACGCGTTTCCGGTTCCGAAGAATGGCGTCGAGGTGTTGTGGAACCACATCACCCGTTATCACGGCGGCAACGTCAAACGCATCATCACTCAGGTGACCCCGCAGACCAACGGCAGCTACACGCCGATCCGCTTCGAAGAAGAGATCGCCGTGCCGCAACTGATGAAGGACCTCGACCCGGAAAAAGCCGCCAACGTGTTGACCTTCTTCAAACAGTCGGTGACCGCGCCGGCACGTCTGGCCGGTAACGTGCTGCTGGTCCATGAAACCCTCGATCAGGTGAAGGAACCGCGGCTGGCGTGGATCTACAACGCCGGTCAGCGCCGCGTGCGCCGGGCACCGCAAGTGGCCTATGACGGCCCTGGCACTGCGGCCGACGGCCTGCGCACGTCGGACAACTTTGACATGTTCTCCGGCGCGCCGGATCGCTACGACTGGAAACTGGTCGGCAAGAAGGAAATGTACATCCCGTACAACAGCTACAAACTCGACTCGCCGAGTCTCAAGTACGACGACATCGTCAAAGCCGGGCATATCAATCAGGACCTGACTCGCTATGAACTGCACCGGGTCTGGGAGGTGATCGGCACGGTCAAGCCAAACGAGCGGCACATCTACGCCAAGCGCCACATGTACATCGACGAAGACAGCTGGCAGGTGGCGCTGGCCGATCACTACGATGGTCGCGGGCAACTGTGGCGTGTCGCTGAAGGTCACGCTCAGTACTACTACGATCACCAGGCGCAGGCTTATACCCTCGAAGCACTCTACGACATCATTGCCGGCCGCTACATTGCGCTGGGGATGAAGAACGAAGAGAAGCACAGTTTCGTGTTCGGCTTCGAAGCCAAGGCTGCCGATTACACGCCATCGGCCTTGCGTGCCGAGGGCGTGCGGTAACGGTTTCAGCTGTACGATAGGCGACCGCGCGGTCGCCTTTTTTATGGCCGTCAATCAGCGTGCTGAATACTCGTCAACAAGTGCGCGAGAGAGGGCTAGGGTGGGCGGACAACGATAAGAAGGCTCAGCCGATGAACGCCATGACGCCTTGCCTGGATCACCCCGGATTTTTGCCCAGGATTTCTGCTCACCACCTTTTGCGCCCTCGTTTGAGTCAGCCGATGTTGGCGTCGGCGGCGCGGGTAAAGCTGGTTTGTGCTCCCGCTGGCAGTGGCAAGAGCGCGTTGCTGGCTGAATGCCTGTCGCAGGCGCCGGCCAGTAGTACGGTGCTTTGGTTGGCGTTGGATGGCCGTAAATCGTGTGTTGATGATTTTCGCCGTTGCCTGGCCCTTGCGCTGCAAGTGCAGGAGGCGGGCGAAGCCGAGCTTGTTGCCGTGCTGGCCAGCCTGACGGCAGAGACTTGGCTGTTTCTTGATGACTACTGCCGCCAGCCTGATCCGCTGCTCGACGGATTCCTGGATCGGCTGTTGGCGATTGCCAATCCGGCATTGACCTGGTGGATTGGCACACGTTGTCGTCCAAAGTGTAACTGGCCAAGGCTGCTACTCGACGACGAGCTTTACATTAGTGAAGCGCGGACGCTGGCAATGACCGCCGATGAGGTCACTCGGTTATTGCGGCAGTTACCGGCGGAGCGTGTCGACAGTGTTGTCGAGCGCTTGATGCACGATACGGGCGGGTGGTGCGCTGGTGTGCGCATGGCGTTGCTTCAGACGTGTGACTGGGCGAAGAAAAACGTGCCTAAACCGCGATTCGACACCCTGCATGATTACCTCGACTACGAGCTGTTCAGTGCTCTGCCACCCGAATTGGCCGAGGTCTGGCGCGTGCTGGCCCACATGCCTCGCTTCAACGCGGAAATCTGCGAGCATCTTTTTGGTGCCGGTGAGGGCGCGCAATATTTGAGAACGTTGCAAACACTGGGGTGCTTTATCGAGCCCTGGCATGATTCGTCCGGCTGGTGGCAGGTTTTTCCGGCGCTGGCCCGCTTGATACAAAGCGAACAATGGCCTGAGGGACGCACGTGGCATCGTCTGGCGTGCCAGTGGTTTACGGTCAGAGAGGACTGGACGTCGGCTTTCGAGCACGCCCTGCTTGCCGAAGAATACGAAGTGGCGAGCAGCCTGTTGCAGTACCTGAGTATCGAGCACTTGTTCGAAGATCAAATGGTGGTGTTGCTGCTACGCCTGCACGGGCGGCAGGATGAGGCACTCACGCTCGGCTCGCCGCATGGAGTAATGCTGATTAGCGCAGCGTTATCGTTTGCCGGGCGCTTTGAGCAAGCGACGTTGTGTATGGAGCATTTGTCGCGATTTTTTCCACAACCTTCGGCCTGTCAGCAACGCCGGCTGCTTGCTCATTGGCAGGCGCAACAAGGCTGGCTGCTGCATCTGCAGGGGCGCGGCGTGCCGGCTTGCGAACATTTCAGCCAGGCATTGGCCGAGCTTGATGCCGATGCCTGGCCAGTCGCGCTGCTATGCATGTCCGGGCAGACTCAACAGGCATTGCTGCTCGGGGAGCTGGATCAGGCTCACGCCATCAATCGCAATGCGTTGCGTCTGGCCCGGGCGCGGAATTCGTTATTGTTCGAGGGCTTGCTTGAACTCGATCATGCGCAATTGCTGGAGCAGCGTGGCGCTACAGAACGTGCGGAAGTGCTGTTGGCGGACGTGCATGAGCTGCTCCGTCAGCGGGTCCATCGTCCAGTGCCGCTGCTCGGGCGAATCGCGATTCGACGCGGGCGGCTGGCAATGAGCATGGGCAATGACGTAGTGGCAGCCGGGCTGTTCCAGCGCGGCCTTGACGACTGCCTGCGTAGCCATGACAAACGCGTACTGTTCGGATATCTCGGCCTGGCGCAACTGGCGGCCGGCCGTGGTGATTATGCGCAAGCGTTCCTGCGCCTGCGCGAAGTCGAACGCGTGATGCAGCAGCGACAGATCCCGGATACGGTCTATCTAGGCGTGCTGTTGCAGGTCCGCAGTGAATTCTGGCTGCAGCGGGGACGGGCGGAGCTGGCCAGGGAGGCGCTGAGTCGTTTGCTCAAACACTATGAAGCGCCCGATGGCCTCCAGGCGCCACCGGCCACACTGGAATTGATTCCGCGTATCGAATACCTGTTGATCGTGGCGCAGATCCATATGGGACAAGCGCAACGGCCGATGGAATATCTGCAGCGACTGATCGATCACGCCCATGCACGGCGCATGCACAGGCTGGAAGCCGAATTGCTCCTGGCAAGCGCGGAGGCCGCGCTGTTGTTGAATCACCCATGCGCAGCCCGGCAGCTTTCCAGTCGTGGTCGGCAATTGGCTACTTCCTGTCATTTGACAGGATGGATCAGGCAATTCGAAAAACGTTGTCCGGCGCTGGTGAGCGATCGTGGGAGTGCAACTAATGACAAACATGATCAGGAACATTTTTTGAGCGTAAGAGAAACGCAAGTATTGGCGTTGATTGCATCGGGCTATTCAAATCAACAAATAGCTGAGAAGTTGTTCATCTCATTGCACACGGTTAAAACTCATGTCAGACGAATTCATGTCAAATTAGGGGTAGAACGTCGCACGCACGCCGTGGCTCGCGCAAGAATGTTGGGTCTATGTGTTTGAGCGCTGCTTGATAATTGTTGGTTTTTAATAAGTTGTCGTTTGTTTAAATATCTTGTCATGGGTGTGGAGTATTTTAGTTGCTTCTGATCGCGCTAGCTTAGTCACTCGTTTTTGGGCTCTTTTTTAGTGTCCGAATTATATGGTGTGATTAAGGAAGTGTGTATGAGTTTCGCTGGAAATGTGTCGAACAAAAAGCAGTTTGAGAGTGTAAGCGAAGAGTTTCTGGCTCTTGAGCAAGCGCTGAAAGTCACGCCCTCCTTCAGGTTGATCATGAAGGAGGTTATGCGCGAAGCGCTTTACAACATCGCGCCCAAATTACCCTTGGAGCAAATATTTGTTAATGCCCGTCGAACCGATATTCCGGGCGTGGAGCCGACGGGGCTCTTAAATGAAATCCTGATCGAATGCGTGGTACGTGGTCGCGCTCCTCTGTACGACTCCAGTCAGTACGGACTGTATGGCGTGCACGGCAGCACAAACGAAAAGGACCGGATTGTCGGATTTGATGTGGCCGCGGCAGGATTGCTAATCGGCGAAGTCATTGGGACGCTGGCGCAACGATGCTCATCGGCGCTTCAGCGACACTGGATTGCATCCCCCGGCAATGATGCATTTGGCCGGAAACTACCCCCGCGTAACGTCACTTTGCGCAACGCGTATGCAAAGTTGTTTTGGGAAGAGCTGCGTGTAACGGTACAAGTCAACGGGGTTATTAAAGAAGTTGAGGAAAGTTTGAATGTTTTCCTCAGGGATCAGCCGCAGGCGCCGGTATACGGCATTGCGCTGCAATTGGAGGATAATAGCTTTTCAACACTTGATTGTTGTTTTGTCCAGCGACTCGATGGTCAGTTCAGCGATGAGTTGGTGTCGGTCGAAGATGACTGGGTAATTCTTTATACTCCAAGTGGCGGCTTGGAAGTATTTCGTACCGCGGCGTTACTCCAGCAAGAAATCGAACAGCGTCTGAGTCGCTCGGACAGTTGTGAACAGTTGCTTAAAGGCGCCGCTCTTGAGGACGCTAAACTTATCAGGGGTGTGCCCGTAATTCGTTACCCGAAGGTCAAGGGCGAGCTTTTTCAGGCGAGTATCGATAACGTGTTGAGAAAGCAACAACGTGATTATGCTTTTCATGTTCGTCAATTGAATGAACCGGGTGAAGACTTAGAAGCTATATTGGATTCTATTGACTTCGTACAGATGCTGGAAGGCGTAAGTAACGACGGCAAGGCGCGCATGGCCAAACTGCTCGCTCAATTCACCCGAGACGCTCGACCGCAGTGGCTCAAGGATTCCTCATCCACCAATCAGGAAGTGTTTACCGCTCTGGAAAAACAGTTGTTCAGCAGTGAAATCGCCCTGCACAGCGTGATGGGGGGGCTGTCATCCCTGCACGAATATGCGCGTGGCGTCGTTGGCGAACATATTTCCCGCGGCCAGTCCCAGCCTGTCGATCCGGATGCTATCTGGGTATCGGTCAAACAATCGGTGCCGATTGGGACAAAAAAAATCGACTACATCGAGCGCAAGACGCTGACCCAACTGTTCACCTATGGGCTACACGACGATGCAGCCCGTTACAGCCTAAAGGTCGAAGGAACTCATGACAACTCGAGGCTTAGCGTAGCCAATATCGAATATGCCGTACGTCAATTTGATTTGCGCTTGGATTACGCCCGTAAACGCGGCGAGCGTCTGAATGATCCCCAGGTCAGGGAAACCATGCGCGAGTTGATGAGCCAACAGATCGCACTCAGCAATTTCGCGGCCATTTTACAAAAGCACATCAGCCCAAGCGCACAAAACATCATGCAGCGTTACCTGTTTGGCGATTCAACGATGGAGGCGGGAGGTCTTGCGTTCCGTTCCAGCTATCGGCCGATGAGGGACATGATTGTATTTCGCGCAAAAGGCGCGCTAGCGGACAATGCTTTGCACGTGTTGTACGCGCCGGGTGCACCGGCCGGGCAGCATTGGTACGAGTTTCCTGACCTGAGAGCACTTAAGCGCCAGTTCTCTAAATGGGGTTTTGAGCCGCTCGATCGCGACTTTCTGATCAATCAGTGCCATAGCTCTAATCGCAGAAATCTGGTGGAGTCGTATCTTTCCTTTACCGAATTGGCCCCGATTTACGAGCAGTGGTGGTGGGGCGGTGTGACTTTTGTACCGTGGACCCAGGCCCCGCTGATCAATGCAGTGGATAACCTGATTGATTGGGAAATCAGTGAAGAACAGACAGTAACGCCTGACTGGTATCGCAATGCTACCAATGAAGATCGCGCGCGCTTTACCCGGTTGAATACGGAGTTCAAAGCCATTGCCCAAGTTGCTAAGAGACCGCTGTACATTCAAACGCTCAACGAATTTTCTCGCGAGCGGGTAATGCACGCGTTGAACGGATACTTGTCTCTCTATGGACCGAATCCATACATTGATCCGGACCGAGTGCGCGTCAAGCTGCGCGGGCATGACTATATGACGCTGACCAATCTGTTTATCCAGTGGCAGGTCTGGACAACCAGTGACCCGGTCCATTTTTACTCGCTGGACAATGCACCTCTGGGCCGTCTGGATGCCTCCGTTGTCTCGGCGCTGATTGATCTGCGACCTGGGGTGAAATACGAGCAGTATTTGCGCGAGCGGTTCGTTAATGCCAGCGATAAGGAGCTAAAGGCGAAGCTATATTGCAAGACCGTACAAAACGAGATGTTCAGACTCGCGTTAACACAAAAAATGCAAGGTACGCTGTCGCCCGAAGATTACGATTGGCTCAACGGACAGATCGCTGAGCTGGATCATGATCGTGTCAGCACTGCGGATCCGGTCTACAGAGGAACCGTACCGAAGACAGGAATTTACACCTTGGCGCTGGAAGGCTTGCGTGTGGAAGGCGCCTACACTTTTGGTCGCTATGTGGCGGGTAGATACGAGTTTGTGGTCTACATTCCGAAAGCCCCGGACGGTTTGTCATTCCGTCCGATAGGAAGCCTTACCGAAGGTCTGAGGCGGTATGCATTGGGCAACCACTTGGTGCGTCTGGTCAGAATTGAGGACCGTGCCATCATGCAGAGATTCGTCGAGCGTTGCCGGGCAGCGTCGGGTCCCGCGCTGGCCACCCCGGAATTGCGCGACAGTTTTCCAGTCGTACATTTTCGCCAAGAGTACGACAGCATGGTGCAGCGCTTGCTTTATGACCTTGACCATCAAACAACCACTCAGGGAGAGCTTTTCTGGCGCCATGTGCTGATCGGAGTGGAGTTGGTGGTAGATGTCATTTCGCTGTTTGTGCCGCCGGTTGGTTTGGCGGCCAGCGTCGTACGCATCACCCGATCGATTGTGCAGGGCGTGATTGCCTACAACCGAGGCGACGAGCAAGCAGGTAAAGCTCATCTCGCCTCGGCGTGGAGAAGTGCAACCCTTCTTTATGTCGGGTTCGTCGCAGGGATGGGGGCGTCGTCTTCAGCAGTAGGGCTGTTGACACGTATCAAGGATCTTTCGGACATTCTTTCAACCGCGACCGGGGTACCGGTCGGCATCGATTATGTGTCTGCAGTGGCAGCACCGCAGCTGTTCCTGGAAGGCGTAGCCCGCATCGTCGATTGAATCTGACGGTTCAGGCATTTTCAGGCTGATGCCCCATCCGCCAACTCACGGCCCGCGTCGCAGCCAATAACCGCTGCGCCGCCGGGCCGTTTTCGTCGGCGTGGAACAATGAGGTCGGGCCAACGATGGTCAACACGGCGGCCACCTGTCCTACTGCGTTGAACACCGGTGCCGACAAGGCATCCACGCCCGGCATCAACAATCCGTGAACATGATGCAGGCCGCGTTCGCGAATCTGCTCACACAAGGTTTTGTAGGCTTTTTCATCTTTCAGCGGATGAGCGAGGTCAGCCGTTTCCAGCTCGCGCAACTCGTCGGTTTCCCGATGCGGCAGGTACGCGCTGAACACCAGCCCCGTCGAAGAGCTGAGCAGTGGCAAGACTGACCCCAGTTGCGTCACCACCGTCACCGCGCGCACCGCCGGTTCGATGTGCACCACGGTTGCGCCCTGATTGCCCCACACCGCCAGAAAGCAGGTTTCGTTGAGTTCGTCGCGCAGTTCGGCCAACGGCAGGGCGGCGACTTTCAGCACGTCCATACTGTTGAGTGCGGCCAGGCCCACACGCAGCGCTTCACGGCCGAGGCCGTAATGGTTGGTGGCGGCGTTCTGTTCGGCGAATCCCGAGGCGATCAACGCCTGCAGATAACGATGGACCTTGCTTGCTGGCATCTGCACATGTTCGGCCAGCCGCGACAACGAAGTGGACGGTGACAACTCGGCCAGGGCCTTGAGGATGTCGGTGCCGACTTCGGCGGAGCGGACTTTCTGTTTGCCGTTGCTGTCGCTGGTTTTTTCCATGGTGCGGCCGGGTTCCGAAACGAATGGGCGTCTTTATAGCTTGACGCTGGATAGCGAGCAAATTACGTTATGCGTAATCGAATTACGATAATAACAACCCCGGCGTGCCGAAACCTCTGAGACAGAGCGATGGGCCACTGCCGACTCCCTGTTCAGGAGGCTCCATGAACCTCGATTCAACCGCTCAGGCGCTGGCGTATCAGTCCGGTTTCGGCAACGAATTCAGCTCTGAAGCGTTGCCCGGCGCGCTGCCCGTCGGCCAGAACTCCCCGCAAAAAGCCCCGTACGGTCTCTACACAGAATTGTTTTCCGGCACCGCGTTCACCATGACTCGCAGTGAAGCGCGGCGCACGTGGATGTACCGGATTCAGCCGTCGGCCAATCACCCGGCTTTCGTCAAACTGGAGCGGCAACTGGCCGGTGGCCCGTTGGGTGAAGTGACGCCCAATCGCCTGCGCTGGAATCCGCTGGAGATCCCGGCCGAACCGACCGATTTCATCGACGGTCTGGTGAGCATGGCCGCCAACGCCGGCGCCGAAAAACCGTCCGGCATCAGCATCTACAACTATGCCGCCAACCGCTCGATGGAGCGCGTGTTCTTCAACGCTGACGGCGAGCTGCTGCTGGTGCCGCAGCTCGGTCGTCTGCGCATCGCTACCGAATTGGGCGTGCTTGAGGTCGCACCGCTGGAAATCGCCGTGCTGCCGCGTGGTTTGAAATTCCGTGTCGAATTGCTCGACGCGCAAGCCCGTGGCTACGTTGCCGAGAACCATGGCGCGCCGCTGCGCCTGCCGGATCTGGGGCCGATCGGCAGCAACGGTCTGGCCAATCCGCGCGACTTCCTGACCCCCGTCGCCGCTTATGAAAACCTGCAGCAACCGACCACCCTGGTGCAGAAATTCCTCGGCCAGTTGTGGGCCACCGAACTCAATCACTCGCCGCTGAACGTGGTCGCCTGGCACGGTAACAATGTGCCGTACAAATACGATCTACGTCGTTTCAACACGATCGGCACGGTCAGTTTCGATCATCCGGATCCATCGATCTTCACCGTGCTGACCTCGCCGACCAGCGTGCACGGTCTGGCCAATCTCGACTTCGTGATCTTCCCGCCGCGCTGGATGGTCGCCGAGAACACCTTCCGTCCGCCGTGGTTCCACCGCAACCTGATGAACGAATTCATGGGTCTGATCCAGGGCGAATACGACGCCAAGGCCGAAGGCTTTGTGCCCGGCGGAGCCTCGCTGCACAGTTGCATGAGCGCCCACGGCCCGGATGGCGAGACCTGTACCAAAGCGATCAACGCTGAGCTCAAGCCAGCGAAAATCGATAACACCATGGCCTTCATGTTCGAGACCAGCCAGGTGCTGCGCCCGAGCCGTTTCGCCCTCGACTGCCCGCAATTGCAATCCACTTACGACGCTTGCTGGGCCACGCTGCCCGCCACGTTCGACCCGACCCGGAGATAACCCATGACGCAGAATTCCATGACCCGCAGTTGGGTTGCTTCGGCCAACGGCCACGCTGATTTTCCGCTGCAGAACCTGCCGCTCGGTGTGTTCAGCGCCAACGGTTCACCGCCGCGTGCGGGCGTAGCGATTGGTGATCAGATCTTCGATCTGCAAGTCGCGCTGGAGGCCGGGTTGTTCGACGGCGTCGCGCGTAGCGCCGTCGAAGCCATGCATGGCGGCCAGTTGAACGCCTTCTTCGAGCTCGGTCGCGAGGCGCGTGTGGCGTTGCGCGCTCGCCTGCTGGAACTGTTCAGCGAAGGCAGCACGCATCGCGGCAGCATCGAGGCGCAAGGCTCTAAACTGCTGCCACTGGCCGCCGATTGCCAGTTGCATCTGCCCGCCCGGATCAGCGATTACACCGATTTCTACGTCGGCATTGAACACGCGCAGAACGTCGGCAAACTGTTCCGCCCGGATAGCCCGCTGCTGCCGAACTACAAACACGTGCCAATCGGCTATCACGGTCGTGCCTCTACCGTGCGTGCCTCCGGCGCCGACGTGCGGCGTCCGAAAGGCCAGACCTTGCCGGCCGGTCAGACCGAGCCGGTGTTCGGCCCATGCGCGCGACTGGACTATGAACTGGAGCTGGGCATCTGGATCGGCCAGGGCAACGAGATGGGCGACTCGATCGCCATCGGTGACGCCGCTGACCACATCGCCGGTTTCTGCTTGCTCAATGACTGGTCGGCCCGCGATATCCAGGCCTGGGAATACCAGCCACTGGGGCCGTTCCTGTCCAAGAGTTTCATCACCAGTGTCTCGCCGTGGGTGGTAACGACTGAAGCCCTGGAGCCGTTCCGCATCGCGCAAGCGAAACGTCCTGAAGGTGATCCGCAGCCCTTGCCTTACCTGTTCGACAAACGCGATCAGGATGGCGGTGCCTTCGACATCGAGCTGGAAGTGCTGCTGCTCACCGAAGCCATGCGCGAGCAGAACCTGCCGGCCCATCGCCTGACCCTGAGCAACACGCGCTACATGTACTGGACCGTCGCGCAAATGGTTGCGCACCACAGCGTCAACGGTTGCCAGTTGCAGGCCGGTGACCTGTTCGGTTCGGGCACCTTGTCCGGCCCGCAGAGCGGGCAGTTCGGCAGCCTGCTGGAAATCACCGAGGGCGGCAAAAAGCCGATCGAACTGGCGTCTGGCGAGGTGCGTAAATTCCTTGAAGATGGCGACGAAATCATCCTGCGTGCGCGTTGTGCCCGCGACGGTTTTGCCTCGATCGGCTTCGGCGAATGCCGCGGCAAAGTGCTGGCGGCGCGCTGACAGGAGCGGCTTATGGATCTCTATACCTATTACCGTTCGACCTCGTCGTACCGGGTGCGCATCGCGCTGGCGCTCAAAGGGCTGGAGTATCAGGCGCTGCCGGTCAATCTGATCGCCCCGCCCGGCGGCGAGCACCGGCAGGCAGCGTATCTGGCGATCAATCCACAGGGGCGGGTGCCAGCCTTGCGCACTGACGAGGGCGGTTTACTGATTCAATCGCCGGCCATCATCGAGTACCTGGAAGAGCGTTATCCACAGGTGCCGTTGCTGCCGGAGGATCTGCTCGCCCGTGCGCAGGTGCGCGGTGTGGCGGCGGTGATCGGTTGCGACGTGCATCCGCTGCACAACGTTAGCGTGCTCAACCGCCTGCGCCAATTGGGGCACGATGAGCCTCAGGTGGTCGAGTGGATCAGTCACTGGATCATTCAAGGGCTGGCGACAGTGGAGCAGTTGATTGGCGACGAGGGTTTCTGTTTCGGCGAGTGGCCGTGTGTGGCCGATGTGTATCTGATTCCGCAGTTGTATGCGGCGCAGCGGTTCAACGTCAGTCTTGAGGCGTATCCGAAAATTCGCCGTGTGGCGGCGCTGGCGGTTGAGCATCCGGCGTTCATCAAGGCGCATCCCGACAATCAACCCGACACCCCGTAACCCAGTAGGCCTTCGCCTGCTCGCGACGAGGGTGTGTCAGTCACTCATGTTCTGACTGACCCACCGCTATCGCGAGCAGGCGAAGGCCTACAAAGGATAATCATAAAAACAAAACAGGTACCTTGCGATGCACAACCAGATTGCCAGCTTCCGGGCGGCACTCGACGCCCGTCCTGTGTCCCGCTATCAGTGGTTGCTCTTGATCCTGCTTGCCTTGCTATTGGTCACCGATGGCTATGACGCCCAGGTACTCGGCTACGTGGTGCCCGCGCTGGCGCAGGACTGGGGTCTGGAAAAATCTGCGTTCGGACCTGTTTTCAGTGCCAACCTGCTCGGACTCACCCTCGGATCCCTGGCCGTCACGCCGCTGGCCGACCGCTTTGGCGTACGACGCATTCTGCTCGCCTGCGTGGTGATCTATGCCACGCTGACGGTGCTGATGGTCTTCGCCGACTCTCTCAATACGCTGATGATCGCGCGTTTCATCTGTGGCATCGGCATGGGCGGGGCAATGCCCAGTGCCATGGCACTGATGTCGGAATATTCGCCTCCGCGCTTGCGCACCTTGATGGTGACGCTGGCGGCCTGTGGCTTCTCGTTCGGTGGCGCAGCGGGTGGTTTCGTCGCCGCCGGTTTTATTGACCGGTTCGGCTGGCAGGCGGTATTCCTCGCCGGTGGCGTCACGCCGTTGCTGCTGTTTCCGTTTCTCTGCTGGATGCTGCCGGAATCGCTGCCACGTTTGCTGCGTGATGCACCGCCGTATGCGCGGCTGCGCAAAGTCACCGCGCGCATGCTGCCGGACTGGCAACCGCCGGTGGCCAGCGTCGAGCAGAACGAACGTGAGCAGGGCAGCAAACTGACCGTGGTCGAGTTGTTCCGCAATGGTTACGCGCGGCCGACCTTGTTGATCTGGGCGACGTTTTTCGTCAGCCTGATTCTGTTGTATTTCATGATCAGCTGGCTGCCGACGCTGTTGCTGGAAAGTGGCCTGAAACTCAACGAGGCCAATCTGGTGACGTCGATGTTTCTGTTCGCCGGCACCTTGGGCGCGATCTGTATGGCCTGGTTTGCTGACCGCTTGAAGCGCAAGGTTCGTTTGTTGTCAGCGGTGTTGGCCGGCGCGGCGCTGTGCACGATTCTGCTCGGGCTCAATCACGACAATCCGCGTTATCTGGTGGCGTGTGTCTTCGCCGCCGGGTTCTGCATCATCGGCGGGCAACTGACGCTGAATGCGTTTGCCAGTAATTTCTACCCGGCACAGGTACGCGCGACCGGCACTGGTTGGGCATTGGGCGTGGGACGTTTCGGTTCGATTCTCGGGCCGTTGTTTGGCAGCCTGCTGTTGGCGATGCACATTCCGGTGGCGCAGATTTTCTTCTTCTGTGCGATCCCCGCGGTGATGGCCGCGCTGCTGATCATTCAGGTGCGTTCGCCCTCCGAAGGAAATTCGGCAGCTGGAATGGGAATATCTGTCAGATCCTGAAGATCTTTGATTTTTAATGGACGACGGAATTGGGCGGCAGATGCCCGAGGCGTTCGGTCAGACGCAGGCGCTGAATCGGGTCGTCACTGAGCAACAACGCGCGCTCCAGATCAAAGCGTTCGGCGTTCGGGCAGTCGAGCCGCTGATAAAGACTGGCTCGAGCCAGGTAATCGGCGGCGCCAGCGTCGCCCAGTTCGAGCACGCGTTCGGCGTCGATCAGCGCAGCGATGAAATCATCGTGGGTCAGGTGCAACTGGCGCAAGTTGCGCGACAGGCGCTGGAGCATCTGTTGGGGGCTGGCGGTCAGCAGATGCTCGGCGGTCAGTTTCATGTTCGGCCCGTACTGGCGCTGCAACAATTCGCGGCAATCATTGGGGTACAAGCGCCGGCCGCCGCACGGATCAAGCAAGTGATCGGCGCCGGGCACCCGCAACAGGAAGTGTCCGGGGAAGTTGACCCCGACCAGAGGAATCTCCAGGCCATGCGCCAACTCCAGAGCAATCAGCGCCAGTGCCAGTGGCTGGCCGCGACGGGTCTGCAGTACTTTGTGCAGCAGTGCGGCCTGGGGGCGCAGGGGCAGAAAGTCGTCCTGGGCAAAACCCAGATCGGTCATGCGGCGTAACAGGGGCTGCGCCAGTTCACTGACCGGCAGCATTGGCAAGCCGTAACTGACTCGCTGCTGCAAGTCCTTGAACTCTTGCAGCAGCGCTTCGGGGTCGACCGATTTCTCGTGCTCGGCCGCCATCCACAGCGCGGCTTCGAACAGCGCGGGCGGTGAACGGTGCAGGCATTCGAAAAAACGTTGACGCGCACTCATTGAAATCTCCGGAGAATGCCTCGTTTTAGCCCCGTCCGCGAGATTCGTCCAGTGCCCTGCTGCGCCAGGTTCGCGTTATTCCGCAAAGCTGTTGTCGGCGCGAGGGCTTATTCCGGTGCGCTTCAGCAATTTTCAGGCGCAGGCCTATACTGGCGTTCTACAAGAAGTGATTCGGGAGCCCAACGATGTTTGCGCTCATGCAAAGCACTCGCCTGGAATCGCTGCACCTTAGCGTCGACCCGGTCTCCGGGTTGAAGGCGGTCATTGCCATCCATAACAGTCGCCTCGGGCCAGCCTTGGGCGGATGTCGTTATCTTGCCTATCCCAATGACGAATCTGCCGTCGAAGATGCCATTCGCCTCGCACAGGGCATGAGCTACAAGGCTGCGTTGGCGGGGCTGTCGCAGGGCGGTGGCGTGGCCGTGATCGTGCGCCCGGCTCATGTGGAAAACCGAGGTTCGCTGTTCGAAGCCTTCGGCCGTTGCATCGAACAGCTCGACGGTCGCTACATCACCGCCATCGACAGCGGCACCTCGGTCGCGGACATGGACTGCATCGCCCAACAGACCCGACATGTCACCAGTACCACGTCAGCCGGCGACCCGGCACCGCATGCGGCGATGGGGGTGTTTGCCGGCATTCGGGCAACGGCCATGGCTCGGCTGGGCAGCGACAACCTCGAGGGCTTGCGCATCGCCATTCAGGGCCTGGGCAATGTCGGTTTTGCCTTGGCCGAGCAACTGCACGCAGTCGGGGCGGAACTGCTGGTCAGCGATATCGACCACGGCAAGGTGCAACTGGCGATGGAGCAGCTCAATGCCCACCCGATCGCCAACGATGCGTTGCTCAGCACACCCTGCGACATCCTCGCGCCGTGCGGTCTGGGCGGGGTGCTTAACAGTCACACCGTTACGCAACTGCGTTGCTCGGCGGTGGCAGGTTCGGCGAACAATCAACTGACGCATCTGGATGTCGCCGATCAACTGGAGCGACGCGGGATTCTGTATGCGCCGGACTACGTGATCAATGCCGGTGGCCTGATCTATGTGTCGCTGAAACACCGTGGCGAGGAATTGCCGACGATTACCGCGCACCTGTCGAAGATCAGTTCGCGGCTGACCGAGGTGTTCGCCCATGCGCAGGCAGAGAAGCGTTCGCCGGCGCGGGTGGCGGATGAGTTGGCGGAAAGGGTTTTGTATCGCTGAAACGCAAAAGATCGTCCGAAGGCTCGGGCCGCGATCGGACGATCTTTTGATATTGCGCCGATTACTTCGGCGCTTTTGCCGCTTTCGCAGGCTTGGCCGGCGCTTCAGCAGGTTCTGCCATTTCAGCTTGTTCAGCAGGTTCTGCCGGTGCATTGAGCAGCTCGGACAGTGCATCCGGCTGGCTCTTGAACGCCCGGGCAAACACATCGCGATTCTTCGCCATGTAGATCCCGGCCTCTTCCACTTGCTGCTCAGTCAGAGACGGAACGGCTTTTTGCAGTACATCGGCCAGATATTCGGCCAGTTCGAGCATTTTGTCATGACGGTCAGCTTCGGCTTTATCCATGAACAAGCGCTCCAGATCTCGGCTGCTGCGGTATACCACTTCGACGGCCATTCACCACCTCACATGCCTTCACATTAAGTTGTCTTGACGACTACTGTATCCATATACAGCGAAAAGGATAAGCGAATCCCTGCGCCATGGGTAGTGGCTTTTCAATGTAGACCGGATTTCGGGTTTGTCAGATCGACCTTATCGTCTGCATTCGCGAGCAAGCTCGCTCCGACAGGGATTGCGCAAAACCCGGGCTCTGCGACCAAACGCCACGGCGCGGGTTTGGCGGCGGCTCGCCATGATGGCGTGGCCTCTTTTCTGCATGAAAACCGTTACGTGCAGAAAACCGTCATGTCCAACACGCATCATCCGCTCGCATCGGGCTAAGGAACATCATCGTGAAAATCAACTGGGCCGAGAAATTGCGGCAAAACGTGCATCAACTGGCCGAGTCCCTGGGCAACCTGTTTGTCGAAACCTTCCACTATCTGGCGCTGTTCGCCATCGGTGCGGTGACGGCATGGGCGGCGGTGATGGAGTTTCTCGGGATGCTCGAGGAAGGCCACATCAAGATCGATGACATTCTGCTGCTGTTCATCTATCTGGAATTGGGCGCGATGGTCGGGATCTACTTCAAGACCAACCACATGCCGGTGCGCTTCCTGATCTACGTGGCAATCACCGCGCTGACCCGTTTGCTGATCTCCAACGTCTCGCACCACAACCCGCCGGACATGGGCATCATCTACCTGTGCGGCGGTATTCTGCTGCTGGCGTTCTCGATTCTGGTGGTGCGTTACGCCTCGTCACAATTTCCCTCGGTGAAGATCGAGAAACCGCAACGCAAACTCGGCGCCGGTTCCAGCGAGCATCCAGAAGTCGAGAAGGGCGAGCTTTAAAGCCCGGCCGCTTGTCCGGGCTGGCTGCTGACGCGCGGCGGTGGCGGGGTCAGCCCGCTGCCGCTGGTCATCGCCTCGAGGATCGCCATGGCGCTGTGCCCCTGTTCGATGGCAATGCCGAACTGGATGCTTTGCACCAGGCGCTTGAGGCGCGCGGGGTCGTTGCGCTGCTCGGCGCTGATCATGCGTTTGGCCACGATCCGGCCGCTGTTGGACAGGGTCAGCATGATGCTGCCGTCCAGGCCCTGAATGCTCAGGTTGATCTGATAGTCCGGCGCGAAGGCATCGGTAATGATCTGAAAAGGATTGTCCATGATGCGTCACCGCCTGATTGAACGTGCAGTTGTTGACCGGCCGTGATCGGGTTGGTTCGCTTAACCGGATCATCGGCCATTCCGTGGCCTGTATTTGTTGCTTGATGTAGGAGTTGGCGAGTGAAACGAGGCTGCGATCTTTTGATCTTCGGTGTGTTGATTTCGATCACGAAGATCGAAAGATCGCAGCCTGCGACAGCTCCCACAGGGGAGTAGCAAGGGCTGTGCCGGGAAAATTGTCGAACAATGAACACGGGGATAAAAAAGGCGAGCCACGCGGCTCGCCTTTTTTAATGGCCCGTTTTCAGGGCAGAACCGGGTAGATGATCGCTGACAGTGCAATCAGACCGATCAGCACTCCACCCAACTCACAGCCAGACCACCCCGTGAAGTCTCCTTGTATTTATCGTGCATGTCGGCGCCGGTATCGCGCATGGTGCGGATCACCCGGTCGAGGGAAATGAAGTGCTTGCCGTCGCCGCGCAGGGCCATTTGCGTGGCGTTAATCGCCTTCACGGCGGCGATGGCGTTGCGTTCGATGCACGGCACCTGCACCAGACCGCCGACCGGGTCACAGGTCAGGCCGAGGTTGTGTTCCAGGCCGATTTCGGCAGCGTTTTCCAGTTGCTCCGGGGTGGCGCCGAGCACATCGGCCAGTCCTGCTGCAGCCATCGCGCAGGCCGAGCCGACTTCACCCTGGCAGCCTACTTCGGCGCCGGAGATCGAGGCATTTTTCTTACACAGAATGCCGACGGCGGCCGCGCCCAGGAAGAAAGCGACGACATCATCGTCAGACGCATCCGGGTTGAATTTCATGTAGTAATGCAGAACGGCCGGGATGATTCCGGCTGCACCGTTGGTCGGCGCGGTAACCATACGCCCGCCGGCGGCGTTCTCCTCGTTGACGGCGAGGGCGAACAGGTTGACCCATTCCATTGCCGACAGCGTTGAGCTGATCACGTTCGGCTTGCCGATTTCCAGCAGGCTGCGATGCAGTTTCGCGGCACGACGCGGCACATTCAGACCGCCAGGCAGAATGCCCTCGTGGCGCAGGCCTTGTTCGACGCATTCACGCATCACTGACCAGATATGCAGCAAGCCGTTGCGGATTTCCGCGTCGGTGCGCCAGGCGCGTTCGTTGGCCATCATCAGTTCGGAGACGCGCAGGTTGTGCTGCTTGCACAGCGCCAGCAGTTCGGCGGCGCTGGAGAAATCGTAAGGCAACACCACGTCACCGGCCGGGGCCACACCGGACTCGGCTTCTGCTGCTTCGATGATGAAACCGCCACCGACCGAGTAGTACGTCTGCTCGAACAACTCGGCGGTTTCGCCAAAGGCTGTCAGGGACATGGCGTTGGGGTGGTAGGGCAGGCTCTCATCCAGCAGCAGGAGATCACGCTGCCAGTCGAAGGCAATTTCTCTCTGACCGGCAAGAGACAGTTGGCCTGTCTCGCGCAGTTGCTGGATGCGGGGATCGATGGTCGACGGATCAATGCTGTCCGGCCATTCGCCCATCAGGCCCATCACTGTGGCACGGTCGGTGGCATGACCGACGCCGGTGGCCGACAGCGAGCCGTATAAACGGATTTCTACACGGCGCACATCATTCAACAAATGCTGATCGATCAGCGCCTGAGCGAAGGTCGCGGCAGCACGCATCGGGCCGACGGTGTGGGAGCTGGACGGGCCGATGCCGACTTTGAATAGATCAAAAACACTGATAGCCATGCTAAACCCTTACAAGCGATGGAGTAGGAATCGCTGCCATTTTTTGTAGGACAAGCGCAATGTCGGCGATACTGCCTACCTCAGTCCTACGTGACTAACGAAACTTCCTAAGTAAGCCTTTAGCGGGACTAAACGATGAGTCGTCAATTGCATGCGCAGACCTATGTCTGGCTGCAGGTGTTTTCCTGTGCCGCGCGGCACCTGTCGTTCACCCGTTGTGCCGAAGAACTGCACATCACCCCCGGTGCGGTCAGTCAGCAGATCCGGCAACTGGAAGAGCGCCTGGGTTTCCGTTTGTTTCATCGGCGTGCGCGCGGTGTTGAGCTGAGTGCGGAGGGGCAGCGGCTGGCGATCACCGTCAACGAGGCATACGGCAGTATCGATGCCGAATTGCGTCGACTGGACGCTGGGATGATCAGCGGGACTTTGCGCGTGCGCTCGATTCCGTCGTTCCTCAGCAAGTGGCTGACGCCGCGCTTGCCACGCCTGCAGCAACGCTACCCGGACATTCAGCTTCGGCTGGTCGCCGAGGACAGCAGCGTGCCGTTGCACGAGGGTGACTTTGATCTGGCGATCGATTTGAACGACGGCAGTTATCCGGGACTGTTATCCACAGCCTTGCTCGACGAGCAGATTTTCCCGGTATGCGCGCCGAGCCTGTTGCGTGGGCGACCACCGCTGCATGGACCGGCGGACCTGGTGCATTTTCCGTTGCTGCACGACATCACCGCCTGGCGTGGCAGTTATGAATACGCGGAGTGGGAGTTCTATTTGAACGCGATCGGCTTTGAAGGCGCCGATGTACGGCGCGGGCATACCTTCAACCGCAATCATCTGACCATCGAAGCGGCGATTGCCGGTATGGGCGTAGCGATTGCCCGGCGCACTTTGCTGAACGATGAACTGGAGCGAGGGACGTTGATTGTGCCGTTTGGTCTGTCGGTGCCCAATCACAAACGCTACGTGTTGCTGTATGCACCGGGGGCTCTAAGCCATCCGGGCGTGCGTGCGGTGCATGATTGGCTGGTCGAGGAGGCGGGGATCTTTCGCAGCCTGCACCCGTTGAACGACGGGCAGTTGTGAGCAAATTTTGCCGGGCTGCGAGGCGACCCGACTCCCGACCTTACCAGTGCTTTGCCCGGTTGTCCGGCTTTTTTTGCGAATGAATATTTATCTTTTTTCAGGGGTTGAAATGTTCGGCAGTCGGGCCGATTGTTGTAACCAAGAGGTCAGGAAATTCAATTCGTGGCCTCTCGCGAGCTAGCTGAAATAAGGGATGAACTATGCAAATCCAAGTCAACAGCGATAACCATATTCAAAGTAGTCAACGACTGGAGGAGTGGGTACGTACAACCATTGAGAGCACGCTCGAACGTTATGAAGAAGACCTGACCCGCGTCGAAGTCCATCTGGCCGACGAGAACGGTGACAAACCAGGTCCCCATGACATGCGCTGCCAACTGGAAGCGCGGCCAAAAGGCCATCAACCAATTTCCGTGACCCATAAGGCCGATTCGCTGGAACAGGCGATCGACGGTGCAGCCGAAAAACTCGAGCACGCACTGGAGCACCTTTTCGGCAAACTGCGAGGTAAGCCACGGGCCGCTGTGGTGCCATTCACCGGCAAAGCCAATGACAAGCTGTTGGCAGAAGAGTTTGACGAGAACGAACAGGCAGCGATCAACAGTTGATGCGCTGATTTCATAAGCCACCCAATAGAACGGGCCTGCGAAAGCAGGCCCGTTTTTGTTTGTGTGACGTTTTTTGCGCAGGACATGAAAGGGAGACCCCCTCACCCCAGCCCTCTCCCGGAGGGAGAGGGGGCCGACCGAGTTGTGTTACGTAATACATCGACCTGAAAGACCGAGTCGATTATGGATTCGATGCAGTACTTTCAGGTCGGCGTATTTCTCAAGCATCCCGCAATCAGTCCCCTCTCCCTCTGGGAGAGGGTTAGGGTGAGGGCATTTTTCGATTCACCGCAATTCTTATGATCTGCTCCAGTACGTCATCCATCTGCTGAGCTACCTCAAGATTACTGAAACGCACGACTTCAATGCCCTTTTGATTCAGATAGCGTGTCCGGCGCTGGTCATGAATCAATCCCGCTGTTTCAAAATGCTGCCCACCGTCCAGCTCAATCGCCAATTTCAGCTCTGCACAGTAAAAATCCAGCACGTAAGGCGGACAGGGAAACTGCCGACGAAATTTCAGATTGGCGATCTGGCGGGAGCGTAGTTTTTGCCAGAGCAGGTGTTCGCAGTCGGTTTGGTTGACGCGTAACTGGCGGGCGAACTGGGCGAGGGTGGGGCGGGTTTGCATGCTTCACGATCCTTGTGAAGTTGGTTTGATATTTCACTGTAGCCCATTCCCCTCACCCCAGCCCTCTCCCGGAGGGAGAGGGGGCCGACCGAGGTGTCTTGCGGGGTACATCGACCTGAAAGACCGAGTCGATTATAGATTCGGCAAAGCGGTTTCAGGTCGAGTCGATTATGGATTCGGCAAAGCAGAATCAGGTCGGCGTACCTCGCAAGCATCCCACGATCAGTCCCCTCTCCCTCTGGGAGAGGGTTAGGGTGAGGGGCTTTTCAACCCTCAGAACGCCACAGAAGTCTGCACATAAACCGTCCTCGGCTCACCCACATACTTGCCCTTGTTGTTGTCATCAAACGAGCGCGTGAAGTACTGCGTGTTGAAGATGTTCTTCACCCCCACCGCCACATTCAGATCCGCCAACTGCGGGCCGAAGTCATACCCTGCGCGGCTGCTGAACAGCATGTAACCGGGGATCTTGCCGGTGCTGCCATCAGCACTTTCCTTCGAGGTGTTGGCGTTGTCGGCGAACTGGTCGCTCTGGAAACTGCTGTCCAGATTCAGCTTCCAGGGCCCTTCGGTGTAACCCACGCCCACAGTGCCTTTGTGTTTCGACGAGAACGGCACGCGATTACCCTTGTTCGGCCCGTCTTCGCGGATGGTCGCGTCAACATAGGCGTAAGTGGCGTAGACATCGAAACCGGCCAGCGCCGGGCTCAAGTCATCCAGCGCGTAGTTGATGCTGGTCTCGATGCCTTGATGGCGGGTTTGACCACGGGCAATCACCGAATCATTGGTCTGGTTACTTTCGTACTGGTTGTCGAAGTTGATCAGGAACGCACCGATCTCTGCCCGCAACGCGCCGTTGTCATAACGCGTGCCGAGTTCCCAGGTGCGCGCCTTCTCCGGTTTCACTTCGCCGCTGCTCACACGGTTGGGCATCTGGCTGTATTGCACACTGCCGAACGAGCCTTCGGTGTTGGCGTACAGATTCCAGCTATCGGTCAGGTGATAGAGCACGTTCAGCGCCGGCAGGGCGGTGTTGTAGTCGCCCTTGTATTTGACGTTGGTCAGGTTGTTGGTCTGCTGCGATTCAATCATCTCGTAGCGCACGCCCGGGGTGATTGTCCATTTGCCGATGTCGATGCGGTCGTCGACGAAGAACGCATTGGCCTCGGTGCCGCCACGGGTGTCGCGATCATTGCGGCTGCTGGTAGTCGGGTATTCGTTGCTGCTGATCGGCGTGCGATAGCGCAGTTCGTGACCGGCCTCGTTGATGTAGCGGTAGCCGACGCCGACTTCATGGCTGGTCGGGCCGAGGTCGAAGCCTTGGGCGAATCGGGTTTCCAGGCCGCGCACCCAATATTCGCGGGGCGACAACGAGAGGAACGAACCCTGATCCAGATAGCCGCTGCGCAGGGTTTTGGTGAAGAAGGTGTTGGCGGTGAATTCGCGGCGATCTTCCTGATAGCGATAGCCGAAATTGAACATCGTCCTACGGCCCCAGAACTGGTCTTTCGGCCGTGTCGACTGATACGGGTCGGTGTCGTAGTCGGCGACGCTCAAACCGCCGGGCATGTCAGCCTTGCCTTCGTAATACTGGGCCATGGCGTTGAAACTGTTGGCCTCGTCGAGCTGGTATTTGCCCTTGAGGATCAGGTCGTCGATTTCAGTGTCGCTGTGTTCGCGCCAGTCGCCGCCACGAGTGCCGGAGTAGAGTAACGCGCCGCCGAGCCCATTGGCGTTGGTGCCGCCGGCCAGCAGGTTGGCGCTGCTCTTGAAGCCGTCATGGCTTGACGATGGGCTGGTTTCCGTCTGGACGCCGCCCTTGACCGTTGGTTCGTCGGGAATCGCCCGGGTGACGAAGTTGACCACGCCGCCGACGTTCTGCGGCCCGTAACGCACCGCGCCACCGCCACGCACCACATCCACGGCATCCATGTTGCCCATGCTGATCGGGGCGAACGACAATTGTGGCTGACCGTAAGGCGCAAACGGCACCGGGATGCCGTCCATCAACACCGTCGAGCGCGCGGCCAGGCGTGGGTTCAAACCGCGAATGCCAAAGTTCAATGCCATGTCATGGCTGCCGGTGCCGTTGTTTTCCGGGGCGTTGACGCCGGGGATGCGGTTGAGCACATCACGCGCCTGCGTCGCGCCCTGGCGTTCGAATTCTTCGCGACGGATCACATCGCGGGCACCGGGATGTTCGAAGACGTTGATTTGCGCGGCGTCGCCCAGCCAGTCGCCGACGACGGTCGAGGTGTCCAGTTCCAGCGCAGTTTCACCCGCCGGTTGCAGGCTGAACGCATTGTTACCCTCGGCGCGAGCTTGCAGACCGGTGCCTTCGAGCAGCGCATTCAAACCTTGCTCAGGCGTGTAGCTGCCCTCAAGACCTCGACTTTGCACACCGCCGGTGATTTGCGAACCGAAAGAAATCAACACGCCTGCTTCACGGCCAAACTGGTTGAGGGCGTTCTCCAGCGACGACGGCGCGATGTGATAAGCCTTGGCATCGGCAGCCACTGCGGCGGGCAGGGCACTGAAACTCAGACTGGCACCGAGGACAAGATTGCGCAGGCTGCGGGCCAGTGGCGTGAGGCGGGTGGGGTGCATGGTGGATGATCCTGAGAAGGTTGAATCAAGGGGGCTTTCCTTCTCTGTCACGCCAGATCTGAAAAACGGCTCATTAATTTTTGAGTTTTTTCAAACCCGCGCTTCGACGCTCACCCAGTAGCGGGTAAAGCGCTTCACCTTCACCGGTAAACTGATTTCCAGCAGATCGAGAATCCGCTCGCTGTCGTCCAGTGGATACGTCCCGGAGATCAACAGATCGGCTACGTTATTGGCGCAATTGAGCTGGCCGCGACGGTAGCGGCCAAGTTCATCGAGGAAGTCGCCGAGGCGCATATGCGCGGCCACCAGCATGCCGTCCGCCCAGGCACCGCTGTTGGCGTCCAGCGGTTTGGCTTCGCTGACAGATGTGGCGGTGAAGTTCAGTTGCCGCGCGACCGGCAGCCAGATCGGCGCACGTCCATTGGTACTCAGTTCGACTCGTCCTTCAAACAGCGCGACCTGCGTGCGACCGGCAAACTGGCGCACGTTGAGGCGCGCGCCGTGAGCTTTCAACAGGCCCTGAGCCGTGCGCACTTCGAATGATTGCGCAGCCGTCAGGAGGATTTCGCCTTCGAGCAAACGGATCAGCCGCGCCGCAGCGTCGACATCTGCGGCGCTGGCGGTGTTGAGTTGCAACTGATCGCCAGCACCGAGCGCCACTTTGCGTCGTTGCCCGATCGGGCTGCGGTAATCAGCGAGCAACGACGGCAGCGGATTGTGCTCGCGCACGCCCCAGGTGACGGCCGAACCGGCACCAAGAATCAGCAACACCTTCAGCACCTGACGACGACTGCCGGACTTCGCCCCGTTCAACGCCGCATGCGCCAGTGGCGACGACACACCGCGCAAACGCTGATTGACTCGCTGAATATGCTCCCACGCCCGCCGATGTTCACTGTGCGCCTCCAGCCATTGTTGCCAGGCCTGTTGCTGGCGCGGGGAGAGCGTGCCTTGCTGCATTTCCATCAGCCAGTGCACGGCCTGCTCGGCAACCTGGGAGGAGAAATCCGGAGCGCGGTTCATCGGGCGAAGTAGCAGCGCATGGCTGCCTTGTTCAAATGACGTTTGACCGTGGCCACGGAAATGCCGAGTTCGGCGGCAATCTGTGGATAGGTCAGGCCATCGACCTGCGCCAGCAAAAAGGCGCGTTTGACCTGACGCGGCAAACCGTCGAGCAACTCATCCAGCTCCATCAGGGTTTGCAGGATGATTGCCTTGTCTTCCTCCGACGGCGCAGCCATTTCCGGCATCTGCGCCAGAGTTTCGAGGTAAGCGCGTTCCAGATCCTGACGGCGGTAATGATTGAACAGAACCCGCTTGGCCAACGTCGTCAGAAAGGCGCGCGGCTCGATGATCAGCGGCGGCTCACGAGCCGTCAGCACTTTGATGAAGGTGTCTTGCGCGAGGTCCGCCGCGCTGTCCGGGCAGCCGAGTCTGCGCCGCAGCCAGCCAGTGAGCCAGCTGTGGTGGGCCTGATAAAGCGATTCGACGGGATGGGCAGACGACAACGGTGGACTCCGGGCGCTTTCGTGACGCGGTAGAGTGTGCGTTAGAGAACAAGAACTGTTCGCATTGTAGGCGGGCAGGACATCAGCCGGCAATCAGATGCTTTTGCGTATGAGAATATTTATCATTAATATTGCTCGCCTGTAGGTTCGGCGCACCGGCCGGACGTTTTTCGTTTCAGGGTCGAAACATGAAAGGCAAACTCGCCACACTTCCCATGTCCTATCGTCTGGCCGTCACCTCACGGGTGCTCGCCGCGGTGTTTGGCGGCTATCTGGTTGCGGCGCTGGCCAGTGTCACCCTGACACTGTGGTTGCCATTGAGCCGTGCTGAAGCGGTGGTGACCGGCATGACCGTTTCCTTTCTGGTCTACCTGGTGGCGGTGCTCTGGTGTTTCGCCTGTCGTACGGCGTGGTCGGCCTGGGTCGGTTTGCTGGTGCCGAGCGTGATTCTGGCGACCATCTCCGGTGCGGCGCGTGGATTGGGCCTGGCATGAAAGAGGGTTTTCGTCAGGCGATGGCCTGGCTGCACACCTGGGCCGGACTGCTGTTCGGCTGGTTGCTGTTCGCGATTTTTCTGACCGGGACACTCGCGTATTTCAAAGATGAAATCAGTCACTGGATGCAGCCGGAAATCCCCGCGCGATCGGTGAGTGCCGAGACGAGCCTGACGCTGGCGCAGGATTATCTGCAACAACACGCGGCGGGTGCCTCACGCTGGCTGATCGATTTGCCTGATGCCCGAGATCCCGGCCTGACCGTGCGCTGGCAACCAGCGCCGGCCAATCCGGGCGAGCGTGGACGTTTCGAGTCGAAAACCCTCGACGCGCAAACCGGTGCCGAAGTGCAGGGCCGCGACAGCATGGGCGGCGAGTTCTTCTATCGCTTCCACTTCCAGTTGCAAATGCCTTATCCGTGGGGCCGCTGGCTGGCGACGATTGCCGCGATGGTGATGTTCGTTGCACTGATCACCGGGATCATCACCCACAAGAAAATCTTCAAGGACTTCTTCACCTTTCGCCCGCGCAAAGGCCAGCGATCCTGGCTCGACGGGCATAATGCGGTGGGTGTGCTGGTGTTGCCGTTTCACTTGATGATCACCTACAGCAGCCTGGTGATTTTCATGTCGATGGTCATGCCGGCGAGCATCGTCGCCTCGTATGGCAGTGACGTGCGCAAGTTCTATGACGAAGTTTTCCCGGCTTCGAAAACTCCGGAACGCGCCAATAGCGCGGCACCGCTGGCGGCCATGGCGCCGCTGTTGAGCAAGGCCAGCGAACAATGGTCGGGCGGCCACACGGCGCGTCTGTCCGTGAGCAATCCGGGGGATGCCAACGCCACGGTGGTGCTGTCCCGAGCGGGCGATCGCGTGGTGCATGATTTCGGCCGCGCCGTGACCTTCAATGGGGTGACCGGGCAGATGCTCGGCAGCACACCGGAGCAACCGCTGGCGATGGCGGTGGGGGGCGCGTTCTATGGTTTGCACATGGGCCACTTTGCCGGGCCGCTCTTGCGTTGGCTGTATTTCATTTGCGGATTGGCCGGCACCGCGATGATCGGTACCGGGCTGGTGATCTGGCTCGGCAAGCGCCAACTCAAACACGCCAAGAACGCCGTGATGCCGTTCGAGTTACGGCTGGTGGAAGTATTGAATATCGCCAGCATGGCCGGGCTGGTGTCGGCGGTGGCGGTGTTCTTTCTGGCCAATCGTCTGTTGCCGGTCAATCTCGCGGGGCGTGCAGATTGGGAAGTGAACGCGTTCTTCATGGCCTGGGGCCTGAGCGTGCTGCATGCGCTGTCACGGCCGGGGCGCAAAGCCTGGGTTGAACAACTTGTGCTCGGCGCGGCGCTGTTTGTCGCGGTGCCGCTGATCAATGCGCTGACCACCCCGTGGAACGTCGGCGCCGCCCTGATGCAGGGCGATTGGGCGTTGGCCGGTGTTGATCTGACGTGCCTCGCCACAGGTGTCTTCCTCGCTTGGGCTGCGTGGAAAATGCAGCGCGCCGGCAGCAGCGTCAGCGTAAAAAAGCCCGGTCGCGAAAAGGCTCGGCCTATCATCTTTGAGCAAGGGGCGAACTGATGCTGTTGCCACTGTTGCTCACCTACGCCGGATTCACCGCGTTGTGCCTGGCGATGCCGCGTCACCACGACGAATTGCTCGGCCACAGACCGTCGACGCGTCGCCGTCAGGGCCTGAAAGTCGGCGGATGGTTATTGTTGTGTTTGTCGCTTTGGGCGGCGGTGCAGGCCAATGGCTGGAGCCTCGGCCTGGTCGACTGGTTCGCCGTGCTGATGCTCAGCGCCTTGGCTTTGGTTTTGTTGCTGCCCTATCGCCCGTGGCTGGCCTTGACGCTGGCCGGGTTCAGCCTGTTGGCCAGCCCGGTTGCCGCATGGGCGCAGTGCTGAAGTGCTGATCGGTCTGCCACCGGAATCCCGCGACGATGAGCCGCGCGGGGCGCGTGCGCATTTTCTGCAGGTGTTCCTGTCCCAGCGTTCGCAAATGGAAGCGCTGGTGAACCGGCGCGTTGGTTGCCGGGCAACGGCGGCGGATCTGGTGCAGGATCTGTTTCTGCGTTTCTGGCGGCGACCGCTGGTGCAGGTCGAAGAACTCAGTACCTATCTGTTGCGCTGCGCCGGCAACATCGCCATCGATCATTTGCGTAGCGAAGGCACACGCACACGGGTCAACGAAGGCTGGCAACCGGACGAGCCGCACAGCCATGACAGCGAACCGCAAGCGGCGCTGGAAGCAGGCAATGATCTCAAGCATGTCGAAGCGGCGTTGCGCGCCTTGCCCGAGCGCACCCGGCAGATCTTTTTGCTCAATCGCATCCACGGCCGCAAGTACGCGCAAATCGCCAAGGCCATGGGCCTGTCCCAAAGTGCCGTGGAAAAACATATGATGCGCGCCCTCGAGGCCTGCAAGGCCAGCCTGCGCGAACCCGCGCCACGCCTGCCAGGGAAAGCACCGTGAAGCCATCCGATTCCGTCATCCCCACGCCCGCGCAAGAGCAGGCCGCGTTTGCCTGGCTGAGTCTGTTGCATGATCGGCCGAGTGCCGGTGATCAACTGACCTTCAGCCAATGGCTGCGGGCCGACCCGGCGCATGCCCAGGCGTATGCCCAGGCGCAAGTGCTCTGGGAACTGAGCGAAGGCCCGGCGCGAACGCTGGCCGATGAAGACGCCACGGCGTTGCACAGCTATCTCGAGGCGATGGATCGTCCGCGTCGTCCTGCGCTGTTGCGTTGGTCGGGGGCACTGGCGATGGCCACGTGTCTGTTGTTGATGGTCAGCCTCGGCAGCGGTTGGCAACCACAGCGCTGGATCGATGATCTGGGCGCCGATTACGTCTCGGCGCCCGGTGAGATCCGCACGGTGACGCTGGCCGATCAATCACAGGTGACGCTGGATGCCGACAGTGCGATTGCCGTGGACTTCAGCCGTGGCGAGCGGCGTGTGCAGTTGCGCCGTGGTGCTGGATTTTTCACGGTTACGCACACCGGCGAGCCATTTGTGGTCGCGGCGGAAAAGGGCGAGGCGCGGGTGCTCGGCACGCAATTCGAAGTACGTCTGCAACCGCATGGCGCGCAGGTGACGGTGTTGTCCGGACGCGTTGGCGTCAAGGCGCATCGCGATGGTGAGCAGCAGATTCTTACAGCCGGTCAGCAGGTGGCTTTCGCTGACGGTTCTGCAGAAAAACTGCACGCGGTGGACAGCGAGGCGCAACTGGCCTGGCGTCAGGGCTGGCTGACTTACTACAAGTCGACACTGGCCGATGTGGTGGAGGATTTGCGGCGTTATTACCCGGGGCGGATTGTGTTGCTCAACGATGAGCTGGCGGCGCGCAAGGTCAGTGGCAGTTTTCCGAGCAAGGATCCGCAGGCGGTTTTGAATTCTTTGCAAGGGGTGCTGGGGTTTGAGCAGCATCAGGTGTTGGGGCATCTGATTATTTTGCGCTGAGGCTTATGGCCTCTTCGCGAGCAAGCTCGCTCCCACATTGGATCTGTGATCGATACAAAACCCCTGTGGGAGCAAGCCTGCTCGCGAAGGCGTCAGACCCGACAACACATCTGCAAAAATATTTTCAGATTTGTGGTGAGGTAAACCTCAGCCCCATCCGTGTAGTGACTGAAACTGCGAGTCATTCGCATCCGTTGCGGTTCTACACAGGTCATTGAGCAATGAAGTCCAGGGCAAAATCGGGTTCGGTCAAACAATGGTTAGGCGTATCGGCACTAAGCTTTTCGGCATTGGCGCTGTTGCCGATGAGCGTGGCGCTCGCCGCTGAAACCGTCAGCAGTCAGGCGCAAAAGCAGTTCAACTTTTCCCTGGTCGCCAAGCCGCTGCCGCAAGCCCTGAGCGACTTCAGCCGCGTCACCGGGCAGAGCGTGGTCTATACCGACGAAGCGCCGTACGGCCTGACGGCGCCTGCGGTCAATGGCCAGATGAGTGCCGAACAGGCACTGCAACGTCTGCTCAGCGGCTCTGGCCTCAACTTCCGCCGCACCGACAGCCACACATTGGCGCTGGAGCCCAAGCCTACCGAAGGCGCGTTGAACCTTGGCGCCACCACCATCACCTCGACCCGCGACGAATCGATGAGTTATCAGCCACCGGAAACCAGTTCGGTGATGCGCTCTTCGGCGTCGTTGCAGGAGACTCCGCAGACCGTCAACGTCATCCCGGCGCAGGTCATCCGCGATCAGGCGCCGCGCAACCTGGATGACGCGCTGGCCAACGTCAGCGGCATCACCCAGGGCAACACTTTGGGCAGCACTCAGGACTCGGTGATGACTCGCGGTTTCGGTGACAACCGCAATGGCTCGATCATGCGCGACGGTATGCCGATCGTGCAGGGTCGCGGCATGAACGCGACGGTTGATCGGGTTGAAGTACTCAAAGGCCCGGCCTCGCTGCTGTACGGCATTCAAGACCCGGGTGGCGTGGTCAATATGGTCAGCAAGAAGCCTGAACTGACCCAATACAACGCGCTGACCTTGCGCGGATCGACCTACGGCGATGGCAAGAATGGCAGCGGCGGCACCCTCGACAGCACCGGGCCGTTGGGCGATTCCGGGCTGGCCTATCGCATGGTGCTCGACCACGAAGACGAAGATTACTGGCGCAACTTCGGCACCCACCGCGAAACCCTGATCGCCCCATCGCTGGCCTGGTTTGGTGAGAGCACCAAGCTGTTGTTCGCCTACGAGCACCGTGAATTCCTCACGCCGTTCGACCGTGGCACGCTGATCGATCCGCGCACCAATCATCCTTTGGACATCTCGCGCAAACAACGTCTCGACGAGCCGTTCAACAACATGGAAGGCCGCTCGGATCTGTATCACTTCGAAGCCGATCACGAGCTCAACAACGATTGGAAAGCCCACTTCGGCTACAGCTGGAACCGCGAAACCTACGACGCCAGCCAGGTCCGCGTGACTGCTATCGACACCAAAAAAGGCACGCTGACCCGCAGCATGGACGGCACGCAAAACGCGATCAGCACCGACCGCTTCACCACCGCCAGCCTCGAAGGCAAGGTCAACGTGCTGGGCATGCAGCATGACCTGGTGTTCGGCGTCGATGACGAGTACCGCAAGATCTACCGCGAGGACTTGATCCGGCAGAAGAGCCTGACCACCTTCAGCTACCTCAATCCGGTGTACGGCCGCGAAGTTGCCGGCACCACCGTCAGCGCACCCGACAGCGCGCAGACCGATGAACTGCGCAGTGATTCGGTGTTCATGCAGGACTCGATTCACCTCAACGACCAGTGGATTCTGGTCGCCGGCGGGCGCTTCCAGGAGTACGACCAGTACGCCGGCAAAGGCGTGCCGTTCAAGGCCAACACCGACAGCAACGGGCAGAAATGGGTACCGCGCGCCGGTCTGGTGTATCGCTACACCGATGCCCTGTCGTTTTACGGCAGCTACACCGAATCGTTCAAACCCAACTCGACCATCGCCCCGCTGAGCGGCAGCAGCACCGTGCTCGACGGCAGCATTGCGCCGGAAGAAGCCAAGTCGTGGGAACTGGGCGCGCGGCTCGATATGCTTGGACGTGTGACCGGCAACATCGCGTTGTTCGACATCAAGAAACGCAACGTGTTGGTGGCCAATTCCGAAGGCCCGACGACGATTTACAGCGCGGCCGGTGAGGTGCGTTCGCGTGGTCTGGAAATGGACCTCACGGGTCAACTGACGGACCACTGGAGCATGATCGGCAGCTACGCCTACACCGATGCCGAAGTGACGGAAGACCCGGAATACAAAGGCAAGCGCCTGCAAAACGTGGCGAAGAATTCAGGCTCGTTGTCGGCGGTGTATGACTTCGGCAGCGTGATCGCTGGCGATCAACTGCGCGTGGGGGCTGGAGCGCGATATGTCGGGGAACGTGCGGGTAACGCGGTCAACGATTTTGATTTGCCGAGTTACACCGTGGCCGATGCGTTTGCCACGTACGACACTCGGGTCGAAGGGCAGAAGGTCAAGTTTCAGCTCAATGTGAAGAACCTGTTTGATCGCACGTATTACACGTCGGCGGCGAGCCGGTTCTTTGTGTCGATGGGGGATTCGCGGCAGGTTTCGTTATCCAGCACTTTGGAGTTTTGAGACAAGATCTAAAGCCCCTCACCCTAACCCTCTCCCTGAGGGAGAGGGGACTGATTTGGGGGAAATTGGAGAACTTCGCCGACGTGATCGATCTTTACCGAATCCATAATCGACTCGGTCATTCAGGTCCACGCATAGCGCCAGACACCTCGGTCGGTCCCCTCTCCCTGAGGGAGAGGGGACTGATTTGGGGGAAATTGGAGAACTTCGCCGATGTGATCGATCTTTACCGAATCCATAATCGACTGTTCATTCAGGTCGACGCATAGCGCCAGACACCTCGGTCGGCCCCCTCTCCCTGAGGGAGAGGGGCTGATTGGGGGAAATTGGAGAACTCCGCCGACGTGATTGATCTTTACCGAATCCATAATCGACTCGGTCATTCAGGTCGACGCATAGCGCCAGACACCTCGGTCGGCCCCCTCTCCCTGAGGGAGAGGGGCTGATTGGGGGAAATTGGAGAACTCCGCCGACGTGATCGATCTTTACCGAATCCATAATCGACTCGTTCATTCAGGTCGACGCATAGCGCCAGACACCTCGGTCGGCCCCCTCTCCCTCCGGGAGAGGGCTGGGGTGAGGGGAAGGCTCAACGCAAAAACGCCTGCCGATATTCGCCCGGTGTCCCACCCAATACCTGCTTGAACCGATTGGTGAAATGACTCGCGCTGGCAAACCCGCACGCCAGTGCAATCTCGCCCAACGGAAGCACCGTCCCGCGCAACAATTCCCGCGCCCGGCTCAAGCGCCGCGCCAGCACATATTGATGCGGCGGGAGGCCGAAGCTCACGCGAAACATCCGCGCAAAGTGGTATTCCGACAGCGCGCACAACCCGGCCAGTTGCCCCAGGCTGATCGGCTCGGCCAACTGACTGTCGATAAAATCTACCAATTGCCGACGCTGGTGAGGCGCCAATCCACCCTTCAAACGCAAACCCTGACGCGCGCCGACCTGGCTCAGCAAGGTATGGCTGATCAATTCATGGGCGAGGCTGCTGGTCAGCAGACGTTCGGCCGGCTCGTCCCAATTCAGCGTCAGCAACTGCCGGAAGCGTTGCGCCTGTTGCGGGTCTTCGAGAAAGGTTTGCTCGCGCAGTTGCATCTCTCGGGGTTCGCGATCGAGCAAGGTGACGCAACCGAGGGCAAATTGTTCGGCGCTGAAATACAGATGCGCCAGGCGGATATCGCCGTTGATCACCCACCCCGATTCATGATCGGCCGGCAGAATGCACAGCTTGTCCGGCCCGCCTTTCTGACCGGGTTGATCGCGACGAAACGTACCAGTGCCACCGGCAATGTAGCAGGACAGGGTGTGATGGCTCGGCGCTTCATAATCCTGCGCGTCATGGTGGTTGGTCCACAAAGCGGCAGACAAGCCGTCACCGAGTTCGGCGCTGTGCACGAGGCGTGCGTTCGGCGAGCTGTTTAACGCTTGAAAGACTTGCAGGGTATCGATGGCGGCCATGGTCGGTTCTCTTCAACGCCTTGCATCCTACTCCGTAGACCCCGCGTTGCCAGCCTGCCGCCAGACAAAAGCGCAAGAATCTGCAAGCGCACAAACCAGTACCGGGCAGACACTCAAGGCCTATCGAGGAGTGTGGGCCATGAACCTGTCGTTGTATTTGCTGACCGTGCTGATCTGGGGCACCACGTGGATTGCCTTGAAATGGCAACTGGGCGTTGTGGCTATTCCAGTGTCGATCGTCTATCGCTTCGGACTCGCCGCACTGGTGCTGTTTGCGCTGTTGATGCTCAGCCGTCGGCTGCAACCAATGAACCGCCGTGGTCATTTGATCTGCGTGGCGCAGGGCCTGTGCCTGTTCTGCGTCAACTTCATGTGCTTCCTGACCGCCAGTCAGTGGATCCCCAGTGGACTGGTCGCGGTGGTGTTTTCCACCGCAACGCTATGGAACGCGCTGAATGCGCGGGTGTTCTTCGGCCAGCGCATCGCGCGCAATGTGCTGATGGGTGGTGCATTGGGCCTGTTTGGCCTGGGCATGCTGTTCTGGCCGGAACTGGCCGGGCATCAGGCCAGCCCGCAAACCTTGCTGGGGCTTGGTCTGGCACTGTGCGGGACGTTGTGTTTCTCGGCGGGCAACATGCTTTCGAGTCTGCAGCAGAAGGCTGGTCTCAAGCCGCTAACCACCAACGCCTGGGGCATGGCCTACGGTGCGGCGATGTTGTCGGTGTGGTGCCTGGTCAAGGGCATTCCGTTCGACATGGATTGGTCGCCTCGTTACGTCGGTGCACTGCTCTATCTGGTGATTCCCGGTTCGGTCATTGGCTTCACGGCTTATCTGACGCTGGTCGGGCGCATGGGGCCGGAGCGCGCGGCATATTGCACGGTGCTGTTTCCGGTGGTGGCGCTGAACGTTTCGGCGTTCGCTGAAGGCTACCAATGGACAGCGCCGGCGCTGGTCGGGCTGGTTTTAGTGATGCTGGGCAATGTACTGGTGTTTCGCAAACCGAAAACGGTTACACCGCCGGTGCAGGGAAAGTTGGCGTGAAATAAACGAGCGCTGAACTTCAGCGCTCGACTTTCAAAGTGATGTAAATCATTACCGGGAATATGAAGTCAACTATATGTCGCGCCCAGTCTTTGGCGTTCCAAGATTGCGAAGTGTCCATGTCAAACCATTCCACACCCACGGTTTGCAGGCACACGTAATAAATGAAAATGGCCGCCAGTATGCCCATGATCGAGAACTTTTTTGCCTCGTGGAATACTTCTGCGGTGGCGTTGATATTGCGATAGAGCTGATACGTGCCTATCAGGCATAACACCGTATACGTGACTTCCAGGGTAATGATGAACCAGTAGATGCGGTGATGAATCATCGGCGATTCGATAGCTCGATACTTGATGGGTTCACTGGCGGTGGTGGTGTCCATGCTTAAGATGTGCGCCACGTAGGTGTAGTTCGAATCATAGTCCATGAAGTTGTGGATTATCACCAGTACGCCAAAGAAGCTGATGTAAGCCATCAATATAACTTTGCTGTAGCGGATCAGTCTATCGGTGGTCAAGATGTTCAAGATTTTGGCTCTCCATAGTGCTTGTCGATTATTCGACACTCAAGGAGGAGCTTATAGTGCTGTTGTTTAATTTGGTTTGTGGTTCGATTTCAAGTTGTGTATGGCAGTACTAACGGGCAAGTACGATGTTGTACTTGCCCGTATTGTCTTAACCGCGCCAGACTTGCGGGTTGACCAGATCCTGCGGGCGTTCGCCGAGCAGGGCGCTGCGTAGGTTGGCGAGGGCACGATTGGCCATGGCTTCGCGGGTTTCATTCGTCGCCGAGCCGATGTGCGGGAGGGTCACCGCGTTACTTAACTGGAACAGCGGTGATTCGGCCAGCGGTTCTTTTTCGTAGACGTCGAGGCCGGCGCCACGAATGCGCTTGTTTTGCAGGGCTTCGATCAACGCGGGTTCATCAACGACCGGGCCACGGGAGATATTCACCAGAATGGCGTCGGGTTTCATCAGGGCCAGTTCGCGATGGCTTATCAGATGGCGGGTCTTGTCACTGAGCGGCACCACCAGGCAGACGAAATCGGCTTCGGCGAGCAGTTTATCGAGGCTGCGAAATTGCGCGTCGAGTTCCTGTTCCAGTTCGTTTTTACGGCTGTTGCCGCTGTAGATGATCGGCATGTTGAAGCCGAAGCGGCCACGGCGGGCGACGGCGGCGCCTATGTTGCCCATGCCGACAATGCCGAGGGTTTTGCCGTGCACGTCACAGCCAAACAAGGGGGCGCCGACGCTGGCCTGCCATTGACCGGCCTTGGTCCAGGCGTCGAGTTCGGCAACGCGGCGGGCACTGCTCATGATCAGGGCGAAGGCGAGGTCGGCGGTGCTTTCTGTGAGCACGTCCGGGGTGTTGGTGAGCATGATCCCGCGTTCGTTGAAATAGTCGAGGTCGTAGTTGTCGTAGCCGACGGAGACGCTGGAGACCACTTCCAGTTTTGCGGCGTTTTCCAGTTGCGCGCGGCCGAGTTTGCGACCGACGCCGATGAGGCCGTGGGCGTGGGGCAGGGCTTCATTGAATTGGGCGTTGATGTCACCGTTCTTCGGGTTGGGGACGATGACGTCGAACTCCTGTTGCAGGCGTTCGATCATGGGCGGGGTGATGCGGCTGAAGGCCAGGACAGTTTTTTTCATTGGACTTGGGCTCGGCGGGACTGGATTGCCAAGCAAGCTAACATTCTCTCTGGCGTTGGAGAAGGGGCGCGTTGCTGGGTGCCCCTGTTATGCAAATGTAACCGCACAAGGCAAAAAATGGATTTCATTCTTTTGCTTGGTCGTTATCTATGAGATCTTTTGCATTGATGATTACGTTAAGCTTTGGGTTAGGGAAGTCGGGTTGTAGTGGATGCGCGAGCTCTACGCCGACTATGACCGCGAATAGGGTTCCGGCCTTTCGATTGAAATCGATGTAAATAAAGCCAATGCCATTTTTAATTCCTTCGAATTTGACATCGCTATGTATTCCTTCTGAGTAAGTAACCGCTTTTACCGCTCCGTCCGTTGTGAAAGTGTGTATGCCATTCGTGATGTCATCCGGAAACGAAAGTTCAACTATGTTTAAAGGTTCGTGAGTGGTGCTGCTAGTGCCGCCCGCTGCATATACTTCCCTGTCAGTTACGGCGAATGCCATGATATGTGCATTAACGATCCCAATCGGCCGATCTGTCACTATTCCTTTGAAATCCCCTCTCTCTGGACCAGCTTCATTGGTAGGTATCATAGTTAATGCTCCAGTTATCGTGATTAGAGTGCGGGTTTGGGATGGAAGTTGTTGTCTTGGATATTGTTTGTCGTTTAAGTTTGAATTTCACCTGTCAGATCTGACAGGTTTTTAGGTCGATTGGCTATTGATGTCGAAGTTTTGATTTCAAATTGCGTTTTACATGATCACGCCAATTGCGAATTTGATACTCGCCCTTCAAAACCTGAGTTCGACTCGGTATTTCACGTCGGCGTAACTCTCCCAATCACCACGGTCAGTCCCCTCTCCCTTTGGGAGAGGGTTAGGGTGAGGGGCTTTTAGCTGTGAGACGGGGATTGCGGGATTTCGTGGTTATCCAGCACGCGATTCACCGCCAGTTCGGCGAGCATGATGATCTGCTGAATCGCCAGAATCGTGCGCCGTTGCGGCAGGTCGATGTAGGCGGCGATGTCGCTGGTCATCAGGCTGGCCTGTGCCAGTGATTCGCAGGCGTGGACCAGCAGGCTTTCGCTGTCCTGTTCGGGGGCGACCTGGAACATGGTGCTGGGTTTGTGGAAGCGCAGGGTGAGGGCGTTGGGTTTGAGGTAGTGATCGAGGGCGCGGTCGGCGGCTTCGTGGAATTTCTTTGAGCCGGGGAATTCGTAGGGGGTGGTGTTCTCCGCTTCGGGCGGATTGGGACTGTGTTTGATCATGGCAATATCCTTTTAAAGAGATGGAGCTGCCATGTTTCGTTTTCCAGGCGAAAGGGGTGGCAGCTGTACGCGGACTGGAAAAAACCGGCAAAGGATCAAACCCGGCAGACCCGAAGGTCTCCCACGTACAGCCGCCATAACAAAACTTCGGCGCCGAAAAAGCGCGGCATTATGTCATGTGCTGTGATCCTGCGGGTTTTCCAGACCCGGTCGCTGATGCGTCAGCGACACCCAAATCCTAGCCACCGCAGTTCCGACGGACAACCGTCAAAACCTGTCGGAAAGATCCACGAAATCCCCGTTCTGTAGGAGCTGCCGTAGGCTGCGATCTTTTGATTTTTAAACAGCAAGATCAAAAGATCGCAGCCTGCGGCAGCTCCCACAGGGTTCGTGGTGTGTTGAAAATCAATTAGCGACACGCGCGCCGGCAAGGCTGCCGCTTAATTCGTAAGCGGCCAATTCGGCTTGATGCGCCGCAAGAATCTCTGGCAACGACCCGCGCAAATACTCAACCCACGTCTTGATCTTCGCATCCAGATATTGCCGCGACGGGTAGATCGCATACAGGTTCAGCTCTTGCGAGCGGTAGTTCGGCATCACTCGCACCAGCGTGCCGTTACGCAAACCTTCGATCGCCGCATACACCGGCAATACGCCCACGCCCATGCCGCTGGTGATCGCGGTTTTCATGGCGTCGGCGGAGTTCACCAGAAAAGGCGAGCTGTTGATGGTGACCATTTCCTGGCCTTCCGGGCCGTCGAAGGCCCATTTTTCCAAGGGGATTACCGGGCTGACCAGGCGCAGGCAGGCATGGTTGAGCAGGTCGCTGGGCTTTTGTGCGGCGCCGTTGGCTTTTACGTAGGCCGGTGAGGCGCAGACGATGCTGTAGGTGATGCCCAGACGTTGCGAAACAAAGCCCGAGTCCGGCAACTCGCTGGCAAGCACGATGGACACGTCGTAGCCCTCGTCGAGCAGGTCCGGCACGCGGTTGGCCAGGGTCAGGTCGAAGGTCACGTCCGGGTGGGTTTTGCGGTAGCGGGCAATGGCGTCGATAACGAAGTGCTGGCCGATGCCGGTCATGGTGTGCACTTTCAATTGCCCGGCCGGGCGCGCGTGGGCGTCGCTGGCTTCGGCTTCGGCCTCTTCGACGTAGGCGAGGATCTGCTCGCAGCGCAGCAGGTAGCGTTTGCCGGCTTCGGTGAGGGCAATGCGCCGCGTGGTGCGGTTGAGCAAGCGGGTTTGCAGGTGGGCTTCCAGGTTGGAGACCGCGCGCGAGACGTTGGCGGTGGTGGTGTCGAGTTGCACGGCGGCGGCGGTGAAGCTGCCCGCTTCGGCGACACAACTGAAGGCGCGCATGTTTTGCAAAGTGTCCATGGGGTGCTCTCAAGGGAGATGGCAAATTGTGACACGAAGTTTCGGGGCCTGAGACCCCAGACTTAAGGATTATCTCGTTAACCGTAACAAAGATTCACAGAAATCCCAGCTTATCGCCATTGAGGGCGCCCCCTAGAATTGCGCCGATCCAATGCAGGAGCTGCCGAAGGCTGCGATCTTTTGATTTTGGTTTAAGGGAATCAAGATAAAAGACCGCAGCTTGGCAGCTCTTGCACGGGGCCTCGATCTACCCCTCTCTCAGGAATTCGCAGCTGTGCCGCGTCGCATCAACAGAGCGCTTTTGCCGCTCAGTGTTCTGGCTTTTACTTTGGGTCTTGGCGGCTGCATCTCAACGGACGGAATCGCCCCACAGGGCAAGGCTATGGAGGCCAATACACTGGTCACCGACGACGCCATCGCCCACGCCGCCCGTGACGCTAATTGGCCCACCGCGCAGTGGTGGCAAGCCTACGGCGACCCACAGCTCAATCGCTGGATCGACCTCGCCGTGCAAGGCAGCCCGAGCATGGCCATGGCCGCTGCGCGGGTGCGTCAGGCCAAAGCCTTGGCCGGTGTCGCCGAGGCGGCCGAGTCGTTGCAGATCAATGGCGAATCGACCCTCAAACGCCACAACTGGCCGACTGATCAGTTCTACGGGCCGGGCGATCTGGCCAACACCACGACCTGGGATAACAACGCCGCGCTGGGTTTCAGCTACGCGCTCGACCTCTGGGGCCGTGAAAGCAATGCCAGCGAACGCGCTGTGGATCTGGCGCACATGAGCGCCGCCGAGGCGCGGCTGGCGCAGCTGGAATTGCAGAACAACCTCGTCCGCGCCTACATCGAACTGTCGCTGCATTACGCGCAGCGCGACATCGTCGCCGCGACGCTCAAGCAGCAACAACAGATTCTCGATCTGGCGCAGAAGCGTCTGGATGGCGGGATCGGCACCCATTTCGAAGTCAGTCAGGCCGAAACGCCGCTGCCGGAAACCCATCGCCAGCTCGATGCGCTGGACGAAGAAATCGCCCTCAGTCGCAACCAGATTGCCGCACTTGCCGGCAAAGGCCCGGGGGCGGGCGCGCAGTTGCAGCGCCCGACTTTGTCGCTCGGTGCTGCGCTGAAACTGCCGTCTGCTCTGCCCGCCGAACTGCTCGGCCAACGTCCCGATGTGGTCGCCAGTCGCTGGCAAGTGGCGGCGCAGGCGCGGGGAATCGATGTGGCGCATGCCGGCTTTTACCCCAACGTCGATCTGGTCGGCAGCCTCGGCTACATGGCCACCGGCGGTGGCGCGCTGGAGTTTTTGACCGGCAAGAAACTCAACTACAACGTCGGCCCGGCGATCTCGCTGCCGATCTTCGACGGTGGCCGACTGCGCGCCGAATTGGGTGAAGCGTCCGCCGGTTACGACATTGCCGTGGCGCATTACAACCAGACGCTGGTCAACGCGCTGAAGAACATCTCCGATCAGTTGATCCGTCGTGAGTCGATGGATAAGCAGCAAGGCTTCGCCGCCGAGTCGGTGGCCACGGCGCAGAAGACCTACGACATCGCGATGATCGCTTATCAACGCGGCCTCACCGATTACCTCAACGTGCTCAATGCGCAGACCTTGCTGTTCAAGCAGCAGCAGGTGCAGCAGCAGGTGCAGGCGGCGCGGTTGAGTGCGCATGCCGAATTGGTGACTGCGCTGGGTGGTGGCCTCGGCGCTGGCAACGATGTGCCGTCGGCCGAGAAAACCCAGGCACCGAAAACCCCGGCACTCCTGCGTTGAACACACAACCTGTGGGAGCGAGCTTGCTCGCGAAGAGGGAGTGTCAGCCAGCAAATTGGTTGACTGACTCACCGCATTCGCGAGCAAGCTCGCTCCCACAGGATCCCGGTTCAACCCGACTTTTCTGAGCAGAATTCATGACTCCCTTGCCCGCACCGCTGCGCTGGCTCTACTCCCTGGAATGGCGCCGTGGTTTCTTCGACTGGGCGCGTAGCGATGGCGTGACCTGGGTCTACATCTTCAAGGTGTTGCTCGCCGCATTCCTCACCTTGTGGCTGGCCATGCGCCTGGAATTGCCACAGCCGCGCACCGCGATGATCACCGTATTTATCGTCATGCAGCCGCAAAGCGGCCAGGTGTTTGCCAAGAGTTTTTATCGCTTCCTTGGCACCTTGGCCGGGTCGGCGATGATGGTCACGCTGATCGCGTTGTTTGCACAAAACACCGAGCTGTTCCTCGGTTCGCTGGCGATCTGGGTCGGCATCTGCTCGGCCGGTGCCGCACGTTGCCGCAACTTCCGCGCCTACGGTTTTGTCCTCGCCGGTTACACCGCGGCGATGGTCGGATTACCGGCGCTGGCGCATCCGGACGGCGCGTTCATGGCAGCAGTGTGGCGCGTGCTGGAGATCTCTTTGGGGATTCTTTGCTCGACCCTGATCAGCGCCGCGATCCTGCCGCAAACCGCCAGCGCGGCCATGCGCAACGCCCTGTATCAGCGCTTCGGCGTGTTCGCGCTGTTCGTCACCGATGGCCTGCGCGGGCGCAGCAAAGCCGAGTCGTTCGAGGCGAGCAACGTGCGTTTCATTGCTGAAGCCGTGGGCCTGGAAGGGCTGCGCAGCGTGACCGTGTTCGAAGACCCGCACATGCGCCGGCGCAACGGTCGACTGAGCCGTTTGAACAGCGAATTCATGGGCATCACCACGCGCTTCAACGCACTGCATCAGTTGCTTGAACGCCTGCGCGGCAATGGCGAAGAACATGTGGTCGCGGCCATCAAACCCGGCCTGCAGGATCTCGCCGAAGTGCTCGACGGCTTCAGTGGTCGCGCCCTGACCAGCCCCGATGCCGCCCGTTTGGCGACTGCGTTGGCGACTTACAAGGAAGGGCTGCCGGCACGGGTTCGAAGCTTGCGGGCAATCTTCCAGGAAACCGGTCCAAGCGACGCCGAGCAACTGGATTTCCACACCGCGTACGAACTGCTTTATCGCTTCGTCGACGACCTGCACAGTTATGCACAGACCCACGCTTCACTCGCTGATCACCGCCACGAGCGCGAGCGCTGGGACGAACCGTTCACCCCGCAAACCAACTGGTGGGCAGCCGCTGCATCGGGCATTCGCGCCTCGTTCATCCTGGTTGTGCTGGGCAGTTATTGGGTCGCCACTGCGTGGCCAAGCGGCGCGACCATGACCCTGATTGCGGCCGCCACCGTGGGCCTCTCCGCCGCCACACCGAACCCGAAACGCATGGCATTCCAGATGGCCTGCGGCACCTTCCTCGGCGCCCTGATCGGCTTCGTCGAAATGTTTTTCATCTTCCCGTGGATCGATGGCTTCCCGTTGCTGTGCGTAATGCTCGCGCCGGTGATCGTATTCGGTTCGTTCCTCACGTCGCGGCCGCAATTCGCCGGTGTCGGCCTCGGCTTGCTGATTTTCTTCAGTACCGGTTCGGTGCCGGACAACCTGACCATCTACAACCCGTACACCTTTATCAACGACTACATCGCCATGGTCATGGGCATGCTGGTCTGCGCGGCGGCGGGGGCGATCATTCTGCCGCCGAACAGTCGCTGGCTGTGGAAACGCCTGGAGCAGGATCTGCGCGGCCAAGTGGTTTACGCGATCAGCGGCAAGCTCAAAGGCCTCGCCTCAAGTTTCGAGAGCCGTACCCGCGATCTGCTGCACCAGGCCTACGGTCTCGCGGCCGGTCAGCCGAAGGTGCAAAAGAACCTGCTGCGCTGGATGTTCGTGGTCCTGGAAGTCGGCCACGCGATCATCGAGTTGCGCAAGGAACAGGCGATTTTGCCGGTGCACCCGGCCTATGCCGAGTTGCAGCCATGGCGCCAGGCGATCCGTGTGATGGGCCGCGCGTTGGTGCGACTGTTCCTGCAACCGAACTCAAGCAATCTCGAACGCGCACTGGTCGCCGTCGATCACGCAATCAGCCGTGTCGCGGCCACCGATGAACCGTTCGCGCCGCACTTCGATACCTCGGCGTTGCGCCGGGTGAAGAGCTATCTGCACTTCATCCGCACTTCGCTGCTTGACCCGCAATCACCGCTCGCTGCCTACGCCATCGCCAAGCCCGAAGGACTTGCCCATGCCTCGTGAAATCGCCTTCCACGGCGTGTACATGCCCACCATGACCCTGATGTTTTTCATCGCTGCGGCGCTGGCCTGGGCGGTGGACCGGTTCTTGTCGGGGTTCGATTTGTACCGTTTTTTCTGGCACCCGGCGCTGCTGCGTCTGAGTCTGTTTACCTGTCTGTTCGGCGCCATGGCGCTGACTGTCTACCGTTGAGAACGTCCCGATGAAAAAGTTTTTCAGCCTGCTCGCGACCCTGCTGGTGCTGGCCCTGGCGCTGTGGATCGGCCGCACGCTGTGGGAGCACTACATGAACACGCCGTGGACCCGCGACGGTCGCGTGCGTGCCGATATCATCAACGTCGCCGCCGATGTCACCGGCGAAGTCATCGATGTGCCGGTGCGCGACAACCAACGGGTGAAGAAGGGGGATTTGCTCATGCAGATCGACCCGGAGCACTACCGCATCGCGGTCAAACAGGCGCAGTCGCTGGTTGCTTCGCGCAAGTCGACGTGGGAGATGCGCAAGGTCAACGCCCACCGCCGCGCCGACCTCGACAACCTGGTGATCTCCAAGGAAAACCGCGACGACGCCAGCAACATCGCCGACGCCGCCCTGGCCGATTACCAACATGCGCAAGCGCAACTGGAAGCCGCCGAACTCAACCTCAAACGCACCCAAGTGCGTGCGGCGGTCGACGGCTACGTGACCAACCTCAATGTGCATCGCGGTGACTACGCGCGCATCGGCGAGGCGAAAATGGCCGTGGTCGACATGAACTCGTTCTGGGTTTACGGCTTTTTCGAAGAGACCAAACTGCCGCACGTGAAAGTCGGCGACAAGGCTGATATGCAGTTGATGAGCGGCGAAGTGCTCAAGGGCCATGTGGAAAGCATTTCCCGCGGCATCTACGACCGCGACAACCCGGAAAGCCGCGAGCTGATTGCCGATGTGAACCCGACATTCAACTGGGTGCGGCTGGCCCAGCGAGTGCCGGTGCGCATTCACATTGATGAAGTGCCGGAGGGTGTTTTGTTGGCGGCGGGGATTACTTGTACGGTGGTCGTGGATCAGACTCGGTAATACCGGATCACGCTTCCGATCCGGCCTATACCAGGGCTGTCGGCCCCATACAACAATCGGTCAGATGAATAGGGGGTGAGAGACACTGGTATGACGGAGAGGCTTTCGTCCTCGACTACGCCATCCTTGGCGAAAGCAGGATTCAATGTTCCATCGAGCTTGAACGATGCGAGCAAAAGGTGAGCACTGCCGCCGGCGACGTAGATGTTTTCACCTTGAGCGAAAAGTGCGTGCCAGCCGCTCTTGTCGTTTAGGCTTACCGTATTTTCGAGTGTCACTCCGCCATTGAAATCGGGATCGTTTTTACCCGCCGCATCGAAACCCGATAGCAGACCGATAGCATCCGACCTTACAGCGTCGCCCACGGTACCGGCTGCCAGGAACTTACCAGGCGTACGCTCCGTAACGGCGTTCAGCTCAACGGGACGGTTTTCGTCGGTAAATAGCCGAAAGCCCGGCGTTTTCGGATCGTCTCCGAAGATCTGATTAAACGAGCCACTCGAGTTCAACATGACCAGTAGCCCGACATTGAAGCCCGACTTCAAGCGCGCATAACCAGCCCCAAGAATCCGACCATCAGCCAGAACACAGGCGTCTTTCCATAGAGTCATTGCCGGGTAAGGCAGCTTTATATCGACGATCCCGCTGGAACCGAAGGAGGCCACGAGACAGCCATTGGCATCAAGTTTCATCAGGTACGCAGTTGGCACGCGCGATGGGCCGACGGCCCCGTTTGCTCCGACAAGAAGGTCGCCATTTTGCAGCACCCGGAGGAAACGTGGCCCCCCATGGAACACGCGATCATTGACTTTGTTAGCCACGATAATTTGCCCGTTGTTGCCGAAATGCTCATTCCGCTTGCCTGTTTCATCGATGCAGAGGATCGCGATTTCCGGATCCAGGGCGTCTGGTGATTTTGATGAGGCCAACATGTAGATGCGCCCATCCGCTCCCTGAGCGAGCGGACCACCGTACGCAGGCAGGTTTGAAACGAACAAGCCGGTGAGGAGCCCTTCTTGCGCAAAACGCTTGTCGAGTTCCCCGAGCGGATTCAGTTTCGCAATAGAGAAATGTGAGGTTTCTCCTTGGGTTACGCTGGACGTCACCAATACGCTGCCATCGGTAAGTACCAGGGTTCCGGTGAGTGGGTACCAGTGATCGGCGTGAGGTGGAAACAGTTTGCTGAACACCACCATCCCGTCTTTGTCCGGTCCCCAACTCTCATCACGGCTACCTGCCGCATAGGCTTTTTTTTGCATTTCCATGTTTTCGCATCCTTCCAGTCAGTCGCCGGGACATGAAAGGGAACCGTGGCGCGATGGCCTGCCGTTCCACTATTTCCGTGGCTGACTATAAGTCCGCGCCGGGCTGGACATAACTGTCAACTCTGCCAGTTGACACGGGCGAATCGACGGGTTGCGGCAAGGGATACGTTAGTCAGACCTTTCAGGGACCAGTCTGCTGACGATGGATGCGACTCCTTTCAAAGTCGCCCGCGCAAGCCGAACCGCTTCATCAACGTCGATTCCAGCAAACCCTTGGGCAGCAGTGCCGCCAGCAGCGGCAGCGCCCGGCTGCCATTGCCGATGCGGACCAACCGTGGCGGCTTGCCCTGTTGCACAGCCTTCAACAATTCAGCGGCAAACTCACTGGCCGGCGTCGGCTTGTCCTGCGACGCCTTGGCCCGTGCGCGAATCCCCTCACGCAACGGAAACCACGGCGATTGTTCATTGATCAATTGCTCGGCTTCATGCCCGGCGTTTTTGGCAAAACTCGACTGGATCGCCCCCGGCTGAACCTCCATAACGCGTATGCCGAACGGTGCGAGTTCCATGCGCAAGGCATCGCTCAACGCATGCACCGCTGCTTTCGAGGCGCAGTAAGCTCCGGCAAACGGCGTGACCAAAACCCCTGACACACTGCCGATATTCACCACCAGTCCCTTGGCGCGGCGCAACACCGGAAACAGCGCGCGGGTGACGCCGACAATCGAAAACACGTTGGTTTCGAACTGTCGCTGCATCGCCGTCACGCCGCCGTCGAGCAACGGCCCCATAGCGCCATAACCGGCATTGTTGATCAGCACATCGAGACCGCCGTGTTGCTGGTTGATCCGCTCGCCAAGCAGCTCCAGGGCCTGGTTATCGTTGACGTCGAGTTGCACCGCAGTGAACCCGGCCGCCGCCAGCATCGCAACGTCTTCAGCCTTGCGCGCACTGGCCCAGACTTCGTAGCCGGCGGCTTTGAACGCATCGGCGAGGGCGCGGCCGATGCCGCTGGAACAACCGGTAATCAACGCAACGGGCATGGCGCATTCCTTGTGCAAAAAGTGGGGAGAGGGGATCAGTCGGAGAAACTACCCTGCAATCGCTCGGCGCGAAACTCCAGGGTTTGCGGGCGATATCCGGGACGCAGCGGCGGCATCGGCAGGCAGTCTTCCCAGTCACCACCGGCCTGCAATTCGCCGGGGCCACGATAGCGTGGGGCGGTGTATTGATTGTCGGCCAGATTGACCGTATCGCCCGGCGCGTAGGCGGCGATGCGCCAGCGCAGTTCGGTCAGGGGCACGTCGTTGCCGTTTTTCATTTTCAGTTGCAACGGACGATCGGCCGGGCATTGTTCGGGCGCGTAGGCGATGCGCATTTCAAGGCGCGCCAGTTGCTTGATCTCGCGGTTGTCCAGCCACACCACCCACATGGCCACGAACCCCAGGCCAATGGCTGCCGCTACTGATACCGGCAAGGCTTTGGCTGGATAGCGCAGAAGAAGGATCAGCCAAGTGATGACCAGCAAAATGCCGATGAACATGCGCACAACCTCGAGCAGAGAGAGGGTCATCCTACCTAAGCGCAGGTGAGGTTGGCGATGGGCATCGGGATTTGCGGTGTCTGACCGGGCCTCTTCGCGAGCAGGCTCGCTCCAACAGTGGAATGCATTTCAAGTGTGGGAGCGAGCCTGCTCGCGAAGAGGCCATTTCAGGCGACACAGAATCAGGATAAAAAAAGCCCCCACCCAACCCGCTGCGGATAGGGGACGCAGTGGGCTGAACGGGGGCTTCTTGTTTTACTGAGCGTTGTCGATCGTTACTGCGCGATGGTCTTCACCGACACGCCGCGCTCGATCGGGGTGGAGCGGCCGTAGATATCTTCGAAACGCTCGATATCGTCCTCACCCAGGTACGAACCCGATTGCACTTCGATGATTTCCAGCGGGATTTTGCCCGGGTTGCGCAGACGGTGTACCGAGGCGATCGGGATGTAGGTCGACTGGTTTTCGGTGAGCAGGAACACGTTTTCGTCGCAGGTCACTTCGGCGGTGCCGCTGACCACGATCCAGTGCTCGGCGCGGTGATGGTGCATCTGCAGCGACAGGCACGCGCCCGGTTTCACCGAGATGTGCTTGACCTGGAAGCGCCCGCCCATGTCCACCGAGTCGTAGGAACCCCACGGACGATAGACTTCACAGTGATTCTGGGTTTCGCTGCGGCCCTGCTCGTTGAGCGTATTGACCATCTGCTTGACGCCCTGAACCTTGTCTTTGTGGGCGATCATCATGGCGTCTTTGGTTTCGACCACCACGATGTTTTCCAGGCCAATCACCGACACCAGTTTGCCGTTGCCGTGGATCATGCAGTTCTTGCTGTCCTGAATCACCACATCGCCTTTGCTGACGTTGCCGTTGGCGTCCTTCTCGTTGACTTCCCACAGCGACGACCAGCAACCGACATCGCTCCAGCCGGCGGTCAGCGGCACCACGCAGGCGCGCTGGGTTTTTTCCATGACCGAGTAATCGATGGAGTTGTCCGGGCAGCAGGCGAAAGTGGCTTCGTCCAGGGTCACGGTGTCGGCGTCCTGCTGGCTGCGTTCGAGGGTCAGCAGGCAGGTATCGTAGATGTCCGGATCGTGCTTTTTCAGCTCTTCGAGGAAGCGGCTGGCGCGGAACAGGAACATGCCGCTGTTCCAGTAGTAACCGCCGGACTCGACGTATTCGGTGGCACGTTTGACGTCAGGTTTTTCGACGAAGTGCGAGACGCGGCTGACGCCTTCGGGCAGCAGCGAATCGCCGGTGGATTTGATGTAGCCGTAACCGGTTTCCGGTTTGGTCGCCGGCACGCCGAACAGCACCATCTCACCGTTTTCGGCAGCGACAGTGGCCAGAGCCAGCGCGCGCTGCAGGGCCTTCTGGTCCTCCAGCACGTGGTCGGCCGGCAGCACCAGCATCAATTCGTCACGGCCCTCATTGACCAGCATCATCGCGGTCAGCGCCACAGCCGGCGCGGTGTTGCGACCGAACGGTTCCATGAGGATGCGCTGGCACTCCAGATTGCGACTGGCCAACTGCTCGTTGACGATGAAGCGGTGATCCTTGTTGCAGACCACGATCGGGGTGTCCATGCCTTCGAACACCAGACGCTCGAGGGTTTGCTGGAACAGGGTGTGTTCGCCGGTCAGGGCGAGGAACTGCTTAGGGAATTGCTTACGCGAAAGCGGCCAGAGACGCGAACCGCTACCACCTGACAAGATCACCGGAATCATATTGTTTACTCCATAAAATCGATTGGTTAGAGGCACGAACGCTGTGTCGTTTCACTCTTGTTTTTGTCTCGTGTCCGAACTGACAACCCGGTCAAGGGTGGGAGGGGGCTTGTTCGCGAAGGCGGCGTATCAGTCGACATATCTGTTGAATGTCAGACCGCTTTCGCGAGCAAGCCCGCTCCCACAGGGGATAGGCGTCAGTCAGGAAAAATGATTAGCGGGTCGACACCGGGCGTTTCACCCAGACTGGCGACAGGCTGCTGCCGCTGCCGGTGACGTACAGCACCGCAGCTTCACCGCGCTCCAGGGCGACCGGTTTGACGTCGCCGACTTTCTTGTCACCTTCGTACAGCGCCAGGCTGACTTTCACCGGGTTGATTTCACGTTCGCCACGGCCCTTGGCGGCCACGTTCGGCACCACGTCGGTCTTGCCGTCGGCGGTCTTCAGGGTCAGCGGCTTGTCGCTGAGGTTCTGCACGCGTACCAGGGACTTCTGCTTGTTCTTGAACGGCGGCTCTTCGATCAGTTGCGGCGCGCCGGAAGCGTTGTTGACCAGGGTGTAGTAGTGGTCACCGGCGAGTTTCACCGGCAGGGTCTGGCTGCCGACCTTGGCGCTGTAGTCGCCGCCCGGCATGAAGCTGAAGTCGCTGCTGGCCAGTGGCGCAACATCGCTCAGGTTGGTGCTGCCGACAGTCGCGCTGACTTCAGCGTTGCTGGCGTTGTAGACCCGCACAAAGGTCGAGCCTTTCGGTGCGGTCGGGCCGTACAGCGCGGCATCGCCACCGGCGAAGGCAGGGACGGAAAGCACGCTGAGGCCAGCAACCAGTGCGAAGCTTTTAGCGAGACGACGAGGAGTAGTAGTGAAAGTCATGGTGTACCTCTCTTTCAGTTTTGCGCCCGATCGGGCGTCTCGGATTTAGTGTTGATTGCTACGTTTTGTTGGCGCGCGCCGGCTTGTTTAAGCTCTGCGACCCACTGCGGGTCGGCGTCGCCGATTTCGTTGTTCACAGGCAGATAACGTTCAGGAAACTCCCAGATCAGCACCTGTGGCGGGCTGTTCTTGAAGTCATCGCTTTTCAGGTAGCTGAGCATCGGCAGGATCGGGCCGTGGCCGTCTTCGGCGTAGCTCACCACGTCGCTGTGCAGCGCTTGTTTCAGTGCACCGACGAAGTTCCAGTTGGGGTTGGCGCTGTAGCTGGTGCCGACCAGTGCCACCGGCACTTCATTGCTGGCGAACAGCGCGTCGTCACCGGCAGGCTGCTCGCCGGCTGCGACGGTGTTGCGCTTTTGCAGCGGCTCTTGCGCCGGCATCAGGTTTTCGAACAGCGGATCAAGCGGCAGGAACAGACGCAGGTCGCCCTTGTGCGTGACCTTCTCCGCTGGCGTGGTAACGAAGCGCTGCGGCTCGCCGCTGAGCGGGAACTTGTCGGCGATGGTTTTCGCCAGGGTGTTTGCGGCGATCTCGGCGCCTTCCGGGGTCCAGTGGGTGTCGGTGCGCAGGAACACTTGCTGACCGTTCTGCTTGGCCTGTTGCAATGGCTTGAGCAGGTCAGGGGCGAGAATCTTGTCAGCCGCCACACGCTGGTGGAAATCCTGATACAGGTTTTCGTGGATGCTCGCCGGTTTTACTTCACCCAGATGCTCCGGGTACAAGCGAACCTTGGCCGGCACGATCGCCATGACCAGTTTCACGCCTTTCTCTTTCAAGGTCTGGCGCACGCCTTCGACCAGCGCGTAGTTGCCTTGCAGGTTCAGCTCTTCGTTGACGATCGGGTTGAATTCCTCATCGCTGTACAACCACTGATCGCGACCGAGCACCACGCCCGGACGACCTTCGTTGAACAGTTTGAAATCCAGCGCAGCCCAAAGGTTGGTGCCCAGACGCTTGATCGGGAATTCATCGTCGTAATGGGTTTCAACAGCCTTGGTCCAGCGGCCGTTAAGCACCGTCGCATCGGCGTTGGTGCTGAAGCCGAAGAAGCTGCGAACCGACCACAGACCCAGGACCAACAAGGTCACCAGAAACAGGGCGATGTAGAAGATGCGTAATGAGCGGGTCATGTCAGATCCCTCAGAACTGGAAGTAAAGGAACGGCGAGAAGCTTTGCGCCGAGAGTTTGAGAATCGAGGCGATGAACAGCAGCAGAATCAGAGCGCGCATCACGTAGCGAGGCCAGTCCGCGGTCCAGTAGGCCGGTTGCACCTGGGCTTCGACGCCGACGGTGTAGCCAGGCTCATGGATGCTTGCCGGGTTTTCGCCGGGTGCGGCTTTGATCATCCCCGGAGTCGCGGTGGCAGGGCCATTGGCCTCGACGTTGACTTCCGGCTTGGTCTTGGCCGGCGGCTGATTGGTGTACAGATCACGCAGACCGAAGAACGCCAATGTCACGTACGCCACAACCAAAGTCGCTACTTGCAGACCGGTGAGGCTGGCCTGATTGAGTTCCGACAGCGACCAGTCGCCGAAGCTGAACATTGCGCCGTACATGCGACCGGCCACGTGCAGGTTCTCGGCACGGAAAATCACCCAGCCCATGACCACGAGCAGGAAAGTCAGCGCCCAGCGGATCGGGTTGAGGCTGCGCGGCGAGGTGTTCAGGCCCAGCGCTTTTTCAATCGCCAGCCACATGCCGTGCCAGGCGCCCCAGACGATGTAGGTGATGTTCGCGCCGTGCCACAGACCACCGAGGAGCATGGTCAGGAACAGGTTGCGATAGGTCATCAGCGTGCCTTTACGGTTGCCGCCGAGGGTGATGTACAGATAGTCACGCAGCCAGGTCGACAGGCTGATGTGCCAGCGGCGCCAGAACTCGGTGATCGACTGGCTGATGTACGGCTGCTTGAAGTTTTCCATGAAACGGAAACCCATCATCAAGCCCAGACCAATCGCCATGTCGCTGTAACCGGAGAAGTCGAAATACAGCTGCGCGGTGTACGCCAGCGCGCCGAGCCAGGCATCGCCGGTGGTCGGGTTTTGCAGGGCGAAGCAATGATCGGCCACCACCGCGAGGGTGTCAGCGATGAAGACCTTCTTGATGAAACCCTGCATGAACCGCGTGCAGCCTTCGGAGAACTTGTCGAGGGTGTGCGTGCGATTGTTGAACTGGTCGGCGAGGTCACGGAAACGCAGAACCGGGCCGGCAATCAGGTGCGGGAAGATCGCCACGAACGCCGCGAAGTCGATGAGGTTGCGAGTGGCCGGGGTGTCGCCGCGATACACGTCGATGATGTAGCTGATCGACTCGAAAATGTAGAACGAGATACCGATCGGCAGCAGCACGTGGGTGAGGATGAACGGCTCAAGACCGACCGACGTCATCATCGCGTTGATGCTGTCGACGCCGAAGTTGGCGTACTTGAAGTAGCCGAGGATGCACAAATCGACTGCCACACCGAGCAACAGCCAGCGCTGCGCCGGTTTGGTTCTGACGCCGGCGGCACCGACTTTGAGGCCGATCCAGTAGTTCCACAGCGTGACGGCGGCGAACAGCGCGAGGAAGTCCACACGCCACCAGGCGTAGAACACGTAGCTGGCGATCAGCAGCAGCAGGTTGCGATAGCGTTGCCCGCTCAAGTAGTACAAGCCGAGAAAGATCGGCAAGAACAGAAACAGGAACACGTTGGATGAAAATACCATCCCGATCTCTCCATGTTTGAACCAACAGTCAAGGGCCAAAGCCCCCCCCAAACCCCCCGTGGTAGTGGAGGGGTGATGCGTGTCTGCTTGAGGTTTCGGGGAGGCCTTCAGACCGCGCCCCTCACCCCCCGCCCTCTCCCGGAGGGAGAGGGAGCCTGATCTCCATGGTTTTCAAAAATGGAGATCGACTCAGTAATTCCTTGCAGCCTGATCTCGGTTTTTTTCAAAGCCTGAGATCGACTCGGTATTTCATTTCGGCGTAGCTCGCACAGCCACCTCGGTCAGTCCCCTCTCCCTTTGGGAGAGGGTTAGGGTGAGGGGCTTTTGCTTTATGAGCCTTTGTTGCCCTTTTCATGCGACGGGTCGTAGACCTTGGTCAGGTCGCCACCGAGGCGGAAGGTCTTGAACGGTTGCATGCCGTTCTTCTTCTCGATCACATCCGGCGGGCAGGTGTAGAGGGTGCAGAACGGTTCGAGCCAGGCGAATTTCATGTCCTCTTTCAGATCGGTCATGTCCTGCTCTTTGCCGTTCTTCTTCTCGAATTCATCCGGATCCTTCACCCCCGACAACACCCGATCACCCAGACGTTTCAGCGCGCCGTTGTTTTCCTGACGCAGATCGACACCGTTGACCTGGGCGAAACTGGCGATCATTGCCAGCGGCGGCAGGGCGTAGTTGTGATAGGCGAGGGCGCGTTGCTGGCGCTTGAGTTCGTTGGGCAGGAAGCCGTCGGCGTCGACTTGATTGACGCCAACCTTGTATTCCTTCACGGCCCAGTCAAACAGGTCGCGGCGGTTGGTCGCGATCGAGGTCGCCATCACCGACCAGGCAGCCCAGTACGAGTGATTGTTGGTTTTTTCCAGCGGCAGGTTGTCCCAGTCGCTGACCACCTGATCGGCCATTTTGCTGAACCATGCCTCGATCAGCTGCGCTTCCTGCTGATGCTGGGCCAGCGGATGCGAGTCGGAGAATTTCAGGCGAATGTACGAAGAAGCCATGCTGCCCAACGCCCATTTGCGCATCGACTTGCCGGTGTGGTTGAAGTCTTTCGACATCAACGCATCGGCCTTGGCCCACGCGGTCAGCCAGTTGAGCGTGCAATCGAGCTGCTCCGGACGACCGTCGCGCATGAATTGCATCACCCGTTTGGCGGTGCCGCGCTCCAGCGTGGTGATGTCTTTGGTGGTGTCGCGGAAGGCTTTTTCCGACTGCACGTTCAGCGTTGCGCGGGCCTTGTCCGAGCCTTCGTATTTGCTGCGAAATTGCAGCGGTCCGGTGTACGGCGTCGGCATCGCGTCGCAGCCTTCGCTTTTGTCACCGGTCTTGAATTTATCCACAGGCGCAAAATAGCCCTGTGGCGGACGCAGTGGCGCGGCGGCCTGCGCGGTGCCGGCGAAGATCGCCAGTCCGAGCAGCGTCGGCGCTAGAAGAGTTTTCAGTTTCGAGTTTCGCATAGCAGACCTCATTGCCCGACCTGAGCGGTTTGTTGCCCAGCGCCCGGGAATACGTTGCGTTTGCAGATTTTCGCTTCGACTTTCTGCGGCGCGGTACCCGCTTCCGGGCCCTGGACTTCGACCGCCAGCAGGTTTTGCGAGGCCCAGTCTTCGTCCGTGCGCAGCTCAAAGGCGAAACGACCGTCGGTGTCGGAGGTTTCCGGTTTCTCGATCTTGATGTCCTCGTGGCGACCGTTCATGTACCAGAGGGTGGCTTGCAGGGTTTTCACCGAGGTGTCGGCGAAGCGGATGTCGACCTGATGGCTGCTGTTCTGCAGGTTCAGGTTCTTGCTGTTGACCAGCAGTTCTTGTTTGCCGCCCGGCTTGAGCGTGGTGCTCGCGGACATTTGCGCGTCTTTGCCTTCGCAGCCGTTGTCGAGAAGAGACATCATCTGGCGATAGATGGTTTCCTGGTCGAGGCGGTACAGCGGCGAGAATTCCCAGATGAGAATCTTCGGCGGCGTCTTCTGGAATTCGTCGCTGCCCAGGTACTGCAACATCGAACCTTCCAGACCACCGCCGGGGAAGGCGACGTTGAGAATGTCGGCGCCGATGGCTTCTTCGAGGAAGCCGGCGAAGTTGTAGTTCTTGCCGCTGTGGGAAGTACCGACGAGGGTGATTTGCGGATTGCCGGAATCACCGAACAGGTCGCCATCACCGGCCTCGCCCTTAGGCTCGGTGGTGAACTGATCCATGTACTGAATCGCATAACTGGTGCCGCACAGTTGCCCGGCCATGTTATGCAGGGTGCCGGTCTTGCCCATGCGCCCGGAGCGTTTGGTTTCGAATTCACGCTTGGGAATGTCGGCGAAGGCCGGGATCTGCTTGACCTTCTCGGCAACGATTTTCGCCGTGCGCTGCGCGCCGTACGGGGTCCAGTGCTGATCGCCACGGAAGTAGAAATCGTGGGCGGGCAGGGTGTCCGGCAGCGATTCGTTGGTCAGTGGCGACAGGTCCGGCACCACGTAACCCATCTTGGCGAAACGGCCGAGCATGGTCTTGTAGTTGCCCAGCGCTTTCTCGTAATCGAACGCGGCTTTTTCCTGCGGGTTGAGCTTGTTGCGGTTCACCAGGCCACGGGTCGGCTGGTAAACGATGACCAGCTCGACGCCTTTGGCCTTGAACGCATCGTGCAGTTGTTGCAGGCGTTTGTAGCCGGCCGGGGTGGTGTTGAACTCGGTGCGCAAATCTTCCTGAGTCCGGAACAGCCAGTCGCCTTGCGCCTGCACCAGGGTGGTGAAATTCTGCTGATAACGCGTGGTGTAGTTCTTCGCGTCATGGGCGGCCGGGCACAGGTTGCAGCACGGTTCGGCGCTGAACTTCGGTGGCGTGGCGGCGGCGCCTTCATCGGCGCGGGCGCCGTTGCTGGCCGCGAGAATGCCCACGGTCAGGGCCGACAGGCTGAGTAATCTGATCAAGTGTGGGTGCATAAAATTATCCTCAGTCCTGCATTTCGGTCTGGCGTTCGACAGGGTCGATCAGCACGGCTTTCTGCTGGCGCACCAGCAAGTCGAGAATTTCATCCTGGCGCTCGCCAAGGATGCCGTTGAAGCTGATGCCGCTGGATTTGGTCGGCGCCAGCATCGACACGCGATACAGCTCGACACTCAACGGTGAATCGATCGACAGCGGGCCGCTGCCATTGGCCGCCAGTTCACCGCCGACGACGATCAGCGACACCTGGGCATCGAACGGGTCGAGCTTGATGTCACGGTCGGTGTCGGTGAGGTCCTTGATGTGGCCGTAGACGCCGGTCAAGCCGTTGGCCATGGCGACGTTTTCGTAGAGGCGGATGTTCACGCTGTTACGAATGCGGATGCCGTGGCGCTTGTTGCTGATGACCTTGTTGCCCCACAGCAGGTTGTCGGCGGACTCGTAGAGCGTGATGCCGTCGGTGTGGTTCTTGTAGATCTCGTTGTAGGCAATGATGTTGTTGACGCTGTTACGGTCGATCACCAGACCCGAGAGGTGGTTGTCGAAGCTCTTGTTGTTGAAGATGAAGCTGTCGTTGACCTCACGGGAAATAATGATCCCGTGCTTCTTCTTCGTGCCGTACACGGTGTTCTCGGCAATGATCAGGCCGTGGGAACGGTCGTGCGGGTCGATGCCGTAAACGATGTTGTCTTTGTAGGTGTTGCCCTTGACCACGAAGTCGCGGGTCTCGTAGCAGTAGAAGCCGTACCACATGTCGGAGAACTCTGAACCGACGATCCAGCCGGTCGGTTCAGGGCGCTTGAGAACCTTGGCCATGTTCGGCGTGTACTGGGAAATACTCACCCCGTACGACTTACTGTTGGCGTAGCCGAAACTGGCCATCTTGCTGTTGACGATGTAGGTTTCGGTGCCGCCCCAGGCGAGCAGGAACGGTCGGAATTCCTTCGGCGAACGGAAGGTCGCCGGGCCGTTGTCCTTTTCGCGCCAGCCAGTGATTTTGGTATCACGCACGAACAACTGACCGTCGTTGACCAGGAACGAACCGGCTTCTTGCGACAGGCGCAATTCCTGGGTCTGGCCGTCGATTTCGAGGATGCCTTTACGGCCCACCACGATCGGCAGCTTCGACAAATACACGCCCGGCGAGGTCTCGCTGAAATACTGCTTGGGCAGTTTCTTCGCCAGATCCTTGAGGTTCATGTAGCCGTCGTCGACGAAGATCGCCTGCGGGATGCCGTGCTGACGCACCACCCATTCGGCCATCTTGTTGTCGCCGCCGATAAAGTCCTTCAGGGCGTCTTCCTGCATCATCCGGCGCACGCTGATCTTGCCCGGTTTGCTGCGCACGATCTTTGCCGCAGCGGCTTCAGCGGTGAAACCGGACAGGTCAGGCAGCTTCGGCTTGGCCAGTTCCAGCGCCTCGGTCGGCGCGCTGCTGACGGTGTAGGTCTTGGCTTGTTGCAGCTCTTTGGCGGTGGTCACCGGTTTGCCCTGTTGAGGCACAACCGGTTCCACGGTGGCGAAGGCGCCAGCGGAGGCCAGCAGCATGGCGCCGGCCAACAGGCTGAGCGAGCCTTTCCTTGCATGGTGCATGTCGGGCACTCCCTTGGCGGTTTGCATCAGAAGCGCCAGATCACGTCGATGAACGCGCGGTGCATGTACGAATCAACCTGCTTGCCGTAGGCATCGCCCGGTTTGAACACACCGCCACGGAAACGCACGAGGGCCGAAGGCTCGTCGATCGACTGGCTCAGCGCCGCCGGCAACAGGCCTTGCTTGAAGTACTTGGTGACGACCAGGTCCATCTCCTGACCCAGGTCCTTGTTGCCGTCTTCAAGCGGCAGCGAGGTGCTGGACAGGATGGCGCCAGTGGCGTCATCGGTATTGTTTTCCACGGCGTTGATGCCGTTGCTGCCCACTGGCTTGTTGCCGTCGACACGCCAGAACTTGTGGTAGATCAGGCTGGCGTCGTACTCGTCGTTGACCATCCACGAACCGAACAGGGTCGCGGTCTGCATGTTGTTCATTTCGCCACGGAAGGCTTCGCCGAAACGGTGCACACGCGAGCGGGTACCGGTGTAGTTGGAGCGGTTGCTCTCCAGACCGTTCTGTTCGTAATCGGCGCTGGCGCGGGCATAGGCACCGCCGACTTGCCATTGCGGATCCAGGCGCAGGCGTACACCGATGTCAGTGGCCCAACCATTGACGTCATCGCTGCGCTTGGCTTGCGCCGGACGCGAACCATCGGCATTCAAGGCGTTGACCGTGTCGCGGTCGCCGCTCATGCCGGTGATGCTGCCCCAGTAGTTGACGGTGTTGGTGTTGCGCCAGTTGTAGGCGTCGCTGTCGGCAGTCAGGCCGAGCCAGCTGATGTCACCGTTCTGGGTTTTATCCAGTGAGTCACGCGGCACGCCCGGCTCGGCATAATCGAGTTTGCCGTCATCGTGGGTGTGATGACCGCGAATCCCGACCCATTGCCCCGGCGTCCACTGGTAAGCGGCATCGGCGTAAGCGTGCAGGCGATCCTTGTCTTTCGGCGCCAGCTCTTTCAAGTCGGTGCGGTATTCGCTGAAGCGTTCGGCAACACCAGCGTTGGCGCGCAACAGGGTGGTGTCGAAGGTCCAGTTCAGCGCTTCGATGTTGGTGTCGCGCCATTGACCGTCGTCATTGCGCAGGCGCTGGCGACCGAACTTGAGCATCTCGCCCGGGTACGGGGTGAGGCCGCTGTAGCCGACCCAGAATTCGCGCATCGCCAAATAGTTTTTCTTGGTTTTGCGATCACTGTTGTCGGTGGCTTGTTCACCGTCGGATTGTTGCAGGGTGTCGGTCTCGATGATGTCGGTCGAGGTCACGGCCTGACCCATGGCGTAGGCGCTCCACGCACCGCTTTCGCCGTAGATCCATGGACGCAGGTCGAGGCCGACGCCGTTGACGTCGCCGCCACCGGCGGTGCCGAGATCACGGTCGTCTTCGGACTGGCCGGTGACTTTCACTTCCAGGCCGAAGTTCTTGGTTTCAGTCATCGCGGCCAGTGTCGGGCAAGACCAGATCAGCGCGAACGAAAGGCCAATGCCGGCCTTCACGAATGGATTCAACTTCATAATTTTTCCTCGCCGTCTTCTTCTTGCAGGGCGTGCAGTTGCAGCGTGTTCGGGTTCAGAGCGCCACGGCTGGCTTGCTCTTGTTGCAGCAGACGCTGGGCTTCGGCCAGGCGCTCGGGCGGCAGTTGCGCGGCGAGGGTGGTCGCCAGCTCATCGGCTTGCGGGGTGTTTTGCGCCTTGGCCAATTGGCTGAACACGTAGGCGTTGACCGGGTCAGGCTTGGTGCCCTTGCCTTGGGAAAACAGTTGGGCGATGGCGAAGTCGGCGCTGTTCTGGCCGTTGCGCGCAGCGGTCAGCAGATGGTCGAGGGCCTTCTGCGGGTAAACCTTGCCCAGGTAACCACGACGATAGATCTGGCCGAGGTAGTAGTCGGCGGCCACTTCGCGGCCGACGGCTTTCTGGAAATGTTCTTCGGCGACTTTGGCGTCGGCCGGGACCAGTTTGCCTTCGTAGTAGAGCTTGCCCAGCAACAGTTCTGCGCGTGGCTGGTCGGCGGCGCGGCCATTGTCGAGGTACTTCATCATCTGATCGACGTCGCCCAGTTCCGGGTAGTCGTAGAGCAGTTGTGCGAGGGTTACCCACGACGCCGGGTAGCCCGGAGCGATCGGTTCAAGCAGCGACTGCGCGGTTTTCTCGTCGGTCTTGCCGAGGGTCGAATCGGCCAATACGCGAGCGACGGAATCGACACGCTGTGCGGTGACGGTGCCACGGCTGTAACCGGCCTGCATCTGCTTGATCAGTTCGGCCTGCTGCTCGGGCTGGGCACGTTTCTGATAAACCGTGGCCAGTTCGACGTAGCAGATATCGGTGGTGTTGAGCGCGGCCTTGCAGATCTTTTCCACGTCATCCAGGTGCTGGTCGTAAGTGCCCTGGGTGCGATACAGCAGCACCTGGGCCAGACCGGCTTCCGGGTAACCGGACTTGCGCCACTGATCGATCTGCTGCTGCGCGTTGATGTTGGGGAAGCTGTGCGGGTACTGCAGGTACAGCATCGCCAGCGGGATCAACGTGTTGCCTTCGCCATTGGCGGCAGCTTTTTTCAACAGGCTTTCGGCTTCGTGGTGCTCGGCTTCGGTAGACCCCGGTTTGGCCACCAGCAAGCGACCGAGGCGCGCCTGAGCGCGCGGCGAAACACTGGCGGCGGCGCGGTAAGTCGCTTCGGCCTGTTTCATTTGCGCAGGGTCACGGCTGTCGACCTGGATATCGGCGAGGCCGACTTGCGCTTCGCTGTAACCCAGATCGGCCAGTTGCTGATAGTTCTGCGCCGCCGTGGCAGTGTCACCACGTTTGAGCGCTTCGTTGGCCAGACGCTGATCGGGCAGGCCGGCGCAACCGGCCAGAGAGACTGCCAATGCCAGCGAGCACACCATCAAACCCATGTGGGAGCGAGCTTGCTCGCGAAGCAGTCGACTCGGTACATCAGACAAACCGTACTGACCCTTTCGCGAGCAGGCTCGCTCCCACAGGGTCGGCGGAGTGTTCAAGATAGGAGTAGTCACAGGCATGTCCTCGACTTAAAGACCGGCAGCCATGGCTTTGTCGATCAGCCAGTTCAGGTTCGGGCCACGGTCGCTGTTCACTTCTACCGGGCGGCCGGCGAAGCTGCTGTCGAGCGGCTCGTCAGGCTGGATCTGCACGCGGATGTCGGAGGACAGGTCGGCGCTTTTCAGGCTGGTGCTGCTGACGATCTTGCCGGTGCGGGTCTTGTCTTCGCCGGCAATCTGGAAGCTCACCGGGGTGCCTGGGCGCACGTCGCCGAACTGGCGATAGGAGAAGCGTGCATCGACGGTGGCCTGGGTGTTGCGCGGCACCAGCGTGAAGATCACGTCGCCCTTGCTCGCGTATTGACCGTCAGCCACCAGTTGCTGGGCTACGGTGCAATCGCATGGCGAGGTCAGGGTGCCGGTCATTTGCTTGCCGAACAGTTCTTCAACCTTGGCCGGGGCCAGTTGGTCTTCGTCCAGATGGCCTTTGAGCACGTCGAGCATGCTGGTGCTGAAGGTCGCCAGTGGGGCGCCTTTGGCGGCGACGCCGTCGGACTTGATCAGGCTCTGCACGGTGCCGTCGCGCGGCATGGTGATGTTCATCCCCGGCACGCTGACCAGACCGGCCTGCGCGTGGCTGACGAAGTACATGCTGTACACCGATTTGAAAATGAAACCCGCCGCGACCAGACCAACCGCGAAAATACCGGCGCTGAAGGTCACCGCTTTCAGACGTCCGAACGGGGTCATGCCGGAGCCGCCGTCCTTGACCTTGCGCGCTTTGGTGAAGTTGTCGCGCTGCAGGGTCGCCAGCACTTCGCCGATGCTGACGATGTCGCCGGCCAGGTGCGAAGTGATCAAGTGGCGCAGGGTAGAAATGTCCTGCGGCTCCAGATTCTGGAACTGGCAGCCGGCGCGGCCGGTCTGGCGGTCGAAGGAACGCACCTGCAGTTCGACGTCCATGGCGATGCCGAGGTTGTCGATGACGAATTGCAGACGCGCCTTGTACACCTGGCCAATGGTCAGCGGCAGTTGCCCGGCGTTGAACGCCAGACCACCGGCCGACAGGTCAATGACCCGCGCTTCGACCGGCGTCCGGTCAGGGCCGAAGAAACGCAGCTTGGCCGGGATTTTCACGCGGGCGTGTTGGCGCTGGGCTTCGGATTCATGCACTACGTTGGCGTTGACGGCGGTATTCATAGGGGCGATTTCCTTGTTAATTCAATAGGGGCGGGTCAGACCATCATCAGCAGCACGGCGACGAAAATGCTGCCGGCGGAGAAGGTCATGGTCCGAGACGACCAGGTGTTGAACCAACGTTGAAAGCTGGCGAGATCACGGGTCAGGGATGTGGGTTGGCGAGTCCAGGATTGTTGGTCGAGGCGGAAGAACACGTAGATCTTCACCAGCGCACCGACGATCTGGTTGTAATAAAGAATCGCCGGATAAGCCGGGCCGATCCGGTGTCCGGAACACGACAACAGCAAGGTCAGGATCAGGCGGGTGATGCCGATCCACAGCAGGTAAACCAGGATGAACGCGGTGCCGTACTTGAAGCTGGCGATGAGCGCCACGGTCAGGCCGAGCAACGAGGTCCACATCGAAACGCGCTGGTCGAACAGCACCACCGAGGTGAAGGCGCCAAGGCGTTTCACACCCAGACCCAGTGCGCGCGAGTTCTGCCGCAGGTTGTTGCCGTACCAGCGGAACATCAGTTTGCGGCTAGCCTTGATGAAGCTCTTTTCCGGCGGGTGTTCAACGGTGTTGATCGCCGCGTCAGGCACGTAGAAGGTGTCGTAGCCCAGACGCATCAGGCTGAACCAGCTCGACTTGTCGTCGCCGGTCAAAAACTTGAAGCGGCCCAGACGCCAGTGTTGCAGCGAGTCGCTTTCAACGTCGGCGATGAATTCCGGGTTGGTCACCACGGTGGCGCGGAACACCGACATACGACCGGTCATGGTCAGTACGCGCTTGGACAGGGCCATCGAGCACATGTTGATGTGGCGCTGGGCGAAACGCAGCTTGTGCCATTCGCTCATGATGTAGCCGCCGCGCACTTCGCAGAACTCGTTGGTGGTCAGGCCGCCGACGTTGCCGAACAGCTGGAACCACGGCACGGTCTTACGCACGGTGCCTTCGCCGAGCACGGTGTCGCCGTCGATCACGGCCACTACGGCGCGGTCGTCCGGCAGATGGCGGGAGATCGCGCGGAAACCATAGGCCAGGCCATCACGTTTGCCGGTGCCGGGAATGCGCACGAAGTCGAGCTTCACGCGGTCGGGCGGATTCATCCGGGTCCACAGCGCCTTGACCAGCAGCTCATCGGACATTTCCACGATCGAGCAGACCACGGTGGTCGGCAGTTCGCAGTCGATGGCTTCGCGGATCACCGAGCTGTAGACCTGCGCGGTGGTGAGCGCGTCGATACGGAAACTGGTGACCATCAAAAATACATGCGACGGGTCCGCCGCCTTACCCAGCTTGCGCACTTTGCGGCGCAGGTGCGGGTAAACGATGTAGAGAAAAATCATGCCGCGCACAAAGTGCGTTGCACCCATCGAGTAGCGCCAGATACCCACGGCGCCAATCAGGAAAATGAAGTCCTTCGACTCGGAGTCGAATGTGGACGTGGGCAGCATCAAGGCCAGGCCCATCAGCAGACTGAGATAAAAAAGCCAGCCGGCTGATTGCAGAAAAAAATGTTTGAGCTTGGTCATCAACGTCATCCGAAGGTGAGAAGGCTTCAAGCCGCAAGCTTCGAGCTGCAAGCAAAACGCTTTGGCTTGCAGCTCGAGGCTTGTCGCTTAGGGCTGCTTTACCAGCAGATACCTTCGGTGCGAGTACCGGCGTCAGTGGCTTTAGCCATGAAGCCCACCAGGTCGATGACCTGCTTGCCGTGCGGCGCTTGCTGCGCCAACGGGCGGAACTTCTCGTCGCGGTTGCCGAGGATGATCACGTCGGAGTTATCGATCACCGAATCGAAGTCCGCGTTGAGCAGAGACGATACGTGCGGGATCTTCGACTCGATGTAGTCCTTGTTCGCCCCGTGAACACGGGCGTACTCGACGTTGCTGTCGTAGATGCTCAGGTCGTAACCCTTGCCGATCAGCATCTCGGCCAGCTCCACCAGCGGGCTTTCGCGCAGGTCGTCGGTGCCGGCCTTGAAGCTCAGGCCGAGCAGGGCGACTTTGCGTTTGTCGTGGCTTTCAACGATGTCGAAGGCGTTCTGCACTTGCGATTCGTTGCTGCGCATCAGCGAGTTGAGCAGCGGCGCTTCGACGTCCAGCGAACCGGCGCGGTAGGTCAGGGCGCGCACGTCTTTCGGCAGGCACGAACCGCCGAAGGCGAAGCCTGGGCGCATGTAGTACTGGGACAGGTTGAGGGTCTTGTCCTGGCAGACCACTTCCATCACTTCACGGCCGTCTACGCCAACCGCTTTGGCGATGTTGCCGATCTCGTTGGCGAAGGTCACTTTGGTCGCGTGCCAGACGTTGCAGGTGTACTTGATCATCTCGGCAACGGCGATGTCCTTGCGGATGATCGGCGCGTCGAGTTCTTCGTACAGCGATTGCAGAACGTCGCCGGACGCCTTGTCGAACTCGCCGATGACGGTCATCGGTGGCAGGTCGTAGTCGGCGATGGCGGTGGATTCACGCAGGAACTCAGGGTTGACTGCAACGCCGAAGTCGACGCCGGCCTTCTTGCCCGAGCAGTCTTCGAGGATCGGGATGACCACGTTGGCAACGGTGCCCGGCAGTACGGTGCTGCGCACGACGATGGTGTGGCGGGTGGTTTTTTCACGCAGAACAAAACCGATCTCGCGGCATACCGCTTCGATGTAGTTCAGTTCCAGATCGCCGTTCTTTTTGCTCGGCGTACCCACGCAGATCATCGACAGGTCGGTGTCGCGAATCGCCTCGGCGAAGTTGGTCGTGCCACGCAGACGACCGGTCTGGATACCCTGTTGCAGAAGTTCGCCCAGGCCCGGTTCAACAATCGGCGACTTGCCGGCGTTGATCATGTCGATCTTGTCTTTGGCAACATCGACGCCAACTACGTCATGGCCCCGTGCAGACAGGCAACCGGCACATACTGCGCCAACGTAACCCAAACCAAATATGCTGATGCGCATCGCAATTACCTCTGTATATATCAGGCCTTAGAGGCCGGAGTTAATGGTGTTCAGCGTTCATTAGTGCACTCGAAAGTGCGGCACACAGGCGCCACAATGCCGTGTGCAGGCATACTAAGTTTCGAGTGTCTAAATAAGTGCACTCAAGATGTGCGCAACCAGGCCTTGTTGTTATGACTTGCCCTGTTATGCAGCCGATCTTCTTTGGAGAAGACTCTTGTGCAATCGTCTTACACGCTCGATGTCAGGATGAAAGTCCTGTAAATCAAGCGGTTGGGTGCTCAGGCGAGCACGTTTATAAGGGCGCGGCCATGGCCTTTGTAGGGGATATTAATGGTGCGTATCTCCTGTCCATCGTCTGTTTTGAGACTAGTTAGTCATCTAGGCAAGTTGCTGTGACAACTTGGTTACATGGCTATCTGCTCCGCGTAAGTTATCTCGTACAAAGTCGGCGAGAATCGTTACCGGTGGTATGAGCTACGCATTTGGACATAGTTCCAGTCCACTCATCGCACCATCTGAAATTTTTTGAAATATTGCGGAAGATGGCACTGGTTTCAATTTGATAGCACTTTCCTTTTCGCCCTTTATTTACGGGGCGTTAATCGCCTTAGATATTTTTGTGCCACTACCGCGAAAAAATTTAGGTGCCACTACTGAAAAAAATGATCAGTGTCGAGTGAAACTAATCTTAGAAAAGACAGGGATGATTTTCTGGCGCCATTAAACTGGCGAAATGCGGCGGGAGTTTTTTGACATCGTGCGAGCTGCACGACTCCTTATAGAAAGAGTCGTGCATTGGGCATGCTTTATTCCGGGGCGTGGTCGCGCAGAAACACCAGATTGTCGGGTTTCGATTGTTCTGCGCTGTAGCGATAACCCTGCACGTCGAAGTGCTTGAGCTGGGCCGGATCGTTGATCTTTTCCTGAATCACGAAACGGCTCATCAGGCCACGGGCCTTTTTCGCGTAGAAGCTGATGATCTTGTACTGACCGTTCTTCTGATCCTTGAACTCGGTGTTGATGATGCGCGCGTTCAAGGCTGTGCGTTTTACGGCCGAGAAGTATTCGTTGGACGCCAGGTTGAGCAGCACATCGTCACCCTGATCGGCCAGCGCTTCGTTCAGCCATTCACTGATGCGGGTGCCCCAGAAGGCGTACAGGTCTTTGCCTCGGGCGTTGGCCAGTTTGGTGCCCATTTCCAAACGATACGGCTGCATGAGATCCAGCGGGCGCAAGAGGCCATAGAGGCCGGAAAGCATGCGCAGGTGTTTTTGCGCGTAATCGAAATCGGCTTCGCTGAAGGACTGCGCGTCGAGACCGGTATAAACGTCGCCCTTGAACGCCAGCAGCGCCTGTTTGGCATTCTCCGGGGTGAACGCGGGCGTCCAGCTACCGAAACGTGCGGCGTTGAGCCCGCCGATCTTGTCGGACACGTGCATCAATTCGCTGATCTGCGCCGGGCTCAGGTCGCGCAGTTGCTGGATCAGTTCCTGAGAATGGTCGAGGTATTGCGGCTGGGTGAAGCGCTGGGTCGCCGGCGGTGTTTCGTAATCGAGGGTCTTGGCGGGGGAAATCACCATCAGCATGAAGTCGTCTCCTTTAATCGTGGGGGCGATTCTAGGGGGTTGGGGCGGTTGACTCCAGCTATGGGGGTTATAGGTATGGGTAAGCTCGGGCATTTGCGACGGCTGGTGGATTTTTTCCCTCACCCCAGCCCTCCCGAAACGTCGGACCGCCCGGAGGGAGAGGGAGCTGATCTGTGTGGATTTCAAAATCAGCATTCAACTCGATAGCTCAGGTCGGCGGAAATCGACAGTACAACTCGGTCAGCTCCCTCTCCCTCCGGGAGAGGGCTGGGGTGAGGGTAGCGTCCGTGAATCTTGCACATCAGCTATAGTGCCGCGCGGGTTTTGTTATGGAGACATTCCTTTTGCGCATCGTTCTTTTATTCACCGCGTGGCTGTTGAGCGTCGGTGCCGTCGCGGCACCGGGCGATGTGGCGACGCTGGATCGCAGCACCTGGCCGGAACAGCTGAGCAATCCGACCCTGTTTGATGTGGCGTCCCGGGCGGAAATCCTCATGTTTGCCCGCGGCCTGCTTGGCACCGAATCGATGGACGAAGCCGCACTGGCTCAGCGTCTGGGCCTGCGCACGATCAATGTCGACGCGGTCAACAGCCTGCGTCAGCGCCTCTGGCAGCGCCTGTTGGCCAATTACAACTTCGCCCAGCAAAGCTGCGATCAGGACGCCTCGTTCTGTTTCCTCGTCGAAGACTTGCCCAGCCTGCGCGAGCAAGCCGCCAAGTTCGTGGTCAGCGACGACAGTTATTACACCAAGTGGGCCGAACCGAGCCGGATCTTCCACCTGCAATATCTGGATGAATTGTTACGCAAGGCTGCTCTTTCCCCGCAGACGAGCAACGAATTCGATCGTTTCGGTGACTACGAGCGTAATGGCGACGAGATGCACGACCGGCTGTTTCTGCTGACGTTCGACAGCGCCGCCAACCTGCAACCGGACAACACCGACTGGCTCACCGAATACCTGCGCAAGTCGAACCTGAGCGGCACGTTCTTCGTGTTGGGCAAGGATATCCAAGCGCGGCTCGCTGATCGTTCAGTGAGCAGCCTGCAAGCGGGATTCTCCCGACAGTGCGTTGGCGTGCAAGGCTGGGAGTTCCGTTCCCATAGCCACTGGCAGGACTGGCAGGATTCGGTGCGGCGCAGCGCTGATCTGGTGAAGAACAAGTTGCCGGAAAACTACGTGCCGCTGTTCCGTCCGCCGGAAGGGCAGCGCCGCAGCGACGCGCAAGGTTTCTTCAACACCCAGGGCCTGCAAGTGGCCCTGTGGGACATCGACGCCCAGGACGGCGCGGGCAAACTCAAGGGCGCGCAGAGTGCGCAGCGGGTGCTGACCCTGATGCTGCTGTGGCGCCACGGGGTGATCAATTTCAACATGAAGCAGGACGCGGTGAAGACCTCGTTGCCGTGGTTGATCACGCAAACCGCGCAGAGCGGCATCGGTTGGGAAGACTGTCAGGACGCGTTTCGCTGAGAAACGGCAAAAGCCCGGAAACATTGGGCTTGGGGCGATTTTTTTGCAGGATTCGATGCAGGCGGACTTCCGACTTTAGCGGGGTCCGGGCAGTCCGCCAAGGGCTTTTCGTCACTCTGCAAAATAAACTTAAAAAAACCGTCAAAGTGCTTTTTTATGTCATGGGTTTTGGAGTATTACGAAGACAGACCGCCGAAACCTGCAACACAGGTGGCGTCTTCCAAGACCCGTTTGTTTGCAGTCACTTGAATCTCCGCAGGTGAGATTTCGGCAGTCACTTCGAGGCGCAGCACCGCACAGGTATTGCGTCCAATGGCTCTGACAAAGGTGACCGAGTATGGATGATCACGGACGTAGCCCTTCCTCCAACCAGCCAATCCTTTATGTACTCGATACCAACGTATTGATTCACGATCCAAACGCCCTGCTGAATTTCGAAGAACACCACGTCGCGATCCCGATGACCGTGCTTGAAGAGCTGGACAAGCTCAAGAGCGGGCATCACAGCGTTGCCGCCGAATGCCGTCAGGCCATCCGGCTGATCGACAAGACTCTGGGCGATGCGTCTCCTGAAGACGTCGAACTCGGTGTGCCGATCCAGCGTGGCAAGGGCGGGCCTAAGGGCTTGCTGTCAATTCTGATGAGCAAACAGGCCGAATCGAACCTGATTCTGCCCGAGCATCTGAACGACAACAAAATCATCAACCAATTGATTGACCTGCACACCCGTGATCCACAGAAGCCTGTGGTGCTGGTCACCAAAGACATCAACATGCGCCTCAAGGCGCGCGCCTGCGGCATCGATGCCGAGGATTACAGCACCGACCAACTGGTCGATGACGTGTCCCTGCTGCCCAATGGCTACCACAACATGACCGGCTCTTTCTGGGACCGCGTGAGCAAGGTCGATACCCGCCAGGATCACGGCCGCACCTGGCATCAAGTGCAACTGATCGACAACCTGCCGGCGGTGCACATCAACGAGTTCATCATTGACGAACAGGGCTTTGTCGGCTGGATCAAGGAGATTGACGAGGCCAAGCTGCTGATCCTCGACCTGCATCAGGAACCGTTGCTGCATCAAGAGGCCTGGGGGCTCAAACCGCGCGATATTTACCAGAGTCTGGCGCTGTACGCGTTGCTGGATCCGGACATTCATCTGGTCAACCTGTCGGGCGCCGCAGGCTCCGGTAAAACCATTCTGGCCCTGGCCGCTGCGATCGAGCAGACCATGGTCAGCAAGCGTTATCGCCGCATCATCGCGACCCGCAGCGTGCAGGGCCTGGACCAGGAAATCGGCTTCCTGCCAGGCACCGAAGCGGAAAAAATGGAGCCTTGGCTGGGCGCCATCACCGACAACCTCGAAGCCTTGCACATGGATGACGAAAACACCCATGGCAGCGTCGACTACATCCTCAGCAAAGTGCCGTTGCAGTTCAAATCGCTCAACTACATTCGCGGTCGCAGCTTCCAGCAGAGCCTGATCCTGATCGACGAATGCCAGAACCTCACGCCGCACCAGATGAAAACCATCATCACCCGGGCCGGCGCCGGTTCCAAAGTGGTGTGCCTGGGCAACCTCGCACAGATCGACACCCCTTACCTGTCCGCGACCAGTTCCGGGCTGACCTATCTGACCGAACGCTTCAAGGATTTCCCCAACGGTGTGCATATCACCCTGCAAGGGGTGCCTCGCTCGATCCTGGCCGAATACGCCGAATCGCATCTGTAACCCTTCACCCAAAACCGGGCGGCCTAACAGCCGCCCGGTTTTTTATGCCTGAACACAAAACCCATTGTGGGAGCGGGCTTGCTCGCGAAAGCGGTGTGTCAGCCACGATTTATGTGCCTGACACACCGCTTTCGCGAGCAAGCCCGCTCCCACAGGGGATAGTGGTGAATTCATAATCAATGATGCGGAAATTTGACCCGCAGGTTTACAATCGACGCTCCTGATCAGGAGTAATCCCGTGCTGACTCATCTCGATTCCCAAGGTCGCGCCAACATGGTCGACGTCACCGAAAAAGCCGTGACGTTCCGTGAAGCGACGGCCCAAGCGCTGGTGCGCATGCTCCCCGAAACGCTGCAGATGATCGTCAGCGGCGGCCATCCCAAGGGTGACGTGTTCGCCGTGGCGCGCATTGCCGGCATACAAGCGGCGAAGAAAACCAGCGATCTGATTCCCCTGTGCCATCCGCTGATGCTTACCGGCGTCAAAGTCGAACTGAGCGCTGATGGCGAAGACACCGTGCGCATCGTCGCCCGCTGCAAACTGTCCGGGCAGACCGGCGTCGAGATGGAAGCGTTGACCGCCGCCAGCGTTGCCGCCCTGACCATTTACGACATGTGCAAAGCCGTGGATCGCGGCATGACCATCGAAAGCGTGCGCCTGCTGGAGAAAGTCGGCGGTAAGAGCGGGCACTTCCAGGCGGAGCAGCCATGAACCTGACCGTGAAGTTTTTTGCCCGTTACCGTGAAGCGCTGGGCGTGGATTCGGTAAAGGTTGAAGGTGATTTCGCCACGGTCGATGACGTACGCGCACTGCTCGCGCAACGTAACGGTGCCGAGGTGTTGAGCGAACAGAACCTGATGTGCGCACGCAACGAAGACCTCTGCCAACTTGACGAGCCGGTGACCGATGGCGACGAAGTGGCGTTTTTCCCGACCGTGACCGGAGGCTGAGCCATGGCGATTCGTGTGCAGGCCACGCCGTTCGATCCGGGCGCTGAAGTCAACGCGATGCACGCGGCCAACGTCGGTGTCGGTGCTGTGGTGAGTTTTGTCGGTTACGTGCGCGACTTCAACGATGGGCTGGATGTGGCGGGGATGTTCCTTGAGCACTATCCGGGTATGACCGAAAAAGCCCTCGGCAAGATTGCCGTTGAAGCTGAACAGCGCTGGCCGCTATTGAAGCTGGAAGTGCTGCACCGCATCGGCGCGCTGGAGCCGGGCGAGCCGATCGTGTTTGTCGGCGCCGCCAGCGCCCATCGCCAGGCCGCGTTCGATGCCTGCGCCTTCGTCATGGACTACCTGAAAACCCGCGCACCGTTCTGGAAGAAAGAGAACACCAGTGATGGCCCGCGCTGGGTTGAGGGGCGGGACAGTGATCATGCTGCTGCGGATCGCTGGAAAAAGTAATTCCTGTAGTGCCCTTCAGTAAGCCTTCGCGAGCAAGCTCGCTCCCACATTGAATCTGTGTCGTTCACAAATCCAATGTGGGAGCGAGCTTGCTCGCGATGAGGCCATCTGCAACAGCAAAAACCTCGCAGACACTCTCTTCTCGCCGATTGACGGCTTGTACCTATAAGTCCAATATGGATTTCCAAGTACAAAAAACAGCTTCAGTCTTGCCGCTTGTAGCTCCCCGCTGCCAGCCGCTCTTCTTCATCTTGCCAAACCAACAACAACCCGCGAGAGAACGAACATGAAGAAATTCCCCCTCATCACCGGTCTGGCCCTCAGCCTGTTGGCCTCTGCCAGCGTGTTCGCCGCTGAGCAAACCCTGCGCATTGGCATTGAAGCCGCTTACCCGCCATTCGCCTCGAAAACCGACAAGGGCGAAATCGTCGGTTTCGACTACGACATCGGCAATGCCCTGTGCGCGCAGATGAAGGTCAAGTGTGTATGGGTCGAAGGTGAGTTCGATGGCCTGATTCCCTCGCTGAAAGTGAAGAAGATCGACATGGCGCTGTCATCGATGACCATCAACGAAGACCGCAAGAAATCGGTGGATTTCACCCACAAGTACTACTTCACCTCGTCGCGACTGGTGATGAAGGAAGGCGCCACGGTCGACGATCAATACGCCAGCCTCAAGGGCAAGAACGTCGGCGTGCAGCGCGCGACCACCACTGATCGTTATGCCACCGAAGTGTTTGAACCGAAGGGCATCAACGTCAAGCGCTACAGCAACAACGAAGAGATCTACATGGACCTGGCGGCGGGGCGTCTCGATGCGATTTTTGCCGACACCATTCCGTTGAACGACTTTTTGTCGATGCCGCGTGGCAAGGGTTACGCGTTTGTCGGACCTGAGTTGAAGGATCCCAAGTACGTGGGCGAGGGTGCGGGGATTGCGGTGCGCAAGGGCAATGCCGAGCTGGTCAGCCAGTTGAACAGCGCCATTGATGGCATTCGCGCGAGTGGCGAGTACCAGAAGATTTCCGAGAAGTATTTCAAGTCCGACATCTACGGCGACTGATAGTCCGCTATCGCGAGCAGGCTCACTCCTACATTTGGAATGCGTTCTCCTGTAGGAGTGAGCCTGCTCGCGATGGCGTCAGAGAAATCACCGCAAATCTCTAGCCCTTCAATTCCTTCAAATGCTTGTACACCGTCGCCCGCCCCATGTTCAGCACATTGGCTACATAATTCGACGCACTCTTGCCCTTGAATGCGCCTTCGGCGTGCAACGCCAGCACCAGTTCGCGCTTGTGATCGCGGGTCAGCAGATTCAGGCTCAACTGCCGCTCGCGCAGCCAGGCGTGGAGGAAGGTGTTGATGCGTTCCTGCCAGTCATCGCGAAACAATGAGTCCGGTTGCGGAATCAGTTTGCTCGGCGAGAGGAACAGGTCCAGCGCCGCCTTGGCATTCTCGAACAGCGAAATATTCAGGTTGATGCACAGCACCGCCAGGGGCCGGCCTTCGCCATCGCGCAGCACGGTGCTCAGGCTGCGAATTTTCTGGCCATCCCAATTGAGCTTTTCGTACGGGCCGATATTGCGGTCGCTGACATCCTCGCTGAGCATGTCCTCCAGTGACGAGTCGTCGCCGATCTCGCGTTTGGACAGGTTGTTGGCGATGTAGTCGACCTTTTGCGTGCGCAGGTCGTGCAGTACCACTTCGGCGTGGGGAAAGAACAGCGTGGCGATGGCGTCGGCGACGGCACGGAAGTTATCCAGCGCCGGGTCGAATTCAGGGGCAGTCATGACAGTGGAGCTCCAGGCAGCGTCAACGCCCCCGTGATCAGGAGGCGTTGCGAGTGTGCCGCAATCCGTTGGGCGCGTCATCCGCAGGGACGATCAGACGAGGCGGGCGGGGGAAAGCATGGCGGCGCTCAGGCCGAACTGCTGCAGATGATCGGGCAGGGGTTCACCGCGTACTAACGCCGCGCTGGCCTGGCCCATCGCCGGCGACGTCTGGATGCCGTATCCACCCTGCGCCGCCACCCAGAACAGCCCCGGTACCTGTTGATCGAAACCGCTGAGCAAATCGCCGTCGGCAACGAAGCTGCGCAGGCCGGCCCAAGTGCGCGTCGGCCGGCGGATCGTTAGCGTCGTCGCCTCTTCGATCTGGTAGATGCCCATGGCAATGTCCAGTTCTTCCGGCTGCACATCATGAGGTTCGACCGGGTCGGCGTTGGCCGGCGAACCGAGGAACATGCCAGCGTCGGGCTTCATATAGAAGGATTCGTCGAGGCTGACCAGCATCGGCCAGTGATGGATATCCACGCCCTCGGGGCCGGCGAAAATGAACGCGGCGCGACGTTTTGGTTGCAGGCCCAGCGGCCTGGCGCCAGCCAATGCACCGATCTTGTCGGCCCAGGCGCCGGCGGCGTTGATGATCACTGGCGCGCTGAAAGTCTGCCCGTTGGTTTGCACGTGCCAGAGGCCATCGGCGTCGCGACGCAGGCCAAGTACTTCGCAATCGGTATGGACTTCACCGTTGTTGCGGCGGATGCCGCGCAGGTAGCCCTGATGCAGGGCGTCGGTGTCGATGTCGCTGGCGCTCGGGTCGTAGATCGCGCCGTGGACTTTTTCCCGGCGCAGGATCGGCAGTCGCGCGCAGGCTTCGTCGGCGCTGAGCAGTTGCATTTCAGACACGGTGGCTTTGGCGCTGAGGTATTGGTTGTTCAGTTCAGCGGCGTCACCGGTGAAATCCACAGTCATTTCGCCGCGCGGGGTGAGCAGTGGGTGTTCGCAGAAACCGGCCGGCGGGTTGTCGAAAAAAGCCCGGCTGGCCTGGGTCAGCGCGCGTACTTGCGGTGTGCCGTACGCGGCGGTGAACAGCGCGGCGGAGCGCCCGGTGGAGTGATAGGCCGGGTGGGATTCACGTTCGAGTACGATCACTTTGCCATGCGGCGACAGCCAGAAACCGGTGGAAGCGCCGGCAATCCCGCCGCCGATGATGATGAAATCTGCCTGGCTCATGAAGGTCTCCAGTCTGTACGCAATATCGGAAAATACGCTGATCCCCTGGTGGGAGCGAGCAAGCCCGCTCCCACAGGGGGATTTGTGGTGTTAGTGAGTCAAGTGATAAATCGCATTGGCGAGGGCGATGTCTTCCAGCCCTAGGCCGATTGAACGGAAAAACATGTGTCGGTCGTAATCGGGGCGCTGCACTTTCTCGCTGAGCAGGTCGGCGAGGTCACCCACAATCGAATCCTGGTTCCAACCATGTTGCTCAGCCGCAATCAGCATCTCACCCGCCGAACCCGGCGTGGTCAGACGATAGTCGCAGAACACTTGCATGTCGTTGAGGCGCTGCGGCGGGACTTCGTGGGCGCGCGGGGCGTTGGTGCTGATCGAGGTGATCAGCGCCGGTTTGCTCAGCTCAGCGGGATCGATCACCGGGCCAGCGGACGAGGTGCACAGCATGATGACGTCGGCATCAGCAATCGCCGCTTCGCGGCTACCAGCAAACTGCAGATCGGGCGCGATGGCTTGCAATGCTGCCTGAGTTGCAGAATCTTCGAACAGGGACGGTGAATACACGCTGATGCTCTGCCAGTCGCGCAGACCTTTGACGTAGTGCAGATGCGCCTGCGCAACCTTGCCGCTGCCGATGATCGCCAGGCGGCTGGCATTCGCCGGTGCGAGGGCGTCGACGGCCACGGCTGTGGTTGCGGCGGTGCGCGCGGTGGTCAGTTCACCAGCATCGCAGAGCAGCAGCGGTTGACCGGTCTTCATCGACATCAACAGCGTCCATGCCGTCACCAGCGCACCTTGCTCGCGAACGATGTACGGCGAGGTTTTCACTCCGTACACGCCGTCCTCGGCCAGTACGCCCAGATAGTTGATGAAATCGCCGGCCCCCTGCGGAAACGCCACCAGTTGCTGTGCCGGTTGTACGGCGTTGCCGGCCGCGAGGTCGCGAAACAGTTTGCGCAGGATTTCCGGCACATCAACGCGCGCCAGCAGCGCACGGGCCTGGGCTTGGTCGATCACGTAGGGCGTACTGGACATGTCAGGCTCCGAAGAGGAGAAATATACTTGTTTGTCTATTATGGACTTTTGGTTTTGTCGGGCAAGGGCCTGTTGAAAATACGGGCGAAAAAAAAGCGCAGTCCGTTGCCGGCTGCGCTTCTCTGTTTTACGTCACCTACTGCGGACGCTTGCGCTCAACCGCACGCAATAGATGCGTCGGCGGCGTTTCACAGCTGATCTTGCGACCGAGCTTCTCTTCGATGGATGGCAACTGGTAGGAGTCGTCCTCACCGGCAAAGCTGATCGACACACCATCGGCGCCAGCGCGACCGGTACGGCCGATGCGGTGCACGTAGTCGTCAGGGACTTCCGGCAGGGTGAAGTTGATCACGTGGCTGATGCCGTCGATGTGGATGCCGCGACCAGCCACGTCAGTGGCAACCAGCACGCGAATCTTGCCTTCGCGGAAACCTTCCAGGGTCTTGATGCGTTTGTGCTGCGGCACATCGCCGGAGAGTTGCGCGGCGTTGATGCCGTCGCGCACCAGACGCTCTTCGATGCGACGCACTTCATCCTTGCGATTGGCAAACACGATCACGCGCTCCCAGCCGTTATCGTTGACCAGGTTGTAGAGCAGTTTGTATTTGTCGGCACCTGCCACCGCATAAATGTGCTGCTCGACGTTTTCGTTGGCCACGTTGGTGACTTCGATTTCGACGATGGCAGGGTCGGTGGTCCACTGCTTGGCGAGGTTCATCACGTCTTCGGTGAAGGTCGCGGAGAACAGCAGGGTCTGGCGCTCGGACTTCGGTGGCGTCTGACGAATGATCTGGCGTACCTGCGGGATGAAACCCATGTCGAGCATGCGGTCGGCTTCGTCCAGCACCATCACTTCGACCATGTCCAGGTGCACGTCGCCGCGCTGGTTGAAGTCGAGCAAGCGGCCCGGTGTGGCGACGAGGATGTCGCAGTGGCGCGCTTCGAGGTGCTTGAGCTGCTTGTCGAAGTCCATGCCACCAACGAACGTCATGACGTTGAGGCCGGTGTACTTGGTCAGATCGGCAGCGTCCTTGGCGATCTGCACCACCAGCTCACGGGTCGGCGCGATGATCAGCGCACGGGGTTCGCCCATGTAGCGTTCTTTCGGCGGCGGTGTTTGCAGCAGCTGGGTGATGATCGAGATCAGGAACGCGGCGGTCTTGCCGGTGCCCGTTTGCGCACGGCCAATCGCGTCTTTGCCGGCGAGGGTGTAACCCAGCACCTGCGCCTGGATCGGCGTGCAATACGGAAAACCCAGATCCTGGATGGCGTGCATCAGTTCTGGAGACAGCTTGAAATCGTGGAAGCGGGTTTTGCCTTCCTGTGGCTCGACGACGAAATCTTCGAGTTTCCACGGAATCACCGGTGCCTTGGGCTTCGGTTCGCGGCGCGGTCTGGCCGGTTTCGGCGCTTCGCTGCGGGCGGGTTCGGCGGCGATGGGCGCGGCCGGTGCAGGTTGCGGTGCTTGCTTCGGTGCCGCTACGGGAGCGGGGCGGTCGGCCTGTGGCGCATCGGTGCGATGACCGGGGGCGTGCGACGGCGCACTGGGAACTGGCGCGAGCTGCTCAGCCTCGCTTTTACCGAACATTTTCTTGAGTGCTTTGAGCACGGTCATCTCATCAATTGGTTAAGGAATGTACGCCGGCCAGTGTAATGCAAGAAACGGGCGCGGCGTAGTAGGAGGGATCAATGGGCGATTTTAAACTCGACGTTTAGCGCAGGCGTTCACTCAACCAGACACCGATGTCGCGAATCTCTTCAGGTAACACTTCGTGCTCCATTGGGTATTCCTGCCATGTCACCGTGACACCATGCTTCTTTAAATGCTCGTAAGCACTGCGGCCCATCGAGTTCTGCACCACGCCATCGAACTGGCCGTGCAGACACAGTGCGGGAATCCGCTGCTGACTGGCGGAAAGCTCCATCTCGTCAGTGAACGTCGGCGCATACGTCGACAGCGCCAGCACACCGCCCAACGGCCCTTGCCATTTCACAAATGCGCTGTGCAACACCACCGCGCCACCCTGGGAAAACCCGGCGAGGACAATCCGCGAGGCGTCTATTCCGCTGGCGCGCTCGTTTTCGATCAATTCAATGACGCGATCCGCCGACGCTTCCAACTGCTCACGGTCAATCGCGCGGGCCGGGCTCATGGCTTTGATGTCGTACCAGCTCGGCATGGCATATCCGCCATTTATCGTCACTGGAAGGGTCGGCGCCTGCGGTAGTACGAAGCGCGTGCTCAACAGGCTTTCCTGCAACGCTTCTGCCACCGGCAGGAAATCGTAGCGATCGGCGCCGAGGCCGTGCAGCCAGATCACGCAGGCGTCTGCGGGCTTAACAGGCTGAAGAATCAAGGGCTCGGTCATGTCTGCTCCAAAAATGTGCGGCCGCTCTCATTAAGTGCGTGATTCGAGTGCGCGTCCGGTGGATCCGTTAAGAAGATGTCGCAAGGTTACAAGTTTTGCTATTGACCTGTCGCCGAAACGATTCGGCGAGCGGTGTGGTACGGGCTTTGCTATGGCTTGAACCGTGCAACCGATCTTGCGTGGGCGGTAACACTATCAGTGTACGACCCGCGACGGGATTGCAAAGAATCCGGTGATGGATGTTCGCCAATGGCCGCTACGGGCTTAGCGAACGTGAAAGGGCTACAGCCCGTTCGGCCGATTGGTGAGAAGTGAGTTGTCCATGATGTGGATTTTCTCCTACTAGACTCATAGCGAAGGTCTTACGTCGGTTGACCCCAAAAAAAGCCAACACGGGTCAACAACGCCTCAAAAGGGTGCGACTGGACTCAAGCTCCGACACAACAAGAGCAAAACTGGAGGTTTGAATGAAGATGTTGAAATCCACTCTGGCGATCGTGACTGCAGCAACAGTTCTCGGCGTCAGCGGGTTCGCTCAGGCGGGTGCAACCCTGGATGCCGTGCAGAAGAAAGGTTTCGTGCAGTGTGGCGTAAGCGACGGTCTGCCGGGCTTCTCGGTACCGGACGCAACCGGCAAGATCCTCGGGATCGACGCTGACGTCTGCCGCGCTGTGGCCGCTGCCGTATTCGGCGACGCGACCAAGGTCAAGTTCAGTCAGTTGAACGCCAAGGAGCGCTTCACTGCGCTGCAATCGGGCGAGATCGACATCCTGTCGCGTAACACCACCATGACCAGCTCCCGTGACGCGGGCATGGGCCTGAAATTCCCGGGCTTCATTACCTACTACGACGGCATCGGCTTCCTGGTGAACAACAAGCTGGGCGTCAAGAGTGCCAAAGAGCTGGACGGTGCAACCATCTGCATCCAGGCCGGTACCACCACCGAGCTGAACGTTTCCGACTACTTCCGCGGCAACGGTCTGAAATACACCCCGATCACTTTCGACACCTCCGATGAAAGCGCCAAATCGCTGGAATCCGGTCGTTGCGACGTGCTGACCTCCGACAAGTCCCAACTGTTCGCCCAGCGCTCCAAGCTGGCATCGCCGAAGGACTACGTGGTTCTGCCGGAAACCATTTCCAAAGAACCACTGGGCCCGGTCGTACGTAACGGCGACGACGAGTGGCTAGCCATCGTCCGTTGGGTTGGCTACGCGCTGCTCAACACCGAAGAAGCCGGCATCACTTCGAAGAACGTCGAAGCTGAAGCCAAGTCGACCAAGAACCCGGACGTTGCCCGTATGCTCGGCGCTGACGGCGAGTACGGCAAAGACCTGAAACTGCCGAAAGACTGGGTTGTGCAGATCGTCAAACAAGTCGGTAACTACGGCGAAATCTTCGAGAAAAACCTCGGCAAGAGCACTCCGCTGGAAATCGACCGCGGCTTGAACGCCCTGTGGAACAACGGCGGCATTCAGTACGCACCACCAGTGCGCTAATGGTTCTATCACCCGGCGGGCCAACCGCCGGGTGATGTTCTTGTTCCATTTTTTCCGGGGCACTTCATGCAAAATTCAATCGGCGCACCAAAGCAGAGGCTCAGCCTCAGCGATCCACGAGTGCGTGCGTGGCTATTCCAGATCATCACCGTTGTGGCGGTGGTCTCGCTGGGCTGGTACTTGTTCGACAACACGCAAACCAACCTTCAGCACCGGGGCATTACCTCCGGTTTCGGCTTTCTGGAGCGCAGTGCCGGATTCGGCATCGCTCAACACCTGATCGACTACACCGAAGCGGACAGCTATGCCCGCGTCTTTGTCATCGGTCTTCTCAATACCCTGTTGGTGACCGTGATCGGCGTGGTTCTGGCGACGATCCTCGGGTTCATCATCGGTGTGGCGCGGCTGTCGCAGAACTGGATCATCAGCAAACTGGCGACCGTGTATGTGGAAGTGTTCCGCAACATTCCGCCGCTGCTGCAAATCCTGTTCTGGTACTTCGCGGTGTTCCTGACCATGCCGGGGCCGCGCAACAGCCATAACTTCGGCGACACCTTCTTCGTCAGCAGCCGTGGCCTGAACATGCCGGCCGCACTGGCGGCTGATGGTTTCTGGGCGTTCGTGATCAGCATTGTGGTGGCCATTCTCGGCATCGTGCTGATGACCCGCTGGGCCAACAAACGCTTTGAAGAAACCGGCGTGCCGTTTCACAAGTTCTGGGTCGGTCTGGCAATTCTGCTGGTGATCCCGACCTTGTGCGCACTGATCTTCGGCGCTCCGCTGCATTGGGAAATGCCCGAGCTTAAAGGCTTCAACTTTGTTGGCGGCTGGGTGCTGATCCCGGAACTGCTCGCGTTGACCCTGGCCTTGACCGTGTACACCGCGGCGTTCATCGCCGAGATCGTGCGTTCGGGGATCAAGTCGGTCAGCCACGGCCAGACCGAAGCCGCGCGTTCCCTCGGCCTGCGCAACGGCCCGACCCTGCGCAAAGTGATCATTCCGCAAGCCCTGCGCGTGATCATTCCGCCGCTGACCAGCCAATACCTCAACCTGGCGAAAAACTCTTCGCTGGCGGCCGGTATCGGTTACCCGGAAATGGTTTCGCTGTTCGCCGGCACCGTGCTCAACCAGACCGGTCAGGCGATCGAGGTGATTGCCATCACCATGAGCGTGTACCTGGCGATCAGTATCAGCATTTCCCTGCTGATGAACTGGTACAACAAGCGCATTGCGCTGATCGAGCGGTAAGGAAAAGCGCATGAGTACTCATACTTTCAAACCTGATATGCCCCCACCGAACAGCAGTATCGGCGTGGTGGCGTGGATGCGCGCGAACATGTTCTCCAGCTGGCTCAACACCTTGCTGACCCTGTTTGCGTTCTACCTGATCTACCTCGTGGTGCCACCGATCCTCAGTTGGGCCATCGTCGATGCCAACTGGGTCGGCACCACCCGCGCCGACTGCACCAAGGACGGCGCCTGCTGGGTGTTCATTCAGCAGCGTTTCGGCCAGTTCATGTACGGTTACTACCCGACGGAACTGCGCTGGCGCGTGGACCTGACCGTGTGGCTGGCGGTGATCGGTGTAGCGCCCCTGTTCATCTCGCGCTTCCCGCGTAAAGCGGTGTACGGGCTGAGCTTCCTGGTGGTGTACCCGATCATCGCCTACATCCTGCTGCACGGCGGTTTCGGTCTGAGCACCGTGGCGACCAGCCAGTGGGGCGGCCTGATGCTGACCCTGGTCATCGCCACCGTCGGTATCGCCGGTGCCTTGCCGCTGGGGATTGTGCTGGCGCTGGGCCGTCGTTCGAACATGCCGGCGATTCGTGTGGTCTGCGTGACCTTTATCGAGTTCTGGCGCGGCGTGCCGTTAATCACGGTGCTGTTCATGTCCTCGGTGATGCTGCCGCTGTTCCTGCCCGAAGGCATGAACTTCGACAAACTGCTGCGGGCGCTGATTGGCGTGATCCTGTTCCAGTCGGCCTATGTCGCCGAAGTGGTGCGTGGCGGTCTGCAAGCGATCCCCAAAGGGCAGTACGAAGCCGCCGCAGCGATGGGCCTCGGTTACTGGCGTTCGATGGGCCTGGTGATTCTGCCGCAAGCCCTGAAGCTGGTGATCCCCGGCATCGTCAACACCTTCATCGCGCTGTTCAAGGACACCAGTCTGGTGATCATTATCGGCCTCTTTGACCTGCTCAACAGCGTCAAGCAAGCCGCTGCCGATCCGAAATGGCTGGGCATGGCCACCGAAGGCTACGTGTTCGCCGCCCTGGTGTTCTGGATTTTCTGTTTTGGTATGTCGCGCTATTCCATGCATCTGGAACGCAAGCTCGACACTGGCCACAAGCGTTAGGAGTTCTGTAATGAGTGAAGCAATCAAAAAGCCTGCAGGTCCTGAAGGCATTATTCAGATGCAGGGCGTCAACAAGTGGTACGGCCAGTTCCACGTGCTCAAAGACATCAACCTCAACGTCAAGCAGGGCGAACGGATCGTCCTGTGCGGCCCGTCGGGTTCCGGCAAATCGACGACGATTCGCTGCCTCAATCGTCTGGAAGAACACCAGCAGGGCCGCATCGTCGTCGATGGCGTGGAACTGACCAACGACCTCAAGCAGATCGAAGCGATCCGCCGCGAAGTCGGCATGGTGTTCCAGCACTTCAACCTGTTCCCGCACCTGACCATTCTGCAGAACTGCACCCTGGCGCCAATGTGGGTGCGCAAGATGCCCAAGCGCAAGGCAGAGGAAATCGCCATGCATTATCTGGAGCGCGTACGCATTCCGGAGCAGGCGCACAAATTCCCGGGGCAACTGTCTGGCGGTCAGCAACAGCGTGTGGCGATTGCCCGCGCGTTGTGCATGAAGCCGAAAATCATGCTGTTCGATGAACCGACTTCAGCGCTCGATCCGGAGATGGTGAAGGAAGTACTCGACACCATGATCGGTCTGGCGGAAGACGGCATGACCATGCTCTGCGTGACCCACGAAATGGGCTTTGCCCGTACCGTGGCCAATCGCGTGATCTTCATGGACAAGGGCGAAATCGTAGAACAGGCATCGCCGAATGACTTCTTCGATAATCCGCAGAATGAGCGGACGAAGTTGTTCTTGAGTCAGATTTTGCATTGATGGTTTGTGGGTAAAAAACTAACCCGGCCTTGTGCCGGGTTTGTTTTTTTGTGGGTCAGGATACGGTCAGGGTTTCGTGTTCTTTGTGGATGGTGTACTTGAACGCACCTCTCAAGTCAGCCCCTTCGGCCAAGACTTTCGCATCGGCAAGCAAGTGCGGGTAACGATCCAGCAACCGCATCAAAAGCATCAACGCCTTTGGCGGCAGCAGTTCGCCTCGTTCGTACCTTGAAAATGCGTTGTGGCCTCCACCTGACAGCAGTTGCACCGTCTCTTTTTGCGTTAGGTGCAATTTGCGCCGGATGCGCTTCATCTCGGAACCGATCATTTGCCGGGCAGCGATGACCAGTTCATCGCCCGCTTCCGTGTAACGATCAGCGCTATCGGTGCTGTCGTCCCACTCGACTTCCCCGCACTGCCGGCATTCCCAGCCAGCAAGATCATCTACGCGGCGCTCCATGCCTTTGACACTCAGGGTCTCACCGCGACCCTCGAAATGCCTCATTCCCTCACGGGCACCACAGCTGAAACATTGCCGGGTTTTCATGGGTTTTTCTCCTTGAAGGAGATTACCGGTGCGCCGCCGGCAGGGCGGTATGTCACCTTGATGTAAATCTCCAGGCCTTTTGAGTTGATGTGATACACGTCCTGCCAGACTCGATGATCGTCATAGGTGGTCATCGATTTGTACAACATCCAGTTCTGCAACTCGAAAACGATCTCCTGCATTTCTATGAAGCTAAAACCGAGATCGAGACCGGTTTTTTCCGCGGTCTTGGTGAAAGCTTGTCAGCCAAGTCGTCTGACTTCCGCTTGATCACCGCCAAGTCGTAATGGGGTGTGTTCTTCTCCATAAGAAACCAAAACCCTGTCCCTGAAATTACCCTTAAAGGGTAATTTTGACCAATCGAAAATGCCGCTCCATGTGTCTCCGATTGACCCTAGGTGGTTGCCGTCCTACACGGGTCTGACTAACATGTCAGAAAATTCATCCTATGATTGGATGAAAGGGCGAGTTCTATGTCAGACATTTCTCCACTAATCAAACGATCACTGGTCGATCAGGCCTTGGATCAACTCCGTCAGCGCATCAACAGCGGTACCTGGAAGGTTGGCGAGCGGTTGCCGACCGAACCGGAGCTGTGCGCAGAGCTGGGCATCAGCCGCAACACCGTGCGCGAAGCCATGCGCGTGCTGGCGTTTTCCGGACTGATCGAGATTCGCCAGGGCGATGGCAGTTACTTGCGCGCGGTGGTCGATCCGCTCGACACGCTGAAAGCCTTGTCGCGCTGCTCGCTCGATCAGGCAAGGGAAACCCGGCACATCCTCGAAGTCGAGGCCATCGGCCTGGCAGCGTTGCGTCGCACTGACGAGGACCTGGTCGCCTTGCGTGAAGCGCTCGGCACCAGCGGCAGTCACTACCACGGCGATCTCGACACCTATATCGCCTGCGATCTGGTGTTCCACCGCCGATTGGTCGACGCCGCGCACAACCCGACCCTGAGCGAGCTGTATCGCTATTTCTCCAGCATCGTCGGCGCGCAATTGCGCCAGACCCTGAACATCGTCCCGCGCCGTCAGGAAGTGTTCGACTTGCACATCGAATTGCTCGATGCGGTCGAGCAACGCGACCCGGAACGGGCCAAAGCTTTGTCGAGACAGTTGATCAATGAACCTTGAAACCGAGAAAACCATGTCCCGCAGCGAGATATCCACAACCCCCAAACGCACCGCAGAACTTGAAGAACTGCTGATCGACGCCGAGGCCGACGACGAGCAAGTGCAACAAAGCCATCCGCTGCTGCGCCGGCCATGGCTGTTGTTGCTGGGCTTGATTCTGGTCGCGCTGAATTTGCGTCCGGCGCTGTCGAGCATGGCGCCGCTGCTTAGCGATGTGTCGAAAAGCCTCGGTTTGTCGGCCGCTCAAGCCGGCTTGCTGACCACGTTGCCGGTGCTGTGCCTCGGATTGTTCGCCCCGCTGGCACCGATACTGGCGCGGCGTTTCGGCGCCGAGCGGGTGGTGTTGGGGATTCTGCTGACGCTGGCCGGCGGGATCATTTTGCGCAGCAACTTTGGTGAGATCGGCCTGTTCGCTGGCAGCATATTGGGCGGCGCGAGCATCGGCATCGTCGGGGTGTTGCTGCCGGGCATCGTCAAGCGCGACTTTGCCAAACACGCCGGCACCATGACCGGCGTCTACACCATGGCGCTGTGCCTGGGCGCGGCGATGGCGGCGGGTTCCAGCGTGCCATTGAGTGAGCACTTCGATCACAGTTGGGCGATGGGCCTGGGGTTCTGGGTGATTCCGGCGCTGGTTGCGGCGGTGTTCTGGCTGCCGCAAGTCGGGCAGAAACATGGCGCGCACAACGTGGCCTATCGTGTGCGCGGTCTGCTGCGTGATCCGCTGGCCTGGCAGGTGACCTTGTACATGGGTCTGCAATCATCGCTGGCCTACATCGTCTTCGGCTGGTTGCCGTCGATCCTGATTGGTCGTGGCCTGACGCCGACCCAGGCCGGTCTGGTGTTGTCCGGTTCGGTGATCATCCAGCTTGCCAGTTCACTGGCCGCACCGTGGCTGGCGACGCGCGGCAAGGATCAGCGTCTGGCGATCGTCGTGGTCATGGCCCTGACCCTCGGCGGTCTGTTTGGTTGCCTGTATGCGCCGATCGAAGGATTGTGGGGCTGGGCGATTCTGCTGGGGCTGGGGCAGGGCGGTACGTTCAGTCTGGCGTTGACGCTGATCGTGCTGCGTTCGCGGGATTCCCATGTCGCGGCGAACCTGTCGAGCATGTCTCAGGGTTTCGGTTACACGCTGGCGTCGATGGGGCCGTTCGCGGTCGGCGTGGTGCATGACTGGACCGGTGGCTGGAATGCCGTGGGCTGGATTTTTGGCATTATCGGCACCGGTGCGATCATCGCTGGGCTTGGCGCCGGCCGTGCACTGTACGTCCAAGTGCAAAGCGAGAAGATCTGACACGTAACCCTTTTTTGGGGGCAGTGATATCCAATGTGGGAGCGAGCTTGCTCGCGAAGGCGGTGGTTCAGGCACAGATCGTGTTGCATGTGCCGGCCTCTTCGCGAGCAAGCTCGCTCCCACAGTTTTTGGGGCGCCTTTAATATCTTGCGTGGTATTCGGTTTACGAATGCCGATAGTGTTTCTGCGCATTGCAGATTATCGTGCTGGCACTCTGTACCTATTTTGGAGTTTGCCCATGAGCGAAGCCCACGCCGCGTTGATCACCCGTTTCTACCAGGCCTTCCAGCGCCTCGACGCCGAAGCCATGGCCGCCTGCTACACCGACGATGTCGTGTTCAGTGATCCGGCCTTCGGTGAACTGCGTGGGCGCGACGCCGGCGACATGTGGCGCATGCTCACCAGCCGCGCCAAAGACTTCTCGCTGACCTTTGACAATGTACGCGCCGATGATCGCAGCGGCGGCGCACATTGGGTCGCGACCTACCTGTTCAGCCAGACCGGCAATATCGTGATCAACGATATTCAGGCTCGTTTCGTCTTCCGTGAGGGCAAGATCTGCGAGCACCACGACCACTTCGATCTGTGGCGCTGGTCGCGTCAGGCGTTGGGTTTCAAAGGCCTGCTGCTGGGTTGGACGCCGCTGGTGCGCAACGCCGTTCGCGCCCAGGCGCAGAAGGGACTGAAGGCATTTCAGGCCGGTCGCTGATAAGATCGTCGCCTGTTTCCTACACGTCTTGATCCCGAAGTGACCAGCCTTAGCGAAAAATCTGTCGATGTCGTCGAGCCCGTGAGCAAGTCCTGGTTCGTTTACCTCGTTCGCGCGGCCAATGGCTCGTTGTACTGCGGAATCAGCGACGACCCGGTGCGTCGTTTCGCCAAGCATCAAAGTGGCAAAGGCGCGCGGTTCTTCCTCTCCAGCCCGGCGATGGCGCTGGTTTACACCGAGCTGTGCCGCGATAAAAGCGATGCCTTGCGTCAGGAACGGCTGATCAAAAAACTCAGGAAGAGCGCCAAGGAATGTCTGGTTGCGTCTTATCAATCTGACTGATCTGTTCCTATCAGGCAGATCTGTAGGCTGCTAAGCAAATGCACGCTAAGCTGCCAGCTCACTATCTGAGCGGCGGAGCCGAGTATGTCCGAGTTGATTCTGCATCATTACCCGACCTCTCCATTTGCCGAGAAGGCCCGCCTGCTGCTGGGGTTCAAAGGTCTATCGTGGCGCTCGGTGCATATCTCGCCGGTGATGCCGAAACCGGATCTGACTGCGTTGACTGGCGGTTACCGCAAGACCCCGGTGTTGCAGATTGGCGCTGACATCTATTGCGACACGTCGCTGATCGCGCGTCGACTGGAGCAAGAAAAAGCTTCGCCGACGTTCTTCCCTGAAGGTCAGGAGATGACGACTGCCAGTTTCGCTACCTGGGTTGATTCGGTTGTGTTTCAACACGCCGTGAGTTTGGTGTTCCAGCCGGAATCGGTAGCCGTGCGGTTCGGCAAGTTGCCGCCGGAAGCGATCAAGGCGTTTCTGGCTGACCGTGCCGGGCTGTTCAGCGGAGGCAGCGCCACCCGGTTGTCCGCCGAACAAGCCAAGCATCAATGGCCGACGATCATGGCGCGACTGGAGCAGCAGTTGCAGCGCGAGCAGGGCGACTTCCTCTTTGGTGAACCGTCGATTGCTGACTTCGCATTGGCGCATCCGCTGTGGTTCCTCAAGGCCACTCATGTCACCGCGCCGCTGGTGGATGAGTATCCGGCTGTCTCCGCTTGGTTGGGTCGGGTTCTGGGCTTTGGCCACGGTGCTGCGAGCGAGATGACCTCGGAAGAGGCGCTTGCGGTGGCGCGTAACGCGACGCCGGCGGCATTGCCGGATGAGCAATTCGTTGATCCGAACGGCTTCAAGGCCGGTCAGCGAGTGGCGATCTCGGCTACCGATTACGGGGTTGATCCGGTGGTGGGTGAGTTGCTGTTTGCCGGTAGTGAAGAGCTGATCATTCGTCGTGAAGACGAGCGTGGCGGGGTGGTGCATGTGCACTTTCCGCGTTTTGGTTTCCGTATCGAAGCCCGCTGATCTCTCAAGTCTGATGCAAAGTTTTGTAGGAGTGAGCCTGCTCGCGATAGCGGTGTGTCAATCGGCGGTTTTATCGACTGATACACCGCTATCGCGAGCAGGCTCACTCCTACAGGTTATTTCAGGGCAGCGAGAATCTCGTCCGGGTCAAACCCGCGAATCAACGTGCCATTCACGTCGATCAGCGGAATCCCACGCCCACCCAATGCCTCATACGCCTTGCGCGCCTCGGCATCCTTCTCGATATCGAACTCCTTGAAGGGAATTCCCTTGCTGTCGAGAAAGCGCTTGGTCTGCTTGCAGTAGCCGCACCAGTCGGTGGCGTAGAGCACGACGTTGGCCTGCGCCCGCGTCTGCTCCGAGACCATTTGTGACGGATTGAACAGCCGCTCGATCTTGCCCCAGTTCTGATAGACCACCACCACGAGCAGTACCAGCAGAACCTTCTTCAGCACGTTGCCGAGCATCAGTTGCGGCGCTTCAGTTGATCGGTCAGCGAAGTCGGCAGGCCTTTGATGATCAAGGTGCCGTTCTCCTCGTCATATTCGATCTTCGAACCCAGCAGATGTGCTTCGAAGCTGATCGACAGGCCTTCGGCGCGGCCGGTGAAGCGGCGGAATTGATTCAGGGTACGTTTGTCTGCCGGAATCTCTGGCGACAGGCCGTAATCCTTGTTGCGGATGTGATCGTAGAAGGCTTTCGGGCGCTCTTCGTCGATCAGCTCCGAGAGTTCTTCCAGGCCCATCGGTTCGCCGAGTTTGGCCTGGCTGCTGGCGTAATCGACCAAAGTCTTGGTTTTCTCGCGGGCAGAGTCTTCCGGCAGGTCTTCGCTCTCGACGAAGTCGCTGAAGGCCTTGAGCAGCGTGCGGGTCTCGCCCGGGCCGTCGACGCCTTCCTGGCAGCCGATGAAGTCACGGAAGTACTCCGAAACCTTTTTGCCGTTCTTGCCTTTGATGAATGAGATGTACTGCTTGGACTGCTTGTTGTTCTGCCACTCGGAGACGTTGATGCGTGCAGCCAGGTGCAATTGGCCGAGGTCGAGGTGGCGCGACGGGGTCACGTCCAGCTCATCGGTCACCGCCACGCCTTCGCTGTGGTGCAGCAATGCGATAGCGAGGTAATCGGTCATGCCTTGCTGATAGTGGGCGAACAGCACATGGCCGCCGACCGACAGGTTCGACTCTTCCATCAGTTTCTGCAGGTGCTCGACGGCGACTTTGCTGAACGCGGTGAAGTCCTTGCTGCCTTCCATGTATTCCTTCAGCCAGCCGCTGAACGGGAACGCACCGGATTCCGGATGGAACAGGCCCCAGGCTTTGCCTTGTTTGGCGTTATAGCTTTCGTTGAGGTCGGCGAGCATGTTCTCGATGGCTGCAGACTCGGCCAGTTCCGTGTCGCGGGCGTGCAGAACTGCAGGTGTGCCGTCGGGTTTTTTGTCGATCAGGTGGACGATGCAATGACGGATCGGCATGGGCTTCTCGGCTGTTGGAAGGGAGGAGGGCAGGCTCCCCCGAAAAAGCGCCCAGTGTACCGCAACCACTGGTTTTGGCGCGGGTTGTAGGGCAAAACCGGGGCGCCTGCCGGCACCTGTGCAGTTTTTTACCGATTTAGAGCAATAAAGCTGACCAAATGGGTAGCTAGAGGCGGATATTTCCCCGTCTCTGTGCTAGTTTTGCCCGGTCTTACGCGAAGTCACTGCGTTAAGCGTGCAATCAGCATTTGTCAGGTCGAACCAAACCCTGATTTCGGCATCTATAACCCGACTCGTCGTGGTTATCGCCGAGGGTGCCAGATCCAGAAGATCGGGCTCGATGGCTGACACTGCACTCTGCAATCCATATGAATTTGATAGGGAAGGAACACTACATGGCTCTTACTAAAGACCAACTGATCGCCGACATCGCTGAAGCTATCGACGCGCCGAAAACCACCGCGCGTAACGCTCTGGACCAACTGGGCCAAATCGTTGCCGATCAGCTGGAAAACGGCGGCGAAATCACCTTGCCAGGTATCGGCAAGCTGAAAGTGACCGAGCGTCCTGCCCGCACTGGCCGTAACCCTTCGACTGGCGCTGCCATCGAAATCCCTGCCAAGAAAGTGATCAAGCTGGTTGTGGCCAAAGGCCTGACCGACGCTGTGAACAAGTAAGACGCAGCGATAAAAAACCGTGCACCGGAGTGATCTGGGCACGGTTTTTTTGTGCCCGCTTTTTACAGGTGGCACAAATCAAATGTGGGAGCGGGCTTGCTGTCGAAAGCGGTCTACCAGTCGAGATTAGCGTTGACTGACACACTGCCTTCGCGAGCAAGCCCGCTCCCACATTTAGTTTTGCATTTCTTCAGAAATAGCGTTGTTTAGCGAACCCAGCGCTCGCGACGCCAGATCTGCTGCTCGGACTTGGTCTGGAAGGTCCACGCCACGAAACGGCTCTGCTTCTGCCCCTGCGACATCTCCACGACCTGACTTTCCAGCACGCCGGCTTTCTTCAGCGCGGTTTCGATGGCCGGCAGGTTCGAGGCCTTCGACACCAGCGTGCTGAACCACAGCACCTTGTGCTGGAAGTTCGCACTTTCGGCGATCAATTGCGTCACGAAGCGCGCTTCGCCACCTTCACACCACAACTCGGCCGACTGGCCACCGAAGTTCAGCACCGGCAGTTTGCGTTTCGGGTCGGCCTTGCCCAGTGCACGCCATTTGCGCTCGCTGCCTTTGGTGGCTTCTTCCATCGATGCGTGGAACGGCGGGTTGCACATGGTCAGGTCGAAGCGCTCGCCCGGTTCCAGCAAGCCGATCAGGATGTGCTTGCGGTTTTCCTGCTGGCGCAGCTGGATCACCTTGCTCAGATCGTTGGATTGCACGATCGCTCTGGCAGCGGCCACGGCCGTCGGATCGATCTCGGAACCGAGGAAATGCCAGCGGTATTCGCTGTTGCCGATCAGCGGATACACGCAGTTGGCGCCCATGCCGATGTCCAGCACGTTGACGATCGCGCCGCGCGGCACTTTGCCGTCGTTCATGCTGGCCAGCAGATCCGCGAGGAAATGCACGTAATCGGCACGCCCCGGCACGGGTGGACAGAGGTAATCCGCCGGGATGTCCCAATGCTGGATGCCATAGAAAGCCTTGAGCAGCGCCCGGTTGAACACGCGCACTGCATCGGGGCTGGCGAAGTCGATGCTTTCCTTGCCGTACGGGTTGGTGATCACAAACTTCGCCAGTTCCGGCGTGGTCTTGATCAGCGCCGGGAAGTCATAGCGACCCTGATGGCGATTGCGCGGGTGCAGGCTGGCCTTTTCACGCGGCTCGGCGGTCTTGGCCGGGGTCGCGGTGTCAGGCTTCTTGCGCGCAGGTTTGGGTGTGCGGGGGGCGTTCATGGGCGTGGTCGATTCGGGTATGGCTGAAAGTGGCGGGTATTGTCCCACATCTCAAGGCAACACCGACCAATTGTAGGCCTTCGCCTGCTCGCGATAGCGGTGGATCAGCCAGAATATTTCTCGACTGACACTCCGTCATCGCGAGCAGGCGAAGGCCTACAAGGGATTCGTGTTTATTGCAGGAATAAAAAAGGGAGGCCACCTGGGCCTCCCTTTTTCATTTGCGATTTGCCGTTACAGGCTGGCAATCCGCGCGTGCTGCTCGGCCAGTTTGCCCAAGGCCTGTTCAGCCTCGGCCAGTTTGGCGCGTTCCTTCTCGATGACTTCGGCCGGAGCCTTGTCAACGAAACCGGCGTTGGACAGCTTGCCGCCGACGCGCTGGACTTCGCCCTGCAAGCGCAGGATTTCCTTGTCCAGGCGCGCCAGTTCAGCGCCCTTGTCGATCAGACCGGCCATCGGCACCAGCACTTCCATCTCGCCCACCAGCGCGGTAGCGGACAGCGGCGCTTCTTCGCCAGCTTTCAGAACGGTGATCGATTCCAGACGCGCCAGCTTCTTCAGCAGCGCTTCGTTCTCGGTCAGACGGCGCTGGTCTTCAGCGCTGACGTTCTTCAGGTAGATCGGCAGTGGTTTGCCCGGGCCGATGTTCATTTCGCCGCGAATGTTACGCGTGCCGAGCATCAGTTCCTTGAGCCATTCGATGTCGTCTTCGGCCGCCGGATCGATGCGCTCTTCGTTGGCCACCGGCCACGCTTGCAGCATGATCGTCTTGCCCTGAATGCCGGCCAGCGGCGCGATGCGCTGCCAGATTTCTTCAGTGATGAACGGCATGAACGGGTGCGACAGGCGCAGCGCCACTTCCAGAACGCGAACCAGCGTACGGCGAGTGCCGCGTTGACGCTCGACCGGAGCGTTCTCGTCCCACAGCACAGGCTTGGACAGTTCCAGGTACCAGTCGCAGTACTGATTCCAGATGAACTCGTACAGCGCTTGCGCGGCGAGGTCGAACCGGAACTGATCGAGTTGACGGGTCACTTCGGCTTCGGTGCGTTGCAGCTGCGAGATGATCCAGCGATCGGCCAGCGACAGCTCGTAGGCTTCGCCGTTCTGACCGCAGTCTTCGCCCTTGTCCAGAACGTAACGCGCGGCGTTCCAGATCTTGTTGCAGAAGTTGCGATAGCCTTCGACGCGGCCCATGTCGAACTTGATGTCGCGACCGGTCGAGGCCAGCGAGCAGAAGGTGAAACGCAGGGCGTCGGTGCCGTAGCTGGCGATGCCGTCGGCGAACTCGTCGCGGGTCTGCTTTTCGATCTTCTTCGCCAGTTTCGGCTGCATCAGGCCGGAGGTGCGTTTCTGCACCAGTTCTTCTAGCTCGATACCGTCGATGATGTCCAGCGGGTCGAGGACGTTGCCCTTGGACTTGGACATCTTCTGGCCTTGGCCATCACGTACCAGGCCATGCACGTACACGGTCTTGAACGGAACCTGCGGGGTGCCGTCTTCGTTCTTGATCAGGTGCATGGTCAGCATGATCATCCGGGCAACCCAGAAGAAAATGATGTCGAAGCCCGTCACCAGTACGTCGGTAGAGTGGAATTTCTTCAGGAACTCGGTCTGCTCAGGCCAGCCGAGTGTGGAGAAGGTCCACAGGCCGGAGCTGAACCAGGTGTCGAGGACGTCGTTGTCCTGTTGCAGCGCCACGTCCGGGCCGAGGTTGTGCTTGGCACGCACTTCGGCTTCGTCGCGACCGACGTAGACCTTGCCCGACTCGTCGTACCAGGCCGGAATCCGGTGGCCCCACCACAGCTGACGGCTGATGCACCAGTCCTGGATGTCGCGCATCCACGAGAAGTACATGTTTTCGTACTGCTTCGGCACGAACTGGATGCGGCCGTCTTCAACCGCAGCAATCGCAGGCTCGGCCAAAGGCTTGGTCGACACGTACCACTGGTCGGTCAGCCACGGCTCGATGATGGTGCCGGAGCGGTCGCCTTTCGGCACTTTCAGCGCGTGATCGTTGACGCTGACCAACAGGCCGGCGGCATCGAACGCAGCCACGATCTGCTTGCGCGCTTCGAAACGGTCAAGACCGGCGTACTCGGCCGGGATCTTGCCGTCGATGCTGTCGTTCAGCGTGCCGTCGAGGTTGAACACCTGGGCTGCTGGCAGCACGTTGGCGTTCTTGTCGAAGATGTTCAGCAGCGGCAGGTTGTGGCGCTTGCCGACTTCGTAGTCGTTGAAATCGTGGGCCGGGGTGATTTTCACGCAGCCGGTGCCGAATTCAGGGTCGCAGTAATCATCGGCGATGATCGGGATGCGGCGGCCAACCAGTGGCAGCTCAACGAATTTGCCGATCAGGGCCTGGTAGCGCTCGTCGTTCGGGTTAACCGCGACGGCGGAGTCGCCGAGCATGGTTTCCGGACGGGTGGTCGCGACGATCAGGAAATCATTGCCGTCAGCGGTTTTCGCGCCGTCGGCCAGCGGATATTTCAGGTTCCACAGGAAGCCTTTCTCGTCGTGGTTTTCCACTTCGAGGTCGGAAATCGCTGTGTGCAGCTTGGTGTCCCAGTTGACCAGGCGCTTGCCGCGGTAGATCAGACCGTCTTCGTGCAGGCGCACGAACGCTTCTTTAACCGCTTCCGAGAGGCCGTCGTCCATGGTGAAGCGCTCGCGGCTCCAGTCCACGGACGAACCGAGGCGGCGGATCTGCCGGCTGATGTTGCCGCCGGACTGATCCTTCCATTCCCAGACTTTCTCGAGGAATTTCTCGCGGCCCAGGTCATGACGGTTCTGACCGGTGGCCTCCAGTTGACGCTCCACCAGCATCTGCGTGGCGATACCGGCGTGGTCGGTGCCCGGCTGCCACAAGGTGTTGCGACCCTGCATGCGGCGGAAGCGGATCAGGGCGTCCATGATCGCGTTGTTGAAACCGTGACCCATGTGCAGGCTGCCGGTGACGTTCGGCGGCGGAATCATGATGGTGTAGGAATCGCCCGCGCCTTGCGGTGCGAAATAGTTCTCGGACTCCCAGGTGTTGTACCAGGAAGTTTCAATGGCGTGCGGCTGGTAGGTCTTATCCATGCGCGGCGGGACCCTATTGGCATTTATTCAGGAAAAGCCGGGAAGTATAGCGGGGCATGGGGCCGAGGGCGAGCGGGGCGGGCCCGGAGGGGATCTAAATGTAGGAGTGAGCCTGCTCGCGATGCTGGCACTGCGGTTTTTCAGGAAAACCGAGGTGCTGCTATCGCCAGCAGGCTGGCTCCCACAGGGAATTGGGGGTTATTCGTACTGGCTGAGGAGCCGTTCCATTCGCGCGTCGAGGCGGCGTTTGATTTCGGTTTCGATGTGCGGCGCGAAATCGTCGATCACGTCTTGCATGATCAATTGCGCAGCGGCACGCAGTTCGCTGTCGAGGTGGAGCAGGGCGTCCGGGCCTTTGTTCACGGGTGCCGCAGGTTGCGCGGTGGGTGTCGGGGCGGGCGCGGCAGGCCTTTCGATGGCAGGCGCCTCGTTGCCGACCGAATCGAACAGCATCGGAATCTGTTCCTGTTCGCCGTCGTCGACCGTGTCGGTCAGCAGCGGCGGTTGCAGGTTGTCATCGCCGAGCAACTGGCGGATCGATTCAAGATCCTCCAACAGATGGGCGGACTTTTGTTGCGGTTTCGGAGTGTCCATTGGAGTGCTCAGAGTCGCTGTAAACGGTGATCTTGCAGAGGATAGCCCTGTTCGCGGTAGAAACGGAAACTCTCGCGCGCGGCGGCTCGAATTGTCGGATCTTCGACCACTACTTCCGCCACCCGGGCGAATTTGCTGGCGAAGGCCGGGACTTTCAGGTCGAGGTTGACCAGCAAATCCTGATGCTGACCGCAGTCATCGCCCAAGCCCAAAACAATCGAGCCGTCCGGCTCGCTGTCGGCCGGGCCATGCGGCACGAAGCTTTCGCCCTTGAATGCCCACAGGCGCGCATCGAGATCGTCGCGCTGAGCCGTGTCGCTGCAATGCAGGTAGATGCGGTGCCCCATGCGCCAGGCTTTCTCGGTGAGCTTGCAGGCAAAGTCCAGGCGAGCCGAAGGATCGGCGCTGGGCAGGATATAGAAGTCGACTTTGGTCATTGCGGTTCCAGAGCAGCAAGCAGCGTCACCCGAAAGTGACGCCGCTTGTCAGCGGGTTCAGGCTTTGGCGCGATCCAGCAGGTACTGGGTCAGCAGCGGCACCGGACGGCCAGTGGCGCCCTTGTCCTTGCCGCCGCTGGTCCACGCGGTGCCCGCGATGTCCAGATGCGCCCAGTTGAGGTTCTTGGTGAAGCGCGACAGGAAGCACGCAGCGGTGATGGTGCCGGCTTTCGGCCCGCCGATGTTGGCGATGTCGGCGAACGGGCTGTCCAGTTGCTCCTGGTACTCGTCGAACAGTGGCAGTTGCCAGGCGCGATCGTCAGCGGCTTTGCCGGCACTGAGCAATTGCTCGATCAGCTCGTCGTTGTTGCCCAGCAGGCCCGAGGTGTGCGCACCCAGGGCGACGACGCAAGCGCCGGTCAGGGTGGCGATGTCGATCACCGCTTGCGGCTTGAAGCGCTCGGAGTAGGTCAGCGCATCGCACAGCACCAGACGGCCTTCGGCGTCGGTGTTGAGGATTTCCACGGTCTGGCCGCTCATGGTGGTGACGATGTCGCCCGGACGCGAAGCGTTGCCGCTCGGCATGTTTTCCGCGCAAGCGAGGATGCACACCAGGTTGATCGGCAGTTTCAGCTCGAGCACGGCACGCAGGGTACCGAACACGGAGGCGGCGCCGCCCATGTCGTACTTCATTTCGTCCATGCCGGCGCCCGGCTTCAGGCTGATGCCGCCGGTGTCGAAGGTGATGCCCTTGCCGACCAGTGCGTACGGCTTCTCGGATTTCTTGCCGCCGTTGTATTGCATGACGATCAGGCGTGGCGGCTGGGCGCTGCCCTGACCTACGGCGTAGAACGAGCCCATGCCCAGAGACTTGATCTTCTTCTCGTCGAGCACTTCGACTTTCAGATCCTTGAATTCTTTGCCGAGGCTCTTCGCTTGTTCACCGAGGAAGGTCGGGTGGCAGATGTTCGGCGGCAGGTTGCCCAGATCGCGGGTGAATGCCATGCCGTTAGCGATCGCAGTGGCGTGATTCACGGCGCGTTGCACTTCGGCCTGCGCAGCCTTGATGGTCACCAGGGTGATTTTCTTCAGGGCACGGGGTTCGGCTTTCTGGCTCTTGAACTGGTCGAAGGTGTATTCGCCATCGACCAGGGTTTCCGCCAGCAGACGGGTTTTGCCATAGCTGTCGCGGTTTTTGACAATAATTTCATCCAGCGCCAGCACGGCATCGCTGCCGCCCAGGCCTTTGAGTGTATTAAGGATGCCGGCCACGATTTTGCGGAACGGACGGTCGCCCAGTTCTTCGTCCTTGCCCACACCGATCAGCAGCACGCGCTCGGCTTTGAGGTTCGGCAGGCTGTGCAGCAACAGGCTCTGGCCGACCTTGCCGGCCAGATCGCCACGCTTGAGGACGGCGCTGATCGCGCCACCGCTCAGCTCGTCGACCTGTCTGGCGGCGGCGCCGAGTTTGCGGCCTTCGCCGACGGCAACCACCAGGGTGGCGGTTTTCAACGTTTCTGGGCTAACGCTTTTTACAACCAGTTCCATGTCCGGATCCCTGAATGAATGGTCAACACGCAGGCGTTCGACGGTGTCCGCAGTCGCCTGCTTATAGTAGAAGAGGCGCAGGCCAAAGCCTGCGACAAGGGCAGCAGTTTGAACCTCGCTCCCCGCGCCTGACAACCCTGGGGGGCGTTCTCAATTAGTTTTCACACCGCGTTGTCGCCTTAAAGCCAGCCAGGCAAGGCGCAGGCCGCTGGGAATGGTTGTTCCCTTTCCAAGGCCTGCAACGCAGACTGGCCGGCTTTAAGGCACAACCCGAAGGGCCGGGCCTGCTGTTGTGCAGGGCTGCGTTGCTCGAAGCTTATTTGGAATGACCAAACCACGCTTCTCGCGCCTTGCCCTGCACAACAGCAGACCCGGCGCGGTGTGAAAACTAATTGAGAACGCCCCCTAGGTTGTATGATCTGCAAAGGATTACAGACATGGATGAGTGTGCGCAGTGACAGGCGCCCTCAATCACAGGATAATGCCGCATCTTTTTTCGACGGCTCTGCGTTGCGGGCCGGTCGATGTGTTTGCTTGTTTGGCCGCCTTAGCCTGACAACCCTGGAGTGTCTGGTTTGATCGTCTTCCGTTATCTGTCCCGCGAAGTCCTGTTGACCCTCAGCGCCGTGAGTGCCGTGCTGCTGGTCATCATCATGAGCGGTCGTTTCATCAAATACCTCGCTCAGGCCGCTGCCGGCCAGCTCGATCCGGGCTCGCTGTTCCTGATCATGGGCTATCGCCTGCCGGGTTTCCTGCAGCTGATTCTGCCGCTGGGCCTGTTTCTCGGGATCTTGCTGGCTTACGGTCGGCTGTACCTCGAAAGTGAGATGACGGTGCTGTCGGCCACCGGCATGAGCCAGCAGAAACTGTTTCGCATGACCCTGTTTCCGGCGACCCTGGTTGCTCTGGTGGTTGCATGGCTGAGCCTGGGTCTGGCCCCGCAAGGCGCCAATCAATTCCAGTTGCTGCTGAACAAGCAGGACGCTCTGACCGAGTTCGATACGCTCGAGCCGGGTCGCTTCCAGGCCTTGCGTGACGGCACTCGGGTCACCTACACCGAGACCCTGAGCGACGATCGAGTCAACCTCGGTAGCGTGTTCATTTCGCAGAAAAACCTCGGTGCCGATCAAAAGGATCGCGGGATTTCCGTGCTGGTGGCCGAATCGGGCCGTCAGGAAATGCGCCCCGACGGCAATCGTTACCTGATTCTCGACAACGGCTACCGTTATGACGGCAGCCCGGGGCAGGCGGATTACCGCGCCATTCACTACGAAACCTACGGCGTGCTGTTGCCCAAGCCGGACGTCAGTGAAGAAGTCACCGACCGTGACGCCATGCCGACCTCGTCGCTGCTGGGCAGCGATGACATCCGCTCAAAAACCGAACTGCAATGGCGTTTGTCCCTTCCGCTGCTGGTGTTTATCGTGACCCTGATGGCGGTGCCGCTGTCGCGAGTCAATCCGCGTCAAGGGCGTTTCCTCAAGCTGCTGCCGGCGATTCTCCTTTATATGGCTTACCTGACCATCCTGATTGCCGCCCGCGGCGCCCTTGAAAAAGGCAAGATCCCGCCGGCCCTCGGCCTGTGGTGGGTGCACGCGATCTTCCTGCTCATCGGTCTCGGCCTGCTCTATTGGGAGCCACTGCGCCTGAAGATGGCCAGCCGCCGTGCTGCAGCGATGGAGGTGGCCCGTGGTTAAACTCGACCGCTACATCGGCAGCAGCGTGTTCATGGCGATCATCGCCGTGCTGGCGATCATTCTCGGCCTGGCAACGCTGTTCGCGTTCATCGATGAGATGGGCGACGTCAGCGACACTTACACCCTCGTGGATGTGCTGAGCTTCGTGTTGCTCACCGCGCCACGCCGTCTCTACGAAATGCTGCCGATGGCCGCATTGATCGGCTGCCTGATCGGCCTCGGCAGTCTGGCCAGCAGCAGTGAGCTGACAGTCATGCGCGCCGCGGGCGTGTCCATCGGCCGTATCGTCTGGGCGGTCATGAAGCCGATGCTGGTACTGATGCTGGCCGGCGTGCTGATCGGCGAGTACGTTGCACCGGCAACCGAAAGCATGGCGCAGGCCAATCGCTCGCTGGCGCAAGGCAGTGGCGACGCGCAAAGCGCCAAGCACGGTATGTGGCACCGTCAGGGTGATGAGTTCATTCACATCAACGCGGTGCAACCCAACGGCCTGCTGTACGGCGTGACTCGCTATCACTTCGACAAGGAGCGCCACCTGCTGAGTTCGAGCTTCGCCAAGAAAGCCGAATTCGACGGCAATAAGTGGCAGCTCAGCGACGTTGCTACCACGCTGTTCCATGAGCGCAGTACCGAAGTCGTCAATACCCCGAGCGAGCAATGGGACGTGGCGTTGAGCCCGCAATTGCTGAGCACTGTGGTCATGGCCCCGGAATCGCTGTCGATCAGTGGTCTGTGGGGTTACATCCACTATCTGTCCGAGCAAGGCCTGAGCAACGGCCGTTACTGGCTGGCATTTTGGGTCAAGGTGTTGCAACCGTTGGTGACCGCCGCACTGGTGCTGATGGCGATCTCCTTCATCTTCGGCCCGTTGCGCTCGGTGACCCTCGGACAGCGGGTGTTTACCGGCGTGCTGGTGGGCTTCACCTTCCGTATCGTCCAGGATCTGCTCGGCCCGTCGAGCCTGGTGTTCGGTTTCTCGCCGCTGTTTGCGGTGCTGGTGCCGGCCGGGGTCTGTGCGCTGGCGGGTGTCTGGCTGCTGCGAAGAGCTGGTTGATGCGCGCATTTTTACTCGCGCTCTAAACTCGAAAACGCCTCGGTCAACAGATCGGGGCGTTTTTGCATGCAATCCGGGTGACAGGTGAACGTGACGCTTGCGCCGTGTATCAGGTACAATTCCCGGCTATTTTTCGGCGGGCCATGCCTGCAGCCTTTTTGAGTGTTGATCCGTGAGTGATTTGAGTCATATCCGCAATTTCTCCATCATCGCCCACATTGACCATGGCAAGTCGACGCTGGCTGACCGTTTCATCCAGATGTGCGGCGGCCTGGCCGAGCGTGAAATGGAAGCCCAGGTACTGGATTCCATGGATCTGGAGCGTGAACGCGGGATCACCATCAAGGCCCACAGCGTCACGCTCTATTACAAAGCCAAAGATGGCGTTACCTACCAGCTGAACTTCATCGACACCCCGGGCCACGTCGACTTCACCTACGAAGTCAGCCGTTCCCTGGCTGCGTGTGAAGGTGCCTTGCTGGTGGTCGACGCAGGTCAGGGCGTTGAAGCCCAGTCCGTGGCCAACTGCTACACCGCGATCGAGCAAGGCCTCGAAGTCATGCCGGTGTTGAACAAGATCGATCTGCCACAGGCCGAGCCGGATCGCGTCAAGGACGAGATCGAGAAGATCATCGGTATCGACGCCACTGACGCCGTCACCTGCAGCGCCAAGACCGGCCTGGGTGTCGACGAAGTGCTCGAACGTCTGGTGCACACCATTCCTGCACCGACCGGCAACATCGAAGATCCGCTGCAAGCGTTGATCATCGACTCCTGGTTCGACAACTACCTGGGCGTTGTCTCCCTGGTACGTGTCCGCCATGGCCGGGTGAAGAAGGGCGACAAGATTCTGGTCAAGTCCACCGGCAAGGTGCACCTGGTCGACAGCGTCGGTGTGTTCAACCCGAAACACACCGCCACCGTTGATCTCAAGGCCGGCGAAGTGGGCTTCATCATCGCCAGCATCAAGGATATTCACGGTGCGCCGGTCGGTGACACCCTGACCCTGAGCTCGACCCCGGATGTTCCGGTACTGCCCGGCTTCAAACGCATCCAGCCACAGGTTTACGCCGGTCTGTTCCCGGTCAGCTCCGACGACTTCGAGGATTTCCGCGAAGCACTGCAGAAGCTCACCCTGAACGACTCGTCGCTGCAATACACCCCGGAAAGCTCCGACGCACTGGGCTTCGGCTTCCGTTGCGGCTTCCTCGGCATGCTGCACATGGAAATCATCCAGGAGCGCCTCGAGCGCGAGTACGACCTGGACCTGATCACCACCGCGCCGACAGTAATCTTTGAGCTGGTGCTGAAAACCGGTGAAACGATTTACGTCGACAACCCGTCCAAGCTGCCAGATGTCTCGGCCATCGAGGACATGCGCGAGCCGATCGTGCGCGCCAACATCCTCGTGCCGCAAGAGCATCTGGGCAACGTGATCACCCTGTGCATCGAGAAGCGCGGCGTGCAGGTCGACATGCTGTTCCTCGGCAATCAGGTGCAGGTCACTTACGACCTGCCGATGAACGAAGTGGTGCTGGATTTCTTCGACCGTCTCAAATCCACCAGCCGCGGCTATGCTTCGCTGGATTACCATTTCGATCGTTACCAATCGGCTAATCTGGTGAAACTGGACGTGCTGATCAACGGCGACAAGGTCGATGCCCTGGCGTTGATCGTGCACCGTGACAATTCGCACTTCAAAGGTCGCCAGTTGACCGAGAAGATGAAAGAACTGATTCCTCGTCAGATGTTCGACGTGGCGATTCAGGCTGCCATCGGTGGTCAGATCGTTGCCCGGACAACCGTCAAGGCGCTCAGAAAGAACGTATTGGCCAAATGCTACGGCGGTGACGTCAGCCGTAAGAAGAAACTGCTTGAGAAGCAAAAGGCCGGTAAGAAACGCATGAAGCAGGTCGGCAACGTGGAAATTCCACAAGAAGCCTTCCTTGCCGTGCTCAGGTTGGAATAGTCAGGTCCTATGTCACTAAATTTCCCGCTGTTGCTGGTCATCGCCGTGTTCGTCTGCGGCCTGTTGGCGTTGCTTGATCTGTTGATCCTGGCGCCGCGTCGCCGGGCGGCCATTGCCTCTTATCAAGGCAGTGTCAGCCAGCCCGATGTCGTGGTGGTCGAGAAACTGAACAAAGAGCCGCTGCTGGTTGAGTACGGCAAATCGTTCTTCCCGGTGTTGTTCATTGTCCTGGTGCTGCGCTCGTTCCTCGTGGAACCGTTCCAGATTCCGTCGGGCTCGATGAAACCGACCCTGGACGTCGGCGACTTCATTCTGGTGAGCAAGTTTTCTTACGGGATCCGCCTGCCGGTGATCGACAAGAAAATCATCGAAGTCGGTGACCCGCAACGTGGCGATGTGATGGTGTTTCGCTACCCGAGTGATCCGAACGTCAACTACATCAAACGTGTAGTCGGCCTGCCGGGCGACACGGTGCGTTACACCGCCGACAAGCGTCTGTTTGTGAATGGCGAATCGATTGCCGAGCAGATGGCCGGCGCCGAGCCGGGCACGCTGGGCAGCGCCGAGCTGTACAAAGAGAAGCTGGGCGCCGCCGAGCATCTGATCCGCAAGGAAATGAGCCGCTACCGCGCCACCCCGGACCGCTCGTGGACAGTGCCCGCCGGGCATTACTTCATGATGGGCGACAACCGTGACAACTCGAACGACAGTCGTTACTGGGATGATCCGAACATTCCCAAGGATCTGCTGGGCATGGTTCCCGACCAGAATATCGTCGGCAAGGCCTTCGCGGTCTGGATGAGCTGGCCGGAGCCGAAACTCAGTCACCTGCCGAATTTCTCGCGGGTTGGCCTGATCAAGTAATCACACACGGCGCTGTTGACCACAGCGCCGAATGCATTTCTGGAGCCGGCACAATCGGCTTCGCAATCGCCAGGATTTAATTTTTGAACACAGCGTTAATTGTCCCAGGCCTGCGCCGCATCCCGGCGATGGCAGTGGAATCCAGCCACGAACTCAGCGTGGGTAAACCGTGAGCGTTTCTCTAAGCCGTCTCGAGCGCCAGCTCGGTTACACCTTCAAGGATCAGGAGCTGATGCTGCTGGCCCTTACGCACCGCAGTTTTGCCGGACGCAACAACGAGCGCCTGGAATTCCTCGGTGATGCCATCCTCAACTTCGTTGCCGGCGAGGCGTTGTTCGATCGCTTCCCTCTGGCCCGTGAAGGCCAGTTGTCGCGTTTGCGCGCACGCCTGGTAAAAGGTGAGACGCTGGCCGTACTGGCTCGCGGTTTCGACCTTGGCGATTACCTGCGACTGGGTTCCGGCGAGTTGAAAAGTGGTGGCTTCCGTCGCGAATCGATTCTGGCCGATGCCCTCGAAGCCTTGATCGGTGCGATCTATCTCGATGCCGGCATGGACATGGCGCGCGAGCGCGTGCTGGCCTGGCTGGCCGGCGAGTTCGAAGGCCTGACGCTGGTCGACACCAACAAGGATCCGAAGACCCGTCTGCAGGAACACCTGCAATCGCGCGGTTGCGAACTGCCACGTTACGAAGTGGTGGATATCCAGGGCGAGCCGCACTGCCGAACCTTCTTCGTCGAGTGCGAAGTGGTCTTACTGAATGAAAAAAGCCGGGGTCAGGGTGTGAGCCGTCGTATTGCCGAACAGGTAGCGGCCGCCGCAGCACTGATTGCCCTGGGCGTGGAGAATGGCAATGACTGATACAAACGCAACTCGCTGTGGCTATGTTGCCATCGTCGGCCGTCCCAACGTCGGTAAGTCGACGCTGCTGAACCACATTCTGGGCCAGAAGCTCGCGATCACTTCGCGCAAGCCGCAGACCACTCGCCACAACATGCTCGGGATCAAAACCGAAGGTGACGTACAAGCGATCTACGTCGACACTCCCGGCATGCACAAGGGTGGCGAAAAGGCGCTGAACCGTTACATGAACAAGACCGCTTCGGCAGCGTTGAAAGACGTCGACGTGGTGATCTTCGTCGTCGACCGCACCAAGTGGACCGACGAAGACCAGATGGTCCTCGAGCGCGTGCAGTACGTCACCGGCCCGTTGATCGTCGCGCTGAACAAGACCGATCGCATCGAAGACAAAGCCGAGCTGATGCCGCACCTGAGCTGGTTGCAGGAGCAGTTGCCGAACGCACAGATCATCCCGATTTCCGCGCAGCACGGGCACAACCTCGAAGCGCTGGAAAAGGTCATCGCCGATCATCTGCCGGAGAACGATCACTTCTTCCCGGAAGACCAGATCACCGACCGCAGCAGCCGTTTCCTCGCCGCCGAACTGGTGCGCGAGAAAATCATGCGCCAGATGGGCGCCGAGCTGCCGTACCAGATCACCGTCGAAATCGAAGAGTTCAAGCAGCAGGGCAAGACCCTGCACATTCATGCCTTGATCCTCGTTGAACGTGACGGCCAGAAGAAGATCATCATTGGCGACAAGGGCGAGCGCATCAAACGCATCGGCACCGAAGCGCGCAAGGATATGGAGCTGCTGTTCGACTCCAAGATCATGCTCAACCTGTGGGTCAAGGTGAAGGGCGGCTGGTCCGACGACGAGCGTGCGCTGCGTTCGCTGGGTTACGGCGACCTGTAAAAATCCCGGTTTTCTGATACGCCAGAAAACCCCCTGTGGGAGCGGGCTTGCTCGCGAATGCGCAATGTCAGTCGACATATACTTTGACTGATTCACCGCATTCGCGAGCAAGCCCGCTCCCACAGTGGTTTTGGGTTGTGTGTAAAACTGCGTTTCTTCATCGAGAACTCAATGTCGCAAAACCCGCCCCCCGCCCAACCCGCCTACGTTCTGCATTCGCGCGCCTACCGCGAAACCAGTGCGTTAGTGGATTTCCTCACGCCGCAAGGTCGGCTGCGGGCGGTGTTGCGCAGTGCGCGGGGCAAGGCCGGGACATTGGCGCGGCCGTTCGTGGCGCTGGAAGTCGAATTTCGTGGCAAGGGTGAGCTGAAGAATGTCGGGCGCATGGAGAGTTCGGGCACCTCGGCCTGGCTTAATGGCGAGGCGCTGTTCAGCGGTCTCTACCTCAATGAGTTGCTGATTCGCCTGTTGCCCGCCGAAGACCCGCATCCGGGGGTATTCGATCACTACGCCGCGACCTTGCTGGCACTGGCTGAAGGTCGACCGTTAGAGCCGTTGCTGCGCTCTTTCGAATGGCGATTGCTGGACGATCTCGGTTACGGCTTTTCCCTGAACAGCGATATCCACGGCGAGGCCATCGCCGCCGACGGTCTCTATCGCCTGCAAGTCGATGCCGGGCTTGAACGGGTCTTCCTGCTGCAACCCGGCCTGTTCAACGGCGTTGAATTATTGGCCATGGCCGAAGCCGACTGGACCGCTCCCGGCGCACTGTCGGCGGCCAAGCGTCTGATGCGTCAGGCGTTGGCTGTTCACTTGGGCGGTCGTCCCCTCGTCAGCCGCGAGCTGTTTCGCAAGCCCTAGCCCCGTGTATGCTGTGCGCCGAATCTTTCCCTTCAGGAGCGCATCCGTGACCACCAGCAATCGCATTCTTCTTGGCGTAAACATCGACCACGTCGCCACCCTGCGTCAGGCCCGTGGTACGCGCTACCCGGATCCGGTCAAGGCGGCGCTGGACGCGGAAGAGGCGGGCGCCGATGGCATCACCGTGCACCTGCGTGAAGACCGTCGGCACATTCAGGAGCGCGACGTACTGCTGCTCAAGGACGTGCTGCAAACGCGCATGAACTTCGAAATGGGCGTCACCGAAGAAATGATCGCGTTTGCCGAACGCATCCGCCCGGCGCACATCTGCCTGGTCCCGGAAACCCGTCAGGAGCTGACCACTGAAGGCGGTCTGGATGTGGCGGGACAGGAAGAGCGCATAAAGGCAGCGGTCGAGCGTCTATCGAAGATCGGCAGTGAAGTGTCGCTGTTTATCGATGCCGACGAGCGTCAGATCGCCGCATCGAAACGTGTCGGAGCGCCGGCTATCGAGTTGCACACCGGGCGTTATGCCGATGCCGAGACACCGACCGAAGTGGCCGAAGAACTCAAGCGCGTGGCGGACGGCGTGGCGTTTGGTCTGGCCCAAGGCCTGATCGTTAACGCGGGCCACGGCTTGCATTACCACAACGTTGAAGCCGTAGCGGCGATCAAGGGCATCAATGAACTGAACATTGGCCACGCGCTGGTAGCGCATGCGTTGTTCGTCGGCTTCAAGTCTGCCGTATCGGAAATGAAGGCGCTGATCCTGGCTGCCGCCAAGCACTAAGCCTCAACACAGAACCCTTGTAGGAGTGAGCCTGCTCGCGATAGCGGTGTGTCAGACAAAAATAATTGACTGACACACCGCTATCGCGAGCAGGCTCACTCCTACATTTGATTGGGGTGTTTGTCAGAGCGGGGCAGGTTCTTGCGCCGGTTTTGACTTGTCGATACCGGGCACATGCAGATTGCCTTCAGCCACTTGATCGCCTTCAAGTTGCGGCTGGGTCACCCAGGTCAGAATGTCGTAATAGCGACGGATGTTCGCCACGAAATGCACCGGCTCGCCGCCGCGGGCGTAGCCATAGCGAGTCTTGCTGTACCACTGCTTTTGCGACAGGCGCGGCAGAATCTTCTTCACATCCAGCCATTTGTCCGGGTTCAGTCCTTCCTTGGCCGTCAGCTTGCGCGCGTCATCCAGGTGACCGCTGCCGACGTTGTACGCCGCCAGGGCGAACCAGGTGCGATCCGGTTCCTTGATCGAATCGTCGAGCTGATCCTTCATATAAGCCAGGTACTTGGCACCGCCCATGATGCTCTGCTTGGGATCGAGGCGATTGGACACACCCATCGCCTGCGCCGTGTTCTGGGTCAGCATCATCAGCCCGCGCACACCGGTCTTTGAAGTGACCGCCGGTTGCCACAGCGACTCCTGATAACCAATGGCCGCCAGCAGGCGCCAGTCGACTTTCTCTTTCTTCGCGTAATTCTTGAAGTGCTGCTCGTATTTCGGCAGGCGCTGCTGCAGGTGCTGGGCGAAGGTCGTGGCGCCCATGTAGCCGAGGACATCGACGTGGCCGTAGTAACGGTCCTTCAGGCGTTGCAGGGTGCCGTTCTTCTGCACCTTGTCCAGATAGGCATTGATCTCGTTGAGCAGGCTGTTGTCTTCGCCCGGGCCAACCGCCCAACTCTGGCTGCGCGCATCACCGAGGTCGAAAGCCACGCGAATATTGGTGAAGTACACCTGGTTCATCGCCACTTCATTGGAGTCGACCAGGGTCAGATCGATCTGGCCTTCATCGACCATGCGTAGCAGGTCGACCACTTCAACCGCGTCGGACTCTTCGTATTCGATGCCGGGAAATTTGTTTTTCAGCTCCGCCAGTTGTTCGGCGTGGGTGCTGCCTTTGAGCACCATGATCTTCTTGCCGACCAGATCGCCAGGATCGGTCGGCCGCGACTGACCGTTGCGATAAATGATCTGCGGGGTGACTTCGAGGTAGGAGTGCGAAAAGCGCACCTGCTTCTTGCGCTGCTCGCTGCTGACCAGGCCGGCGGCGGCCAGCACCGGGCCATTCGGTTTGCCGATCTGGTTGAACAGGTCGTCGAGGTTGTCGGCGGTCTCGATTTTCAGCTCGACACCCAAATCGTCGGCGAAACGCTTCACCAGCTCGTATTCGAAGCCGGTTTCACCACTGCGATCCTGAAAGTAGGTGGCGGGGCTGTTTCGGGTAATCACCCGCAGCACACCATCCTCCTTTACGCGCTCGAGTGTGTTGGGTTTATCAACACAGCCACCGAGCATCAGGAAGAGTCCGGTTGCGATCAGCCATTTGGCGTACCGCGGACGCAAAGCCGTTGGGAAAAACATCTGCGCAGTATACGCAAACGGCTGCGGGCGCCATATCTCGACAGTGAGGGGGTTGTCTGCTAGCGATCACAAAACTGCACGAAACCCCGCAGGAACAGGGCTTGACGGCATTTTGTTACAGTAAAAATAAGCCTGCATCAGACACCGGTTAAATCTGACTTCAAAGGCAGAAACACAGATTGATATCCGAGTGCAACCGTGCGTAGCGTTTCGGGTGATGTTGAGGGCGGTTTAGGCTAGAATGCACGGCCTCAAAGCACACCCCTTCCCGAGGCTGTCCCGAAGATGTTGATCCTGCGCGGCGCTCCTGCCCTTTCTGCCTTTCGCCACAGCAAACTCCTTGAGCAACTGAGCCAGAAGGTTCCAGCTGTCAGTGGCCTGTATGCTGAATTCGCTCACTTCGCCGAAGTCACCGGCGTCCTGACCGGCGACGAACAGCAGGTGCTTGCGCGCCTTCTGAAGTACGGCCCAAGCGTTCCGGTACAAGAGCCGACCGGTCGTCTGTTTCTGGTGTTGCCGCGTTTCGGCACCATCTCGCCATGGTCGAGCAAGGCCAGCGACATCGCCCGCAACTGCGGTCTGAACAAGATCCAGCGTCTGGAGCGCGGTATCGCGTTCTATGTGGCCGGTCAGTTCAGCGACACCGAAGCCCAGCAGATTGCCGACGTGTTGCATGACCGCATGACACAGATCGTCCTGGGCAATCTGGAACAGGCTGCCGGTCTGTTCAGTCACGCCGAGCCGAAGCCGCTGACCGCGATCGACATCCTCGGTGGCGGTCGCGCCGCGCTGGAAAAGGCCAACACCGAGCTGGGCCTGGCTCTGGCCGAAGACGAAATCGACTACCTGGTCAACGCCTTCAACGGCCTCAAGCGCAACCCGCACGACATCGAACTGATGATGTTCGCCCAGGCCAACTCCGAGCACTGCCGCCACAAGATCTTCAACGCCAGTTGGGATATTGACGGCGAGAGCCAGGAAAAAAGCCTGTTCGGCATGATCAAGAACACCTATCAGATGCACAACGAAGGCGTGCTGTCCGCTTATAAGGACAACGCTTCGGTGATCGTCGGCAACGTCGCCGGCCGCTTCTTCCCGGATCCGGAAACCCGCCAGTACGGCGCGGTGCAGGAGCCGGTGCACATTCTGATGAAGGTCGAGACTCACAACCACCCGACCGCGATTGCCCCGTTCCCGGGCGCATCGACCGGTTCCGGCGGCGAGATCCGTGACGAAGGTGCAACCGGCCGTGGCGCCAAGCCAAAGGCTGGTCTGACCGGTTTCACCGTGTCCAACCTGCAGATCCCGGGTTTCGAACAGCCTTGGGAAGTGCCCTACGGCAAACCTGAGCGCATCGTCACCGCGCTGGACATCATGATCGAAGGCCCGCTCGGCGGCGCCGCGTTCAACAACGAATTCGGCCGTCCGGCCCTGACCGGCTACTTCCGTACCTTCGAACAATCGATCAGCACCCCGCACGGTGACGAAGTTCGCGGTTACCACAAGCCGATCATGCTCGCTGGCGGCATGGGCAACATCCGCGAAGAACACGTCAAGAAAGGCGAGATCGTCGTCGGCTCCAAGCTGATCGTCCTCGGCGGCCCGGCGATGTTGATCGGTCTCGGCGGCGGCGCCGCTTCCTCGATGGCCACCGGCACCAGCTCGGCGGATCTCGATTTCGCTTCCGTGCAGCGTGAAAACCCTGAGATGGAGCGTCGTTGCCAGGAAGTCATCGACCGCTGCTGGCAGTTGGGCGACAAGAACCCGATCAGCTTCATTCACGACGTCGGTGCGGGCGGTCTTTCCAACGCCTTCCCGGAACTGGTCAACGACGGCGACCGCGGTGGCCGTTTCGAACTGCGCAACATTCCGAACGACGAGCCGGGCATGGCCCCGCACGAAATCTGGTCCAACGAATCCCAGGAACGCTACGTTCTCGCGGTCGGCCCGGCTGACTTCGAGCGCTTCCAGGCGATCTGCGAACGCGAGCGTTGCCCGTTTGCCGTAGTCGGTGAAGCCACTGCCGAGCCGCAACTGACCGTGACCGACAGCCACTTCGGCAACAACCCGGTGGACATGCCACTGGAAGTGTTGCTGGGCAAAGCCCCGCGCATGCACCGTTCGGTGGTTCGCGAGGCCGAGCTGGGCGATGACTTCGATCCGTCGAACCTCGACATCAGCGAGTCCATCGAACGCGTTCTGCATCACCCGGCCGTGGCGAGCAAGAGCTTCCTGATCACCATCGGCGACCGCACCATCACCGGCCTCGTGGCCCGTGACCAAATGGTTGGCCCATGGCAGGTTCCAGTGGCTGACGTTGCCGTCACCGCTACCAGTTTCGACGTCTACACCGGTGAAGCGATGGCGATGGGCGAGCGTACTCCGCTGGCTCTGCTGGACGCTCCGGCGTCGGGCCGCATGGCCATCGGCGAAACCCTGACCAACATTGCCGCATCGCGCATCAACAAGCTCTCCGACATCAAACTGTCGGCGAACTGGATGTCCGCTGCCGGCCACCCGGGCGAAGACGCGCGTCTGTACGACACCGTGAAAGCGGTTGGTATGGAACTGTGCCCTGAGCTGGGCATCACCATTCCGGTGGGCAAGGACTCGATGTCCATGGCCACGCGCTGGAACGACAACGGCGAAGAAAAAACCGTGACCTCGCCGATGTCGCTGATCGTGACCGGTTTCGCGCCAGTGGCTGACATCCGTCAGACCCTGACCCCGGAACTGCGCATGGACAAGGGCACCACCGACCTGATCCTGATCGACCTCGGCCGCGGTCAGAACCGCATGGGTGCTTCGATCCTCGCGCAGGTGCACGGCAAACTCGGCAAGCACGCGCCGGACGTTGATGACGCCGAGGACCTGAAAGCCTTCTTCGCGGTGATTCAGGGCTTGAACGCCGACGGTCATCTGCTGGCTTACCACGACCGTTCCGACGGTGGTCTGCTGACTTCCGTGGTGGAGATGGCCTTCGCCGGCCACTGCGGGCTGAGCCTGAACCTGGACAGCGTTGCTGAATCCTCGGCGGAAATCGCAGCGATTCTGTTCAACGAAGAGCTGGGCGCAGTGATCCAGGTTCGTCAGGACGCCACGCCGGATATCCTCGCGCAGTTCAGCGCGGCCGGTCTGGGTGACTGCGTGTCGGTGATCGGTCAGCCGATCAATAATGGCCAGATCAACATCACCTTCAACGGTGACACTGTGTTCGAAGGCCAGCGTCGTCTGCTGCAACGTACCTGGGCTGAAACCAGCTACCAGATCCAGCGTCTGCGCGATAACGCCGACTGCGCCGAGCAAGAGTTCGACGTGCTGCTGGAAGAAGACAACCCGGGCCTGAGCGTCAAGCTCAGCTACGACGTCAACCAGGACATCGCCGCGCCTTACATCAAGAAAGGCATCCGCCCTCAGGTTGCCGTGCTGCGTGAGCAGGGCGTCAACGGTCAGGTGGAAATGGCGGCTGCGTTCGACCGCGCCGGTTTCAACGCGATCGACGTGCACATGAGCGACATTCTCGCCGGCCGTGTCGACCTCAACGAGTTCAAAGGCCTGGTGGCCTGCGGTGGTTTCTCCTACGGCGACGTTCTCGGCGCCGGCGAAGGCTGGGCCAAGTCGGCACTGTTCAACAGCCGCGCCCGCGATGCGTTCCAGGGTTTCTTCGAACGTAACGACAGCTTCACCCTCGGTGTGTGCAACGGTTGCCAGATGATGTCCAACCTGCACGAGCTGATCCCGGGCAGCGAGTTCTGGCCGCACTTCGTGCGTAACCGTTCCGAGCAGTTCGAAGCGCGCGTGGCGATGGTGCAGATTCAGGAATCGAACTCCATCTTCCTGCAGGGCATGGCCGGCTCGCGCATGCCGATCGCCATCGCTCACGGTGAAGGTCATGCCGAGTTCGCCAGCGAAGAAGCACTGCTGGAAGCCGATCTGTCCGGTTGCGTGGCGATGCGTTTCGTCGACAACCACGGCAAGGTCACCGAGCGTTATCCGGCCAACCCGAACGGTTCGCCGCGCGGGATTACCGGTCTCACCAGCCGTGATGGCCGCGTGACGATCATGATGCCGCACCCGGAGCGTGTGTTCCGCGCCGTGCAGAACTCGTGGCGTTCGGAAGACTGGAACGAGGACGCACCGTGGATGCGTATGTTCCGTAACGCGCGCGTTTGGGTTAACTAAGCGTCATGTACAAGCTCGGTTTTTTTGTACCTGACAGTCATGTCGAGGTGGTCAAAGGAGCTGTGTTCGCTGCCGGTGGTGGGCGGATCGGTGACTATGACCACTGTGCGTGGCAGGTGCTGGGCCGGGGCCAGTTTCGACCGTTGGACGGCAGTCAGCCGTTTATCGGGGAAGCGGGACGGGTCGAGCAAGTCGAGGAATGGAAGGTTGAGCTTGTGGTGGCGGATGAGTTGATCGTGGCTGTGGTGGCGGCTCTGAAGTTGAGCCACCCCTACGAAACACCGGCTTATGAAGTGTGGCGGCTTGAGGATTTCTGATAGCTGCTGAAACCAGAAACCCGCTGAGAGTGATCTCAGCGGGTTTTTTGTTGCACGCAGTTTGAAGGGATAAATCATTGTGCTGAAGCGGCCATCGGATGCAGTCCGTTCAGCGTTTTATGTCACCGGCGTGAGGTATACCTCCGTGACAAGGGTTTTCGCCAGGTCTTCCACTGTCGTGAACCGTCGATCTTTCAACGCCCAGCGATCAATGAAGAACAGGCCCTTGTCATCGACCTGGATCGGTGTGACGACGATCCCCTCCGTGCGGGACCGGTGAACCAGACGGGTTTCCACGTTTGTCGGCCGCTCGATGAGGAAATGGCCGGTTGCGGTCAATCGCTCTCTGCTGACCGTCGCAACCGGTAAGGCCTGCCTGCCTTGGACTACGCCGACTTCGAGGATGAAGTCACTGCGCAATGCGCGGGTGATACTGGGGGAGCCTTCCTGAACCACTTCCCAATAGCCGCGATGGATCGATTTGGCCAGGTCGGCGGTGGTGTCGCGCACGTGCAGGCTGACGGCGCCCAGCATATCGGCCAGCCCCGGGATGCCGAGATTGTAATTGGTATGGGCGCTGCCGATGAACGCGATCCATTTGTGCGCGCCTTCCGCCAATTGATCCGCTTCGATGACCCGGGAAGCAAAGTAGCTGAACAGCCGGTTGCGCGACAGGTTTTCGTCAGGCAGACCTTTGACATAGCGACTGGCGACGCAATCGAGCGCTCTGACCCGATAACCGTATTTCACTGCCGCCTCGACCACTGCGGTGAAGGTGTCGTCACCTGTGTATGAAGGCATGTGCCCGTTATCCTGGGCCCTGAGGTAGTCCCTGAGTCTCTTGGGCATTACCTTTGTTCGATAGAAGATGTCCAGGTCCGCTTGGTGCAGATCGGTCAGTAAATGTTCCATGTACAGCGTCTTGAATTTGCCCTTGTACTTTTTCAGCTGCGTGATCAGGAAGCGCTTGCTCGACCGCGCGATGTGGGCTTCGCCGACCATGAAACCTGTCCAGCTTCCGTCCCCCACTTGCTTGACGAAAGAATCCGGCGTGGTGCTTTCGCTCACCGTCGGCAGCTCCGCCCTGGCTGGCGGGGTGTAGTCGACGAAGTGGTCGGCGGCCGTTTTGTCCAGCGTCTTGCGAGCCTGGACAAATGCAGCTTGCGCGTCCCGAGCAGCACTGGTGGGTGAGGAATAGAGTGGATCCATGCCACGGGGTTGTCCCTGCATGACTTCGATTTGCTTGTGGTGCGCCAACGGAATATCGAACGCATCGAAGTGCGAGGCGCCGGAACCGACGATGTCCGTGGCCTGAGCGAGCGGCGGTGTGGCCTTGTACGGGGTGGGCAGTGTCACCAGGTAATCGCCTCTTGCCGCTTGTCCATCAACGAGCCGGCCGATGGAATCCACGCTGGTTTTCGCAGGTTGGTCCAGGGCGATGTCATCGATGCGCACCGCAATGGCATCGTGCAGATCCGCCAGCCCAGGCGTGCCGGCGAAGGTGGTCATGCGCGTGTCGTCCACCAGGGCTATCCAGCGTTCTTCCGGTAAATCGGCGAAATCGTCGGCAATGACCTGTTGCGAATAAAAATTCCTTACCTTATTGCTGCGTGGGGTCAGCGGCGAGACGTCGGCCAGCCGCAGAACGTCGTCCAGTTCATAGCAGGTGGAGGCATCCAGCGCCATGATCTTCAGGTTTCTTTGCCGGGCCAGGCGCACCAGTGCCAGATAGGAATACGGCGCGTCGGCTTGATGTCCGAGGGCTTTGTCTACGGCCTTCAGATGCTTTTTGATGTGCCGCCACGACTTGCCACTGTTGAGTTTTTGCAGCTTGAGGGCGAAGACGTCGCCCGGCAGATATTCCAGATAAATGTGCTTGAAACCCTTCTCGATCAGCGCGTCGATGTAGGTGATCATTGCCTGTTTGCTTGCAATGGAGCCAGGGCGGGCACCGATTACCAGGTTCTTGCCGACAAAGGATTCGCTGGCGATCAACTGCGCAAAGGAGCTGTCCGCGCCGATAGCGGCGACGTTGCCGCGGGCGGGGAGGGTGGCCATATCTGCGAAGTGCCCACCGGCGTCCGTGGTCAATTTGGCCACCTGGCTCAAATACACTCGGCGGGTAGAGTCAAGTCCCTGGACTGCGCTATCGAGCATGACCAAAGGGTGGGCCATGTAGTATTCACTTTGTTCCACGAGCTGCGCCCGCATCTGCGGGTTCATGGCCCCTTCGATGCGCGTGTAGTATTTGGGCGGCACGCCGTAGTCTTTATGGGGGCCGGGTGTTTCCGCTATGGCTTCGTACTTCGGGGCGCCGCCACGCAGACGGCTGCGGACCATCACGCCATCGGCGTCGGGTACGGCCGGAATACCGGTCGACAGCAACCGGCCGGTTGTCGGGTCAGGACGATGCAACAAGTAGCGACCGAGTGCATCGGGCTTGTCCGGGATCCACAAGGCCCGACCTTCGAAGATCACCGGCTGCATGCCTTGTCTCAGTGGTATTTCGGGCTCCAGCGGCGCAATCAGTTTCAGCGCTTCATCTGCTTTCGTGCCGGCGGCACTCAGGCGCGCGCTTTTCACATAGAGCTTGAGTGAGCGCAGAGCCGGACGCAGATCGGTGATCAATGCGCCAACGCTGTTGAACAGATAACCCACCAGATGCTGCAGCGCGGCACCGGTGTCGCCTCGTTTGTAAGCGGCGAGGGCGAGCATGGTGTCCTTGAATGCCAACAGCAGGCCGCTGCTCAGGCTCAGAAGAGGGAAAGGCATGGTTGCGATGGCGGTGGCGAACTCGACGCTGGTCCAGATCAGACCCATGATCATCTCGTTGCGACCGACGGTGGTCGCGTGGATGTCGTCGATTTTGCGTTGCAACTTCATGTCATAGAGGGCGTAGCGCACATCACTGACCGGGGCCACCGAGCGAGTCGAATCGTAATGCGCGACACTGGTCGTGGACTTGTTGAGCTCCTGCGGCAAACCTTTCTTCGCCGTCTCGAGAAATGTGCGAACGCGGGTACGCGATTGCACCGGAACCCGACTGGCGAGGTATTCGATCATGCCGGGTTCCTGTTTCAGCAGGTGGTTGAACAGCCTGGCTTCGCGCCAACCAATCCCGTCTGGCGACTCTGGGGTATATAGCAGCACTGGATGGTTGCCGTGGCTGAACAGCCAGGTATCGATCACCCACTCACCGTCGATCATCAGCCGATGCAGCGCGAATTTGTTGCGCATGCTTGCCGAGCTGTCGCCCAGGCTGGCAATGCTGAGTTCCAGCCATTGCAGATCAGTCTCGGAGAGGTGTCCTTTCAGATGGCTTTCGAGCGCCGCGCCGCGCATCTGCCGTTGGGTGACAGCCAGTGTTGTGTTGCGTCTGAAGCCATAACCGGGGCTGGCGGGACTTTGCAGCTGCGCGCGAACCTTGTTGGTGTAACGTTCGCCGATCCAGACACCTGTGACCGAGCGCGCGACGTTTTCAGCGGTCAGCATACTCAGATCGACGCCCTCTGGACCTTTGAAGCGTGCGGAACGAGAGAATTTGGCGTCGAGCAGGCCGAAGTTGTCCGCGTAGCCATCGCGGTACAGGCGGGTATAGGTCAATGGTGCTGGGGTCCACGAAGGCACCACCGAGGTTTGCGAGTACGCCCATACGGTATCCGGATCGACATCATTGGCCGGGCGTTTAAGAAGTGCGTTCAGGGCTTTTTTCGCCTGCTCGTGCACATAGGCGTCGAACTTCGGAAAACTGGTGCCCGACAATGCACGCCCGTTGAACGCCTGCAGGGTGCCTTCGGCTTCTTCGGCCAGTGTCGACAGCGTCCGACGCTTGGCGGCGGTGGTCGAGCGATACCACAGCGGAGTGCCGAAGTCGTAGTCGTCAGTGCGCGTGGCCAGTACGTGCTCGGTCATGGCCCGCAGACAGTCGCTATGCAGGCTGATGTTGGAGAAGGTGAGTTTCTTGTATTCCTCAGCCTCGGGTTTGAACCCCAGGCCGGACAACAGTTTCTGCATGCTTTGACGAAAGCGCAGCGGCGCCCGGTTGAGCAGGTAGGCGCGCGTGCCGTCGGCATCATCACTATGTTTGGCCCAGCCAAGAATATGGGTCTGACAGGCACGCTCGCTGTCGAAAACCTGGAAACATCTGTCGCCGGGGGCATCCGGTGTGCATAGCAATATCCGCTTGAGAGCGCCATTGTCGTCAGTCTGGCGCAGCACCCAAAGATCCAGAAGTTGCGCACCGTGCAAGGTGAGTGTCGCGGCTCGCAGCTGCGCATTGTTACCCGCGCGCAGTTGTTCGATCAGTTGCAGGTCACTGTCCAGCAGGTCGCCCTGCAGTCTGGCGGTATAGGCCAGTGCAACGATCCGCTGATCGAGCATGTCTTCGATGGCCAGACTGAAGGCGGGCAGGGCATGCAGGTTTTGCTGGACCTGGTTGAAGTCGATGCGCGGTTGCAGCGTCATCGCTTGCTCAACCAGCCAGGTCGGGGTGACGTCCGCATAGGTTTCGGGTAGCGGGGCGTTCTTGTAACTCAGGGTCGTGGCGCGAATGAATTTGGATGTGGCCAGTTCGTCGTCGATATGTGGCCCGAGCAAAGCCAGTTCGATGAGATTGCGGCGGTGCTCGAATACGCCGAAACCGGTCACGTGGCGTTTGGTCTTGAGCATCAGATGCTCAGGCTCCAGGTCATCGATTTCAAGCTCATCGCTGAGGCGTTCGAGCCATTGCTGGCGAGCCAGAGTCAGCGGAGTGGCGGCGGCTCCGGTTAATTGCAACAGCGTCTCGCGGGCCTGATCGTATCGATTCAAATGCCCGGCCAGTTCGGCCTTGCGAACGCTGCTAGCGCTGCGATACCAGTCCGGTGCGCTCAGGTACAGCTGACGTTCGAACAGCGCTTGCGCCTGAAGTGCCAGGCGCGGCGCCAGATCCGGCAGAGCGGCGGCAATGGCCAGATCCAGGGCTGTGCGCAACAGGCCGGCGTCGTGTTGCGGATTGTCAACGAGACTCAAAGCCCGTTCGATATCCAGCGTGCGCTTTTCTTGCAATGCATCGTAAAGGTGTTCAAACAGCGGTTTGCTGTCAATCGGTGACAGTTCCAGCGGCCAGATACCCGCAACCCCGACATCGTGATAGCTCACGGGCAGCATCTGCAGAAAACCGTCGCGGTCGGCTTTATGCTTCAGGCACTTGAGCAAATGCCCGTCCAGTTCAGCCAGCGAGTTGAAGAGTTCGATGCCCCTGACCGGAGTGAATAGCACCGCGAAGCCGACGTTTTGCTGTGTCTGCAGATCACTGACGGAGGGGCTGTTTTTTTCGGTGATGACGAAAGCACCGGCCAGTTCCACGGTGGTTTCCTGATAACTGAATCGCAATGCGTAGCTGGCGGGGCGCAGCATCGGCGCCAATGCCAGTTTCTCCAGCAATGCGCCTGCGTCGGCGGACAGCAGGCGATCCTTGACGGCCTGACGCGCCTCATTTTCGATGGCGGTGAAGCCGGCATCGTAGATAAGGAAGGACTTGGCCGGTTTGCCATCGATCCGCTGGCGCTGGTCCATGTTTTCCAGCTGCGTCAGCAGTGTGATCTTGAGAGTCGCGAGCAGCTTTTGACCCTCCACGCTTTTCAGATCGGTGCTGTTCAGGCTTTGGTAAAGCGCGCGGCTGCCTTGCAGAAATTGCTCGCGGTAGGTTTTCAGCAAACCGTTCAGGCGTTTCAGGTAAGCCTGCTCGGTGGTGGGGGCTTGCTCGGCGAGCAGCGGGGTTTCGATCTTGAACAGATGATGAGCGATCTGATTGAGATCGCTTCTGGTCCCTTCAGGCGAGGGGGCGGTGTGCGTGTTCATTGGCATAGTCTTCATGCTGGTGGAGAAGACCTCAGCATGGGGATCGTGAGCGCAACGATGGTGGTACATAGTTATAGCGTCTGGCCTGGGTGCCAGGCGGCCTCTTTCAAGAGGCGTTTGTCAATTTGGCTACCTGGCGCGTTTACCATCTGTCAGAAAATTCTTTTTTTGCGCCCTGACCTGTCAACTCTGACAGTAGGCAAGATTTCCATCTGGAGCGCTAAATGACCTTGTTCCATGGCCTGTCTGGCGCGGAACCCGAGTTTTCTATTGTGGACAGGAGGTCTCACCATGTCTCGAACCCTGTTACCCATGTCATCCGCCCCCTCTGGATCATTGCCCGCTACCCACGCCGAATTGGCTTACCCATCCATCCGGTACGCGAGCAACAACAGCTTGTTGTATCCCTTGGATGCCAGGAAGGGAACCGTTGCAACGATTTTGGTTGCGAATATGCAGGCAGCACCGGTGACGCTCTATTGGGCGATCAAGGATAAAGAGCAGCCGGCGTTCGATCCGATTGTGGTGGATGGCAACACCAGCGGTAACGTTGAAGTTCCGATTCCCTGGCAATGGGTGAGCACTTGTATCGGGCATACGGTACTGATCTGGTACACCGCAACGGTGGATGATCAGCTTAAGGAGTCCCTGGTATTGGAGCTGGAAATACAGGATGTCCGAGCGGAGGATCTTGTCGACTCATTGCCGCAGTTCTTGCACTCCGAGCTTGAGAACGACACTTGGTGGCTCGACATGAAGCAATTTCAGGGCGATGAAATCATCCAGTTCAATGCGTGGCCGTTGATCCAGCCAGGGCAGCGTGTGTTTGTCGTGGCGGCGGGTGATCAGCATCAAATACCCATTCAATTCCGGTGGGTGGCTTTTGACCATGTAGTGACGGATGCCGAAGTCGAGGCCGGCTTCCTGTTCCAGTTCAAACTGTCCCGAGGCTGGATGTCGCGCAGGCAGGAGGCATCATCCCTGACAATCCTGATGGGCGTCATCTGGGATGGCACTGAACCGGTATTTGCGACAGAGAATGATCCTGTTCGTGGCAGCCCGTTGCCACTCAATGCCCAGGACTTTCAGCTGCGCACGACTGCTTTGCTGCGAGTGGATCCGGCTCTGTACTTACCGGCACCGCATCTCGAAAAGTCTGTGCATCACAATAACGACGGCTGGGTGCTCGACCCGCTTGATACGCTTGACGGCACTAACCTCATCATCGACTACGATGGAATGCAAGCTGGAGATATTGTTTGCCCTGTGTTCGAAGGCGCTGCCGGTCCCGGATCTCCAACGCTTGAGTGCCGGACGGTACGGAAAGACGAAGCCCTGCTTGAGTTCCCTGTTCCGCCTTCAGCCATCCGCGCCAACTTTGCCCGGTCGGTCACTCTGGGTTACAGCGTCAGCCATAACGACACGGGGCCCTGGGAGTCCTCGTTGCGAGTCGTCAATGTCCTCGACATCAGCAAGTTACCCGCACCGATGGTTACGCAGGCTAACGACGACGTTCTGGATCTGAGTACTTTCTCGGGGGATGCTGATGTCATTGTCACACCTTGGCCCTATATCGAGCGCGGACAGCTTTGTTCGGCATGGGTCACGGGGAAGTTTGAGGATGGCAGCCCTTATCGGTTCGAGGTGCTGGAATGTGTACCGGTTTCCGAGATTTGGTTGGCGGACGGGGTCAGGGCTTCGTTGTCACGCAAGGATTTGCAAAGAATGGCGGACGGTACGTTATTCGAAGTGCATTTTGCGGTGGATTTCCATGGCAAGACGGATGATGCCCCTACCAGGGTATTTCCGCTTGTGCCGTTGACGTTCAGACGGCCATTGATAGAAATCAGTGAGTTCTTCGAAGAGTTGACGGTTATCACCTATAACGCCGGAGGGATTCTGCAAACGCCCACGATGACTGTCATTTTTGAAAGTGGGGCCGGTTTGGCCGGCATTGGTCGAAACGGTAGTTCAGAGTTTTATTCGGGCCAGCATTTTTTGATGTGTCACGGCGCGGACCATCAAATTCCGCCGCAGGTGCATCGCTTTGATTTTAAGCATCCACTTGAGTACGTTAAGTTTGGATGGGTTTGGAAACAGCGCCTCGGCACGGTGAGTTTCTATGATCAGTTCAATAATGTGCTTGAAGAATTCAGTTTTTCGGATGATACCCGAAGGGGGCTTTGGGTTGAGTTTTCAGCACCGGAAGGCGCGCTCGTTACATCCATGCGAGTTTTGGCTTCGGATTATTCGTTCCTGGATAATTTTACGATGAGGTATCGAGAATGAAGGTGCTGGATAGCTACTTAATGACGGTCCGAGGAGCCGCGGATACTCAACGTCCTCGTACGCTGGCTGTACGCACACCGGATTAAACGCCGCATAACAAAGCCGCTGGGCTTCATTGCTCAGCGGCTTTTCAGTGACCGTAATGCGGTAGGATTTGCTGTGGGTTAAACCTTCGCACTCACCTCGCTGCGATTGACCAACGCTTCGATCGCATCACTCAGACTCGCTGCTTTGTCCCCCACAAGCAAATGCCAGATCCCACCGTCCAACTGGCTGACACCCTGACAACCCAGTTCCTTCAACTGTGCTTCAGACAACGCTTTGCCATCGGTCAGTTGCAGTCGAATACGGGTCAGGGCGATGCAATCGAGTTGCAGCACATTGTCGCCGCCACCCAGCGCATTCAGCCATTGCAGAGCTTCCGAACTCGCCACCGCCACCGCCACCGCTTTCGGCTCATCGGCAACCACCACGGTCTCAGCCAGAACCGCCCGGCCCAACGCCGGCATGGCGAGACGAATTTCATCAGCAATGCTGTCCGCCATCGGCCCGACCACCACCTGCAAGCTGCCACCCTTGCCCGGACGGACCACTGCCATCGCCCCCAACGCTTTCAAGTCAGCATCGGACGCCTTGTTGCGATCAGCCATTTCCAGGCGCAACCGCGTAGTGCAGGCGCCGACGGTGAGCAGGTTTTCGGCACCGCCCAAGGCTTTGATATATGCAGCGGCACGCTGGTTTTCTGTCAGTACTGATTTCTCGGCTGTGGCCACGTCCTCACGCCCCGGCGTCTTCAGATTGAAGCGACGAATACAGAAATCGAACACCGCGTAATACACCACGGCATAGGCCAGGCCGACCGGAATCACCAGCCAGCCGTTGGTCGAGCGGCCCCAGCCCAGCACCATGTCGATGAAACCACCGGAGAACGTAAAGCCAAGGTGAATGTTCAGCCCATTGGTAATCGCCATCGACAACCCGGTCAGCAGCGCATGCAGCAGGTACAGCAACGGCGCCAAGAACATGAAGGCGAATTCAATCGGCTCGGTCACCCCGGTCAGAAACGACGTCAGCGCCATCGACAGGAAAATCCCGCCCATGACTTTGCGGCGCTCCGGCAGGGCATTGCGATACATCGCCAGACACGCTGCCGGCAGGCCGAAAATCATCATCGGGAACATGCCCGTCATGAACTGGCCGCCTTTCGGATCGCCAGCGAAGTAGCGTGACAGGTCACCCGTGACCAGCGCTCCGGTGGTTGGATCGGTGAAGTTGCCGAAGACGAACCAGGCCATATTGTTGAGGATGTGGTGCAGGCCCGTGACGATCAGCAGGCGGTTGAACACGCCGAAGACGAACGCGCCGATGCTGCCGCTTTCCATCATCAGCGCACCGAAGGCGTTGATGCCGTGCTGGATCGGTGGCCAGATATAGCCGAACACCACGCCCAGACCCACTGCCGCGAATCCGGTGACAATCGGCACGAAGCGTCGGCCGCCAAAGAACGCCAGATATTCCGGCAGCTTGATGTCCTTGAAGCGGTTGTACAGCGCGCCGGCCATCAGGCCGCTGACAATCCCGGCGAGCATGCCCATGTTGATGGTCGAATCGAGCACCTTGAGCGTCGAGATCATCACCAGATAACCGATCACGCCGGCGAGGCCGGCGGTGCCATTGTTGTCCTTGGCGAAGCCGACGGCGATGCCGATGGCAAAGATCATCGCCAGGTTAGCGAAGATCACTTGCCCGGCATCGTGAATGATCGCGATGTTCAGCAGGTCGGTGTCACCCAGACGCAGGAGCAGGCCGGCAATCGGCAGGATCGCGATCGGCAGCATCAGCGCGCGGCCGAGGCGTTGCAGGCCTTCAATGAAGAGTTGGTACATGGTGGTTCTCCCGGCTCTTTATAGAGAGCTTGTTGTTAGGGCAGCGGCCAATGCTGGTGGCAGGCGTGGCGAACGGCGGCGGCGCTGCTTAGTTTGAGCAGGTCGCGGCTGAGGCGCTGACATTCGGCTTCGTGCACCTGGCGCACGCGATCCTTGATTTCACCGATCTGCACCGGGCTGACCGACAGCTCCGTCACGCCCAGACCAACCAGCACTGGCGTGGCCAACGGGTCGGAGGCGAGGGCGCCGCAGACACCGACCCAACGCTTGTGCACCGCCGCGCCTTCACAGGTCATGGCGATCAGCCGCAGCAGCGCCGGGTGCAGGGCGTCGACGCGGGCGGCAAGCCCTGCATGATCACGGTCCATGGCCAGGGTGTACTGCGACAGATCGTTGGTGCCGATCGAGAGGAAGTCGGCGTATTCGGCGAGTTGTTCGGCTTGCAGCGCGGCGGCGGGGACTTCGATCATCACGCCGATTTCCGGGCGTTGGGTGATGTTCAGCTCTTGGCACAACGCATCGATGCGCTGGCGAATGTGCAGCAGTTCATCGACTTCGGTGACCATCGGCAGCAGGATCCGGCAACGGTGCAGCGGGCTGACTTGCAGCAACGCGCGCAATTGCTGGTCGAGGATTTCCGGGCGGGCCTGAGCCAGACGAATGCCGCGCAGACCGAGCACCGGGTTGGCTTCGATGGGCAGCGGCAGGTAGTCGAGTTGCTTGTCGCCGCCGACGTCGATAGTGCGGATGATCACTGAGTGCTCACCCATCGCATCCAGTACGCCTTGATAGGCCGCACGCTGCTCTTCGACATCCGGCGCGGTCTGGCGATCAACGAAAAGAAATTCGGTGCGCAGCAGACCGACGCCATCGGCGCCGTTGGCGAAGGCGTCCGCCGCTTCAGCGCTGGAAGCGACGTTGGCGACGACTTCGATGCTCACGCCGTTACGGGTTTCTGCTGGCAGGTGAGCCTTGGCTTGTTGCGCCTCGCGGCGTTGCTGACGGTCGAGTTGCGCCTGCTGAACCTCCGCCAGACGTTCGCCATTCGGGGTCAGTTCAAGACGACCGCCATCCGCATCGAGTACCACCGCTTCGCCTTGTGGCTGATCAAGCAAGGCAGAACCCAACGCCACGATGCACGGCAGACCTTTGCCGCGAGCGAGAATCGCCACGTGCGATGTCGCGCCGCCCTCGGCCATGCACAACCCGGCGACACCCTGGGCGCTGAGTTGCAGTAGATCCGAGGGTGTCAGTTCGTGGGCAGCGACGATGGCACCGGCCGGCACATCGTAATGCCAGGCTTCGCCGAGCAGGGCGCGCAATACCCGTTGCTTGAGGTCGCGCAGATCGTTGGCGCGTTCGGCCAGCAGTGCGCTGCCGGTGTGCTGCAGCACTTCGCATTGCACGTCGATCGACTGGCTCCAGGCGTGAGTGGCTGCGGTGCCTTGTTTGATGGCTTGCTGCGCGGCATCGAGCAGCGCCGGATCCTCCAGCAGCGCCAGGTGCGCGGCGAAGATCGCTTCTTCGTCGGCACTCTTGTGTTTTTTGGCTTGCGCGAGGGTGGCGTCGATTTCATTGCGCACCTGAGCCAGGGCGCCTTCAAGCACCTGCTGTTGCTGTAGCGGATCATGATTGCCCGCATCCTTCGGCAAACTGATCGCGTTCAGACGAAACAGCGGCCCACCGACCAGTCCCGGCGCAGCGCATACGCCGTGCAACACGCCAGCCTCGGCCGGACGCTTAAGCGGTGCGACACTCAGCGGTGCTGTCGCGTGATGATCCTCCGGCAACGCCGTAGCCAATGCCGCGAGCAACGCTTGCAGCGCCGCTTCAGCGTCCGGGCCCTGGCAACTGATCTGCACTTGGTCCCGTTCGCCCACCGCCAGGCCCATCAGACCGATCAGGCTGTTGCACGGCGCCGATTTGCCAGCGAAGTGCAGTTGCGACTGGCTTTTGAAACCTTGCGCAGTCTGCCGAATCAACGCGGCCGGGCGGGCATGCAAACCGCCGCGATGAGCCACCAACACACGCCCATGAGCCTCAGGCCCGCCGACGACTTCTGCACTCGTCACCAATAGGTTGCGCGCCACAATGTGCAGCAACGGCTCGCCGACTTTCACAGCTTTGAGCGTGATCGGCCGCACCTGAAAATCCTGGCTGTTGGTCAGGATCAACAGGCTGACGAGGCTTTTGCATTGCTGGCCAACCTTGTCCTGGTCATAACGCAGCAATGGCTGACCCTTGCTGACGCGCGCGCCATCCTTGACCAGCATCGAAAAGCCGTCGCCGTTCAACTCAACGGTGTCGAGGCCCAGATGCAGGAGGATTTCTGCGCCATTGTCGGCGCGTACAGTCAGCGCGTGGCCGGTGCGGGCGACGTGAATGATCACCCCGGCGCATGGCGAGTACAGTGTGTCGTTGAGCGGATCGATGGCAATGCCGTCACCCATCGCGCCGCTGGCGAACACCGCGTCCGGGACTTTGGCGAGCGTGAGCACCGGGCCGCTGAGCGGGGCGCTGAGGATCAGCTCTTTATTGTTGTTGTGCATGGCTCGGTCTCATCGGTTAAATCTCGGTTCGATGTCCTTGCAGGAGCAGCTTTCGGTAACTCCTGCAGGTTTACTTCAATTAATGCGTGCGGGTCACTTTGCTCAGGTGGCGTGGCTGATCCGGGTCCATACCGCGGGCCACGGCCAGACCGGCGGCCATCACGTAGAAACTCTGGATCGCCAGAATCGGATCAAGGGCCGGGTGCTCGGCGCGGGTCAGGGTCAGGTCGCGTTCGCTGACATCATCCGGCGCGGCCAACAAGACCCGGGCACCGCGTTGACGCATTTCTGCCGCCAGGCTCAACAGACCTGCCTGCTCGGCACCGCGCGGAGCGAAGACCAGCAACGGATAGTGTTCATCGATCAACGCCATCGGGCCGTGACGCACTTCGGCGCTGCTGAACGCTTCAGCCTGAATCGCTGAGGTTTCCTTGAACTTCAGCGCCGCCTCTTGGGCGATGGCAAAACCGGCACCGCGACCGATGACCATCAGGCGCTCGCAATCGCGCAGCGCTTCGATGGCCACGCTCCAGTCCTGTTTGGCGGCTGCGCGCAGGCCTTCGGGCAAGGCCTTGCCAGCCTCGAGCAATTCGCTGTCCTCTTTCCAGTGCGCGATCAAACGAGCGCTGGCGCTGAGGGTGGCGATAAAACTTTTGGTTGCGGCAACGCTGCTTTCCGTGCCGGCGAGCAGTGGCAGGCTGAATTCACACGCGGCTTCCAGTGGTGAATCGGCGGCGTTGACCATCGACACACTGAGTGCGCCACGTTTGCGTAACAGACGCAGGCTGTTGACCAGATCCGGACTCTGCCCCGATTGCGAGAACGCGAACGCAACCTGACCGCTGACCTTCAACGGCGCCTGTTGCATGGTCACCACCGACATCGGCAACGACGCCACCGGCACACCCAGTTGCTGCATGGTCAGGTAGGCGAAGTAGCTCGCCGCGTGGTCGGAGCTGCCGCGGGCGACGGTCATTGCCACTTGCGGCGGCTGACGGCGCAGGCGTCCGGCGATCTCGATCATTGCCGGGTCGAGCTGTTGCAGTTGGGCTTGCACGGCCTCGAACGAGGACAGCGCCTCCTCAAGCATTTTTGAAGTCAATGTCTTCTCCTTCGACCATGACGGCGGTCAGTGTGAGTGAGCGATCCAGCCGCACGCAGTCGGCCCAGGCGCCAGGTGCAAGGCGCCCGCGTTCGTTGATGCCGAGGTAATCGGCGGGGAATTGCGACAGACGCTGCGAAGCCTCGGCGATCGGCAAACCGATCTTCACCAGGTTGCGCAGGGCCTGATCCATGGTCAGGGTGCTGCCGGCCAACGTGCCGTCCGGCAGGCGTACGCCGCCCAGGCATTTGGTCACGGTGTGGCTGCCGAGCTTGTATTCACCGTCGGGCATGCCGGCGGCGGCGGTCGAATCGGTGACGCAGTACAGGCAGGGGATCGAGCGCAGGGCCACGCGGATCGCGCCGGGATGCACATGCAGCAAGTCGGGAATCAGCTCGGCGAATTTGGCGTGAGCCAGTGCCGCGCCGACGATGCCCGGTTCGCGGTGATGCAGCGGGCTCATGGCGTTGTACAAATGCGTGAAACTGGTGGCGCCGGCCTCAAGGGCGGCGACGCCTTCCTCGTAGCTGCCAAGGGTGTGGCCGATCTGCATGCGGATGCCACGGCTGCTCAGCTCACGAATCAAGCCGTCGTGACCGGCGATTTCCGGGGCGATGGTGATCACCCGGATCGGCGCCAGCGCCAGATATTCTTCGACTTCGGCCATCAGCGCGGTGTGGGCAAAGTTCGGTTGTGCGCCGAGTTTTCCCGGATTGATGTACGGGCCTTCGAGGTGCACGCCGAGGACCCGCGCGGCACCTTGCGGACGCTGTTCGCAGAATGCTCCGACTTCCTTCAAAACGCTGGAGATCTCGGCACTCGGCGCGGTCATGGTGGTGGCCAGCAGCGAGGTGGTGCCGAAACGCACGTGGGTTTTGGTGATGGTTTCGAAGGCGCTGGCGCCTTCCATGATGTCTTTGCCACCGCCGCCATGGACGTGCAGGTCGATAAAACCCGGCAGCAGATACGGCAAGTCATTGTCGGCCGGATCGCAGGGCACGCCTTCGATCGATACGACTTTGCCGTGTTCGTGGACCAGCCGGCCGCGAATCCAGCCGCTGGCGGTGAGGATGTTGTCTTCGGACATTTTGGTTCTCGCTTTGGGCCGCTCTCAGCGGCGCAGCTCTGCAACAAAGTCGTAGTAGTCGTTGCGGCAATAGGTATCGGTCACTTCGATCGGCGTGTTGTCTTCGAGGTAGCCGACCCGGGTCATCAGCAGCATGGCGGTGCCGGGGGCGATGCCGACCAGCGCGGCGAATTCGTCCGAGGCGTTGATCGCCTGAATGTGCTGCAGGGCGCGAACGATCGGTTTGCCGATGCCGTCGAGGTATTCGTAGAGTGAATCGCCGACCAATTGCGGCTTGGGCATGATCGAGGCGGGCAGGGTGCTCATTTCGATGGCCATCACCGTGTCATCGGCTTTGCGCAGACGCTTCATGCGCGCGACCTTGTCATTCGGCGACAGGCTCAGACGGATCAATTCTTCATGAGTCGGCAGGGTGATTTCGCGCTCCAGCCATTGCGAACTGGGCACGAAGCCCTTGAGGCGCAGCATCTCGCTGAACCCCGAAAGGCGCGACAGCGGTTGTTCGAGGCGTGGCGTGATGAAAGTGCCGGAGCCTTGCAGGCGACGGATCAGGCCTTGATCGAGCAGAACTTCCAGCGCCTTGCGTGCGGTCACCCGGGAGATGCCCAGTTGCTCGCTGAGGTTGCGTTCCGAAGGCATTGCCTGCTCGGACTTCCACTGCCCGGCATGAATCGCGGCTTCCAGATTGCGTGCCAGCTGCAGGTACAGCGGCGTCGGCTGGGAGTCATCGGGACGTAGGGCGTGGAGGTCGTTCATGTAGGGCATTTCCGTCGCGAGTATAGGATTGTTGTGGCTCGCTTGTGGGGCGGAAATTAATACCACTTGAATACCATGTCAACGCGGCTAATCGGTGGTTGGTCCAGTGAAATGGCGGGTGCAGAAGGGTCTGGTTTGAAGTGGTATTAAAGGTGGGCTATACAAAGCAAAAGATCGCAGCCTGCGGCAGCTCCTACGGTGGGAAGTGGTATCAACCCCTGTAGGTGCTGCCGCAGGCTGCGATCCTTTGATTTATTTTTTTAAGCCGACCAGTGGTTAAGGGCGGATTTCGACCATCGTGCCGTCCGGCACCAGATTCCACACTTCACGCATATCAACGTTGCGCATGGCGACGCAGCCGTCAGTCCAGTCGAGGGTGTGGAACAGATCTTCCGGGGTTTCTTCCGAATCCGGCGTCCCGTGGATCATGATCATTCCGCCGGGCTCGACGCCTTCACGCCGGGCGCGTGCGGAATCGCTGATGTTCGGGTAGGAAATGTGCATCGACAGATTGAATTTGTCGCTGGTCTTGCGCCAGTCGATCCAATAGAACCCTTCTGGCGTGCGCTTGTCGCCCTCTATCAGTTTCGGGCCTTTCTTCGCACCTTTGCCCAAGGAAATACGATAGGTCTTCAGCGGCTTGCCGTCGGCGATCAGCTGCAATTGATGAGCCGATTTGAGTACCAGGACTTTTTCAATAAGAGGCGTATTCGAAGGCGTCACAGTGGTCACGAAGGACGCTTGGGAGACGGTAACGAACGACAGGCACAACAGGGCAAGCAACCAGCGCATTGAAACGATTCCCCAAGGAGTGACGCAGATATTTCAGTTATGGATATTTTAGGTGATGGCAGGCTGAGCGAGCGGCGGAATCGATTCCGAACGTACCGGGTAGGCCTCGATACGCCGATCCGCGAAGAAGCATTCTAAGGTACGCCCCACCGTGCGGAAAGCCAGCTCGTCCCAGGGAATGTCAGCTTCGTCGAATAGTTGCACTTCGAGGCTCTCGGGGCCGGCGGCGAAGTCCAGATCAACCAGCTCGGCGCGGAAGAACACGTGCACCTGACTGATGTGCGGCACATCGATCAGCGTGTAGATGCTCAGGTTGCGCACCCGGGCGCAGGCCTCTTCGGCGGTTTCGCGTACGGCGGCCTGCTCGATGGTCTCGCCGTTCTCCATGAAACCGGCGGGCAACGTCCAGTAACCGAGACGCGGCTCGATGGCACGGCGGCAGAGCAACACTTTCGTGCCCCAGGTCGGTACGCAACCGGCGACGATATTGGGATTCTGATAGTGAATGGTCTGACAGCTGTCACAGACAAATCGCAGCCGCGAATCGCCTTCGGGAATGCGCTGGGTGACCGGGTTACCGCAGTGGCTGCAAAATTTCATGCTGGGCTTCCTGAATGCTGCGCCTATCTTGGCGTGCAGCGGTGTCGGTCGGCAAGTTGTCGTTTCGCGACACGACCGGTTTCGGGGGCTTGGGCGCTCGCAGCGATTGGTGCATGATGCAGGGTAAGGCACAGATCGAGAACACTCATGCTGGACGAGCTACTGCATAGGGTAAGCAACCACACACCGCGCACGCTGGAGACCGACACACGTTTCCCCGAGGCCGCCGTTCTGGTGCCGATCACCCGCAGTGACGAGCCGGAACTGGTCCTGACCCTGCGTGCCAGCGGTCTCTCGACCCACGGCGGCGAAGTCGCCTTCCCCGGCGGGCGCCGCGATCCGGAAGACCCGGACCTGATCTTCACCGCCCTGCGCGAAGCTGAAGAAGAGATCGGGCTGCCGCCGGGCCTGGTCGAAATCATCGGCCCGCTCAGTCCGCTGATCTCCCTGCATGGCATCAAAGTTACACCGTACGTCGGCGTGATCCCCGACTATGTCGAGTACCTGGCCAACGATGCCGAGATCGCCGCGGTGTTCAGCGTTCCCCTCGAATTCTTCCGCAAAGACCCCCGCGAACACACCCACCGCATCGATTACCAGGGGCGGAGCTGGTACGTACCGAGCTATCGATTTGGCGAGTTCAAGATCTGGGGGCTGACGGCGATCATGATCGTCGAGTTGATCAATCTGCTCTATGACGCCAAGATCAGTCTGCACCAGCCTCCTAAAAGCTTTATCAACACCTGAGCCATCGCGCGAATGGCCACCATCGTGAGCCCTGAGGAAAACAAGATGAAATACCGCTTGGGCGACGCCCGTGTCGAGACCCATCCGCAGAGCTGGGTTGCTCCCAATGCCGTGCTGGTGGGCAAGGTCAGACTGGAAGAGGGCGCCAACGTCTGGTTCCACGCGGTGCTGCGCGGCGACAACGAACTGATCCTGATCGGCAAGAACAGCAATGTGCAGGACGGCACGGTGATGCACACCGACATGGGTTTTCCGCTGACCATCGGTACCGGCGTGACCATCGGCCACAACGCCATGCTCCACGGCTGTACCGTCGGCGATTACAGCCTGATTGGCATCAACGCAGTGATTCTCAACGGCGCGAAGATCGGCAAGAACTGCATCATCGGCGCCAACTCACTGATCGGCGAGGGCAAGGAAATTCCGGACGGTTCGCTGGTGATGGGCTCGCCAGGCAAAGTCGTGCGCGAGCTGACCGAACCGCAGAAGAAGATGCTTGAAGCCAGCGCCGCCCACTATGTGCATAACGCCCAGCGTTATGCCCGCGATCTGGTTGAGCAGGAAGAATGAACACAGCCGAAAGACCCGTTGCCTCGCCGTGCGTGAATATTTGTGCGCTGGATGAGGATGATGTTTGTACTGGCTGCCAGCGTACAGTCGCTGAGATCACCCGTTGGGGCCGCATGAGCAATGACGAGCGCCGGGTGGTGCTGGGGTTGTGTCATGAGCGGGCCAAGGCGAGTGGGTTGGTGTGGATGATCCCTTCGAAATCGTGACCGACCTCAAAATGCCCTCACCCTAACCCTCTCCCAGAGGGAGAGGGGACTGACCGAGGTGTCTTACGCTATACGCCGACCTGAACGATTGAGTCGAACTCAGGATTTGAAAGGCCCCTGATCGGCTCCCTTTTCCCTCGTCTGAAGGAGAGGGATTGTTCGAACTGCACCGAACTGCGTTATCGAGTCGAACTCGGGGGGCGATTCAACGAAGATCTGCTCCCTTTCCCCCTCGCCCCCTTGGGGGCGGTCCGACGTTTCGGGAGGGCTGGGGTGAGGGGGTAGCTCTTGATTTGCCGGTCAAGTAACCTGTGCGCCAATCTGACAGGTCGCCTCCATGATTTTCCTCATCGCCTACATCAGCAGCGTTGTGCTGATCAACTTCGCCTTCTCTACCGCGCCGCACCTCGACATCATCTGGTCGGCCTGGGGCGGGCTGGTGTTCGTGTTGCGCGACATGGTGCAAACCCGCTTCGGCCACGGCGCACTCGTGGCGATGCTGGCGGCGCTGGTGCTGTCTTATGTCACCTCCGATCCGTCCATCGCACTGGCCAGCGCCACGGCGTTCGCAGTGTCCGAGGTCATCGACTGGCTGGTGTTCAGCATCACCAAGCGACCGTTGCGCGATCGCTTGTGGATCAGTTCGGCGCTGAGCATTCCCCTCGATACCTTTATTTTCTTCGGCATGATCGACCTGCTGACGCCGCCAGTGATCATCACCGCGCTGGCCTCGAAGTTCGCCGGCGTCACCGCCGTCTGGCTGATCATGGCCTGGCGCGAGCGTAAACAGGCTGTCGCCGGCTGAAGCCAAAGCCTCAGGTTCATGTAAAATGCCGCGCTTTCTCCCCATGGAAAGCGCGTCTGGCGTGCTTTTCTCGATGATCCGCTTCTTTGAGGACCTGAGATGACCCGTATCGGAACTCCATTGTCGCCAACCGCGACCCGCGTATTGCTGTGTGGCTGTGGTGAGTTGGGCAAGGAAGTGGTAATCGAGCTGCAACGCTTGGGCGTTGAAGTGATTGCCGTCGATCGTTACGCCAACGCGCCGGCGATGCAGGTTGCCCATCGCAGCCACGTCATCAACATGCTCGACGGCGCCGCCCTGCGTGCTGTGATCGAAGCTGAGAAGCCGCACTTCATCGTGCCGGAAATCGAAGCCATTGCCACCGCCACCCTGGTCGAACTGGAAGCCGAAGGCTTCACCGTGATCCCGACCGCACGCGCTGCGCAACTGACCATGAACCGCGAAGGCATCCGTCGTCTGGCCGCTGAAGAGCTGGATCTGCCAACCTCGCCTTACCACTTTGCCGACACTTTCGAGGATTACAGCAAAGCCGTTGAGGACCTGGGTTTCCCATGCGTCGTCAAACCAGTGATGAGTTCGTCGGGCAAGGGCCAAAGCCTGCTGCGCAGCGCCGATGACGTGCAGAAAGCCTGGGATTACGCACAAGAGGGCGGTCGCGCCGGCAAAGGCCGGGTGATCATCGAAGGTTTCATCGATTTCGATTACGAAATCACCCTGCTGACCGTGCGTCACATCGGCGGCACCACGTTCTGCGCGCCGGTCGGCCACCGTCAGGAGAAGGGCGATTATCAGGAATCCTGGCAGCCGCAAGCCATGAGCCCGATTGCCCTGGCTGAATCCGAGCGCGTTGCCAAAGCGGTAACGGAAGCGCTGGGTGGCCGTGGCCTGTTCGGCGTTGAGCTGTTCATCAAAGGTGATCAGGTGTGGTTCAGCGAAGTGTCGCCGCGTCCGCATGACACCGGTCTGGTGACGCTGATTTCCCAGGATCTGTCGCAGTTCGCGCTGCACGCTCGCGCCATTCTGGGCTTGCCGGTGCCGCTGATCCGTCAGTTCGGGCCATCGGCTTCGGCGGTGATTCTGGTGGAAGGGCAGTCGACCCAGACTGCATTCGCCAACCTCGGCGCGGCGTTGAGCGAACCGGATACGGCGTTGCGTCTGTTCGGTAAACCAGAAGTGAACGGTCAGCGTCGCATGGGCGTGGCGCTGGCGCGGGATGAGTCGATCGAGGCAGCACGTGCCAAGGCGACTCGCGCTGCTCAGGCTGTTGTGGTCGAGCTCTAAACCGCGTCGCGTCCATCGCGAGCAAGCCCGCCCCCACGTGGGATTTGGTTGGACACAATATCTGTGGCCAACCAATGACCGTGTGGGAGCGGGCTTGCTCGCGAAGCTTTTGATCTTCTATCAGGCCGCCCGATTCAGATCGTTATCCCGCGTCTCTTTCAAACACAGCACCGCAATCAAACTCAGCACCGCCGCGCCCGACACATACCCGCCGACATAACTCAAACCACCCATCGCCACCAGCTTCTGCGCAAAGAACGGCGCCGCCGAGGCCCCGACAATACCGCCCAGGTTATACGCCGCCGAAGCGCCGGTATAACGCACGTGGGTTGGAAACAGTTCAGGCAACAGTGCGCCCATCGGCGCAAACGTCACGCCCATCAAGAACAGCTCGATGCACAGAAACAGCGCCACGCCCCAGGTCGAGCCCTGAGTCAGCAACGGCTCCATCAGAAACCCGGAAAGGATCGCCAGCACGCCACCAATGAGCAGCACCGGTTTGCGCCCGTAACGGTCGCTGGCCCAGGCTGACAAAGGCGTCGCAGCGGCCATGAACAGCACGGCAAAACACAGCAGGCCCAGGAATGTCTCGCGACTGTAGCCCAGCGTCGACACACCGTAGCTCAAGGAAAAAACTGTCGAGATATAGAACAGCGCATAGCAAACCACCATCGCCGCCGCGCCCAGCAATGTCGGCGCCCAGTACTGACTGAACAGCTCGACCAGCGGCACTTTCACCCGTTCCTGACGAGCGATGGCATTGGCGAACACCGGGGTTTCATGGAGTTTCAGGCGTACGTACAGGCCGACCATCACCAGCGCCGCGCTGAGCAGAAAAGGAATCCGCCAGCCCCAACTGCGGAACTGCTCGTCAGTGAGTGTCATGGCCAACGTCAGGAACAAACCGTTCGCGGCGAGAAAGCCGATCGAAGGCCCGAGCTGCGGGAACATGCCGAACCACGCACGTTTGCCCTTCGGCGCGTTTTCCGTGGCCAGCAACGCAGCGCCACCCCATTCGCCGCCCAGTCCCAGGCCCTGACCGAAGCGCAGCACACACAGCAGAATCGGCGCCCAGGCCCCGATACTGTCGTAGCCCGGCAGCACGCCAATCAGCGTCGTACACACACCCATCAACAATAAGGAGGCGACCAGCGTCGATTTACGCCCGATGCGGTCACCAAAGTGGCCGAACAACGCCGAGCCCAGCGGCCGGGCCAGAAAGGCGATACCAAAAGTCAGGAAAGCCGAAAGCATCTGTGCGGTGCCGGACGTCTGCGGAAAGAACACCGGCCCGATCACCAGCGCAGCCGCGGTGGCATAGACATAGAAATCGTAGAACTCGATCGCGGTGCCGATAAAACTCGCCGTGGCCACGCGGGTGGCGGAATTGGTCGGTTGTGCAGGCGCGGTGGCGCTGTAAGCGGTACTGGTCGTCATGCGGTGATCCCTGACAGTCATGAGCTCCGTTGGAGCGAATTATTATGGTCGAACACCCAGGGATGTGGGATGAGGCGCGGTCGCTGCTTCAGGTAGGAACAGTCGCCGGAGTACAGCGGAAATAGCCGAAGCCTGTCGGGTGCGGGGTAAGCACGAGGCTCGGCGGCGCTTGGGTAAGCGTCTCGATTATAGGAAGGGGGCTAACGATTGAACAAGAGCAAAGATCGTTATCTGGCAGGTACCAAAGCCGGCACAGAAGAGGTATGCCAGATCAACACCTTGCTCACCCGGTTCTCTTCGGTCTCGAGAATCTCCAGACGATAGCGTCCAATCTTCAAGCAAACCGCACTTTCCGGAATCGTCTCCAACGCCTCGGTCACCAGACCGTTGAGGGTTTTCGGCCCGTCGCTCGGCAAATGCCAGCCCAGGCACTTGTTCAGCTCTCGGATCGACGCCGTGCCATCGATCACCATTCGCCCATCCGCCTGCGGATGAATATGCGGGTTATCCAGGCTATGCTCGCTTTCAAACTCGCCGACGATTTCTTCGAGAATGTCTTCCAGGGTAACGATGCCGAGTACTTCGCCGTACTCGTCGACCACCATCCCCAGGCGCCGCTGTTGCTTGTGGAAGTTCAGCAACTGCAATTGCAATGGCGTGCTTTCCGGCACGAAGTACGGCTCGTAACTGGCGGCCAGCAGCGCTTCGCGCGTCAGATCACCGTTGTTCAGCAGATGATGGATCTGCCGCGTGTTGAGCACCGCCTCAACCTGATTGATGTCGCTATGGAACACCGGCAGGCGTGTGCGCTTGTTATGGCGCAGTTGTTCGATGATTTCTTCGATCGAATCGTCGAGGTTGATGCCATCAACGTCACTGCGCGGTACCAGAATGTCGTTGACCGTGATGTTGTCCAGTGCATGAATACCCGAAACCGGGTGCGCGCGGACCGGATGCTCTTCATCGTCATACCGGTCGGCAGGCGAGTCATCTTCGCTTTGCTGCACCACCTGAACCTTGCGCGCAAACGGAGTCATCAGCAGACCGCTGATACGGCTGAACAGCCAGGCCAACGGATAAACGATCTTCAGCGGCACGGCCAGCAAGGTGTTGCCGAACGCCAACACTGCATCCGGGTAGCGCCGGGCAACCGAACGCGGGAAGTAATCGGCAAACACCAGCAGAATCGCGCCGGCGCCGAGGCAAGCGGCCCAGGGACCGTTTTCTTCGCAGAGGAAAATCGCCAGCAACGTCGCGATGACGACCGCGAGAGCACGGCACAGGGTATTGCAGAGAATAAGGCTGTCGAGCGGGAAGCTCAGCGTCGCCAGTGGTTTATCGCTGGCGCGCGAGGCGGTGCGTTGCGCGAGCAAATGTTGCTGCGCGATTTCGACGGCGGTAAACAGCCCTGACCACAAAATCAGCAGGACAAATACCGCGAGCATCGGCCCTAGGGGCAAACCGTCCATTTATGCCGCCCGTCAGATGTGCAGGATGTATTCACGAACCAGTTTGCTGCCAAAGTACGCCAACATCAGCAGGCAGAAACCGGCGAGGGTCCAGCGAATCGCCTTGTGACCGCGCCAGCCGAGGCGATTGCGCCCCCACAGCAGCACGCTGAACACGATCCAGGCCAGGCACGCCAGCAGGGTCTTGTGTACCAGATGCTGGGCGAACAGGTTTTCGACGAACAGCCAGCCGGAGATCAGCGACAGCGACAGCAGGGTCCAGCCGGCCCAGAGGAAGCCGAACAGCAGGCTTTCCATGGTTTGCAGCGGCGGGAAGTTCTTGATCAGCCCGGACGGGTGCTTGTGCTTGAGTTGGTGGTCTTGCACCAGCAGCAACAAGGCCTGGAACACCGCGATGGTGAACATGCCGTAGGCGAGGATCGACAACAGAATGTGCGCGAGGATGCCCGGCTCTTCATCGATGACCTGCACGGTGCCGGTCGGCGCGAACTGCGCCAGCAGCACGGTGATCGCGCCCAGCGGGAACAGCAGCACCAGCAGGTTCTCTACCGGGATCCGCGAGCAGGCAATCAGTGTCAGCGCAATCACTGCCGCGGCAATCAGGCTGGAGGCGCTGAAGAAATCCAGGCCCAGGCCGATCGGCGTCAGCAGATGCGTGAGCAGGCTGGCGGCGTGGGCCACCACGGCGAAAACGCCAAGGCCAACCAACAGGCGCTTGTTCGCCTTGGCGCCAGTGGCCAAGCGGGTACTTTGATACAGGGTCGCAGCGGCATAAAAAAGGGCGGCGGCGAGGGTGGTCAGTAAACTGGGTGACAAGGGGAGCATAAATCCTGTTAGGCAGGCCCGAAAGACGCTGAGTTTGGCATAGAACCGCTATCGCACGAAAGACTCGGCAAGCTGACGGCGAGGTGTCCGCCGGGCGCAGTCTTCGCTATAATCCGCGACCTGCCCACGCCGCAGGCTCGCCGAGCACATGTTGATTCCGGTCTGGGCCGCCATTATCCCGGTCTACACAGGGCCTGAAAGGATCGCGCAATGTTTGAAAACTTAACCGACCGTCTCTCGCAGACGCTGCGCCATGTCACCGGCAAGGCGAAGCTGACCGAGGACAATATCAAAGACACCCTGCGTGAAGTGCGCATGGCGTTGCTCGAAGCCGACGTCGCCCTGCCGGTGGTCAAGGACTTCGTCAATTCGGTCAAGGAGCGCGCTGTCGGCACCGAGGTGTCGCGCAGCCTGACGCCGGGCCAGGCGTTCGTGAAGATTGTCCAGGCCGAACTCGAAAGCCTGATGGGCGCGGCCAACGAAGATCTGAACCTGAGCGCTGTGCCGCCGGCCGTGATCCTGATGGCCGGTCTGCAAGGTGCGGGTAAAACCACCACAGCTGGCAAACTGGCGCGCTTCCTTAAAGAGCGCAAGAAAAAGTCGGTCATGGTCGTGTCGGCGGACATTTACCGTCCTGCGGCGATCAAACAGCTGGAAACCCTGGCCAGCGACATCGGTGTGACGTTCTTCCCGTCCGACCTGAGCCAGAAGCCGGTCGACATCGCCACTGCTGCTATTAAAGAAGCAAAACTGAAATTCATCGACGTGGTCATCGTCGACACCGCCGGTCGTCTGCACATCGACGAAGAGATGATGGGCGAGATCAAGGCATTGCACGCCGCGATCAACCCGGTCGAAACCCTGTTCGTGGTCGACGCCATGACCGGTCAGGACGCGGCCAACACGGCCAAGGCCTTCGGTGATGCCCTGCCGCTGACCGGTGTGATCCTGACCAAGGTCGACGGCGACGCCCGTGGCGGTGCCGCCCTGTCGGTGCGTGCCATCACCGGCAAGCCGATCAAGTTCATCGGTATGGGCGAGAAGAGTGAAGCGCTCGACCCGTTCCATCCTGAACGTATCGCTTCACGCATCCTCGGCATGGGCGACGTGCTCAGCCTGATCGAACAGGCCGAAGCGACTCTCGACAAGGACAAGGCCGACAAACTGGCCAAAAAGCTGAAGAAGGGCAAGGGCTTCGACCTCGAAGACTTCCGCGATCAGCTGCAACAGATGAAAAACATGGGCGGACTCGGCGGGCTCATGGACAAACTGCCGAGCATCGGCGGCGTCAACCTGTCGCAGATGGGCAATGCCCAGAATGCCGCAGAGAAGCAATTCAAGCAGATGGAAGCCATCATCAACTCCATGACCCCGGCAGAGCGCCGTGACCCTGAGCTGATCAGCGGTTCGCGCAAGCGTCGGATCGCCATGGGTTCCGGCACCCAGGTGCAGGACATCGGCCGCTTGATCAAGCAGCACAAGCAGATGCAGAAGATGATGAAGAAATTCACCGCCAAAGGCGGAATGGCGAAAATGATGCGCGGCATGGGCGGAATGTTGCCCGGCGGCGGCATGCCAAAGATGTGAGGTGTCCCGTCTCACCCGTTCTGCTCGCCAAAAGTGAGCGAAACGGGTGAAACAGAAGACTAGACTTCGCCGGTCGTCGCACCGGCGCAGACCCTGCAAGGACGCAGGATCAACAGCAAACCCGCACTCGGCGGGAGCTGATTGGCCGTTTTCATCGACGGCTCTCTATGCAAATCCGCACGGCATGCCATAGGCGCCGGAAAAAGTCATTTGCAAAAGTCCGGATATTCCTTAGAATATGCGGCCTTTCGGGCACCCATGCCCGCTGTGCATTTAGATTTGCAGCACCGACTACAGGAACGATGTTCACATGCTAACAATCCGTCTTGCCCTTGGCGGCTCCAAAAAGCGCCCGTTTTACCACCTGACCGTAACCGACTCGCGTAACCCGCGTGACGGCTCCCACAAAGAACAGGTTGGTTTCTTCAACCCTGTTGCCCGTGGTCAGGAAATCCGTCTGTCCGTGAACCAAGAGCGCGTAGCCTACTGGCTGAGCGTTGGTGCACAACCTTCTGAGCGCGTTGCTCAGTTGTTGAAGGAATCTGCCAAGGCTGCGGCCTGAGCAATATGAACGCGACGCCTGCTGTTGCCGATGATTTGATCGTTATTGGCAAAATTTATTCTGTTCATGGCGTTCGCGGCGAAGTGAAGGTTTATTCCTTTACTGATCCGACTGAAAACCTGTTGCAGTACAAAACCTGGACGCTCAAGCGCGAAGGCAATGTGAAACAGGTCGAGCTGGTCAGTGGACGCGGGAGCGACAAGTTCCTGGTCGCAAAGCTCAAGGGTCTCGATGATCGTGAAGAAGCTCGTCTTCTGGCCGGTTATGAGATCTGCGTGCCGCGCAACCTGTTCGCTGAATTGACCGAAGGCGAGTACTACTGGTACCAGCTGGAAGGTCTGAAGGTCATCGACACCCTTGGGCAATTGCTCGGGAAAATCGATCATCTTCTGGAAACCGGCGCCAATGATGTAATGGTCGTCAAGCCTTGCGCTGGCAGCCTGGATGATCGCGAACGCCTGTTGCCCTATACGGAGCAATGCGTGTTGGCCGTCGACCTGGCCGCGGGCGAGATGAAGGTGGATTGGGACGCGGACTTCTAAACGTGGCTAATTTGCGCGTAGAAGTGATCAGTTTGTTTCCCGAAATGTTTTCCGCCATCGGCGACTACGGCATCACCAGTCGTGCGGTCAAACAGGGGCTCTTGCAGCTGACCTGTTGGAATCCGCGAGATTACACGACGGATCGGCATCACACTGTGGACGATCGCCCGTTTGGCGGTGGTCCGGGCATGGTGATGAAGATCAAGCCCCTGGAAGATGCTCTGGTTCAGGCCAAGGCAGCAGCCGGGGAGGCGGCGAAGGTGATTTACCTGTCCCCCCAAGGCCGTCAACTGACTCAGTCGGCGGTACGCGAGCTGGCACAATCGGATGCATTGATCCTGATTGCCGGCCGCTATGAAGGCATTGACGAGCGCTTTATTGAGGCTCATGTCGATGAAGAGTGGTCGATTGGCGACTATGTACTGTCTGGCGGCGAGCTGCCGGCCATGGTCCTGATCGATGCGGTTACACGACTGCTGCCTGGAGCTTTAGGGCATGCGGATTCCGCTGAGGAAGATTCCTTTACGGATGGTCTGCTGGATTGCCCGCACTACACCCGACCTGAGGTGTATGCGGATCAGCGTGTTCCCGACGTGTTGCTGAGTGGCAATCACGCGCATATCCGGCGTTGGCGTTTACAGCAGTCCCTTGGCAGGACCTTTGAACGACGCGCCGATCTTCTGGAAAGCCGCTCGCTTTCTGGAGAAGAGAAGAAGCTGCTCGAGGAATACATCCGCGAGCGGGACGATAGTTAACAACGTATCGATGGTAGATCGAACGATTTACCTTAGGAGCACAGCATGACCAACAAAATCATCCTTGCACTCGAAGCAGAGCAGATGACCAAAGAAATCCCTACCTTCGCCCCAGGCGACACTATTGTCGTTCAGGTGAAAGTGAAGGAAGGCGATCGTTCCCGTCTGCAAGCGTTCGAAGGCGTTGTAATCGCCAAGCGTAACCGCGGCGTGAACAGTGCGTTCACCGTTCGTAAAATCTCCAACGGTGTTGGCGTAGAACGTACTTTCCAGACCTACTCCCCGCAGATCGACAGCATGGCTGTTAAACGTCGCGGTGACGTACGTAAAGCCAAGCTGTACTACCTGCGCGACCTGTCGGGTAAAGCAGCTCGCATCAAGGAAAAACTGGCTTAAGTCCAGCTTCCGATGCAGAAAAAAGCAGCCTACGGGCTGCTTTTTTGTTGCCCGGAATTTATTTACCGTATTTTCGTTTCAGGCCATAACCATGACCACCCGCGACCAGGAAATCCAGCGCCGTACCGAACTGTCGGTGACCCGCGTAACCAAAGCCGTCTTCCCGCCGACCACTAATCACCACAACACCCTGTTCGGCGGCACCGCGCTGGCGTGGATGGATGAAGTCTCCTTCATTACCGCCACGCGCTTCTGCCGCTTGCCATTGGTGACCGTGTCCACGGACCGCATCGACTTCAATCATGCGATCCCGGCTGGCTCAATCGTTGAGCTGGTCGGGAAGGTGATCAAGGTCGGCAACACCAGCCTCAAGGTCGAGGTGGAAGTGTTTGTCGAGAGCATGAGCTGTGATGGCCGCGAGAAGGCGATTCATGGGCAGTTCAGTTTCGTCGCCATTGACGATGACAAGCGGCCGGTACCGGTGCTGCCGGGTTTTGCGGCCTGATCTGATATCGAGTCGCGCCATTCGCGAGCAAGCTCGCTCCCACAGTGATCGGGGTGAACACACAATTTGTGTCCGGCACAGAACCTGTGGGAGCGAGCTTGCTCGCGAATGCGTCAGCTCAGGCGCCGCTGACCTCCGGCTGAATCAACGCCAGCAGCGTCCACCCGGATCCCGGTTTCAAAGCAGTTTCCGGTGTCACCACATGCACCCAGCCACTGTCATCGCGCATGAACAACAACGTGGCGCGATTACCATGCAGCGCGCGGTAATCCTCCCAGCCAAAGCCATCCGTCAGGGTCGTGCTGTACAGCTCGGCACCCTGGCCTATCTGGCTGGCCAGTTTCGCGTAGGTAAACGCGTCGCTGCCGAGCTGATTGCCGCGATGTTCAAGGCTGGCGCGGTGCTTGTCACTGCGACGGCTTTCATGACCGCTGGCCAGGCCAAACAACCGCTGATGGCCGAAATCGTGCCGAAAGCGCATCGCTGCCAAAGTATTGAGTTCACCCGACGGCGACAGCGCGAGCAAATGCCCCAGCCCGACGAGATCCAGATGTGCGTCAGCATGCTGCGAGGCCGGGTTGCCAAAATACGTCGGCAAACCTTCCATGCGCGCCGCACGAATGTTTTCCCAACTCGAATCGGTAAGCAGCACGCGGCTGCCCAGTTGCTGCAGCGACTTGCCCAGCTCCCGCGCCGGGCCGTTCGCGCCGACAATCAGGAAACCGCTCGGCGCTGGCTCCGCGACCTTGAGCAATCGCGCCAACGGGCGTGCGGTCGCGCTTTGCAGGACCACCGTGCCGATGATCACTGCAAACGTCAGCGGTACCAGCAGTAATGCGCCCTCGTGCCCGGCCTCGTGCAGGCGAATCGCGAAAATCGCCGACACCGCCGCCGCGACGATCCCGCGCGGCGCAATCCAGCACAGCAATGCGCGCTCACGCCAACTCAAGCTGGAACCGGCCGTGCTGAGCAGCACATTCAGCGGTCGAGCGATCAGTTGAATCACCAGCAGCAGAATCAGCACCAGCGGCCCCAGTCCGATCAACGCGTACAAATCGAGGCGCGCCGCCAGCAGAATGAACAGCCCGGAAATCAGCAGCACGCTGAGGTTTTCCTTGAAGTGCAGGATGTGCCGCACATCCACGCCCTTCATGTTCGCCAGCCACATGCCCATCAATGTCACCGCCAGCAGACCGGATTCATGCATCACTGCGTTGGATGCAATGAAAATCCCCAGCACCGCCGCGAGCGAGGCGAGGTTATGCAGATACTCGGGCAGCCATTGCCGACGGATCACCGTGCCGAGCAGCCAGCCACCGACAATGCCGAACACCGCGCCACAGAGAATCACGCCGCCAAAGGTGAACAGGCTCTGCTTGAGACCGTGCCCTTCGGCGCTGGCAATGATGAAACTATAAACCACCACGGCGAGGAGGGCGCCGATCGGGTCGATGACGATGCCTTCCCAGCGCAGAATGTTGGCGATCGAGGCTTTCGGTCGCACCACCCGCAGCATCGGCACGATCACCGTCGGGCCGGTGACCAGCGTCAGACTGCCGAACAGGATGGCCAGCATCCAGTCGAAACCGAGCAGGAAGTGCGTGGCGACCGCAATGACAATCCAGGTCGAGATCGCGCCAAGGGTTACCAGGCGATGAACGACGCTGCCGATCTCTTTCCACTCCGACAGGTGCAGGGTCAGGCTGCCTTCGAACAAGATCAACGCAACGGCCAGCGATACCAGCGGCATCAGCAGCGGCCCGAACATCTCCTGCGGGTCGAGCCAGCCCAGCACCGGGCCGACCAGAATCCCCGTCAATAACAGAAACAGAATCGCCGGCAGCTTCAGGCGCCAGGCCAGCCATTGGCAACCCAGCGCCGCCGCGCCAATCCCGCCAAATGCCAAGAGAATTTGCTGCTCGTTCATTGATGCTCCCTGTTCCTTGAATTAGCGGGCTATGAAAGACTAGCGCCCATTCCTACAGTTCACTCTACATTTGCGCACAGTCCTTGAGGCTGTGTGACTTGAGCGCCCATGCCTGCCATCGACCATCCGCTGATTGACCAATTCCTCGACGCCTTGTGGCTGGAGAAAGGCCTGTCCGACAACACCCGCGGCGCCTATCGCAGTGATCTGGCGCTGTTCAATGGCTGGTTGCAGGAGAAGAATCTGGAATTGATCAATGCCGGTCGCGAACTGATCCTCGATCATTTGGCCTGGCGTCTGGAGCAGAACTACAAACCACGTTCCACCGCGAGATTTCTCTCCGGTGTGCGTGGCTTTTATCGCTATCTGCTGCGGGAAAAAATGATCAACGTCGACCCGACATTGCGCGTCGACATGCCGCAATTGGGCAGGCCATTGCCCAAATCCTTGTCGGAAGCCGATGTCGAGGCGCTGCTCAAGGCGCCGGACCTGAGCGAAGCCATCGGCCAGCGTGACCGCGCCATGCTCGAAGTGCTATATGCCTGCGGGCTGCGGGTGACCGAACTGGTGAGCCTGACGCTGGAGCAGGTCAACCTTCGCCAGGGCGTGCTGCGGGTAATGGGCAAAGGCAGCAAGGAGCGGCTGGTGCCGATGGGCGAAGAGGCGATTGTCTGGGTCGAGCGCTATATGCGCGACGGTCGTGGTGAATTGCTCGGTGGCCGGCCCAGCGATGTGCTGTTTCCCAGTCAGCGCGGCGAGCAAATGACCCGTCAGACCTTCTGGCACCGGATCAAGCATCAGGCCAAGGTCGCCGGAATCGGCAAGTCGCTGTCGCCGCACACCTTGCGTCACGCGTTTGCCACGCACCTGCTCAACCACGGCGCGGATTTGCGCGTGGTGCAGATGTTGCTGGGGCACAGCGACCTCTCAACAACGCAGATCTACACCCACGTCGCCCGCGCCCGCCTGCAAGACCTGCACGCCAAACACCATCCAAGAGGTTGAACGAAATCCCTGTAGGAGTGAGCCTGCTCGCGATAGCGGTATTCCTGAAGACACACTGCTGAATGAAGGACCGCTATCGCGAGCAGGCTCACTCCTACAGGTTCTTCAGTGCTCTCAAAATCTATGGCGACAGGCGCATTCGGCCACCGTGGCCTTATGTGTTAGGCTTTGCCGGTTTGCACGATGGACGGTTATGACCCGGTGTTACGGCACTGGCGTTCTGATTGTTCCATTTGTCCGCCTTCAGGAGTTCTCATGCGTCTGACCCAGATTTTCGCCGCCGCAGCCATTGCGTTGGTCAGCACCTTTGCCGTCGCCGATGACGCGGCCGACAAAGCCATTCGTCAAAGCCTGGAAAAACTCGAACTCGAGGTCCCGGTCGAAAGCATCAATGCCAGCCCGTTGCCGGGCATGTATGAAGTCAAGCTCAAGGGCAGCCGCGTGCTGTACGCCAGCGCCGATGGCCAGTACATCGTTCAGGGTTACCTGTTCCAGCTCAAGGACGGCAAACCGGTCAACCTGACCGAGAAGACCGAGCGTCTGGGCATCTCCAAACTGATCAATGCCATCCCGGTGGCCGAAACCGTGGTGTACCCGGCCGTGGGCGAAACCAAATCGCACATCACCGTGTTTACCGACACCACCTGCCCGTACTGCCACAAGCTGCACGCCGAAGTGCCTGAGCTGAACAAGCGCGGCATCGAAGTGCGCTATGTAGCGTTCCCGCGCCAGGGTCTGAACTCGCCGGGTGATGAACAATTGCAGGCCGTGTGGTGCTCGAAAGACAAGAAAGCCGCCATGGACAAAATGGTCGATGGCAAGGAAATCAAGGCCGCCAAGTGCGATAACCCGGTTTCCAAACAGTTCGCCCTGGGGCAGTCGATCGGGGTGAACGGCACGCCGGCCATCGTTTTGGCTGACGGGCAAGTGATTCCGGGCTACCAGCCTGCGCCACAAGTCGCCAAACTGGCGCTGGGCGCGAAGTGATTCGCATCGTCACGGGCAGCCGTGGCGATCATGGTCCGGTGGTCACATCGCCGGACCATCAATAGAGAGCCGCGAGCACGCGGTTGTTTTCCGGCCGACTCCGCGTCGGCCGTTTTATGGGGAGTTCACAGTGAATCCGGTCAAAGTAGGCATCTGTGGGTTAGGGACCGTCGGTGGCGGTACCTTCAACGTACTTCAGCGCAACGCCGAGGAAATTGCTCGTCGTGCCGGGCGTGGAATCGAAGTGGCACAAATTGCCATGCGCACGCCAAAGCCTCAGTTCCAGACGACCGGTATTGCGATTACCAACGATGTCTTCGAAGTGGCCACGAACCCTGAGATCGACATCGTCATAGAGCTGATGGGCGGCTACACCGTTGCCCGCGAGCTGGTACTCAAGGCCATCGAGAATGGCAAGCATGTGGTCACCGCGAACAAGGCTCTGATTGCCGTTCACGGTAATGAAATTTTCGCCAAGGCTCGCGAGAAAGGCGTGATCGTGGCGTTCGAAGCGGCCGTGGCCGGTGGCATTCCGGTGATCAAGGCGATCCGCGAAGGCCTGTCCGCCAACCGCATCAACTGGGTCGCCGGGATCATCAACGGCACCGGCAACTTCATCCTTACCGAAATGCGCGAGAAGGGCCGTACCTTCGAAGACGTGCTGGCCGAAGCTCAGGCACTGGGCTACGCCGAAGCCGATCCGACCTTCGACGTGGAAGGCATCGACGCCGCGCACAAGCTGACGATCCTGGCCTCCATCGCGTTCGGCATTCCGCTGCAATTCGACAAGGCTTACACCGAAGGCATCACCAAGCTGACCACCGCCGACGTCAACTACGCCGAAGCATTGGGCTACCGCATCAAGCACCTCGGCGTGGCGCGCAGCACTGCTGCCGGCATCGAGTTGCGCGTGCACCCGACGCTGATCCCGGCCGATCGCCTGATCGCCAACGTCAACGGCGTGATGAACGCGGTGATGGTCAACGGCGACGCCGCCGGTTCGACGCTGTTCTACGGCGCTGGCGCCGGCATGGAGCCGACCGCTTCGTCGGTCATCGCCGATCTGGTCGACGTGGTTCGCGCCATGACTTCCGATCCGGAAAACCGCGTGCCGCATCTGGCCTTCCAGCCGGATTCGCTGTCGGCCCATCCGATCCTGCCGATCGAAGCCTGTGAAAGCGCTTACTACCTGCGCATTCAGGCCAAGGACCATCCGGGCGTATTGGCTCAGGTGGCGAGCATCCTGTCGGAACGCGGCATCAATATCGAATCGATCATGCAGAAAGAAGTCGAAGAGCATGACGGTCTGGTGCCGATGATCCTGCTGACCCACCGCGTGGTCGAGCAGCGCATCAACGATGCGATCACTGCCCTTGAAGCACTGGCTGGCGTCGACGGTCCGGTTGTACGGATCCGCGTCGAGCACCTGAACTAAGTCGTTGTCCTGCACCGGCCCCGTGAGCGGGGTCGCTGTTGTGAACACTCTCCATTGGAGTCAGTCATGCGTTACATCAGTACCCGCGGCCAGGCACCGGCCCTGAATTTCGAAGACGTCCTGCTGGCCGGTCTCGCCACCGACGGCGGTTTGTACGTTCCAGAAAACCTGCCACGTTTCACTCAGGAAGAAATCGCTTCCTGGGCCGGCCTGCCGTATCACGAACTGGCTTTCCGCGTCATGCGTCCGTTCGTTACCGGCAGCATTCCGGATGCCGATTTCAAAAAGATCCTTGAAGAAACCTACGGTGTGTTCGCCCACAGCGCTGTTGCGCCGCTGCGTCAGCTGAATGGCAATGAATGGGTACTGGAGTTGTTCCACGGCCCGACCCTGGCGTTCAAGGACTTCGCTCTGCAGCTGCTCGGTCGCCTGCTCGACTACGTGCTGGAAAAGCGCGGCGAGCGCGTGGTGATCGTTGGCGCCACCTCCGGTGATACCGGTTCGGCCGCCATCGAAGGCTGCAAGCACTGCGAAAATGTCGACATCTTCATCCTGCACCCGCACAACCGCGTGTCCGAAGTGCAGCGTCGGCAGATGACCACGATTTTCGGCGAGAACATCCACAACATCGCCATCGAAGGCAACTTCGATGACTGCCAGGAAATGGTCAAGAACAGCTTTGCCGACCAGAGTTTCCTCAAAGGCACGCGCCTGGTGGCAGTGAACTCGATCAACTGGGCGCGGATCATGGCCCAGATCGTCTACTACTTCCACGCGGCCCTGCAGTTGGGCGGCCCCGCGCGCTCGGTGTCGTTCTCGGTGCCGACCGGTAACTTCGGCGACATCTTCGCCGGTTACCTGGCGCGCAACATGGGCCTGCCGATCAACCAGTTGATCGTCGCCACCAACCGTAACGACATTCTGCACCGCTTCATGAGCGGCAATCAGTACGTCAAGGAAACCCTGCACGCCACGCTGTCGCCGTCGATGGACATCATGGTGTCGTCGAACTTCGAACGCCTGCTGTTCGACCTGCACGGTCGCAACGGCGCGGCCATCGCCGGCCTGATGGACACGTTCAGGCAGGGTGGCGGTTTCAGCGTCGAACAAGAACGCTGGACCGAAGCCCGCAAACTGTTCGACTCGCTGGCCGTGGACGATGCGCAGACGTGCGAAACCATCGCCGAAGTCTACGAGCAGACCGGTGAAGTGCTGGATCCGCACACCGCCATCGGCGTCAAGGCTGCGCGCGAATGCCGTCGCAGCCTCGACATCCCGATGGTGATTCTCGGCACCGCACATCCGGTGAAATTCCCGGATGCGGTAGAGAAGGCCGGTGTAGGAAAAGCACTCGAGCTACCTGCACATCTTTCTGATTTGTTTGAGCGAAACGAGCGTTGCACTGTTTTGCCAAATGAGCTGAAAGCCGTGCAAGCCTTTGTCAGCCAGCATGGCAACCGCGGCAAGCCGCTGTAAGTCAGTAAAAGCTGTCACATTTTGAAGCCCGTCTCCTGACGGGCTTTTTTGTTTCTGCTGCCACACTGGTCGGGTTTTCACCCACGTAGGACGGGTGAGTCGATCACGAAGGAAGTGGCAATGCTGTTTTATAGAGGTTTGAAACCGGCACTGGTTGGGGTGTTCTTGTTCGGATTGCTGGGGTTGATGCGCAGCAGTGGGGCTGCACAACTGGCGCTGCATAACGATGCCGCAGCGTCCAGTGTGCAGCCCATCGAACTGGCTGCCCATGAGCGCCAGTGGATTCGCGACAACCCCAAAGTAACGGTGACGTCGGTGCAATACCCGTTGTATCTGTTCCAAGATGAGCACGGGCAGTGGAGCGGCTTGAACAACGATGTGCTCAAGCGTGTGGCGGCGATGACCGGGCTGCAGTTCGTGCATCAGGAGTCGTTTTCCACCGATCACATGCTCGAGCGTCTGGCCAGTGGAGCGGCGGATATCAGTACGACCCTGGCCATGAGCGAAGAGCGCAAGGCATTTCTGGATTACAGCCACGCATTCGGTGGGGCGGGCTGGGTGTTTGTCGGCCGCGCCGATGCCCCGCGGCTGGAATCCTTCGAGCAATTGAGCAAACGCGTGGTGGTGCTGCCGGCCCGGCATGCGCTGGAGGACATGATCAGGCGTGACTACCCCTCGATCGAGATTCGCTCGGTCAAGACCTACGCTGAAGCACGGGCGCTGGTCGAGAGCGGTGACGCCTATGCCACCATCGAAAACGAAATCGGCGCGCAGCTTTACCCTTTGGGATTGCTCAAAGTGGGCGGTCTGGTCGAAGGCAAGTGGGAAGCCGATAACCTCGCTGTGCGCAAAGGCATGCCGGTGCTGCTGAGTATTCTCAACAAGGCCCTTGAGGCCTTTCCTGCGGCGGAATTGCGGGCGATTCGCTTGAAATGGCTGGAAGGTGTTGCACCGGCGCCTGTGCCGTCGATCTGGCAGCAGATGCTCGAATGGGGCTGCTGGGGCATGGGCGGACTCGGCGTGTTTGGCCTGTTGTCACTGATATGGAATAGGCGACTGACGGCCGTGATCAAACTGCGCCGCGCCGCCGAGAAGGACTTGGGTGATCAACTGGCGTTTCAGCACGCGCTGATCGATTCCATGCCGGATCCGGTGTTCGTCCGCGACCTGCAAGGGCGGCTGATCATGTGCAATCGCAGTTATGAAGAGGCCTTGTCGATTCGGCTGGATCAGGTGCTGGGGAAGTTGCTGATCGAAGTTGACGCGCTGCCGCAGGCCACGGCGCTGATGTTGCACGACGAATTCATGGTGCAGTTGCGCACGCGCAAATCGCGCTTCAGCAAACGGCGACTGCAGTTCACGAACGGATCCCGTGAGATCTATCAGTGGACGGTGCCGTTCTACAGTGCCGACGGCAAATTGCGTGGACTTCTGGGCGGCTGGACCGACATCACCCAGCGCCGGACAGAGAGCGGGTGTCGATGTCTGCAATGAAGATGGGAAATGTCCTATAGGACGCGGCTACTTTTCCGATGGGAGGCTTAGGACGGCTGCCCTAGAGTGTCAACCACTGCGGTGAGAGTCCGCGATTGTCGCTTCAGAGGTCGCTTATGCGCTCGCTTAAAGTCCTGATACTTGAACCCAATCCATTCCAGCTGATGGCATTGCATCAAATGCTCAATGCCATTGGCATCTATGACGTACTGACGGCGCCGTCGCTGGCATCGGCCCTGGCTTCGCTGGGCCATCGCGGTGCGGTCGATATTGCGATTTGCGATCCGCAACTCAAGGGCGGCGATGGCCTGGCGCTGATTCATCATCTGGCGGTTCAGCACGAGGCGCGTGCGCTGATCCTGCTGGGGACGGTGGCGCCAAGCCTGCTGAACGACCTCGAGCCTTTGCTGCGTGAAAACCGCCTCAAGCTGCTGGGACGTCTGCAAACCCCGGTCTCGGCGGTGCTGATGCGCGGTTTGCTCGACAGTTACCTGAGCGCCGCTTCGCCACCTGTCGGCGCTTGACGGATACGGTTATTTTTCTGTCATCTTCGCCGTGCATGCTCTGACAGACCGGTGACACTCCGGAAACGGGGCCGTCGGTATGCAGAACTTTCTTCTCGGGCCGGTGGTCATTTATTGTGAACACGCCCCAGGCACACAGTTTTCGGACTATTGAGTGGAGATCGAGATGGAAAGTATCAGTCTATTGCTCGGTGAGGCTCTGAGCCCGTATCAGGTTTCGTTGTCTCCAAGCGGTTCCCATGGCGAATGCCTGGTGACCTTGAAGAACAGTCACGGCGCCATTGTGGTGGAACGTGAATTCAATCAGGCACAACTGGCCGACAAGCGCCAACTGACCGATGTCGTTGACGGCTTGCACCGCGACGTCCTGATTGCGGAAGGACGGCTGGAACCCTGTGTGATCGCGGCATTGCGCAACGCTGCGCTGGACAAACGTGCGGCGCTGTAAAGATGAAATATTTTTTGTGGGAACCTTCCTGCATCCCTGTCAGTCAGACCCCGTAACAGCAGGATCAAGCATTGTGCTCCGGTGCTTGTCGCTTGCTGCTACGGGTCTTTATGTAGGCCACGTTTAACCCCGAGTCGTCTCCCCACTTCTCGGGGTTTCTTTTGCCTGCGATTTGCCTACTGCGCAGCTTGATGGTCGAAGAATGTGCGGGCTTTTTCCAGATAGTCCCTCTGGCGCTCGGGATCCAGCCACGCGGCATATAGCTGATTGAGGTAGTCGTGGGGCAGCGTGCGCAGCAGTCGATTGATCTCGCTGATGGCCTGGCGTCCCTGGGCGGTGTCGGAACAGGCCACGTAACTCGATAGATATTTTTCCGTGCCGCGAATCGGGTAGAACTCCAGTTCATCCTCGGCGATCTGCGCTTGTTTCGCCTGGTAGCGAATCTCCGGCCAGTAACCCAGCACCACCTGCAATCGTCCCAGTCGCTGCATCGACAGCAGATTGCTCAGCGCATCATTGCCGTAATGGGGCGTCAGTGAACCACTGGGCGCCTGATGCAGAATGTCATCGATAAATTCGCCATAGCTGCGCTCAGCGACCACGCCGACTTTTCTTTCGCTGGCGGCCAGCAACGCCGACAGGTTGACTTCGCCGTGGATCAGAAAAGGATCAAGCACCGCGCGATCCTGCTGGCGCACCACCAAGCCATTGCTCACCGCGCGGATTGCCGGAATCGAGTACGCCACCCATTGCGCGCGCTCCTTGTTCCACAGCAGCGCGGGGTCACAGGCAAACGGGTTTTCGTGCAGCATCTGCAGACCGCGGGCACGATTGACTCGCATCAGCGTGTGTTCGTATTGCGGCATGCCGGCGATCAGCTGCGGCATCAGTTGGTCGATCACGCCCTGGTCCTTTTTCGGGCCTTCGAAAATGGTCATGGGCGGCAAGTCGCGCAGCAACCAGATCAGCTTCGGTTTTGCCTGCGCTCCGGTTGACAGCGTGAGCAAAAACAACAGCCCGAACAACCGCCACGTCCACCAGTGGTGGGCGCGGTTGCCGTGCGATCTCTGCCGGCGCTGCAGCTTAAATGGCTCCCTCTTCGCGCAACTTGGCGATCTGTCTCTCGTCGTAGCCAAGCCCGTGAAGTACCTGCGCATTGTGTTCACCCAGTTGCGGTCCGACCCATTCTGAACTGCCGGGTGTCTCAGACAGTTTCGGCACAATGCCCGGCATCTTGAAGTCTTTGCCGCCGGGCAGTTTGGCATGCAGGAACATCTCTCGGGCGAGGTACTGCGGATCGTTGAACATGTCCTCGGCGCTGAAGATCCGGCTGACCGGCACCTCGGCCTGATTGAGCAGATCGAGCACGGTTTGCAGCGGCAACGCATTAACCCAACGATCAATCACGCCATACAACTCGTCGCGGCGACTATCGCGTCCGTCATTGCTGGCCAGTGTCGGATCGTTGGCCAGGTCTACGCGGCCGATGATCAGCATGAAGCGTTTGAAGATCGCGTCACCGTTGGCGCCGATCTGCACGTGCTTGCCATCGGCGCTGGTGTGGATGGAGGAGGGGGTGATGCCGGGCATGATGTTGCCGGTGCGCTCGCGGATGAAACCGAACACGTCGAACTCCGGCACCATGCTTTCCATCATCGCGAAAATGGCCTCATACAACGCGACATCGACGACCTGTCCGGTGCCGCCGTTGACTTCGCGATGACGCAGCGCCATCAGTGCGCCGATCACGCCCCACAGCGCGGCAATCGAATCGCCGATGGAAATCCCGGTACGCACCGGCGGTCGGTCTTCGAACCCGGTGATATAACGCAAACCACCCATGGACTCGCCCACCGCACCGAAGCCCGGCTGATCCTTCATCGGCCCGGTCTGGCCAAAACCGGACAGGCGCACCATGACCAGTTTCGGGTTCAAGGCGTGCAGGGTTTCCCAGCCCAGGCCGAGTTTTTCCAGCACGCCGGGACGGAAGTTCTCGATGAGGATGTCCGCTTCACTGAGCAGTTTTTTCAGGATCGCCAAACCGTCAGGATGTTTCAGGTTCAGGGTCAGCGATTTCTTGTTGCGTGCCTGGACGAACCACCACAACGACGTGCCTTCATAGAGTTTTCGCCATTTGCGCAGGGGATCACCGCCGTCCGGCGACTCGATCTTGATCACTTCGGCGCCGAACTCGCCGCAAATGCGCGAGGCAAACGGCCCGGCAATCAACGTACCCAATTCAATGACTTTCAGACCCGAGAGTGGTTTGCTGGTGAACGGCATGCGAAATCCTGTAGGACGAGGCTGAGCGGATACAGCGTTTTAACATAGCCGGCTGTCAGACGCCGCAGCTTGATCGCCATCAATTCGATGATTGCCTACCGCATCGGTTAGACTTGCCGACTTTCCTCGTATCAAGAAGCCCGTTCATGGCCCAGCCGTCCACTACCTACAAGTTTGAACTGAACCTTACCGACCTCGACCGCAGTGTCTACGAGAACGTCAAGCAGACCATCGCCCGTCACCCTTCGGAAACCGAAGAGCGCATGACCGTACGACTGCTGGCCTACGCGCTCTGGTACAACGAGCAGCTGTCGTTTGGCCGTGGTCTGTCGGACGTGGATGAACCTGCGCTGTGGGAAAAGAGCCTGGATGACCGTGTCCTGCACTGGATCGAAGTCGGCCAGCCCGATGCCGACCGTCTGACCTGGTGCTCGCGCCGCACCGAGCGCACCAGCCTGCTGGCTTACGGCAGCCTGCGCGTTTGGGAAACCAAAGTGATCCCGGCGATCAAGAACCTGAAAAACGTCAACATCGCTGCGGTTCCGCAAGAAGTGCTGGAAACCCTGGCCAAGGACATGCCCCGCGTTATCAAGTGGGATGTGATGATCAGCGAAGGCACGATCTTCGTCACCGATGACCGTGGTCAGCACGAAGTCCAGTTGCAATGGCTGCAAGGTGAGCGCGGCTGATCCCGCGCCTCTACTGGAATAATCCCACGTAAACAAGAGAAGTCTCCGTCACCCCATGCGTATCGAACCTCGTCAACTGCCTGCCACTCTGCCGTTTCTCGGTGACCTACCGCCCTTGCTGACCCGTTTGTACGCGGCGCGGGGCGTGCAGTCCGAGGCGGAACTGGACAAGAGCCTGGCGCGGTTGATCCCGTTCCAGCAGCTCAAGGGCATCGATGCAGCGGTAGACCTGCTGGTGACGGCGCTGGAGCAACGCCAGCGGATTCTGATCGTCGGCGACTTCGACGCGGACGGGGCGACGGCCAGTACCGTCGGCATGCTCGGTTTGCGCTTGTTGGGCGCGGCGCACGTCGACTATCTGGTGCCGAACCGCTTCGAATATGGCTACGGCCTGACCCCGGAAATCGTCGAAGTCGCTTTGACTCGCGAGCCGCAGTTGCTGATCACCGTCGACAACGGCATCTCCAGCGTCGAAGGCGTGGCCGCTGCCAAGAAGGCGGGCCTCAAAGTACTGATCACCGACCACCACTTGCCCGGCGATGAGCTGCCGTTGGCCGATGCGCTGGTCAATCCGAACCAGCCCGGTTGCGAATTCCCGAGCAAGGCGCTGGCCGGTGTGGGGGTGATTTTCTATGTGTTGATGGCGTTGCGCGCGCGTTTGCGCAGCCTTGGCTGGTACGAGAGCAAACCGCAGCCGAACATCGGCGAACTGCTTGATCTGGTGGCGCTGGGCAGCGTCGCTGACGTGGTGCCGCTCGACGCCAACAACCGGATTCTGGTGCATCAGGGCCTGGAACGAATTCGCGCCGGACGTGCGCGGCCGGGGATCAAAGCGATCCTTGAAGTGGCCAAGCGAGACGCTGCACGCATTACGTCTACCGATCTGGGTTTTATCGTCGGCCCACGCCTGAATGCCGCCGGGCGTCTGGATGACATGAGCCTGGGCATCGAATGCCTGCTCACCGCCGACGCCAGCCTGGCCCGGGAAATGGCCGCGCAACTGGACGGCATGAACCAGGATCGCAAATCCATCGAGCAGGGCATGCAGCGCGAGGCGCTGGCGCAGCTCAAGGACTTGCCGGTGGAGTCGATGCCGTTTGGTCTTTGCCTGTTCGATCCGGAATGGCACCAGGGCGTGATCGGTATTCTCGCGTCGCGGATGAAAGAGCGTTATTTCCGTCCGACCATTGCCTTCGCTGATGCCGGTGACGGTTTGCTCAAGGGCTCGGGGCGTTCGGTACAAGGCTTCCACATTCGTGATGCCTTGAGCGTGGTGGCGGCGCAACATCCGAACCTGATCGCCAAGTACGGTGGCCACGCGATGGCGGCGGGCCTGACCTTGCAGCAGGAGAATTTTCCGCTTTTCGCTGAAGCATTCGACGCTGAAGTGCGTAGGCAACTTCGCGAAGACGACCTGACCGGGCGCATGCTGACCGATGGCACGCTGGCGGTTGAAGAGTTCCACCTCGAACTGGCCCGGGCTCTGCGCCACGCCGGGCCTTGGGGACAGCATTTCCCGGAACCGCTGTTCCATGGTGTGTTCCAGTTGGTCGAGCAGCGTGTGGTCGGTGAACGGCATCTGAAAGTGGTGCTGAAGAGCGAGTGTGGCTCGGTGAAGCTGGATGGCATCGCTTTTGGCATTGACCGCGATATCTGGCCGAATCCGACGATTCAGTGGGTTGAATTGGCTTACAAGCTCGACGTTAATGAGTTTCGTGGGAATGAGACGGTTCAGTTGATGATTGCCCACATCGAACCGCGTTAAGTCCTTCGCGAGCAGGCTCGCCCACATTTGGAATGCATATCCCTGTGGGAGCGGGCTTGCTCGCGAAAGCGTCCGTTCACACACTGAATCACTCTGAACCCTCCCTCATCCCCGGTTGTCGACTAGGCTCTAAGCACTGCTTGATTGGCCTTGTGACATCTTGTCGAATTTTTTGCCCGCGGGGGCGGGTGCTGCATCTTTTTCCTGTCACTCGTCGACTATTCAAACAGAACCCTGGAGCCTGCCCACTGATTTGAGAGGTGCCCCATGAGTCTGCTGCTTGAACCCTTCACCCTGCGCCAACTGACCCTGCCCAACCGCATCGCCGTCTCACCGATGTGCCAATACTCGAGCGTCGATGGCCTGGCCAACGACTGGCATCTGGTACACCTCGGCAGTCGCGCGGTAGGTGGCGCGGGTCTGGTATTTACCGAAGCCACGGCAGTCACGGCCGACGGGCGGATCACCGCCGAAGACCTGGGCCTGTGGAACGACGAACAGATCGAACCGCTGCAACGCATCACCCGCTTCATCACCGCTCAAGGCGCGGTCGCCGGCATTCAACTGGCCCACGCCGGGCGCAAGGCCAGCACCCATCGGCCGTGGATCGGCAAGCATGGCAGCGTCAAACCGGAGGATGGCGGCTGGACCCCGGTCGGGCCGTCGCCGATTGCTTTTGATCCGCAACACACGCAACCGAAACAGCTGGATGAAGGGCAGATTGCTGGTGTCATCCAGGCCTTTGTCGATGCCGCCAAACGCGCACTGAAGGCGGGTTTCAGCGTGGTTGAAGTGCACGCAGCGCATGGTTATCTGCTGCATCAGTTTCTTTCGCCGTTGAGCAATCAGCGTCGTGATCAATACGGTGGTTCGTTTGAAAACCGCATTCGTCTGGTGCTACAGGTCACTGAAGCGGTGAGGGCGGTCTGGCCTGAGGAATTGCCGGTGTTTGTCCGCGTGTCGGCCACGGACTGGGTAGAGGACGGCTGGAACCCGGATGAAACCGTGGAGCTGGCGCGACGCCTGCACACCTTGGGCGCGGACCTGATTGATGTGTCGTCGGGTGGGACGGCGGCCAACGCGGAAATTCCGGTCGGTCCGGGTTATCAGACGCGCTTCGCCGAACGAGTGCGCAAAGAGTCAGGCATCGCCACCGGTACGGTCGGAATGATTACCGAGCCGGCGCAGGCCGAGCATATTCTGCGCACCTGTCAGGCCGACATCATCTTCCTCGCTCGCGAGCTGCTGCGTGATCCGTACTGGCCGCTGCATGCCGACGATGATCTGGGTGGGCGCAAAGCGGTGTGGCCGGCGCAGTATCAGCGCGCGACCCATCGTGATCAGCCGATTCATGAGTCTGATTTGCGCGATTGAGTCGGTAGCGGTAAAGCAAAAAAGCCCCGGTCAGTGATGGCCGGGGCTTTGTTTTGTCTGGTTGTCGTTGCGTTGCCTGATCGGACGCTATCGCGAGCCGGCTCACTCCTACAAGGGGCATGTGTCGTTCACAAAAAATTCGTGTTCGACACAGATCAACTGTGGGAGTGAGCCTGCTCGCGATGAGGCCCGATCAGACGCTAGAGAACCCTCAAGGGTACTTACGCTTGTCCGGCGCCGGCGGGAAATACTGGTACAACCAGGTCTCGCTCAACGTGCGGTCATTGGTGCGGATGAACAAGCGCAGCTCCACCGGCTCCACGCTGTCATTGGTCGGGTACCAGTCAAACAGGATCCGGTAACCCTTGATGTCATCCAGCACCAGCACGCTGAAGTCCTGCACCTTGCCGTTCGAACACGTCACCACTGGCTCGATCCCGGTGCCCTGCGGCAGGCGATCCAGACCGCCGCCGGCGAAGTCCACGGCAAAACGACGTGCCCACACCGGCGGATAATGCTCGCCCGGTGCCCAACCTTCAACGAAGCCGCCCATCCCGGAACGGGTCGCATGTACGCGGGCCAACGGCGTGCCCACCGGCGGTAGAGCGCTCCAGTAAAGCTTGTAGCCATAATTCAGCGAATCGCCAGCAGCCACCGGTTTTTTCGGCGTCCAGAACGCCACGATGTTATCGAGGGTCTCGCCGGTGGTAGGAATTTCCAGCAGATCGATAGAGCCTTCGCCCCACGCGGTGGTCGGTTCTACCCACAGGCTCGGGCGCTTGCTGTACCAGTCGACGGTGTCCTGATAATTAGCGAACTCGTGGTCGGTCTGTACCAGACCAAAACCTTTCGGGTCGGTATCGGCGAACGCGTTGAACTGCAGGGTCGCCGGGTTGTTCAGCGGACGGCAGATCCACTCACCATTGCCGCGCCACATGGCCAGACGATCCGAATCGTGGATTTGCGGGTGAATGGTGTCGCACATGCGGCGTTCGTGAGTGCCGCAGCTGAACATGCTGGTCATCGGCGAGATGCCCAGTTGTTCGATGGCGGTGCGCGCGTTGATGTGCGCGTCGACTTCCATCACCACGCGCTCGGCCTGGCAATCGATGTCAAAGCGATAGGCGCCAGTGGCACTCGGCGAATCGAGCAGGGCGTAGACGACAAAGCGTGTGGCGTTCTTGTCCGGCGTTTCGAACCAGAACTTGGTGAAGTCAGGGAATTCTTCGCGTTTTTTCGCGTATGTGTCGATCGCCAGGCCGCGCGCCGAGAGGCCATATTGGCCAGTGGCGTCTACCGCACGGAAATAGCTGGCGCCGAGGAACGACAACACATCGTGACGATCCAGCTCCGGCGCTTTGAACAGCTTGAAGCCGGCAAAACCCAGATCGCCTTTCAACTGCTGCGTGTCGACCGAGGTGTTTTCGTAGTTGAACAGCGCCGGGCGGAAATGCACTTCCCGGGCAGTGCGGGTCTTGGCGTCGACGCTGTACATGCGTACCGGCTGACGGAAACCCATGCCGACGTGGAAGAACTGCACGTCCAGCTGCCCCTTGTTTTCCTTCCACAGCGAATGCTCGCCGTCGTAGCGGATCGCGTTGAAGTTCTGCGGGGTCATGGTCGCCAGGGTCGGCGGCAGCACCTGTTTGGTGTCCTGATAAGCGTTGCCGGCCAGTTGCTTGGCCTGACGCTTCAGCGCTTCGAAGTCGAACGCCTGCGCCTCGCCATCGGCGGCGCCGCCATTGGCCGCCCAGGCACGGCTGGCCAGCAGGCCGGTGGCCGAAAGACCGGTGTAAGCCGCAATGGCCATGGACGCTTTGAGCAAATTCCTGCGATGCATAAATACAACCTGTCGTGAGCAATCCCGCGCCGTTCCTGGCACGTGCTGGATCAGAAATAACGGTTCGGACAAGCCTTCGGCCAAACGCAACGGACTATTAACAGATGCCCGCTAGCTTAAACGGTTCGCTCGCAATGCAAAATTCGTTGATTCACCGCGCCATTGTGTCAATGAAACAAGACATGTCGGTTAAAAGTCTGACAGGGGGTTCTGATTTACACGGCATATCTGCTTTTTTCGACTAATTACTCTAAAAACCACTTTTCAGCGCCGATTTAATTTCTATTCTATGGGCATGACCGGCGCGACCCATCTGACCGGTAGGGCACACGGCGCTGCTGTAAGGGGCAGGGCGATGTGGTGGTTTAGCAATTCTTTGAAGTATTGAAGGACATCGTCCATGGCAAAAATACAAGGGATCACCGATATGTTGGGCATCTTTCCCTGCCTCGGCAGCGGCCGCAAAAGGCGTCGGCTCAGCTCTGACGAAGTGAAGCTGGTGGAGCGTTATCGGGAGCTTTCGGAGAATGACCGGATTGCGATGCGCTATCTGGTGGATGCGATGCGGAGTGTTTCGCGGTTTTAACGCTGGGGTGGGCACCGTGAAAGCCATTTGGCTTTTACGGTGGCCAGGTCAATCAAATTGCCTGCGTCGGCATCGTCGATGCCGACGGCAATGGCTTTCTGAAGCTCGGCACTGTCGTTTAGTTTCAGGAAAGAGATCGCAAAGCTTTCATCACAGGGAATCACTTCCTCAATCTGAGAAAATTTGAGAACAGTTCTACTCATCTGAATTCAACTCGCTAGAGGGGACACGCTAAACCTGTGGCGAGGGAGCTAGCTTCCTCGCCACAGGTTTTTTGTTCACTGGGGTTTAGCAACAAGTCCCCTGAACCGGATACGGCCGCTGGCCGTGCATCAACTCTGGTACATCCCGCCATTTGACCCACGCCTGCTGCTGCCAGTGCAGCAGCGGCACGGTGACGCCTGCCCAGTGCATCGAACTCAGACTTGGGTGGTTCTCCACTGGACTTGAATGGGTTTCACGCAACATCGGGATGACTTCATGGCTCAACCACTGGCGCAGGTGACGGTTTTCCGGGACGAAGTGATGGACGAGCAGGGCGAACAGGCCAGACTCGCTGACCATCGCGCAATCGATGATTTCGCCGTCCCGACGCAGAAGGACATGGCGACGCTGATCGGGATCGAGTTTCAGGGTGAGGCGTTCGTTTAGCGGATAGCCCATCAGGCGACCGAGATCCTGAACACAGAACCAGGCTTCGTGATCTTGCATGAAGGCGTGGAGGAAACGGTTGTGGCGGGTGAAGATGGTGGGGGTGAAGAAAGCGGAGGTTTCAGAAGGAATTTGTACGTGGTTAGGCATTTGTCGACTCCAATATCGAGAATAGAGCCGCCACTCAAATGAGCGCGGTTGCGCCATGTTGATTTTGTTCCGGCTTCGACACCGGGCCGCTGATTTCGCCGCCGAGAGAAAGCCTATCGGCTAGCAACCTACGACGCCAAGTCGGCTCTATCGATACCTTCTGTAGGAAAGAGGATTTATCTCTGAAAGTCGTATCTGTAGGAAATGCCTGTTTTTGCACTGGCACCAGCGAGACCACCCTTAACCTGTGTTTTTTCCGTTATTTGTTTGAATCTTGCGCATCGCTGCAGATGCTCGGCCCTTGGTTTCAGGGCTGGGTGCTGGACAAACGTCGTCATGGCCGAAGCAGCCGACTACGGCTTGATGATCCGGGATGCAAAGAGCACCGGCACGCTCAGCAACGTCATTGAATTGTTGTCGAGAAAGAAGAAGTCGCTTGTTTTCGTCAACAAGGAAAAGGAATTCAAAGTGGTCGGAGACGTCACTCAGCTCGAAGAATTGGTTGCATTCATGTCCGATCACGCCAAGCAAAAAGCCAATGAAAAAATCAAACTGTTCGATCGTATTTCCTTGCTGAAGCACGATCAGGCAGAGCTTTCTTTTTGATGTTTTCTTGGCTTTCCTAAAGCCCTGCACCTGTCAGTGCCGGGATCACAGGCTCTTGGCGACTCACCTTCCACGCATCCCCAGCCGGCCCTTACCATGGTCATAAGGCTTGCCAATCCGCGTATAAACCAGCCCCAAACCAATCACGATGGCCGTGCTCAACACCATGGCATAGTTCACGTACCACGCCGCATCCGACCTACGTGGCCAGGCCATGTTGATGACTTCGGTTGCGGCCCGGCGCCGCGCCATAGACGCCGAGCGTTGCGATCCATTTCATCGACGTTGAGCTGAATCAACGGTTCATGGGCGATGCTGGCGAGATTGATGCTGTCGTGCTCCAGCAGTGGATGCTGGGCCGACAGCCATAAACGGTGGGCGAGTGGCTCAGCTCTTCGGTCTGCAAGACGTGGCGGTCTTCGAGATTGGAGAGGATCGACACGCCGACATCGATCTCGCCGCTGACCAGTGAGTGTTCGATGTCAGGCCGTTTTTGCAAAGGGCCTGCGCGTCCTGAGCAACATCTGGAAGCACACTCGCAGGTCGAACAGGGGCACTTTCGAACTAGGCTGAGGGCCTTATAGATCCGGATAACCCCTGTTTAGGAGGCGGAACATGAACACCCGTGGATTGCTCGATCAACTGCTCAAGTCTGGCCAGGATCTGTTGCAGAACAAGGCTGGCGGAGCGCAGAACAAAACGGCTGGTGGTAGCTTGGGCGGTTTGCTCGGCGGCGCTACAGGCTCCGGTGGCCTTGGCGGTTTGCTGTCAGGTGCAGGTGGCGGTGCACTGGCGGCTGGCGCGATGGGGCTGCTGCTGGGGAACAAGAAGGTACGCAAGGTCGGCGGCAAAGTAGCTATCTACGGCGGGTTGGCCGCGCTGGGCGTGCTGGCTTACAAGGCTTATGGCAACTACAACGCGCAAAAAGGCACCGCCCCGCAACGCGAACCACAGACCCTCGACCGTCTGCCACCGGCGCAGGCCGAACAACACAGCCAGGCCATTCTCAAGGCGCTGGTCGCTGCCGCGAAGGCCGACGGTCACATCGATGACCGCGAGCGCCAACTGATCGAAGGCGAATTCACCAAACTCGATAACGACCAGGAACTGCAGCACTGGCTGCACGCCGAACTCAACAAACCCCTCGACCCTACCGACGTTGCCCGCGCCGCGAGTACGCCGGAAATGGCCGCGGAGATGTACATCGCCAGTGTGATGCTGGTGGATGAGGAGAACTTCATGGAGAAGAGCTATCTGGATGAACTGGCGCGGCAGTTGAAGCTGGAGCCGGGGTTGAAGGTGGAGCTGGAAAAGCAGGTGCGCATCGCATCGGCGTAAACCCGGCTGGCCCCTTCGCGAGCAAGCTCGCTCCCACACAGTATTGCGTTCCAATGTGTGCGAGCTTGCTCGCGAAGGCATTTTCCGCCGCACAGCATAAGCAATGACCGATCCACCGCCCTTTTTTGCCATTATTCCACTGGTACGCCCACCCCAAATTATCGGACAGTCCCACCCCAGAGCCTTGCCGCCAACCACGTCGGACAGACCCGAGGGTTAAAAAGCGTCTTATAAATGAAACACCGCCCTCGGCTATACTCCCCGCATTTCGATCAGGCACGAGGAATCACTGTGAAGAACTGGACGTTGCGCCAACGCATTTTGGCGAGCTTTGCGGTGATTATCGCCATCATGTTGCTGATGGTCGTCGTTTCGTATTCACGCCTGTTGAAGATCGAGGCCAGTGAAAACAGCGTGCGTGATGACGCGATTCCCGGCGTTTATTACAGCTCGATGATCCGTGGCGCCTGGGTCGACAGTTATCTGCAGACGCAAGAACTGCTCGGACTCAAGGAAGGCCTGGGTATTTCCAGCGAGGACGCGGCGGACTACAAGGCTTTCGAGGCGCGTTTGCAGGAGCAAATGGCGAACTATCGCAAGACCATGGCGACCGACGAGGACCGTACCGAATTCGCCGCGTTCGAGAAGTACCACGACGCCTACATCCAGATTCAGGATGCCGTGCTGGACCTGCACAAGCGCAATCTTGAAGCGGACGCAGTCAGGATGTTCCACGAAAAACTCACGCCAGCCTGGTACGCCGGGCGCATGAAGCTCAACGACATCATCGGCGAAAACAAACGCGTTGCCGATCAGGCCATGAACAACATCGACGATGCAGTGGCGGCCGCCAAAGTCAGCATGTTCATTTCCCTGCTGGTCGCGGTGCTGGCCGCCGGCCTGTGCGGTTTGTTGCTGATGCGCGCGATCATGGCGCCGATGAACCGCATCGTGCAGATCCTCGAAACCATGCGCACCGGTGACCTCAGTTCGCGCCTGAACCTCGACCGCAAGGACGAGTTCGGCGCCGTCGAAACCGGCTTCAACGATATGATGACCGAGCTGACCGCGCTGGTGTCCCAGGCACAGCGCTCGTCGGTGCAGGTCACCACCTCGGTGACCGAGATCGCTGCCACCTCCAAGCAACAACAAGCCACCGCCACCGAAACCGCCGCGACCACTACCGAAATCGGCGCGACGTCCCGTGAGATTGCGGCCACTTCGCGCGATCTGGTACGCACCATGACCGAAGTGTCCACCGCCGCCGATCAGGCCTCGGTGCTCGCCGGCTCCGGTCAGCAAGGCCTGGCACGGATGGAAGACACCATGCACTCGGTCATGGGCGCGGCCGATCTGGTCAACGCCAAACTGGCAATCCTCAATGAGAAGGCCGGCAACATCAATCAGGTGGTGGTAACCATCGTCAAAGTTGCCGACCAGACCAACCTGTTGTCGCTCAATGCCGCCATTGAAGCCGAGAAAGCCGGTGAATACGGTCGCGGTTTTGCCGTGGTCGCCACTGAAGTACGGCGTCTGGCGGATCAGACCGCTGTCGCCACTTACGACATCGAGCAGATGGTTCGCGAGATTCAGTCGGCGGTGTCGGCGGGTGTCATGGGCATGGACAAGTTCTCCGAAGAAGTCCGTCGTGGCATGTCCGAAGTGCAGCAGGTCGGCGAGCAACTGTCGCAGATCATCCATCAGGTGCAGGCCTTGGCGCCGCGGGTGTTGATGGTCAACGAAGGCATGCAGGCCCAGGCCACCGGCGCCGAGCAGATCAACCACGCGCTGGTGCAGTTGGGTGACGCCAGCAGCCAGACCGTCGAGTCGCTGCGTCAGGCCAGTTTCGCCATCGACGAACTGAGCCAGGTGGCCGTCGGGCTGCGCAGTGGCGTTTCGCGATTCAAAGTCTGATGAGCGAAATCATCGCCAAACGCAGCGCCGCGCAGGTGGCGAAGCCGGCGTTGTTCCTGCTGTTTCGCATCGGCAGTGAGCGCTACGCCTTGCGTGCCACTGAAGTGGCGGAAGTGCTGCCACGTTTGCCGTTGAAGCCGATCGCGCGGGCGCCGCAGTGGGTCGCCGGAGTGTTTGCCTATCGCGGTGTGGTGGTGCCGGTAATCGACCTTAGCGCATTGACCTTCGGCCATCCCGCCGAGGCGCGCACCAGCACCCGTCTGGTGCTGGTCAATTACCAGCCAGATGAATCGCAACCTGCGCAATGGCTGGGACTGATTCTCGAACAGGCCACCGACACCCTGCGTTGCAATCTGCAGGAGTTTCAGCCTTACGGCCTCGACAACCGCGAGGCGCCTTACCTCGGCCCGGTGCGTGAAGATGCCCAGGGATTGGTGCAATGGGTGCGGGTCAATGACTTGCTCGATGACGCCGTGCGCCGGGTGCTGTTCCCCGATCCACCGCTGAATCCGGCGCAGCTTGAGGCGCAGTCATGAGCAGCGATCAGCGCTTTTTCGACTTTCTCAAGGAGCGCATTGGCCTCGATGTGACCTCGGTCGGCCCAGCGATCATCGAGCGCGCCGTGCGTCAGCGCACGACGCTGTCGCAAGCCGTGCATGCCGATGAGTACTGGCAGCTGCTGCAAGGCTCGCGGGATGAACAACAAGCACTGATCGAAGCGGTGATCGTCCCGGAAACGTGGTTTTTCCGTTATCCGGAATCCTTCGCCACGCTGGGTAAACTGGCACGCAATCGCCTCGCCGAGCTGAACAACATGCGCGCACTGCGCATTCTGAGTCTGCCGTGTTCCACCGGCGAAGAGCCTTATTCGATTGCCATGGCCTTGCTTGATGCCGGGCTCAAACCGCATCAGTTCAAGGTCGATGGCATGGACGTCAGCCCGCTGTCGGTGGAAAAGGCACGGCGCGCACTGTATGGCAGGAATTCGTTTCGCGGTCAGGATCTGGATTTTCGCGACCGGCATTTCACGCCTGAGCAGGAAGGCCATCGGGTCAATGACGAAGTGCGTGAGCAGGTGCGCTTGCAGGTCGGCAATGTGCTCGATCCGACGCTTCTCGCCAGCGAACCGGCGTTCGATTTCGTGTTCTGCCGCAACCTGCTGATTTATTTCGATCAGCCGACGCAAAAACGGGTGTTCGAAGTGCTCAAGCGCCTGACACATTTCGATGGCGTGCTGTTTATCGGACCGGCCGAGGGCAGTCTGCTCGGGCGTCTGGGCATGCGCTCGATCGGTATCCCGCAGTCTTTCGCGTTCAGCCGCCACAGCGATCCGCACCCCGAACCGCTGCCGACACCCAAACCGCTCACCTTACCGGTCAGCCAAACTCTGCGCAGCACGCCGCCTCCGGTGGTGCGCAATCGACCGTTCACCGCCGTGACGCCACTGCCGATTGCCAGCAAAAGCGCGAACCCGGACGCCGCGACCCTGCTGGCCAACATCGCCGCACTGGCCAACGAAGGCAAAAGTGCCGAGGCCCGTGCCGCCTGCGAACAGTATCTGCGCAGCCATGAACCGGTGGCTCAGGTGTTTTACTGGCTCGGCCTGCTCAGCGACGTCGCTGGTCTGACCCTCGAAGCTCAGGGTTTCTACCGCAAAGCGTTGTACCTTGAACCGCAACACCCCGAAGCGTTGATGCACCTGGCCGCGCTGCTGCAGGCCCAGGGCGACACGGCGGGTGCCAGACGATTGCAGGAGCGCGCCGCCCGCAGCGGCCGCACCGCCGACAGTGAGCGTAAACGATGATCCCGTCCGACACCTTGAACGTCACCCACGAAGACGCCCGGGCCATCGATGATTGCTGGAACCGTATCGGCATTCATGGCGACAAGTCCTGTCCGCTGCTGGAAGCGCATATTCATTGCCGCAATTGCTCGGTGTATTCCGCCGCGGCCACGCGCCTGCTCGACCGTTATGCGTTGCAGCAGGACGAGCGGGACCCGGTGGCGATCGCCGTGGAAAGCGATGTGAAAACCCGCTCGCTGCTGATGTTCCGGCTCGGCGAAGAATGGCTGGGGCTGGCGACGCGCAGCCTCGTTGAAGTGGCGCCGCTGCAGGCGATTCACTCATTACCGCACCAGCGCTCGCGCGCCTTGCTCGGCGTGGCCAATGTGCGCGGCGCGCTGGTGGCGTGCCTGTCGCTGGTCGAACTGTTGGGTCTGGATGGCAACGCCGCGCCCGCCACCGGCGCGCGCATCATGCCGCGCATGCTGATCATCGCGGCCCATGGCGGGCCGGTGGTGGTGCCGGTGGATGAGGTCGACGGCATTCATGCCATCGATGAACGCATTCTCGCTGCCGCGTCGCAGTCCGGCGCGCAAGCCAGTGCCAAGTACACCCGTGGCGTTCTGCAATATCGCGGTCGCAGCCTGCGTTGGCTGGATGAAGAACAGTTGTTGTCCGCCGTGACCCGGAGCCTCACATGACCCCCGAGCAAATGCGCGATGCGTCGCTGCTTGAGTTGTTCAGCCTCGAAGCCGAAGCTCAGACCCAAGTGCTCAGTGCCGGTTTGCTGGCTCTGGAGCGCAACCCGACCCAGGCTGATCAACTTGAGTCGTGCATGCGCGCGGCGCATTCGCTCAAAGGTGCGGCGCGAATTGTCGGGATCGACAGCGGCGTCAGCGTCGCGCATGTCATGGAAGATTGTCTGGTCAGTGCGCAGGAAGGGCGCTTGCTGCTGCGGCCTGAACATATCGATGCGTTATTGCAGGGCACCGATTTGCTGATGCGCATCGCTACGCCGGCCAATGCGCCGCAAGCGAGCGAGATTGAAGCTTATGTGGCATTGATGGCGGATTTACTCGATCCGTCGACGCCGCGAACAACGTTCACAGCGCCGCCGATGGCCGGGTTGCCACTTGACGCGCCGCCGGTGTTTGAACCCGCGCCAGCGCCGATCGTGGAAGCCCCGGTCGATTCCTCGGAACCTGTGCCACGCAAGAGCAAACGCACCACCGAAGGAGGCGAGCGGGTGCTGCGGGTCACCGCCGAACGCCTGAACAGCCTGCTCGATCTGTCGAGCAAGTCGCTGGTGGAAACTCAGCGTCTCAAACCGCATCTGGCGACCATGCAACGCCTCAAACGCATGCAGAACAACGGCCTGCGCGCGCTGGAAAACCTCAACGTCCACCTCAAGGAACACGCGCTGAGTCTGGAGGCGCTTGAGGCCTTGGAGGACGCGCGCCGGTTGCTCGCCGAATCCCAGCAACTGCTGAGCGAGAAAAACGCCGAACTCGACGAATTCGCCTGGCAAGCCAGTCAACGTGCGCAAGTGCTCTACGACACCGCGTTGGCTTGCCGCATGCGGCCATTCGCGGACGTGCTGACCGGTCAGGTGCGCATGGTCCGGGATCTGGGCCGCAGCCTTGGCAAACAGGTACGGCTGGAGATCGAAGGCGAGAAAACCCAGGTTGACCGCGATGTTCTGGAAAAACTCGAAGCACCGCTGACCCATTTGCTGCGCAACGCGGTCGATCACGGCATCGAAACCCCGGAACAACGCCTGCTCAAGGGCAAGCCGGAAGAAGGCCTGATCCGCCTGCGCGCCTCGCATCAGGCCGGTCTGCTGGTGCTGGAGTTGAGCGATGACGGCAATGGCGTTGATCTGGAAAAGGTCCGCCGCAGCATCGTCGAACGGCAGTTATCCCCAGCCGAAACCGCTGCGCAATTGAGTGAAGAAGAACTGCTGACCTTCCTCTTCCTGCCTGGTTTCAGCCTGCGCGACACGGTCACCGAAGTGTCCGGGCGGGGCGTTGGCCTCGATGCCGTTCAACACATGGTTCGCCAGTTGCGCGGTGCCGTGGTGCTGGAGCAAACGGCGGGTGAGGGCAGTCGCTTCCATCTGGAAGTGCCGCTGACCCTGTCAGTGGTGCGCAGTCTGGTGGTGGAAGTGGGCGAAGAGGCGTATGCCTTCCCGCTGGCACACATCGAACGCATGTGTGATCTGGCCCCCGAAGACATTGTGCAGGTCGAGGGTCGTCAGCATTTCTGGCACGAAGGTCAGCATGTCGGGCTGGTTGCGGCCAGCCAGTTGCTTAACCGTCCGGGTAGCCAGAACAGTGGCGAAACCCTGAAAGTCGTGGTGATCCGCGAGCGTGATGCGGTGTATGGCGTTGCTGTGGAGCGCTTTATTGGCGAGCGCACAATGGTGGTCTTGCCACTCGACGAGCGTCTGGGCAAAGTGCAGGACATCTCCGCCGGGGCCTTGCTCGACGACGGTTCGGTGGTGCTGATCGTCGATGTCGAAGACATGCTGCGTTCGGTGGACAAACTGCTCAATACCGGGCGTCTTGAGCGCATCGCCCGCCACGGTCATCAGGCCGCAGAAGCTGCGCGCAAGCGGGTGCTGGTGGTCGACGACTCGCTGACCGTGCGCGAGCTGCAACGCAAGCTGCTGCTCAATCGCGGCTACGACGTCGCGGTGGCAGTGGACGGCATGGACGGCTGGAACGCACTGCGTTCGGAGGACTTCGATTTGCTGATCACCGACATCGACATGCCGCGCATGGACGGCATCGAGCTGGTCACGCTGCTGCGCCGCGACAACCGTCTGCAATCGCTGCCGGTGATGGTCGTGTCGTACAAGGATCGCGAAGAGGATCGCCGCCGTGGCCTCGATGCCGGCGCCGACTATTATTTGGCCAAAGCCAGTTTTCATGACGACGCCCTGCTCGACGCAGTGGTCGAGTTGATCGGAGGAGCGCGGGCATGAGGATCGCCATTGTCAACGACATGCCCATGGCGGTCGAGGCGCTGCGCCGGGCGCTGGCCTTCGAGCCGGCGCATCAGGTGGTCTGGGTCGCCCGCAATGGCGCCGAGGCGGTGCAACTGTGCGCCGAAAACACCCCGGATCTGATCCTGATGGACCTGATCATGCCGGTGATGGACGGCATCGAAGCCACCCGCCGGATTATGGCCGAAACCCCGTGCGCGATCGTCATCGTGACCGTGGACCGCCAGCAGAACGTGCACCGCGTCTTCGAAGCCATGGGCCACGGCGCGCTGGACGTGGTCGATACCCCCGCCCTCGGCGCCGGCAATGCTCAGGAAGCGGCGGCGCCGTTGCTGCGCAAGATCCTCAATATTGGCTGGCTGATCGGCGAGAAACCCACGCGTTCCCGGCCGGCGCCGGCGGCCCAGCGCAGTTCGGCTTCGCGCCAGCGGCTGGTGGCGATCGGCTCATCCGCGGGTGGGCCGGCGGCGCTTGAAGTGCTGCTCAAAGGCTTGCCGAGGGAATTTTCGGCGGCGATCGTACTGGTGCAGCATGTCGATCAGGTGTTCGCTGCCGGCATGGCCGAATGGCTGGCCAGCGCCAGCGGCCTCGATGTGCGTCTGGCCCGTGAAGGCGAACCGCCGCAGGCCGGTGCGGTGCTGCTGGCCGGCACCAACCACCATATTCGCTTGTTGAAAAACGGCACGCTGGCTTACACCGCCGAGCCGGTCAATGAGATCTACCGCCCTTCGATCGATGTGTTTTTCGAGAGTGTCGCCAGTTATTGGAATGGTGACGCGATCGGGGTTTTATTGACCGGGATGGGGCGCGACGGCGCGCAAGGGCTTAAGCTCATGCGTCAGCAGGGTTACCTGACCATCGCGCAAGATCAGCAAAGCAGTGCAGTGTACGGCATGCCCAAGGCTGCAGCGGCGGTTGATGCCGCCGTCGAAATCCGTGCACTGGAAAAGATAGCGCCACGATTGCTGGAGGTTTTTCCCAAATGAACAGGTTTATCCGCAATCCTGGCCCCCGCAGTACACAGGTGACCGCCCATGAATGACTTACAGATCGACGACATTAAAACCGACGAAAACGCCGCCATGGTGTTGTTGGTGGATGATCAGGCGATGATCGGCGAAGCCGTGCGCCGTGGGCTGTCGAATGAAGAGAACATCGACTTTCACTTCTGCTCCGATCCGCATCAGGCCATTGCGCAAGCGGTGCGGATCAAGCCGACGGTGATTCTCCAGGATCTGGTGATGCCTGGCCTCGATGGCCTGAGCCTGGTGCGTGAGTATCGCAATCATCCGGCGACCAAGGACATTCCGATCATCGTCCTGTCGACCAAGGAAGACCCGCTGATCAAGAGCGCGGCGTTCTCCGCCGGCGCCAACGATTATCTGGTGAAGCTGCCGGACACCATCGAACTGGTGGCGCGCATCCGCTATCACTCGCGCTCGTACATGACCCTGCTGCAGCGCGATGCCGCGTACCGCGCGCTGCGGGTCAGCCAGCAGCAATTGCTCGACACCAATCTGGTGCTGCAACGGTTGATGAACTCCGATGGCCTGACCGGGCTGTCCAACCGCCGGCACTTCGACGAGTACCTGGAACTGGAGTGGCGCCGCTCGCTGCGGGATCAGAGTCAGTTGTCGCTGTTGATGATCGACGTCGATTACTTCAAGTCCTACAACGACAGCTTTGGTCACGTTGAAGGCGATGAAGCGCTGCGCAAGGTCGCCACGGCGATCCGCGAGGCCAGCGCACGACCTTCGGATCTGCCGGCGCGTTATGGTGGTGAGGAGTTTGTGCTGGTGCTGCCGAACACCTCGCCGGGCGGTGCACGACTGGTCGCGGAGAAACTGCGCCAGACCGTGGCCTCGCTGAAGATTCCGCACAACACCCCGGCGGAAGGGGCGAGCCTGACCATCAGTATTGGTCTGGCGACGATGGTGCCGCAGGCGGGTAGCGATTGCCGGTTGCTGATTTCAGCGGCGGATCGTGGGTTGTATCTGGCCAAGAACAATGGCCGTAACCAGGTCGGGATCGAGTAACGGCTGACCCTCACCCCAGCCCTCTCCCGGGGGGAGAGGGGGCCGACCGAGGTGTCTGGCGCTGTACATCGACCTGATCGACCGAGTCGATTATGGATCTTCAGGCTTGGCGATTCCGGATTCGGCAAAGCCCTTTCACGTCGGCGTACCTCTCAAATATCCCCCAATCGGTCCCCTCTACCTCTGGGAGAGGGTTAGGGTGAGGGCAACGGCTTTAATGATCCGCACACCCGCCAGACGGGCTGCCGTCACAGCCTGATTACGTTATACTCGCCGGCTTTCAAAAGTTCGCCAACGAGTGCTGCCCGTCATGGAAATCAATCCGATCCTGAACACCATCAAGGACCTGTCCGAGCGCTCCGAAACTATTCGGGGGTATCTTTGACTACGATCAAAAGCATGAGCGTCTGACCGAGGTCAATCGCGAGCTTGAAGATCCGAGCGTCTGGAACAAACCTGAATACGCCCAGGAACTGGGCCGCGAGCGCGCTGCGCTGGCGCAGATCGTCGACACCCTCGACGAGCTGAACGGCGGTCTGGCCGATTGCCGTGACCTGCTGGACATGGCCGTCGAAGAAAACGACGAAGGCGCAGTGGGCGATGTCGTCGCCGAGCTGGCCCGTCTCGAGGAAAATCTGGCCAAGCTGGAATTCCGCCGCATGTTCAGCCATGAAATGGACCCGAACAACGCCTACCTGGACATCCAGGCCGGTTCCGGCGGCACCGAAGCCCAGGACTGGGCCAACATCCTGCTGCGCATGTACCTGCGCTGGGCGGACAAACGCGGTTTCGACGCGACCATCATGGAACTGTCGGCCGGTGAAGTCGCCGGTATCAAAGGGGCGACCGTGCACATCAAGGGCGAATACGCCTTTGGCTGGCTGCGTACCGAGATCGGCGTGCACCGTCTGGTGCGCAAAAGTCCGTTCGACTCCGGCAACCGTCGCCACACTTCGTTTTCCGCGGTGTTCGTCTCGCCAGAGATCGACGACAAGGTGGAAATCGAAATCAACCCGGCAGACCTGCGGATCGACACCTATCGTTCCTCCGGTGCCGGTGGCCAGCACGTAAACACCACCGACTCGGCCGTACGTATCACCCACGTACCGACCAACACCGTGGTCAGTTGCCAGAACGAACGTTCCCAGCACGCCAACAAAGACACCGCGATGAAAATGCTGCGGGCCAAGTTGTACGAGCAGGAAATGCAGAAACGCAACGCCGCGTCGCAAGCGCTGGAAGACACCAAGTCCGATATCGGCTGGGGTCACCAGATTCGCTCGTACGTGCTCGATGCGTCGCGGATCAAGGATCTGCGCACCAACATCGAACGCAGCGACTGCGACAAGGTACTCGACGGTGATATCGACGAATACCTGGAAGCCAGCCTGAAATCGGGCCTGTAAAAGACGCAATACAGGATCGGCTGATCCAGCACGATCCCTGTAGGAGCCAGCCCTGCTGGCGATCCCCGGGCCGCAAGGCCCGGGGGCAACGAACCTGATGGAATATCTAAAGACATGAGCGACCAACAACTCGACCCGCAAGCCCTGCAACAGGAAGAAAACTCCCTGATCGCCCTGCGCAAGGAAAAGCTGGCTGCCGAGCGCGCCAAGGGCAACGCCTTCCCGAACGACTTCCGCCGCGACAACTACTGCGATGCACTGCAGAAACAGTACGCGGACAAGACCAAGGAAGAGCTGGCAGAGGCTGCAATCCCGGTCAAGGTTGCCGGTCGCATCATGCTTAACCGTGGCTCGTTCATGGTGATCCAGGACATGACCGGTCGCATCCAGGTCTACGTCAACCGTAAAACCCTGTCGGAAAAAACCCTGGCCGCCGTTAAAACCTGGGACATGGGCGACATCATTGCCGCCGAAGGCACCCTGGCGCGTTCCGGCAAGGGCGACCTGTACGTTGAAATGACCAGCGTGCGCCTGCTGACCAAGTCGCTGCGTCCGCTGCCGGACAAGCACCACGGCCTGACCGACACCGAACAGCGCTACCGTCAGCGTTACGTCGACCTGATCGTCAACGAAGACGTGCGCCAGACCTTCCGCGTGCGTTCACAAGTGATTGCGCACATCCGCAGCTTCCTGATGAAGCGCGACTTCCTCGAAGTCGAAACGCCGATGCTGCAGACCATTCCGGGCGGCGCTGCGGCCAAGCCGTTCGAAACCCACCACAACGCGCTGGACATGGAAATGTTCCTGCGTATCGCGCCAGAGCTGTATCTGAAGCGTCTGGTGGTCGGTGGTTTCGAGAAAGTCTTCGAAATCAACCGCAACTTCCGTAACGAAGGCGTTTCGACTCGTCACAATCCTGAATTCACCATGTTGGAGTTCTATCAGGCCTACGCCGATTACGAAGACAACATGGACCTGACCGAAGAACTGTTCCGCGAACTGGCGCAGCTGGTGCTGGGCAGCACCGACGTGCCGTACGGCGACAAGGTTTTCCACTTCGGTGAGCCGTTCGTGCGTCTGTCGGTGTTCGATTCGATCCTCAAGTACAACCCTGAGCTGACCGCCGATGACCTGAACGACATCGACAAGGCACGCGCCATCGCCAAGAAAGCCGGCGCCAAGGTGTTGGGCTTCGAAGGTCTGGGCAAGCTGCAGGTGATGATTTTCGAAGAACTGGTCGAGCACAAGCTGGAACAGCCGCACTTCATTACTCAATACCCGTTCGAAGTGTCGCCACTGGCCCGTCGCAACGACGACAACCCGAACGTCACCGACCGCTTCGAGCTGTTCATCGGCGGCCGTGAAATCGCCAACGCCTACTCCGAGTTGAACGACGCGGAAGACCAGGCCGAGCGCTTCATGGCGCAGGTGGCTGACAAGGACGCCGGCGACGACGAAGCCATGCACTACGACGCCGACTTCGTCCGTGCGCTGGAGTACGGCATGCCGCCAACGGCCGGTGAAGGCATCGGCATCGACCGTCTGGTGATGTTGCTGACCAACTCGCCGTCGATCCGCGATGTGATCCTGTTCCCGCACATGCGACCGCAAGCGTAAACGTTTCAGTTAAAAAGCCGCCTAAAACAGGCGGCTTTTTATTGCCTGTCTGGTACAAATGTATCAATTGGTTAATTTTGCAATAGCAGAGGAAGTTCTGTCGTGATGGGTGCAATAGCTCAAGAAGGTGCAGCGGGTATCGCCACTGCGGTCGCTGAAAGCGTTCAGTACCAGGGTCGCAAGGCCAGCCGACAGGGCAGTGAGCAGCGTCGACAGGACATTCTTGACGCGGCGATGCGCATTGTCGTGCGTGACGGCGTACGTGCCGTGCGCCATCGCGCGGTGGCCGCCGAGGCCGGTGTGCCGTTGTCGGCGACCACTTATTACTTCAAGGATATCGACGACTTGCTCACCGATACCTTCGCCCAGTATGTGGAGCGCAGCGCGGCGTATATGGCCAAGCTGTGGATCAACAACGAAGGTTTGCTCCGTGAGATGGTAGTCAGCGGCGACGGCAGCCCCGAGTCGCGCTCGCAACTGGCCGATGACATTGCGCGATTGATGGCTGACTACGTGCATCGTCAATTGGTCAACCGTCGCGAGCATTTGATGGCCGAGCAGGCGTTCCGTCAGGAAGCGCTGCTCAACCCGCGTCTGGCGATTCTGGTGCGTTCCCATCAGCAGATCCTGCTGCAGGGCACCTGCCAGTTGTTTCAGGTATTGGGCTCGCGTGAACCGCAACAGGATGCCAAGGTGTTGACGGCGATTATCGGACGGATGGAATATCAGGGCCTGCTCAACGACGCCGAGCCTTTGGCCGAAGAGGACATGCTCGGCATTCTGACGCGCTACATGCACCTGGTGCTGGCGTCGGTGTAATCCTCTAGAGGAAACACCTGACCCTGTGGGAGAGAGCTTGCTCGCGAAGACGGACTGACATTCAACATTAACGTCGGCTGTAATACCGCTTTCGCGAGCAAGCTCGCTCCCACAGGTTCAGTGGTGTATCCGAGGGCGGCGTGTGTTCATAGGGAGTATTGAATGAAAGCCTGGCGTGGCGTGCTGATCGCCTTGTCGTTCCTGCTGCTCAGTGGCTGTCTGGTGACCTTCAAGGACCCGCTGCCCGCGGGTGACCCGGCGCCCAAGGGCTTGCTGGGCAAATGGTCGAGTACCAATGCCTGGGGCGAGCCAATGAACCTTGAGCTGACCCGGTTGGGTAGCGACCGCTATCAGGCTGTGACGTATTTCAAAGCCAAACCCCACGAACGCGAAGCCTATCCCTTCACGGTGTCGCGTCACGGCAGCCGCTGGTACCTGTCGGCGAAAGTCCCGGCGCAGTACGGTGGCCATTTCACCATCGCCGGTTTCGAACTCACCGACAAACACGAACTGGTGGTTTACAACCTCGATCTCGAGCAGATCAATCAAGCGATCCAGCAAAAACACCTCGACGGTCAAGCCTTCACGACCGACGATGGCGACGGTGTGCAGGTCGTCAGCCACCTCGACAAGGTCTTTGCTTACCTCGACGATCCGGCCAATTCCGATGTTTTCGTTGAAGCCGCGCGCTATCAGCGCCAGGCCCGCGCCAAATAATTCAGTTTTCTACAGGAGTTTCGGGTGGACGATTACCAGCAATCGATACGCATATTGTCCGACCGCATTGTGCTGGCGCAGACGCCGATTCGCGTACTCGACGCGGTCAAGTGGGACGAGAATATCCGCAAGGGCTTTCTCAAGGCCAAGGGCAAGGAAATGCCCGCCGTCGATCGCGATTACTACCTCAACCGGCCGCTCAGCTTCGATTCGAGCAAGGTCAAACTGGAATTCCAGAACATCGAGCGCGACATCACTCGCCAGCTCGGCCAGTTCAACCCGGTCGGGCAGATCATGCGCCGGATGTGCAAGGAATACCGCATGGTGGTGCGCATGCTTGAAGCGCGCGGCACCGAGGATTTCGGCCTGATCTCACAAGAGCTGTACGGCGCTGCCTCCGATGCGTTCCATGCCGGTGACCCGACCTTGGCCGATCTCGGCCTGATGATGTCCGACTACCTGAATAACATCGACGGCCGTGGCGATCTGAAGGACGAGCCGAAAACCCTCACCGCCAAGGACGCTGTGCACCTGTTGCAAACCCGTTTGAACAAAGTGTTTGGTGAAGCCGAGGAAACCATTCGCGTGTTCGAGTCCGACGGCATCGTTGCGGACGCGGCGGCAGGCGCCGATTACATCAAGATCCGCACCGACGCGATGTTCAACGATCGCGACGTGCGCGCGCTGGAAGTCCACGAAGGCCTGGTCCATGTGGGTACGACGCTCAACGGGCTGAACCAGCCGATCTGCACCTTCCTGTCCAAAGGTCCACCGTCGTCGACGGTGACCCAGGAAGGCCTGGCGATCCTGATGGAAATCATCACCTTCGCCTCCTACCCGAGCCGCCTGCGCAAACTGACCAACCGTACTCGCGCCATTCACATGGTCGAGGAGGGCGCGGACTTCCTGCAGATCTTTGAATTCTTCCGCGAGCAGGGCTTCGAGATGGCGGAAAGTTACGGCAACGCCAGTCGGGTTTTCCGTGGCTCGACGCCGACCGGTCTGCCATTCACCAAAGACTTGTCCTACCTCAAGGGCTTTATCATGGTTTACAACTACATTCAGTTGGCCGTGCGTAAGGGCAAGCTCGAGCAGATTCCGCTGTTGTTCTGTGGCAAGACCACGCTGGAAGATATGCGCACTTTGCGTCAGTTGGTGGATGAAGGGTTGGTCGTGCCGCCGAAGTACCTGCCGGACCAGTTCCGCGATTTGAATGCGCTGTCGGCGTGGATGTGCTTCTCCAACTTCCTCAACCATTTGAGCCTGGACCGGATCGAAGCGGATTACTCCAACATCCTCTAGACCACACAAAAAAACCCTGTAGGAGTGAGCCTGCTCGCGATAGCGGTGTGTCAATCAATACAAATATCAACTGACCCACCGCTATCGCGAGCAGGCTCACTCCTACAGTTTTAATTGTATTCCAACCTGAATTTTCGCGAGGTTTCACCGGATGAGAATCCTCGGCATCTTCTGCCTGCTGTTGACCCTTGGCGGTTGCAGTTCACTGTTGTTCTACCCCGAACCGGGCCAGATCTTCACCCCGGAAAAAGCCAGACTCGAATACCGCACCGTCACGCTGGTCACGGCGGATGGCCTGAAGCTCAACGCCTGGTGGCTGCCGGCCAAACCCGGCGTCGAGGTCAAAGGCACCGTGCTGCATCTGCACGGCAACGGCGGCAATCTGCCGATGCATTTGGGCGGCAGTTGGTGGTTGCCGAAAAACGGCTATCAAGTGCTGCTCGTGGACTATCGCGGTTATGGCTTGTCCGAGGGCAAACCGAGCCTGCCGGCGATCTATCAGGACATCGACGCCGCGTTCGCCTGGCTGGACCGGGCGCCCGAGGTCAAAGGCAAGCCGCTGATACTGCTCGGCCAGAGCCTCGGCGGTTCGATGGCCGTGCATTGGCTGGTGCAGCATCCCGAGCGGCAGAAACAGCTCAAGGCCTTCGTGCTCGACGGCGTGCCCGCCAGTTACCGCAGCGTCGGCCAGTATGCGCTGAGCACCTCGTGGCTGACCTGGCCGTTCCAGGTGCCGCTGTCGTGGCTGGTGCCGGACAGCGACAGCGCAATCAACTCGATGCCGCAGTTGAACGGTGTGCCGAAACTGATCTTTCACAGCATCGACGATCCGCTGGTGCCGATGACCAACGGCATCCGTCTGTATCAGGCGGCGCCGCCACCGCGCGTGCTGCAGCTGACCCGTGGCGGCCATGTGCAGACGTTCGGCGACCCGGTGTGGCGCCAAGTGATGCTGCGCTACCTCGATGATCCCGAGCACTTCAACGGCCTGCGCCGGCTCGGCGAAATCCCCAATTACCCGCAACCCCCGAATTCTGAAGACGAGAGTCCGCAATGACTGAAGAACGCAACGCCATCCCGCTGATCATCACCGGTATCTGCAGCATCCTCGGCACCGTCGGGGCGCTGTGGTACTACGGCTACCTGCACTTTGCCAAACCCGAGGATGCGTTGCTGCTCAACGAATTCACCATGCTCAAGACCGTGCCGGGTGAGGACTACAAAGTCTCGCTCGACCCGGCGCCGCAAGTGGCTCAGTGCATCGATGGCGTGCTGGTGTTGTTCGATACCGAGCAGAAAGGCCTGACCGGAGTATTGATCAACGCCCAGAAAAAGGCTGTGCGTTGCATGGGCGAAGAAACCCCGCAGAAGCTGGAACAGTGATTCTGCAGGTTCAGCCCTCACCCTAACCCTCTCCCAGAGGGAGAGGGGACTGACCGAGGTGTTCTTTCGCTACACGCCGACCTGATCCACCGTGTCGAACGCAAATTCTGAAAGCACCACAAATCGGCTCCCTCTCCCTCGGGAGAGGGCTGGGGTGAGGGGCCGCGATTTGAGCCCGCACCAAAAAGCCCCGCCTGATGCATCGTGTCGAACACAAATTCTGAAAGCACCACAAATCGGCTCCCTCTCCCTCGGGAGAGGGCTGGGGTGAGGGGCCGCGATTTCAGCCGCACAAAAAAGCCCCGCCTGATCACTCAGGCGGGGCTTTTGCGTTACTGCGTGAGGCTTAGTTCGAGCTGACCGCCGAACGTGGCATCACTGGCTGATTGTCGTTGGAAATGGTCACTTCCACTCGACGGTTCATCGCACGGCCGGACGCGGTACCGTTCTCGGCAACCGGGTATTCCTTGCCGTAGCCTTGAGTGACGATGCGCGCTGGATCAACGCCCATTTTCACCAGTGCGGTGCGCACGGAGTTGGCGCGACGCTCGGACAGCGACTGGTTGTACGACGCAGCACCCGTGCTGTCGGTATAACCCTCGACGATCACTTTGCGATCCGGGTTTTCCTGGAGAAACTGCGCCAGTTTGTTGATGTTGACCAGACCGCTGGATTTCAGCTCAGCCTTGTTGGTGGCGAACAGCACATCACCGAAAGTCACCAGCGTACCGCGATCGGTCTGCTTGGCGTTCAGGCTGTCCTGCAGCTGTTTGATCTGCTGATCACGCGCATCCAGACGCGCCTGGGCACGTTGGGCGGCAGCGTTCTTCAGGTTGTTTTCCGCGGTGCGCAGGGCGATGGTCTGCTTGGCCACTTCCACGCGCTGGTTGGTCAAGTAAGCCAGTTGGTCAACCTTGGCCGCGTCTTCCTTGTCCAGATAAGCCTTGTCGGCCTTGTCCAGGTAATCACTGGCGTCTTTGGTTTCCAGCGCCGCGACTTTGCTCGCTTGCGGGTTGGCTTGCAGGCCGGCGTAGTTGGTGCGCGCCTGCTCCAGATTCGGGTTAGGCGGGGTGGAGCAGGCAGCCAGTGCAACACTTGCGGCGAGGAGAGCGGGGATCATCAGTTGCTTACGCATAATTTGTCGTCCTTTCTATCGATAAGAGATTCAGCTTTGCAGTCGGATGCGCGCTTATTGCACGGTGCGCTGACTTTCCTGACGCAGTTCCTGAACACCTTTCTGGGAGTCCTTCACAGCCTGTTCGGCTTTTGCTGCCTGAGCCTTGCGTTCTGCTACACGAGCGTCCCACTCGGCTTGCTCGGACAGGATGCGCGCTTCGTCATACTTCTTGTCGTGCATGGCGATTTCAGCTTGTTTCAGCTTGTCCTGCGCTTGCTTCATCTCAACGGCAGCAAACTCGGTACCGCCGGCGCTGACAGCGCTGTTCACGGCCGACTGGGTCACGGCGTACTGCTCGGTCGGCGGGTTGCCGGCGCAACCGGCCAGCACGAAGCTGGTACCAATCGCCAGAGCGGCCAGTTTCAGACCGTGCAGGTGGGTAAACGAGGTTTGGTTTTTCATGGTCTTCAACTCCATTAGGCATCTCCTGAAAATACAACTGAATCCATCCTGGCAGAGGAGCCAAAAGCATCGCTTGTCAACGCGAATTGAAACGCTCGTTCCAGGCGTGGTTACTGGTTCCGACCGGAGGCATTTTTCAAAAGTTCAGAAAAGATGGCCTATCGCCAAAAAAAACTTTGACCGAATGGACAAGGCTCTAAAGCGGGAACTTTGGCAGCATGGAGTGGTACGCGCGGGTGTTTCTATTATCAAACTCTTATCGAAAACACGTCGATTTTGAGACAGAAATACAGTCAATGTGGGAGCGGGCTTGCTCGCGAAAACGGTGTGTCAGTCACCTTCGATGTCGACTGATCTACCGCATTCGCGAGCAAGCCCGCGCCCACAGTTTTTGATCTACGTTGTGTCAGTGTTTCTGCTTGCCGGCCGTGGCCGAGAGGTCATGCAAATGCCGACGCGAAAGGGCCAGAAAACGCGGTGTCGGCCCGACGTCTTCGTACAGCGGATCACCTTCCTCATCGGTCGCTACCACCGTCGACCCCTTCACATACGGCAGGCTCGCTTCGAACTCTTCAAGCGCTGCGCCGATCAGTTCGCCGAGCAGTTCTTCGACATGACGTTTGGGATACATCTCGGTAATCGCTGCCAGACGCGCAGCGGCTTCAACGTCCAGATGAATCGCATAGCCAGTGTCGGTCAGGCGACCCTTGGCGTTTTCTTCCCAATGCTGGGCGAGTTCACGAATTTTCATGATGACCTCATTTCGCACCTGCTCTTGGCAGGTCTGGGTGAGTGTCCGCCGGGGCCGGCGGCAAGCCGTTGTACGGCTTACTGTTGAGACTAGCTTTCGCGCACAAGGTTTAACCTCCCTTCGTCGGCTGCTTGTAAGAAGCGCCACAGAGCGGCACTCTCTAGGTCATGCACTCGTTTCTAAGCCGTCCGGATTACTGCTGGGGAATTGCTGATGACCGATATTGATGCACGCTTGCGCGAAGACGTTCACCTGCTCGGAGAGCTGTTGGGCAACACCATTCGAGACCAGTACGGCGAGGCCTTCCTCGACAAGATCGAGCAGATCCGCAAGGGCGCCAAAGCCGACCGGCGTGGCTCGATGGACGCCGAACTGAGTGCCAGTCTCAATCAATTGAGCGAAGACGAATTGCTCCCGGTGGCGCGGGCGTTCAACCAGTTTCTCAATCTGGCGAACATCGCCGAGCAGTACCAGTTGATTCATCGGCGCGAAGAGTCGCAGCCGGCGCCGTTCGAATCCCGCGTACTGCCGGAATTGCTCGCGCGTTTGCGCAACGAAGGCCATAGCGCCGAATCCCTGGCCCGGCAATTGTCACGACTGGAAATCGAACTGGTCCTGACCGCGCACCCGACCGAAGTGGCGCGGCGTACGCTGATCCAGAAGTACGACGCGATCGCCGGGCAACTCGCCGCGCAGGACCATCGCGACCTGACCACAGCCGAACGCGAACAGATTCAAAACACCCTGCAACGGCTGATCGCCGAAGCCTGGCACACCGAAGAAATCCGCCGCACGCGCCCGACGCCGGTCGATGAAGCCAAGTGGGGTTTCGCGGTGATCGAACATTCGCTGTGGCAAGCGATCCCCAACCATATGCGCAAAGCCGACAAGGCTTTGTATGAAGCCACCGGCCTGCACCTGCCTCTGGAAGCGGCGCCGATTCGCTTCGCGTCGTGGATGGGCGGCGACCGTGACGGCAACCCCAACGTCACCGCCGCTGTGACCCGCGAAGTATTGCTGCTGGCGCGCTGGATGGCCGCCGATCTGTACCTGCGCGACGTCGATCATCTGGCTGCCGAGCTGTCGATGCAACAGGCCAGCGATGCCCTCAAAGCCAAGGCGGGCGACAGCGCCGAGCCGTATCGTGCGGTGCTCAAACAATTGCGCGAACGCCTGCGCGCCACGCGCAACTGGGCACACGCCGCGCTGACCGCGCCGACGCCGGCGCCAGCCGAGGTGTTGCACAACAACCGTGATCTGCTCGATCCGCTGGAGCTATGTTTCAACTCGCTGCACGAATGCGGCATGGGCGTGATAGCTGATGGCCCGTTGCTCGATTGCCTGCGTCGGGCAGTGACCTTCGGCCTGTTCCTCGTGCGTCTGGATGTGCGTCAGGACTCGTCGCGCCACAGCTCGGCGATGACTGAAATTACCGACTACCTCGGCCTCGGTCGCTATGAAGATTGGGACGAAGAGCAGCGCATCGCTTTCCTGACTCGTGAACTGAGCAATCGCCGGCCATTGCTCCCGGCCCATTTCAAACCGTCCGCCGACACCGCCGAAGTACTCAACACCTGCAAGGAAATCGCAGCCGCGCCGGGCGCTTCGCTTGGTTCCTATGTGATCTCCATGGCCGGTGCTGCGTCCGATGTGCTTGCCGTGCAACTGCTGCTCAAAGAGTCCGGCGTGCTGCGGCCGATGCGCGTGGTGCCGTTGTTTGAAACCCTCGCCGACCTCGACAACGCCGGGCCGGTGATGGAGCGTTTGTTGTTGCTGCCGGGTTACCGCGCACGCCTGCAAGGCCCGCAGGAAGTGATGATCGGCTACTCCGACTCGGCCAAGGACGCTGGCACCACAGCGGCGGCCTGGGCGCAATATCGTGCGCAGGAACGCCTGGTGGAAATCTGCCGCGAGCAGCAAGTCGAGCTGCTGCTGTTCCACGGTCGCGGCGGCACTGTGGGCCGGGGCGGTGGTCCGGCGCACGCGGCGATTCTGTCGCAACCGCCGGGTTCGGTGGCCGGGCGTTTCCGCACCACCGAGCAGGGAGAAATGATTCGCTTCAAATTCGGCCTGCCGGACATCGCCGAGCAAAACCTCAATCTGTACTTGGCAGCGGTACTTGAAGCAACGCTATTGCCGCCACCGCCGCCAACGCCCGAATGGCGCCATCTGATGGACGAATTGGCGGCGGACGGTGTCAGCGCTTATCGCCAGGTCGTGCGGGAAAATCCGCAATTCGTCGAGTACTTCCGCCAGTCCACGCCGGAGCAGGAATTGGGTCGATTGCCGCTGGGCAGTCGTCCGGCCAAGCGTCGTGCCGGCGGCATTGAAAGCCTGCGGGCGATCCCGTGGATTTTCGGCTGGACGCAAACGCGGCTGATGCTGCCGGCGTGGCTCGGTTGGGAGTCGGCACTGAGCAAGGCACTGGAACGCGGCGAAGGCGAATTGCTCGGGCAGATGCGCGAACAGTGGCCGTTCTTCCGCACCCGTATCGACATGCTGGAGATGGTGTTGGCCAAGGCTGATGCAGATATTGCCTTGTCCTACGACGAGCGTCTGGTCGAGCCGGATCTGCTGCCATTGGGTGCGCAGTTACGCGACCTATTGTCGCAGGCGTGCGCGGTGGTGCTCGGCCTGACTGGCCAGTCGCAGCTGCTGGCACATAGCCCTGACACCCTGGAATTCATCCGTCTGCGCAACACCTACCTCGACCCGCTGCATCTATTGCAGGCGGAACTGCTGGCCCGTTCGCGGCAGCAGGATGGCGAACAGGGCAGCCCGGTGGAACAGGCGTTACTGGTGTCTGTGGCGGGGATTGCCGCCGGTTTGCGAAATACCGGCTAAGGTTTTTTGACGGGGCAAGCGGCAGCCGCAGTAAACGCCGGATGCCGCGTTGCCTGACGGCAAAAAGTGCCAGCAGGCGACAGTTAATGATGGGGTTGCGACTTGGGTCACCGCGTCGCAAGGTCGCGGGGAGGGTCGGTTTCTCCGACTTTTGGCGTCTTGTGTGGGCGCAGCCTGCTGTGTATCTTGATCAGCCTTTGGCCGTTTGTGCGGCCACGACCCGTATTTTCAGGATTCGTCGCAAACGGCGAATCCTTTGTTTTGTAAAAGCTTTTTATAAAAAAATTGAGGAGCACATCTAATGCGCGTCATTCTGCTGGGAGCTCCCGGGGCCGGTAAAGGTACTCAGGCTAAGTTCATCACCGAAAAATTCGGCATTCCACAAATTTCCACTGGCGACATGCTGCGTGCAGCGGTCAAGGCCGGTACTCCACTGGGCGTTCAAGCCAAGAGCATCATGGATGCCGGCGGCCTGGTGTCGGATGACCTGATCATCGCACTGGTTCAGGATCGTATCGCTCAGCCAGACTGCGCCAACGGTTTCCTGTTCGACGGCTTCCCGCGCACCATTCCGCAGGCTGAAGCACTGGTGACTGCCGGCGTCGAGCTGGATGCAGTCGTTGAAATTGCTGTTGAAGACGAAGAAATCGTTCAACGCATCGCCGGCCGTCGTGTTCACGAAGCCAGCGGCCGCGTTTACCACATCGTTTACAACCCGCCGAAAATCGCCGGCAAAGACGACATCACCGGCGAAGAGCTGGTACAGCGCAAGGACGACACCGAAGAAACCGTGCGTCATCGCCTGTCGGTCTACCATTCGCAGACCAAGCCGCTGGTGGAGTTCTACCAGAAGCTGTCCGCTGCCAACGGCAAGCCGAAGTACAGCCACATTCCTGGCGTCGGTTCGGTTGATGCAATCACCACCAAGGTGCTGGCTGCTCTGAGCTGAAAAGTCTGATCGGCTGCATCATCCACGGCCCGCTTGCGGGCCGTAGTTGTTTATACTGACGCCCTTTTCCCACCCCTGTTTTGGAAACATCGATGAGCACCTTGCTGGCCCTGGACACCGCGACTGAAGCTTGCTCCGTTGCCTTGCTGCATGACGGCAAGGTCACGAGCCATTACGAGGTGATCCCGCGCCTGCATGCGCAGAAGCTGCTGCCGATGATCCAGCAACTGCTGGCCGACGCCGGCACCACGCTGCAAGCGGTCGATGCGATTGCGTTCGGTCGTGGGCCGGGTGCGTTTACCGGGGTGCGGATCGCCATTGGCGTAGTGCAGGGTCTGGCGTTTGCGCTGGATCGTCCGGTACTGCCGGTGTCCAACCTTGCCGTGCTGGCGCAGCGTGCGTTGCGTGAGCACGGTGTGAGCCAGGTCGCGGCGGCCATCGATGCGCGGATGGATGAGGTGTATTGGGGCTGTTACCGCGAGACGGCGGGGGAGATGCGCTTGGTCGGTGCGGAAGCGGTGTCGCCACCGGAAGTCGCCGCGCTGCCGGCCGATGCCAATGGCAATTGGTTCGGCGCCGGTACCGGTTGGGGTTATGGCGAGCGCATTGCCGTCAACCTGACAGGCGTCGACGCCGGCATGCTGCCCCACGCCGAAGACCTGTTGACCCTGGCGCGGTTTGCCTGGGAGCGCGGCGAGTCGATTCCGGCGGATGACGCGCAACCGGTTTACCTGCGCGACAAAGTCGCTACCCCGAAAGCCCGCTGATTCACCACACCCTTTGTGGGAGCGAGCTTGCTCGCGAAGGCGTCCGGCCAGTCAATATCAATGTTGAATGTGCTGAACTCTTCGCGAGCAAGCTCGCTCCCACAGGGAATCAAGTCGCCCGTGAATCCGCCAATCGTCAGTTTCTAACCCCTCGCTTTAAACCTTTTGCGCTTTATGTGTTCTAGTTATCACTCGGCAGTTTGCTAAGTCGGTCAAGTGCCGCTAAATTGCCATCATCGATACCGAGCATGAATTTATGCGTATAGACGGCCTTTCCTCTCAGTCCTACCCTATCAAGCGCAAGCCCCGCAAAGGCAACGTGACGCTGGATAACTCCGTCGACGATATCGACGGCGAGCTGGAATTCCCGACCGAAGAGCAACTGGCCGCCCGTGCCGCCAAAGCCTCTGCGCAACGCCTGAGCAATCTGCCTGCCCGTCAGCAAGACATGATCTACCAACGTGCGATGAAAAAGAGCGTGGCCATGGCCCTCGCCAGTTACCTGAGCACTGCCGGTTTTGTCGATTGGGATGCAGACGTGCTGGGCCTCGATCTGTACATCTGATGGATCTGCCTTACTACCTCGGTTGCCCGTCCTGGAGCGAAAACGCCTGGCGTGAGTATCTTTACCCGGTAGACGCCAAAACCGCTGATTTCCTCGGTCTCTATTCGCAAGTGTTCAACGCCGTTGAAGGCAACACGACCTTCTACGCCAGCCCGTCGCCTGCCACGGTGCAGCGTTGGGCCGAGGTCATGCCCGAGCACTTCCGCTTCACCGCCAAATTCCCCGGCGACATCAGCCACGGCGGTGATCTGCGCGAGCAACTGAGCGCCGCCGAGACCTTCCTGCAATTACTCAAGCCCCTCGGTGAGCGCGTCTCGCCGCTGTGGCTGCAACTGTCGAAAAGCTTTACGCCGCAGCGGCTGCCGGAACTGGCAGCGTTTATCGATGCGCTGGATTGCCCGTTGGCAGTGGAAGTGCGCCATGAACAGTTCTTCGCCAAGGGCGAGAGCGAACGCCTGCTCAATCGTCTGCTGCTGGACCGTGGCGTGGAACGCATCTGCCTTGATCCACGTGCGCTGTTCAGTTGCCTGTCGACCGAGTCTTCGGTGATCCACGCGCAATCGAAAAAGCCGCGAGTGCCGACCCGCCCGGCGGCGTTCACCCAATTCCCGCAAGTGCGTTTTATCGGCCATCCCGAGCTGGAAGCCAACGATCCGTTCCTGGTGCCGTGGGTGGCGAAAATCGCCGAGTGGATTGAAGAAGGTCGTACGCCGTACATCTTCCTGCACACCGCCGACAACCTGCTGGCGGCGAAGCTGGCGCAACGTTTCCACGCACAACTGATGCAACGTTTGCCTGGCCTGCCAGCGCTGCCTGCGCTATACAGAGAGCCCGCCGCGGAGCAACTTGGTTTGCTCTGAGGCGGTTTTTTTTGCTGCTCAGGAGCCTGCCGATGGATGCTCAAGCCCGTAAAGCCCACGCCTTCAAAGCCTTGCATGAACGTCCGGGGATTTTCGTCATTCCCAATCCGTGGGATGCCGGTTCGGCGAAAATGCTCGCCAGCCTCGGCTATCAAGCCCTGGCGACCACCAGCGCCGGCTATGCATTTTCCCAAGGCAAGGCCGATGGCGCGTTGAGTCTCGACGAGACCTTGGCCAATGTCCGCGCGATAGTCGCTGCGACCGATTTGCCGGTGGCGGTGGATCTGGAAAACGGGTTTGCCGATGACCCGGCCGAAGCCGCAAAAAGTTTACTGCGCGCAGCCGAGGCCGGCGCCGTCGGTGGCTCGATCGAAGACGCCACGGGCCGTGCAGACGCGCCAATTTATTGCTTCGAACACGCCGTGGCGCGCATCGAAGCCGCCGTCGCTGCAGTGCGCACGTTGCCATTTCACTTCCTCCTCACCGCGCGTGCGGAAAACTATCTGCACGGCAATCCCGACATCAACGACACCATTCGCCGCTTGCAGGCCTTCGCCGAGGCGGGTGCTGACGTGTTGTACGCGCCGGGTTTGCGCAGCGCCGAAGAAGTACTGGCGGTGGTGCGCGCGGTGGCGCCGAAACCGGTCAATGTGCTGATGTCCGGCGGCTTGAAACTGACTGTGCAGGAACTGCAAGACATGGGCGTGCGGCGCATCAGTACCGGTTCGGCATTGGCGTTGGCGGCGTTCGGCGAATTCTTCCGCGCCGCTGAAGAGATCCAGCAGTCCGGTACGTTTGGTTTTACCGCGCAGTCGATGCCGTACGCCAAGGCCAATCAGTTTTTCAAAGGCTGAACATGGGGCGGTGGATTGTGCTTACCGTGCTGCTGGTCATTGGCGGCGCGTTGATCAGTGTCTGGCGCGGTTGGCTGGACGTGCCGCCGCAATGGAATCCGTGGGCGCCGCTGGACGTGAAAGCCGCGCCCAACTGGTTGACCGGCTACAAGCTGATGCGCTTGCGCAGTGATCCTCAACTCTGCGCCCAAGCCTTGAGCAGTTCCGATCTGCGCGTCACACGGCAAGCCGACAGTCCCGACGCCAAGTGTCCGCTGATCGGCACCTTGCGCGTACAGAGCGGCGATGTAGCGCTTAGCAGCAGTTTCCTCGCCAGTTGTCCGCTGGCGGTGGCCTACGCGATGTTTGAACACCACACGCTGCAACCCGCCGCGCAATCCGTTTACGGGCAAAAGGTCGCACGGGTTGATCACCTCGGCAGCTTCGCCTGTCGCAATGTCTACAATCGCGAAAGCGGTGCGCTAAGCCGCCACGCCAGTGCTGATGCGCTGGACATCGCCGGATTTCGTCTGGCAGATGGCCGTACGGTCAGCGTGCTCAAGGACTGGCCGAAGCAAAATCAGGACGCGCAGTTTCTGCGTCAGCTGCGCGACGGCGCCTGCGAGGCGTTCAGTGTGGTGTTGAGTCCGGATTACAACGCCGCCCATCGCAATCACTTTCATGTCGATGTCGGGCGCTGGAGCGTGTGTCGCTGAGGATTATGCGGCGAGGCGCAGGTTTTGCAGAACGATCGGGCGTGCCCAGCCGTTATCGAAGTCCAGTGCTTTCTGTTGCTCGACGATTTCTTCCGGCGGGAACGGCGGGTAAGGCTTTTGCAGCAGATCCAGATCGAATTCGGCAATCGGCAAGTACAGCGGCTTTTTCTGCGGGGCCGGGCCAGGCTCTGGAACGGGCTGACCATTGTTGATCACCACCGGGCGAACCCAACTGCTGTCGAAATCCTGCTGGGTCTGCTGAGCTTGCAATTCTTCTGGCGGGAACGGTGGGAACGGCTTGTCCAGCAGTTCCATCTCGAATTCGGCGATCGGCAGGAACAGCGGCTCGGGCGGACGCACTTCGGTTTCCACCACATCGCACTCGCGCTGGCTGACGATGTGCGCGTGCAGCTCGCTGCCGATGGTCGGTTCTTCAGGGCTGCTCAGGTCAACCGGTGGAAATGTACCGCAGGCAGGCACCACTTCACTCGTCTGTTCGGCCAGCGCCTGGGCAAAAAAATCCTGCCACAGATGACTGACGCCGCTCAGTGCTTGAGTGTTGTGACGGCTAAAGTCGCCATGGGGCGAGATGTAGCCAATCGATGTGGGAAGAATGCCTGACATTTTTTTCGGTTGACGCTCAGCTCTGGCAAAATGCGCGTTGAATGATTTATCGGCGGTTTTTGCCGATCCTTGAATTTTTGAGCGTGTTTTCCATGATTGAGCAACCCGCGGCCTGCCGCATCCATGTCCAGGCCCTCGGCACAGCGTTTGAAGCGCAAGCCGAGCAGTGGGCCGACCGCCTCGGCCTGCCGCGTGAAGTGGCGGACAGCGAGTTTGCCTTGCAGGTCGGCGAGCAGGGTTTGCAACTGCAACAGCTCGGCCCGGACGCACCGGGGCCGGTGCGCGTCGACTTCGTCGAGGGCGGCGCGGCGCATCGGCGGTTATACGGTGGCGGCAGCGGGCAAATGATCGCCAAGGCGGTCGGCATCGCTCAGGGCGTGCGTCCGCGGGTGCTGGATGCCACGGCGGGGTTGGGTAAGGATGCGTTCGTGCTGGCCAGTCTCGGTTGCGAGATGAGCCTGATCGAGCGCCAGCCGCTGATTGGTGCACTGCTGGAAGACGGTCTGGCGCGGGCTGCGGAAGATTTCGACGTGGCGCCGATCGTGGCGCGGATGACCTTGCTCAAAGGCAACTCCATCGAGGTCATGCAGAACTGGCAAGGTGAGCCGCCGCAGGTGATCTACCTCGATCCGATGTTTCCCCATCGCGAGAAGACTGCGCTGGTGAAGAAGGAAATGCGTCTGTTCCGGCCGTTGGTGGGCGATGATCCGGACGCGCCGGCGCTGTTGCAGGCTGCTTTGGCATTAGCGACGCACCGGGTGGTAGTCAAGCGGCCGCGCAAGGCGCCGTGCATTGAGGGGCCGAAGCCGAGTCATGCGCTGGATGGCAAATCCAGCCGATACGATATCTACCCGAAAAAAGCGCTCAAACCCTGAGACCGAGTTGTCCCTATTCGCGAGCAAGCTCGCTCCCACATTTGAAATGCATTCCAATGTGGGAGCGAGCTTGCTCGCGAAGGTGTCCGCTCAGACACCTTAAAAGTCAGGGCTTGTACGCGCGCATAAACAAAGCCACCACTTCCTGCACATGGCTTTCCGCTGCCTCTTCAGTCAAAGGCTCGCCACAGCCATACAACAGTCGAAAATTCCCCGCACCTTTGATCAGGCAAAAGAAATGCTCGGCGGCATTGCGCGGCAGATCGATGCTCAGCGCGCCGGTTTCGTGGATGCGCGTCAACAGCCGCTCCATGCCCTGCACCATGCGCTGCGGGCCGGCCTCGAAGAAGATCAGCGACAGCTTCGGATCCTGACTGCCCAGCGCCATGATCAAGCGGTGCAAATTCACCGACTCATCACTGTTGATCAGGTGATGAAAGCCTCGCGCAATGTTCAGCAACACATTTTCCACGGCAATGCCTTCGGGCAATTCGAAGAACAATGGCGGTAATTGCTCCTCGCATTTGGCCACCACGGCGGCAGAGAACAGCGTCTCCTTGTCGTTGAAATGGCTGTAGACCGTCAACTTCGACACGCCTGCCTCGCTGGCGACCGCATCCATGCTGGTGTTGGCGTAGCCATGACTCAGAAACAGGATTTTCGCTGCATCAAGGATTGCCTGGCGCTTGGCCAGATCCTTGGGGCGGCCCGGACCGTTTGGAGCTGAAAGATTGTTCGACATTCTTGGCTTTTAATACTGGACTGGTGAGTTTGCTATTAATAACATACCCGCCAGTATAATTATTCCAAGCACCATTAGCGAAAGGTCCGTCACCATGTTCCGCCATGCGTTGTCCCTCGCGTTGCCAGTGAGTCTGGCGTTCCTTTTGTCAGCGTGTGGTCAGGAAGAGGCGGCGCAAGTCACCGTTCGACCGGCCATGGTGGTGCAGCCAGAGCCTTCGGCGCAGGCGATGGAAAGTTACCCGGGCGAGGTGCGCGCCCGCTACGAACCCGATCTGGCGTTCCGCATTGGTGGCAAAGTCAGCCGACGACTGGTTGATGAAGGCCAACGCGTAAAGGCTGATCAGCCGCTTGCCGAACTCGATCCGCAGGACGTGCGCCTGCAATTGGAAGCCACCCGCGCCCAGGTAGCTGCCGCCGAAGCCAACCTCAATCTGGTTCGCGCCGAGCGTGATCGCTACAAGACCCTGATGGAACGGCAGATGGTCAGCCGCTCGGCCTACGACAACGCCGAAAACCTTTACCGCTCCGGTGAAGCCCGCCTTAAACAAATCAAAGCTGAATTCAACGTCTCGACCAATCAGGCCAGTTACGCCGTGCTGCGTGCACCGCAGGATGGCGTAGTGGCCAAGCGTTCGGTCGAGGTCGGGCAGGTGGTTGCCGCCGGGCAAACCGTGTTCACCCTCGCCACCGATGGCGAGCGCGAAGTGCTGATCAGCCTGCCGGAGCAGAGCTTCGGCCGCTTCAAGGTCGGTCAGCCAGTCACTGTTGAGTTGTGGACGCAGCAGAACCAGCGCTTCGCCGGGCAGATCCGCGAACTGTCGCCCGCTGCCGATCCACGCTCACGCACTTTTGCCGCGCGCATTTCCTTCACCGGCGGCAAAGTCCCGGCCGAACTGGGCCAGAGCGCCCGGGTGTTCGTGCAATCGGCTGACAGCGTTTCCCTGTCGGTGCCGCTCTCGGCACTCACCGCCGAAAACGGCGCGACCTACGTCTGGGTCGTCAACGGCAACAACACTTTGAAGAAAACCCCGGTGCGCATCGGCCCGTTCGGCGAGAAAAGCGTGCCGGTGCTCGAAGGCTTGAACGCCAGCGACTGGGTGGTCGCCGCGGGTGTGCACGTGTTGCTTGAGGGTCAGCAGGTGCGTCCGGTGGATCGCGCCAACCGTGTGGTCAATCTGGCGGACAAGGAGTAAGCCCCGATGCGCTTCAACCTTTCCGAATGGGCGCTGCGTAATCGCCAGATCGTACTGTTCCTGATGCTTTTGCTGGCCATCGTTGGTGCGTTGTCCTACACCAAACTTGGCCAGAGCGAAGACCCGCCGTTCACTTTCAAAGCCATGGTGATTCAGACCCGTTGGCCGGGTGCGACCGCGCAGGAAGTCTCGCGTCAGGTCACCGAACGCATCGAAAAGAAACTGATGGAAACCGGCGAGTACGAACGCATTGTGTCTTTCTCGCGCCCCGGTGAATCCCAGGTGACATTCATTGCCCGCGACTCGATGCACTCCAAGGAAATTCCCGACCTCTGGTATCAGGTGCGCAAGAAGGTCAGTGATATTCGCCAGACCTTGCCGCCGGACATTCAGGGGCCGTTCTTCAACGATGAATTCGGCACCACGTTCGGCAATATCTATGCGCTGACCGGGGATGGTTTTGATTACGCAGTGCTCAAGGATTACGCCGATCGTATTCAGATCCAGCTGCAGCGGGTCAAGGATGTCGGCAAGGTCGACCTGCTCGGTTTGCAGGACGAGAAGATCTGGGTCGAGTTGTCCAACGTCAAGCTGGCGACCCTTGGTTTGCCGCTGGCGGCGGTGCAACAGGCGCTGCAAGAGCAGAACGCGGTCTCTACCGCCGGGTTCTTCGAAACCGGTAGCGAGCGCTTGCAGCTACGGGTCTCGGGGAATTTTCAGACGGTCGAGGAGATAAAAAACTTCCCGATCCGCGTCGGTGATCGTACGTTCCGCATCTCCGATGTCGCGGATGTGCGTCGCGGGTTCAACGATCCACCGGCGCCGCGCATGCGCTTCATGGGCGAAGACGCGATTGGTCTGGCCGTGGCGATGAAGGACGGCGGCGACATTCTGGTGCTCGGTAAAGCGCTGGAAGGCGAGTTTTCGCGCATCCAGAAAAACCTTCCGGCCGGCATGCAATTGCGCAAGGTTTCCGATCAACCGGCGGCGGTGAAAACCGGGGTCGGCGAGTTCGTTCAGGTACTGGTCGAAGCGCTAGCAATCGTGTTGCTGGTGAGCTTCTTCTCCCTCGGCGTGCGCACCGGCATGGTGGTGGCGCTGACCATTCCGCTGGTGCTGGCGATGACCTTCGCCTGCATGTATTACCTGGGCATCGGCCTGCACAAGATCTCCCTTGGTGCGTTGGTGTTGGCGTTGGGCTTGCTGGTGGACGACGCGATCATCGCCGTGGAAATGATGGCGATCAAAATGGAGCAGGGCTTTGATCGCATCCGCGCAGCGAGCTATGCCTGGACCAGCACCGCGTTCCCGATGCTCACCGGGACATTGATTACTGCCGCCGGGTTTCTGCCAATTGCCACGGCGCAGTCCGGAACGGGCGAATACACCCGCTCGATCTTTCAGGTGGTGACCATCGCGTTGCTCGCTTCATGGGTCGCGGCGGTGATGTTCGTGCCGTATCTGGGGGAAAAACTCCTGCCGGATCTGGCGAAAATTCACGCGGCCAAACATGGCACGGGTGACGGTCAGCCAGATCCGTATGCCACGCCGTTCTATCAGCGCGTTCGGCGTTTGGTGGAGTGGTGTGTGGCGCATCGCAAGACCGTGATCGTGCTGACCGTCGGGCTGTTTATCGCGTCGGTGATGTTGTTCCGTTTCGTCCCGCAGCAATTCTTCCCTGCTTCCAATCGACTGGAGTTGATGGTCGATCTGAAACTGGCTGAAGGCGCGTCGTTGGCCAATACCACGGGCGAGGTCAAACGGCTGGAGGCGATGCTCAAGGATCATGCCGGCATCGATAATTACGTCGCTTATGTCGGCACCGGATCACCGCGTTTCTATTTGCCGCTAGATCAGCAATTGCCGGCGGCGAGCTTCGCCCAGTTTGTGGTGTTGGCGAAAACCATCGAAGAACGCGAAGCGCTGCGCAGCTGGTTGATCGAAACGCTGAACGAGCAATTCCCGGCGCTGCGTTCGCGGGTGACGCGTCTGGAAAACGGTCCGCCGGTGGGCTATCCGGTGCAGTTCCGCGTCACCGGCGAACACATCGAAGAGGTCCGTGCGTTAGCGCGCAAAGTGGCGGCCAAGGTTCGCGAAAATCCGCATGTGGTCAATGTGCATCTGGATTGGGAAGAACCGAGCAAGGTTGTCTATCTGAACATTGATCAGGATCGTGCCCGGGCGTTGGGCGTGAGCACGGCCAATCTGGCGAAATTCCTCCAGAGTTCGTTGACCGGGTCGAGTGTCAGCCAGTATCGCGAAGACAACGAATTGATCGAGATTTTGCTGCGCGGCACCGTACATGAACGCACTGAATTGTCGTTGCTGCCGAGTCTGGCGGTGCCGACGGATAACGGCCGCAGTGTGGCGTTGTCGCAGATTGCCACGCTGGAATACGGTTTTGAGGAAGGGATTATCTGGCATCGCAATCGTCTGCCGAACGTGACCGTGCGCGCGGATATTTATGGCAAGGAGCAGCCGGCGACATTGGTGAAGCAGATCATGCCGACGCTGGATTCGATTCGTGCCGAGTTGCCGGATGGTTATCTGCTGGATGTCGGCGGCACGGTGGAGGATTCCGAGCGTGGGCAGAAGTCGGTGAATGCCGGGGTGCCGATGTTCATCGTCGTGGTGCTGACTTTGCTGATGGTGCAGTTGCGCAGTTTTTCGCGCACGGCGATGGTGTTTCTCACGGCGCCGTTGGGGTTGATCGGGGTGACGCTGTTTTTGATGGTGTTCCGTCAGCCGTTCGGGTTTGTGGCGATGCTGGGGACCATCGCGCTGTCCGGGATGATCATGCGTAATTCGGTGATTCTGGTGGATCAGATCGAGCAGGATATTGCTTCCGGGCTTAAGCCTTGGCAGGCGATTATCGAGGCTACGGTTCGACGCTTCAGACCGATTGTGTTGACGGCTTTGGCGGCGGTGCTGGCGATGATTCCGTTGTCGCGCAGTGTGTTTTTCGGGCCGATGGCGGTGGCGATCATGGGTGGGTTGATTGTTGCGACTGCGCTGACGCTTTTATTTTTGCCGGCGTTGTATGCGGCCTGGTTCCGGGTTCGTCGGGAGGTTTGATCTTTGGTTTGACGTGGCGGCCTTCGGGCCGACCATGTTGTTGGGGCTTTGGGGGTATATCCGTTTCTGCGGGTGCTGCGGCTGGCGGTTTCGCCCTTACGGCGAGTCCCTTTGGCAAACGCCCCAAAGGAACCAAAGGTCTTTGCCCTGACGTTCGGCCCGCTCGCTAAGGCTCGGGGTTCCTTCGCTCCGGGATCGATCCGGGGGCATCGCCTACGGTTTGCTTCGCTGCACCTCCTCTCGATGTGTTCGACTTCGTCGAACGGTCGCTGCGCTCCCACCCCCGGATCAATCCCTCCACTCAGCCTGCCGACGGGCTCTAAGATCAAAAGCTGCAGCCGAGCTAACGCTCATCCTGTTGAGTGGTGAGGAGCAGAAGCGGTTTGCTCTCGCTTTTCTGTGGGAGCGAGCTTGCTCGCGAAGGCGGCCTGACAGCCGACCTGTTTTCTGTAGGTGTACTCAGTTCAACTGTAGGAGTGAGCCTGCTCGCGATGAGGCCCTTGCAGCACTCAATCTCTATTTGCGTGCACGCAATCCAAATTGTGGGAGCTGGCTTGCCAGCGATGGTCCTGATAGCCGGCCAGCCTCTAGCTGATCATCCATAGCCAGCTCTACCAGCGCCACTTCCTACATCTTTTTCAGAAGCCTCTGATCTTGAGCCAGATTGCCTCGGATGCTGTACTCCGGGCTCTGCTTCCCCACGCATCTTGAGTTCACCTGATGAAAAAGCCGCCAGCATTGAAAGGCAGAAACGACCCGGTGTTTGACATGTTGGTGCGCCCGCCCCACCAGCATCGCCTGGCTGATTATCTTGCGCTGCTCAAGCCGCTCGATGATCAAGGTCGTTATCTGCCATTTGAAGCGTTGCGTTATCGCTGGGCAGCGGGGCTGGATGCCAAACTGTGCTGGGCGTTGGTCAAGAAGGCACGGGCGGCCCAGTACATCAACCTTCTGCCGCTGGGCGAGCCGGTGCAGTGGGGCAGGTATCTGTTGACACCTTTGGCACAGAAAACCATCTCCATTGTCGATCGACAGGCCAGTACGGCCGCGCTGGAGTACATGACCAGTCAGATCGGCGAGCGGGCGCATTTCAGTTACCTGCTGAATGATCTGATCGAAGACGAGGCCATCGCCAGTAGCCAGCTGGAGGGCGCGGCGACCACCACGCGCGTGGCCAAGGACATGCTCAAGCAGCAGCGCCAGCCCCGTACTCCGGATGAACGCATGGTGATGGGTAATTACCGGATGATGAATTTTGCCTGGGAGAGACGTTACGAACCCATGAGCGTGGATTTGATCGCAGCGATTCATCGGGTGGGTGTCGATGGCATCGATGACGAGCAGTATTCCCCCGGAGTGTTCAGGACCAATGACGAAGTGGTCGTTCAGGACGGGGCGGGCAATACCGTGCATCGGCCCCCCCCTGCAGCAGGATTGGTTTCGCGGCTGGAGAAGCTGTCGCACTGGATCAACCTGCCCGATGGCTCACCACTGGATAAGCACTATCTGCATCCACTGATCAAGGCGATCACGCTGCACTTTGCGTTGGGCTACGAACATCCCTTTCGCGACGGCAACGGGCGGGTCGCCAGAGCTTTGTTTTACTGGTTCATGTTCAAGAATGAGTTCGCGGCGTTTCGCTACATAGCAATCAGTTTGTTACTGCGTAACGCGCCGGTGAAGTACGGACGCTCATACCTGCATACAGAGGCGGATGAGCTGGATCTGACTTATTTCATCGAGTTCCAGTGTTCGGTCATTCAGCGAGCGGTGCTCGGGTTTACGGATGTTTATCGCAAGAGCGTGGCCTACACCGAAGAGTTCGAGCGCTGGCTGGTGAATTCTGGCTACTTCGAACAGATGACAGAAAAACAGCACGCGGTGTATCAGGCGGCAAAAAGCGGGGTGGCGAAGGAGTTCACAGCGAGCAATGTGGCGAAAAATTTCGGTTGCTCGTACCGCGAGGCGGCTTCGGTCCTGGAGCGGCTGGACCAATTACTGGTTTTTGAGAAAAAGAAGATGGGGCGGGAGTGCGTGTTCTTTTTACGTAGCCCTTTACGTGGAGGGAAGTACGGGAGCGAGTTGAATCGCGCCCGTGTTCTGACTGCTTAGAGAGTGCCGAACACCTTCTTCGCCAGACTGGTCGCCGCCGCGGCCGGGTTCTGGCGGATGGTTTCTTCCTGTTTGCCGATCATTTCGAACAAGCCATTCAACGCTTGCTCGGTGACGTAGTTTTCAACATTGGCACTCTTCGCATCGACAACGCCAAACGCAGCAGCCTGCCCGGCGAACGAGTTGTACTTCTGTGCCACGCCAACCTTGTCAGTTGCCTGTTTGACGATCGGCAGGAACCTGGCGCGGATCTGTTCGCGGCTGGATTTGTCGAGGTATTGCGTGGCCGAGTCCTTGCCGCCGCTGAGGATGCCTTTGGCGTCTTCCACGCTCATTTTCTTCACGGCATCGACGAGGATGGGTTGAGCCTGGGTCACGGCGGATTCGGCAGCCTTGTTCATCGCGGTTTCCAGTTCTTCAACCTGGGCGCCCATGCCGAAGGCTTTCATCTTGCTCGCGGCTTTGCCGAGTTTGCCCGGCAGTTCGATCTTCACGTCGGGGTTGTTGCTGAAACCGCCGGGGGTGCCCAGTTGCTTTACAGCGATTTGTGCGCCTTGGGTCAGGGCATCCTTGAGGCCGCCGGTGGCGTCTTTTTGCGACAGGTTACTGAGCGACAGGGCCATTGCGCTGGCGGAGATCATCAGGCCTGCACACAGACCGGCGAAGCGAAGGGTAGGGCGGAGCATGGCGGCTTCCTTGTAACAGAAAAAGAATTAACGAACGGCGTCGACGCGGATTTTCAGCGGCTGCGGGTCGTTGCCGTCGAGTTGCACGGCATGGTTTTCGGTGGTGATGAACATCAACTCACCGTTGACTTCAATCCGCGCGCTGACCGAGTAACGATGGCCGGGTTTGACCTGCGCCGGATCGTAGCTCAAGTGGAAGGGCAGCGGCACCTGGCCTTTGACCGGGCCTTTTTGCTCGTCCAGCACCACGGCTGGCGCATCGGCCAGCGAAACGTCTTGCAGGCTGACGCTGAGGGTCGCGCTCGGTGGCAGAGCGATGCGTTGCAGGTAGAACACTTCACCGTCGATGCCGACCTTGCCGGCGGGGGTGGTTGATTGGCAGGCGCTCAACAGTGTGGCGGTGGCGAGGGTTAGTAGTTTTTTCAAGGTATATCTCCTTCAATGTGGGAGCGGGCTTGCTCGCGAAGACGGTTTCTCATTCAACATCGGGGGGTGTTTGATCCACCGCTTTCGCGAGCAAGCCCGCTCCCACAGGTTTTTTGCGTCAGGCTTGAGTTTCTGCGGCCGGTAGGTCTGCAGCATCTTCACTGCGATGCAGCGCGACCTGGCGGATCGACAAACGAATCTCCGCCGGTAACACGCGCTTGGCCGCACCTTCCGCCAGTTCGCCGAGCAATTCGTGATAACTCAGTTTGCCGGCCCCGTCGCGGCGCAGCACGTCGAGGTCGAGCATCGTCTGGATGAAGTGGCGGAACAGGCTTTTGTCGAAAAACTCCGGGGCGTTGAGGCCGTGGAGAATCGACAGGCGCTGGGCCATGACTGTGCACAGGTCTTCCAGTTCTTCGGCGCTGATGCTGTTCTGGCCGCTGTTGAGCAGCAAAGACACGGTCATGTAGAAGCGCTGCAAGGTCTGGGCGATGCTCTTCGACAGCAAGGTCAGCAGCACGAAATGCCGCGAACTTGGCGCTGGACGCAGATAGACGTCTTTCTCGAAACGCAGCAGGCCTTGCTCGACGAACGCTTCCAGCCACTGATCAACCACGCCGTCGAGTTCGTCCAGCGACCAGCGAATGAACAGTTCCGATTGCAGGTACGGATACAGCGCGCGGGTGTAGCGCAGGATCTGTTCGCGGCTCATGCGCGAGGTGCTCTGGAAGAAGCTCGCCAGCAGCGCCGGCAACGCGAAAATATGCAGCACGTTGTTGCGGTAGTACGTCATCAGGACGGCATTTTGCTCGTCCAGATAGAGAATTTTGCCCAGTGCATCGTTCTGCTCGGCGAGCAGGTCCATGTCCTTCACATGCTCGATCAGCGCGCGGCCGTCGCCTTCCGGCAGCGTGGTGTGCGGCGAGTACGGAACCTTGCGCAGCAGCGCCAGATACAGGTCCAGCACGCGCGCCATGGCGCGATCGTCCAGTGCCAGACGCGTAGTGGACAGCAGCGCCAGCGCCACCAGGTTGACCGGGTTGATCGCCGCCGCTTCATTCAAATGCTGCGCGACTTTTTCGCCGAGGCGATTGGTGGTTTCGTTGAGCCACGCCGGTTTGTACTGCGGGCCGAGTTCCTGCTGGCGCCAGTCCGGTTGCTCGGCGTCGAGGAATTCGGCCAGTTTGATCGGCTCACCGAAGTTGACCGCGACCTGACCAAAACGCTGCTTGAGCGCGCCGATAACTTTGAAGATGTCGAAGATCGATTCTTTCTTCTTGCTGGCTCCGCGCAGTTCGCCGAGGTAGGTGCGACCTTCCAGCACGCGCTCATAACCGATGTACACCGGCACAAACACGATCGGCATGCGCGACGAACGCAGGAAGCTGCGCATGGTGATCGCGAGCATGCCGGTTTTCGGTTGCAGCATGCGCCCGGTGCGCGAGCGGCCGCCCTCTACGAAGTACTCGACCGGGAAACCTTTGGTGAACAGGGTGTGCAGGTATTCGTTGAACACCGAGGTGTACAGCGGATTGCCCTTGAACGTGCGGCGCATGAAGAACGCGCCACCACGGCGCAGCAGGCTGCCGATCACCGGCATATTGAGGTTGATTCCGGCGGCGATGTGCGGCGGGGTCAGGCCGTTGCGGAACAGCAAGTATGAAAGCAGCAGGTAGTCGATATGGCTTCGGTGGCACGGCACGTAGATCACTTCGTGGCCCTGCGCGACGTTCTGCACGCCCTCGATGTGATTGACCTTGATGCCGTCGTAGATCTTGTTCCAGAACCAGCTCAGCACCACTTCCAGAAAGCGGATCGCGGTGTAGGTGTAGTCCGAAGCAATCTCGTTGCCGTAGCGCAGGGCCTGGGCCTTGGCTTTTTCCGGGGAGATGTTTTCACGCTCGGCTTCTTCGAGGATCGCTTGCTTGACCAGCGGCTGGTTGAGCAGGCCTTTGACCAGGTTGCGGCGGTGGGAAATGTCCGGGCCGATCACCGCGGCTTTCAGATTGCGAAAGTGCACCCGCAGGATGCGCTGGGCCATGCGCACGGTACGCTCGTGACCCTTGTTGTGTTCGATCAGCTCGCGCAGGTGGATCGGTGCGGAGAACTGCACGCGGGTCTTGCGGCCGAGGACGATGATGCTCAGCAGACGACGCAAGCGCCCGGTGACGGCCCAGCTGTCGGCGAACAACAGCTTCCACGGACTGTTTTCGCTGTCCGGCGACTGGCCCCAGAACACACTGACCGGAATGATCTGTGCGTCCTCGGCAGCGTTTTGTGTCAACGCACTGACCAGGCGGGTCAAGGTCGGCGGTGCACCGCGTTTGTCCTGACGACCGAGCCAGTCCGGATCCGGCGTCAGGTAGAAGAACGCCGCCGGTTCGATCAGCGAACCCACTGACACCGGCAGCACCGGACGCGGCAGGCCGGCCTTGGTGCACTCGGTGTCGACCACGGCCAGATCGGTCAGCGAAGGGTTTTGCAGGACGTAGAACACCGGACGACTGCGGTCGAGGTTGAGGGTGAACGACGACTGATTGATCGTCTCCGAGCGAACCCAGAGGTACAACAGTCGGCGCAAGGTGCCAAACACAAGACGGCGGAACGGGGAACGGGTCATACGGCTTCTGCGTGAGTTGATAAACCGAGCGTTTGCTCGGGCGTTGGACAGTTTGCCGTATTAGGCGAAAATCGGCAAAAAAGCAGCGAAGTAATCTCCTGTTGAGAGTTTTCGCACCTGTCATATACTCGGCGGTCTGTCGCCGGGGCCCTTTTATGGACGTCGGACACAGGCTGACGTTCCTCTAAGGCTTTCCTGCGAAAAGCCTGTTCAATAATAAAAAAGGAGTATGAACAGATGGCAACACGTGAAACCGGCAATGTGAAGTGGTTCAACGACGCCAAGGGCTACGGCTTTATCCAGCGCGAAGACGGGGTGGACGTGTTCGTGCACTACCGCGCGATTCGCGGCGAAGGGCACCGGTCGCTGACCGAGGGCCAGCAGGTCGAGTACGCGGTCATTACTGGCGAGAAGGGCTTGCAGGCTGAGGATGTTGTAGGCCTGTAACACAAATCTTCAGAACGCCAAAAACCATTGTGGGAGCGGGCTTGCTCGCGAATGCGGTGTATCAGTCAAGACTCCCTCGACTGATACACCGCATTCGCGAGCAAGCCCGCTCCCACATTTGGATCTGTGTTTAAGCCGTTTTCCAGGTGATCTCTTCTTCACCGTCGGCGCTGATGCGAATCCAGCGATCCGCCGTCTCTTCACCTTCTTCCTCGACCCACGTGCCCGGCGCGCAACGCACTTCGACGTTCAGCGCAGCAAACGCGGCGCGGGCGCAGGCGATGTCGTCGTCCCACGGGGTCTGGTCGCTTTCCAGGTACAGGCTGTTCCACTTGCCCACGGCTTTCGGCAGCCAGGTCACCGGCACGTTGCCGGCCTTGCACTTGTAAGTCTGGCCTTTCTGTACCCAGTCGCTGCACGGGCCCAGTGCTTCGCCGAGCCAGGCAGAAATGGCCTTGTGGTCGACGTCGGCGTCTTTCAGGTAAATCTCGATGTCCGGTTGGCGCATGGATGTCCTCACTGCGGGTCTGAAAAATCCATTCGCGGATTTAGCCGGCCCCGGGCTCTCGCCCGGAACCAAAAGTTATTGAAGAACGAAATAATCGTAGCGCATTGACACGGTGGTCACGAACGGTTCGGCTTGTTCGATCACCGCTGCACGCCGCTCGGCACTGGCGCGCCAGCCGTGGGGTGTCATCGCCAACAGGTTGGCGCGATCCTCGGGCTTGTCCAGTGTCAGTTTGAATTCCAGAGTTTCGCTGTGCGCCAGCGCCATGCCTTCCGGGACCAGGGCCAGATGCTTGTCGTCGGTGTATTCGCGCACTTCGTCGTACAAGCGTTCGCGCAGTTCCATCAAGTGGCCGCTGGTCGGGCCGACTTTCATCAGACCGCCGCCCACACTGAGCAGACGTTTGGCTTCTGCCCAGTCCAGAGGACTGAAAACGCTGGCGAGAAACTGGCAACTGCCCGACGCCAACGGCACGCGGGCCATGCTGGCGATCAACCAGGTAAGCGCCGGGTTGCGCTTGCAGGCGCGCTTGACGGCTTCGCGTGAGATGTCCAGCGCGTAGCCATCAGCGTTCGGCAAGGCCTCGGCAATTTGCGCGGTGTAGTAACCCTCGCCGCAACCGATGTCTACCCAGCGATCCGGCGCATAGCCCGCTGCCAGCTCGGCCAGACGCTTGGCCACCGGCGCGTAATGGCCGGCGTTCAAAAAGTCGCGGCGCGCCTCGACCATCGCCTGATTGTCGCCCGGGTCACGGCTGTTCTTGTGTTGCACCGGCAACAGGTTCAGGTAACCCTGGCGCGCACGGTCGAAGCGGTGGCCGGCGGGGCAGACCACGCCGTTATCCACCGCGTTCAGCGGTTCACTGCAGATGGGGCAAGCAAGCATCAGGCGAGCAACTTGATCATTGTCTGGTAGTAGATCTCGGTCAGTACGTCGAGATCCGCCGCCAGTACGCGTTCGTTGACCTGGTGAATGGTCGCGTTGACCGGGCCCAGTTCAACCACTTGCGTGCCCATGGTTGCGATGAAACGGCCATCGGACGTACCACCGCTGGTGGACGCTTTGGTCTCGCGACCGGTGATGTCCTTGATACTCGCCGACACCGCGTCGAGCAGCGCGCCCGGTTCGGTGAGGAACGGCAGCCCGGACAACGCCCAGTCGATGTGCCAGTCCAGGTCGTGCTTGTCGAGAATATCGGCCACACGCTTCTGCAGGCCTTCGACGGTCGATTCGGTGGAGAAACGGAAGTTGAACACCGCCACCAGATCCCCCGGAATCACGTTGGTCGCGCCGGTGCCGGAGTTGACGTTGGAGATCTGGAAACTGGTCGGCGGGAAGAAATCGTTGCCGTGGTCCCAGTGCTCGGCGGCCAGTTCGGCCAGCGCCGGAGCGGCGAGATGAATCGGGTTCTTGGCCAGATGCGGGTAGGCCACGTGACCCTGAACACCTTTGACGGTGAGCCTGGCGCCCAGCGAGCCGCGACGGCCATTCTTCACCACGTCGCCAACCAACGTGGTACTCGACGGTTCGCCAACGATGCACCAGTCCAGACGTTCGTTACGTGCCGTCAGGCGTTCGACCACAGCCTTGGTGCCATGGTGCGCCGGGCCTTCTTCGTCGCTGGTGATCAGGAACGCGACCTTGCCCTTGTGGTTCGGGTAGTCGGTGACGAAGCGCTCGGCGGCAACGGTCATCGACGCCAGGCTGCCTTTCATGTCCGCCGCGCCACGGCCGCAGAGCATGCCGTGTTCGTCGATCACCGCGTTGAACGGGTCGATCTGCCACGCCGTCACCGGGCCGGTCGGCACCACGTCGGTGTGGCCGGCGAAGCACAGCACCGGGCCGTCGTTGCTGCCGTGGGTCGCCCAGAAGTTATCCACATCTTCGATGCGCATCGGCTCGAGGCTGAAACCGGCGTTGCCCAGGCGCTGCATCATCTGCTTCTGGCAATCGGCGTCGACCGGCGTCACGGACGGACGGCGGATCAGATCGATGGCGAGTTGAAGGGTCGGCGAAAGGTCGGCGTGGGCCGTCATGGAAAACTCCGGGAGCTTGAAATTGGGCTGGGGCCAATGTGGGAGCGAGCTTGCTCGCGAATGCGGTGTATCAGGCAACATAAGGGTTGAATGTTACAACGCCTTCGCGAGCAAGCTCGCTCCCACAGGAATTGGGTTCGGTCAGTTACACCGCGTATCACGCCAAGCCCCGCAAAATGGCGGTTATCTTAAAGCAAAACGGCGACCATTGGCCGCCGTTTAGTGCATCGATGAGGATTTAGACGACCGGCGCCGGCTCAGGCGCAGCCGCCGGTTTCGGCAGCGACGACAGGAACGCCATGATCAGCGCCGCCAGATACGGCAGCGACTGCACCAGCAACATCACCACCCAGAAACGCATGTCATTGCTCGGCATGCCGTTGACCAGGAAGATCCCCAGCGCCGCGCCCCACAACAGCAGCATGATGAACAGCTCTTCCCGCGCTTCGGAAATCGCCACCCAGAAGCCATGGTTGTCGGCGTTTTTCGGCGTGCGGAAGAACGGAATGCTGCTGGTGAAGAAACCGTACAGCACCGCTTTGGCGATGGTGTGCGACAACGCCAGCCCGGCCAGTGCCGCGCAGAACGCATCTTTCAGGTTCACGCCAACGGCGCGACGGTAAAGGAAGATGATCTTGCCTACCTTGAACACGAACAGCGCCAATGGCGGAATCGCGAAGATCAGCAGCGGTGGATCGACCCGTTGCGGCACGATGATCATCGCCGCCGACCACAACAGCGCGCCGACGGTGAAGAAAATGTTCATGCCGTCCGCGACCCACGGCAACCAGCCCGCGAGGAAGTGATAGCGCTGGCCACGGGTCAGTTCAGTGTCCTTGCCGCGCAGCAGGCTGCGGGTGTGACGCTTGATGATCTGGATCGCGCCGTAAGCCCAACGGAAACGTTGCTTCTTGAAGTCGATAAACGTATCCGGCATCAGACCCTTGCCGTAGCTATCGTGGTAATACGCCGCCGACAAACCTTTCTCGAACACGCGCAGACCGAGTTCGGCGTCTTCACAGATGCACCAGTCGGCCCAGCCCAATTCTTCCAGCACCGAGCGGCGGGTCATGGTCATGGTGCCGTGCTGGATGATCGCGTCACGGTCGTTACGTGTGACCATGCCGATGTGGAAGAAACCTTTGTACTCGGCGTAGCAGAGCTTCTTGAAGGTGCTTTCGTTCTGGTCGCGATAATCCTGCGGCGACTGCACCACGGCGATTTTCGGGTCGGCGAAGTGCGGCACCATGTGCTTGAGCCAGTTCGGGTGCACGCAGTAGTCGGAGTCGATCACCGCGATCACTTCGGCGTCCTTGGCGGTGTGCGGAATCAGGTAGTTCAGCGCGCCGCCCTTGAAACCGGCCAGGGGCGAGACGTGGAAGAACTTGAAGCGCGGCCCGAGGGTTGCGCAGTAGTCGCGCACCGGCTCCCAGACGGCCGGGTCCTTGGTGTTGTTGTCGATGATCAGGACTTCGTAGTCCGGATAATCGAGGGCGGCGAGGGCGTCGAGGGTCTGTTTGACCATCTCCGGCGGCTCGTTGTAGCACGGCACGTGGATCGAGACTTTCGGGCGATAGCTGGAGTCGCCCTCGACCGGCAGGAATTCGCGCCGACGCTTGTGAATCCACACGGCTTCGGCCAGCTCATGGGCCTCGGTCAGCAGGACAATGAACACGCCGAGCGCACCGAGCGCCAGCAGGAAACCCACCGTGAGGCTGAACCACGTGCTGTATTGCTGGCTGTAGTCGTAGCCGATGTACACCAGCACCGAACCGCAAAGGAACGCGATAAAGGTCAGGAACGTGCGACCACGCTGGCGCAGGGCCGAGCCGTCGATCATCAGCAGGGTCAACGACAGCAATGCCAGCACCACCGAACCGATGGCCAGCACGCGCCATTGCGGGATCGCGACCACGGGGCCTTCGAAGTTGAATTTCTGCTGACGCGCGGCGTTGAACACGCCCCAGTACGCGCCTACCGAACCTTCATCGCTGGCCTTCCACGGCTGGTCGAACGCTTCGATCACGAAGTAGTTGAAGCCTTGGCGGTTGAGCTTGTTGACCAGAGTGCGCAGGTAAATCGCCTGATCCGCCGGCGACGCATCGGCGCCACCGCGCATGCGGCCGTTGCTCGGCCAGCCGACTTCGGACAATAGCAGCGGTTTTTTCGGGAACAGCTTTTTCAGATCGCGAGCCCGGTCGAAAACGAACTGGCCGGCCTTGTCGACCGGGATGAACTCCCAGTACGGCAGAACGTGGGCGGCGATCAGGTCGACGTGCTTGGCCAGTTGTGGATATTTCTCCCAAATGTGCCATTGCTCGGACGTTGTGACCGGTACTTTCACGGCCGCACGCACGCGATCGAGCAAAACAATCAATGCCTCTGGGGTGATTTCTTCACGGAACAGGGCTTCGTTACCCACGACAACGCGAACCACGCTGCGTGAGGTATTGGCCAGTTCGATGGCTCGGGTGATTTCCCTTTCGTTGCGCTCCTGATCCGGACTGATCCAGATGCCGAGGGTCACGCGCAGGCCGAATTCTTCCGCGAGTTTCGGGATGTCTCCCAACGTGCCGTCGACCGAGTAGATGCGGATGTTGTCCGTCAGCTTGCTCATGATCTCCAGGTCGCGGCGCATTTCGTCGTCAGTCGGATACTGATCCTTCTGCGGGAATTGTCCCTGCTGGAACGGCGAATAGGAGAAACCGGAGATCTGCTGCGGCCAGTTCGGCGCCGTGACCGGGCGATTGACCAGCGCCCAGAAACCGGTGAACAGGGCAGCGATGGCCAGCACCACCACCAGGTTGAGTCCAAATTTACGCGATGACATAGCTATTTCGGGTTCCAAAGGCTGTGGAACGGAGGATCGGTCGGCTAGACGCCCGAGGGGCGCGCATCCTACACCGGCAGTTCGCAAGTCGTACATCAGACAGGGAAATGCCCGGCATTGGGCAGCCGACTTTGACTTAAGTTCTTACACTTGTAGCGCGAAGCTTAAAACTTGTCGCTGCGTAGCCCTATAATGCGCGCCGGTTTTTGGGGTAATGGTCATGAGTACAGAAGATCCGCGGTTTGCAGGCATCGCCCGTTTGTATGGCATCGAAGGCATGGCGCGCTTGCGCGCGGCCCATGTGGCGATCGTCGGCGTCGGTGGCGTCGGTTCCTGGGCGGCGGAAGCGATGGCCCGCTGTGGCGTTGGCGAGATTTCGCTGTTCGACCTCGATGACGTTTGCGTCAGCAACGCCAACCGCCAGTTGCACGCGCTGGACAGCACCGTCGGTAAGCCCAAGGTCGAGGTGATGGCCGAGCGCCTGCGCGGGATCAACCCGGATTGCACCGTGCACGCGGTGGCGGATTTCGTCACCCGCGAGACCATGGCCGAATACATCACGCCGGATATCGACTGCGTGATCGACTGCATCGACGCGGTCAACGCCAAGGCTGCGCTGATTGCCTGGTGCAAGCGCCGCAAGATCCAGATCATCACCACCGGCGGTGCGGGCGGGCAGATTGATCCGACGCTGATTCAGGTGTGCGATCTCAATCGCACCTTCAACGACCCGTTGGCCTCGAAAGTGCGCTCGACGTTGCGGCGCGACTATGGCTTCTCGCGCACCGTGACCCGGCATTACAGCGTGCCGTGCGTGTTTTCCACGGAGCAACTGCGCTACCCGAAACCGGATGGCAGCATTTGTTTGCAGAAGAGTTTTGTCGGCGATGGGGTGAAACTGGACTGCGCCGGCGGGTTTGGCGCGGTGATGATGGTCACGGCGACGTTCGGCATGGTCGCGGCGACCAAGGCTGTGGACAAGATTGTCGCGGGTGTGCGGCGCCCGGCGGAAAGAGTCAAACCTCAGGTTTGATGCTGGGGCTTATGGCCTTATCGCGAGCAGGCTCACTCCTACAGTGGAACGCATTCCAATTGTAGGAGTGAGCCTGCCCGCGATGGCTGCGAAGCAGCCGCTTTAAAGCGCCAACTCATTCATCCGCTGGAGCACGGCATTGAGGCCATTGCTGCGCGAGGGCGATAGCTGCCGCGAAAGCCCTAGTTGATTGAACCAGTCCGGCAAATCAACCTGCTTTAAGTCGGCGGCCGACAAACCATTAACCCGCAACAGCAACAACGCCACCAAGCCACGAATCATCCGCGCATCGCTGCTGGCCCTGAATTGCCATTGACCGTCGCGCAATGAGCCAACCAGCCAGACCTGACTCTCACAGCCATGCACCCGGTTAGCGTCGCACTTATCTGCCTCATCCAACGGCGGCAGGCGATCACCAAACTGCATCAACAACCGCGCCCGCTGTTCCCAGCCAGCCGCATTCTGAAAAGTCTGCAGCGCTTCAGCTGCCTCGACCGGCAAGCTCATCGCAACAACTCCAGCGCCTGATCCAGCGCTTCAAAGAAGCGCTCCAGGTCTTCGGAATCGTTGTACAGCGCCAGCGACACCCGAATTGCGCCAGCCAGTTCGAAGCTTTTCAGCAGTGGCATTGCGCAATGGTGCCCGGCGCGCACGGCAATACCTTGCTCGGTCAGCAAATGTGCCAGATCAGCGTTATGCACACCCTCGACGACAAAACTGGCCAGCGCCAGTTGCGGCTTGCCGAGCAGACGAATGCCGTTTCGCGCCGCAAGGCCGCGCAACAGATAGGCATGTAGCGCACCTTCGTGAGCAGACACCGCGTCTTGATCCAGACCCGCCAGATAATCCAGCGTTGCGCCAAGGCCGATCACACTGGCAATCGGCGGCGTTCCGGCCTCGAAACCCAGCGGAGCAGGGCGGAAGCGCGAGTGGTGATAGTTGGCTTCCAGCACCATTTCGCCGCCGAACTGCCAAGGCTTCAGCTGTTCAAGCGCAGCGTTGCGCCCGTACAGCACGCCGAGGCCATCCGGGCCGTAGAGCTTGTGGCTGGAAAATACATAGAAGTCGCAACCCAGCGCCTGCACGTCATGCCGACCATGCACCACGCCTTGTGCGCCATCGACCACGGTCAGCGCGTTCTGCGCCTTGGCCATGCCCAGCAAAGCCGGCAACGGCTGCCACGAGCCGAGCACGTTGGACAGCTGACTGACCGCCAACAACCGTGTGCGCGGGCCGATCAGATGCACAGCGGCAGCGAGGTCAATCAGACCGTCGGCGTCCAGCGGCAGGATCACCAGTTTCAGGTTGCGTCGTTGCCCCAGTTGCTGCCACGGCAGCAGGTTGGCGTGATGCTCCAGCGCGCTGATGACAATTTCATCGCCCGGTTGGAAAAGGTGTTCCAGGCCGTAAGCCAGGAGATTCAGCGCGCTGGTGGCGCCATGGGTGAAGATGATCTGCCCGCTGTCACCGGCATTCAGCCATTGGCCAACCTTTAGCCGACTGTCCTCGAACGCCTGCGTCGCGTGAGCGCCGGGCAGGTGTTGCGCACGGTGCACATTGGCCGCGCCGTTGGCGTAGTAATGCGTCAGTGCGTCGAGCAGGGCCTGGGGTTTTTGCGTGGTGGCGGCGTTGTCCAGATAGGTCTGGTCTTGCCGTTGCAGTGCGGCGATGGCCGGAAAGTCAGCGCGCCACGGGGAGGGAATCATCACAGTTTTCAGCCCTGGTGAAGAGGGGCGGGATGTACGCCAAACCCTGTAGGAGTGAGCCTGCTCGCGATGGCGTCCGTGAGGGCGCTAAAAGCATCGCGAGCAGGCTCACTCCTACAATGGATTATTCAAGCACTCAGTTGTGAGCGTGCAGCGCTTCGTTCAGTTCGATCGCCGATTTGTGGGTTTTGCATTCCACAGCACCGGATTCCGAATTGCGACGGAACAGCAGGTCAGTCTGACCGGCCAGCTCACGCGCTTTCACCACCTTGACCAGATTGTTGTTTTCGTCGAGCAGCGCAACCTTGGTGCCGGCAGTGACGTACAGGCCCGACTCAACGGTGTTGCGGTCGCCCAACGGGATGCCGATACCGGCGTTGGCGCCGATCAGGCAGCCTTCGCCGACCTTGATCACGATGTTGCCGCCGCCCGACAAGGTGCCCATGGTCGAGCAACCGCCGCCCAGGTCCGAACCCTTGCCGACGAATACGCCAGCAGAAACGCGGCCTTCGATCATGCCCGGGCCTTCGGTGCCGGCGTTGAAGTTGATAAAACCTTCGTGCATGACGGTGGTGCCTTCACCGACGTATGCGCCCAGACGCAGACGTGCCGCGTCAGCGATACGCACGCCGGCCGGCACCACGTAGTCGGTCATTTTCGGGAACTTGTCCACCGAGAACACTTCCAGCAGCTCGCCACGCAGACGCGCTTCCAGTTGCATTTCCGCCAGTTCGCTCAGATCGATTGCGCCCTGGCTGGTCCACGCGACGTTTGGCAGCAGTGGGAAGATCCCGGCCAGGCTGACGCCGTGTGGCTTGACCAGACGGTGCGACAGCAAGTGCAGCTTCAGATAAGCCTCAGGCGTCGAGGTCAGCTGTGCGTCTTCGGCCAGCAGGGTGGCGACCAGCGGCTTGTGGCTCTCGGCCAGACGGGTCAGCAGCTTGCCTTGCACGGCGTCGATGCCTTTTACCGCTTCAGCCAATTGCGCCGCCTGGGCGGTGGTGAAGGTGATGGCCTGGTTGCCTTCGGTGTAACCGAGGATCGGCGCCACGGCCGCGACCAGTTCGGCCGAAGGGTTGAGCAGTGGCTGGGCGTAGAACACTTCCAGCCAAGCGCCTTGACGGTTCTGAGTGCCGACACCAAAGGCGATGCTGAACAGGGAGTTGGACATGTGAATACCTCTACAAAGAGTGACGGGCTGCTTACTTCAGAGCGGCCGCGTAGATGTCTGGCTTGAAGCCAATCAGGGTTCGGTCACCGAGATCGAGCACCGGGCGCTTGATCATCGAGGGTTGCGCGAGCATCAGTTCGATGGCTTTCGATTGGTCGAGATCGGCTTTGCGTTCGTCGTCGAGTTTGCGAAAGGTCGTACCTGCACGGTTCAACACCGTTTGCCAGCCGTGTTCGTCACACCATTGGGTCAGGTGTTCACGGTCGATGCCGGCGGTTTTGTAATCGTGGAAGTCGTAGCTGACAGCGTGTTCATCGAGCCAGGTGCGCGCCTTCTTCATGGTGTCGCAGGCTTTGATGCCGAAAAGGTGCAACGTTTTACTTGAAACGGTCAAGGAATTGCCCCCTTTACAGGTGCTGAAAAAAAATGGTGTCGGATTATGCCATGACCAAACCGGTTCGCGGCGCCTCAGGTCGATTTGGTAATGCAAAACCCTGTGGGAGCGGGCTTGCTCGCGAAGAGGCCCTGTCAGTCAATATCTCTGTTCGATGAACGACCGCATTCGCGAGCAGGCTCGCTTCCACAAGGGGCGTGCGACATAGGTGCAACGGTCAGATCCATCCTGAACGGCTAATATGGCAGTTCAACGCTGTCGATTGTCTGAGATTTCCGCTTTATGCAAACTGCTTACACCGTCCTGATCCTGCTGATGCTGGTCAGCGTTTCGCGGCTGGTCGGACGGGTCATTCCGTTGCCACTGCCATTGGTCCAGATCGCCGCCGGCGCCTTGCTCGCCTGGCCGACCCTCGGTCTGCACGTGGCCCTCGATCCCGAATTGTTCCTGTTTCTGTTTCTGCCGCCGCTGTTGTTCTCCGATGGCTGGCGCATGCCCAAACGCGAGTTCTGGCACCTGCGCGGGCCGATTCTGACGCTGGCCGTCGGGCTGGTGCTGTTTACCGTGGTCGGCGCCGGGTACTTCATTCATTGGTTGTTGCCATCAATTCCGTTACCGGTGGCCTTCGCCCTGGCGGCGGTATTGTCGCCAACGGACGCCGTGGCGGTGTCGGCCATTTCGCAAAACCGCTTGCCGACCCCGCTGATGCATATCTTGCAGGGCGAGGCGCTGATGAACGATGCATCGGGCCTGGTGACCTTCAAGTTCGCACTGGCGGCGGCTATCACGGGCGTGTTCTCGCTGACCAACGCCAGTCTGACGTTTGTCATGGTGGCGCTCGGCGGATTGGCGGTCGGTGTGGCCTTGAGCTGGCTGGTCGGGCGTTTACGGGCGTGGATGATCGCTCGTGGCTGGGATGACCCGGCCACCCACGTGGTGTTCATGTTGCTGTTGCCATTCGCGGCGTATGTGCTGGCAGAACGTCTTGGTGTGTCGGGCATTCTCTCGGCCGTGGCGGCGGGGATGATGCAAAGCTGGCTCGACCTGTTGCCTCGGCAGACCAGCACTCGCTTGCTCAATCGAAGCGTCTGGTCGTTGCTGGAGTTCGCTTTCAACGGTTTGATCTTCCTGCTGCTGGGCCTGCAACTGCCCGACATCATCAAAGCCGTGGTCAGCCATGAGCCGACGTTGTGGCCAACGCTGTTCTATCGCTGCCTCGATGTTGTGGCGATTTTCCTCGCGCTGGTTTTGCTGCGGTTTATCTGGGTGCAGAGCATCTGGCGTTTGTCGGTACTGCTGCGTCGTTTGCGTGGCAAGGGCGATCTGACACAAGTCCCGACCGCGCGCTCGTGCTGGCTGCTGACCGTTGGCGGGGTGCGTGGTGCGGTGACGCTGGCGGGTGTGATGTCGGTACCGATGTTGATGGGGGCGGATACGTTTCCCGAGCGGGACCTGCTGATCTTCATCGCCGCCGGAGTGATTCTGCTGTCGCTGATTTCGGCGTGCATCGCGCTGCCGCTGTTGTTGCGCGGCATTGAAAAGAGCCCGGACGACAAGCGGCGTCAGGAAGTGCGCGATGCGTGGCGTAAAACTGCGGAAGCAGCCATTCATGCGCTGGAAACGGAGGAGACCACCCCGCAGGATGCTGCTCAGGCGGCGCTGTCGGCCGAGCTGAAGGCGCGAATCATGTCCGAGTATCGCCATCAATTGGATGTCTTCAACGATTCTGCCGAAGCGCAGGCCTTGGCGTTTCAGATGGATCTGCTGGAGCGTCGCATGCGCCTGAAAGCGCTGAGGGCGCAGCGTCTGGAACTCTATAGCCTCAGTCGTCATCACCAGATAGGTGATGACGTCCTCAGAGAAGTGTTGGCCGATCTGGATTTGAGCGAGGCCAATCTGGGGAAGGTCAAATAACGCATCGGGATGCCCGCACAAGATGCCTGGTGCGGGCTCTGATGATTACTTCTGGCGAGTGATGAAGGCGCGAATCCGTTCAGCGGCTTCGACGCATTCGGCCAGCGGCGCAACCAGCGCCATGCGCACACGGCCAGCGCCCGGGTTGACGCCATCGACGTCACGGGACAGATAAGAACCCGGCACCACGGTCACGTGTTCTTGCTCAAACAGATCACGGCAGAACGCTGCGTCATCACCTTGCACATTCGGCCACAGGTAGAAGCTGCCATCCGGACGCTGCACGTCCATCACCGGGCTGAGAATCTCCAGCACCGCATCGAATTTCTCGCGATACAGCGCACGGTTGGCGCGCACATGCACCTCGTCATTCCACGCCGCCACGCTGGCCAGTTGCGTTTGTACCGGCATCGCGCAGCCGTGGTAGGTGCGATACAGCAGGAAGCCTTTGAGGATGTCGGCATCGCCGGCGACAAAACCGGAACGCAGGCCTGGCAGGTTGGAACGCTTGGACAGACTGTGGAACACCACGCAGCGCTTGAAATCCTTGCGGCCCAGCTCGACACACGCAGTCAGCAGGCCTGGCGGCGGAGTTTGCTCATCGAAGTACAACTCGCTGTAGCACTCGTCGGCGGCGATCACGAAGTCGTACTCGTCGGCCAGGGCGATCAGTTTTTTCAGGGTGTCGACCGGGATCAGCGCGCCGGTCGGGTTGCCCGGCGAGCAGAGGAACAGGATCTGGCAGCGCTTCCAGACGTCTGGCGAAACGGCATCGAAGTCCGGGTTGAAGCCGTTTTCGTCCAGGCACGGCAGGTAATGCGGCTTGGCCCCGGCGAGAAACGCTGCGCCTTCGTAGATCTGGTAGAACGGGTTCGGGCTGACCACGAGCGCGTCATCGCCACGGTTGACCACGGTCTGGGTGAACGCGAACAACGCTTCACGGGTGCCGTTGACCGGCAGCACGTTACGCGCCGGGTCGATCCAGCCACTCGGCACGCCGAAACGCCGCTCGCACCAACCGGCAATAGCCTCACGCAACGCCGGGATACCGAGGGTGGTCGGGTACACGGCCATCTGATCCAGACTGTTTGCCAGTGCTTCGGCGACAAAGCTTGGCGAACGGTGTTTCGGCTCGCCGATCGACAGGGCGATCGGGCGTTTGTCCGGGTTCGGCGTTACGCTGCCGAGCAGGGCGCGGAGCTTTTCGAACGGGTACGGCTGGAGCTGGTTCAGAGCGTTGTTCATTGGGGCTGGGTCTCGTGCAAAGCCATTTGAATCCGGGGCGCCATCAAATACTGAGGCGCGACAGTTTGATATCGGGTTCCTGATTGACGCTCAGTTGCTCAACGATCGCATCCTGCAAACGGCTGCACAGCAACGGGTCGGACAGCGGTTGGTTGTGCGCGTCGGTGATGAAGAACACGTCTTCCACCCGTTCGCCGAGCGTCGCAATCTTGGCGTTCTGCAGCGACAGGTCGAACTCGAGGAAAATTCCGCCGATCCGCGCCAGCAGCCCGGGACGATCCGGTGCGGTCAGTTCCAGCACCGTCACCGGACGCTGGGCGTCGTTGTGGATGGTGACCTGTGGCGCAAAGGCGAAGTGCTTGAGCTGGCGCGGCACCCGGCGCTGGATGATCGTCGGGTAATCGTCCGGGTTGCGCAGGGCTTCGGTCAGGCCTTCACGGATCTGCTTGACCCGTGCCGGGTTGTCGCCGATGGATTCACCTTCGTTGTCGAGCACGATGTAGGTGTCGAGGGTGAACTGGCTGCTCGAGGTGATGACCCGGGCGTCGTGAATGTTCAGGTTGAGCTGATCCATTGCCGCCACGGTCACGGCGAAGAAATCGTGCTGGTCCGGTGCATAGATGAAAATCTGCGTGCCACCCTCGAACTCGCGCTGGGTGGTTTCCTTGATCAGCACCAATGGCCCGCCATCGACCGGCTGTTGCAGGATCGCATCACTGTGCCAGGCCACGTCGCCGGCGGTGTGGCGCAGGAAATAGTCATCGCCCAATTGCGCCCACAGTTGCTCGACATCGTCCGGGTCGGTGCCGCCTCGAACCAGAATATCCAGCGCGGCGCTTTGGGTCTGGCGGATCTGCTCTTCGCGATCCACCGGGTTTTCCAGGCCTCGGCGCAAGGCGCGTTTGGTCTCGGTGTAGAGCTGACGCAACAGGCTGGCGCGCCACGAATTCCACAGCGTCGGGTTGGTCGCGTTGATGTCGGCCACCGTCAGCACGTAGAGATAATCGAGGCGGGTTTCATCGCCAACGGCCAGGGCGAAGTCGTGGATCACTTGCGGGTCGGACAAGTCCTTGCGCTGGGCGGTGGTCGACATCACCAGATGGTTCTGTACCAGCCAGACGATCAGGCGACTGTCCCACACCGGCAATTGATGTCGCTGGCAGAACGCCTCGGCATCGACCGCGCCGATCTCCGAATGATCGCCATGCCGACCTTTACCGATGTCGTGATACAGGCCCGCCATGTAGATCAACTCGGGCTTGGGCAGTTTGGCCATGAGCTTGGCGGCCAGCGGAAATTTCTCCGAGACCTGGGTGTACTGCAATTTGCGCAGGTGCTTGATCAGGTTCAGCGTGTGCGCATCGACCGTATAAATGTGGAACAGGTCGTGCTGCATCTGCCCGACGATAAAGCCGAACTCCGGCAGATAGCGGCCGAGAATGCCGTAACGGTTCATCCGGCGCAGGTTGCGGTGGATGCCGATCTTGCACTTGAACAGCTCGATGAACAGGCTGGTGTTGCGAATATCGTTACGGAAGTTGTCATCGATCAGGTGGCGATTTTCCCGCAGCAGACGGATGGTGTCGGCGCGCACACCTTTGATTTCCGGTTGCTGGGCCATCAGCACGAAGATTTCGAGCATGGCAAACGGCGTGCGGCGGAACACGTTGTCGTTGCGTGCCTCGATATAGCCGTCGTGCAGCTGGAAGCGCGAGTTGATCGGCTGGGGCGGCGCCTCGTCTTCCGGGGCGAGGATGACTTCTTCAAAGTGCTGGATGATCAGGTCGCTGAGTTGGGCGATGCTCATCACGGTGCGGAAATACTGTTGCATGAAGTTTTCGACGGCCTGTTTGGCGTCGTCACCTTCAAAGCCGAGCAGGCCGGCAATGGTGCGCTGATGATCGAACAGCAAGCGGTCTTCGGAGCGCCCGGCGAGCATGTGCAGGGCATAGCGCACTTTCCAGAGGAATTCCTGGGAGGAGGCGAGCAGGGCGTTTTCGCTCTCAACCAGGAAACCTTCGCCGGCGAGGGCGCGCAGGTTCAGGGTGCCGTACTGACGCCGGGCCACCCACAGAATCGTCTGAATATCCCGCAGTCCGCCGGGCGAGCCTTTGACGTTGGGTTCCAGGTTGTATTCGGTGTCGTTGTACTTGTGGTGACGGGCCTTCTGTTCGGCTCGCTTGGCGAGGAAGAACTCCTTGGCTGGCCACATGTGTGCGGTGCTGGTGACGTCGAGCATGCGCTGGCGCAGACGCTCGGGACCGCAGATGGTACGGCTTTCCATCAGGTTGGTGACCACTGTGAGGTCAGCGCGGGCTTCTTCGGCGCATTCATCGACGGAGCGAACGCTCTGACCGACTTCCAGGCCGATGTCCCACAGCAGCGTCAGAAAACGCTCGATGGAATCGCGGAAGACCTCGTGATCGGCGCTGTCCAGCAGGATCAGCAGATCGATGTCGGAATACGGATGCAGCTCACCGCGTCCGTAGCCGCCGACCGCGACCAGCGCAATGTCGGCGTCTTCGCTCCAGTCGAACTGCTCCCAGGCCTTTTGCAGGATGTTGTCGACGAACCAGGCGCGGTCTTCGATCAGGCGGCGAATCTCGCGGCCATTACGAAAACGCGTGTCGAGCACATCGCGAGCCTGGCGGATCGCCTTCTTGAACGCCGCGATAGGACTCGCTTTCAGGGCCAGTTCAGCCTGGAACTGGCCGCGGTCGAAGAGTTCGGGATCCACCTGCGGCATCGATTGGCTTTCCTTCTATAAGGCTGGGAGCGTTGTGTGGATCAGGCCGAGATGCGCGGGATGGTGTCGTCGGCGCGCAGGGTGAAGATCTCGTAACCGGTGTCGGTTACCAGCAGGGTGTGTTCCCACTGTGCCGAGAGCTTGCGATCCTTGGTAATTGCGGTCCAGCCGTCGCCCAGTACTTTGGTGTCGGCCTTGCCCTGGTTGATCATCGGTTCGATGGTGAACGTCATGCCGGCCTTCAGCTCCATGCCGGTGCCAGCGCGGCCGTAGTGCAGGATCTGCGGCTCTTCGTGGAAGACCTTGCCGATGCCGTGGCCGCAGAACTCGCGGACCACCGAGAAACCGTTCTTCTCGGCGTGCTTCTGGATCACTTCACCGATGTCGCCGAGGCGGCAGCCGGGTTTGACGATCTCGATCGCCTTGTACATGCATTCCTGGGTGATCTGCGACAGACGCTCGGCCCAGACCGGTACTTCGCCGACGTGAAACATGCGGCTGGTGTCGCCGTGGTAGCCGTCTTTGATGACGGTCACGTCGATGTTCAGGGTGTCGCCGTTTTTCAGCGGCTTGTCATTCGGGATGCCATGGCAGACCACATGGTTGATCGAGGTGCAGATCGACTTCGGGTAGCCCTTGTAGTTGAGCGGGGCAGGGATGGCTTGCTGCACGTTGACGATGTAGTCGTGGCAGATCTGGTTCAACTGATCGGTGGTGACGCCCGGTTTGACATGTTCGGCAATCATTTCCAGCACATCGGCGGCCAGTTTGCCGGCGACGCGCATGCCAGCGATGTCCTCGGGGGTTTTGAGGTTGACGGTCATACAGGCTCTCTCTGCGCTCGGCGGCGCTTGCTGATACGAATTGGGTGGCAGGTGTTCGATTGGCCACCCTGAAAAACGCGATTCTAACAGACGCACGGCGCAATTCAGCGCCCGCGTGCATCGCTTCTCTCTATACAATGGTGCGTTCGGGGCCGATTCCAAGGGGGCTGCGCCCATGTCCTTGGTGCGAATACAGATTCCGGGTTCCGTTTCTGCGCACCCTGTGGTATAAAATGCGCCGCTTTCCGGGGATACCCCGAAAAGCTTAAATCCACACACGTGTCGACACGATGACCTGGGTGCTTTTGGCTTTATGCCACTGGTTGGTCATTGGGATACGTGGAGGCCAAACCCGACTTATTAAGGAACTATCATGTCCCAAGTCAACATGCGCGATATGCTGAAGGCCGGTGTGCACTTCGGTCACCAAACCCGTTACTGGAATCCGAAAATGGGCAAGTACATTTTCGGCGCGCGTAACAAGATTCACATCATCAACCTTGAAAAAACCCTGCCAATGTTCAACGAAGCTCTGACTTTCGTAGAGCGTCTGGCCCAGGGCAAAAACAAGATTCTGTTCGTCGGCACCAAGCGTTCCGCTGGCAAGATCGTTGCTGAAGAAGCAGCACGTTGCGGTTCGCCGTACGTCGATCACCGCTGGTTGGGCGGCATGCTGACCAACTTCAAAACCATTCGTGCTTCCATCAAGCGTCTGCGTGACCTTGAAGTTCAAGCCGAAGACGGTACTTTCGCCAAGCTGACCAAGAAAGAAGCGCTGATGCGCTCCCGTGACCTGGAAAAGCTGGATCGTTCGCTGGGCGGCATCAAGGACATGGGCGGTCTGCCAGACGCACTGTTCGTGATCGACGTTGACCACGAGCGCATCGCGATCACCGAAGCCAACAAGCTGGGCATCCCGGTTATCGGCGTTGTCGACACCAACAGCAGCCCGGAAGGCGTTGACTACATCATCCCAGGCAACGATGACGCAATCCGCGCTATCCAGCTGTACATGGGTTCGATGGCTGACGCAGTGATCCGTGGTCGCAACAATGTTGCTGGCGGCACTGTAGAATTCGCAGCTGAAGAAACTCAGGCTGCAGCTGAGTAATTGACGCCCTGGCGTTGACTCAGTAAGCAAAAAGGGGGCTTGGCCCCCTTTTTGCCACCTCGAAAACCAATTGTTGGCGCCCACTTGTGGCAGCGCCCGCCCTGTATTTGTAACGTGCAGCGGCTACAAGCTGGTTCGGGAAGAATTGAACGCCCGTTCGATCGGGTGGAATGGTTGAAAACCTATCCAAGAGGAATTTGAAAATGGCAGCAATTACTGCAGCGTTGGTTAAAGAACTGCGCGAGCGTACCGGCGAAGGCATGATGGATTGCAAGAAAGCCCTGGAAAAGGCTGACGGCGACATCGAAAAAGCCATTGATGACATGCGTGCTTCGGGCGCGATCAAGGCTGCGAAAAAGGCGGGCAACGTTGCCGCTGAAGGCGCAATCGCAATCAAGGACGACGGTAAAGCTGCCGTTATCCTGGAAGTGAACTCGCAGACCGACTTCCTGGCTCTGCAAGATGACTTCAAGAACTTCGTCGCTGCCAGCGTTGAAAAAGCCTTCGCTGACAAACTGACTGACGCAGCTCCGCTGATCGCTGCTCAAGAAGCCGCTCGCGAAGCACTGGTTGCCAAAGTAGGCGAAAACGTCAACATCCGTCGTCTGACCCGTATCGAGGGTGACGTTGTAGGTTCTTACCTGCACGGCAACAAGATCGGTGTTGTTGTGGCTCTGAAAGGCGGTGACGTCGAGCTGGCCAAAGACATCGCGATGCACGTCGCTGCAAGCAACCCTGAGTTCCTGCTGCCTTCGCAAGTTTCGGCTGAAGCGATCGAGCGTGAAAAAGCTGTGTTCCTGCAGCTGAACGAAGAGAAGATCAAAGGCAAGCCAGAAAACATTGTTGAGAACATGGTCAAAGGCCGTATCAGCAAGTTCCTGGCAGAAGCAAGCCTGGTTGAGCAAGCGTTCGTCAAGAACCCTGAAATCAAGGTTGGCGAGCTGGCCAAGAAAGGCGGCGCAGAAATCGTTTCCTTCACTTACTACAAAGTAGGCGAAGGCATTGAGAAGCCGGTCGACAACTTCGCTGAAGAAGTTGCTGCCCAGCTGGCTGCCGCCAAGCAATAAGACGGTTTTTCAACTGTCGCCCGAAAGAGGCTGCCCGCTTACGCGCGCAGCCTCTTTTCAGATGGGGTACCAATTTTTATTTGGTTTCCACCCGGAACTGACTTACAAAGCCATGTTCCGATGGCGCTGCAGCAGCGCCAAGCTAGAGTGAACGCCAGCTGTAAACAGCTCGCAAAGAATTTTTAAATACGCCGCAGGAGAGATTCGCAATGGCTCAGCAGGGCAGTGGTTATCAGGCTCGCTATAAACGCATTCTACTCAAGCTTAGCGGCGAGGCCCTGATGGGCTCGGAAGAGTTCGGGATCGATCCAAAAGTGCTGGATCGGATGGCGCTGGAAGTCGGCCAGCTGGTCGGTATCGGCGTACAGGTCGGTCTGGTGATCGGCGGTGGCAACCTGTTCCGCGGCGAAGCCTTGAGCAAAGCCGGTATGGATCGGGTGACAGGTGACCACATGGGCATGCTGGCCACTGTGATGAACGCCTTGGCCATGCGCGATGCGCTGGAACGTGCCAATATCTCGGCCATCGTGATGTCGGCCATTTCCATGGTAGGCGTGACCGATCACTATGATCGCCGCAAAGCCATGCGCCACCTGAACTCCAAGGACGTCGTGATTTTCGCGGCCGGTACCGGCAACCCGTTCTTCACCACGGATTCGGCAGCCTGCCTGCGCGCAATCGAAATCGATGCCGATGTCGTGCTCAAAGCGACCAAGGTCGATGGCGTCTACACCGCTGACCCGTTCAAAGACCCGCATGCCGAGAAGTTCGATCATCTGACTTATGATGAAGTACTGGATCGCAAGCTGGGCGTGATGGATCTGACTGCTATTTGCCTGTGCCGCGACCACAAGATGCCGCTGCGCGTATTCAACATGAACAAGCCCGGTGCCCTGCTGAACATTGTGCACGGCGGCGCTGAAGGGACTTTGATCGAGGAAGGCCAACAATGATCAACGAAATCAAGAAAGACGCCCAAGCGCGTATGCAGAAATCCCTGGAGTCTCTGAGCCACGCGTTCGGCCAGATTCGTACCGGCAAGGCTCACCCGAGCATTCTCGGCAGTGTCATGGTGCCTTACTACGGCACTGACACCCCGTTGAGCGGCGTGGCCAACGTCACCGTGAAAGATTCGCGCACCCTGCAGGTCGTGGCGTTCGAGCGCAACATGCTCGCTGCCGTCGACAAAGCGATCCAGAGCGCCGGTCTGAACCTCAATCCGACCAACCTGGGCGAGTTGTTGTTGATCCCGATGCCTGCCCTCACCGAGGAAACGCGCAAAGGCTTCACCAAGCAGGCCCGCAGCGCAGCCGAAGATGCGCGCGTTGCCGTGCGCAATATTCGTCGCGATGCCTTGGGCGAGCTGAAAAAACTGGTCAAGGACAAGGAAATCAGCGAAGACGAAGAGCGTCGTGCCATCGCTGATATCGATAAGCTGACCAAAGAATCCGAGGCCCAGATCACCAAGGCCACGGACGAGAAAGAAAAAGACCTGATGGCCGTATAAGGGTCGAGCTTTAAATGGACAAGACCAAGCAGACTGCGCCGTCCGCGGTGCCGCGCCATGTCGCGATCATCATGGATGGCAACAATCGCTGGGCGAAAAAACGCTTTATGCCGGGTGTCGCCGGGCATAAAGCGGGCGTGGATGCTGTGCGGGCCGTCATTGAGGTGTGCGCCGAGGCCAAGGTCGAGGTGCTCACCCTGTTCGCGTTTTCCAGTGAAAACTGGCAACGCCCGGCCGATGAAGTCAGTGCCTTGATGGATCTGTTCTTCAAGGCATTGCGTCGTGAGGCCAAGCGTCTCAACGACAACAACATCAGTCTGCGCATCATTGGCGATCGTTCGCGCTTTCATCCGGAGCTTCAGGCCGCAATGCGTGAGGCCGAAGCGATGACGGCGGGTGCCAATCGTTTCATTCTGCAGATCGCCGCCAATTACGGTGGTCAGTGGGATATTGCGCAGGCTGCCCAGCGTCTGGCGCGTGAAGTTCAGGCCGGGCATCTGCGCCCGGAAGACATCACCCCGGATCTGCTGCAAACCTGTCTGGCGACCGGCGATCTGCCCTTGCCGGACCTGTGCATCCGTACCGGTGGCGAGCACCGCATCAGCAACTTCCTGCTGTGGCAACTGGCTTATGCCGAGTTGTACTTCTCCGACCTGTTCTGGCCGGACTTCAAACACGATGCCATGCGTAATGCGCTGGCCGATTTCGCTTCGCGCCAGCGTCGCTTCGGTAAAACGAGCGAACAGGTCGAAGCTGGAGCCCGGGTTTAATGCTTAAACAACGAATCATCACTGCGCTGATCCTGCTGCCGATCGCCTTGTGCGGTTTTTTCTTGCTCGAGGGGTCGGGTTTTGCCCTGTTCATCGGCCTGGTTGTAAGCCTGGGTGCCTGGGAATGGGCACGTCTGGCAGGTTTTGCCGCCCAATCGTTCCGCATCGGCTATGCCGCGGTCGTCGCATTGATGTTGTTCGTCATGTATGTGCTGCCGGGCCTGGCGCCCTGGGTACTGGGGGCTTCGGTGCTCTGGTGGGCGGTGGCGACTTATCTGGTGCTGACGTATCCGCATTCCAGTGCACATTGGTCTGCGGCCGCCACCAAGTTGGTGATTGGCCTGTTGATCCTGTTGCCGGCCTGGCAAGGGTTGGTGCAGATCAAGCAGTACCCGCTGGGTAACTGGTTGATCATGGCGGTGATGGTGTTGGTCTGGGGGGCCGATATCGGTGCTTACTTCTCCGGGCGCAAATTCGGCAAGCGTAAGCTGGCCCCGCACGTCAGTCCGGGCAAAAGCTGGGAAGGCGTTTACGGTGGTCTGGCGCTTAGTCTGCTGATCACCGCGATTGTCGGTCTGGTGCGTGACTGGACCGTCGCTGAGTTGCTTAAAGGCTTGATTGGCGCCGCGCTGATCGTGTTCATTTCCGTTGTTGGCGATCTGACCGAAAGCATGTTCAAGCGTCAGTCCGGCATCAAGGACAGCAGTAATCTGCTGCCGGGTCATGGTGGTGTGCTTGATCGTATTGACAGTCTGACAGCGGCAATCCCGGTGTTTGCCGTGCTGCTGTGGATGGCTGCGCCGTGACTCGCCCACAACAGATTACCGTTCTGGGTGCGACGGGCTCGATCGGCCTCAGCACCCTGGATGTCATTGCCCGTCATCCTGAGCGTTATCAGGTTTTCGCGTTGAGTGGTTTTACGCGTCTGAGTGAGCTGTTCGCCTTGTGCGTGCGCCACGTACCGCAATTTGCCGTGGTGCCCGAGGCGGGTGCCGCGCGCGGCTTGCAGGATGACTTGCGTGCCGCCGGTTTGCCGACTCGCGTGCTGGTGGGGGAGGAGGGCCTGTGTCAGGTCGCTGCGGCTCCGGAAGTCGATGCAGTGATGGCGGCGATCGTCGGTGCGGCAGGTCTGCGTCCGACCCTTGCGGCGGTTGAGGCGGGCAAGAAGATTCTTCTGGCCAATAAAGAAGCGCTGGTGATGTCCGGCGCCTTGTTCATGCAGGCAGTGCGCAAGAGCGGTTCGGTATTGCTGCCGATCGACAGCGAGCACAACGCGATTTTCCAGTGCATGCCACAGGATTTTGCCCGTGGATTGAGCTCGGTAGGTGTTCGTCGGATTTTACTCACAGCCTCTGGCGGCCCGTTCCGACAGACACCGATGAGTGAACTGGCGCATGTTTCACCTGATCAGGCGTGTGCACACCCAAACTGGTCCATGGGGCGCAAGATTTCGGTCGATTCGGCCAGCATGATGAACAAGGGGCTCGAACTGATCGAGGCCTGCTGGTTGTTTGATGCAAAACCGTCGCAGGTCGAAGTAGTGATTCATCCACAGAGCGTGATTCACTCGCTGGTTGATTATGTCGACGGCTCGGTGCTGGCGCAGTTGGGCAATCCCGACATGCGTACGCCGATCGCCAATGCCCTGGCGTGGCCCGAGCGCATCGATTCGGGCGTGGCGCCGCTGGATCTGTTCGCTATCGCGCGTCTGGACTTTGAGGCGCCGGATGAACAGCGCTTTCCTTGCCTGCGCCTGGCGCGGCAAGCCGCCGAGGCGGGCGACAGTGCTCCGGCGATGCTCAATGCGGCCAACGAAGTGGCGGTGGCAGCGTTTCTCGACGGACGGGTTCGTTACCTGGAAATCGCGAGTATTATCGAGGAGGTCTTGAGCCTTGAGCCGGTCGTAGCGCTGGGAGATCTCGAAGCCGTATTTACGGCGGATGCCAAGGCGCGAGTTCTGGCCGAGCAGTGGTTGAAGCGTCACGATCGATAGAATTGGCTACACAATGGCTACACGCGGCACTGAACAGGATTGCGGAGAAAGTAGATGAGCGCGCTCTATATGATTGCCGGCACCCTGATCGCCTTGGGTGTGCTGGTCACCTTTCACGAATTCGGCCACTTCTGGGTCGCGCGTCGCTGTGGCGTCAAGGTTCTACGTTTTTCCGTAGGCTTCGGCATGCCACTGCTGCGCTGGCATGACAGGCAGGGCACCGAGTTTGTCGTGGCGGCAATACCATTGGGTGGCTACGTCAAGATGCTCGACGAGCGCGAAGGCGAGGTACCGGTCGATCAGCTTGATCAGTCGTTCAATCGCAAATCCGTGCGTCAGCGCATCGCCATTGTTGCGGCAGGTCCCATTGCCAACTTCCTGTTGGCGCTGGTGTTCTTCTGGGTGTTGGCCATGCTCGGCAGCGAGCAGATTCGCCCGGTCATTGGTGCAGTTGAGTCCGGCAGTATCGCCGCCAGTGCCGGTTTGAGCGCAGGTGAGGAAATCGTCGCCATCGACGGTGAGCCGACTTCCGGTTGGGCCGCCGTCAATCTGCAGTTGGTGCGGCGCCTTGGCGAGAGTGGTTCTCTGCAGTTGCTGGTGCGTGAGCAGGGTTCGTCGGCAGATACGTCGCGTGAGCTGAAGCTGGATAACTGGCTCAAAGGTGCCGATGAGCCGGATCCGATCCGCTCTTTGGGTATTCGCCCATGGCGCCCGGCCTTGCCGCCGGTACTTGCCGAACTTGATCCGAAAGGTCCGGCACAGGCGGCCGGGCTGAAAACCGGCGATCGCCTGTTGGCGCTCGACGGTCAGGCGCTGAATGACTGGCAACAGGTTGTTGATACCGTTCGTACGCGTCCTGATACCAAAATCATGCTGCGCATCGAGCGCGACAATGCTCAAATCGACGTTCCGGTGACCCTGGCGGCGCGCGGTGACAGCAAATCACCAAGCGGATATCTGGGGGCGGGTGTGAAAGCTGTCGACTGGCCACCGGAGATGATCCGTGAGGTCAGTTATGGGCCGCTGGCTGCGATTGGCGAGGGTGCCCGTCGTACTTGGACCATGAGCATTCTGACGCTCGATTCGCTGAAGAAAATGCTGTTCGGCGAGCTCTCGGTAAAAAACTTGAGTGGACCGATAACCATTGCTAAAGTGGCGGGCGCTTCTGCCCAGTCGGGCGTCGCTGATTTCCTGAATTTCCTTGCTTATCTGAGTATTAGCCTGGGCGTTCTGAATTTGCTGCCCATTCCTGTACTGGATGGGGGGCATTTGTTGTTTTATCTGATCGAGTGGGCGCGTGGTCGTCCCTTGTCGGATCGGGTGCAAGGTTGGGGGATACAGATCGGTATCAGTTTGGTGGTCGGGGTGATGTTGCTTGCTCTGGTCAACGATCTGGGTCGTCTGTAACGCTTCGCTGAATTGCGAATCTGCCGCATTTTGCGGCAGTTTGTTTATTGCCAGTTGGAATAAGAAAGGACTTCATGAAACGTCTGCTGCTAACTGCGGTTCTCACCGTATTGATGATCGCCGAAGTTCACGCCGAGTCCTTCACTATCTCTGATATTCGCGTCAATGGCCTCCAGCGGGTCTCCGCGGGTAGCGTCTTTGGTGCCTTGCCGTTGAACGTCGGCGAGCAGGCGGATGATCGTCGCCTGGTGGAATCCACTCGTGCGTTGTTCAAAACCGGTTTCTTTCAAGATATCCAGCTGGGCCGCGAAGGCAACGTCCTGGTCATCACGGTCGTTGAACGTCCGTCGGTCGCCAGTATCGAGATCGAGGGAAACAAGGCGATCTCCACTGAAGACTTGATGAAAGGTCTCAAGCAGTCCGGTCTGGCCGAAGGCGAGATCTTCCAGCGTGCCACCCTTGAGGGTGTACGTAATGAACTGCAACGTCAGTACGTCGCGCAGGGTCGCTACTCGGCCACCGTTGATACCGAAGTGGTTTCGCAACCGCGCAACCGCGTGGGTCTGAAAGTGAAGATCAACGAAGGTACCGTGGCGGCCATTCAGCACATCAACGTGGTGGGCAACACGGTTTTCCCTGAAGAAGACCTGACCGACCTGTTCGAACTGAAGACCACCAACTGGCTGTCGTTCTTCAAGAACGATGACAAGTACGCCCGTGAAAAACTGTCCGGTGACCTGGAGCGTCTGCGTTCCTACTACCTGGACCGTGGCTATATCAACATGGATATCGCTTCGACCCAGGTGTCCATCACCCCGGACAAGAAGCACGTCTACATCACTGTCAACGTCACCGAAGGCGAGAAATACACCGTTCGCGACGTCAAGCTCAGTGGTGATCTGAAAGTCCCTGAAGATCAGGTCAAGTCCCTGCTGCTGGTGCAGAAGGGCCAGGTGTTCTCGCGCAAGCTGATGACCACCACGTCCGAGTTGATCACCCGTCGTCTGGGTAACGAGGGTTATACCTTCGCCAACGTCAACGGCGTACCTCAGCCGCACGATGAAGATCACACCGTCGACATCCTGTTCGCTGTTGATCCGGGCAAGCGTGCCTACGTCAACCGCATCAACTTCCGGGGCAACACCAAGTCCGAAGACGAAGTGCTGCGTCGTGAAATGCGTCAGATGGAAGGCGGCTGGGCTTCGACTTACCTGATCGACCAGTCCAAGACTCGTCTTGAGCGTCTGGGCTTCTTCAAGGAAGTCAACGTTGAAACCCCGGCCGTTCCGGGTGTCGACGACCAGGTGGACGTGAACTACAGCGTTGAAGAACAGGCTTCCGGTTCGATTACCGCCAGCGTCGGTTTTGCCCAGAGTGCCGGTCTGATCCTCGGTGGCTCGATCACCCAGAACAACTTCCTCGGTACCGGTAACCGCGTCAGCATCGGCCTGACCCGCAGTGAATACCAGAGCCGCTACAACTTCGGCTACGTTGACCCGTACTGGACCGCCGATGGCGTGAGCCTGGGTTACAACGCGTTCTATCGCACCACTGACTACAAAGACCTCGACGTCGACGTAGCCAGCTATGCGGTAGACAGCCTGGGTGCCGGCGTCAACGTTGGCTACCCGATCAGCGAGACTTCGCGTCTGACGTTTGGTCTGTCGGTTCAACAGGACGAGATCAAGACCGGTACCTACACCGTTGACGAGATTTTCGACTTCGTTAACAAGGAAGGCGACAAGTACCTGAACTTCAAGGCGTCGGCGGGCTGGTCCGAATCGACCCTGAACAAAGGCGTACTGCCGACCCGTGGCCGTTCCCAGAGCTTGACCCTGGAAAGCACCATTCCAGGCAGCGACCTGTCGTTCTACAAACTTGATTACCGCGGTCAGCTGTTCCAGCCGATCAGCGAGAACTACACCCTGCGTCTGCACACCGAGCTGGGTTATGGCGACGGTTATGGCGGCACTGATGGCTTGCCGTTCTATGAAAACTACTATGCTGGTGGTTTCAACTCGGTTCGTGGCTTCAAGGACAGCACCCTCGGCCCACGCAGTACGCCGAGTCAGGGTGGCAACCCGGGGACATTGCGAGATCCCGATCAGGATCCGCTGCCATTCGGTGGTAACGTTCTGATCCAGGGTGGTGTCGAGGTTCTGTTCCCGCTGCCATTCGTCAAGGATCAGCGCTCCCTGCGTACTTCGGTATTCTGGGATGTGGGTAACGTATTTGACTCGCAGTGCAAGGACACTACCAATGCCAACGGCTCGTCGTCGAACACCAAGTGCAACGACATCAGCCTGAGCAACATGGCCAGTTCCGTAGGTGTTGGCGTGACCTGGGTCACCGCACTGGGCCCTCTGAGTTTCGCGTTGGCCATGCCGATCAAGAAGCCGGATGAAGCTGAAACTCAAGTGTTCCAATTCTCCCTCGGCCAGACGTTCTAAGCGTCTGACCCAAGATAACGACAATGGATTTTGTAGGAGTGCATCGTGCGTAAGTTGACTCAATTGGTTCTCCTGGCCTCCTTGATGGTGGCAGGCCCGGCATTTGCCGACATGAAAATTGCCGTGCTGAACTATCAGATGGCCTTGCTGGAGTCCGACGCAGCGAAGAAATACGCTGTGGATGCCGAGAAGAAGTTCGGCCCGCAACTGACCAAGCTGAAGACGCTGGAAAGCAGCGCCAAGGGCATTCAGGATCGTCTGATGGCCGGTGGCGACAAAATGCAGCAAGGTGAGCGTGAGCGTCTGGAGCTGGAATTCAAGCAAAAGGCCCGTGACTTCCAGTTCCAGTCCAAGGAACTGAACGAAGCCAAAGCCGTTGCCGATCGCGAAATGCTCAAGCAGCTGAAGCCGAAACTGGATAGCGCAGTGGAAGAAGTCATCAAGAAAGGTGGTTTTGACCTGGTGTTCGAGCGTGGCGCAGTCATCGATGTCAAACCTCAGTACGACATCACGCGCCAGGTTATCGAGCGCATGAATCAGCTGAAGTAACCCATGACAGTGACTATCAAGCTCGGCCAGTTGGCCGAGTTCCTCGGCGCCACCTTGCGTGGCGACCCTGAGAGGCAAATAACTGGGCTAGCCACTTTGCAAGAGGCTGGCCCAGCTCAGTTGAGCTTTCTGGCAAACCCTCAATATCGCAAATACCTGGCGGGCTCGCAGGCAGCAGCATTGCTGCTCAAGGAAGTCGATGCCGAAGGTTTTGCCGGTAATGCTTTGGTGGTGCCTGATCCTTACCTGGCTTACGCGCGTATCTCTCATCTGTTCGATCCCAAGCCAAAAGCTTCTGCGGGTATTCATCCGTCAGCGGTGATTGCGGCGGACGCGGTGGTTGATCCAACCGCCAGCATCGGCCCTTTTGTGGTGATCGAAGCCGGTGCGCGGATTGGTGCGCAGGTGACTCTGGGCGCGCACTGCGTCGTCGGTGCCCGCAGCGAAATCGGCGAAGGCGGCTGGCTCGCGCCGCGCGTGACGCTGTATCACGACGTACGCATCGGCAAACGTGTAGTTATTCAGTCCGGTGCCGTGCTCGGTGGTGAAGGCTTCGGCTTCGCCAACGAAAAAGGCATCTGGCAGAAGATCGCCCAGATCGGTGGCGTGACCATCGGCGACGATGTCGAGATTGGCGTGAATACCGCCATCGACCGCGGTGCGCTGGCCGATACCGTGATCGGCAATGGCGTGAAGCTCGACAACCAGATCCAGATCGCCCACAACGTTCAGGTCGGTGATCACACTGCCATGGCCGCGTGTGTCGGGATTTCCGGCAGCACCAAAATCGGCAAGCATTGCATGCTGGCCGGTGGTGTCGGTCTGGTTGGCCACATTGATATTTGCGACAACGTTTTCCTGACCGGGATGACCATGGTGACCCACTCGATTACCGAGCCGGGTGCTTACTCTTCCGGCACAGCCATGCAACCGGCGGCCGAATGGCGCAAAAGCGCGGCCCGCATCCGTCAGCTCGATGACATCGCGCGGCGTTTGAAACAGCTGGAAAAGCGCGTAGGGGAAGTGACCCCTGACGGCAATGCTTCATCAGATGGCTGATACCATTTCCATATCAAGTGTGCACAGCCTCTAGACTGCCTCCTTGATTTGCTAGAGGAGTGCGCGTCAGTCGCGCTCCCAATCTTTACATAGGCTTCCCCCCGAAATGATGGACATCAACGAGATTCGCGAATACCTGCCTCACCGTTACCCGTTCCTGCTGGTGGACCGGGTGGTGGAACTGGACACTGAAGGCAAGCGCATTCGCGCCTACAAGAATGTCAGCATCAATGAACCGTTCTTCAATGGTCACTTCCCTGCGCATCCAATCATGCCGGGCGTACTGATCATCGAAGCGATGGCTCAGGCTGCCGGGATCCTCGGTTTCAAAATGCTCGACGTCAAACCGGCCGACGGCACCCTGTATTACTTCGTCGGTTCCGACAAGCTGCGCTTCCGCCAGCCGGTGTTGCCAGGCGATCAATTGATCCTTGAAGCCAAGTTCATCAGCTGCAAGCGGCAGATCTGGAAATTCGAATGCCAGGCTTCGGTCGATGGCAAGCCGGTCTGCTCGGCTGAAATCATCTGTGCGGAACGCAAGCTATGAGTTTGATTGACCCTCGCGCAATCATCGATCCGTCGGCCGTTCTGGCTGATGGCGTCGAGGTCGGCCCGTGGTCGATCATCGGCGCAGGTGTGGAAATCGGCGAGGGTACCGTGATCGGGCCGCATGTAATCCTCAAAGGCCCGACCCGCATCGGCAAGCACAATCGCATCTACCAGTTTTCCTCGGTAGGCGAAGACACGCCCGATCTGAAATACAAGGGTGAAGAAACCCGTCTGGTGATCGGTGACCACAACGTCATCCGCGAAGGCGTGACGATTCACCGTGGCACCGTGCAGGACCGTTCGGAAACCACGCTGGGCGATCACAACCTGATCATGGCCTATGCCCACATCGGGCATGACAGCGTCATCGGCAACCACTGCATTCTGGTCAACAACACTGCCTTGGCCGGGCATGTGCACGTGGATGACTGGGCGATCCTCTCCGGGTTCACCCTGGTTCACCAGCATTGCCGCATCGGCGCCCACAGCTTTTCCGGCATGGGCACCGCGATCGGCAAGGACGTTCCGGCGTTTGTCACCGTGTTCGGCAGCCCGGCCGAAGCGCGCAGCATGAACTTCGAAGGTATGCGCCGCCGCGGCTTCAGCGAGGACGCGATCCACACCCTGCGTCGCGCCTACAAAACCGTCTATCGCCAGGGCCTCACGGTCGAGCAGGCGCTGGCCGAACTGGCCGAACCTGCGGCGCAGTTCCCGGAAGTCGCGATATTCCGCGACTCCATTCAGTCGTCGACTCGCGGCATCACTCGCTGATCATGGCCAATCTGCGTATTGCGCTGGTGGCGGGTGAAGCTTCCGGTGACATTCTCGGCGCCGGCCTCATGCGCGCCCTCAAGGCACAGCATCCGGCGGTCGAGTTCATCGGCGTCGGCGGTCCGTTGATGCAGGCCGAAGGCCTGACGTCCTACTTTCCCATGGAACGCTTGTCGGTCATGGGCCTGGTGGAGGTCCTCGGTCGGCTGCGCGAACTGCTCAAGCGCCGCAAGGATCTGATCGCCACGCTGATCGCCGAGAAACCGGACGTGTTCATCGGTATCGACGCGCCGGACTTCAACCTCAATATCGAACTCAAGTTGCGTCAGGCCGGGATCAAGACCGTGCATTACGTCAGCCCGTCGGTATGGGCGTGGCGGCAGAAGCGTGTGCTGAAGATCCGCGAAGGCTGCGACCTGATGCTGACGCTGCTGCCGTTCGAAGCAAAATTCTACGAAGAGAAAGGCGTGCCGGTGCGGTTCGTCGGTCACACGCTCGCCGATACCATCCCGCTGGAAGCCGATCGTGCTGCGGCGCGTGCCGAATTGGGCTTGCCCGACGGCCCACTGGTGGCGTTGATGCCCGGCAGCCGTGGCGGCGAAGTGTCCCGACTGGGTGCGCTGTTCCTCGATACCGCTGAGCGCCTGCGCGGTATGCTCCCGGGTTTGCGCTTTGTCATCCCGTGCGCCAATTCGGAACGTCGTGCACAAATTGAGGAGCTGCTTGCCGGCCGTGATCTGCCCGTGACGTTGCTCGACGGCAAGTCCCATCTGGCCTTGGCGGCGTGTAACGCGGTGTTGATCGCCTCCGGCACTGCGACCCTCGAAGCGCTGCTGTACAAGCGGCCGATGGTGGTGGCGTACCGACTGGCCCCGCTGACGTTCTGGATTCTCAAACGCATGGTGAAGAGTCCGTACGTGTCGCTGCCCAATTTGCTCGCCCAGCGCTTGCTGGTCCCGGAACTGTTGCAGGATGATGCGACGGTCGAAGCACTCGCGCAGACGCTGTTGCCGCTGATCGAAGGTGGCGAAGAACAGACGCGCGGCTTTGACGAGATCCATCGCACACTGCGGCTGGATGCCTCCAATCAGGCGGCGGATGCCGTCCTCAACCTGATCGGTCAGACACGATGAGCAAGACAAGCATGCAGATGGGCCTGGATTTCACCCTGGTCGCCGAAGTCGAAGATCTGGTGGCCGGCGTCGATGAAGTCGGTCGTGGCCCGTTGTGCGGTGCAGTGGTGACGGCGGCAGTGATCCTCGATCCGAACCGGCCGATCCTCGGCCTCAACGACTCGAAGAAGCTCACTGAAGCCAAGCGCGAAAAGCTCTACGACGAAATCATCGAGAAGTCTCTGAGCTGGTGCATCGCCCGCGCTGAAGTTGAAGAAATCGACGAGCTGAACATCTTGCACGCGACCATGCTGGCGATGCAGCGCGCGGTCGCCGGCCTGCACATCCAGCCGAAACTGGCGATGATCGACGGCAACCGTTGTCCGCATCTGCCAATGCGCGCTGAAGCGGTGGTGCAGGGCGACGGCAAGGTACCGGCGATTGCCGCCGCGTCGATTCTGGCCAAGGTCAGTCGCGACCGCGAAATGGCTGCGTTCGAATTGATCTACCCGGGGTATGGCATCGGCGGCCACAAAGGCTACCCGACGCCCGTTCATCTGGAAGCCTTGGTGCGTCTTGGCCCGACGCCGATTCACCGGCGCTCGTTCGCGCCGGTGCGTCAGGCGTACGAAGCGCTGGAAGGCCTGACGCAGGTTTAGTCGCAAGGCTGATGTTTTGTTCGAGGCCCGGTACAATCCGGGCCTTGTTGTCTCTATGTAACTGGACAGGATCACTATGCCGGCTTCATTCGTTCATCTACGCCTGCACACTGAATACTCCCTGGTCGACGGGCTGGTGCGAATCAAGCCACTGGTCAAGGCACTGACCGCCATGAACATGCCGGCGGTCGCGGTCACCGACCAGAACAACATGTGTTCCCTGGTCAAATTCTATAAAAACACCATGGGCGCGGGCATCAAGCCGATCTGCGGCGCCGACCTGTGGCTGTCGAACAAGGATCCCGATGCGCCGCTAAGCCGCATCAGCCTGTTGGTGATGAACGCCAAGGGCTATCGCAACCTCACCGAGTTGATCTCCCGCGGCTTCATCGAAGGCCAGCGCAACGGCATGATCATTATCGAGCGCGAGTGGGTGGCCGAAGCCAACGAAGGTCTGATCATGCTGTCCGCCGCCAAAGAAGGCGAGATCGGCATGGCCATGATCGGCGGCAACCCGGCCGAAGCCGAAGCGCTGGCGCGAGAATGGATGGCGGTGTTCCCGGATCGTTTCTATCTGGAAATCCAGCGCACCAACCGCCCCAACGATGAAGAACAGCTGCACGGTGCCGTCGCGCTCGCCGACAAGCTCGGTGCGCCGCTGGTGGCGACCAACGATGTGCGCTTCATCAAGCAGGAAGACTTCGCTGCTCATGAAACCCGCGTGTGCATCGGTGAGGGCCGCGCCCTCGACGATCCGCGGCGCTCGAAGAATTACAGCGATCAGCAATACCTGAAAAGCGCCGAGGAAATGATCGAGCTGTTCAGCGACATTCCCGACGCTATCGAAAACACCGTCGAGATCGCCAAGCGCTGCAACATCGAAGTGAAGCTGGGCACGCACTTTTTGCCCAACTTCCCGATTCCCGATGGCATGACCATCGACGAGTATTTCCGCAAAGTCTCCTTCGACGGTCTCGAAGAGCGCTTGGCGGTGCTGCTGCCCAAAGACACCACCGAAGACTACGAAGCCAAGCGTCAGGTCTACGTCGATCGCTTGAATTTCGAGCTGGATATCATCATCCAGATGGGTTTCCCCGGTTACTTCCTGATCGTGATGGACTTTATCCAGTGGGCCAAGAACAACGGCGTGCCGGTAGGTCCTGGCCGGGGATCGGGTGCCGGTTCGTTGGTGGCCTACGTGCAGAAGATCACCGACCTCGATCCGCTGGAATACGACCTGCTGTTCGAACGTTTCCTTAACCCGGAACGGGTATCGATGCCCGACTTCGACGTCGACTTCTGCATGGACGGTCGTGACCGGGTGATCGATTACGTGGCCGAGAAATACGGCCGCAACGCCGTGAGCCAGATCATCACCTTCGGTTCCATGGCCGCCAAGGCTGTGGTGCGCGACGTGGCGCGGGTGCAGGGCAAGTCCTACGGCCTGGCGGATCGCCTGTCGAAGATGATTCCGTTCGAAGTCGGCATGACCTTGGAAAAAGCCTACGAGCAGGAAGAAATCCTCCGTGACTTCATCAAGGTCGATGAAGAGGCGGCGGAAATCTGGGAGATGGCGCGCAAGCTCGAAGGCGTTGTGCGTAACGTCGGTAAGCACGCCGGTGGTGTGGTAATCGCGCCGACCAAGCTGACTGACTTCTCGCCGATCTACTGCGACGAGGCCGGTGATGGTCTGGTAACCCAGTTCGACAAGGACGACGTTGAAGCGGCTGGTCTGGTGAAGTTCGACTTCCTCGGCTTGAGGACCCTGACGATCATCGACTGGGCGTTGAAAACGATTAACCGCGACCGCGCCAAGGTCAACGAGCCGCCGCTGGATATCGCGTTTATCCCGCTGGATGACAAACCGACTTACACGCTGTTGCAGAAAGCTGAAACCACGGCGGTGTTCCAGCTTGAATCCCGCGGCATGAAAGAGCTGATCAAAAAGCTCAAGCCCGACTGCCTGGAAGACTTGATCGCACTCGTGGCCCTGTTCCGTCCGGGCCCGCTGCAGTCCGGCATGGTGGATGACTTCATCAACCGTAAGCACGGTCGCGCCGAACTGGCGTATCCGCACTCGGACTACCAGTACGACGGTTTGAAGCCCGTTCTGGCGCCGACTTACGGCATCATCCTGTACCAGGAACAGGTGATGCAGATTGCCCAGGTCATGGCCGGTTACACCCTCGGTGGTGCGGACATGCTGCGTCGGGCAATGGGTAAGAAAAAGCCCGAGGAAATGGCCAAGCAGCGCGGCGGTTTCATCGAAGGTTGCGCCACCAACGGTATCGACGCCGATCTGGCCGGTAACATTTTCGACCTGGTGGAAAAGTTCGCCGGTTACGGCTTCAACAAATCCCACTCTGCCGCTTACGGCCTGGTCTCGTACCAGACCGCCTGGCTGAAAGCTCACTACCCGGCGCCGTTCATGGCCGCGGTACTTTCGGCGGATATGCACAACACCGACAAGGTCGTGACCTTGATCGAGGAAGTGCGCACGATGAAACTGCGTCTCGACGCGCCGGACGTGAACACTTCGGAGTTCAAGTTCACGGTGAACGACGACGGCCGCATCGTCTACGGCCTCGGCGCGATCAAGGGTGTTGGTGAAGGCCCGGTTGAGGCCATCACCGAAGCGCGTCAGGCCGGTCCGTTCAAGGATCTGTTCGATTTCTGCGCCCGTGTCGACCTCAAACGTATCAACAAACGTACGCTGGACGGTCTGATCCGCAGCGGTGCGCTGGATCGTCTGGGGCCGTACTTCCATGACGAACAGAAGGCTTATCAAGCTAATATCGACCGCAACCGCGCCGTGCTGCTGGCGGCGATGGAAGAGGCGATCAAGGCAGCCGAACAGACCGCACGCACCCACGACAGCGGCCATGCCGACCTGTTTGGCGGGCTGTTTGTCGAAGAAGATGCCGATGTTTATGCGTCCCATCGCAAGGCCAAGGAGCTGACCCTCAAGGAACGCCTCAAGGGTGAGAAAGACACCTTGGGCCTGTACCTGACCGGCCACCCGATTGACGAATACGAAGGCGAGATCCGTCGCTTCGCCCGTCAGCGCATCATCGACCTGAAGCCGGCGCGGGATACGCAAACCGTAGCAGGGATGATCATTGCCTTGCGGGTGATGAAGAACAAGAAGGGCGACAAGATGGGCTTCATCACCCTCGACGACCGCTCGGGGCGGATCGAGGCGTCGTTGTTCGCCGATGCGTTTCATTCTGCGCAATCGCTGTTGCAGACCGACGCGATGGTGGTGGTCGAGGGCGAAGTCAGCAACGACGACTTCTCCGGCGGCCTGCGCCTGCGGGTCAAGCGCGTGATGAGCATGGAAGATGCGCGCACTAACCTCGCCGAAAGCCTGCGCCTGAAGCTGCAAACCCAGGATCTGAAAGGCGATCAGCTACGCTGGTTGGGGGAATTGCTCAAGCGTCATCGCGGCGCGTGCCCGATCACCATGGAGTACACCAGCCCGGATGCGAAGACCTTGCTGCAGTTCGGTGAGACTTGGCGGATTGATCCGGCGGATGCGTTGATTCAAGCCCTGCGTGACCAGTTCGGGCGAGACAACGTCTTCCTCCAATACCGTTGACCGGCAAGTGCCATCATTGCGCTTGCCCGCAACCTGAATTTTTAATCTCGACCTCAGCGCGCCTCTCCCTTAAGGTAGGGCGCGAATAGACAACCGGCCGGCCCAAGCTCATTTGGGACACGACCCAAGACGGACGCCTATGAACCCGAATTTTCTAGATTTCGAACAGCCGATCGCCGACCTGCAAGCCAAGATCGAAGAGTTGCGCTTGGTCGGTAATGACAATTCGCTGAATATCGGCGATGAGATCTCCCGCCTGCAGGACAAGAGCAAAACGCTGACCGAAGACATCTTCGGCAAGCTGACCAGCTGGCAGATCGCACGCCTGGCGCGTCACCCGAAACGCCCGTACACCCTCGATTACATCGAGCACATCTTCACCGAGTTCGACGAACTGCACGGCGACCGTCACTTCTCTGACGACGCCGCCATCGTGGGTGGTATCGCCCGCCTGGAAGATCAGCCGGTGATGATCATCGGTCACCAGAAGGGCCGTGAAGTCCGTGAGAAGGTGCGCCGCAACTTCGGCATGCCGCGTCCGGAAGGCTACCGCAAGGCTTGCCGTCTGATGGAAATGGCCGAGCGTTTCAAAATGCCGATCCTGACCTTCATCGATACCCCGGGCGCCTATCCGGGTATCGACGCTGAAGAGCGCAACCAGAGCGAAGCGATTGCCTGGAACCTGCGTGTGATGTCGCGCCTGAAAACCCCGATCATCGCCACCGTAATTGGTGAGGGTGGTTCCGGCGGTGCACTGGCCATCGGCGTCTGCGATCAGCTGAACATGCTGCAATACTCGACCTACGCGGTGATCTCGCCGGAAGGTTGCGCTTCGATTCTGTGGAAAACCGCAGAAAAAGCGCCGGATGCTGCTGAGGCCATGGGCATCACTGCCGAGCGTCTGAAAGGCCTGGGCATTGTCGACAAGGTGATCAGCGAGCCTCTGGGCGGTGCGCACCGTGATCCGGCTGCCGCCGCTGCATCGATCCGTGCCGAGCTGAGCTCGCAACTGGCGATGTTGAAGAAGTTCGATAACGAAGCGCTGTTGAAGCGCCGTTATGATCGACTGATGAGCTACGGCCTCTGATCGAACGCCGATTCGACTGACAATGCAAAACACTGTGGGAGCGAGCTTGCTCGCGAAGGCGTTATAACAGACAACGAAAATGTTGAATGTTGAACCGCTTTCGCGAGCAAGCTCGCTCCCACATTGGTTTTCTGTGAAGGTAAAAAAATGAGTCAGCTTTCGATTGATTTGCCTTCACGGCTTTTGCGCAACCTTGAGCCTTGGCGCAATGCCGCTCATTGGCGCATCGCGTTTTCCGGTGGTCTCGATTCAACCGTCCTGCTTCACCTGCTCGCCGATCTGGCAAAAACCGAATCCATCCCTCCATTAAGTGCCATCCATATCCATCACGGCCTCCAGCCTGCGGCTGATGCGTGGCCGCAACATTGCCAGTCGGTGTGTGATGCGCTGGGCCTGCCGTTGCTGATCGAGCGCGTGAAGGTGCAACCGGGTGCCAGTCTGGAGCGGGCGGCGCGGGATGCGCGTTACGCGATATTCAGCGCGCAGACACAAGCCAATGATGTATTGCTCACTGGCCAGCACCGCGATGATCAGGCGGAAACGCTGCTGTTCCGGCTGCTGCGCGGTGCTGGCGTGCGCGGATTGTCGGGAATGCCAAAGCAAAGGCCGGTGGGGCAGGGTACGTTGATTCGCCCGTTGCTCGATGTCTCTCGTTCCGAGCTGGAACGTTACGCTCAGGCTCACCACTTAAGCTGGATCGAAGACCCGTCGAATCAGGATCGGCAGTTCTCGCGCAACTACCTGCGCCATCAGGTCATGCCCCTGCTGACCGGGCGCTGGCCGCAAGCGCAGGCGAACATGGCCCGCAGCGCCGCGCATCTGCGTGAGGCGCAGGGACTGCTCGATGAATTGGCGCAGATTGATCTGGCGCACGCCGCCACCGCTCATGAATTCGAATGGCTGGGATTGCCGTCGCTGGAACTGGCGCCGCTGGCTGCGCTGTCTCCTGCCCGCCAACGAAACGTGATCAGTCATTGGCTTGAACCTTTCACGCGTCTGCCTGACACCGACCATTGGTCGGGTTGGACCGATCTCTGTGCGGCCACGCACGATGCTTCGCCAATCTGGCGTCTGGCCGATGGCGAGCTGCACCGCAGCGCCGGTCGTCTGTGGTGGCTCAGCGATGACTGGCTACGCGCGCCGATGATCGGCGCCGAGTGGCAGAGCCCGGCGTCAGCGCTACGCTTGGCCGATAACGGACGTGTCATGTTCAGCGGGCAGACTCCCGTCGGGCCTTTGCGCATTGCCTATCGTCAGGGCGGTGAAGTCATGCAGCTGGCGGATCGCGGTCACCGTGACCTCAAGCGCCTGCTCAATGAGCGCGCGGTGCCGGGCTTCGTGCGTGGCAGATTGCCGCTGCTGTTTCGCGGCGATGAATTGCTCGCGGTGGCGAACCTGCCGGGACTTGACGGCCCTGTGCAGGACGGCTGGAAATTGCATTGGCTGCCAACAGACGAAGATCAAGGTTTGAGCTGAAAGGAGCATTCCGGTAGACTACGCTCCCTTCTTGATACAACTTCTGTGGATTCGCCTGAATTGCAGGAGTTGCCGATTACCAAGCAGTCTTTGCTGGGCGATTCCAAAAAATGTGTAGCGAGCAACGTACCGGTGTTTCATCTGCCGGTCTGTCCCAACGCGGCGGTTTTTTTGAAAGGTGCACTGTGATTAATGCAGGTGATCGGGGGCTTCGGCCTTCCTTCGCTTTCCCCGGCGGCTCGTACCGCTTTAACGCAGACTTCTAGGGTTTTTCATGACGCGCTACATATTCGTCACGGGCGGTGTTGTTTCTTCATTGGGGAAAGGCATTGCATCGGCTTCATTGGCAGCCATCCTGGAGGCGCGGGGGCTTAAGGTCACCATGCTCAAGCTGGATCCGTACATCAACGTCGATCCGGGCACCATGAGCCCGTTCCAGCACGGTGAAGTGTTCGTCACCCACGACGGCGCCGAGACCGACCTGGACCTGGGTCACTACGAGCGGTTCATCCGCACGACCATGACCCAGAACAACAATTTCACCACTGGCCGCGTCTACGAGCACGTGCTGCGCAAAGAGCGCCGTGGTGACTACCTGGGTGCAACCATCCAGGTGATCCCGCACATCACCGACGAAATCAAGCGCCGCATCATCAAGGGTGCCGGTGACGCTGACGTGGCGATGGTTGAAATCGGTGGCACCGTCGGTGACATCGAGTCGCAACCGTTCCTCGAAGCCATCCGTCAATTGCGTTTCGAGGTCGGCGCCAAGCGCGCGATGCTGATGCACCTGACGCTGGTGCCGTACATCGCTACCGCTGGCGAGACCAAAACCAAGCCCACCCAGCACTCGGTCAAAGAACTGCGTTCGATCGGCCTGCAGCCAGACGTGCTGGTGTGCCGTTCCGATCACCCGATCGACATCTCGTCGCGTCGCAAGATCGCTCAGTTCACCAACGTTGAAGAACGTGCGGTAATCGCGCTGGAAGACGCCGACACCATCTACAAGATCCCGGGCATCCTGCACTCGCAGGGTCTGGACGATTTCGTCGTTGAGCGTTTCGGCCTGCAATGCGGCAGCGCTGATCTGTCCGAGTGGGACGCGGTGGTTGACGCCAAGCTGAACCCGGAACACGAAGTGACCATCGCCATGGTCGGCAAGTACATGGAACTGCTGGACGCGTATAAATCGCTGATCGAAGCGATGAGTCACGCCGGCATCAGCAACCGCACCAAGGTCAACCTGCGTTACATCGATTCCGAAGACATCGAAAACCAGGGCACTGCGCTGCTCGAAGGTGTCGACGCGATCCTCGTACCGGGCGGCTTCGGTCTGCGCGGCGTGGAAGGCAAGATCACTGCCGTTCAGTACGCTCGTGAAAACAAGGTTCCGTACCTGGGGATCTGCCTCGGTATGCAAGTGGCGGTCATCGAGTTCGCCCGTAACGTGATGGGCTGGAAAGACGCCAACTCCACCGAGTTCGATCGCGCCAGCGGTCATCCGGTGGTCGGTCTGATCACCGAGTGGGAAGACGCGACCGGTGCCGTTGAAGTGCGTACCGAATCGTCCGACCTGGGCGGCACCATGCGTCTCGGCGCTCAGGATTGCCTGCTCGAAGCCGGCTCCAAGGTCCACGATTGCTACGGCAAGGACGTGATCGTCGAGCGTCACCGTCACCGTTACGAAGTGAACAACAACCTGCTGCCACAGCTGATCGAAGCCGGCCTGAAAATCTCCGGTCGCTCCGCTGATGCGGCGCTGGTTGAAGTGGTTGAAGCAGCCGATCACCCATGGTTCGTCGCTTGCCAGTTCCACCCTGAGTTCACCTCGACACCGCGCGATGGCCATCCGCTGTTCAGCGGTTTTGTCAAAGCAGCGTTGGCTCAACACCAGAAGAAGGCGTAATCCTGATGGCACAGAAGATCATCCGCGTCGGCGACATCGAGATTGCCAACGACAAACCCATGGTGCTGTTCGGCGGCATGAACGTGCTGGAAAGCCGTGACATGGCCATGCAGGTTTGCGAAGAGTACGTAAAGGTCACCGAAAAGCTCGGTATCCCTTACGTGTTCAAGGCCAGTTTCGACAAGGCCAACCGTTCTTCTGTGACCTCCTATCGCGGTCCTGGCCTGGAAGAGGGCATGCGCATCTTCCAGGACATCAAACAAGCCTTCGGCGTGCCGATCATCACCGACGTCCACGAGCCTGCCCAGGCCGCGGTCGTCGCTGAGGTCTGCGACATCATTCAACTGCCGGCCTTCCTGTCGCGCCAGACCGATCTGGTCGTCGCGATGGCCAAGACCAATGCAGTCATCAACATCAAGAAAGCCCAGTTCCTCGCGCCTCAGGAAATGAAACACATCCTGAACAAGTGCGTCGAAGCAGGTAACGATCAATTGATCCTCTGCGAGCGTGGTTCGAGCTTCGGCTACAACAACCTCGTGGTCGACATGCTCGGCTTCGGCATCATGAAGCAGTTCGAGTACCCGGTATTCTTCGATGTGACCCACGCCCTGCAAATGCCTGGCGGTCGTGCCGACTCCGCCGGCGGTCGCCGCGCACAGGTTCTGGATCTGGCCAAGGCCGGCATGAGCCAGTCGCTGGCGGGTCTGTTCCTCGAAGCGCATCCGGATCCGGACAACGCCAAATGCGACGGCCCTTGCGCCTTGCGTCTGGACAAACTGGAGCCATTCCTGGCCCAGCTCAAAGCTCTGGACGAACTGGTGAAGAGTTTTCCGACGGTAGAAACCGCGTAAACCTCAATTCTCCGGTAAAGTACCGCACGATTTGTCGCTCATGCCCTCGGGCATGAGCGTTATCGTCTGCAAGACTGCCCGCTGCACACCCCTTGCCGACGGTAAAAAGATTTCCTCTAGCTGCGTCGTTTTCGTCAACTTTGGAGTGTTTACAACAATGGCAAAAATCGTCGACATCAAAGGTCGTGAAGTTCTCGACTCCCGTGGCAATCCCACCGTGGAAGCGGACGTGCTTCTCGACAACGGCATCATCGGCAGCGCTTGCGCGCCGTCCGGTGCATCCACTGGCTCGCGTGAAGCGCTCGAGCTGCGTGATGGCGACAAGAGCCGTTACCTGGGCAAGGGCGTGCTCAAAGCGGTAGCCAACATCAACGGTCCGATCCGCGATCTGCTGCTGGGCACCGACCCAAGCGACCAGAAGGCTCTGGACCACGCGATGATCAAGCTCGACGGTACTGAAAACAAGGCAACCCTGGGCGCCAACGCCATCCTCGCCGTGTCCCTGGCGGCGGCCAAGGCGGCTGCGCAGGATCAGGACCTGCCGCTGTACGCACACATCGCCAACCTCAACGGCACGCCGGGTGTCTACTCGATGCCGGTACCGATGATGAACATCATCAACGGTGGCGAACACGCCGATAACAACGTCGACATCCAGGAGTTCATGGTGCAGCCGGTTGGCGCCAAGTCGTTCTCGGAAGGTCTGCGCATGGGCACCGAGATTTTCCATCACTTGAAAGCTGTGCTGAAGGCCCGTGGCCTGAGCACTGCCGTTGGCGACGAAGGCGGTTTCGCACCGAACCTGGCCTCCAACGAAGACGCGCTGAAAGTGATCTCCGAAGCAGTGGCCAACGCCGGTTACAAGCTGGGTACCGACGTGACCCTGGCGCTGGACTGCGCAGCCAGTGAATTCTACGAAGACGGCAAGTACAACCTGTCCGGCGAAGGCCAGGTGTTCACCGCTGAAGGTTTCGCTGATTACCTCAAAGGTCTGACCGAACGTTATCCGATCATCTCGATCGAAGACGGTCTGGACGAGTCCGACTGGGCTGGCTGGAAGATCCTCACCGACAAGATCGGCGAGAAAACTCAGCTGGTAGGCGACGACCTGTTCGTGACCAACACCAAGATCCTCAAAGAAGGCATCGATAAAAAGATCGCCAACTCGATCCTGATCAAGTTCAACCAGATCGGTACCCTGACCGAAACCCTGGAAGCCATCCAGATGGCCAAGGCTGCCGGTTACACCGCAGTAATCTCGCACCGTTCGGGCGAAACCGAAGATTCGACCATTGCCGACCTGGCCGTGGGCACCTCGGCTGGCCAGATCAAGACCGGTTCGCTGTGCCGTTCCGACCGCGTTTCCAAGTACAACCAACTGCTGCGTATCGAAGAGCAGTTGAATGGCAAGGCCAAGTACAACGGTCGCAGCGAATTCCGCGGCTAAGTACAAATCGATGGAAGGACACCGGATTGTGTCGAAAAAGTCGTGACAGCGATGGATTTGCCACTAATCTGATGCCTTAACAGCACAAGCCTGGGTCTTCCAGGCTTCGTGCTATCAGATGCTTCAAAGTTTTGGCGTGGCTGTCTTTTTTCACTGGATACCTGATATTCGATGCGCAGTCCTTACTGGTTGTTTCTCGTTTTGCTCTTGCTACTGGCCGGTCTGCAGTACCGCCTGTGGGTGGGCAATGGCAGTCTGGCGCAGGTCGCCGAGCTGAATCAGCAGATTGCTGATCAACACGCCGAGAACGAAGGTTTGCTGGAGCGCAACCGGGTGATGGACGCTGAAGTCAGCGAGTTGAAAAAGGGTATGGAGACCGTTGAAGAACGGGCTCGTCACGAACTGGGCATGGTCAAGGACGGCGAAACCCTTTACCAGTTGGCCCAATGATCAATTCCCTGCCGGCCTTCTGGGCCGTGATTCCTGCCGCGGGCGTCGGTGCCCGAATGGCCGCGGACCGTCCCAAGCAATACCTGCAACTGGGCGGGCGCACAATTCTCGAACACAGCCTCGGCTGTTTCCTTGATCACCCGAGCCTCAAGGGGCTGGTGGTCAGTCTTGCGGTTGATGATCCTTACTGGCCGAATCTGGCGTGTGTCAGCGATCCGCGGATTCAGCGCGTGGAGGGCGGGGCAGAGCGTTCCGGCTCGGTGCTCAATGCTTTGCTGCATTTGCATGCGCAGGGTGCCGATGATGAGGATTGGGTGCTGGTGCACGATGCGGCGCGGCCCAACCTGAGTCGCGAGGATCTCGACAAGTTACTGGATGAACTGGCAGATGACCCTGTGGGCGGTTTGCTCGCGGTGCCAGCACGCGACACCTTGAAGCGCGTCGACAAGCACGGTCGTGTGGTGGAAACCGTGGATCGCAGCGTGATCTGGCAGGCCTATACGCCGCAGATGTTCCGCCTCGGCGCGTTGCATCGGGCGTTGGCGGACAGTCTGGTGGCTGATGCGCTGATTACTGACGAGGCATCGGCGATGGAGTGGGCCGGTCTCAAGCCGCGTCTGATTGAAGGGCGGGCGGATAACCTCAAGGTCACCCGGCCTGAAGATCTGGAGTGGTTGCGTCAGCGTTGGGCTAATCGTCGCTGATTGCTGTGTTGCCTGTTCTGCTGCCTTCGCGAGCAAGCTCGCTCCCACATTTGATTTGCGCCTGACATCCAATGTGCATTCACTGCCGGCCCCCTGTGGGAGCGAGCTTGCTCGCGAAGACGGCTGCTCAGGCATCGCATAACTTAGCACCGATACTCCGGTCGCTCAGCCAACCCCACCTTCAAAAAATCCACCAACTTGCGCACCTTCGGCGACAAATGCCTTTGCTGCGGATACAGCGCCCACACCGCCGTATTCGGCGGCTGATGCGCCTCCAGCAACGAAATCAGCGCGCCACTGTGCAAATGCTCCAGCACGTAATAATCCGGCAACTGACACAGCCCCACTCCCTGCAGCGCCGCATCCAGCACCGCTTGCCCACTGTTACAACGCCAGTTTCCCTGCACCCGCTGGGAGAACTCCCGTCCGTTTTGCTCAAGTTGCCAGATGTCCGAGCTGCCGATCAGGCAGTTATGTCGGCTCAGTTCCGACAAACTGTGTGGGCGCCCGTACCGCTCGACGTAGGACGGTGACGCGCACAGATACATTCGTCGTGGCGCCAGGCGTGTCGCGACCAATCGCGAATCCTGCAAGCGGCCTAGGCGAATCGCCAGGTCCAATCCTTCATGCACCAGATCAAGCTGTCGATTGCTCAATTCGATATCAATGCGCAGTTGCGGATAAAGACCCATAAACCGCGTCACCAGCGGCACGATAAAACGCTCACCGTAGGCCACCGCGCAGGTCATGCGCAGCATGCCCTTTGGTTCGCTGGTCAGATCGCCGACCGCACGCAGGGCTTCTTCGCGACCATCCTGCAAGCGTTGGCAATGTTGCAGGAAGGTCTGGCCGGCCTCGGTCAGCGTCACCCGGCGCGTGCTGCGATAGAGCAGGCGCGTCTGAAGTCTCTCTTCCAGCCGTACGATTTGTCGGCTGATGTGCGAGGACGAAACCCCAAGACGTTCGGCAGCAGCAGTGAACTGGCTGCATTCGGCAACGGCGACGAATTCGTCGATGCCTTCCCAGCGGTTTTCGGACATCGGGATTATCCCTGTATGGCAATAATGTTTTGCTTTTGTCCGGATTATTCATCGTAAAGCTGTGTATTACACTCCTTGTCTGGTTTTTTATTCAATGCATTCCCTGGAGAGTCAGCATGATCAAGTCGCGCGCCGCCGTTGCCTTCGAGGCCAAGAAGCCGCTGGAAATCGTAGAAGTCGATGTCGCCATGCCCAAAGCCGGTGAAGTGTTGCTGCGCGTCGTCGCTTCTGGTGTTTGCCACACTGACGCTTACACGCTGTCCGGTGCCGACCCGGAAGGTATCTTCCCGTCGATTCTCGGCCACGAAGGTGGCGCCATCGTTGAAGCCATCGGCGAGGGCGTGACCTCGGTTGCCGTCGGCGATCACGTGATTCCGCTGTACACCCCGGAATGCGGCCAGTGCAAATTCTGCAAGTCGGGCAAGACCAACCTGTGTCAGGCGATTCGCGCAACTCAGGGCAAGGGTTTGATGCCGGACGGCACTTCGCGCTTTTCCTACAAGGGCGAAACGATTTTCCACTACATGGGCACGTCGACCTTTTCGGAATACACTGTGTTGCCGGAAATCTCTGTGGCCAAGATCTCCAAGGATGCGCCACTGGAAAAAGTCTGCCTGCTCGGTTGCGGCGTCACCACCGGTATCGGTGCGGTACTCAACACGGCCAAGGTCAAACCGGGTGACACCGTGGCCATCTTCGGTCTGGGCGGCATCGGTCTGTCGGCGGTGATCGGTGCGGTGAAAGCCAAGGCTGCACGCATCATCGCCATCGACATCAACCCGGCCAAGTTCGAAATCGCCAAGCAACTCGGCGCCACCGATTGCGTAAACCCGAAAGACTTTGATCGTCCGATTCAGGAAGTGATCGTCGACATGACCGATGGCGGCGTCGACTTCTCTTTCGAATGCATCGGCAATGTGCAACTGATGCGCGCAGCCCTTGAGTGCTGCCACAAAGGTTGGGGCGAGTCTGTGATCATCGGCGTGGCCGGTGCCGGTCAGGAAATCGCTACCCGTCCATTCCAGTTGGTCACCGGTCGCGTCTGGCGTGGTTCGGCGTTCGGCGGCGTACGCGGTCGTACTGAATTGCCGAGCTACGTCGATATGGCCCAGAGCGGTGAGATCCCGCTGGATACGTTCATCACCCACACCATGGGCCTGGAAGATATCAACAAGGCCTTCGACCTGATGCACGAAGGCAAGAGCATCCGTACTGTCATTCATTTCTGATCAATCGTGGCGACATGGCTGCAAGTCTTGAAGGCTTGTGGCCGTGACCGCGTAGGAGTCTTTACATGAGTCTGGAAAACATCTCCTGTCAGAAGAGTTTCGGCGGTTGGCACAAGCGCTATCGGCATCGCTCCGATGTGCTGGGTTGCGACATGGTATTCGCCGTGTACCTGCCGCCGCAGGCGGAGCAGGGCGGCAAGCTGCCGGTGCTGTACTGGTTGTCCGGCCTGACCTGCACCGACGAGAATTTCATGCAAAAGGCTGGCGCGATGCGCATGGCGGCCGAACTGGGTTTGATCATCGTTGCGCCGGACACCAGCCCTCGCGGGCCGGATGTGCCGGGTGATCCTGATGGCGCGTGGGATTTCGGTCTCGGCGCCGGGTTCTATCTGAATGCCACGCAGGAGCCTTGGGCGCGCCACTATCGGATGCATGACTATGTCGTGCAGGAATTGCCTTCATTAGTTGAAGCGCATTTCCCCGCTTCGGACAAACGCAGCATCAGCGGCCACTCCATGGGCGGCCACGGTGCTTTGGTGTGTGCGTTGCGCAATCCGGGGCGTTACCAGTCGGTGTCAGCGTTTTCGCCGATCAACAACCCGATGGATTGCCCGTGGGGGCAGAAAGCGTTCTCGCGTTACCTGGGCGAAGACCGTTCGAAGTGGAAGGAGTGGGATGCCTGCGCGCTGATCGCCGAAGCGGATGAAAAACTGCCGCTGCTGGTCGATCAAGGTGATCGCGATGACTTCCTTGAAAAACAGCTCAAACCCGAAGCCCTGCAACAAGCCGCAAAACAAGCGGGCCATCCGCTGACATTGCGCCTGCAACCGGGCTACGACCACAGCTATTTCTTCATCTCAAGCTTCATAGACGACCACTTGCAGCATCACGCACGCGCTCTAGGCGCCTAATGTCTGACAAAGCAGGTAGAATCACGCCCTGACAAAAATCGGGGCGTTTTTTTATGCGTATTGGCCACGGCTATGATGTGCACCGTTTCGCTGAAGGCGATTTCATTACTCTGGGCGGCGTGCGCATTGCACACAGCTTCGGGCTGCTCGCTCATTCCGACGGTGACGTCCTGCTGCACGCCTTGAGCGATGCCTTGCTCGGCGCCGCGGCGCTGGGTGATATCGGCAAACACTTCCCGGACACCGACCCGCAATTCAAGGGCGCCGACAGCCGTGCGCTGCTGCGTCATGTGGTCGCGCTGATCCATGCCAAAGGCTGGAAAGTCGGCAACGTCGACAACACCATCGTTGCCCAGGCGCCCAAAATGGCCCCGCATATCGAATCGATGCGCGCGCTGATCGCGGCGGATCTTCAAGTTGAGTTGGATCAAGTGAACGTGAAAGCTACCACCACCGAAAAGCTTGGCTTTGTCGGTCGCGAAGAAGGCATCGCCGTGCACTCCGTTGCCTTGTTGCTGCGCGCATGAATGAACTGCAATTGCTCGGCCCGCGGGCCTATGGCGACTCCCTCGGCACTGCGGTACTGAAAGCCATCGCTGAAGATTTTCAGGTCGATGAAGTGCTCGATATCCCGTTCAGCGGCGATGGCGAACACCTGTGGATCTGGGTCGAAAAACGTGGCCTGAACACTGAGGAAGCCGCGCGGCGTATCGCCAAGGCGGCTGGCGTTCCGTTGCGCACCGTCAGCTATGCCGGCCTCAAGGATCGTCAGGCGCTCACTCGCCAGTGGTTCAGCGTGCAGTTGCCGGGCAAGGCTGACCCTGATCTGTCGGCGGCGGAAAACGACACGCTGAAAATCCTCAAAACCACTCGCCACAAACGCAAACTGCAACGCGGTGCGCATTCGGCCAACGGTTTCACCTTGCGCCTGACCCAGTTCGCTGGCGACAAAGACGCGATTGAACAACGCCTGCAACTGATCGCTAAGCAAGGTATTCCCAATTATTTCGGCGCCCAGCGTTTCGGTCATGACGGCGGCAACGTTGTCGATGCCCGTTCCTGGGCGGCGCGCATGGCTCTGCCGGAGCAACGCAACGTGCGTTCGCGCCTGCTCTCGACCGCGCGCAGTTTTCTCTTCAACCAAGTGCTGGCGGCGCGTGTTGCCGATGGCACCTGGCAAAAAGCCCAGGTCGGTGATCTGCTCGCGTTCACCGACAGCCGCAGTTTTTTTCCGGCCGGTGAGGCTGAGTGCAGCGACCCGCGTCTGGCGATCCTCGATCTGCATCCGACCGGCCCGCAGTGGGGCGAAGGTGACTCGCCGACCGCAGGCGCTGTCCATGCTCTGGAGCAGGGGATCGCCGCCAATGAAGCAGAGCTGCGCGATTGGTTGGTCAACGCCGGTATGAGCCACGAACGTCGCATCCTGCGGCTGCCCATTGGCGGGTTGACGTGGCATTATCCCCAGCCTGACATTCTGCAACTGGAATTCGTCCTCCCGGCCGGATGCTTCGCCACCGTATTGGTGCGCGAACTCGTTGATCTGGTGCCGGTGGGGCAGACGGACAGCCCATGCGTATTCTGATTTCTAACGACGATGGGGTAACCGCACCCGGTCTCGCCGCGCTTTATGCTGCGCTGGCGGATTACACCGAGTGCGTGGTTATCGCCCCGGAGCAGGACAAAAGCGGCGCCAGCAGTTCGCTGACGCTCGACCGTCCACTGCACCCGCAATACCTGGCCAATGGCTTTATCAGCCTCAACGGCACACCGACCGACTGCGTGCACCTGGGCCTCAACGGCCTGCTGGAGCGCGAGGCAGACATGGTGGTTTCCGGGATCAACCTCGGTGCCAACCTTGGCGATGACGTGCTGTATTCCGGAACCGTGGCGGCGGCCCTTGAGGGGCGTTTCCTCGAGCGTCCGTCGTTCGCTTTTTCGCTGGTCTCGCGGCAGGTGGATAATCTGCCGACGGCGGCGTACTTTGCGCGCAAACTGGTTGAAGCCCATGCCGGGCTCGATCTGCCGCCGCGCACGGTGCTCAACGTGAACATTCCCAATCTGCCCATCGACCACATTCGCGGCATTCAGCTGACCCGTCTGGGCCATCGCGCCCGGGCGGCGGCGCCGATGAAAGTGGTTGATCCACGGGGCAAGGCCGGTTACTGGATTGCCGCTGCCGGCGATGCCGAAGACGGCGGCCCGGGCACCGACTTTCATGCGGTGATGCAGGGCTATGTGTCGATCACGCCGTTACAGCTCGATCGCACCTTCAACGATGCGTTCAGAAGCCTCGATGGCTGGCTGGAGGGACTGCGCTGATGGCCCGTGAACACGAAGACAGACTGCGCAGCGGGATCGGCATGACCTCTCAGCGTACCCGCGAGCGGCTGATCCAGCGCCTGTACGAGGAAGGTGTGTCCAACGCCAAGGTGCTGGAAGTGATCCGGCGTACGCCGCGTCACCTGTTCGTCGACGAGGCGCTGGCACACCGCGCCTATGAAGACACGGCGCTGCCGATCGGCAACAACCAGACGATTTCCCAGCCTTATATGGTGGCGCGCATGAGCGAACTGCTGCTCGAGGCTGGGCCGCTGGATAAGGTGCTGGAGATCGGCACCGGTTCCGGTTACCAGACAGCGGTGTTGTCACAATTGGTCGAGCGGGTGTTCTCGGTTGAGCGCATCAAGGTGCTGCAGGATCGCGCCAAGGAGCGTCTGGTTGAACTGAACCTGCGCAACGTGGTGTTCCGTTGGGGCGACGGCTGGGAAGGCTGGCCGGCGCTGGCACCCTATAACGGCATTATCGTCACCGCCGTGGCCACGGATGTTCCGCAAGCCTTGCTCGATCAATTGGCACCGGGCGGGCGCATGGTGATTCCGGTGGGCTCCGGGGAAGTGCAGCAGTTGTTGCTGATCGTGCGTGAGGAAAACGGCTTTTCCCGGCATGTTCTGGGGGCCGTCCGGTTCGTGCCATTGCTCAACGGGCCACTGGCCTGAGCATTTGTTTACGCGCGCTGAATTCCTTTCGTTCGCCTGTGTCTTACTCCGGCAGCGATGGATTAAACGCAGCGGATTGTCAGCTTGCAAACGTGTGCGCAAAGCGATTTCGCATCATTAAAGGTAAAGCCGGTTCGGCCCGTTATACTTGCGACACCTCATGCCGAGATCCGGCATTTCACATTTTTCAGCCACCACAAAGGGAGCGGCGGGTGAGTCTCACAGTCATTGCGCAGCGTATGGGTAACACGAGCTTTCAGCGCCTGGTGACTGGCCTTGTCTTGAGCACCTTGCTGGTCGGTTGCTCCAGCACCAAATCGAGCAATGTCCGGGTGGTCGATCGCAACAACGCGGTGGCCCAGCGTCCTACGGTGACGACCGGACAGTATGTAGTCCGTCCGGGCGATACGATGTTCTCGATCGCATTTCGCTACGGTTGGGACTACAAAGCCCTCGCGGCCCGGAACAATATTCCTACGCCGTATACGATCCATCCGGGTCAGACGATTCGCTTTGACGGCCGCACCGGTTCAACGCCGACAGCGGTGGTGAGCAACAGCAGTTCCTCGCCTTCTTCCTCAAGCAAAACCACGGTAATCCGGCGCCAGGCGAATGGCACGACGACCACTACAACCACCGGTTCTACGGGGGTTGTACCGTCCGTCGCGAGCAAGCAAGCGCCTCCTCCGTCGCCTCCGGCAGGCCCGGCCCCGACCGGCTGGGGATGGCCATCTAATGGCATTCTGATTGGAAAATTCTCTTCAAACGGTAGTTTGAATAAAGGAATTGATATCGCCGGAGATTTGGGACAGCCTGTTTTAGCTGCGTCTGATGGGACGGTGGTATACGCCGGGAGTGGCTTAAGGGGCTACGGCGAATTAGTCATCATCAAACACAGCGAAACCTACGTCAGTGCCTACGGACATAATCGCAGGCTGTTGGTTCGGGAGGGACAGCAGGTCAAGGTCGGACAGACAATTGCCGAAATGGGGTCAACGGGTACAGACCGGGTGAAACTGCATTTTGAGATTCGCCGCCAAGGTAAACCTGTAGATCCGCTGCAGTTCCTGCCAAGACGTTGATTTGTAAGCCAGCCTGTTCCGTCGCGTAGAGGGGACAGGCTCCAGCGCTGCCAAGGATAAAGGCGTCGCTTGAGCTTGGGGTCGAACTCACCAAAGGACTATAACAATGGCTCTCAGTAAAGAAGTGCCGGAGTTTGACATCGACGATGAGGTTCTCCTTATGGAGGCCGGCATCGATTCGGAATCTTCGATGTCGAATGATGAAGGGGCTGCTCCACCTTCCGTTCGTTCCAAATCCAAACACTCCGCTTCACTCAAACAACATAAGTACATCGACTACACGCGTGCACTTGATGCCACGCAGTTGTATCTCAACGAAATCGGCTTTTCCCCATTGCTCTCCCCGGAGGAAGAAGTTCATTTTGCGCGCTTGTCGCAAAGTGGCGATCCGGCCGGGCGCAAGCGCATGATCGAAAGTAACCTGCGGCTGGTGGTTAAAATCGCCCGGCGTTACGTCAATCGGGGGCTATCGCTGCTGGATCTGATCGAAGAGGGCAACCTCGGACTGATCCGCGCGGTGGAAAAGTTCGATCCCGAGCGCGGCTTCCGCTTCTCGACCTACGCGACCTGGTGGATTCGGCAGACCATCGAGCGCGCGATCATGAACCAGACCCGGACCATCCGGTTGCCGATTCATGTGGTCAAGGAACTCAACGTGTACCTGCGGGCTGCACGGGAGCTGACGCAGAAACTCGACCACGAACCTTCACCCGAAGAAATCGCCAACCTGCTGGAAAAACCGGTGGGCGAGGTCAAGCGCATGCTCGGCCTGAACGAACGGGTTTCTTCGGTCGACGTCTCGCTGGGTCCGGATTCGGATAAAACCCTGCTGGATACCCTGACAGATGATCGTCCTACCGATCCTTGTGAACTGCTGCAGGACGACGACCTGTCGCAGAGCATCGATCAATGGCTGTCGGAGCTGACCGACAAGCAGCGCGAAGTGGTGGTACGTCGCTTCGGCCTGCGCGGTCACGAGAGCAGCACGCTGGAAGATGTAGGCCTGGAGATTGGCCTGACCCGCGAACGGGTACGGCAGATCCAGGTGGAAGGCCTCAAACGCCTGCGTGAAATCCTCGAGAAGAATGGCCTGTCGAGCGAGTCGCTGTTCCAGTAGGCGCTTCACACGCTAGCCCGCAAAACGCCCCGACTGGTTCGGGGTTTTTTGTTGTCATGAATTTTGCTACCCGTCCATAGTCCGGTTCATTGCCGGACGTACGGTAGGCATTTCCATCGTTTGTAGTCTCGCGGTGTAAGCCTTGTCTTACTCTCTTGTAAGTGTTCAGTATTTTTACACGACCGTAGACGTCGATTGCTCACGGTGTGGCTATCTAACTTGTTGATTTATATATTTATTTTTTAATGTGAAGTGCTTATTACAGCGCTTTTTCGGTCTCAAGGCCGATTGCTCTTGGCGGGGAACTCTCTAGTATCTGGGTTGTGTCGACGGACAGACACGCCCTTCAAGGAAGAGGGGAACGGACATCGCAGGATGCGATTCATCAGGACGATGAAAAGGAATACAGGGAATAGGGAAAAAATGTGGGCGGGTCATACCGCCCCTTTTTTTTGCCCGCAGGAAAGTAAACGCGGGATAGCAAAAAGGCCCGCAAGGGGCCTTTTATTTCGAGCGCGCGACAGATCAGCGTTCGAGGTCTTTGATCTTGCCTTTCACGCCATCCCACTCTTCGGCATCCGGCAGCGATTCTTTCTTCTCGGTGATGTTCGGCCAGATTTCAGCCAGCTCAACGTTGAGTTGAATGAATTCCTGCATCTCTTCCGGAACTTCGTCCTCGGAGAAAATGGCCACGGCCGGGCATTCCGGTTCGCACAGGGCGCAGTCGATGCACTCATCCGGGTGAATCACCAGGAAATTCGGGCCTTCGTAAAAGCAGTCCACCGGACAGACTTCTACGCAGTCGGTGTACTTGCACTTGATGCAGTTGTCGGTGACGACGAAGGTCATTTCTAATTTTCTCCTCAGGCGGCGGCAGCGTTGCCCCTTCACGGTTGGGGTCGCCAGGTTCGGGAGCGATACCTGCTGGCCAGGCTATTTCGCCAGCAGCATCCCAAACCGCGCGAGATTCTAACAGCTTGAAGCCGTTTGCGTTATATCCGCTTCTTCAGTGCTTATATCCGGTTCTTCAGTGCATAGAGCATTTCGAGCGCACGACGCGGGGTCAGGTCATCGATATCCAGCTTGGCCAGCTCATCCAGTACCGGATGCGGCAGGCTGGCGAACATGTCGCTCTGCTGCGGTGTTGCCGGTTTGCCCTTGGCAGCCGGCTTCGGCGCCTCGTGGGGCAAGGCAGTGTCTTCCAGTCGGCTCAGGTGTTCGCGGGCGCGCAGGATCACTTCGCTTGGTACCCCGGCCAACTGTGCCACTGCCAGACCATAACTCTGACTGGCCGGTCCCGGCAGTACGTGGTGCAGGAACACGATGCGCTCATTGTGCTCGGTCGCATTGAGGTGGACGTTGGCCACCAATGGCTCGGCTTCCGGCAACACGGTCAGTTCGAAGTAGTGGGTCGCGAATAACGTATAGGCACGTAAATGGGCCAGACGCTCGGCGGCTGCCCAGGCCAGCGACAGGCCGTCGAAGGTGCTGGTGCCGCGACCGACTTCGTCCATCAGCACCAGGCTGCGCTCGGTTGCGTTGTGCAGGATGTTGGCAGTTTCGCTCATCTCGACCATGAAGGTCGAACGGCCACCGGCCAGGTCATCGCTGGAGCCGATCCGGGTGAAAATGCGATCGACCAGCGACAATTCGCAACTGGCTGCCGGCACGAAGCTGCCGATGTGTGCCAGCAGCACGATCAGAGCGGTCTGGCGCATGTAGGTGGATTTACCGCCCATGTTCGGGCCGGTGATCACCAACATGCGCGTGTTGTCGTCCAGACTCAGGTCGTTAGCCACGAACGGCGTGGTCAGCACTTGCTCGACCACCGGGTGACGGCCCTGGGTGATGCGCATGCACGGTTCGCTGACGAATCGCGGGCAGTTCAGGTCGAGGTTCAGTGCGCGCTCGGCGAGGTTGCTCAATACGTCGAGTTCGGCCAGCGCGCCGGCGGTATCCTGCAACGGTGGCAACTGGCTGATCAGATCCTCCAGCAGCGCTTCGTACAGCATCTTCTCGCGCGCCAGGGCACGGCTCTTCGCAGAAAGGGCTTTGTCTTCGAACTCTTTCAGTTCCGGCGTGATGAAGCGCTCGGCGCCTTTCAACGTCTGGCGACGGATGTAATCCGCCGGCGCCGATTCCGCCTGCTTGCTCGGCAACTCGATAAAGTAGCCGTGAATACGGTTATAGCCGACTTTCAGGTTGGCCAGGCCGGTACGCGCCTTCTCGCGCGCTTCAAGATCGATCAAGAACTGACCGGCGTTTTCGCTCAGCGATTGCAGCTCGTCGAGTTCGCTGTCGTAGCCGGTTTTCAGCACGCCGCCGTCACGGATGACTGCGGGCGGGTTGTCGATAATGGCTTTTTCCAGCAGCGCCGCCAGTTCCGGGTAGGTGCTGGTGGTGGTCGCCAGGCCTTGCAGGTGCGGCGCTTCCAGATCGGTCATCGCCACTTGCAATTGCGGCAGTGCGCCAAGGGCATCACGCAGACGAGCAAGGTCGCGGGGACGCGCGTTGCGCAGTCCGATCCGCGCGAGAATCCGCTCGATGTCGCCGATTTCCTTGAGTTGCGGTTGCAGTTTTTCGAAACGGTAGCCGTCGAGCAGGCAGGTGATTGAGGTCTGGCGTGCCAGCAATACGGTCAGATCGCGCAGCGGGCGATTCAGCCAGCGGGTCAACAAGCGACTGCCCATCGCGGTCTGGCAGCGATCGACAACGGACTGCAGGGTGTTGTCGCGACCACCGGCCAGGTTGGTATCCAGCTCGAGGTTGCGACGGCTCGCACCGTCCAGCACCACCGTGTCATCCAGGCGTTCGTGACGCAGGCTGCGCAGATGGGGCAGGGCGGTGCGCTGGGTTTCCTTGGCGTAGGCCAGCAGGCAACCGGCGGCGCCGATGGCCAAGGTCAGATTCTCGCAGCCAAAGCCCTTCAGGTCTTGGGTGGAGAACTGCTGGCAAAGGCTTTTCAACGCCGAGTCGCGCTCGAAATCCCACGGCGCACGACGACGCACGCCACGGCGTTTTTCCGCCGGCAGGTCTTTTGGCCAGTCATCCGGGATCAACAGCTCAACCGGGTTGACCCGCTCCAGTTCCGCCAGGAGGTTTTCCCAGCCCTTGATCTCGAGTACGGTGAAGTTGCCGCTGGTGATGTCCAGCACGGCCAGACCGAACAGGCGCTCGTCACCCAATACCGCCGCGATCAGGTTGTCGCGACGCTCATCCAGCAACGCCTCGTCACTGACCGTACCCGGCGTGATGATGCGCACCACTTGACGTTCCACTGGCCCTTTGCTGGTCGCCGGGTCACCCACCTGCTCGCAGATCACCACCGATTCGCCGAGCTTGACCAGTTTCGCCAGATAGCCTTCCGCCGCGTGGTAAGGAATGCCACACATCGGAATCGCCTGCCCCGCCGACTGTCCGCGCGCGGTCAGGGTGATGTCGAGCAGCTTGGCCGCCTTCTTCGCGTCTTCGTAGAAAATCTCGTAGAAGTCGCCCATGCGGTAGAACATCAGCTGATCCGGGTGCTGATTCTTCAAGCGCCAGTATTGCTGCATCATCGGAGTGTGGGAGGACAGGTCGGAGACGGCTTTATTCATCGGATTGTCAGGCAACTCGTTAAAAGATGTAGGGCGAAAGCGCGGGCATCGGCCGGGCTGTTGCGCGATGGGCGCAAGGTTACCATGGGCGCTCTGTCGGACGCAGGCATCGCAGCCGGGTGACGGTTTTCTTCATCGAAAAGTGACTTTATGCACGATTTATGCAAATCAGCATTTGTCTTCGTTAAAAACTTCAAGCACTATGCGCGTTATGCAAAAACGCAACGTAGCCTCCGTCTTAAGAGCACTGCTCGACCAGCACGGGATCTCCCCCACGGAGCTCCACCGTCGCACCGGCGTGCCTCAATCCACTCTCTCGCGGATTCTCAGCGGGAAGATCGTCGATCCCTCGGATAAACATATCTCGAAGATCGCCGAGTACTTCGCCGTGAGCACCGATCAACTGCGCGGGCGCGCCGACGTCGCGGCGGCCGCCGCTGGCGCGCGTGATGACGTACACGCGGAACTCAAGGACATAATGCTGTGGGACGACGATACGCCGGTCGATGATGACGAGGTATCGGTGCCGTTCCTTCGCGAGGTTGAATTGGCTGCTGGATCAGGAAGATTCGTCATCGAAGAGAGCGAGCGCTCTAGCCTGCGCTTCGGCAAGCGCAGCCTGCGCCATAACGGCGTGCAGTTCGACCAGGCCAAATGCGTGACGGTGCGTGGCAACAGCATGTTGCCGGTGTTGCGCGACGGCGCCACGGTCGGTGTGAATGCGGGCAAGTGCGGCATCGGCGACATCATTGATGGCGACCTGTACGCGATCAATCACAACGGTCAATTACGTGTGAAGCAGCTTTACCGCTTGCCCACCGGCATTCGTCTGCGCAGCTTCAATCGCGATGAACATCCGGACGAGGACTACAGCTTCCAGGAAATCCAGGAAGAGCAGATCGTCATCCTCGGTCACGTCTTCTGGTGGGGCATGTACGCCCGCTAACCCGAACCTCTTCAGAAAAACCCGCCCATCGGCGGGTTTTTTTTCGCCTTGAGGAAACTGCCAAACCCTTGAGTTGCGGGGCTCTCATGCATTCGCGCATTTTCACGCATAAATAAATGCATTTACGCATTGACTGTATATGCATACATGCATATCCTTGCCACCAAGCCGCTCGACAAAGCGGCTGGCAAGAAAGCTCTTTAGTTTCACAAGAACAGGCAGCGATGAACCGGCCTCAACGGTTCAGAGGGTTGGCAACTGACCCGGGTGTGCAGCGTAAAGCACCAGAAGCAGTTATCCGGCGGGCAGGGACCGCGGTCGGAAAAACAATTTGAATGGACTCGTACCGCGCCAGTAGCGCCGAAAAGTCAGCTTCCTTCTTGAACACAGGATTTGAAGGAAGGCGAAGGAGCGCATTACTGAAAAGCCCGGCGAACTGCCGGGCTTTTTGGAATGCCTGCCTGATAGCTATTTCGTTGAGAACCTTGACGGAGAGGCAAGTAAGCAAAACCCAAGGACAGTATTTGCGATGAGTGCAAACAGGAGAAACAAATGAACCGCTACGCTTTTGTTCGATTCAACTATTCCAAAGCCTTCAACAAAGTTCTGGTGATTGTCGACGCTGTAGAGAAGCCTACGGCCACGCCAGTAGAAGCACAGTTGTCGAATGGTTATTGGGTGGATATCACAGAAAACCCGGCAGTCCAGGTGGGGTGGAAGGGTACGACAACAAATTTTGTTGATTGGGAGTTCAGTGAACCAACCTATCAAGAGCAGGAGAAAGATGTAGCGCAGGAAGCTCTGGAGCTTCTTTCTGCTGCAGGGCAGTGGTTGATGTTGAATTCCCTGCATTACAAGGTTGACCTTGGTGTTGCCACCCCTGAAGAAATCGCGCTGCTGCTCGCTTACAAACAGTACTGCGTTGGTCTCAGCGACATGAAGAAACAATCCGGCTATCCGTCCAACGTCAACTGGCCGGTCGCGCCTTTCTGATTCGGTCATTACCGGCACACCCTCTATAGAGAGCGCATTACTGAAAAGCCTGGCCTGACGCCGGGCTTTTTGGAATGCCTACCTGAAGAGAACACGATTGATCCCAATACACATCACTCACCCCAATACTTCCGGAGGCGTGACATGACAACCGAGCAACAAGCATTGGCGGACATGCCGATCTGGCTGGTCATCCTCCTTGCCGTCGTTGGCGGGGTGTCCGGCGAAATGTGGCGCGCCGACAAGGAGGGCGCTCGCGGCTGGTCATTGCTGCGGCGTCTGGCCCTGCGCTCTGGTGCCTGCATGATCTGCGGCGTGTCGGCGATCATGCTGCTGTATGCCGCGGGTCTTTCGATCTGGGCCGCCGGCGCGTTCGGTTGCCTGACCGCGATGGCCGGCGCCGACGTCGCCATCGGCCTTTACGAACGCTGGGCGGCCAAGCGCATCGGCGTCTGCGAAATCCCCCCTCGCGACCACCCTTAACCTTAGTACTTCTCCGTGCCGCCATTTTGGCGGCAGGGCTGCGCGTGGACGATTGAAAAGGAGGTCATGTATGCCCACACCGATCCAGCAGCCGTCGCAACTGTTCACAGCCATTGCGACGACACTGCGCAACACCGCCGGACTCAACCTCAGCGTCGGCAATCATGATGATTTCACTGCACCGGGCGATCAGGCCTGGGTGCTGATTGACTTCGACCGCAATGGACCCGGGGTGCGCGCCGCTGACGGGCGAATTGCTCACGTCATGACGGTCTCTCTGCACGTCATCCCGGCCCTTGCCGCCAGCGCATTTGCAGCGTGCGATCTGATCGCGGTGCTGAAAAACCTGATGACTGACAACCGCTGGAACCTGCCCGGCGATCAATGCGATCTGCCGATGAATATCGATGGCTTGCCGTCATTGCTCATCCGTGGCGATCAGCAATACAAAGCCTGGACCCTGACATTCAACCAGACCCTCTACCTCGGCCCGACCTTGCTTGACGACCCACTGGGCACGCCGAAATTCGCCCGCACCTGGGAAGTCAGCAATATCGATGATCCCGACCAATACACCGCGCTGGAGGCCTGACCGATGTTCGACGCATTACTGCGCATGCAACTCGGCCCGATCATCGAGCGCCTTGCCGAGATGGAAGCGGAAATCGACGACCTGCACCGCCGTGCCGAGAGCTTCTGCCGCATCGGCATTTGCCAGACCGTCGACGCTGCGAGCAACACCTGTCAGGTCAGTCACGGCGGCTTGCTCACGCCAGCCATCAAGTTCTTCAACCCCAGCGCTGGCGCGCAGAGTGAGTCGCGGATTCCGACGGTGGGCGAGCAGTGTCTGCTGTTCAACTACGGCAGCGGCGAAAGTGGTGCACAGAGCGTGGCGTTGTTTGGTTTGAACAGTGACCGTTTTCCTCCAGCCTCTACGATCCCGACGCTGACCCGTCGCGTGCATCAGGACGGCAGCGAAAGCGGCTACGACGATGCTGCGCACACCCTGCATTGGCAAAACGGCCCGGCAGCTTTCAACGGTTCTCGTGAATCGCTGGAACTGAGCATCGGCCCGGCACGACTGGCAATGACACCGCAACTGATCACCCTGCAACTGGGTGCAGTCGGCCTGACCATTGACGCTTCCGGCGTGCACTTCAGCGGCCCATTGGTCGATCACCAGGGCCGCGTCATCAGCCCCTGATTCAAGAGCCTCCCATGATCGGAATCGATAGAGACAGCGGGGCCACGGTCGACGACTGGCTGCAGTTTGTGCAGCGCGCGACCCGGGCCCTGACCACGCCGCTGGGCACCCGGCAAAAAAGGCCCCTATATGGCTCGCTGATCCCCTCGCTGCTGGGGCAGAACCTCGGTGACGACATTCTGCTTCTGGCCCAGAGCCACGCGGCGCAGGCGTTCTACAACGCGCAGAACGGGATCAGCGATTTTCAACCGCAAGTGATCGTCGCCAGCCGTCAGGGCGCCGGTTTGCTGCTGCGTTTCGCCGGCACCTGGAAAAACCGTCAACAAACTTTCGAGGTCGTGACATGAGCATGTTGATCCCCGGCCAGAACCAATTGGCCGAACCCGCGCTGATCACCGTTGAGGCCTTCGAAGACTTGCTCGCTGAGTTCAAGACTTTCGTCGTCGAATACGTAGGTATGCGTTCGCCGGACAGCGCAGCAAAACTCAAAACCAGCCTGGAAAACGAAAGCGAACTGCTGACCCTGGCGCTTGAGGCTTTCTGCGTCCGACTGCAAACCCACGAGCGCAAATACAACGCTCGCATCAAACAGATGCTGGCGTGGTGGGCGACGGGCAGCAATCTCGATGCGCGGCTGGCCGACATGGGCCTGGAGCGACAATTGCTCGATCCCGGCGATCCAGCGGCGTTCCCGCCGGTGCCGGCGATTTATGAAAGCGACGACGATGCTCGCTTGCGTTATTACCTGGCACCGCATGCACCGGCAGCGGGGTCGCGGATGCAGTATCGCCGCGAAGTTTTCACCCTCGGCGAGCGTCCGACGGTGCAGGTCGAATCCACCGAGGCGGGTGTGGTGAATGTCACTTACACCTTCGACCCGGACGGCCTCGCTGCACAGGTCAAGGATGGCAACGGGCGGCGCACGGCACCGGGCGAAGTGCAGGTCACGGTGCTGTCTCGCGACGGCGATGGCACGCCTTCCCAGGCATTGCTTGAGGGCGTCCGTCAGCACTTTGCTCGTCCCGACGTGCGCCCGGAAACCGACCTCGTCACCGTCAAGGCTGCCGAGATCCAGCGCTACAAAATCCGCGTCATTGCCAAGATCAATTCCGGCCCCGATTCGGGCCTGACCAAGGTCGCGGCGCAAGCACAATTGCAGGCGTATGCCGACAGCTGTCATCGCCTTGAAGGCCGGGTCGATCCGAGCTGGATCGACTACACGCTGCACAGCGCCGGTGCCATTCAACTGCAGATTCTCGAGCCGCTGGCGCCGATCGTCACGACTGCGTTTCAAGCACCGTATTGCACGGCGGTCGAAGTCGAGGTGCTGACGCTATGAGTGAAAAAACTCAGCGCCCGACGCTGCTGCCGGCGAACAGTTCAGCACTCGAACGAAGTTTGGATCTGGGCTTCGGCGCACTGCTTGATCGCATCGCGCCGCCGTTTCCCGAACTGATGAATCCGAGCGAAACGCCGGTCGCGTTTCTGCCGTATCTGGCAGCGGATCGCGGCGTCGCCGAATGGAGCACCGCCGCACCGGAAGCAGAAAAACGCCTGACCGTCGAATTGGCCTGGCCGACCGCGCGTCAGGCCGGCACTCGCAAGGCACTGGAAAACGCCGCCAAGGGTTTGCAATTAAGACCCGAGATCCGCGCCTGGTACGAACAGACACCGCCCGGCGCGCCTTACAGCTTTTCCGTTCGAGCCTTCAGCGAACAACCCTACAGCGAAGAAATCGATGCCCGTCTCGACCGACGCCTGGCGGATGCCAAGAGCGAGCGCGATGTGCTGACGGTCTCCGTTGGCTTGAGCGCTTTCGGCAATCACGTCATCGGTGCCGCGACGTTCTGCGGCGAGCTGACCACGGTTTATCCGGTGTTCATCGAAGGGCTCGAAACCTCGGGAGAGGCGTTCATGGCCGCTGGCATGTACACCGTCGAAACATCCACTATTTATCCTCAGGGGGCCTGAATGGCTGACTATTACACCCTGCTCACCAACGCAGGGATTGCCTACGAAACGGCGTGCAAGGCCGCGGGCACGCCGATCAAGTTGACACAGATTTCCGTCGGCGACGGCGGCGGCACGGTCTACAACCCGGCCGCGACCGCCACCGCGCTAAAACGCGAAGTCTGGCGCGGGCCGCTCAATGCGCTGTTCCAGGATGAGAAGAATCCTAGCTGGCTGCTTGCCGAAGTCACCATTCCGCCGGATGTTGGCGGTTGGTATGTACGAGAGGCCGGACTGTGGACTGACACAGGCATTCTCTACGCCATCGTCAAATATCCGGAGTCGTTCAAACCGGTACTGGCGACGTCGGGCTCGGGAAAAGAGTTCTACATTCGCTCGATTTTCGAGACGAGTAATGCGTCGCTGGTGACGTTGTTGATCGATGACACGGTGGTCAAGGCGACTCGTGCGTGGGTCATGAGTTATCTGGCCGAAGAACTCGGCAAGCTCGACGGCAAGCAGTCGGTACGCGTTGCTGCGACTGGCAATGCCGTACTTAACGGCGCCCAGCAGATCGATGGTGTTGCCGTGGTTGCCGGCGATCGCGTGCTGTTGCCGAGTCAGACCCTGGCCAAGGACAACGGCCTGTGGATCGTAGCCAATGGCGACTGGGTGCGGGCAACCGATGCCAACAGCAGCGCCAAGGTTACGCCGGGCCTGACGGTGATGGTGGAGGAGGGCACCACGAACGGTGATTCGCTGTGGCACCTGACAACAAATGCGCCGATCACACTCGGCACGACCGCGCTGATCTTCAAGATGCTGGCCGGTCGCACCGGGATTGCTGCCGGGACTTACAAAAGTCTGACCGTTGATGAATATGGTCGGGCGACTGCCGGCGCCAATCCTGAAACATTGGCCGGTTTTGGTATCAAGGATTCGTACACCAAGGCTGAAGTTGAAGCGCTGATCGCCAAGGCTTCGGCGTTGCCGGTAGGCTCGATTGTGGCCTTCCCGGTTGATGCGCCGCCACCGGGGTTTCTTGAGTTGGATAACAGCGTCAAGAGCAGCGCGACTTACCCGGACTTGAGCGCTTATCTGGGCGGCAAGTTCAACAAGGGTGATGAGGGTGTTGGGAACTTCCGCTTGCCTGAGGCGCGTGGGGAGTTCTTGCGCGGTTGGGATCATGGGCGCGGAGTTGATCCTGGACGGCAGATCGGAATTTATCAGGGGGACGAACTAAAGTCCCACTATCACAATGCTCTCTTTTCGACCGGTGCAATAGGGTCTGGCACTGTTCTGGGGATCACTAACTCTATTGCCAATGATAGGCCGGGAAGTGGTGCGCAGTATGCATCCGCCGGCGAGGGTCAAAGCTACATTTCCAGTACCGGAGGAACTGAAACCCGCCCCCGCAACATCGCCGTCATGTGGTGCATCAAAGCCTGGAACGCCCCGGTCAATCAGGGAACCATCGATGTCGCTGCATTGGCCAAGGAAGTTGAACGGTTGAAGTCTGCCGTTCCGGTGGGAGCTGTTCTTGCTTTTCCGCTAGGGATCGTTGCGCCGGGGTATCTGGAGCTCGACGGCAGCGTGCAGAGCATTGCGACTTACCCTGATCTGGCCGCGTATCTCGGTACGAAATTCAACAAAGGCGACGAGGGCGCAGGCAGCTTCCGATTGCCGGATTCGCGTGGCGAATTCTTGCGGGGTTGGGATCATGGACGCGGGGCGGATCCGGCACGCGCAATTGGCAGTTATCAGCTCGGCACTTTAACGGCGTTCGACAGTAATACTCCCGGAGGCGCCTCGGTCGACACCCTACGTTGTAGTCCTGCCCAGGCTCAGGCCGATGTTTACCGCTCGACTGATTATCCCGGCGTCGGAATAACCTATACCGCATCGGACCTCAGTGTGGGCGAATACCCTGTCGAGGGCGGTGTTACACGTCCACGCAACCTCGCCGTCATGTGGTGCATCAAAGCCTGGAACGCGCCAGTCAATCAGGGAAATATTGATATCGCCGCGTTTTCGGCTTTGGCACAACGAGCCTCTGAAACCAACCAGGGGACAGCGAAAGTCGCCACCCAGAGCCAAGTAAATTCGAGTTCGGATGACAGTGTCATCGTTACACCGAAGAAACTTCGTTTCGGCTTCGAGGCCAGTCTCGCTCCTAATGGATACATCGTGTTCCCGTCATGGCTGGGAGGTTTGATGTTGCAATGGGGGCAGGCCTCCATGCAGGGAACAACGCAAACCTTCAGTTACCCCACTGCGTTTCGTTCACAGGTCTACCAGATGGTGGCGACAGATGCGGGAAGCGGTGCCCATTCGCTGGGAGCAACAGCGATAACCCTGGCGTCCTTCACAGCCTACGGAAATGTGGCAACGACGAACTTTCGTTATATCGCAATAGGTGCATGACATGCGTTATTACAGTAAGGCAACCGGCAGTACTTATCTGGACACCCTGCACAGCAATATGCCTGATGACGTAGTTCCGATTACGGAAGATCGTTACCTGGAAGTTTTTGCTAACCGGCCCTTGGGCAAGGTTTGCGGTCATGACGATGATGGGCTGCCAATCCTGATTGATCCGCCCGCTCAGACGCCTTTCGAGAGAGCAGAGCAAGAGCGCGGTTGGCGAGACGAGCAGATCAACGCGATCCTGTGGCTGCGTGAACGTCACCGTGACCAACTCGATCTGAATCAGTTACCAACCCTGACAGCTGCACAGTTCAACGAGTTGCTGACTTACATTCGCAACCTGCGCGACTGGCCACAATCTTCAGAGTTTCCGTCAGCAGGAGCGCGTCCCGTCGAACCTGCCTGGATCGTCGAACAACCCGAATAAACGCCCCTCACTCCGGGGCGTTTTCTTACCCGCTTAAAACATTCAACACCCGCCAAAGCCCCTCCCCACGAGGGGCTTTCCCGTTTATGGAGAAACGAAAAATGGCAACCCGCCAAACCTACACCGTGCTCGTTCCATTCCCCACCGGCGGTGGGCACTGGTCGAGCGTCGGTCAAGACCTTGATCTGCTCGACGTCGAGGCCAGTGCCTTGCACAGCGCCGGTCGACTGGAACTGAAAACCCCCTCCACCCAGGCCAAAAAGGCCGCTGCCAAGAAGGCTGACTGAATATGGCTGAGGTTCTGAACTTCGAGCACAACGGCATTACCGTCAATGCCACCGAATCCCCCGAGGCCATGGGTGGCCTGGGTGACAACGTCATCGGTCTGGTCGGCACTGCGCCGAAAGCCGATCCGCTGATTCCGCGTAACGCGCCGTTCCGCATCAACAGCTTCACCACCCATGCGCTGCTCGATCCGACCGGTTCGGAAGAGGGCACGCTGTATCACGCGGTTTACCAGATCCTCAAAGTGGTCAAGGTGCCGGTCTACGTAGTGATTGTCGAGGCGGGTGCAACCCCGGCTGACACCGTTAACGCCGTGATCGGCGGCGTCGAGCCGGCGACCGGCCGCAAGCTCGGTCTGGCGGCGCTGGGCAGTGTCCCGGAAGACCTGACCATCATCGGCGCGCCGGGCTTCACCGGCACCAAAGCGGTGGCCAGCGAGTTCGCCTCGTTCGGCAAGCGCATCAAGGCCCGCGTGGTGCTGGATGGCAAGGACGCCTCGGTCGCTGATCAAGTGACTTACAGCCAGGAACTCGGCGGCGCGGATCTCGGTTTCGACCGTTGCCTGGTGGTGCACAACATGCCGGCGGTGTACTCGAAAGCGGCGAAGAAGAACGTCTTCCTCGCGCCATCCAGCCTGGCGATCGCTGCGCTGGCCAAGGTCAAGCAGTGGGAAAGCCCGGGCAACCAGGTGACCTACGCCGAAGACGTCTCGCGCGTCGTCGAATACAACATCCTCGACACTTCCACCGAAGGCGATCTGCTCAACCGCTACGGCGTGAGCTACTACGCCCGCACCGTGCTCGGTGGCTTCTCGCTGCTGGGCAACCGCTCAATCACCGGCAAGTTCATCAGCTACGTCGGCCTTGAAGATGCGATCAGCCGCAAGCTGGTCAAGGCCGGTCAGAAAGCCATGGCCAAGAACCTCACCAAATCCTTCATGGATCAAGAGGTCAAGCGCATCAACGACTGGCTGCAAACCCTGGTTGCCGACGAAACCATTCCTGGCGGCAGCGTCTATCTGCACCCGGAACTCAACAGCGTCGAGAAGTACAAGAACGGCACCTGGTATGTGGTCATCGACTACGGCCGCTACGCGCCGAACGAACACATGGTTTATCAACTCAACGCCCGCGATGAAATTATCGAGCAGTTCCTGGAGGACGTTCTCTAATGTTTACCAACCGCGTAAGACAGGCCATTGCGGCCACCCTGCAAGGCCTGCCGTTGTCGGCGACCGTTGAGGAGTTCACCCCGCCGAAGATCGAATTCGACGTGGAAGAAATGCGTGGCGGTCGCTTCATCGTCGAAGAAATGGCCAAGGGTGGCAAAGCGCTCAACGCCAAGCTGACCCTGCAAGGCCTCGGCGCCGAAGTCATGCTCGCACTCGGCGTGAAGCTGGGCGACGACATCCTGCTGAACGTGCGTGAAGCCGGTCAGGATCAGGATGGCAACACCTGGTTCACCTACCACACCGTTGGCGGCAAGCTGAAATCCCTGGAAGAGACTGCGCTGAAAATGGGCGAAAAACCCAAGACCAATCTGGAGCTGTCCTGCCGCACCTACAACCGCCTGGAAAACGGCGTGCCGGTGATCGACATCGACGTGCGCACCCAGAAGTTCGTGCTCAACGGCGTCGACATCCTCGGTGATGCGCGGCGTGCGGTGCTGATGCCGTAACACTGTAAGCAAGCCAGCACCTGAACCTGTGGGAGCGGGCTTGCTCGCGAACGCGGTGTGACAGTTGACACATATCTATCTGACACACCGCATTCGCGAGCAAGCCCGCTCCCACATTGGACCAGTGTGCATGGCCTGGAAACGAGCAGCACCCCTTCAAGAATCACCAAGGAATTCATACATGTCGTGGATGCCACCCCAGCATGATCTGCTGTCGCCAATCACCGGCGACGACGGTTCGCAGATCGAGACAATCCAGCTCAAGCCGCTATTCTACGCCGCGCAAAAAGAAGCGCTGGAACGCGCCGGCGATGACGAAGACGATCAGTTCTTCGAATTGGCGCTGCTCGCCACCGGCCTGTCGGTCAAGGAACTCGACCAGCTCAAGCGCCCGGACTACGTAAGCATCGCCCAGTACGTGCACGAAATGTCGACACGCCCGGCGTCGTACTTTCTGGACCAGATCGAAGACGCGGAAAAAACCGACGATCCCGATCAGGTGCAATTGCTGCAACCACTCGCCGTGACGGGCCGCACCGTGACCTCGCTGTCACTGGAAATGCCTGCACTGCGCGCGACCAAAGTGATGAAGAAACTGAAAACGGCCAAGGAACGCGCCGAGTTCATCACCGCCCATTGCACCGGTCTGATGATCCCTGATCTGGCCCTGATGACCGTCCCGGACTGGACCCAATTGCAGGTGCGCATCGACGATTTTTTAAACCAGCCGGCGGCCTACTTTCGGAACGCGACATCGAAGTAATCCTCGATATCGTCCCACTCATTTACCCGGTAAGTGAGGCGGAAATTCTCGAATGGGACGCCGAAAAGGCGTTGCGCCGCTACGACATAGCGATCACTCGCCTTGGCGTGAAACAGGAGTAGAGCGGCAATGGCAGAAAATAAATATGCGCTCACGTACGCCGGTGAGGGCGGCAATGCAACGGGCGGATTTTCGTTGCCCGACAACCTCGGCAAACCGCTGCAGGATTTGAATCTGACGCTAGCGTTGGCAAGCGTGGATATTCGTTTGCTGACTCAGGAGCAGATCAAGCTGCGAGAACTGTTGGTGAGCCAGCAATCGCTATTCAAGGTTGTAGCGGCAGCCCCGGCTGCCAATAGTGAGCCGAAGTCAAAGCTCAAGGCAGAGGTCGAGCAGCGCTCACCCCCCAAAGCCATGCAAGCGACGATGGCGCAGCAGACCTCTTTGTCTGAACTCAATCGAGTGCTGAAACTGGACAAGGATCAACTTCAGGCGCTTTCACAAGAAACCCTGAAGATGGCCAGCGAGAAACAGGTTGCTCCCAGTGGCGCCACCGGCGTGGATCTGCTGCAGGTGCAACTGGCTGCGGCCAAGTCGGGGGTAGCCGAAGGCCTTCAACCCGAGCTTAAAGTTGCCGCCTTGACCGACTTCGCCCGCGACGCCGCGATCAACGCTTCGGCGTTCGGCGTTGATGTGAAAACAGCCAGCGAGATGATGCTGGCCTGGCAATCAGCGATGAATCTTGATCGCGGTAAAAGCCAAAGCCTGGCCGATGCGACCAACTATCTGGGGCACAGCACGCTGGACGCGACATCGGCGGACATTGGCTCAGTTGTACAGAATGTTGGTGAAAAAGCCGTCGCTGGCGGACTCACGCCGGAGCAGGTCGCGGCACTGGCCGCATCGTTTTTGAACAGCGGTGTTGACAAGTCCGCAGCGGGAGTCGGGCTCAACAGTCTGATGACGGTGCTTGCCAAGGCCGACACGGCCACGGCTGAGCAGCGCACTGCCTGGGCTTCGCTGGGCAGTGGACTGGGGCCGGAGGCAGTCGCCACAGGCATGAAGACCGATGCGTCGGCCACCATCATCAAGGTCATGGAAGCCCTCAAGGACAAGAAGCCCGAAGAGAAAGAGGCTTTGACCAAGACCCTCTTCAGTGGCAACGACGCCATTCTCAAGTTGCTGAAAAAGCCTGAGGACGTAACCAAGGCGTTCGGTCTGCTGACTGTGCCAAATCCGCAAGCCCCGTCGAGGCTCGATTACGCCGGCTCAGTCAGCAAAGACGCTGAGCAATTGGGGGGCACCTCGCAAGGACGCGTCAATGCGCTGGACGCGAGTGTCACACGGTTGTTTACAGCCGCTGGCGGTGCATTCACCAATGCGTTCGATGGTGTGGTGGTCTCTCTGGATGCTGTCGCCAGTGGCATGGCCCGCTTTGCCGAGGAGCAGCCAAGGGCGACGGCGGCCTTGCTCACGCTGGGTGGCGTTATTGCCTTGTCCCGCGGCGCGCAAATCAAAGCCGCCACGACCTCGGTCATTCGCGGTGCGGCAACAAAATTGCTGACGACGGCAGGCGCCGGGCCCCTTATCGACGTTCTGGATCAGCCTGCCAACGCTGGCGACACCGGCAAACCCGACAAGTCCGACAAACCTGAAAAACCTGACAAACCTGAAAAAAAGGGCAAGTCCAAAAAGGGCCGAAACCCGGTCAAACCCAAAGCCTCCGTCAACCCCCCATCTGTCGAACCGCTAGCACCTGAGCAACCACGGCCGACATTGCGCAGCCGTTTCACCGACGCCAAAGCCTTGGCCAAGGGATTCAGCAAAACCAATGCACTGCTGACCGTGGCCACTGCTGCTCCCGACGTGTTGAAGGGGCTGGAGGAAGGCGATAACAAACTGGTCGGCGGTGCGCTGGGGTCAGCCGGCGGCAGTCTGGCCGGCGGCTATGCCGGTGCGGTCACCGGCGCGATGATCGGCAGTTTCATTCCCGTCATCGGCACGGCCATCGGTGGCGTGGTGGGCGGCATCGTCGGCAGTACGATGGGCAGCATGGGCGGTTCGTGGCTGGGTGAAAAACTGGCACCGGCCTCCGACAAACTCGCCCCGCCGGCAGAGGTCGCCAAAGAACTGCCGAGCGCGCAGACGCAAAACCAGCAGGTGAGCTTTTCACCGTTGATCCAGGTCACCTGTCCAGCTCCGGACACGGCTGAACAAATTCGCACAATCATCGGGCAGCAACTGAGTGGGCAATTCCACGGCCAGTTCCTGCCGCTGTTGACCAACAACCCACTCGCCACCCGCCGTGACGCAGCCCTGACCGATGGAGTCGCCTGATGAAACAACAAATGGCACTGGGCAGTTTCATCTTCGGCCTGTCGCGCAACTTTGCGTACCACCAGTTGCTGCGCAAGGCTGACGGCGGCTGGACAGAGATACAGATCCTCACCAGCAAACCCAAGTCCAGCCAGACCGGACAGAAACCCGAAACCCTGACCATCACCGGCAAGTCGATGTACGCCGTGGCCATGGATCGGCTCGATGAATTAAGAGCGTTGCAGTCGCTGCGTAGCCCGCTGCCGCTGATTGACGGGATTGGTCGCAATTGGGGGCTGTGGCGGATCAACAGCGTTCAGGAAAACCAGACCCAGATCATCGATGACGGTACGGCGATGGTGGTCGATTGGGTCATCGAATTGGCGGAGTTCAACAATGCGTAAGGTTCGAAGCGTAGCCGGTGATTCAGTGAATCTGCTGCTCTACCGCGAAACGGGACGCAGCGATGATGTGGCTGAAGAAGCCCTGTGGACATTCAATCCGGCCTTGGCCGAGTACGGGCCGATTTTGCCCGCCGGTGTCTGGATTGTGCTGCCTGAACTCGACAGCAAACCCGCCGCGATCAAAGCGCTCACAGCCTGGGATTAAGGAGGTTGCATGACACTCGGCTTTACCCCGGCGGTAGAAATCTACGGTTCGCATTCGGCATTGCTCAATCAGCGTCTTATCAGTTGGGAACACATCGATGCCGCCGGTATCGAGTCGGATCAGCTGACCCTGACCATTGATCTGGAAGGCCTCGAAGGGCTGCCAGACTTGGGCGGGAAGATTGGTCTGAAGGTTGGTTATCTGGAATCCGGTATGGTCGACAAAGGCCAGTTCAAAGTGACGCGCCTGACGCCAACGCTGTTCCCGTTCCGCCTGACCCTGGTCGCCACGGCGGCGCCGTTCAGCAAGGATGACGAGACCGGCTTCAAACAGCGCCGTACGGCCAGTCACGGGCCCACGACGCTCGGTGCATTGTTTAGCAAACTGGTGTCAGTGCACGGCTTTTCACCGCGTGTTGCCACGGATGTCTCGTTGATCAAGATCGCCCACGTCGATCAGTCCAATGAAACCGACATGGGCTTTCTGACGCGGCTGGCGAAGAAGTACAACCTGGTCGCCAAACCGTACGGCGATGCGTATGTGCTGGCCCGGCCCGGTCAGATCAAATCAATCTCGGGCCAGGAATTGCCGGATGTGACGTTGTCGGTCACCCACGACAATCATCCCGGCGATCAGGCTTTCATCAGCGCCACGCTGGAAGAGGCCGCCCGCGAACAGACTCAAGGCTGCAAGACCTGTTTCTGGGATGCGGCGGCGGCTGTGGTGCGCTGGATTGAAACCGGCGTTGCACCACACAAGGTCATCCGCCAGCAACAACCCAACGAAGCCGAGGCCATCGCGGTCGGCGAGGGTGAAGTGCGCAAGATGCTGCGCAAAAAGTACAAGGTGAAAATCACCTGTCCGGGCAATCCTCTGCTGACGGCTGAGGGGCTGTTGTTGCTCGACGATACCTGGCCGGACTTCATGCGTGGGCGCTGGTCGATCGAAAAAGTCACCGCCAGCGGCAGTCGTGAAAACAGCTATCGCTGCCTGATTGATGCCAGCTGCCTCGATCCAAAGGCTGAATCCTAGGACTGATTCCCCCTCTCTCTCTGCGATGAAGATCCCTGTGGGAGCGGGCTTGCCCGCGAAGAGGCCAGCCCATTCAAAAGATATGCCGGTTGATCCACCGCCATCGCTGGCAAGCCAGCTCCCACAGGTTTTGCAGTGTTCTGCAGACCGCATTTCATTCAACTCTGGAACACCCCCATGAAGATCACCCCGATCCTCACGCAACTGCGTGGGCAATGCCCAAGCCTGGCCAATCACATTTCGGTGGGTGTCGATCTGGCATTGCTGCAAGGCAATCCCGATCTGCCAACACCTTCGGCCCATGTGCTGCCAATCGCCGATCTCGCCAGCACCAGCACTGCACAGAACCTCACCACCCAACCGATCCGCGACCGCTTCGAAATCGTCCTGGCGCTTGATGCCACCGACGCTACAAAAGCGCTGGATCTGTTGCACGACCTGCGCGCCGAACTATGGCGCGCACTGGTCGGTTTCAAACCCGATTCCGACTACAGCGCCATCGTCTACGACGGCGGCGAGATGGTCTCGATCAACAGCAGCCGCGTGTTCTATCGGCTGCGCTTTTTTGCCGAGTTCCAGCTCGGTCGCAATCTGCCAAGTCAGCCTGCGGAGAGTTGGCACGAACGCGAACTGGACGGTTTGTCGTCCTTTACCGGGGCCACCGTGCGGGTCGATGCGATCGACCCGGCCGACCCCAACCTGAAACGCCCGGGCCCCGATGGGCGCGTGGAAATGACTTTCTCTGCAGAGGTAACCCCATGAGCAATCGCATCACCGTACTGCCGGCTGAAGGCCGCGTCGTACCTGACCCAGAGGCGGGCGATCTGCTGCCGGCCGAAGGCCGTGAAGTGCTGGACAGCGCCTGGTGGCGCCGGCGTCTGGCCGACGGCGATATCACCCTCAAAACTGCACCAGCCAAACAAAAGGGAGCCAAATAATGGCGATCGGATTCAGCAACATCCCTGCGGACATTCGTGTACCGCTGTTCTATGCCGAAATGGACAACTCGGCCGCCAATAGCGCGAGCTCGACCCTGCGTCGTTTGATCGTCGCTCAGGTCAACGACAACATCGCGCCGACCGAAGTCGGCAAATTGGTGTTGGTCTCCAGCGTTGCGCTGGCCAAAAGTATCGGTGGACAGGGCTCGATGCTCGCCTCGATGTACGAGACCTTCCGCAAGGCCGACCCGATCGGTGAGATCTGGTGCCTGCCGCTGCACAACACCGAAGGCGCCATCGCCAAAGGCGTGCTGACTCTGACCGGCACCGCCACTCAGGCCGGCGTGCTCAATCTGTATGTCGGCGGCGTGCGTGTGCAAGCCACTGTCGTCAACGGCGCTACTGCCGCACAAGCGGCCACTGCACTGGCGCAGAAAATCAACGCTACCGCCGATCTGCCGGTGAGCGCTGCGGCTGCCGAAGGTGTGGTCACTCTGAACGCCAAATGGACGGGCGACAGCGGCAACGACATCAGCCTGCAATTCAATCGCCTGGGCAAGAGCAACGGCGAAGACACCCCGGCCGGCCTGACCACCGCAATCACCGCCATGACCGGAGGCGCCGGTGTGCCGGATCAGGTTGAAGCCATCGCGGCGCTAGGTGACGAGCCGTTCGAATTCATCGCCCTGCCATGGTCGGATCTGTCGACACTCAACACCTGGCAAGCGGTCATGGATGACAGCACTGGTCGCTGGTCCTGGGCCAAGCAACTGTTCGGTCACGTCTACAGCGCCAAGCGTGGCACCGTTGGCACTCTGGTTGCTGCGGGCCAGGCACGTAACGATCAGCACATGACCATTCAGGCGCTGGAGCCGGGCGTTCCGCAACCATTCTGGGTACAAGCGGCGGCACTGGCTGCACGCACGGCGGTGTTCATCTCCGCCGACGCCAGCCGTCCGACCCAGAGCGGCAGCCTGCCAGGTGTCGACCCTGCCCCGGCGAGCGAGCGCTTCACCCTGACCGAGCGTCAGTCGCTGCTCAACTACGGCATCGCCACGGCGTACTACGAAGGCGGTTACGTGCGCATCCAGCGCTCGATCACCACCTACCAGAAAAACGCTTACGGTCAGGCGGACAACTCCTATCTGGACAGCGAAACCATGCACCAGTCGGCGTTCATCGTGCGTCGTCTGCAAAGCGTGATCACCAGCAAATACGGCCGGCACAAACTGGCTTCCGACGGCACCCGTTTCGGCGCCGGCCAGCCAATCGTCACCCCGGCGACCATTCGCGGTGAACTGATCGCCCAGTACGCCAAGCTCGAACTGGAAGGCCACGTCGAGAACGCCGAACTGTTCGCCGAGCACCTGATCGTCGAGCGCGACGTGCAGGACCCGAGCCGCGTGAACGTACTGTTCCCGCCGGATTACATCAACGGTCTGCGCGTGTTTGCACTGCTCAACCAATTCCGTCTGCAGTACGACGACGCGGCTTGATCCGCGCGTTTGACGGCACGTTTTCAGCCCACCTCGCGTGGGCTTTTTTATTCAAGGGAGTAACACCATGGGTCAACTGATTGCAGGCACCTGCTACGTCAAAGTCGACGGCGCACAACTGACCATCAATGGCGGCTGCGAAGCCCCGCTGATGGCGGTCAAACGCGAAACCGTCGTACCCGGCTTCTACAAGGAAACCGACATCGCGCCGTCGTTCAAGGTGACCGCGCTGCACACCGCCGACTTCCCGCTGAAGAAGCTGATTGAAGGCACCGACATCACTGTCACCTGCGAATTCAGCAACGGCAAAGTCTACGTGCTGGCCGGTGCCTACCTGGTCGAAGAGCCAGTCTCCAAAGGCGATGACGCCACCATCGAACTGAAATTCGAAGGCATCAAGGGGACCTGGCAATGAGCGGCGCCGTGAAGCTTCAAGTTGCGATCGAAGCTCACGGCGAGCCTTTGACCGAACTCGTCCTGCGCCGTCCGACGGTGCAGGAGGTGCGAGCGATCAAGGCGCTGCCGTACAAGATCGACAAGAGCGAAGAAGTCAGCCTCGACATGGACGTGGCGGCCAAATACATCGCCGTGTGCGCCGGCATTCCGCCGTCGTCGGTCAACCAGCTGGATCTGGCTGACCTCAACGCGCTGAGCTGGGCCGTTGCGAGTTTTTTCATGAGTGCGGCGTCGGCGCCATCACCGACCTGATCGCTGTCGCCTATGACCTGGCCTGGTTCTGGAAGGTTGACCCTGAACAGATGATGGCCAGGCCACTGGATGTGCTCCGCGAATCGCTGGAGCACGCGCAACGGATCAATGCGATGCAGCAGGTGCAGTGATGGCGAATACAAATTTGAGCCTGATCCCGCAGAACTTTCCCGTTACGGTCAACATGCTCGTGGTGCTCAAGGGCGCCGAGAAGATGGAGACCGAGATGAAGGGGCTGCGCGGCAAGGTCGCAGCATTCAAGAAAAGCATGGAAGACAGCGGCCTTGAGCCGCTGGACGTCGCCGGCTTCATTGCCGAAGGTGGTCTGCTCAAGCCTTTTCAGGACGGCATCAAAAAGGCCATCGAAGCGCAGGATGCATTGGCGAAAAAAGCCAGGGCACTCAAGGGGCTGAAAGTGCCGAAGGTGGTGCAGGGGGAAACCTCGGCCAACCTGGAGAAATTCAACAAGGCGCTGGACAACATCTCGCTGAAAATCGGTCAGGCATTGTTGCCGGCGGTTAACGGCATCGTTACGGCGCTGACACCGGTGATGACGTCCATCGGCCAGTTCGTCGCCAGCAATCCGTATCTGGTTGAAGGGCTGGCAGCCGCTGCCGTGGCGTTTACAGTGGTTACGGTCGGGGCGATGGGGCTGGTCGCGGTGCTGGGAATTCTGACCTCGCCCATTGGCCTGATTGCTGCCGTGATTGCGGCAGCTGTTGCCGTAATCGTGATCGGCGCACGGTTGATCACCAATAACTGGGCATCAATTTCCGGATTCTTCAGCGGGATGTGGGACTCCGTGGCGGCGGCGTTCAAAGCCGGCGTGGCGAAGATCGGGCAGGCGATCGACTCGATGGGTGCCTGGATCAGCAGAAAGTGGGGAGAGATCCGCGCGGACTTTCATGCAGGTGTCGATAGCGTCGGCAAGTACTACGACGGCTTGGTGGCGGATGCACAAGCGGGGATCGCCAAGCTAAAGGCCAGGTTCGATTTCTCGCCGCGTGAGGTGTGGAACAAGGCACTGGCGAAAGCCAGCAGTGTTGTCAGCGATTTCTTCGCCAGTACGATGGCAGACGCGCAAGCCGGTATCGACAAGCTCAGGGCGAAGTTCGATTTCTCACCGCGTGAGGTGTGGAACAAAGCATTAGCGAAAGCCAGCGGTGTTGTCAGTGATTTCTTTGTCAGCACCATGGCGGATGCGCAAGCGGGTATCGACAAGCTCAGGGCGAAATTCGGTTTCTCGCCGAGTGAAGTGATGAGCAAGGCTTTGGCCACCGCGAGCAGTATCGTCAGTGATTTCTTCGCCGGAGCAGAGGCCAAAGCTTCTGCCGGAATTGATGCACTCAAGGCGAAGTTCAACTGGTCGCCAGTGCAGACGATTATTAGCGCCTGGGGTTCGCTGAACAATGTGTTTGGCAATCTTGTTGGTGGTGTTGCAGGCAATGCAGCGGCGCAGTGGGAGCAGGTCAAATCGGTCTTCACGCAATCGCCGGTGGCGATGATTGAATCGGCTTGGCAACCCGTGGCCGGCGTTTTTTCAGCGCTTTGGGATGTCCTGCGGGCATCGATGGCCGCGTTGCAGGACAACCTGCGCAACGTGTTCGACGTCTTGCCGGTGGAGTCGGCAACGGCGGCCTGGAGCGGCGTGACCGACTATTTCTCCGGTTTGTGGACCTCGTTGACCACCGATGCACAAGTGGTGAAGAGCCTCTTCGGCGATCTCTTCAGCCAGTCGCCGCTGGAGTCGATCCAGCAGAAATGGCAGCCGGTACTGACTTGGTTCAGCGACATGTGGACAAAGCTGCAAGGGATTTTCGGGCAGCTAAAAGAACTGCTCGGTGGCAACTTCTCGGGCGTCTTTGCAACCCTCACGGGCACCGGCACCGCGGCAACCGCCGGTGGCGCGGCACTCAACAGCACGTTGCCACAATCTTCCAGCGCCCTGATCCAGCAAAGCGCCGCCAACAACCGCACACAACTCGAAGGCGGCCTGACCGTGCGCTTCGAAAATGCGCCGGCAGGGCTGCGCACCGATCAACCGCAAACCAATCAACCGGGCCTGGCGCTGTCTTCGCGCATCGGCTATCGCTCGCTGTCGATGGGAGGTTCCAATGAACTGGCGTGACCGTTTGTTGCCGGCATCCTTTCGCGGTGTCGGGTTCTGGATCGATCAGGCGAAAACCCCGGTCGGTCGCAAGGGGCAGTTGCACGAATACCCGCAACGCGACCTGCCGTATTTCGAGGATCTCGGCCAGCAGGCCAAGACCCACGACCTGACGGCGTTCATCATCGGCGCCGATTGCCTGGAGCAGCGCGACAAGCTGCTCAAGGCGCTGGAGCAGGGCAGTGGCGAGCTGGTGCACCCGTGGCTGGGACGCCTGCAAGTCAAGGTCGGCGAATGCGACATGACCCACACCCGCCAGGACGGCGGGCTGGTGACGTTCAGTCTGAAGTTCTACCCCGACCGGCCATTGCCGTTTCCGACCGCCACTGTCAGTACGCAAAAAGTCCTGTTGGCCAAGGCTGATACGTTGCTGGGTTCGGCGGTGGCGCGATTCGAGCAGGCGATGACGCTGATCAAGGCTGCACGGATCGGCATTGCCAATCTGCGCAACAGCCTGACCGGGGTCTATGAGGTGATCAAAGAGCAGCTCAAACCGCTGATCGAGCAGTACAAGCAGATCACTGAACTGGTCAAAGCCGTGAAGGAGTTGCCCAAGGAAGTGGCAGCGGAGTTCAAGGGCTTGCTCGGCGATATCAAGGAGCTCAAGGAATTCGCGAAGGAGGGCTACCGTGGCGTGATTGCCGACGTGTCCCAACAACTCGAAGCCATCCGCAAGGCTGATGCACCGAAGATCACCACCGGCAAGGACACCAACGCCGCGGCGCAAGCCATGGCCGATCTGGTGCAGGACACGATGCTGGTCAAAGTGGCGCAGTGGGTGGCGTCGATGCCGGTGGCGACCCCGACGGTAAAACTGACGTCGACACCTTCGGTGGCGCATCAGGCGGATCAACCGGTGACCCGTCAGGAAGTACCGGTGACCGACGAAATGAAAGCGCTGCAGAAGGCAGTCGGGGTGGCCATTGATCCGATGCTGGACAAGGCCGATCCCAAGCATCACCAGGCAATCAACGATGTGAAGGAAGCGCTGATCGCGCATCTCAAGGCAGTGGCGTCATCCGGTGTGCGACAGGTCACCAAATCGTTCCAGGAAAGCCTGCCGGCGCTGGTGGTGGCGTACAAGCAATTTGCCGATGCCACACGGGTGACTCAGGTAACTCAAAGCAACGCAATGAACCATCCGGGCTTTTCCCCCAACGACGTTAAAGTGTCCAGGGAGTGAGCCATGAGCGAGATGGATAACCATGTCACGCTGACCGTCAACAACATGGAATACGGCGGCTGGAAAAGCGTGGAAATCACCGCTGATCTGGAGCGCCAGTTCCGCACCTTCAAACTCGACATCACCTGGCAGTGGCCAGGGCAGACGGTGGATCAACGGATCAAACCGGGTGACCCCTGCGAAGTGAAAATCGGCCAGGACCTGGTGCTCACCGGCTACGTGTTCAAGGCGCCGATCAGCTACGACGGTCGCCAGATCAGCCTGAGCATCGAGGGCAGTTCCAAGACTCAGGATCTGGTCGACTGCGCGGCCACCAACCGGCCCAATCAATGGCAGGAACAACCGTTGCTGAGCATCGTTCAGGCGTTGGCGATGGACTACTCGCTGATGGTGGTCAATCAGATTCCCGAGACCGCGCGGCTCGCCAAGCACACCATCGTGCCAGGCGAAACGGTGTTCCAGTCGATCGACCGCCTGCTCTCATTGTTTCGGGTGTTTTCCACCGATGACGAGCAGGGCCGACTGGTGCTGGCCAAACCCGGCAGCGGTGGTCGAGCCAGTGATGCGCTGGAGCTGGGCAAGAACATTCTCTCGGCCAGTGCGCCGATGGATCAGAGCCAGGTGTTTTCCGAATACCGGGTGATCGGCCAGCAGAAAGGTTCAGACAAGAAGAGCGGGGCGGCGGTCAGCGAGGTTGAATCCAGCGCGGCCGACCTGAGTTTCAAACGTCGACGTACCACCATCATCAACGAGGGCACCGCGCTGACGTTCGAACTGGCCCAGCAACGTGCCCAGTGGGAGAGCGCCACCCGCATGGGCCGGGCGCAGACCACCACTTATCAGGTGCAGGGCTGGCGCCAGTCCAATGGCGATTTGTGGCGCCACAACACGCTGGTCAAGGTCAAGGATCCGGTGCTGGGGTTCGATGGCGACATGCTGATCTCCAAGGTGACGTATTCGTTGTCGGCGCAAGGCTCGGTGACGACCCTGCAGGTCGCGCCGCCGCATACCTTCGATCCTGATCCAATCCCTCCGAAAAAAACCTGAGCCTGACACCGAACCCCTGTGGGAGCGGGCTTGCTCGCGAAAGCGTCGGTAGCTCCAACATCCTATTGACTGACCCACCGCTTTCGCGAGCAAGCCCGCTCCCACATTTTGTCCGTGTCGGGTCTGCTCCTTGAGGACACCCCATGAGCCTACTGACACGCCTGCTGGCGCGCGGCACTGTCGTGCTCGCCAATTCGGCATCCAAGCTGCAATCGCTGCAAATGCGCCTTACCGCCGGCGAAGTGAACGACGACATGGAGCACTTCGAACCCTACGGCTTCACCAGCCACCCGCTGGCCGGTGCCGAAGGTGTCGTCACCTTTCTCGGCGGCGACCGTTCCCACGCCATCGCACTGGTCATCGCCGACCGCCGGTATCGCCTGCAATCGCTGGCCTCGGGCGAGGTGGCGATCTACACCGACGAGGGCGACAGGATTCACTTCAAACGCGGGCGAATCATCGACATCGAGACCGCCACGCTGAACATCCGCGCCAGCAGCGCGGTGAACTTCGATACGCCAGTGATCAATCAGACCGGGAAAATCGTCTCTACCGGCGACCAGATTGCCGGTGGCATCAGCCAGATCAACCACGTGCACGTCGGCGTACAGGCCGGCAACGGCCAGACCGGCGTGCCGGCAGGAGGCAAGTGATGCTGATCAGCCCGAACCTCCACGCCGCGCTGACCCGCGCCGTACTCATCAGCCTGTTTACCTGGCGCCGCGCCGCCGATGACGACGCCCTCGACGACGAAGAACGCTTTGGCTGGTGGGGCGACAGCTTTCCCACCGTTGCCGACGACCGTATCGGCTCGCGGCTGTGGCTGTTGCGCCGGGTCAAGCTGACCCGACAAACGCAGATGGACGCCGAGTTCTATGCCCGCGAAGCCTTGCAATGGCTGATCGACGACGGCCACTGCAGCGCCATCGACATCATCAGCGAACGCCTCGACGCCCAGCGCCTGAACCTGCGCACGGTCCTGACCCTGGCCGACGGCGAACGTCTGGACATCAACCCCGATAACAGTTGGCAGGTGATCTATGCCGTTTGAAACCCCTTCGCTGCCGGTGCTGATCAAGCGCACCCAAAGCGACCTGGCCGGCGATTCGCTGCGCCAGTCCGATGCGCAAGTGCTGGCCCGTACCCTCGGTGGCGCAGCTTTTGGTCTGTACGGTTATCTCGACTGGATCGCCGAGCAGATCCTGCCCGACAAGGCCGACGAATCGACCCTGGAACGCATCGCCGCACTGCGTTTGAACCAACCGCGCAAACCCGCACAAGTCGCCACCGGCAGCGTCAGCTTTACCGCCAATGCCGGTGCGGTGCTGGACGTCGACACGTTGCTGCAAGCGAACGACGGTCGCACCTACAAAGTCACTACCGCGCGCACCACCGTCAATGGCAGCAACACCACTACCATCGCGGCGCTGGATGCTGGCAGCCTGGGCAGTGCCGACGCCGGGCTGGCGCTGACACCGGTGCAGCCGATTGCCGGTGTGGTCGGCAACAGTTTTGTTGTGCTGGCGCCGGGACTCAGCGGCGGTGTGGCGCGGGAAAGTCTGGAGTCGCTGCGCTCGCGGGTGATTCGTTCCTATCGCGTCATTCCCCACGGTGGCTCGGCCAGCGACTACGAGACCTGGGCACTGGAGGTGCCGGGTGTGACTCGCGCCTGGTGTCGTGGCGGTTTGCTCGGACCGGGCACGGTGACGGTGTTCATCATGCGTGACGAAGACCCGCAACCGGTGCCCAACGATGAGCAGTTGGCGGAGGTTCAGGAATACATCGAACCGTTGCGTCCGGTGACCGCGCAAGTGCAGGTGCAGCGGCCGATTCAGGTGCCGGTGCTGTATCGCTTCAAGAGCGTCAATCCGGACACCACCGCCGTGCGCGCCGCCGTCGAAGCGCAATTGCGCGATCTGCACAACCGCGAGGCCGATCTGGGTGTGCCGTTGCTGATCAGCCATATCCGCGAAGCCATCAGCAGCGCTGGCGGTGAGTACGATCACACGCTGACCGCGCCGGCCGCTGACGTGCCTGCCGGGCAAAGCGAACTGCTCACCTTCGGAGGCTGCGTATGGGGGGCATAAGAACCGCCGCGCAATATCAGGCGCAACTGCGCGCCTTGCTGCCCAGCGGCCCGGCGTGGGACCCGGAACGTGTACCGGAACTGGAAGAAGTGCTGCAAGGCGTGGCCGTCGAACTGGCCCGCCTCGATGCACGTGCCGCCGACCTGCTCAACGAAATGGACCCGGCCGGCGTCAGCGAACTGGTACCGGACTGGGAACGGGTGATGAACCTGCCCGACCCGTGCCTGGGCGCCACGCCGCTGTTCGACGACCGCCGCCTCGCCGTCCGCCGTCGCTTGCTCGCGGTTGGCAGCCAAGCCGTCGGTTACTACCTCGACATCGCCAAAAGCCAGGGCTACCCCAACGCCACCATCACCGAACTCGAAGCCCCGCGTATGGGCCGTTCGCGTTTCGGCGCGGCGCATTGGGGCACCTGGGAGGCGCAGTTCATGTGGACGCTCAACACCGGCGGGCGTTTGCTGCTCGGTCGGCGGTACGGCGCGAGCTATTGGGGCGAGCGCTTCGGCGTCAACCCGGGCTCGGCACTGGAATGCCTGATTCATCGCAGTGCGCCGGCGCATACCAAGGTGCACATCAATTATGACTAGGGAGGAATGAGCCATGGACTATCCGAACAGTGTGCCCAGCGCCGGCCTGGTGAACGGGAAGTTTGTCGATGAGAACCCGATGACCGGGACGCCGGGATCGTTGATTCCGGCGGACTGGGGTAACGGGGTAACTCAGGAAATTCTCAACGTGATCAAGGCGGGGGATCTGACCCCGGACGAGAAGAAATACGATCAGTTGTTGCAGGCGATTCAGAGCGTTTCGGCCAAGGGCTGGAATCTGGATTCGGCGTTGCCGATTGGCGCCTTGCCAACCGCTACCGTTGCTACGGCAGACGGGCGATTGCCCATCACGCCGACCGCGTTTGCTACCAGTGGCGGGCGGTTATCGATTCTGCCCGGTGTACTGATCAGTCTGGGCCAGGAAGTGCTGGCAGGTCAGTTGGGTCGTCCGCGCACGTTTACGACACAAGCCTGGAGCAGTGCCGATCTGTTGCCTAACTCTGGTTACTTTCTGCGTGCGCAAGTGATTGCCGGCGTGCTGACCTTCTACATGCAGCGCGGCACTATCTATGACGCTACTCCGGAAGGTTTGAAGGGTACGATCAATGGTGCGGCGGGAGGCGGTTTCCAATCGACGACGCTGGATCTTTGTCTGGCATGGGTGGTGACGGCTGGTCCCGGCTCGGTACCGATTGTCCGGCCGATTTATAACCGCAGTCGCTTGTCGTGGACACAGACAGTCAACGGCAATGGTGTGGTTTACCTTCCACTCGATCCACATGCGCGGGCGGCGCGGCTGGTGGTGGGCAATCCGACGCCGCATCCGACGGCTATCAGTTCTGTCGGGTTTGCACCCGCAGGGTGGCTCGGTGGCAATTACTGTTCCTTGAACCCGACGATTGGAACATCCAGTAACTGGGACGGCTGGGCAACTGCAAATGCACCTGTATTGATTTTCTCCAGCAACGTCGTGAGTGACACGACCGTCTCGACACTCACTGCCAGCTTTGACCATGCTGAATTGCGCTCGCTTTGGCAGAGCTACCAAACGGAACACACTTGGGGCGCCAGCAACGCCGCAAGCGATGAACTGCTGTTCAGCATGGGGCTCAAGAGTCACGGTTTGTCTGACTATGCATCAGGTATCGCTGTCAATTTCACCGCAGCGGTCAACATCAGTTTTTCCTGGGAGTTGATCCGATGATCATCATTCAAGAACTGCATCAGTTCGAGGACGGTCTGCGCCTGGCACAACCTTCTGTTGCTCATGATTGGGATGGCGAAAAGTGGCAGCTGAATCCCGCCAGAGCCGCCGAGCTGGAACAGCAGGAAGCCGAGCAGCTGTGCAGCAAAGTCGATGCCGCCGCTGACAATGCTCGTACCGCACTGGCCGGCGACCCGCTCAAAGCCATGGAATACGCCCAGGCCGCCGCCGACGCACAGGCTTATCAGGACGCCGGTTACCCGAAAAAGGAAGTGCCTCTGTCGGTCGCAGCGTGGGTTGCCAAAGGGCGCAGCGCCAAACAGGCCGCCGAGCAGATTCTGAGCAAGGCCGATCAACTGACCGACCATTTGCTGACCCTGCGGACGCTGCGCCTGAAAGCCAAAGCGCAGATTCGCGCGCAGGCTGCCAAGGGCAACATGGATCTGGCGCGCAGCGTTGCTGACGAAGCATTGATCGCCATTCGCGAACGGGTCAACGGTCCATCCAGCTAAATCAAAAACCTCAGTTCTGCGTCATCCAGGCCCACGTCAATGTGGGCTTTTTATTTTCTGAAAACAAACCGTGAACAGGCGCGCAGAGAACGTTGCGCTGATGCCGGTCATTTGTCATTTCAAAGGAACGAACAACCTATGGATTATCCGAAAAGCGTCCCCAGCGTAGGCCTGGTCGATGGCCGCTTCGTCGATGAAAACCCGGTGGCGGGTACGCCGGGGTCGTTGATTCCGGCGGTGTGGGGCAACAGTGTGACTCAGGAGATTCTGAGTGTGATCAGCGGTGGTGGGCTGGTGGCTTCCGAGGCGGATACCAGCCAATTGTTCAAGGCCATTCAATCGATTGTTGGCAAGGCCAGCCCGATGCGCTCGGTGATCACACGGCTGGCAGCTTCCAGGGCGCTGGCTGAGCAGGAACTCGGCCTCGTCTTGATCGATGGCAGCCCCGCATCAGTGACCGTGACGCTACCGCCGGCCGATGTCGCCCTTGGTGTACGGGATGTGATTGTTCATCGTGCCGACAACAGCGGCAATCGGCTCGTTGTTCAAGTATCCGGCACCGACAGGATTCGCTTTCACACCCACCTCTCGGCCAGCGGTTATCCGTTTCTGGTGTTGATGGGCGGTGGTGACTGGTGGCATCTGCGCAGTGATGGGGCGGGGAGTTGGTGGCCGATAGGGCGCTTTGACAATACCGCCCTCGGACGCCCGTTTTTCGAGACCACCACCACGCTTAACCCGGGGGGGTATGGCGTCCCCAACGGGGATCTGTTCAAACGGTCCGAATGGCCATGGCTATGGGATTTTGCTCAGGCGTCCGGAGCACTGACGACCGAAGCTGCCCGAGCGGGAAGGGAAGGTGGCTGGACCAGTGGCGATGGCGCTTCGAACTTTCGAATTCCTGAAATTCGTGGTGAGTTTTTGCGGGTGCTCAGTGAGACCAGGAACGTGGATGCGGGACGTCTGACGGGCAGTTTGCAAATGCATGCCTTGCAAAGCCACAACCACTATCTGCCGACGGGGACCGGGGCGAATTTCAAGCCTGCCCCAGCGATTCCGGATACCGCGTGGGACGTTAGCACCAACGTCAATTTCTTACCGACTTCAGCGACGGTGGCAACGACCTATCCCAACCCTGCATTCGACTCGGATACCTACATCGGCAATATCGGCAATTTTGCCGGCGAAACCCGACCGCGAAACATCGCGTATCCCGCGCGAATCAAACTGATCTGAGGTGCACATGTTCAATTATTTGATAGACGACAGCGGTGCGTTGAGCGGGCCTGTCGAGTTTCCGCTGGTGCCCGGGATCGGCCTGCAGCTGCCAAGCAATGCGGTAACGCTGAGTATCGAACTCTCCCCTGCGCCCGAGGGGTTTGCCTGGGCTTATGACAACGGCTCGTTGCAGCAGCAGGTCGATTGTCGCGGTGATGTTTATCGCATAGACACGGGTATCCGCGAGACCTGGACCGAACTGGGTGAATTGCCGGAAGGCTTCACCCGATTGCCTTATCCGGGTGGTTTTCACGTCTGGGTGGATAACGCCTGGCAGGTTGATGAGGTCGCGCAACTGGCAGATCGCAAACGTATCGTTTTCGCTAAGCGTGATGCCTTGCTTCGCAATGCAGTGCTACGAATCGCGCCCTTGCAATACGCCGAAGACATTGGCGATGCCAGCCATGATGAACAACTGCTGCTGATCGAGTGGAAGCTCTACAGCGTCGAGCTGAACCGCATCGAAAAGCAGGCCGGTTTCCCCGATGAAATTACCTGGCCAGTCGCACCGGCACAGCCGTAGCCAACTGATTTCAGCAAAGAGAGCAGTGCAATGGACTATCCAAAAACTATCCCCGGTGTGGGACTGGTCAACGGCGGCTTCGTCGATGAAAACCCGCTTGCCGGCACACCGGGATCGTTGATTCCTGCCGCTTGGGGCAACAGTGTCACGCAGGAAATTCTCAACGCGATCAAGGCAGCCGGGCTGACGCCTGATGAAGCCAAAACCGACCAATTGGCAACGGCCATCGGAGCCTTGGTCGACTTCACCAAACTGAAAAACACCCCGACGACCTTGAGTGGCTACGGCATCACCGATGCGGTGGGACGACTGCTGGCCGTCCGGCAGATCGAGGCAGTCGGGATCACGGTTTACAAGCCCAACCCAAGGGCCAAACGGATTCGTGTGCGGCTGGTCGGGGCGGGAGGATCGGGCGGCGGCTGTGCGCCGGTGGCGGCGGGTTATCACAGCATCGGCGGTGGCGGTGGTAGTGGCGCCTATGGCGAGAGTTTGTATGACGTGAGCGCGGAAATGATGGCCGGTGTACCGGTTTCACTGGGAGCGGGGGGCGCTTCACGTAACGCGATGGGACAGGCTGGTGGTGGCGCTTCTTTTGGCAGCTACATGAGCGCGGCGGGAGGCATGGGCGGGCAAATCCTGACCTTCCCCGTGACAGCGGCGGCAGTCAGCTTCGTCCAGGGTGGCGCCGGAGGGCAAGCCGTCACGGGGGGCAACCTCGCTAACGCGCGTGGAATTGGCGGTGGATATGCCATGTACAACGCCAATTGGGGCGTATTGGCCGGTGGTGGTGGGGCGAGTCCATTCGATGGCGGTGGCCCGTTGATGGGCCTCAGTGGCCCCGGTACTCCAGGGAACCGAGGCTCGGGTGGCAGTGGTTCTTGTTCGACCAGTGCGTCCGCCTCTGTTCTTAGCGGCGTTGGCGGCAATGCCTTCTGTGAAATCTGGGAGTACGAGTAGTGGCCCGTTATGCACGAGTGGAAAACGGTGTCGCGGTCGAACTGATCGATACCGGTGATTATGCGATTTCCCAACTGTTTGCCCCCGCTTTTGTGGAGACGATGGTGCTGGTGCCGGAGGGCAAGCCGATCGAAATCGGCGCGCCCATCGGCGAACTGCGCCAAGAGATTGCGCCGTTGCCGATAGTCGACAATCCGGTCATTTCCACCGAAGCCATCATCGAAGAACAGGAACCTTTGGCAGCAGCGCGCACTTGGCGTCAGTCCAGCCTGTCGGCCACAGAGTGGTGGGTGACGCGGCATCGCGACGAGCAGGCGCTGGGGCGTGGGACGACGCTCAAGGCCGCGCAGTATCTGGAGTTGCTGGAATACCGCCAGGCACTGCGCGACTGGCCTGATTCAAGCCAGTTTCCTTCGGTAGTTTCCCGACCTACGGCCCCCGAGTGGTTCGCCGCTGATGTTGGTTAACGCCATCAAGTTGCATGTGTTTTCAGATCAGGAGGTGAGTAATGGATTATCCAAAAAGTGTTCCCAGTGCGGGCCTGGTGGACGGCAAGTTTGTCGATGAGGATCCGGTAGCAGGTAAACCGGGATCGTTGATTCCGGCGAGTTGGGGGAACGGCGTCACGCAGGAGTTACTGAAGGTCATCCAGACTGCCGGTCTTACGCCTACAGAGTCCGCCAATGATCAGCTGCTGGGGGCTTTACGCAGTAACAAGTTATTTGTGACTGCGCCGCAATTCGACAGTGGCAAAGCGGTTGCAACGACTGAATTTGTGACCCGAACAGGTTTGCAGTTTTCCGGTTTCGCGTCCTATGGAGCGAGCACAGTTCTGAGTGCTGCCAATATCGGTGGAGTCGCCAGTTTTGCGAGTAACGCGCCGATCACGGCGACGTTGCCTTCTATCAACGGAATTGCCCACGCCAGTACCCTTCACGTGATCAACGCGGGCACCGGTATTTTGACGATCAGTCCGGCAGCCAATGAACAGATTGAAACCTGTAATGGCACATTCGGACCGCTGAAGCTGGATCTTGGTGATTCGGCATCTCTGATCAAGCTGAGCAATCAGTGGCGATTGTATGGGGGATCGGTCAGCGATAGGTACGCCACGGCGCATTCCGGTGTCGTAGGCAACGTCGGTTATCAACGATATCCCAGCGGCAACATCGACCAGTGGGGCGTTGGCACCACGGATGCCAAAGGCGAAGTCAATGTCAGCTTTCCTATCTCTTTTCCCAACGCGTTTTCATCGATCGTGGCCATCCACTCGGGGGGCGACGGCGCGATGGTCATCATGTACTCCACCTCTGCGACGAAACAGGGCTGCCGGCTGAAGGTCCGCAGCTACACCGGTGACGTCAGTGCGAACTGGGGTGTTTTTTACCTTGCAAAGGGCTACTGAATGAATCCGTTCAATGTTTTGTTCAGCGCCAGCACCCGGGGCGCTTATGTACCAGGTATCAACTCGACGGACATTCCCGACGACGTTATCGAAATTCCCCAGGGCTACTGGATATCTCTGCTACAGCAGATGGCGCTCACCCCGAAAGTGATTGGCGTGCGCGCTGACAACGGCTATCCGGTTCTGGTCGATCCACCTCCGCCTTCACCGGATGAAGCTGCTGACATCGAGCGTTCATGGCGTACCGCGCAACTCGCCGCCACCGACGGTCTGGTGGCCCGTGATCGCGATGAACTGGAAGACGGTGGCGGCACGACCCTGACCTCCGAGCAATATGCCGAATTGCAAACCTATCGCCGTGAATTGCGGGACTGGCCGCAGGGTTCTTTATTTCCGTTCAGTGAGCATCGGCCGGTAGCGCCGAAGTGGTTGGCTGCAGCGCTGTAAGTCATCAGGGATATTACAATGGATTATCCAAAAAACGTTCCCAGCGTCGGGCTGGTGGACGGCAAGTTCGTCAATGAAGACGTCCTCGCGGGATTGCCCGGATCGTTGATCCCGGCGACTTGGGGCAACAGCGTCACCGATGAGTTGTTGAATGTTGTCAAATCCGCTGGCCTTGAACCGAGCGAAGCCGATGCAACACAACTGTTGCAAGCGGTGAAAAAAATCAGTCAGGCAGGTGAAGACAAACACGCTACGGATATCGGCGCAGCCAATCTGTACATGGCCAACTATGCGCCTGCGGTTACAGCATTGAAGGACGGCTTGGCGCTGCGCTTTACCGCCGGTAATGCCAATACCGGGGCGAGTACGTTTGCACCGAACGGGTTGATGCCCAAGCCGCTGGTAAATCTTGCATCGGGTGCGTTACGCCCTGCCGAGATTGTTCGCGGTAGTGTGTGTTCGGTGATTTATAGCGGGGCACTGGAGAGTTGGGTGCTGGAGTCTGCGAGTGGCGGTAAAGGTTTGAGCGGCCAGCTGTTGGGAGTAAAGACGTTTACCGCGTCCGGCAACTACGTGCCGACGGTGGGGATGAAGAATGTATTGGTCACTGTGATCGGTGGAGGAGGTGGCAGCTCGGGAATCGGTGCGACGAACTCTACTGAGGTTTCTCTCACAGGCGGTGGCGCTTCAGGTAGCTATGCGCAAGCGTGGTTGTCATCTGGCGTAATCGGGCAAAGCCAAATCATTACAGTGGGCGCGGGAGGCGCAGCGGGGGTTGTCGGCACTGGCGGGGGAAGTGGCGGAACAAGTTCATTGGGTTCATTGGTTTCGGCCACCGGCGGTGGCGGTTCTCCCTGGAATAGTCCACTCACGCTTCCTGGTTTCGGTTTGTATGTGGGTGGTTTTCCCAGCCAACCCTCAGTGGGCGGTAACATAGTCAATTCGGCAGGAGCGGCTGGCAATCCAGGAATGTGCCTGAGCGGATCGACACTTGCCGGGCACGGCGCGAACTCACCTTTTGGCAATGGTGGCTATGCGAGCAGTGTTGCGTTGAGTTTGGCTGCACCCGGCTCCGGTTATGGCTCAGGCGCGGGCGGGATCGCTAACACAACCAATCAGCCGGGTAGACCGGGCGCGGCAGGCGCCTCCGGCGCCGTGATCATCTACGAGTACGCCTGATGAAAACCTACGCACGCATCGTCAACTCTACTGTGGTCGAGCTGTTCTCCACCGACGGCAATATGGCCGAGATGTTTCATCCGGATCTGCTCTGGGTCGACATCACTGAAATCACGCCGGCACCGCAAATCGATTGGACTGCCAACTTCGGCACCCTCGGTTGGATCTTCGCATCACCCGAAGAACCTGCGCCGGACAGCACCCTGAAAACTCTGGCAAAAAAATGGCTGGCAGGCCTTGGCCGCCAACCATGATTCAATCGGGGCAATATCCAGGGAGGATCAAGCATTATGCAAATCACTGAAAGCAACCTTATCGACATCATGCCCAACGCCCGCTCCCAAGCGGGCGTTTTTGTTTCTGCACTCAACAGTGCCATGGCGCGCCGCCATATCGACTCGCCCAAACGCGTCGCGGCGTTCCTCGCGCAGGTTGGCCACGAGTCGGGTCAATTGCGTTACGTGCGCGAACTGGGCAATAACCAATACCTGAGCAAATACGACACCGGTACGTTGGCCTTGCGTCTGGGCAACACTCCGGAGGCCGATGGCGATGGACAGAAATATCGCGGTCGCGGGCTGATTCAGATCACTGGCCGCAGTAATTATCGCCAGTGCAGCCTCGGTTTGTTTGGCGACGAACGTTTGTTGTCGCTGCCCGAACTGCTCGAACAACCTCAATGGGCCGCCGAATCCGCAGCATGGTTCTGGGAACAGAAGGGTTTGAACGCATTGGCTGATCGCGACGAGTTCAACGCCATCACCCGTCGAATCAACGGCGGGTTGAACGGCTTGCAGGATCGCTTGGAAATCTGGGCGCGGGCGAGGGCGGTACTATGCCAATCCCCTGGCGCATGATCGGCATCCTGTTGCTCGCCGCTGGTGCGTTTGCAGCGGCCTGGCAGTTTCAAGAGTGGCGCTACGGTCGGCAACTGGCCGAGCAGGCCCGGTTGAACGCCGAAACCCTCAATCAACTGACGCAGACTGCCGCCACAGTGCAACAGGCCGAGCAGGGTAAACGCCTGGCGCTGGAACAGCGGCTGGCGACCAGTGAACAAACCCATTATCGAGCGCTGAGCGATGCCCAACGTGATCAGGATCGCCTGCGCGATCGTCTTGCTACTGCTGATGTGCGCCTGTCAGTCCTTCTCGACGCCGGCGACATTGCCCCAGGCTGCAACGTGCCAGCCACCGCCGGCGCCAGCGGCGTGGATCATGCAACCGTACGCGCCCGACTTGACCCGGCGCATGCTCAACGAATTATCGCCATCACCGACACCGGCGACCGCGGACTGATTGCCCTGCAGGCCTGCCAAGCGTATGTCAGAGCGCTGGCGCCTGCACATTTTGAATGAGTCTGTGTATTGAAAGCGCAACCGGCTCGTGTACGGTGGAGGCATTCCACACGATCCGGAGCACGCCGTGAAAGAGATCACTCAACTGGCCGCCGACCTTGGCCGACGTCTGCAATTGCTCAATGCCCACGTCACGACCGCTGAATCCTGTACCGGGGGCGGGATTGCCGAAGCCATTACCCGGATCCCGGGCAGCTCGGCGTGGTTCGAGGCGGGTTATGTGACCTACTCCAACCGGCAGAAGACCCAGCAATTGAATGTCCCGGTCGAGCTGTTCGAGTCGGTCGGTGCAGTCAGTCGCGAGGTCGTTGAGGCGATGGTGCGTGGCGCCCAGGAGAAAAGCCTGGCGCGATTTGCCGTGGCGGTCAGCGGCGTGGCCGGGCCGGACGGCGGCTCGCCGAGCAAACCGGTCGGCACGGTGTGGCTGGCCTGGGGTGTTGGCGAGACGGTGACCACTGAGGTTCAACACTTTCCCGGCAACCGTGATGAAGTCCGCCGACAAACGGTGAAGGCCGCGCTAGAGGGGCTCCTGCGACTAGCGGCACGAGAAATCGAAAATCAGGGGTAGGCGATCCGCGAACGCTGTGGAATAATACTGGCTACTTATACAGGTGTTGGCCGTCAGGCCTTATTGATTACGTGAGGACTTTAATGGACGACAACAAGAAGAAAGCCTTGGCTGCGGCCCTGGGTCAGATCGAACGTCAATTCGGCAAGGGTGCCGTAATGCGTATGGGCGATCAAGACCGTCAGGCGATCCCGGCTATTTCGACTGGCTCTCTGGGTCTGGACATCGCGCTCGGCATTGGCGGCCTGCCAAAAGGCCGTATCGTTGAAATCTACGGTCCTGAATCTTCCGGTAAAACCACACTGACCTTGTCCGTGATCGCCCAGGCGCAAAAGGCCGGCGCGACCTGCGCATTCGTCGACGCCGAACACGCCCTCGATCCTGAATACGCCGGCAAATTGGGCGTCAACGTCGACGACCTGCTGGTGTCCCAGCCGGACACCGGCGAACAGGCTCTGGAAATCACCGACATGCTGGTGCGCTCCAACGCTGTTGACGTGATCATCGTCGACTCCGTGGCAGCCCTGGTACCGAAGGCTGAAATCGAAGGCGAAATGGGTGACATGCACGTGGGCCTGCAAGCCCGTCTGATGTCCCAGGCGCTGCGTAAAATCACCGGTAACATCAAGAACGCCAACTGCCTGGTGATCTTCATCAACCAGATCCGCATGAAGATCGGCGTGATGTTCGGCAGCCCGGAAACCACCACCGGTGGTAACGCGCTGAAGTTCTATGCTTCGGTTCGTCTCGACATCCGCCGTACCGGCGCGGTGAAGGAAGGCGACGAAGTGGTTGGCAGCGAAACCCGCGTCAAGGTTGTGAAGAACAAGGTCGCTTCGCCGTTCCGTCAGGCCGAGTTCCAGATTCTTTACGGCAAAGGCATCTACCTCAATGGCGAGATGATCGACCTGGGCGTGCTGCACGGTTTCGTCGAGAAGTCCGGCGCCTGGTATGCCTACGAAGGCACCAAGATCGGTCAAGGCAAGGCCAACTCGGCCAAGTTCCTGGCGGATAACCCGGAAATCGCCGCGAAGCTCGAGAAGCAACTGCGTGACAAACTGCTGACTCCAGCAGCGATTGGTGACTCCAAGGCTTCTGCAGTCAAAGAGACTGAAGACGACCTGGCCGACGCTGACATCTGATTGCAGCGATGACCACCGCCGTACTCGATACCCTCGTCGCGGTGCGGCGAACCGCCATGGACCTGCTCGCACGTCGCGAGCATGGTCGAGTCGAGTTGACGCGCAAGCTGCGTCAACGCGGCGCTGAGGCGGAGTTGATCGAAACAGCCCTCGACCGTTTGACGGAAGAGGGACTGCTTTCCGAAGCCCGTTACCTTGAAAGCTTTGTTTCCTACCGTGCCCGTTCCGGCTATGGCCCTCTGCGAATTCGTGAAGAGCTGAGCCAACGCGGTTTGCAACGCGCCGATATCGAACTCGCCCTGCGCGAAAGCGGTATCAGTTGGCAGGAGCAATTGCAGGAAACGTGGCGACGCAAGTTCTCCGGGCATTTACCGATTGATGCGAAAGAACGGGCCAGGCAAGGCCGGTTCCTGGCCTATCGGGGGTTCTCGATGGAGATGATCAACCGCTTGTTCAGTGGTCGAGGGATGGACGATTAAACCGATTCAATAAAAAACGGCCCGCTATGAAAATAGCGGGCCGTTTTTTTTTGCCTTCAGATTGCCTTTGACGGCTCGCGGCTGCGTTGTGCTGTTGGGTGTCTTGAATCGGCCCAGTTTTCCGGCAGGTTGATGTAATCGATCAACTCCCGTAGACGTCCGTGGGTACGGGCATTGAAGGCGAAGGCCAGTCGCACCAGATGGCTGTACTGCGCTTCATCCTGCTCCTCACCGCTGTAGGCGTGTTGATGAAACTGGTCGCTCAGGCACAAATCGGCGAAGGCCTCCTGCATGTGCTCCAGCGCCTGATCGCTGAGTTTGTGATTCATGCGAATCACGAATTGGCGCTTGAGCCAGCGGCTGGAGTGGAAGTTGCTGTAGAACTGGTTGATCTGCTCCACTGCCTCTTCGACGCTGTAGACCAGTCGCATCAGTTTCATGTCGGTCGGCAGAATGTAGCGGTTGGCCTCCAGTTGTTGGCGGATGAAGTCCATCGCCCCTTGCCAGAATGTGCCGCCCGGCGCATCCAGCAGCACCACCGGCACCAATGGACTTTTACCGGTCTGGATCAATGTCAGTACTTCCAGCGCCTCATCCAGTGTGCCGAAGCCACCCGGGCACAACACGAGTGCGTCGGCCTCTTTGACAAAGAACAGTTTCCGCGTGAAGAAGAAGTGAAATGGCAGCAGATTGCCGGTGCCGTCCACTGTCGGGTTGGCATGCTGCTCAAAGGGCAGGGTGATGTTGAAGCCGAGGCTGTGATCGCGCCCGGCACCTTCGTGCGCGGCCGCCATGATCCCGCCACCGGCACCGGTAATGACCATCATCCCCGAGCGGGTCAAAGCTGCGCCGAGCTCGCGGGCCATGGCATACAGCGGATGTTCGACCGGCGTGCGCGCCGAGCCGAACACGGTGACTTTGCGTCGGCCCTTGAATTGCTCCAGCACCCGAAACGCCTGCTCCAGTTCGCGCAGGGCTTGCAAGGTGATTTTGGCGTTCCAGCGGTTGTGATCTTCCTGGGCCATGCGCAGCACGGTCAGAATCATGTCGCGGTAAATAGGGATGTTCGGGCTGTTGGGGGAAACACGGTTGAGTTGTTCTTCGACCTTGCTGATGAGGTCGGGGCCGCTTTCCTGAAAATGACGACTCAAGAGGTCATTCGGTTGGTAAGGCATTCAACGTCTCCTTCTGCACAGAGCGGATGGCCCTGACGAACGGCGTCAGTGCCGCGCTGCAAAAAACACACGATCGGCAGTTCCTTTCCTGCCGTTGAAAAATGATCGGGAATACTCTGAATCTAGACCCTGGCGCGCATTTGCGCTGACTTGATCATTGCGCCGTAAAGTTTTGCCTGGCAACCGATTATTGTTTGTCGCGTGTTGCTTCGCCACTCGTCCGAACGTGCGCCGAGCGGCAATCCCTCTGATTAACTAACGTACAGGCGCCTTACGACAGCTTTGCGTCATTGAGCGTACGCCAGGCGCATGCGATTCAAGGATTTGCGGGTGGCAAGGAGGCGGGACACATGGCCAGAGTGATTCTGGAGATCGATACGCAGCTGTATCGAATGTTGAAAGCGGCAGCCGAGACCAATCAACTCAGTCTCGAAGAGGAGTGCTGCCGACGCCTGGCGGGCGGCGAGCGCCGTTCGCACTATTTACAGGCCTTGCTGGCTGAACTGCGCGCCGAGGATGAACAGCGGCGCGCCAATTCGGGGTAATTACTTCTTCTTCGCCGGCGCGGCTTTCGGGCAGTCCGACTCCTGATAGCTGGCGGAACCGATCGCCTTGTTGGTTTTCACTTCTGTGAAGTCGTAACGCATGATCGCGCCCTTGGCCATCAGCTTGCGATACGACGGGTTGTTGCACACCGAAGCACCCAACTGGAAATATACGGCTTTAGGGTCAGCGCGCATTTTGTCGGCGTGGCTCTTTTGCACGCTCAGGTGGTTGATCAACTGAGTGCCTTCAACGGTGTAGCCTTGATCAAGAATGTCTTCATTGATTGCCCGAGGCGTGCCGACGCTGCTCTGGGCGGCGACGTTGCGCAGCTCTCTGTTCAGATTCTGCTCACTCAGGGAAGCAGCCTGAGCGGTGAAGGACGACGCCAGCAGAATGGCAGCGGTGGGAACGATAAGGCGCAGCATGAAACTCTCCTGGTTCAGTGACTGGTGGTTCGACCAGCCACGTGACTGTGCGTTCAGTGGCGGCGAATTATAGGGGAGCCGGTCGGGAGGGTACAGGCTTGTGCCCGTCGCTCTGGTAAACTGCCGGCCTTTATTGCCCTGCCGAGTGCTGTTCGTGTCGAGTTTCCCTGTCTGCCGGCGCTGCCCGCAATGAACCATGCCCCCAACGCCGTCGCCCGCCTGCGCGACCAGCGTGAAGACGAAGGCATCAAGCCGATTCAGGCCCGTGGCTTTCGCTCCGAGCGTTGCCGCGATTGCCGGGTGATCATCAGCCATTGTCTGTGCGCCTGGCGTCCGAGTGTCGAAACCCGATCCGGCGTGTGCCTGATCATGACCGGCAAGGAAGTGTTCAAGCCGAGCAACACCGGTTGGCTGATTGCTGACGTGGTGCGCGATAACCATGCGTTCATCTGGTCGCGCACCGAGCCCGATACGCAGATGCTGGCACTGCTCAGCGACCCGCAATGGCAACCGTATCTGGTGTTCCCCGGCGAATACGTCGAGCCGTCGCGAGTCACCAACACCGTCGCGATCGATAGCAGCAAACGTCCGCTGTTCATTTTGCTCGACGCCACCTGGACGGAAGCACGGAAGATTTTCCGCAAGAGCCCGTATTTCGATCGTTTGCCGATTCTCAGTCTGCTGCCTGACAAGCTGTCGCGCTACCGCTTGCGCCGTTCGACCCGCAGCGAGCACCTGTGCACCGCCGAAGTCGCCGCGTTGTGTCTGGAACTGGCCGGTGACAGCGACGCCGCCTCTGCGCTGGACGCCTATTTCGACGTGTTCAGCCAGCATTACCTCGGCGCTAAACAGCAACTGGACCTGAATGAATCGACCCCGGCCCACGCCGAGTTGTTGCCCTATATACGAAAGCCGCAGCCGGAGTTGGCCCAATAGTGGCCCATACTGTACGAGCCAGCGGCCGTGCTGCTTGACCACCCCGTCTTCGCTGGGCATGCTTGGCGCCGATTAGGGTGCGGCCAAGGTTTGAAACGCCGTGTTTGCTGTTGATTGGCGTTGAACGTGCCCCTGTGGATATCGCTTCAAAGGCGACATCTTGAGTTGTTTTGGCCAGACCGGAATGCACCGGGTCTGCCATCAAAAACAGGATCATTTGAAAAATGGCCACATACGACATCCTGATTGCCGATGATCACCCCCTGTTTCGTAGCGCCCTGCATCAAGCGGTGACGCTGGGCCTTGGCCCGGATGTTCGGCTGGTGGAAGTGGCAAGCATCGCCGAACTGGAAACCCGCCTGACCGAAAAGGCTGACTGGGATCTGGTCCTGCTGGACCTGAACATGCCCGGCGCTTTCGGGTTTTCCGGGTTGGTCATGCTGCGCGGACAGTACCCGCAGATTCCGGTGGTGATGGTCTCGGCGCAGGAAGAAGCCTCGGTGATGGTCAAATCCCGCGAGTTCGGCGCCAGCGGCTTTATACCCAAATCCAGCGACCTGAGCGTGATACAGCAAGCCGTACGCAAAGTGCTCGATGGCGATGTGTTCTGGCCACCGCAGGCGTTCGAAGCTGTTGCCGTTTCCGACGAGGCCAAAGCCGCCAGTGATGGTCTGGCCAGCCTGACCCCGCAGCAGTTTCGCGTGTTGACCATGGTCTGCGAAGGCCTGCTGAACAAACAGATTGCCTATGAGCTGAGCGTGTCGGAAGCGACCATCAAGGCCCACGTCACGGCGATCTTCCGCAAGCTGAATGTGCGTACCCGCACGCAAGCGGCTTTACTGCTGCAACAACTTGAGTCAATTCCGAGCCAGTAATGGCTGGCGTCTTCACGCTTTTTTGACTTTTGTTGATCTAGCTTTCCCACTCCTTTTTGGTTGGTTTCTACTTTATGTCACCTTTCAAGGGCCAGACCGGCCTGAAACGCATCCTCAACGCTTCCGGTTACTCGCTGGACGGCCTGCGCGCAGCCTTCACCGGCGAAGCGGCCTTCCGCCAATTGGTACTGCTCAATGTGGTGCTGATTCCGCTGACGTTCTTCCTTAATGTCAGCCGCGTTGAACAAGCACTGTTGATTGCCGTGTGTCTGCTGGCGCTGATCGTCGAGTTGCTGAATTCGGCGGTGGAAGCGGCCATCGACCGCATTTCCCTGGAACTGCACCCGCTGTCGAAGAACGCCAAGGACATGGGCAGCGCCGCGCAGTTTGTGGCACTGAGCATGATCGCGCTGGTGTGGGCTGTGATTCTGCTTTAAGCGATTGTCGGCAAGACGATCTCGTCGCTGCGCTGCACCCCGGCGGTGAAAGCGCGGCACAGGTCGAGAAATTCGCGCATCGCCGAAGTCTGATATTTCTGTTTGTGCCAGATGAAGTAGAACTGTCGCGCCAGATCCAGGTCCGGCGTCTCCACCGGCACCAGACTGCCACGGCGGAACGCATCACGCAGCGCCAGCCGCGAGATGCAGCCAATCCCCAGTCCCGATTCCACCGCGCGTTTGATCGCTTCGGTGTGTTCCAGCTCCAGACGGATATTCAGCGCACTGCGATGGTGGCGCATGGCTTGATCGAAGGTCAGTCGTGTACCGGAACCTTGTTCACGCAGAATCCACGCTTCGTGAGTCAGCTCTTCCATGGTTGCACTGCCGCGTTTGGCCAGCGGATGCTGCGGCGCGCAGAACACCACCAGCTCATCTTCGACCCAGCTCTGCACTTCGATGTCCGGGTGGCTGCAATCGCCTTCGATTAGACCCAGATCAATTTCGTAGTGGGCGACTTGTTGCACGATATTGGCCGTGTTCTGCACGTGCAGCTTCACCTGACTTTCCGGGTGCCGCTGCATGAAGCTGCCGATCAGCAGGGTCGCCAGATAGTTGCCAATGGTCAGCGTCGCCCCCACTGATAAAGAGCCGAAACCGGATTTGCCATTGAGCAGGTCTTCGATTTCCTTGGCCTGATCGAGCAGGGCCACCGCCTGCGGCAACAGCTGTTTGCCGAGGGCGTTGAGGCTCAGGCGTTTGCCGGCGCGGTCGAACAGCTGGCAGCTGGATTGGCGCTCAAGTTCGGTGATCGAGGTGCTGGCCGCCGATTGCGAGAGGTTGAGCAGACCCGCAGCACGGGATACGCTTTCCTGCTGGGCGACGGCGACGAAGACTTGCAGTTGACGGAGAGTAAATCGCATATCGATATAACCGATAACCCTTATCTTAATAATCCAGTTAACAGATATTGTCGTCGCTATTAGAATGCGATGCAATTGCGCACTGTCGCCTTCTAACGCCCGCGCAGACCCAATATCCAGGAGTCAAACGTACATGAGCAACATGAACCACGAGCGTGTCCTCAGTGTTCATCACTGGAACGACACTCTGTTCAGCTTCAAGTGCACCCGCGATCCGGGCCTGCGCTTCGAGAACGGTCAGTTCGTGATGATCGGCCTTCAACAGCCCAATGGCCGGCCGCTCATGCGCGCTTACTCGATCGCCAGCCCGAACTGGGAAGAGCATCTGGAGTTCTTCAGCATCAAGGTGCAGGACGGCCCGCTGACCTCGCAGCTGCAGCACTTGAAGGAAGGCGACGAGATCATCATCTCGAAAAAGCCTACCGGCACCCTGGTGCTCGACGACCTGAACCCGGGCAAGCACCTGTACCTGCTGAGCACCGGCACTGGCCTGGCGCCGTTCATGAGCGTGATTCAGGACCCGGAAACCTACGAGCGCTTTGAAAAAGTGATCCTGGTTCACGGCGTACGCTACGTCAACGAAGTTGCCTACCGCGAATTCATCACCGAGCACCTGCCGCAGAACGAGTTCTTCGGCGAAGCGCTGCGTGACAAGCTGATCTACTACCCGACCGTGACCCGCGAGCCTTTCGAGAATCAGGGCCGTCTGACCGACCTGATGCGCAGCGGCAAGCTGTTCAGCGACATCGGTCTGCCACCGATCAACCCGCAGGACGACCGCGCAATGATCTGCGGCAGCCCGAGCATGCTCGACGAGACCAGCGAAGTGCTCGACAGCTTCGGCCTGAAGATCTCGGCGAGGATGCGTGAGCCGGGTGATTACCTGATCGAGCGTGCGTTCGTCGAGAAGTAAGCACCACGCCTGTGGGAGCGGGCTTGTTCGCGAATGCGGTGTATCAGACACATGCCAGGTGACTGATACGACGCTTTCGCGAGCAAGCCCGCTCCCACTTTGATTTGTATTGCAGTAAAAGCCCGCGTTGCCTGAGAAGGCAGCGCGGGCTTTTTCGTTTCCGGGGGTTACGCTTCGGTGGGGATGACTTCGAGCACGCGGATCTGCTCGGGTGTCGGGTAATGCCAGCGCACGTCCAGATCCCAGAACTGTGCGCCGTACTCGCGTTCCGGCGCCGGGGTTTGATACGCCGGACGCGGATCCTGAGCCAGACACTGTTCAATCAGTTCAACCAACGGTTCGTCGAGGCGCTGAGCGTGTGTGTGCGCTTGTTTCAGCGCCGAGTCCGTCCACTGCACATCAATCAACTGCGGCGCGGCGCTGGCGATGCTGTTGGAGGCTTCGGGAATGATGTCGGCATATGGCACGTAGGGTTTGATGTCGAGAATCGGCGTGCCGTCGAGCAAATCGATCCCGGAGATGAACAGCCGATTGGCCTCGACCTTGTCCAGTTTCACCACCGATTGGCCGATGCCGTTGGGCCGGTGTGTAGCGCGGGTGGCGAACACGCCCATAGACTTGTTGCCGCCCAGACGTGGCGGGCGAACCTTCAAACGTGGCTTGTCTTCCAGCGCCTGATGAAACAGGAACAGCAGCCACACATGGCTGACCTGTTCCAGGCCTTGCACGGCGTCACCCTGATCGAACGGCGCCACCAGTTCCAGCACGCCACGGGCGGCGGGGGCCAGTTGCGGTTGGCGGGGGATGGCGAATTTCTCCTTGAAGCAGGAGCGCACGAAGCCGATGGGGGAGACGCTGTAAGTCATGGTTTGCATTCGAAGCGGGGCAGGGGTGGGCATGATAACCCGTCCAACCTCAAGTCTGGTGGTGGCAGGGCTGGCCTATTCGCGAGCAAGCTCGCTCCCACAGGGATCTTGTGCACGCCATAGATCCAATGTGGGAGCGAGCTTGCTCGCGAAGGCCGCGCCGCCGATCTACAGACTGAACCCACCATCCAGCGGAATAATATTCCCGGTCATATAAGCCCCCGCCGTACTTGCCAGACTGATCGCCAACGCCGCCATTTCCTCTTCACGCCCCCAACGCTTCATCGGAATCAGCGCCGTGTCCTCAGCCAGCGCCTGCTGATCATTGCCAATATGCTGAGTCATCTTGCTCGGAAAGCGCCCCGGCGCGATGACATTGACGTTGATATGCTGGCTCACCAGTTCCCGTGCGAGAATCCGCGACAATTGGTGCAGGGCGGCCTTACTTGGCCCGTAGGCATAGGCCTGCTCACCAAACGATGAAATTCCCGCTACCGAACCAATGTTGATGATCCGCGCCGGGTTCGCCGCCGAACCGGCCTTGCGTAGCAACGGCAGAAATTGCTGGATGCAGGTAAACACCGAGGTCACGTTGAGCTGCATGACCTTTTCCCAGCCCTTGACCGGGTAGCTCTCCAGCGGCGCGCCCCAAGTGGTGCCGGCATTGTTTACCAGAATATCCAGATGGGTGATCTGCTCGCCCAGGCGTGCGGCCAGCTCCTGCACGCCTTCTTCGGTCGCCAGATTCGCCGCCAAGCCGTGACATTTGCCCAGCGCACTGAGTTCTTCAGCGGTTTGATGGCAGGCTTCGGCGTCGCGCGAGCAGACGTAAACACGCGCTCCGGCCTCGACATAGGCTTTGGCGATCATTTTGCCGATACCACGGGTGCCGCCGGTCACCAGAGCGGTGCGGCCTTGCAGGGAAAAGTACGGATGCATGGCGAGTCCTGAGGATTAGGGATCAATACACCCTAGTCGTCAGCCGCACAAAGCGGAGCCATTATTTCTGGAGGGAATGAACAGTCATGCGCTGCGGCGGCGACCATCGGTCGCCACCGCAGAAGGGGATCAGGCCGGGCGGACGCGCAGGGTCAGGCCCTTGAGGAAGTTGCGCAGCAACTGGTCGCCGCACGGGCGGTAGTTGGTGTGGCCGACCTTGCGGAACAGTGCGCTCAGCTCAGGCTTGGACACCGGGAACTCGGCCGCCTTGAGGATCGCGTGCATGTCGTCTTCTTTCAGTTCGAAGGCCACGCGCAGCTTTTTCAGGATGATGTTGTTGGTCACCGGCACTTCGATCGGCTGCGGCGGACGGCTTTCGTCCTTGCCACGCTTGAAGATCACCAGGCCGTCGAGGAAGTGCGCGATGACTTCGTCCGGGCAGCGCACGAAACCTTCTTCGTCTTCTTCTTTCTTGTCGAGCCAGGTCACTACGTCGGCGAGGGTGACGTCCAGGCCGCCGAGCTTGATGATCTCGACAACTTTCTTGTCGCTGATGTCGAGCATGTAGCGCACGCTGCGCAGTACGTCGTTATGAACCATGTGAGTAATCCTGATGCGTTGTGGGCAGCGCGCGGGGGGCGCTGCCGGAATGTGTGGCGGCAGTGGAAGTTTTAGAACTTCTCTTTGCCGGACAGATAGCGCCATTGGCCAACCGGGACTTTGCCGATCGAGACGCCGCCGATGCGGATGCGGCGGATGCCGATGACCTTCAGGCCGACTGCTTCGCAGAACTGCGCAATGATCCCCGGCTGCGGATTTTTCATGGCGAAGCGCAGACGGTTTTCGTTCTGCCAGCTGGCCTTGACCGGCGGCAGCTCCTTGCCCTTGTGGGTCAGGCCGTGCTGCAAGCGATTGAGGCCGTGAGCGACCATGTCACCTTCGACTTCAACGACGTATTCCTGCTCGATCTTCGCGGCGTCGGCGGTGAGCTTGCGCAGGATTTTCCAGTCCTGGGTGAACACCAGCAGGCCGCTGGCCTTGGGCTGCAGGTCGGCGCTGGCAGTCAGGCGCAGGAAGTGCCCACGCAATGGCCGCTTGCTGTAGCGGTGCTCTTCGCTGAGGGTCTCGGCGCTGAGCGACTGCATGGCGGTCTCGACGTCGATGCCGGCTGGCGCGTTGAGCAGGATGGTCACCGGCTCCGGCGCGGTGGCCTTGGCGTCCTTGTCGAGCTCGACCTTCTGGTCGCCGACCTTGAATTGCGGTTCGTCAATCACTTCGCCGTCCACGGTGACCCAGCCGCCCTCGATGAACAGCTCGGCCTCCCGGCGGGAGCAACCGACCAGTTCGATGAGGCGTTTGGAGAGGCGAATCGGGTCAGTCATGACAGGGCCGTAACAAAAAAGGGGTGGGCATTGTACCTGTGTGGCGCCGGTTAAGCCCGGTTCCATTTCACGGTATGGCTTTTTGTAGGAGTGAGCCTGCTCGCGATAGCCATCTGACATTCGACATTGATGTTGGCTGATCTGGCGCTATCGCGAGCAGGCTCACTCCTACATTGTTTTGGGTTGTGTCAGCCGTTACTGGAGCGTTGCTGGTTTTGGCGCAGGCGCATATGCAGCAACGGATACGGCTGGCCCATGCCATCCACCTCCGAGCGGCCGATCACTTCGAAACCCTGCTTGAAGTAAAACCCCAGTGCCTGCGGGTTCTGTTCGTTGACGTCGAGTTCATCGGCATTCAGATGCTGCAAGGCGTAGTTCAGCAACTTCTTGCCCAAGCCCTGGCCGCGAAAATCCGGGTCGATGAACAGCATCTCGATCTTGCCCGCCGCGACGCCAGCGAATCCGGTGATGCGCTGATTGGCGTCCTTGGTGCAGATCAACATCACCGCATCGAGATAGCGGGTGAGCACCAGATTGCGCAACAGCTCGATGTAGCTGTCCGGCAGAAAATCGTGTGTGGCGCGCACCGAGGCCTCCCAGACCCGGGTCAATTCCTGGTAATCGCTGAGTTTCGGCGTGTGGATGACCGAATGGTGACGCATGCCCGTCTGCCTCTTGTCCGTTTCATGGGAGTCCGTCCCCCGCTAAACGATAGCCGTAAAAAAGCCCCGCATCTCGGAAAAAGAGCGGGGCTTTTTGTATTTGTTGCGGTGTCTGGCGGGCTATTTCTGTCGCCAGCAAGATCTCTCCCCCTCACCCCAACCCTCTCCCCCAAAGGGGGCGAGGGGGAAGGGAGCAGATCTTCGTGCTGTTCAAAACCTGAGTTCGACTCGAACGTTCAGGTCGGTGCAGCTCGCAAGAACACCTCGATCAGTCCCCTCTCCCCCAGAGGGGGCGAGGGGGAAGGGGGCTGATCTTCGTGCTGTTCAAAGCCTGAGTTCGACTCGAACGTTCAAGTCGGTGCAGCTCGCAAGAACACCTCAATCAGTCCCCTCTCCCTTTGGGAGAGGGTTAGGGTGAGGGGCTTTTGATTTTCTGATCAGATCTGCTCAGCCCACAAATCATATTCGTCAGCGTCAGTCACTTTGCACCAGACCTTGTCGCCCGGCTTCAGATTGCTGCCATTGTCGATAAACACGTTGCCATCGATTTCCGGGGCATCGAAGAAGCAGCGGCCAACCGCGCCTTGCTCGTCGACTTCATCGACCAGCACTTCGATCTCACGGCCGATGCGCATTTGCAGACGGGCCGAACTGATCGCTTGCTGGTGCGCCATGAAGCGCTCCCAACGATCCTGCTTGACGTCGTCCGGCACCACTTCCAGATCCAGATCGTTGGCTGGCGCGCCATCCACCGGCGAGTACTGAAAGCAGCCGACGCGGTCGAGTTGAGCTTCGGTCAGCCAGTTCAGCAGGTACTGGAAGTCTTCTTCGGTTTCGCCCGGGAAGCCAACGATGAAGGTCGAACGGATGATCAGATCCGGGCAGATTTCGCGCCAGTTCTTGATCCGCGCCAGGGTCTTGTCTTCGAACGCCGGGCGTTTCATCGACTTCAACACTTTCGGGCTGGCGTGCTGGAACGGAATGTCCAGGTACGGCAGGATCTTGCCGGCGGCCATCAGCGGAATCAGTTCGTCAACGTGCGGGTACGGGTAAACGTAGTGCAGACGCACCCAGACGCCGAGGGTGCTCAGCGCTTCGCACAGTTCGGTCATGCGGGTTTTCACCGGCGCGCCGTTCCAGAAACCGGTGCGGTATTTCACATCGACGCCGTAGGCGCTGGTGTCTTGGGAAATGACCAGCAGCTCTTTAACCCCGGACTTGACCAGGCGCTGAGCTTCGTCGAGCACATCACCGACCGGACGGCTGACCAGTTTGCCGCGCATCGACGGGATGATGCAGAACGAGCAGCTGTGGTTGCAGCCTTCGGAAATCTTCAGGTACGCGTAGTGGCGCGGGGTCAGCTTGATACCTTGCGGCGGCACCAGGTCGATCAGCGGATTGTGATCCTGACGCGGCGGCACCACTTCGTGCACAGCGTTGACCACTTGCTCGTACTGCTGCGGACCGGTCACGGCCAACACACTCGGGTGTACGTTGCGGATGTTGCCTTCTTCCACGCCCATGCAACCGGTGACGATGACCTTGCCGTTTTCCTTGATCGCTTCGCCGATCACTTCCAGCGACTCAGCCTTGGCCGAATCGATGAAACCGCAGGTGTTGACCACGACCACGTCGGCGTCCTGATAGGTGGACACCACGTCATAGCCTTCCATGCGCAGCTGGGTCAGGATGCGCTCGGAGTCGACCAGTGCTTTCGGGCAACCCAGAGATACAAAGCCAACCTTTGGATTGGCCGGCGCGGGAGTGGTGGACATGTCTAACCTCGGTATTTTGTGACGCCGCTAACCGTGAAGGAAAGCCGACGGATGGGCGCTTGGGGCGCGCCTCTGATCAAAAAGTGCGCAATTCTAGCGGCGGGCAGCGAACTTGACCAGCTTTATGCAGGGAAATACGACGAGTGCTGCGCTATGCTTCGCGCCGTTGAGCTTTACCAATTTTTTACAGTCAACAAAACGTCTGTAACAACAGGTAAAACAGCGCATGCTGCACCACAAAGCATAGTGCTTCATTCAAGAAGCCGGTTCTGAGAAGTAGGAGTGTTGGATGGGTCAGGCAAGTAGTCATGCGGCAGGCGCCGAGGGTTCGGCCACCAAGCCGCTGAGCATGCTGGTCGCGGCGGTCGGGGTAGTTTACGGCGACATCGGCACGAGCCCGTTGTACACCCTCAAAGAAGTGTTTTCCGGCGCTTACGGCGTATCGGTCAATCACGATGGCGTGCTGGGCATTCTGTCGTTGATCTTCTGGTCGCTGATCTGGGTCGTGTCGATCAAATACATGATGTTCGTGCTGCGCGCCGACAACCAGGGCGAGGGCGGCATCATGGCGCTTACCGCACTGGCCCGTCGCGCGGCGGGACAGCGGCGGAAACTGCGCTCGTTGCTGGTGGTGTGCGGGCTGATCGGCGCGGCGCTGTTTTATGGCGACAGCATGATCACCCCGGCGATTTCCGTGTTGTCGGCCATTGAAGGTCTGGGGCTGGCGTTTGATGGCATCGACCATTGGGTCGTGCCGCTGTCATTGGTCGTTCTGGTCGCGCTGTTTCTGATTCAGCGTCACGGTACGGCGCGGATCGGCATTCTGTTCGGGCCGATCATGGTCACCTGGTTCCTCGTCCTTGGCGCGCTTGGCGTGTACGGCATCAGCCATACGCCGGAAGTGCTGCACGCGATCAATCCGATGTGGGCGGTGAATTTCTTCGTTGTTCATCCGGGCATGGGCGTGGCGATCCTCGGCGCCGTGGTGCTGGCGCTGACCGGTGCCGAAGCGCTGTACGCCGACATGGGCCACTTTGGCCGCAAGCCGATTGCCCGCGCGTGGTTCATTCTGGTGTTGCCGGCGCTGGTGCTCAATTACTTCGGTCAGGGCGCCTTGCTGCTGGAAAATCCTGAGGCGGCGCGTAACCCGTTCTATCTGCTGGCGCCGAGCTGGGCGTTGATTCCGCTGGTCGGCCTGTCGACCCTGGCCACGGTAATTGCCTCGCAGGCGGTGATTTCCGGTGCGTTCTCGTTGACTCGCCAGGCGATTCAGCTCGGTTACATTCCACGCATGTACATCCAGCACACCTCCAGCGATGAGCAGGGCCAGATCTATATCGGCGCGGTGAACTGGGCGCTGATGGTTGGTGTTGTGCTGTTGGTGCTGGGCTTCGAATCCTCTGGCGCACTGGCCTCGGCCTATGGCGTGGCGGTGACCGGCACCATGCTGATGACCACCATTCTGGTGTCGGCGGTGATGTTGCTGCTGTGGAAATGGCCACCGATTCTTGCGGTGCCGGTGCTGCTCGGCTTCCTGTTGGTGGACGGTTTGTATTTTGCCGCCAACGTGCCGAAGATCGTTCAGGGCGGCGCCTTCCCGGTGATCGCCGGTATCGCGCTGTTCGTGCTGATGACCACCTGGAAGCGCGGCAAACAGCTGCTGGTCGAACGTCTCGACGAAGGCGCGCTACCGTTGCCGATCTTCATCAGCAGCATCCGCGTGCAACCGCCGCACCGCGTGCAAGGCACCGCCGTGTTCCTCACCGCACGCTCCGACGCCGTACCGCATGCGTTGTTGCACAACCTGCTGCACAACCAGGTGCTGCATGAGCAGGTTGTATTGCTGACGGTGGTCTACGAAGACATCCCGCGTGTACCGCCATCACGGCGCTTCGAAGTCGAAGCCCACGGCGAGGGCTTCTTCCGGGTGATCCTGCACTTCGGCTTCACCGACGAGCCGGACGTGCCGCAAGCGCTGAAACTGTGTCATCTGGAGGATCTGGATTTCAGCCCGATGCGTACGACCTACTTTCTCAGCCGCGAAACGGTGATTGCTTCGAAGCTGGAAGGCATGGCGCGTTGGCGTGAAGCGCTGTTTGCGTTCATGTTGAAGAATGCCAATGGGAACTTGAGGTTCTTCAATCTGCCGCTGAACCGGGTGATTGAGTTGGGGACGCAGGTGGAGATGTAAGCCTGGCCTCAACCGAAAAGCCCCCGTCAGCCTTGTGGTTGGCGGGGGCTTTTTTGTGAGCGTCTGGTCGAGCGGGTATTTGGTCGGTGGCTGGAAACAGGAGGTTGCACTGTGTTTAATTCAACGCAATACTCTGTGCATTATTGTGCTAATCAGCAAGTGAGTGAGAGGTAGTTATGACGGCATTACTAGAACGTGCTGACCAGGCAATTTCCGTCACTGCCATGGTCAGGAGCTTCAGTGCGAAGCTCAAGGAAATCTCCAGTCGTGCAACTGAGCGTTTGGTTATCTTCAAAGACAATCAACCGGCCGCTGTCATCATCAATGTGCAGGCCTATCAAGAGATGCTGGATGAACTCGAGAATCTGCGCGTCGAAGCGGCAGCCCGGGAGAGATTGATCAATTTTGATCCGGCCCAGGCGGTCAGCCATGACGATATGCGGGCCAGGTATGCCAGGAAGGACTAAAGGAGTGCTGGATGGTTTGGGGAGTGATTTATCATCCGGAAGTCCAAGGGGATCTGGATCAACTGGGACCTGCGGCAGCCAACCGGATTCTTGATGTCATTGAAGAGCGGATTATTAATGGTGAGCCAGACAAGTCTGGAAAACCGCTCAGAGCCAGCCTTGCCGGATGTCGCAGGATTCGCACGGGCGACACGCGCATTGTTTATCGGGTCAATGGCAGGGCGATTCAGGTGTTGATCGTCGCAGTTGGGGTGCGGCGAGATGAAGAGGTTTACGACGCCGCCGAGCGTCGAATCTGATCAATGTGTCGAACCCAATTAAAAGATAGCCCTCGCCGGTTTTCCAACTGGCGGGGGCTTTTTTTGCCTGCGCTTTTACATGCTCTCGGGTGCATCTAATTCAGATTCAGCCTTTGTTCGCGGAGGACGAGGAGTCAGTGTCTGAATCACATCATCAAGCAAAGCCTTGCCCATGAGTGTGAGGTAATGCGCAGCCCAGGCATGGCGGTCGGTATCTCTGATGAAGGCCGCATCTTCGGCGAAGGATTTTGCGAGGTACAGCAGGTCGGAGGATTTGGACAGGGCATCGAGAATCGGGATGCCGGAGCGGACGTTGAAGAACGCTTGATCCGAGTTGTAGAGGAAAGGGGTGAAGCCGATGGTTTGAGCGTTTGCAAGTCCGGGCAGATCAGTTTCGGTCATCGTGTTACTCCTTAGTTCGAAGTGCCGCGACTTTCGTTACCACGCGAAAGGGAGGCAACTGTACGCAGGGTGGTAAACCGGGAACCAAGGAAACCGGCACGCCCGAAAGCGTCCCACGCACAGCCGCCATAACTTGAGGAGCGCGCTGTTGCGATGGTTTCTCCGGGTTACCACACCCGATCGCTGAATGGGTCAGCGACGTCCGGAGAGTATCCCGTCAAAAAACAGCGCAATAGAGCGGCACAGCGCCCAGATACGAGTTTCGGAGTTTGCCTACAAGGTCTGTGGGCGTCATCTGATATTGCGAGACCAGACGTAAACGAAACTAAACGTTGCTGGCGGTTTTGCGGGTATTTGTTCAGCAGATGAATGAGTGTGGAGTTGACGATTCGATAATGCCAATCAAGCAGGTGTCCACGTTTTATGGAATGTGGACACTTGGCGTTTTTGGCTTCCTGAAGAGTCAAGAGATTTGCGAGCCTTGGCACAAAACTGCTGAATCCAGCGCAATTCCCCTGTGGGAGCGAGCTTGCTCGCGAAGGCTTAGTGTCAGTCGGCGAATCTGTTGACTGACCCGCCGCTTTCGCGAGCAAGCTCGCTCCCACAGGGATTGTGGTGGCGGCTGGAATGTAAAAAGCCCCCGTAACTGCGAAGTTGCGGGGGCTTTTTGTGGGCGTGGCTCAGATCACTCTTCGGCGACCGAGTCCTTGCTCTGACGCTTCTCGATCAAGTCCACCAGACGCTTGGCCAGCGCCGGGTAGTTCTCGTCGAAGTGATGGCCGCCTGGCAGTTTCACTGCCTCGCCCACGGCAGTCTTGTCGGTGCAGCCACTTTCATCGGTCTCTTCTTCACCGTAGATGCACACAACTTTGGCCGCTGGCAGCTTGGCCATTTCCGGGCCGGTGGCGGCTTCTTTGCCGGCGTTGCCCAGCCAGCCTTCGACTTCGATTTCGAAGCTGCCGGTGCGAGCGAAGGCCAGCAGGATGATTGCGTCGACGCGCTGCTGCTCGGTGTCCGGAAGGCGGTTGTAGATTGCCGGCAGAACGTCAGCACCGAACGAGTAGCCGGTGAGGATGAAGCGCTTGGTGCCCCATTTCTGCCGGTAGTGCTGCATCAGTTCAGTCAGGTCCAGCGCGCTTTGCTCCGGGCTCTTGTGCTGCCAGTAGTAGCGCAGGGTGTCGATGCCGACGACCGGGTAGCCGATCTTGGCCATTTCACCGGCCACGTCGCGGTCAAGGTCGCGCCAGCCGCCGTCACCGGAGAGGAACAGGGTCACGGTATCTTTGGCCTGACCGGCCGGCACTTCAACCACCGGGATGGCCAGACCGCCGTTGGCCTTGTCGCCGCCGACGAGGATCTTGCGCAGTTCGTTGTTCAGCACTTGCGGCAGGTTGATGTCGTAGTCGCTGATGCTGGTCTCAGCGTTCGGTTGATCGCGTACGAAACCTGCGCTGGCGTCGTCCGGGTTGTCGTTCCATGCCACCAGCCAGTGGCCGTGGGCGGCGGATTTCGGCAGCAGGTGGGTGCAGCCGGGTTTTTCCAGCGCGAGATCGACCGACACGGCTTGGGCCTTGTCGTCTTTCTGTTCCGACAACCAGCGCCAGGCCAGCACAGCGCCCGGGCCGATGCCGCTGACCAGAGTGGCCGGGCCATTCAGTTCACGCAGGCCCGATTGCAGGGCGCGGCTTTGCAGCAGGCAGTCCTTGGGCAGAATCACTTGAACGATCTGCGCCGAGGCGCTGCGGCTCAGGGTAGTCAGTTGTTTTTCACTGAGCTTCTGATCGTCATTAACCGCAATCAGCACCTGTGCCTTGGGTTGGGTGCCGGGAATGACGCGGGTCATGGCGGCGCCGTCGGCCGGGGTCAGCTGTTCGACGGTCGGTTCCGGTGCCGGACGTTTGAGGTACCAGAAACCGCCGCCGGCAATCACGGCCAGCACGATCAGTGCGGCCAGGATGTACTTCAGGGAGCGTTGAATCATCAGCGTTTCACCAATCCAGTCAAGCCGCCCGCGATCAGGGCAGCAGTGTCGGCCAGTGCCACCAGCGGATCGAGTCCGGCGGGCACGGCCATATAACGGGGTTCCCAGTCAGGCTGGAACTTGTCTTTGAAGCGGCGCAAGCCTTGGAAGTTGTACAGCTGCTCACCACGGCGGAAGACCATCGAGCCCAGACGCTGGGTCAGCGGTGCACCACGCCGGGGTTGCAACCCCGACAACGGCACCATGCCCAGGCTGAAGCGCGCGTATCCGTGACTCTTATAGTGTTGAATCAGGCCGACCATCATGAATTCCATGGTCAGCTTGGGGGCGTCCGGGTGCGCGCGCATCAGGTCGAGGCTGGCCAGATCATGGCTGTAAGTCTCGAGCAGGTTGGCGAATGCCACCGGGCGCCCTTCGAAGCGAATCACCGCGATGCGGAAATGCTTCAGGTAATCGTCGCTGAAACGGCCGAGGGAGAAGCCTTTCTCACGCACGTTCTTGCCCGTCAGCCACGCATCGGAAATCACTTTCAGCTCTTCCATCGGCGCCTGACCCGGTTCGTGGATTTCCAGCGACAAGCCATCGCGGGTGCCACGGTTCCAGGTGTAGCGCAGGTCCTTCATCTCCTTGCCCTTGGCTTCCAGATCAAAGCGCTGCAGATCGACCCGGGCTTCTTCGCCGAGTTTGATCGCGGTCAGGCCGATGTCCATGTAGTACGGCAGGTTCTCCGCGCGCACCTGGTAGAACACCGGACGAGCGTGGTGGATGTCGCAGAGGTCGCGGAACTGCCAGATCATCTCGGCGCGTTGCTGGCCGGGGCCGATCGGGTCGTACAGCGCCACGAGGCTGCGGCCACGGCGTGCGTACATCAGGAATGCTTCGTCGTTCTGGTGAAACAGCAACGCCTTGTCACCGGTCAGCGCAAGGCCGCCATCGGGTTGCGAGGACGCCATCAAAATCTTCGCTGCACGATCGAGTTCGTCGGGCGTCGGCAGATGGATCACCGGGCGCGCGGTGCGCAACAGCCAGGTCAGTGCGATCACCAGCAACAGCACGGCAGCGCCGAGCAGCGAGCGCAGGCCACGCGGGGCGTCAGCGTCGAGGGTGAACTGCCACCACAGTTGATGGCTGTACGGCACGTCCTGATAGGCGAACAACAGCAGCCACGTCGATGCACCGAGGACGCACAGGCTGGCCACCAGGTACAACGGCGAGAAGGGCAGTTCGGTCAGACGACTCGGGCGATAGAACGAGCGACGAAATACACCGAGCAATGCCGCGGTGAGGGTCATCAGCGTTGCTTCTTCCCAGTCGAAGCCTTTAAGCAACGAGAGCAGGGCGCCGACCAGCAACAGAATGGTGGTGAGCATCCACGCGGCCGACAGGCGCCGGCGCAGGCCCTGAGCCAGCATCAGGCAGAGCACGCCGATCAGGCTGGCGCCAAAGTGCGAAGCGTCGACCAGACGATGCGGGATCAGAAAGCCGATGTGTTCCAGGCGTGTGTCGATTTCCGGCGTTGCTCCGGAAAACAGCAGGACAACCCCAGAGAGAAAAACCAATACCGCCAGAATCGGCGCCGCCAGACCGGACGCCGCGCGCATGGTCTGAGTTTGAAACAGACGCTGACCTTCGTTGATCAGCAGCAGCACGCACGCCACAAGCAATGGCAACACGACGTAGATCAGGCGATACAGCAGCAGAGCAGCGGCCAAGGGTGCTGCGCCGAGCTTGTCGGCGAAAGCGGCCAGCAGGATCGCTTCGAACACACCGACACCGCCGGGCACATGGCTGAGTACGCCGGCAGCCAGGGCCAACAGATACACCAGCAGGAATGCGCCGAACGGTGGCGCTTCCGGCAACAGCAGATAAAGAACAGTGGCCGCAGCGGCGACGTCGAGCGCGGTGATGACCAGTTGCAGGAACGTCAGGCGCCGACCCGGCAGGCGCAGGGTGCGGCGTCCGGCCTTGACCAGCAGGTTGTCAGGGTAGGGTTGTTCCGGCAGGCGCCGACGATAGATGCCGATGGCCAGAATCGCGCCGAGCAGCAGCACGGTGACGGCGACCGTACCGAGCAATCCCTCGGACAAGCCAAGCGCCTGGGACGCTGCAGGCAGGTCGCTCAGCGTGGCCAGTGCAGCCAGTGGCGGCAACGCGCAGCCCAGCGACAGGCTGGCGAACAGGGTCATGTGCGCGACTTCCGAAGCCCCCAGACCCAGTCGTGCATATAAACGGTAGCGCACCGAGCCGCCGGACAGCAGCGACAGGCCGATGGCATTACCGATCGCGAATGCCGTGAACCCGCCCAGCGCCAATGTGCGCGGCGGCAAGGTCACACCGGCATAACGGCTGGCCGACCATTCGTAGCCGAGCAGGATAATGAACCCGACCACCGTCGCGCCGAACGCACCGAGCAGGGCGGGTTTCGGCACGTCGAGAATCGAGTCGTGCAAGGCATCGAGATCAAGTTCGGCGAGCAGATGACGACAGGCAATCAGCGCAATGGCGAACAGTAGCAATGTCACCGCCAGACCAATCGGCTGTCGGTATTTGCTCAACCGATCCAGCAAGCGCAGGCGCTCGGGTTTGATCGGGTGTTCCGCTGTGACGGTGTCTTGTGGATCAGACGAGTTGGCGCGCATCAATCACCTCTTGGATTGTGCGCGACAGGATGGAGGTATCCAGCCAAGTTACCAATCCCTGTAGAAAAAAATAATCACAAAATACTACGCCTCTCACCGGGTATCGGCGAGGGCAGTTCCTGGATTGCAGAGGCCTTGCCTGCGACTCAAGCATAGTCGCAAGTGAGTGCTTCTGAAGATCCCAAGCGGTTCACTGCACAGTGACAGATCATTGTTGCGAAAGGACTTTTTCAACAGATACAAAAAAGGCCACTCTTTCGAGTAGCCTTTTTTGATGTTTGGTTGCGGGAGCCGGATTTGAACCGACGACCTTCGGGTTATGAGCCCGACGAGCTACCAGACTGCTCCATCCCGCGTCTGTGTGGCGGCATTCTACAGGCGAACGGCGAGGTGTCAACCGCTAATCCCGTAAAGGCTTAAATAAGTGTGCAATCGCGTCAAACGGTCGCAGGCAGAGCGCTAACTTTCAGAAACGTAACGAATTCCTGTTTGGCGGGTCGCCCTCGCGGGCGGGTAAACCTGAAAAACAGGCGCGCACAAAAAAGGCCACTCTTTCGAGTAGCCTTTTTTGATGTTTGGTTGCGGGAGCCGGATTTGAACCGACGACCTTCGGGTTATGAGCCCGACGAGCTACCAGACTGCTCCATCCCGCGTCTGTGTGTCGGCATTCTACAGAGGAACGCTGAGGTGTCAACCCGAAATCTGGATAAAATCTGTTGAGGTTCAATCGGTTAGCGCTTTTCGTCGGAGGTTTTTCCGGCTGCGGGGCAGGCGGGGCAAGGCTTTCAGCTCTATTGGTGGCCGCCCGTCGATTGATAAAATAAATTCAAAAGACATTTCCTACCGTCTGGAAAGAACCTTCATACCACTGGTGCTATATACAGGTGTCAGTGAGATACTGCCCATCCGGCTCGCCACGTTTTTTTTTCTGACATGACTCAGCGAAAAATCATCCACATCGACTGCGATTGTTTCTACGCCGCCATCGAAATGCGCGATGACCCGCGTCTGGCCGGCAAGCCGCTGGCGGTGGGCGGTTCGGCAGACCGGCGCGGGGTGATCGCCACCTGCAATTATGAAGCGCGGGCGTATGGCGTGCGTTCAGCCATGGCGTCGGGGCATGCTTTGAAGTTGTGCCCGGACCTGACCATCGTCAAGCCACGCATGGATGCCTATCGCGAAGCCTCCAAAGAAATTCACACGATCTTTGCCGATTACACTGACCTTATCGAGCCACTGTCGCTGGATGAGGCCTATCTGGATGTATCGGACAGCGCCCATTTCGGTGGCAGCGCCACACGCATTGCCCAGGACATCCGTCGTCGAGTCTCCAATCAATTGCATATCACCGTTTCTGCCGGGGTGGCGCCGAACAAATTTCTGGCGAAAATCGCCAGCGACTGGAAGAAGCCCAACGGCTTGTTCGTGATCACTCCGGATCAAGTCGAGGATTTCGTCAGTGGTCTGCCCGTAAGCAAGCTGCACGGCGTTGGCAAGGTCACCGCCGACAAGCTCGGCAAACTCGGTATCGTCGACTGTCAGCACTTGCGTGAGTGGGGCAGGCTGGCGCTGGTACGTGAATTCGGCAGTTTCGGCGAGCGATTGTGGAATCTCGCCCGCGGGATCGACGATCGGCTGGTGCATAACGACAGTCGGCGCCAGTCAATCAGTGTGGAAAACACCTACGACGCTGATCTGCCGGACTTGCGCAGTTGCCTGGATAAGCTGCCCGAGCTGCTGGAAACCCTGAAAACCCGTATGGCGCGGATCGATAGCAGTTATCGACCGGGTAAGCCGTTCGTCAAAGTGAAGTTTCATGACTTTACCCAGACCACGCTGGAGCAGGCCGGGGCGGGGCGGGACCTGGGCAGTTATCAGCTGCTGCTGACGCAGGCGTTCAATCGCGGTGGGAAACCGGTGCGGTTGCTGGGGGTTGGGGTGAGGCTTGAGGATTTGCGCGGCGGGTTTGAGCAGATGGAGTTGTTTGAGCGGTAGTTTTGCGTTGTCTGTCAGGACGTCTTCGCGAGCAAGCCCGCTCCCACATTGGATCTGTGTCGTACACAAAACCAATGTGGGAGCGGGCTTGCTCGCGAAGCTTTTTGCTTTTGACTTTTAATTCGGTCCCGGATCCGCCACCAGGCGCCCGGCATCCTTGGTCAGCGACTTGAGAAATTCGGTCTGCAACTCAGGATCGTTGCGCGTCAGTTCGATCAGGCTTTGTTCCAGCTCGCTGGCTTCTTCTTCCAGACCCAGTTCCGACAAACGTTTGACCCGGTGTACCCACTGGCTCACTTCGTCGTCTTCCAGATCGTCGTAAATCAGCCCGTGGGCTTCGAGCAACTTGCCACGCAGATGACTGCTGATCATCAGCGATGAATCAGAGTGCACGTCATCTTTGGCGTCTTCGACGCTGATCTGCAGTTTGCCGATGTGATTGAGGTCATTTTCGGCAAACGGACTGTCGAGCAGATTCAGGCGCAGCACGCCATTACGATCGGTGGTCATGTCGAAGGTCTGTTTGCCAGCCTTGACCTGTACCGGACGCTCGCTCCACGGCAGGCTCGAATACTCCGTGCGCTTGTCGCGCTGGACTTCATCGATGCCGGCCAGGTTCTGTTGTGCGCGACCGTTGGACTGCACGTTCATGAACGGGTTGAGTCCGGCAAAACCATAGCTCAGCCAGTCCTTGGTGACGCTGTCCGGCAGGTTGCCGAGGGCGAACACATTGACCACGTTGGCGCCGACGCCACCGACCACGGCCACCGCCCCCAGCGGGATCTCGTAGACCTCCCGCCAAGGCTGGTAAGGCGTATAGCGATCGTAGCGACGCGTTACTTCGAATTCGGTGACTTCGAAGGTCTTCTGCTCGTTGATCTTCACGCGTCGTTGCGGCAGCTCAAGCTCCTTAGGCTCACCGACATCGATCTGCAGGCGATGGTCGAGCAACTTTCGCTCGACCCGCTCTTCGTGCTCGCTGCGTTGTGACATGTGATTGGCACAGCCGCTGACCAGCAGGGCGCCGCACAGGGCGGCGCCACCGAGGCCTAAGGTGTTTCGCTTGAACATGATGTCTCTATCTGCTTTCAGCGGCGGATACGGGCCTGAAGGAAGGACACCACATCGGCGACCGGCAGCGCTTGCGCTTCGGGCTCGGTACGGCTCTTGTATTCCAGGTTGCCTTCGGCGAGGCCGCGGTCGCTGACCACGATCCGGTGCGGAATGCCGATCAGCTCCATGTCCGCGAACTTGATGCCCGGGCTGGTTTTCTTGTCGCGATCGTCCAACAGCACTTCGAAGCCGGCGGCCGTCAGTTCGGCGTACAGCTTGTCGGTGGCTTCGCGCACCTGCTCGGTTTCATAACGCAGCGGTACCAGAGCGATCTGGAACGGCGCCAGCGTGTCGCTCCAGATGATGCCGTTTTCGTCGTTGTTCTGCTCGATGGCCGCAGCCACCACGCGGGATACGCCGATGCCGTAGCAACCCATTTCCAGGGTCACCGGCTTGCCGTTCTCGCCCAGCACTTCGCACTTCATCGCCTTGCTGTACTTGTTGCCCAGCTGGAAGATATGTCCGACTTCGATGCCGCGCTTGATTTCCAGGGTGCCTTTGCAATCCGGGCTTGGGTCACCGGCGACTACGTTACGCAGGTCGGCCACGGTCGGAACCGGCAGGTCACGCTCCCAGTTCACGCCGAAGTAGTGCTTGTCATCGATGTTCGCGCCGATACCGAAGTCGCTCATCAGCTCGACCGAGCGGTCGATGATGATTGGCAGCGGCAGGTTCAGCGGGCCGAGCGAACCGGCGCCGGCGCCGATGGCGTCACGCAGTTCGGCATCGGTGGCCATGACCAGCGGACTGGCGACGCCAGATTGCTGGGCAGCCTTGATTTCGTTGAGTTCGTGATCGCCACGGATGACCAGCGCGATCAGCTTGCCTTCTTCTTCGGCGCGCACGATCAGGGTCTTGATGGTCTTTTCAATCGGCAGATTGAATTTTTCCACCAGCGCCGCGATGGTTTTGGTGTCTGGCGTATCGACCAGACGCAGCTCTTCGGTCGGAGCAGGGCGCGAAGTTTCGCGTGGCACCGCTTCGGCTTTTTCGATGTTCGCCGCGTAGTCGGAACCGTTGCTGAAGACGATATCGTCTTCGCCGGACTCGGCCAGTACGTGGAATTCGTGGGAACCGGCACCACCGATCGAACCGTTGTCGGCTTCTACCGCACGGAATTTCAGGCCCAGACGCGTGAAGATCTTGCAGTAGGCTTCATGCATGCGGTCATAGGTGATCTGCAGCGACGCCTGATCAGCGTGGAAGGAGTATGAGTCCTTCATGATGAACTCGCGACCGCGCATCAAACCGAAGCGTGGACGGATTTCGTCACGGAATTTGGTCTGGATCTGGTACAGGTTGATTGGCAGCTGCTTGTAGCTGCTCAACTCGTTGCGCATCAGATCGGTGATCACTTCTTCGTGGGTCGGACCCGCGCAGAAGTCGCGACCGTGGCGGTCTTTGATGCGCAGCAGCTCAGGGCCGTATTCTTCCCAGCGCCCCGATTCCTGCCACAGCTCGGCCGGTTGGGTGCTCGGCATCAACACTTCCAGAGAGCCGGCAGCGTTCATCTCTTCGCGAACGATGGCTTCAACCTTGCGCATGACTCGCAGACCCATGGGCAGCCAGGTGTACAGGCCCGAGGCGAGTTTGCGGATCATGCCGGCGCGCAGCATCAGCTGGTGGCTGATCACGACCGCGTCGGAAGGCGTTTCTTTCTGTGTGGCGAGCAAAAATTGACTGGTGCGCATGGTTGGCCGTTGTCGGTTGCTATGACTGGAAATGACGGAGCAGTGTACCGGCGAGTTTTGCTGACGTACAGGCGTGCGGCCGGTGGTGGGTTCCAACAGCAGGATTCCTCCCGCCGTTGGCGAAACGTCTTACGATTCTTCTGTGACCGGTGTCGGTATAGGCTCGGGCTTTGGTGTCGGGCCTTCGCGGCGGCTTTCCTGGAACCAGTGCAGGGCGATCAGCAGCAGCGTCGGCACACCGAGCAGGGCGGTGATCAGGAAGAAGCTGTGGTAACCGAACTTCTCCACCAGGACGCCGGAATAGCCGCCCATCAGGCGCGGCAACAGCAGCATGATCGAGCTGAGCAGCGCGTATTGCGTGGCCGAGAACTTCAGGTTGGTCAGGCTCGACAGGTAGGCCACGAACGCCGACGTCGCCAGGCCCGAGCTGAAGTTGTCGAGGGAAATGGTCACCACCAGCATCTGCAGGTTCGGGCCCATGTCCGCAAGCATGACGAACAGCAGGTTGGTGGCTGCGGAGGCCGCGCCGCCGATGAACAGAATCGGCAGGATGCCGAAGCGCACGATCAGCAGGCCGCCCATGCCGGCGCCGACCAGCGTCATGATCAGACCGAAGATCTTGCTGACACTGGCAATCTGATCCTTGGTAAAACCCTGGTCGATGTAGAACACGTTGGCCATGACGCCCATCACCGTGTCCGACATCCGATAGGTGGCGATCAGCCCAAGCAACAGCAGCGCTTGCCAGCGATAGCGCAGAATGAAGTCGTTGACCGGCGTCAGCACTGGTGCGAGGCCGCGACGGCCCATGGTCGACAGGCACAGGCCGGTGAGCAGCGTATAGAGAATGGCGCGCAGGAAAGCGCGGTCTTCGAGCAGCAGGTCGAGCGGGCTCATGTCACCGAACAGCACGCTGGCGAAATCGGTGTTGTAGAGCTGGGTGAACATCGCCGGTACCGAGACCAGCAACACGATTAGCACAAACACCGACATCAGTTGATGCATGAAGGTGTAGCGCCCGGCCTGCAGTTGCGTGCGCAATGGCACCGGCGGCTCGCGCATGAACAGCGTGGTCAGTAGCGCGGGAATCATCAATGCGCCGAACAGCGCGTACGTGCCGGCCCAGGCCGAATGCTTGTAGTTGAACCCGGTAGATCCGAAGCCCTCAGCAAAGAACAGTGCGCCAGCGGTGGCCAGCAGCGCCGCTACGCGATACCCGGACATATAACTGGCGGCGAGGGCGGCCTGGCGGTTGTCTTCGGCGATTTCCAGGCGATAGGCATCCACCGCGATATCCTGGGTGGCGGAAGCGAAGGCGACGACGACGGCAATCGCGATCAGCCAGGACAGATGCTTCTGCGGATCACAGAAGCCCATGCCGATCAGGCCAAGGATCACCAGCGCTTGCGAGAGCACCAGCCACGAACGGCGACGGCCGAGCTTGCCCAGCAACGGCAGGCGCCATTGGTCGAGCAGCGGTGACCAGACCCATTTGAACGCGTAGGCGAGGCCGATCAGGCTGGCGTAGCCGATGGTTTCACGGGCAACACCAGCTTCACGCAGCCAGACGGAAAGCGTAGAAAACACCAGCATGTACGGCAGGCCGGCGGCGAAACCGAGCAACAACAGCACGAGCGTCGAAGGACTGGCATAAGCGGCTAGCGCGGCGCGCCAGGTTTTACGGGGCATGGGCTGAAGTCTGCCTCAAGATTGCGAAAACAAAGCGCGCACTCTAACCGCTGTGCTCTACCGGACGCCAGCCATGGCGCTGAATATCCACACGATTATTCCGGACGGTGATGCCTTCCATGCGCAATCGGGCCCGTTGTTCATCGCCCGAGGGGCTGCCCGCCGGCAAGCTGATCCGACCGCCGGCGCCCAGTACACGGTGCCACGGCAGTTTTGTATCGCCGGGCAACTGACTCAAGGTGCGGCCAACCCAGCGGGCGGCGCGCCCCAACCCGGCCAGCTCAGCCAGTTGACCATAGCTGACGACTTTGCCTTCCGGCACCTGGGCAAGCGTTGAGTAGAGCGCCGTGCGTCGGATTTGCGCATCGTTTTCAACACTATCGAGCGGGTCTGTCACGTACGCGGTTCCTGAGCCTGAACAGTTTGATGGCGTTCAGAGTAATTCGTGATCGCGCAATTGAGAAATGAACTCATCGGAAATCGTCCGGTCAGTCCTTGTCAGGGTCTTATTCCTACGGATAATGCCGATCTTTTTCGCAAACTTGAGCCTTCGATTCGCTTATGTTGTCCAGATCCTTGCTGTGCCTTGCTGTTTTCAGTGCGTCTACGCCCCTGCTTGCTGACACCGTCTGGTTGAAGAACGGTGACAAGTTGAGCGGCACCATCACCGTGTTCGATGGCGGCAAGCTGTTGATCCAGACCAAATACGCCGGTGCAGTCACCATTGACTGGAAAGAGGTCAAGACGCTGGACAGCGATCAGCACTTGCTGGTCAAGCAGGATGCCTACACCGGTGAAGTGTCCAAATCGCTGACGGCTGCTGAAGACGGCAAGGTCACCCTGGCCAATGGTGAGGCGCCGAAAACCGTCGAGCTGGCGAGCATTCAGCAGATTCTCAAACCGAAACCGGTGGTCGAGGATCTGGTCTGGAAGGGCAATGTCGACCTGGCGCTGGACTATCAGCGCGCCGAGAAAGATACCGATGATTACGATGTCGGCTTCAAGACCACGGCACGTCATGGTCGCTGGCGTCATACCGCCGAAGGCGAATACAACCGTGAAGTGCAGGACGCTGAAACCACCACCAACAACTGGCGTGCTGAATACGCACTCGACCGCTTCCTGACTGATAAATGGTTCTGGCAGGGTCGTCTGAATTACAAGCGCGATCACATCGAAGAGCTGGCGCGTCAGCGCGTGGTCGGTACCGGTCCTGGCTACCAGTTCTGGGATGATGAGCTGGGCGCATTCTCGCTGGGCTCGCTGCTTAACCGCACCGACTATGAATACCGCGATGGCAGCAAGGACAACTTCTACTCTGTCGCCATGAAGTGGGATTACAACCGTTACCTGATTGGCAAGAAGGTCGAGTTCTTCACCAATGGTGAAGTGGGCAAGCCGCTGTCCGGTGTTGCCGATTACGCGCTGGATGCCGAATTGGGGTTGCGCTACAAGGTCACGGATTGGGCCTCGCTCAATCTCAAGGCCGAGCGCGACATTATCAGCGGCACCAACGATGCGGATCTGAACAAGACCCGTTATACCGCCGGGTTTGGCGTGGCCTGGTAAGGCATCCAGAAAAAATCGCAGCCCTCGCAGGCTGCGATTTTTTTTGCCTGTACAAAACAGACGCCCACAAAAAAGCCCCGCTTTTAAGGGCGGGGCTCTTTTCTAAAGAAGCTACAAGTTAGATAACTTGTACTTCTTCAGCTTGCATGCCTTTCTGACCGCGGGTAGCGATGAAAGAAACCTGTTGGCCTTCTTTCAGGCTTTTGAAGCCGTCGGATTGGATAGCTTTGAAGTGAACGAACAGGTCGTCACCGGATTGTGGAGTGATGAAGCCGAAGCCTTTTTCATCGTTGAACCACTTAACGGTACCGGTTTGGCGATTAGACATGGTGTAACTCCTTGAACAAAGATAACTGCGACGCAGGAAGAACCCTGGCCGAGACTGAGTGCAAAGAGCAGGAAAAATTCTTGTAGATGGTTGGATCGAAATTCAACATATCGTGTAGAGATTCTCAGTGACACAAGCAGCACAGTGGCGCCACCTTAACCCTTTTTCCGGAACGTGCCAATGCTTCTTGCGAAGGTTTCTGTGTTTTCGGGATCGGCGGTGTGACTGTTCGTCGTCAGAGCCGGTATTTCCTGCGTGTTCGCCGAGAATTGCACCCTGCACTTTGAACCCGGCGGCGCGCCCGGTAAGATGCCGGACAGAATTTTTCCACCTCGCTATTCAGGACACCCGCCATGAGCATCAAATCGGACAAGTGGATTCGCCGCATGGCGCAGGAACAGGGCATGATCGAGCCGTTCGTCGAGCGTCAGGTGCGCGGCAGCGATGACAGCCGGGTGATCTCCTACGGTGTGTCGAGCTACGGCTACGATGTGCGTTGCACCAACCACTTCAAGGTGTTCACCAACATCAACTCGTCCATCGTCGACCCGAAAAATTTCGACCCGGGCAGCTTCGTCGACGTCCACAGCGACGTCTGCATCATCCCGCCGAACTCCTTCGCTCTGGCCAGCACCGTCGAATATTTCCGCATTCCGCGCAACGTGCTGACCATCTGCCTGGGTAAAAGCACCTACGCGCGTTGCGGCATCATCGTTAACGTCACCCCGCTCGAGCCGGAGTGGGAAGGTCACGTGACGCTGGAGTTCTCCAACACCACTAACCTGCCGGCGAAGATCTATGCCAACGAAGGCGTGGCACAGATGCTGTTCCTTGAATCCGACGAGCAATGCGAAGTTTCCTACAAGGATCGCGGCGGCAAGTATCAGGGCCAGCGTGGCGTGACCTTGCCGCGCACCTGATCCGTCCATCCGACAGATCGCGGGAATTCTTTGGCGGGCAGACACTCTATGGGGTGTACTGCCCGTTTTTGCTTTCGGCAAAACGGGCCTTCGCCGAGGAGTGCCCTATGAAGATCGATCCGCAAATCACTGCCGAACTGGCAAGGCTCGAGCCCAATCAGATTGGCGTATTGGCCTGGTCCTTGTTGGCGCATCCGCCACTGAGCATGGCCGGCGGAATTCCCGGACAGCCCGATCCCGATACCCCCAACGAACAACCCACCGAGCCGGGCGAGCCGACCCTTCCGGACGAGCCGCCACCGGCACCGGTCGCCTGATTGACGTTGAAATGAATGGCCAGTCAGCTGAGGTCTGCAAAGACTTCAGCTGACTGGCCATATTTCGTTGTCGCCGATGACGAAAATCCTGCAGGTTTCCTCCCTCTCGACCGGATATCCACCGGTGAAGGCGCCGAAAGCCGGCAGCAGACTGATGCGTTCGCTGAGCCTGAAACACGCCAGACGCAAGCTTTGTCGACCCTTGCCATGCAGCCGGTAGACAGGATGCACATGACCGGCCAGCACATGTCTTTCAGGGTGCGGATCCGGTTCATGTTGCAAGGCGAATGGTCCGATCAGCAGCGGTTCGGGCACGACGCGGATATTCAGCGATTCAGGCGGATCGCCCGCCCGTTTGTCGTGGTTGCCACGGATCAGTGTCATCGGCAGATCAGCGTGACGCGCACGCCATTCGGCCAGTTCCCGCAAAGTCCCTACGGCATGCGAGCCGGGCCCATGCAGAAAATCACCGAGGAATATCAGCTGCCGGCAGGGCAGTTTCGCCAGCAGTCGATCAATCACCGCGATATTGCTCGCCGTGGTTCCTTGTGGGACCGGTTGACCGAGGCTGCGATAAGCGGCAGCTTTGCCGAAGTGCACATCGGCAATCAGCAAGGCCTGTTGTGCCGGCCAGTACAGCGCCTTTTCCGGCAGCAACCAGAGGTCTTCACCCGCGAGCCGCACAGGATACGGCGCGCTCATCGGGATTTGCCTGTGTCGGCGGATTTCTCCAGATCGCCGACCATCCGTCTGATGCGGTCAGCCAGTTTCTCAGAGCTCATGCTTTCGCGCATGCGTTCCACCAGCAGTGGAAACCCCAGTGGTGTAGGACGTTTTATCTGATGCACGTCGAGTTTCATCCGATTGATGTGTTCCAGTGTCTGTTCCAGACGTTGAATATCCAACTCTTCTCGTAAGACTTCTTCCCCGGCCTGGGCCAGCAACAGGTTGTCGGCGTCGTATTGTTTGAACACTTCGAAGAACAGACCGCTGGATGCCTGTACCTGCCGGGTGCTTTTCGGCGCACCGGGGTAACCGGCGAAGACCAGACCGGCAATCCGGGCAATTTCACGGAAGCGCCGCAGCGCCAATTCACCCGCGTTGAGGCTGGCCAGCACATCCTTCAACAGGTGATCGGCATTGAACAGTTGTGCATTCAAATACTCGGTCCAATCGACGGGCGTAGCGCTGAGCAATTCCAGGCCGTAATCATTCACCGCAATCGAGAAGGTCACGGGCTGGCGCTGGCTGACACGCCAGGCCAGCAGGCTCGCCAGCCCCAGATGCACCTGGCGCCCGGCAAACGGGTAGAGGAACAGGTGCCAGCCTTCGCGGGATTTCAGCACTTCGGCCAAGAGGTTTTCGGCGGTGGGCAAGCCAGACCAACGCAGCTGCGTTTCCAGTAACGGCCGCAGTGCCTGCATTTCCGGCCCGACAAACTCACCCTGCGCGGCCGCGCTGAAACGACTGACGACGGCGGTGGCGAGTTCATTGGATAGGGGCATTCGCCCGCCGTTCCAGCGCGGCACGGCGGCTTTTTTCGCGGTGCTGCGTTTGACATAAGCGGTCATGTTTTCCACCCGCACCAACTCCAGCAAACGGCCGGCGAAGAGAAAACCGTCACCGGGTTTGAGCCGCGCGATAAATCCTTCCTCGACGCTGCCCAATTGCTTGCCACCACCGCCCTTGCTCCAGAATTTCAGATGGATGCTCGCGTCGCTGACGATGGTGCCGATGCTCATGCGATGGCGCCGCGCCAGGCGTGCATCCGGCACCCGCCAGACGCCTTGCTCGTCCGGCTCGACGCGACGGTAATCCGGATAGGCTGTCAGAGACATCCCGCCATGACGTACGAAAGCCAGCGCCCAGCTCCAATCGGCGAGTGTCAGGTCGCGATAGGCCCAGGCGCCGCGGACTTCTTCGTACAACTCATCGGGTAAAAATCCTCCACCCAACGCCATGCTGACCAAATGCTGCACCAGCACATCCAGCGGTTTGTGCGGTGACTGGCGTGGTTCGATGCGTCGTTGCTCCACGGCATCACGGGCGGCAGCGGCTTCAATCAGCTCAAGGCTGTGAGTCGGCACCAGAGTCACCCGCGATGTGCGTCCCGGTGCATGGCCCGAGCGCCCGGCGCGTTGCATCAGACGCGCGACGCCTTTGGCCGAGCCGATTTGCAGCACTCGCTCGACCGGCAGGAAATCCACACCCAGATCCAGACTCGAAGTGCAAACCACGGCTTTTAAATGTCCGTCCTTCAAGGCCTGTTCCACCCAGTCACGGGTATCGCGAGACAGTGAGCTGTGATGCAAAGCGATCAACCCGGCCCAGTCCGGCCGTGCTTCCAGCAATGCCTGATACCAGATTTCCGACTGCGCCCGAGTATTGGTGAATACCAAAGTGCTGGCGCAGGCATCCAGTTCAGCAACCACCTGCGGCAACATCTTCAGACCGATGTGTCCAGCCCATGGAAAACGCTCGATGGCCGGTGGGAGGAGGGTGTCGACCTTCAGCGTTTTTTCGCTTTGCCCCTGAATGCTTATGCCGCCGCCCCGTGGGATCAGCACTTGTTCGGCGTGGGATTGATTACCGAGGGTGGCCGACACGCCCCAGACGATCAGCTCCGATTGCCAATGCCGCAGGCGGGCCAGGGCCAGTTGCAGTTGCACGCCGCGCTTGTTGCCCAGCAGTTCGTGCCATTCATCGACGACGATCATGCGCAGGCTCGCCAGCGCCACCTGCGCATCGGCACGAGCGAGCAACAGGGTCAGGCTTTCCGGGGTGGTGATCAGTGTGGTCGGCAGGCGTCGGCTCTGCCGGGCGCGCTCGCTGTTGCTGGTGTCGCCGGTGCGCAGGCCGATGCTCCACGGGATCTGTAGATCATCGACTGGCGTTTGCAGGGCGCGTGCGGTATCGGCGGCGAGGGCGCGCATGGGCGTGATCCACAGCACGGTCAGCGGTTCGGCCGGTGGTTTGCGCTTGCGTGGGCTTTCAACGACGGCGGCGGGTTTGGCAAAGCGATTGAGCGCGGCGAACCACACTGCATAGGTTTTACCAGCGCCGGTGCTGGCATGAAGCAGACCGGATTCGCCGTTCTTGACGGCTGCCCAGACCTGTTTCTGAAAGGCGAACGGCTTCCAGCCGCGGGCGCTGAACCAGATTTTTGCGAGGTCGGAGGATTTCGCCATGCGGGCTGCGCGCGCTCTGGAGGTGTTCTTCCAGTGACCATGCGGCAGGTCGACAAGTTTGATTTTTCAAGCTGGCACGGTGTGCTTTTTGTGGGAGCGGGCTTGCTCGCGAAGGTGTTGTGTCAGCCAATAATGGTGAACTGAAACACCGCTTTCGCGAGCAAGCCCGCTCCCACAGGGGGATTGTGTACGGCGTTATTTCAGGTTGCCGCTGAGGAATTGCTTGAGGCGTTCGCTTTTCGGGTTGCCGAGCACTTCTTCGGGGGCGCCTTCTTCTTCCACCAACCCCTGATGCAGAAACAGCACCTGGCTGGAAACCTTGCGGGCGAAACTCATTTCGTGGGTCACCATAATCATGGTCCGGCCTTCTTCGGCCAGCCCCTGAATCACCTTCAACACTTCCCCGACCAATTCCGGATCGAGCGCCGAGGTCGGTTCATCGAACAGCATCACCTCCGGCTCCATCGCCAGCGCCCGGGCAATCGCCACGCGCTGTTGCTGACCGCCAGAAAGAAACGCCGGGTATTGATCCGCCACCCGCGCCGGCAAGCCGACCTTGTCCAGATAGCGCCGCGCACGGTCGTCGGCTTCCTGTTTGCTGCAACCCAGCACTCGGCGCGGGGCCATGGTGATATTTTCCAGCACGGTCATGTGGCTCCACAGGTTGAAATGCTGGAACACCATCGCCAGCCGCGTGCGCAGGCGCTGCAGTTCATCGGCGTCGGCAACGTGCATGCCGTGGCGGTCGGTAACCATGCGGATCGCCTGGCCATCAAGGCTCATGGCGCCATCGTTGGGTTGTTCGAGAAAGTTGATGCAGCGCAAAAAGGTGCTTTTGCCCGAGCCGCTGGCGCCGATCAGGCTGATCACGTCGCCGGTCTTGGCCTTGAGCGAAACCCCTTTGAGCACCTGATGGTCGCCATAGCTTTTATGCAGGCCTTCAACGGTCAGTTTGTACATGGGACAGACATCCTCAAGGCGAAAGTAGGTAACCGCTGCGATAGGCTTCAGCGCCCGCGACGTGGGCGATGACCATGCCGGCAGTGGCCATGCGTCGTAGCGAACGGGCGTACATCACGCCGGCGCTAGTGCAATGAATAGGGGTGACCCGGTCGTGGATCGGGTCAATGATTTCCGCGATCTGTTGCCCGGCTTCGAGGTATTGCCCCGCGGTGGCGGTGTACACCAGCAGGCCGCCGACCGGGGTGGTCACCGGTTCCACACCGGCCAGCGGCGTGGCAGGGAACGGCAACGGTGGTTGCGGTTTGGTCTCGCCGACGATCGCATCGGATTGGATCAGATAATCGATCAGCGCCTGGCAGTCGCGGCTGGCCAGCGGATGAGTAACGTCGCCCTGGCCGCGCAACTCGACGGTCACCGAGAAACTGCCCAGCGGAATCTCGAAGTGTTCGCCGAAGCGCTCTTTCAATTGCCACCACAGCAGGGTGAAGCATTCGTCAAACGACTGACCGCCGGAGTCGGTGGCCAGCAGGCTCGCCTGGGCTTCGATATAGCGTGCCAACGGTTCGACCTGCGGCCACGCTTCGGGCGTGGTGTAGAGGTGCACCACCGACTCGAAATCGCAGTGCAAGTCCAGCACCATGTCCGCATCGCAGGCCAGCCGTTGCAGGGTCAGGCGCTGGGATTGCAGTTGCGTGCTGGCGGTTTGGCGGGCGAGGGCGTTGCGCAGATGCGTGCGGATCAGTTCGAGGTTGTGCTGCGGATCGTCGTTCAGCTTGCCCTCGATGGCGTTGCCGATTTCCTCGCTGAGGTCGACGAACCAGCGGTTGAAATTTTGCCCGCTCTCGAGTTCGTAGCGGCCCAGCGGCACGTCCATCAGCACTTGTTCGAGGCCGACCGGGTTGGCCACCGGCACCAGCACGATTTGGCTGCGCAGGCGCCCGGCGGCTTCCAGCTCGGCCAGACGCTGCTTGAGGTGCCAGGCGACGAGCATGCCGGGCAGTTCATCGGCATGCAGCGAGGACTGGATGTAGACCTTGCCTTTGGCCTGCTCCGGGCCAAAGTGAAAACTGTGGATCTGTCGTGCGGTCCCCGGCAGCGGGGCCAGCAAGTCATGAATCAGGTGGCGCATTTTTTATCTCTTTATTCCCGAGCGGGGCCTAGTGAGTCGGCCCGAGGAAGGCCAGCCATCGGCGTTCGGCAAGGCGGAACAGGCCGACCAGCGCAAAAGTAATGGTCAAGTAGATCAGCGCGGCGATGCCGAACGACTGAAAGGTCAGGAAGGTCGCCGAGTTGGCGTCCCGCGCAACTTTCAGGATGTCGGGGATGGTCGCGGTGAAGGCCACGGTGGTCGAGTGCAGCATCAGAATCACCTCGTTGCTGTAATACGGCAACGAACGGCGCAGCGCCGATGGCATGATCACGTAGGCATACAACTTCCAGCCAGTCAGGCCGTAGGCCTTGGCCGCTTCGACTTCGCCGTGGTTCATGCTGCGAATCGCCCCGGCGAAAATCTCCGTGGTGTAGGCGCAGGTGTTCAGGGCGAAGGCGAGGATTGTGCAGTTCATCGCATCGCGAAAGAAACTGTCGAGCAGCGGCTGCGCCCGCACGGCGGCCAGGCTGTAAATCCCGGTGTAGCAGATCAGCAACTGGATATACAACGGCGTGCCACGGAACAGGTAGGTGTAGAACTGCACCGGCCAGCGAATGTAGAAGTGCGGCGAAACCCGCGCGATCGACAACGGGATCGATACAAGGAAACCAAAGAAGATCGAGGCGCTGAGCAGCCACATCGTCATCGCCAGCCCAGTGATGTTCTGGCCGTCGGTATAAAGGAAGGCGCGCCAGTATTCCTGCAGGAGTTCGATCATCGTACGGCCTCCCGGGCACCGGCGGCGTAGCGACGTTCAAGCCAACGCAGAATGAAGTTCGAGGCACTGGTGATCAGCAGGTAGATCAACGCGGCGAGGACCAGAAAGTAAAACAGTTGATAAGTGCTTTTACCGGCGTCCTGCGCAGCTTTGACCAGGTCGGCCAGGCCGATGATCGACACCAGCGCAGTGGCCTTGAGCATCACCATCCAGTTGTTACCGATGCCGGGCAGGGCGAAGCGCATCATTTGCGGAAACACCACGAAGCGAAAGCGCTGGCCGCGTTTGAGGCCATACGCGGTGGCGGCTTCGACCTGACCGCGCGGCACGGCGAGGATCGCGCCACGGAAGGTTTCAGTGAAATACGCGCCATAGATGAAGCCGAGGGTCAGCACCCCGGCGCTGAACGGGTCGATTTCGATGTATTCCCATTCCAGGTAATCGGTCAGGGACGTCAGCCAGGTTTGCAGGCTGTAGAAGATCAGCAGCATCAGCACCAGATCCGGCACGCCGCGAATCAGCGTGGTGTAGAGCTGCGCGGGCAGGCGCACCAGTTTGACTTTTGACAGCTTGGCACTGGCGCCCAGCAGACCGAGCAGCACGGCCACCAGCAGCGACAAGGCCGATAATTTGATGGTCATCCAGGTGCCTTCCAACAGCAACGGGCCAAAACCCTTGAGGCTGAAGGCGGAGAGCCCCAGATTTTGTAAGAGGTTTTCGAACATAAATCAGCAACCTGAGCGGATGGAAAAGGCGCCCATCGAGTGATGGGCGCCGGGGCATTATTTGCCGCTGTACAGATTCAGATCGCCAAAGTGTTTCTTTTGAATCTCGGCATATTTGCCGTCGTCGTGTAACGCTTTGATACCTTTATCTAAAAGCGCTTTCAGCTCAGTGTTACCTTTCTTAATACCGACAGCGGTCTTGGCTGGCAGCAATTCGCTGTCGACTGGCTTGCTGACGTCATAGTCAGCGCCCTGTGGCGACTTCAAAAAGCCCAGTTCGGCTTGCAGCATGTCCTGGATACCGGCGTCGAGACGGCCGGAAGTCAGGTCGGAGTACACCTGATCCTGGTTCTGATAGGCCTGGGTTTTCACGCCGGCCTTGTCCAGCACGGCTTTGGCGTAGGCTTCCTGAATCGTGCCTTGCTCGTAGCCGACGGTTTTGCCCTTCAAAGACGTGACGTCTGCGGTGATGCCGGAACCTTTTTTGAACACATAAGCAGTCGGGCCGGAGAACAGCTCGCTGGAGAAATCGATGACTTTCTCGCGGGCCGGGGTCACGGTCATCGACGAGATCACGCCGTCGAATTTGTTGGCCTTGAGGCCCGGAATCATGCCGTCGAAGTCACTTTCGACCCACTTGCACTTGACCTTCAGTTCGGCGCAGATCGCGTTGCCCAGGTCGATATCGAAGCCCACCAGGCTGCCGTCGGCCGCTTTCGACTCGAACGGTGCGTACGAAGGGTCAACGCCAAAGCGCAGCTCTTTGTATTCCTTGGCCAGCGCGGAGCCGGCGGCCATGCACAACGCCAGTGCAGAAAGGGTCAGCAATGCTTTTTTCATTATTCAATCCCTAAGAACCAATATGAGCGCTTGTGGCGCAGAATTATTGTTACTGGAACGCGTACGACCTATAGAAAGTAGCAATTTCCGAACCAGAGTCCCGAACAAGTGTTTTAAAAGGTTGGGCGGGGAGGGGCGAGGGCGATTGAATGCCCGGAAATGGGCATCGCGAAAAGCGTGCACTGTTTTGTGGCTGTTCGCGCCCACGCGCGGCGTGGGAACGATCAATGTCGCGGAAATCGGGGTCAGGCCAGAAGATCCTGCAATGTGGCAAGGCTATCGGCCTCATCCACGGTCTTGTCCTGCCGCCAGCGCAACATCCGTGGAAAACGCACCGCGATCCCGCTCTTGTGTCGGCGGGAGAGGGCGATACCTTCGAAGCCGAGTTCGAACACCAGGCTCGGTTTCACGCTGCTCACCGGGCCGAACTTTTCCACGGTGGTCTTGCGCACGATGCTGTCGACCTGGCGCATCTCCTCGTCCGTCAGCCCCGAATAAGCCTTGGCGAACGGCACCAGCGAACGCTGGCTGGATTCGGGCGGACCGTCCCATACGGCAAAGGTGTAATCGCTGTACAGACTGGCCCGGCGACCGTGACCGCGTTGCGCGTAAATCAGCACCGCATCGACACTGAACGGGTCGACTTTCCACTTCCACCACACGCCCATGTCTTTGGTGCGGCCGACGCCGTATAGCGAGTCCCGCGCCTTGAGCATCATGCCCTCGACACCCAGGCGCCGTGAGGCTTCGCGCTGGCGGGCGAGGTCGAACCAGTCGCTGCCGGTCAGCACCGGCGAGGGTAAAAGTACCGGGCTGTTACAGCGGGCGATGACGTCTTCCAGTTGCGTGCGGCGTCTGGCTTGCGGCTGGTTGCGCCAGTCTTCGCCCTGCCATTCGAGCAAGTCGTAGGCGAGCACCACCACTGGCACGTCTTCGAGGATTTTCTTGTCGAGGGTTTTGCGGCCGATGCGTTGTTGCAGCAGGGCGAAGGGCTGCACCGCCGGAGGTTCGGTCGATTGCGGATCAAACGCGTCTTCGGTGCGCGGATGCGTGCTTTTCCACACGACGATTTCGCCGTCGATCACCGTGCCATCAGGCAAACCGTGCACCAGCACCTCCAGTTCGGGAAAACGCTCGGTCACCAGCTCTTCGCCCCGCGACCAGATCCACAGCCGGCCTTCGCGCTTGACCACTTGGGCGCGGATGCCATCCCATTTCCATTCAATCTGCCAATCACTGGCCGGGCCGATCAGCGCTTCAAATTCTTCCACCGGTTGCGACAAGGCATGGGCGAGGAAGAACGGGTAGGGCTGACCGCCGCGCTGTGCATGTTCATCGGCGGACTCGGGGGCGATCAGTTTCAGGTAACTGGCGGCGCTCGGCCGGTTGGACAGATCGGTGTAGCCGACCAGACGCTGTGCCACGCGTTTGCTGTCCAGCCCGGCCATAGAGGCCAGTGCCCGGGTAACCAATAATTTCGACACGCCGACACGGAAACTGCCGGTGATCAGTTTGATGCACAGCATCAGGCTCGATCGATCCAGCTGCGCCCACAGGACGGGCAGTTGTCGGTTCAGGTATTCCGGGGATTCACCGCGCAACGGCAGCAGTTTGTCTTCGATCCACTCGGCGAGACCAGCGTCAGATCTGTGCGGGTTTTCCGCGAGTACCAGCGAAATGGTTTCCGCGAGGTCGCCGACCGCTTGATAACTTTCCTCGAACAACCACGGTTCCAGGCCAGAGATCTCGACGGCGAGTTCGCGCAGGATTCTCACCGGCACCAGTTGCCGGGGCCGGCCACCGGACAGAAAGTACACCGCCCATGCCGCGTCATGCGGTTCGGCCTTGGCGAAGTAAGCCTGCATCGCCGCCAGTTTGGCGTTGCTCGACGTAGTGGCGTCGAGTTCAGCGTACAACTCGGCGAATGCTTTCATGCTGGCGTCTCGGCGATGGTCGGTTCGGTGGCGAGGTTTTCTTCTTCGTCATCGCCGTATTCGGTGTTGAAACCCTGGGCATCCAGACCCTGCTCGCGCAGATGCCGCACCAGCACGCCGATCGAGCCGTGAGTGACCATGACGCGTTCGGCGCCGGTCTGCTCGATGGCCCACAACAGGCCGGGCCAATCGGCGTGATCGGAGAGCACGAAACCGCGATCGACGCCACGCCGCCGTCGGGTGCCACGCAACCGCATCCAGCCGCTGGCAAATGCGTCGCTGAACTCGCCAAAACGGCGCATCCAGCTGCTGCCTCCGGCCGACGGCGGGGCGATGACCAGAGCCTGGCGCATGATCGGGTCGCTTTTTTTCACGTCTCCGGCGTAGATCGTTGGCGGCAAATACACGCCGGCTTCGCGGTAGACCCGGTTCAGCGGCTCGACCGCACCGTGGCTGAGGATCGGACCGAGGGTTTCATCGATACCGTGGAGAATCCGCTGGGCCTTGCCGAACGAGTAACAGAACAGCACGCTGGCCTTGCCGGCCGCGATGTTCGCCGCCCACCACTGATTGATCTCGCTGAACACCTGGGCCTGGGGCTGCCAGCGATAGATCGGCAGGCCGAAGGTCGATTCGGTGATGAAGGTGTGGCAACGCACCGGTTCGAACGGGGCGCAGGTGCCGTCCGGTTCAATCTTGTAGTCGCCGGACGCGACCCAGACTTCGCCGCCGTATTCCAGACGCACCTGCGCCGAACCGAGCACATGGCCGGCCGGGTGAAAACTCAGGGTGACACCGTGGTGCGTCAGGCGCTGGCCGTAGGCGAGGGTTTGCAGGTTGATGTCCTGACCCAGACGCGCGCGCAGAATCCCTTCGCTGGCGCTGCTGGCCAGGTAATGCTGGTTGCCGGTGCGGGCATGATCGCCATGGGCGTGGGTAATCACCGAGCGCTCGACGGGGCGCCACGGATCAATGTAGAAATCTCCCGCAGGGCAGTACAAACCCTCGGGGCGGGCGATAACAAGGTCCATGTCGTTACCAGAAATGGGGGGCTTGTTAGCTATGAGGCTGGCGCGAGTCTGGAAGTTCTATCGACTTTGAGGGGCGACCCTCACCCCAGCCCTCTCCCGGAGGGAGAGGGGGCCGACCGAGGGGGCAGGGAGAGTTACGCCGACCTGAAATACCGAGTCGATTATGGATTGGGTGACAACACAAACCGAGCTAACTCCGGATTCGGCACAGCACTTTCAGGTCGATGTAAACCTGCAGCACCCCCCCCTCACCCTAACCCTCTCCCTCTGGGAGAGGGTTAGGGTGAGGGGCTTTTGATGTTCAGCTTATTTGCCGGGAGTCAGTGTCAGGCGGGTCTTGCCATACACCCGATCAAAGTTCTGCGGCTGCATCGGCAAACCGATGTATTGCCCCTTCAGCCACGCATCGATGCCATTGAGGTAATTCGGACTCAGCGGATTACCCGATTGCCCGGTACCGTTCTGGCCCATCAGCGGTTCGGCCTGGCCAAAGTCGACGATGAAACGCATCGACGGCGCACGCGTTGTGATGAAATCCTCACCCCAGGCGAACGCCGACGTGTTCAACGTAGTGTGATCGCCACCGGCCGCCAGAGGCCCGCGAACGGTCTGTCCATTGCTGTTCTTCCAGGCATAGCTGTGCAGTTTGCCCCACTGCCAGGCGCGATGATCGCCGCCCAATTGGCTGTCGCCCGCGCTGATCGCTGCGGCGAGGCTGCGCGCGAGAATCTGCGCTTTGTCTTCTTTTTGTGGCGTGCGCAGATCGTCCCAGAACGGACTGTCCTCGCGTCCCAACAAATGGTCAGCCTGCGCGGCGTAGGACAAATCACCATTGGCGATAAACGCTTTCCACGCCGGGCCGGATTGCGGGCCGAGTTCGTCGAGGAAGATCTGTTTCATGCTTTCTTGCAGGAACAGTTCGTAAATCGCCGCGTCCGCCGAGGTCGGGCTGAGCTTGCCGTCGAACGCCAGCAACCGTGTGAACGCCTCGCGGGCCTTGCTGCGATCCGTTTCGGGCAGGGCATCGATCGCCTGTTTCAGCGGTTGTTTCATGCCCGGCGCTTCGAAGACTTTTTTCAGCTTGGCGGCGAAGGTGGTGGTCTGGTCGTACTGCATGGCGATCACGCTGCGGCTGTCGTGCCTGGCGCTGGCGGCCAGCTCCGCCAAGCGCTCGCCACGTTCCGGCGCCGCCCAGGAGTTCGACAGTTGCATGCCGTAACCGTGAGGAATCACCCGCTGGTTGGCGGTGCCAAGCCAGCCTTGCGCCGGGTCCTGATCGTACGGGTGCAGCATCGGGTCGGCGTAACCGTCCCAGTCGTAACGACCTTCCCAGCCCGGCGACGGCAACAAGCCTTCGCCTTCGCGGCGATTCGGGAAACGGCCGGTTACCTGCCAGCCGATGTTGCTCGCGTCGGCGAACACCAGATTCAGGGCGATGGCGCGGATCTCGCGGCTGGCGTCCGAGGCGCGCTCGACGGTTTGTGCGCGGGTCAGATCGAAAAATGCATCCAGCGATTTGTCATCGATAAAGCTCGGGGTCTGCAAGGCCAGGCCGAAACCGCTGCCTTGCGCGGCCGCTTGAGCGCTGTTGAGCAAGGCGCCGTGACGGGTTTCATACACCGCTTCACGAATCGGCCGCTGGCCTTTGACGAAGTAAGTTTCGTTGCGCACGCCCAGCGGCTGCCATTTGCCGTTGACCTCATAGGTCAGGCTGCTGCCCTGACGGCGGATTTTTTCCAGGAACAGATCCTGGTTGTCGCCGAGCACGCTGGTCATGCTCCACGCGACTTTGCCGTTGAAACCACCAAGGACCAGCGGTAGGCCGGCCACGGTGACGCCGGCGGCCTGATATTTCGGTGCGCGGATTTGCACGAAGCTCCACAGCGACGGCGCGGCCAGCGGGCCATGGGCATCGCTGGCCAGCAGGCTCTTGCCGCTGCGGCTGCGTTGCGGGGCGATCGCCCAGTTGTTCGAAGACGTGGTGCCCAGCAGGTTCAGCGCCGACAGTTGCTGGCTGGCGTTGCTCAGTTCACTCAGACCCGGGATCTGCCCGTTGAGCTTGAGCCCTTGCAGTTTGTCGGCCTCGGCCAGCGGCAGGTTCTCATCAGGTGCGGACGGTGTCAGCCAGGCGAGCTTGTCGCTGGTCACGGTTTGCGCGAGCACGAGCGAGGAAATCTCTTCCGGCAGGTTGGCCGACTGGCTGAAGTTCAGCAGGGCGAAAATCAGCGCTGAATCTTCCGGTTTCCAGTATTCCGGCTTGTAACCGCTGGAGGCGAGGTCACCCGGGAGCTTGTCGGCGTAGCGGAACAGGTAGGCGTTGACGCCCCGCGCATAGACTTCGAAGAAACGCTTGAGGCGTGGCGACGAGGCTTTATAGAGCTCGCCAGCACTTTTCTTCAGGTTCACCGCGCGCATGTAGCGGTCGGCGTCGAGCATCGAGGCGCCGGACATCTCCGCCAGACGGCCCTGCGCCAACAGGCGCAAGGTCACCATCTGATTGATGCGATCACTGGCGTGGACGTAGCCGAGGCTGAACAGCGCGTCGTGGAAGGTGTTGCTCTCGATCAGCGGCATGCCCATGGCATTGCGGCGTACCGACACGTTCTGCGCCAGGCCCTTGAGCGGTTGCACGCCGGAGGTCGGCGGGAGGGTGTCCTGAGCGTTCCAGGTCTGGCAACCGGACAGGCCCAAAACACCGGCCACTGCTGCGGCAACGCCGAACCGGGGAAGAAAATGTGTGAGGGCTGGCGAGGCCATGGCAAAGCTCCTGCGGGGGTGTAGAGGCTGGGGGCGCAATAAAGCCGCTACGTTAGTGAGCAGGAGGTGGCCGCGCAAGCGGGCGAGAGAGTTATTTCTTGAGTTCACGACGCCCGGGGTCAGGTCTTCGCGAATGCATTGGATCGCTTGCTCAACAGGAATCGGCGATGCTCAACTGCGAAACTCAACGACCCACTGTGAGAAAAATCGCCATGGAACTTCAGGCCAATGCCGCACTGATCATCATCGACCAGCAAAAAGGCATCCTGCAGCCGCGTTTGGGGCGAAGGAATAATCCTTTGGCTGAGGACCGGATTCTGGATCTGCTGGGGTTTTGGCGGCGTAGCGGGCGGCCGGTGATTCATGTGCAGCATCTGTCGCGTGAGCCGGACTCGGTGTTCTGGCCTGAGCAGGACGGGGTGGAATTTCAGCCAAGGTTTTTGCCGCAGGCCGGTGAATGGCTGATTCAGAAACAGGTGCCGGACGCGTTTTGTGCCACTGGATTGGAGGCGCGGTTGCGAGAGACGGGGATCGGGCAGTTGATCATTGTCGGTGTGGCGACCAATAACTCGGTTGAGTCAACGGCGCGCTCGGCGGGCAATCTGGGGTTTGATACATGGGTGGCAGAGGATGCGTGCTTCACCTTCGACAAGGCCGACTATTTCGGCACGTTGCGCACGGCTGAAGAGGTGCACGGGATGTCGCTGGGGAATTTGCACGGGGAGTACGCGACGGTGGTCAGCTCTGCCCGGATTTTAGGAACTGGCTGAAAACTTTGCCGTCTGTGCCGGCCCCTTCGCTGGCAGGCCAGCTCCCACAGGTGATTGCTTTCCAACTGAAGGAAACCGGTCAACTGTAGGAGTGAGCCTGCTCGCGATAGCGGTCCGTCAGACGTCAACGATGTTGCGTGTGGCTGCCTCATCGCGAGCAGGCTCACTCCTACAGGGATTGCATTCCAACCGGGGAACTCAATTGATTGTGGGAGCGAGCCTGCTCGCGAAAACGGTCTGTCAGGCGAAACGAATGTTCGCCCCGGACATCAAGCCCCGTGGCACTTCTTGAATTTCTTGCCATTGCCGCATGGGCAAGGGTCGTTGCGGCCGACGTCTTTCAGGGCGTTGCGCACCGGTTCCTGGTGGGCGTGGCCGCAGTTCGGGCCGTGCACGTGGCCGTGGTCATGCTCGTGATGATGGTCATGATCGTGATTGCAGTCAGGGCCATGGACATGAGGTTGCTGAGTCATCGGTGTTGCTCCGGAATTAAATCGGCGGGGATTATCACGCCATTGCGCTCAAGGTGCACGTAGTGGGCGATGAATAAACCGGTTTCCATTTCACCCTGCAAGCGATAGGGAATTTGCTGATTCGGATTTTTCAACATTTTCACCACGTCTTTTACCCGTGGCCACAGGTTGGTGCGGATCGGCACTTTGAAATACGCACTGCGTTTCGGCCCGACGGTGAACCAGTGTTCATGCTCACCTTCGGCAAGCAGCATGTCAGCCAAGTGAATACGGTATTCAAGGCCGCGCACGGTCAGGTCGCTGTCGTTGGGGTTGTCGACGCGAAAATGCAGGATGAACTTCTGTTCGAGCAGTTTGGCCCGCACCACTTCGACTTTCACCAGATGCACGGTGGGATCGACGCTGTCATCGCTGAACCACGAGGCGCAACCGCCAAGGTTCAGGATCAGCATCAGGGTGAAAACCTGGAATGTGCGCCATTGACTGAGCATCGAGTAAAGCTCCTTTTGCCCCCAGTCTAGTCGCCGACGAATCTAAGCGCCGAAATACCCCGCACAGCACTTCTTGAACTTCTGCCCGCTGGCGCACGGGCAACTGTCATTGCGCCCCAGTTTCAACTGCACTGTCGGGTCGATGAAGTACCAGCGCCCGGCGTTTTGCACGAACGAGGAACGCTCGCGGTGGCTGTGCTCACCCTGATCGTCATGCCAGCGCGCGGTGAAGGTGACGAAGGCGTGCTCCGGCTGGCCGCCGAAGACTTCCGAACTCTCCACCTCAAGACCGAGCCAGGTGCTCTGCGCACTCCAGTCGCTGATCGATTGGCGATTGAGGCCCGCTTGCTGGGCGGGCAGGGTGGTCGCCACCAGATAATCGATCAACCCCAGCACATACGCGCTGTAGCGCGAGCGCATCAAGGCTTCGGCGCACGGCGCCGGGTGGCCGTCGTGATAGTGACCGCAGCAGGCCTCCAGCAGATTGCCGCTGCCGCATGGGCAAATGGCTGTACTCATTGCATTACCACCAGTATTTCCCGAAGTTTTCCGGATTGGCCCAGAACCGTGAGTTGAGCCAGTCGGGGACTTGTTTGTAGTCAAGCAGATCATAGGTGAACAGGGTCAGCACTTGATCGTCGCGTTGAAAGCGTTCACTGGCTTGCAGCGCCAATGAATAGAAGTCGGTTTCCTGCCAGCCGCTGGCCGACAGGTCTGCCAGCACGGCGATGCGGCTGGCGTTGAGATTGCGAATCCCGCCCAACAGGTTCAGGCCATCGCGCTTGGGCAAATGTTCCAGGCAATCGACCACCAGCGCGAGATCGAAACGCTGTGCCGCCAGTTCCGCCGGCAAGGCTCCCGGTGCGGCGTGGGCTACGCAAGTGTCTGGATGGGCTTCTTTAAAAGCGCTCAGGGCCGGAAACTCACTGGCGCCGATCAGCAGCAGACGCGCCGGGGCGTAGCGATCCAGCAAAGCGGCCAACGCCTGTTGCGGCGTACGGGAAGAAATGGCGACGTTCATCAAAGCTCCTCATTCAGACCGCCAAGACTAGCCTGCCTGACGATGACGGCAAAGCGCGCTGTTGCGCCCGTTTGTGGCAAATGTGCCGAAGTCCTGTGAACAGGCTCGCAAACAGCGGTGGCCTATTGCTGGCGGAGATTAAAACTCCGGTCTTTACTCCCTGAATCGGTTCTAAGCCGATCCCTCAGGAGAAAAACCAGATGAGCATAGTTCGGACAGCATTACCTTTGATTCTGCTAACCAGTGTGTTGACTGGTTGCGCAGGTTTACAGAAAACCGACTGGCCGACCTGTGCGGCGGTTGGTGGTGTTGTCGGTGCCGGTCTCGGCGCGACCGAGAGTTCGGCGTGGGCCGGCTACGGTGCGTTGCTGGTCGGTGGTACGGCAGCGGCCTATTGCTGGGTACACGGTGATGGCGACGAAGACGGCGATGGTGTGCCGGACAGTCGCGACAAGTGCCCGGGAACGCCTAAAGGCGTGCAGGTCGACGCTGACGGTTGCCCTCCACCCGCCCCGGCGCCAGTGGTTGAAGAAGCTGTCGTGGTCAAGGAAGAAACCATTGTCATCCGCGATGTTCACTTCCAGTTCGACAAGGCCACGCTGACCGGCCCTGACAAGCAAGTACTCGACAAGGTCGCCACCCGCCTGAAACAGGAATCCTCGACGGCGCAACTGACCGTGACCGGTCATACCGACAGCGTGGGCAGCGATGCCTACAACCAGAAACTGTCGGATCGTCGTGCTCACTCGGTGGTTGAGTACCTGATCCAGCAGGGTGTGCCACGCGCCAGCTTCGTTTCGGTGTCCGGCCTGGGTGAAAGCCAGCCAGTGGCCGACAACAAAACCGCTGACGGTCGCGCGCAAAACCGTCGTACCGAAATCAAAATCCAGCGTTAAGCCCCCTCTCGCATCCGCGGCTTGTGCAGTCGCGGATGCGGGTCTTTACTCCTGTGTAACCGGTATGGGCCGGTGACACAGGAGCTTTCACAATGACTGTTTTCTCAAGGTCCGTCTTGCCGGTGCTGCTGCTAGGCAGCTTGCTCACCGGTTGCGCCACCCACAGCGATGGCACTGCACCCCTCAATCAACGTACGTGGCCGATCTGCAGCCTGATCGGCGGGCTGGTCGGTGGCGGCCTCGGCGCCCTCGAAAGTGGCGGCTGGGCCGGTGGCGGCGCGGCGCTGGGGATTCTTACCGGCGGACTGATCTGTTATGCCCAGGACGGCGATGAAGACAGCGACGGTGTCTTCGACCGACGCGACCGTTGCCCGGACACCCCGGAAAATACTCCGGTCGATCATCGTGGCTGCCCGCTGCCGCAATACCCGGTCACGGAGAAAGTGCCGGAGCCCGCGCCGCAAGCGGAAGTCATCACCCTCAGTGATGCCGGCAGCGTGCTGTTCGATTTCGACAAGTCCGACCTCACCCCGGCGGCGAAAGCCCAGCTCGATACGCTGATGGACAAACTGCGCAATGCCGACGTGGTGAGCATCAAAGTCATCGGTCACACCGACAGCAAAGGGTCGGATGCGTACAACCAGGCCTTGTCGGAACGGCGTGCGAGCAGTGTCGCCGCGTATCTGCTGAGCCAGGGCCTGGCGCCGGACAAACTCACCAGTGAAGGGCGCGGTGAAAGCGAACCGGTTGCCGATAACGCCACCGATGAAGGTCGCGCGCAGAACCGGCGTGTCGAGCTGCACATCAATCGATAGGAAGCGTCTGTAGGGCGCAGGCTAGAGCTGCCGGGCGACGATCAGCGTCGTTTCGGCAGCCATTTGGCAGGCGATCGAAGTTTTTTCATTTTCCCCTCTGGCTTATCCCCCGCAGAAGCCGTTACTGTGCGCCCAAAGAATAATTCGCAACACGGGGGAGCGTATGAAAGTGTTCTGGTGGCTGGGGCGGTTGTTGACCCTGCTGTTCTGCTGCGTGGTACTGGCCAATCAACTGGTGCCGTTCGTACATCCGTTGCACCTGCTGGTCAATCTGGCCGGCGTTCTGCTGTTGCTGATCCATCTGCTCGAAGTGCTGCTGTGCAATCGCAGCCTGAAAGGTCGCCTGCACCCTTGGCGCGACCGTGGCCGTATCCTGCTGTTTGGCGTCTTCCACCTGCAAACCATCCCGGCCCCGGCCGCTCCGGAGGCTTCTTCCCATGCGTAAACTCTGCTTGCTCGCGGCATTCATCAGCCCGTTGGCCTGTGCCCAGGTGGTCAGCGTCGAAACCAATTCGCTGATGCGTTTGCCCAACACCACCAGCACCTTGCAGCTCGAACGTCTGGACGTGGCGGATTACGGCACCTTGCTGATTCCCGCCAATGTGACCGAACTGACCGTGGGCGAATTGCATCTTGGCCATGAAGCGCGCATTGCGATCGTTCCGGCTGAACAGGCGCTGGAGTTGAAAGTGGCCCGCGCCGAATTGAGCGAAGGCAGCCAGATCACCGCGCGCGGGGCGCCGGGGACTTATGAAAAAGCTGCCCGTGCGGGGCGCAATCTGAATTTGCAATTCAAGGCGTTGAACGCGCCGCAACTGTTGGTCGATGCCCGTGGCGGCACTGGTGCGCCGGGTTTTGTCGGCCTCGATGGCGGTAACGGCGAAGACCCTGGCTGCACCTATGGCGCGGCCGGACACGGTTTTGATGGCAGTAACGGTAGCGATGGCCAGCCAGGTGCACCGGGTGCGCTGGTGCGCCTTGAAGTGCCGCGCGAGTTTCCTGCCGAGCTGATCAAGGTCAATGTCGCGGGCGGCAACGGTGGCCCGGCGGGCGTTGGCGGCAAAGCAGGGAAGGGTGGTAAATCCAAGGGTTGCCTGGTGTATCGCGCTGATGGCGGCAAGAACGGCAAGGCCGGGGCGGATGGCCAGCCTGGACCTGTGGGGGCGGCAGGTGCCGTGACTGTGCAGCGCCTCTGAACGTTTTACCCTCACCCCAGCCCTCTCCCGGAGGGAGAGGGGGCCGACCGAGGTGACTTACGCTACCCATCGACCTGAAAAACCGAGTCGATTATGGATTCGAAGCCAATCCGCTCAAGTTGGTATAACTCTCCAATATCCCCCATTCAGTCCCCTCTCCCTCTGGGAGAGGGCTAGGGTGAGGGGCTTTCCGAGGTGACTCAGGCTATCCATCGACCTGAAAAACCGAGTCGATTATGGATTCAAAGAAAATCTCTCAGGTCGGCGTAACTCTCCAATATCCCTCATTCAGTCCCCCTCTCCCTCCGGGAGAGGGTTAGGGTGAGGGGCTTTTGATTTTCAGATCATCGGCCTTGCCGCCGCAATCGCCACCAGCACCAGCCCGACAATCAGATTAAGCCCCACCACCCGGCGAATCCGCCCCAGCACTGCCGCACCCGCCGGCCAGTCCTTCGCTTCCACCGCTTTACGCAGCTCAGGCAGCATCAACCCCTGAATGCGGATAAATAACGCCGTCATCACCACATACAAGCCCATCATCACCTGCACATACTTCGGCGCGGTCTCAAACCCGACCTGCTGCAGGTGCAACATGCCCACGCCGCTGATCGGCAACAGAATCACCGCGACCCACACCCAACGAAAAAAACCTTGAAACACTTCCACCCACAAGGTCAGTCGGGCAGGACCGTCGAGGGCCTTCACAGCCGCCGGGCGCAGGATCATCCAGGCGAAAAACATGCCGCCGACCCAGACCAGGGCGGACAGAACATGCAGGGGGTAGACGAGGCTAAAAAGTGTCATTGGGTTACTCCGTTCTGCGCAGGATCGATTCGCGGGGTATGATAGCCGCCGATCCAAACCACTGAAAATTTATCCAGCGTTTTTTTGCGCCCGACACTCAATGATCAGCACTGAACTCAAAACCACGATCCAGGGCGCCTATTCGCGTTTTTTAGAGGCCAAGAGCCTCAAGCCGCGTTACGGCCAGCGCCTGATGATCGCTGAAATCGCCAAAGTCCTCGGGGATATCGACACCGACGACGAAGGCCGGCGCAGTGGCGACCCCGCGATTGTCGCGGTGGAAGCCGGCACCGGTACGGGCAAGACTGTGGCTTACAGTCTGGCCGCGATCCCGACCGCCAAGCTGGCCGGCAAGCGCCTGGTGATTGCCACCGCGACCGTGGCCCTGCAAGAGCAGATCGTCTACAAGGATTTGCCTGACCTGATGCGCAACAGCGGGCTGAACTTCAGTTTCGCCCTGGCCAAGGGCCGTGGCCGCTACATGTGCCTGTCCAAGCTCGACATGCTGTTGCAGGAAGGCCACGCGCAAACCGCCACCGCCCAGCTGTTCGAAGAAGAAGGCTTCAAGATCGAAGTCGATGAGGCCAGTCAGAAGCTGTTCACCAGCATGATCGAAAAACTTGCCGGCAATAAATGGGATGGCGACCGCGACAGCTGGCCGAATGCGCTGGAAGACGCCGACTGGGCGCGCCTGACCACCGATCACAGCCAGTGCACCAACCGCCATTGCCCTAACTTCGGCCAGTGCGCCTTCTACAAGGCCCGCGAAGGTATGGGCAAGGTTGACGTGATCGTCACCAACCACGACATGGTCCTGGCTGACCTGGCGCTGGGCGGCGGCGCGGTGCTGCCGGATCCGCGCGACACGATTTATGTGTTCGACGAAGGCCACCACCTGCCGGACAAGGCTATCGGCCACTTCGCCCATTACACCCGCCTGCGCTCCACGGCCGACTGGCTGGAAACCACCGCGAAGAACCTGACCAAACTGCTGGCCCAGCATCCGCTGCCGGGCGACCTCGGCAAGCTCATCGAACAAGTGCCGGAGCTGGCGCGGGAGATCAAGACCCAGCAGCAGTTCATGTTCAGCGCCTGCGAGCAGGTCGCCGATTTCAAACCCGGCGAAGACGTCGAGGGTCGTGAGCGTCCGCGCCATCGTTTCGTCGCCGGGGTGATTCCCGAGCACATGCGCGAAATGGGCATTGAGCTGAAAAAAGGCTTTGCCCGTCTCAACGATCTGTTCACGCGCCTGACCGACCTGCTCAAGGAAGGCATGGACGGTGAGGTCAACATCGGCATCGCCAGCAATCAAGCCGAAGAGTGGTACCCGCTGTTTGGCAGCCTGTTGTCCCGCGCCTCCGGCAACTGGGAGCTGTGGACCGCGTTCACCGCCGAAGACCCGGAAGACAGCCCGCCGATGGCCCGTTGGCTGACGCTGGCCGAAAGTGGCTCGCTGTTCGACATCGAGGTCAACGCAAGCCCGATCCTTGCGGCGGAAACCCTGCGCCGTAGCCTGTGGAACGTGGCCTACGGCTGCCTGGTGACGTCGGCCACCCTGACGGCGCTGGGCACCTTCGATCGTTTCCGCATGCGCGCCGGTCTGCCGAAAAAAGCCGTCACCGCTGTGGTGCCAAGCCCGTTCCATCATGCCGATGCCGGTGTGTTGCGGGTGCCCGATCTGAAGGCCGACCCGCGTGACGCTGCTGCCCATACGGCGGCGATCATCCGTGAATTGCCGGATCTGGTCGAAGGCTCGCGCGGCACGCTGGTGCTGTTTTCTTCGCGCAAACAGATGCAGGACGTGTTCGACGGTCTCGACCGCGACTGGCGCAAGCAAGTGTTCATTCAAGGCAACCTGTCGAAACAGGAAACCCTGAACAAGCACAAGGCGCGGGTCGATGGCGGTGATTCCAGCGTGCTGTTCGGTCTGGCCAGTTTTGCCGAGGGTGTCGACTTGCCGGGTGCTTACTGCGAGCACGTGGTCATCGCCAAGATTCCGTTCTCGGTGCCGGATGATCCGGTCGAAGCGGCATTGTCGGAATGGATCGAGGCCCGTGGCGGCAATCCATTCATGGAAATCTCCGTGCCCGATGCTTCGCTGAAGCTGGTTCAGGCTTGCGGGCGTCTGCTGCGGACTGAAGAAGACCGCGGCACCATCACCTTGCTCGATCGGCGCCTGGTCACCCAGCGCTATGGCAAGGCGATCCTCAATGCGTTGCCTCCTTTCCGTCGTGAAATATCCTGAGACAACGGTGGGCAGTTTTGCTCGCCGTGTTGTCTATCTCTCTGCCATCGCTTTTCCATTGGCCTTTTGGTCGTTAGGGAGAACTCCGTTCTTATGATCCGCCGTTCGTTGCCCGCCGTATTTGCCTTGATCTTCGCTGCCCCATTGCTGGCAGCGCCCGCCGGTCAGCAGACGCTGTTCAACTTTGTCCGTCCTGCCGACGTGGTGAAAATCGCCACAGAAAATGCTGATCTGCCGCAAGCCAATGCCGAGCAAACACCTGAGGGCGAAGTGCTGCGCCGGGTGACCTTCAACCCGGTGGCCCGTCCGACCTTGCGTCTGACGCCACAGACCGGCGCCTGGGACTGGTCACAGTCGGGCATGATGACCTTGCGTTTGCAGAGCGCAATGGACTGGGCGGTGACGGTCTACGTACAGATCCAGAGCAACGACGGCCGCACCCTGGTCAGCCGCGTCGACCTGCCGGCCGGCCCCGCGCAAACCCTGTTGGTACCGCTGGTGGCGTCGACACCGCTGAGTCTTGGCATGAAAGCCGGGCCGCCGATGCCGATGACCGTCGATGGTCAGCGCATCCTGCTCGCCAGCAGTAGCGGCGAGATCGATCGCAGCCAAGTGGTCTCGGTGAGCCTGTCGATGGATCAGCCGAAAGTCGCCCAGAGCCTGCTGCTCGAACGCTTCGGCGTGCAGGATGGCGAGTCGGTCACCCAGTCCGTTTACGGCAATCTGGTCGATGCCTACGGGCAGTCGACCCGCAGCAAGTGGCCGGAAAAGATCAGCAACGACGAACAACTGAAGTCCGCCGCCGCCAAGGAACAGCAACAGCTGAAAACCTGGCTGGCCGAGCGTGAAAAATCCTCGCTGGACAAGTTCGGTGGCTGGAACAAAGGTCCGGCCTTCAAGGCCAGCGGGTTCTTCCGCACCGAGAAGCGCGATGGCCGCTGGTATCTGGTCACGCCTGAAGGACACCCGTTTTACTCGCTGGGCGTGAACACCGTCAGCCCGCAGGTCAACCAGACCTACGTGGCCGGTCGCGAGTACATGTTTGAATCCTTGCCGAAACCTGATGAACCCTTGGCCAGACACTTTGGCGATGGCGACAACCGTGGCGGCAACGGTGTCGATCAGGGCCGGGGGTATGGCAACGGGCGCTGGTATGACTTCTACGGCGCCAACCTGCAGCGCGTGTACGGTGAACCGTGCAAAGCCGACAGTCAGAGCAAATCCGGGGTAGCAGAGGCGGCCAAGACTCAAGCCGCTGAAGCGGCAGCGGTGCAAGCCGCCGAGCCTGCTTCTGTACCTGCCGAGCCGAAGTCCGGCGTCGCTGAGGCGGCCAGGGCCGAAACCGTTCAAACGACGACGGAGCCGGCTGCCGAGCCGTGCAAGGCCACTATCGATGAGCAGCAGTGGGCCAGCCACACGCTTGATCGCCTGCAAGCGTGGGGCTTCAACACGGTCGGTAACTGGAGCGCCGATTCGCTAAGTGATGCCGAACGCGTGCCGTACACCTTGCCGTTGTCGATCGTCGGCGACTACACCAGCATCAGCACCGGCAGCGACTGGTGGGGCGGCATGCCGGATCCGTTCGATCCGCGTTTCGCCATGGCCACCGAGCGCGCCGTGGCCATCGCTGCCCGCGATCACCGCGATGATCCGTGGCTGATCGGCTATTACGCCGACAATGAACTGGCGTGGGCCGGTCCCGGTGATGATCCGAAATCCCGCTACGCGCTGGCCTACGGCACGTTGAAAATGACCACCGACGTGCCGGCCAAACGTGCATTCCTCAAGCAGTTGCGCGACAAGTACCGCAATCAGGCAGGGCTGTCGAAGGCGTGGGGCATTGATCTGCCGGCGTGGGAATTGATGGAGGACCCGGGTTTCGTGCCGCCATTGCCGAGCCCGGAACATCCGGAAATCGAGGCGGACTTCAAATACTTCCAGAAGGTCTTCGCCGACACGTACTTCAAAACCATTTCCGACTCGCTGAAGTGGCACGCGCCGAACCAGTTGCTGCTCGGCGGCCGTTTCGCCATCAGTACGCCGGAAGCCGTGGCGTCCTGCGCGCAGTATTGCGATGTGCTGAGCTTCAACATGTACACGTTGAAACCGCAGGACGGCTATGACTTTGCCGCCCTGGGGGCTTTGGACAAACCGGTGCTGATCACTGAATTCAACTTCGGCTCAGCGGATCGTGGCCCGTTCTGGGGCGGCGTGACGCAACTGGCGAGGGAAGAAGATCGCGGCCCGGCGTACGCCAACTTCCTCAAGCAAGCCTTGAGTGAGCCATCGATTGTCGGCGTGCACTGGTTCCAGTATCTGGATCAACCGGTGACCGGGCGCTTGCTCGATGGCGAGAATGGGCATTTTGGTCTGGTCGGGGTGACGGATCTGCCGTATCAGGGCTTTGTCGAATCGGTGCGCAAGAGCAATTTGCAGGCCATTGATCAGCTTGGCAAAGAGGCTGAGAAAGCGGCCGTAGCGGCGGGGCATGAGGCTGAGGGCGGCAGGAAAGGCGAGGCCGGTAAAGGGCCGGGGGCAGGGCATGCCGGTGGTCATTCCGGCAATGGTCACTGAGTCCTGAGCCACCGCGTCATCGTTCTTCGTCGGAACGCCGCCTGGAGCAGGCTCGCTCCCACAGGAGATCTTCCGTGATACACAGATCCAGTGTGGGAGCGAGCTTGCTCGCGAAGGCGTCAGCCGCCTCAACGAAAAGTCCGAAATAACCGTCCGGCCCGCAGCTGTTCCCAAATCCCTCAAGGGCTGGAACAATGCGGGCCACTTTGTAGAGCGTTTTCGCGGGGGAGTTGCGGGTGCAGATTCAGGGACATTACGAGCTTCAATTCGAAGCGGTGCGCGAAGCCTTTGCCGCACTGTTCGACGATCCCCAGGAACGCGGCGCAGCCCTGTGCATCAAGGTCGGTGGAGAAACCGTCCTCGACCTCTGGTCCGGCACGGCCGACAAGGATGGTGCTGAAGCCTGGCACAGCGATACCATCGCCAATCTGTTCTCCTGCACCAAAACCTTCACCGCTGTCACCGCGCTGCAACTGGTCGCCGAAGGCAAGTTGCAACTGGATGTTCCGGTTGCGCGCTACTGGCCGGAATTCGCCGCCGCCGGCAAAGAGTCCATCACCCTGCGCCAATTGCTCTGCCATCAGGCCGGCTTGCCGGCGCTGCGTGAGTTGCTGGCGCCGGAAGCCCTCTACGACTGGCAAACCATGGTCGACGCCCTCGCGGCTGAAACACCATGGTGGACGCCGGGCACCGGTCACGGCTATGCCGCGATCACTTATGGCTGGCTGATCGGCGAATTGCTGCGCCGCGTTGACGGTCGCGGGCCGGGCGAGTCGATCGTCGCCCGTGTCGCCAAACCGCTGGGCCTGGATTTCCATGTGGGACTGGCTGACGAAGAGTTCCACCGTGTGGCGCATATCGCGCGCGGCAAGGGCAACGCCGGTGATGCCGCCGCGCAACGTCTTTTGCAAGTCACCATGCGCGAACCGACTGCGATGACCACCCGGGCTTTCACCAATCCGCCGTCGGTGCTCACCAGCACCAACAAACCGGAATGGCGGCGCATGCAGCAACCGGCGGCCAACGGCCACGGCAACGCACGCAGTCTGGCCGGTTTTTATGCCGGTCTGCTCGATGGCAGCCTGCTCGAAAGCGACATGCTCGAAGAGCTGACCCGCGAACACAGCCTTGGCGATGACAAGACCTTGCTGACCCGCACCCGTTTCGGTCTGGGCTGCATGCTTGATCAACCCGACGTGCCCAACGCCACCTACGGCCTCGGCCCACGGGCGTTTGGCCATCCTGGCGCGGGCGGCTCCATCGGTTTTGCTGACCCTGAGCATGATGTCGCGTTCGGTTTTGTGACAAATACCCTTGGGCCGTACGTCTTGATGGATCCGCGCGCGCAGAAGCTCGCGCGGGTGCTTGCCACTTGTCTGTAAAGTTTCACTCGGGGTGCCAGGGCCGGAACCTCGAACGGTTTTTCGATTCAAAGCGACTGTTTATCCGGGCGAAAGTGCTCTGATTTTTCATTACTTCATTTTGTGGATTTTCAATGTCATCTAAAAAGACCTTCGCCCTGGCCCTGTGTGTAGCAATCACTGGTTGTGCACAGACTCCGAAAAACGATGCGGACGGCGGTAGCTGGTGGCCGTTCGGCTCTTCCGACAAAGTCGCGGCCAAGGAGCCGGCTCCGGCCCCCGCCCCGCTGAAACCTGCCGCCACTGCACCCGTGGCCAAAACCGAAAGCAGCAACCCGTGGTACTGGCCGTTCGGTTCCGATGAGGAAGCGGCCAAGGCCGACATGAAGGCTGAAGTTGCCCCCGAAGCGAAAAAACCGCTAGCCGTTGCCAAAGCTGACGCCGACGCGGGTGGCAAATGGTGGTGGCCGTTCGGTGGCAAGGATCAACCCACCAGCAAAGCCGTGCCGATGCCGGACCCGAAAGTGACCCAGGCCTGGCTCGACGATTACGAGCCGCGTCTGCGTGAAGCGGTCAAGGACAGCAACCTGCAACTCGAGCGTCGTGACAACGTGCTGGTTGTCACCGCGCCGGTCGAAGGCTCGTTCAACCCGGATCGTCCAGCCATGTTGCTGCCGGTCACGCTCGGCCCGTTCACCCGCGTGGCGAAAATCCTCGAATCCGACCCGAAAACCGCCGTGCTGGTGCTTGGTCACAGTGACACCAGCGGTGCCGCTCCGGCCAACATCAAGCTCAGCCAGGAACGTGCGCAGTCGGTTGCCGCAATCTTCCGTCTCAGCGGCCTGCAGCGTGATCGCCTGATGCTGCGCGGTATGGGGTCGGAAGCGCCGCGTGCCGCCAACGACAGCGTTGAAGGTCGTGCCCTGAATCGTCGCGTCGAATTGCTGGTGACCCCGCAGAACACCATGGTTGCCTTACTGAGCAAGTACAACATGCCAGCGCCGAAGCCAGTGACCATGGTCGCCGCGCAAGACGTCAAACCAGCCGCCAAACCGGTAACTCCGGCCCCGGCGGCGAAAAAAGCCGCTGTTCCGGCAACCAAAAAGGCTCCGGCTAAGAAAGCTGCCGCCAAGGCACCGGCCAAAAAGGCCCCGGCCAAGACTCCAGCGAAAAAGACTGCGCCCGCCAAAGCCGCCGCGACCGACAAGAAAGTCGCCGCGACCGATGCCACCAAGAAGTGATCCGCTAACGAAAAGGAATGCGCCATGACCCAGGCTCTGGCAGATATGCGTCGTGATTACACCCGGGATGGTCTGACCGAGGCGCAAGCGCCGGCCGAGCCGTTTGCGTTGTTCCACCAGTGGTTCGCCGACGCGGTGAAAACCGAACAGGCGCCGGTGGAAGCCAACGCCATGACGCTGGCCACGGTTGACCAGGATGGGCGACCGCATTGCCGCATTCTGTTGCTCAAGGGCCTGGACGAGCAGGGCTTCACCTTTTTCACCAACTACGACAGCGCCAAGGGCCAGCATCTGGCGGCCAACCCGTTCGCCGCCATGACCTTCTTCTGGCCCACCCTGGAGCGCCAGGTGCGCATCGAAGGGCGGGTGGTGAAGGTCACGCCTGAAGAGTCCGATGCGTATTATCAGGTGCGTCCACTGGGCAGCCGTCTTGGTGCCTGGGCCTCACCGCAGAGCCGGGTGATCAATGGGCGCGGTGAACTGGAAGATTTGCTCAAGGCCACCGAGCAGCGTTTCTCCGACACTCAACCCGACTGCCCGGAACATTGGGGTGGCTATCGCTTGCTGCCTGAGCGCATCGAATTCTGGCAGGGCCGTCCGAGCCGTCTGCACGATCGCCTCAACTACCGTGTGCAGGGCGTCGACTGGATTCTTGAACGTCTGGCACCTTAAGCAGTCTACCGAGCGGGATAGCCTGCCGCAGCGGCCTCCAGCCACTTCGGCAGATCCCGGCGCTTGATCTTCTGCGCCTGAGCGTTCGCCAACTGTTCAAGCATGAAAGCGCGTTTGCCTTCATCCTTGCCCGCCAGCGACAACGCCAGGTCGCGATCCATCCAGCGCTTGATCCGCACGTACAACCACCAGTGGAAGTACAGACCGGCGGCCGTGGTGACGACGATGATGAAGTAATCCATGAAAATCCTTGGTGTCGGTGGCGCAGAATCGGTCATTTGGCGCTACTGTTGGGAAACCTTGCAGGCGTCTGTACCGCGCCTGAATGAAAGCCAATTTATCCGGGCGGTGTCGTGACAGGCGTCAAGCCACGGAGTTTAATGAACATATGTTCCTTTGGAGTTGATACTATGCGTAAGTCTGTTCTGCTGGTTGCTTCCTTTTCCACGATGGCGATGTTGCTTACCGGCTGCCAATCGAGCCTGACCGGTGACTCCTACTCCCGTGACGAAGCGCGTCGCGTGCAGACGATTCGCATGGGCACCATCGAATCCCTGCGCCCGGTGAAAATCGAGGGCACCAAAACCCCGATCGGCGGCGCAGCAGGCGCAGTGGTCGGCGGCGTTGGCGGTAGCGCCATCGGCGGCGGCAAGGGCAGCATCGTTGCCGCGGTGATCGGTGCGGTGGCGGGCGGTCTGATTGGTTCGGCGACTGAAGAAGGTCTGACCCGCACCCAAGGCGTGGAAATCACCGTACGTGAAGACGACGGCAGCATGCGTGCCTATGTGCAGCAGGTTCAGGAGAATGAAGTGTTCCGCGTTGGCGAACGCGTGCGCATCTCCACCGTTGGCGGGACCAGCCGCGTTTCGCACTAAGCGGAATGTAGGGTAAAGAAAACCCCGATCAGGTGACTGGTCGGGGTTTTTGTTTTTTGCTTCCAATTCGGTAGTCAGTAATCAGCACAGGTGCCCATGAAGAACTCCAAACCCTTGGGGAGGCTAACTTTGAGAAGAGTTTCCAGCGCAGTGACTTGATCTGTAGTCAATAACAGCTCTCCGGGTTCCAATTCATTTAGGGGCCTAGACTCAATGAGCTGTGCGACTTTTTCGTTCATCTCGCCATCTTTCATATACAACTCGAATTGCAAAGAGTCGTCTTGAGCGTCATCAGGGTAAAAGCCGGTTATCGAAAGGTAGCGCATTAAGTTTCAACAGCCTGTTTGTCGGTATTAACTGTAGTCAAACGAAATTTGATAGTCGTTGGCACTCAGAATAATCTGATGTTGAAAGTACGGCTGAATGGTCGCAACCCACTTCTCGACGACGTTGAAGCTGCCATTATTGATGTTGCCCTCCACCGGAATGCCTAAGGCATTCAGTACTGATTCATCATCCCCCAGATCTTTTGACGACTCCTCGCCCTGCAATTGCAGGGTTGCTGTGTCGTACCACTCCAGTCTCAGTTCTAGTCCCATCTTTTCCTCACAGATATCTTTTTTTGATGCTTCTTTCTTTTATAGGCCCTTCACGTTGTTCACCGGTGTAGGGATCGAATGCTCCTAGATGAGCTCCATCGCTTCGGTACATTTCTAATTCTCCGTGCCTTGAATCCCATTCGTAAATTCTCTTTCCTTTGGCATCTGTCCAGCGCTTACGAAGTCCACCTCCGCCCTGAACTGGATTCTTGTCTTTAACTTTTTTTAAGTCTGGAAATGCGGTGATTTGCTCTGTAGACGGCGGTTTATGGTAGCTATGGCCAGCAGGTGCCAAGCCTTTGCGTGCTGTGTTTAGTACAACGTATAACGGTTTTACCCCCGTCCCCACCGGAAAAACCAGAATAAAATCCCGGTACTCCGGCGGATAAACCGGATTGACCAGAATTCCATCCGCCGCTTTCGTCGGCGGATAAACCCAGATATGCGGCGCCTGCGGTGCCGCCTCCAGCGCGGGGATACCGAGGATGTCCGAGCCATCCACAGCAGGCGTCCAGATCAGTTCTACGCCTTCACCCACGTCAGCAATGAACTGACTGTCACGCAACTTGAACTGCACGACATCAACCATTTCCCAATCGCGATTTTTGCCGGTGTAAAAGCCGTAGCCCTTCAGGCTGCCGTCGGCCTGCTGTTCGACCCTCAACCGAACACGCGTTCGCGCCTGTTCAAGTCCACGCAGTTGTTCGTCGGCATAGAGCGCGCTGTCACCAAGGTTCGATGGCATGAACAGCACAACCAAACCAACTAAAGGCGCAACAGCCGCACTGGATACAGCAGCGGGCAGTGCTTCAAACACTGATCCCGCCAGAGCCAGACTGCCAAATCCAGCTGGAATAGCAGTTGCACCGATTTTCTTGAGAGGAACTGCGCCGCTTTCATCAGCCTCTCGCGCACCCAACAGAATCAGGTCGCCGTAATCCTTGAGACTGTCAGTCGGCACCATTCCCGAAGGACTGGAGTAATCGATAATCGCGTCCGGCAATTTGCAGGATTTGGCAAATACACAGCCAGCCCGAACGGGATTGGCTTTTTTGACCGCCACCTCACGGCTGCGCTCGAAAGCTTCCTGCCGCGCCAGCATGGCGTCATAAACGTTTTGTCTGGCGTCGCGTTCGGCCAGTTCAGTGGCCGTCATGTAGCGGTAGGTGACGTGATGTCCGTCGCCTTGCGGTGGGTTTTGAACCCGGGGAATGTCCTTGTTGCCAGCCACTGATCGTCCTTTCGCTCATCCATCGACAGCCCTTCGCAAAGGGCTGCGCAACGTTAACGAAGCAGGAAAATGGTGGCTGTAGGACGCGTCGCTAAAGACGTGGGATTGATCGCTGTGTAGCGGGAAAGCAGGAAATTTGTGGCGAGAGAGATTGCTCCCTCGCCACAAAGATTACATCGGTTGGGAATTCTTGCGACTCGCCGCCGCCGTCACCGCATAACCAATCAGCGCCGCCAGAATCGACCCGGTCAAAATCCCCATCCGGTCCATCCCGGCGTAATCACTCACGCCCGGTTCAAACGCAAGCGAACCAACGAACAGGCTCATGGTGAAGCCGATGCCGCACAGGATCGCAACGCCCAGCACCTGACCCCAGTTGGCGCCTTGGGGCAGGGCGGCGATGCCGGTTTTGACCGCGAGCCAGGTCAGACCGAACACGCCGACGGTCTTGCCCAACAGCAGGCCTACCGCGATGCCCATCGGCACATGATGGGTGAAGCTTTCCACGGTGACGCCGCTGAGCGACAGGCCGGCGTTGGCGAAGGCGAACAGCGGCAGGATGCCGTAGGCCACCCACGGGTGCAGCGCATGTTCGAGGGTCAGCAACGGCGACGGCTCGGCGTTTTTCGTGCGCAATGGAATGCAGAAGGCCAACGTCACGCCGGCCAGCGTCGCGTGAACACCGCTCTTGAGGACGCAGACCCAGAGGATCAGTCCGATGATCATGTACGGCCCAAGCTTGACCACCCCGAGCCGGTTCATCGCCACCAGCGCCGCGATGCACGCCGCCGCCAGCCCCAGCGACAGCGTCGAGAGTTCGCCAGAGTAGAAGATGGCGATGATCACGATCGCGCCGAGGTCATCGATGATTGCCAGTGTCATCAGGAACAGCTTCAGCGACACCGGCACGCGCTTGCCGAGCAGGGCCAGCACGCCGAGGGCGAAGGCGATGTCGGTCGCGGTCGGGATCGCCCAGCCATCGAGAGCTGCCGGGTTGTCGCGATTGAGGAACCAGTAGATCAGCGCCGGCACCAGCATGCCGCCGATTGCGGCTGCACCGGGCAGGACGATCTGCGACGGTTTCGACAGCTGACCGTCGAGGACTTCGCGCTTCACTTCCAGGCCGATGAGCAGGAAGAACATCGCCATCAGGCCGTCGTTGATCCACAGCAGCAGGGGTTTAGCGATTTTCAACGCACCGATCTGCGCCACCACCGGAGTGTCGAGCAGGCCCGTGTACAGCCACGACAGCGGCGAGTTGTTGATAATCAAAGCCAGCACGGCCGCGGCGATCAATAACAGACCGCTGGCAGCTTCCAACTGAAAGAAACGCGTGAAAGTGCTACGCAGAGGCAAGGTCGCTCTCCATCGATAAAGTCAAAAGGTGGGACACCCTAACCCGTACTGTTAGTTGTTAAAACAAAAGTTATATTCTTTTTTGTTATATGTCGTTACAGGGTGTCTGGCTCAAGCCACGCTGAGCCTAGCAGTTGTCTGACATATTGAGACTCAGCTGTATCTGTGCGCGCTATAGGATTTTTCCTAAGCTGATGAGTGAGCCTTTCGAACCGATTCATCTCCTGCCGATTCAACGAGAACCATCACCATGAGCGACCACCAACAGTGGGCCCGCGAAGCCATCCGCATCATTGAAGCGGATTTTCAGCGCAGCGCCGACACCCACTTGATCCCTTTGCCGCTGCCGGGTTTTGCCGGCATCGAGTTGTACTTCAAGGATGAGTCCAGTCATCCGACCGGCAGCCTTAAACATCGTCTGGCTCGTTCGCTGTTTCTCTATGCGTTGTGCAATGGCTGGTTGAAACCCGGCGCGCCGGTGATCGAGGCGTCCAGCGGTTCGACGGCGATTTCCGAGGCGTATTTTGCGCGGATGCTCGGTTTGCCGTTCATTGCGGTAATGCCGGCGACCACGTCCAAGGAGAAGATCGCGCAGATCGCGTTCTACGGTGGCCAAAGTCATCTGGTGAAAGATCCCACGCAAATCTACGCCGAGTCCGAGCGTCTGGCTCGCGAACATGGCGGCCACTTCATCGACCAATTCACTTACGCCGAACGCGCCACCGACTGGCGCGCGAACAACAACATCGCCGAATCGATTTTCCAGCAGATGCGTTACGAAAAGCACCCGGAACCGAGCTGGCTGATTTCCAGCCCCGGCACTGGCGGCACCACCGCGACGCTCGGTCGTTACGTGCGCTATCGCCAGCATTGCACCCGCGTGCTGTGCGCGGATGCCGAGCGTTCAGTGTTCTTCGATTACTACCAGACCTGCGATGCGAGTTTGCGCCTGGATTGCGGTTCGCGCATTGAAGGCATCGGCCGGCCACGAGTGGAGGCGTCGTTCCTGCCCAAGGTGATCGATGCGATGGTCAAGGTGCCGGACGCCTTGTCACTGGCGGCGATGCATTATCTGGCGCAGCGTCTGGGGCGGCATGTCGGCGGCTCGAGCGGAACCAATCTGATCGGCGCCCTGATGGCGGCGCAGCAGATGAAAGCGGCGGGGGAGTCGGGGTCGATCGTGGCGATTCTGTGCGATGGCGGCGAACGGTATGCCGACACCTATTACGATCAGGATTGGTTGAAGGCGCAGGGGTATGAGTTGAGCGGGTTGATCGAAGCGGTGACGGCGAGTGCCGAGCGTGGGGAGGCGCTGCCGACTTCGGTGCTGCGCGCCAATATCTGACACACCGAAATCAACTGTAGGAGTGAGCCTGCTCGCGATCGCGGTGTGTCAGACAGCATAAATGTTGACTGACACACCGCGATCGCGAGCAGGCTCACTCCTACAAGGGTTTTGTGTCAGTCAGTAAGGCCGAGGATGTCCCGTGCCACGGCTTCGGCAATACGAATCCCGTCAACACCCGCCGACAGGATCCCGCCCGCATAACCCGCGCCTTCACCGGCCGGGAACAAGCCTTTCACGTTCATGCTTTGCAGCGATTCATTACGGGTAATCCGCAATGGCGACGAAGTACGCGTCTCGATCCCGGTCAACACCGCGTCATGCAGCGAGTAGCCGCGAATCTGCTTCTCGAACGCCGGCAAAGCTTCACGGATCGCCTCAATGGCAAAGTCCGGCAAGGCCAGGGACAGGTCTCCCAGCGCTACGCCCGGTTTGTACGACGGCTCAACTTCACCCAATTCGGTCGAAGGAATGTCGTTGATAAAATCGCCGACCAGTTGCGCCGGAGCTTTGTAATCGCTGCCGCCGAGGATGAACGCATGGGATTCCAGGCGTTCCTGCAACTCGATCCCGGCCAGCGGGCCGCCCGGATAGTCGACCTCCGGGGTGATGCCGACCACGATGCCGGAGTTGGCGTTGCGCTCGTTACGCGAATACTGGCTCATGCCGTTGGTGACCACGCGGTTCGGCTCGGACGTCGCCGCGACCACGGTGCCGCCCGGGCACATGCAGAAGCTATAGACCGAACGGCCGTTCTTAGCGTGGTGCACCAGTTTGTAGTCGGCGGCACCGAGTTTCGGGTGCCCGGCGTATTTGCCCAGGCGCGCGCGGTCGATCAGCGACTGCGGGTGTTCGATGCGGAAACCCACCGAAAACGGCTTGGCCTCCATGAACACGCCACGGCTGTGGAGCATGCGGAAGGTGTCGCGGGCACTGTGGCCGAGGGCCAGAACCACGTGTTTCGAATGCAGGGTTTCGCCGCTGGCCAGTTGCACGCCGACCAGTTGGCCGTCGTCGATCAGCACATCGCTGACGCGTTCCTGGAAGCGCACTTCGCCGCCCAGTTCGCGGATTTGCTCGCGCATGTTTTCAACCATGCCGGTCAGACGGAATGTACCGATGTGCGGCTTGCTGACGTAGAGGATTTCTTCCGGCGCGCCGGCCTTGACGAATTCGTGCAGGACTTTGCGGCCGAGGAATTTCGGGTCTTTGATCTGGCTGTACAACTTGCCGTCAGAGAACGTGCCCGCACCGCCTTCGCCGAACTGCACGTTGGACTCGGGGTTGAGCACGCTTTTACGCCACAGGCCCCAGGTGTCCTTGGTGCGCTGACGGACTTCGGTGCCACGTTCGAGAATGATCGGCTTGAAACCCATCTGTGCCAGCAGCAGACCGGCGAAAATCCCGCACGGGCCGAAACCGACAACGATCGGGCGCTGGTCCAGATCGGTTGGCGCTTCGCCGACGAATTTATAGCTGACATCCGGCGCCACGTTGACGTTACGGTCGTCGGCGAACTTGCCCAACACTCGGGCCTCATCGCGCACGTTGAGGTCAATGGTGTAGATGAAGCACAGTTCGGAGGACTTTTTGCGCGCGTCGTAGCTGCGCTTGAACAAGGTGAAATCAAGCAAGTCATCGCTGGCGATGCCCAGACGTTGCACGATGGCAGCGCGCAGGTCTTCTTCGGGATGGTCGATTGGCAGCTTGAGTTCAGTGATTCGTAACATGGCGAGGATCCGGGTTCGCGGGGCGCACAACTGCGCCAGGGCGTTTGAAGGCCGCGATTATAAGCCGCAAAGGCCGGATCCGGTGAGGCTAAAACGCTCAGTCGTTACGCGATCCGCCGAAATACCCGCAACCACGCTGCACTTGGCCGTCGATGCGCAACTCGGCGCTCATGTGCTGCACGCTGCCGGTGCTGCTGTCGACGCAGCGCTGCGGTGCGACCCACAACTCGATGCGCTGGTTGTTGGCCTCGCTGCTCAGATTGAAGCGGCCGTCGCCCAATTGTTCTTCAACATACGGCACGGCGAGTGGCGGCTGGCCTGCGCGGTCGATGACCATGCCTTTGCCGCTGACTTTGGCGCTCCACTCGGGGCCATGGCCGGCGGCACGGAGGATCAGCAGTTTGAAATTCGGATCATCGCAGGCGGTGCCGGAACGTTCGACGCGATACAGCTGAGTCAGATCGAGACGGTCGCCAGTGACCTTGCCGCGCACATCGGCGAACAGCTTGCCTTGCTCATCGGCGAGGGTCGCGGCTTCTTGCAGAATGCTGGTACCACCGATGTCATTGACCACCAGTTGACGCTGATCCTGGCACGGCTGGAACACCAGTTTGCCGTCAGCAGCAGTCAGTTGGCCTTGCATCCGCGTTTGCCCGACATGCGACGCACTTTCACGCTCGCCATCGAGCAACTGGCAAGCGGCAAACAATGGCAGAAGGGCGACAAGGACTAACGAACGGGCAACACGCATCTTCGGATCTCCAGACAAGTGTCGCCACGTTACGCAGGCTGACCGTTCATCACAAGGGTTTAGCCCACGTGAAATGTCTGACCTGTCTGCAAGCCTTCGACACTCTTCGCGTAGGCCAATGCCACATCCGCCGCAGGAACCGGCTTGTAGCCGCGGAAATACGGGGCGTAGCTGCCCATCGCTTCGAGCAGCACGGTCGGGCTGATCGAGTTCACCCGCAAGCCGCGCGGCAATTCGATGGCGGCGGCGCGGACGAAGCTGTCCAGAGCGCCGTTGACCAGCGCTGCCGAGGCGCCGCTGCGGATCGGATCATGGCTGAGTACGCCGGTGGTGAAGGTGAACGAGGCACCGTCGTTGGCGAATTCACGGCCGATCAGCAACAGATTGACCTGGCCCATGAGTTTGTCTTTCAGGCCGAGGGCGAAGCTGTCTTCCATCATCTCACCCAGCGGGGCGAAGGTCACGTTGCCGGCGGCACACACCAGTGCATCGAACTTGCCGGTCTGTTCGAACAGCTTGCGAATCGACGCGCTGTCGCTGATATCCACCTGCAAGTCACCGCTGTTGCGCCCGATACGGATGACTTCGTGGCGTTGCGACAACTCTTTGTCCACCGCCGAACCAATGGTGCCGCCTGCGCCTATCAACAAAATCTTCATCGAGCTGTACCCCAAGTGATTGAACGAGGTTTCAGTCTAGGGTGGTTTTTTCTGTGGATAAGCGTGCTAATAGGCAACCTTTGGTTTTCAATTGGAAACAATCCATGAGCGAGATGGATGATCTGGCGGCGTTCGCGGTGTTGATCGAAGCGGGCAGTTTCACCCTGGCAGCGCAGCAGTTGGGCTGCAGCAAGGGCCAGTTGTCCAAACGCATCAGCCAGCTCGAAACGCAGTTTTCCGTGGTGTTGCTGCAGCGCACCACTCGGCGTTTGAGCCTGACTGCTGCCGGCGCAGCGTTGTTGCCGCAGGCGCAGGCGCTGGTCGTTCAGGTGGAGAGGGCGCGCCAGGCCTTGGCGCGGCTGAAGGACGATATGGCCGGACCCGTGCGCATGACTGTGCCAGTGTCATTGGGCGAAACCTTCTTCGATGGTTTGTTGCTGGAGTTTTCGCAGCAATACCCCGAGGTACAGATCGAGCTGGAGCTGAACAACAGTTACCGCGATCTGTCACGGGACGGCTTTGACCTGGGGATCCGCAGCGAGGTGGCCAATGACCAGCGACTGGTCGCCAAACCGTTGCTGGCCTGGCAGGAAATGACCTGCGCGAGTCCGGCGTATCTGGAGCGCTTCGGTGAACCGCTGACGCCGCAGGCACTGGCCGAACATCGCTGTCTGCTCAACAGCCACTACAGTGGCCGCGAGGAATGGCTGTACCACCAGCAACACGAATTGTTGCGGGTGCGGGTGTCTGGACCGTTCGCCAGCAATCATTACAGCTTGCTCAAAAAAGCCGCACTCAGTGGCGCCGGTATCGCGCGATTGCCGTCCTACTTGTTGCAAGCGGAATTGGCTGACGGTCGATTGCGCTGGCTCCTGCGCGACTTTCAGACCCGGCGCATGCCGATGTACCTGGTGCATCCGTATCAGGGTGGATTGCCCAAACGCACGCAAGTGCTTGCGGATTATCTGATTGGCTGGTTCAAGCGCAGTGGTGAAGCGCTGGATCGACTTCAGCGTTGATCCTTACCCCTGTGGGAGCGAGCCTGCTCGCGAAAGCGGTTTCACTGACACTCATGTGTTGACTGAACCAACGCATTCGCGAGCAGGCTCGCTCCCACAAGGATTTTGTTTATTTTGCGAAACGGCGAGCAATCAGATGATCAATCGACAACTTGCCCGGCCCCGTCGCCATCAAATACAACAACACCGCCACCCAGGTGCCGTGAGTCGGATAGGCATCGGGATACACGAACAGTTGAATGGTCAGGGTCATGCCCAACAGCGCCAGCGCGGAAAATCGTGTAGCGAAGCCAATCAGGATCAGCAACGGAAAAAAATGCTCGGCGAACGCCGCCATGTGCGCGGCAATCTCCGGCGACAGCAGCGGCACGTGGTATTCGCTTTCAAACAGTGGAATCGTCGAGTCGGCCAAACGTGGCCAGCCGAGTTGAAAAGTGCCGTCGATCAGGTCGATGGCCAGGCCTTCAACCTTGGTTTGTCCTGATTTCCAGAACACTGCTGCGATCGAAAAACGCGCAAGGAACGCGATCAGGCTGTGGGGGATTTTTTCCAGCAGCGCGATGGCGCGGGTGATGAGCGTTTTCATGGCAGTTCCTTGTTATCCAAGTGGCAAATGACGTTGCGCGAGATCAGTAGGCCGAGGGTTTGCGCGAGGTCGAAATCAGTACTGTTCTGAGCCGCTGCCAGCAGTGGCTGGCCATCGATCAGGTTGCGGATAAACCTGCTGGCGCCGGGGGCGAGGGCAAACACTTCGACGTCCAGGTCATTGCGCAACACCAGTGCATGTTGACCCTGGTTGACGTCGACGCGCTCCAGCGTCGCGTCGTGTTGATGTGCAGCCCAGATCGCAACCACGGCAAAGTCCGAGTCGAGCAGATGCAGGGAGGGATGAAATTCGAGGCGCAGTTCACTCAGCGTTTGCGCATCAGTCAGTGCTGCGGTGATTTCTTCTGGCCGGACGGGCAGGGCATCGGCAGCGTGATAGGCGAGGGTGCGCAGGTGCTCGAGGCGAGCTACGTCTGCCAGATAATGCACGCCGCCGGCCGGTTCAAACGCTGCAATGAAGTCCGCAAATGTCTCGCCATAGCGGCTCATCAACGGACTCTGCGGCGGTTGCTGCTGTACGAAAATGGCCGCCATGGCACGGAAGAAATCTTCGCCCACCAATTGCGCAACCGCCGGATAGCTGTCGCCCAACGCATTGATCAGTGAGCCTTGCACGTTGTTGCGATAAACCGCGAAACGGCTCGCCGGATCAGCGCCGTTGGCACTGCACAGACCTTCAGGGCAGGGCAGTCGCGTGTCGATGAGCGCGGCAGTGAAAGCGCGTTGAGTGCTCATGTGCGGCCTCCGGCATTCAGCAACAGCGCATCAGCTTGCTGAGCTTCCGCCAGTAGCACCTCAAACGCCGGCACTTGATTGTCGCGTTCGATCAATGTCGCCAGCGGGCCGATGCGCTGCAGTACTTGTCGGTACAAATCCCAGACGGCTTGATCGATTGGCGCGCCGTGATCATCGATCAGCAAACGGTCACCGAGGCTGTCGCCATCTTCGGCGAACCCGGCCAGATGAATCTCGCCAACCCTGTGCAAGGGTAGGGCATCGAGATACGCCAGCGGATCCCGCTGATGGTTCACGCAGGAAACGTAGACGTTGTTGACGTCGAGCAACAGGCCACAGCCGCTGCGGCGCACGACCTCGGCGATGAAATCTGCCTCATCGATTGTTGAGCGCTTGAACGCCAGATAGGTCGCCGGATTCTCCAGCAGCATTGGCCGTTGAAGCGTGTTCTGCACCTGATCGATATGCGCGCAGACGCGGTCCAGCGTCGTTGTGTCATAGGCCAGCGGCAGCAGGTCATTGAGAAACACCGGGCCGTGGCTCGACCAGGCCAGATGTTCGGAAAAGGATTGTGGTTGATAGCGCTCGATCAGCACCTTCAGGCGTTGCAGATGCTGAGCGTCCAGCGGCCCCTCAGCGCCGATGGACAAGCCGACACCGTGCAACGACAGCGGATACTGCTCGCGGATCAAACCGAGAAAATGATGAAACGGACCGCCGTCGACCATGTAGTTTTCGGCGTGGACTTCAAAGAAACCTATGTCGGGGCGAGAACCGAGCACTTCACGAAAGTGCCCGGTCTTGAGCCCTAACCCGGCACGGGCCGGAAGCCCGGTAAGGGCTGCCTGAGTGCGGGAGTGGGCATGGTCATTGAGGGTGAGCATGGTCGTCACTCAGGCAGGCCAACGATCAGGATTTGGCTTTGAACGCTTCCATCTGGCCGAAACCGGTCGGCGAGGTCTTGCTCTCGGTGGTGGCGCAAGTGCCTTTCGGAACGAGTTTCCAGGCATTGGCCTGGTAGTCCATTTTCGACGTGCCGGCACAGGTAGTGCCTGCACCGGCGGCGCAATCGTTTTTGCCTTTCATGGCCACGCCGAAGCATTTTTCCATGTTGGCGTCGGCGGCCTGGGCAGTGGAAACAGTGGCGATGCTCAGAGCGGAACCGAGGGCCAGAACCAGGGCGGTGACGGACAGGGTGCGGGTGGTAGCAGTCATGATGTTTCTCCAGTCTTGGTCAGGGTTTTTACAAGCGCTATTGCGCTTGCTTGTCCCTCTAGAGAAACGAGGTGGCGATGCGTTACAGCCCGCTCAAAATCTTTTTGGTAAAACCCAAAAGCCTGCAGGAGTGTTGGAGAATCCGAAAGTCGTACAGGCACAAAAAAACGGCCCGAAGGCCGTTTCTTTTTTGGCGAAATGCATCAACCGCCGAGATACGCCTCACGTACTTTCGGATCGGTCAGCAGCGCTTCACCGGTGCCTTGCATGACTACGCGGCCGTTCTCCAGAACGTAGGCGCGGTCGGCGATTTTCAGCGCCTGGTTGGCGTTCTGCTCGACCAGGAACACCGTCACACCGTCCTTGCGCAGCTGTTCGATGATGTCGAAGATCTGCTGGATGATGATCGGTGCCAGGCCCAGCGACGGTTCGTCGAGCAGCAGCAGTTTGGGCTTGCTCATCAGCGCACGGCCGATGGCGAGCATTTGCTGTTCGCCGCCGGACATGGTGCCGCCGCGCTGGTTGAAGCGCTCTTTCAGGCGCGGGAACAGGCCGAGAACCTTGTCCATTTGCTCCTGATAGTCGCCCTTGTCGGTGAAGAAGCCGCCCATGGACAGGTTTTCTTCAACGGTCAGACGGGCAAACACCCGACGACCTTCCGGCACCACCGCGATGCTCTTGCGCATGATCTGCGACGAGTCCTGGCCGACCAGTTCCTCACCCATGTAGCGGATGCTGCCGCTGTGCGCTTGCGGCGAACCGCAGAGCGTCATCAGCAGCGTGGACTTGCCGGCACCGTTGGCGCCGATGAGGGTCACGATCTCGCCCTGACGGACTTCGACGTTGACGCTGTGCAGGGCCTGGATCTTGCCGTAGAAGGTGGAAACGTTTTCGAACTGCAGCATTTACGCTTCCCCCAGGTAGGCTTTGATCACTTCAGGATTGTCGCGGATCTGTTCCGGCGTGCCGTCGGCCAGAGGCGTGCCCTGGTTGATCACGACGATGTGGTCGGAAATGCTCATGACCAGTTTCATGTCGTGTTCGATCAGCAGCACCGTCACGTTGTGCTCTTCGCGCAGCACGCTGATCAGCGCCTTGAGGTCTTCGGTTTCCTTCGGGTTCAGACCGGCCGCCGGTTCGTCGAGCATGAGGATCCGCGGACGGGTCATCATGCAGCGGGCGATTTCCAGACGCCGTTGCTGACCGTAGGCCAGGGTGCCGGCGGTACGGTTGGCGAACTCTTTGAGGTTGACCTTTTCCAGCCAGTACTCGGCAAACTCCATGGCCTCGCGCTCGCTCTTGCGGAACGCCGGGGTCTTGAACAGACCCGCCAGGAAGTTGGTGTTCAAGTGACGGTGCTGGGCGATCAACAGGTTCTCGACCGCGGTCATGTCCTTGAACAAACGCACGTTCTGGAAGGTGCGCACCACGCCTTTGAGGGCGATCTTGTGGCCCGGCAGGCCTTGGATCGGCTCGCCGTCGAGCAGGATGCTGCCGCCAGTCGGCTGATAGAAACCGGTCAGGCAGTTGAACACGGTGGTCTTGCCCGCGCCGTTCGGGCCGATCAGTGCAACCACCTGTTTCTCCTTGACGGTCAGGGCCACACCGTTGACCGCGAGCAAACCGCCGAAGCGCATGCTCAGGTTTTCGACTTTAAGGATCTCGCGGCTCATTTGCGCAACTCCATGTGTGGGCGTTGCATCGGCAGCAGACCTTGTGGACGCCAGATCATCATCAACACCATCAGCGCACCGAACATCAACATGCGGTACTCGCTGAACTCACGCATCATTTCCGGCAACAGGATCATCACCACGGCGGCCAGGATCACGCCCAGCTGCGAGCCCATGCCACCCAGCACGACGATGGCGAGGATGATCGCCGACTCGATGAAGGTGAACGACTCCGGGGTCACCAGACCCTGACGGGCGGCGAAGAAGCTGCCGGCGAAACCGGCGAAGCTCGCACCGAGGGTGAAGGCCGACAGCTTGATCACGGTCGGATTCAGACCCAGTGCACGGCAGGCGATTTCATCTTCACGCAGCGCTTCCCACGCACGGCCGATCGGCATGCGCAGCAGGCGGTTGATGATGAACAGCGCCGCCAGCGCCAGCAACAACGCAACCAGGTAAAGGAAAATCACCTTGTTGATCGAGTTGTATTCGAGGCCGAAGTACTCGTGGAAGGTTTGCAGACCTTCTGCGGCTTTACGTTCGAAGGTCAGGCCGAAGAACGTCGGTTTCTCGATGTTGCTGATGCCGTTCGGGCCACCGGTGATGTCGGTCAGGTTACGCAGGAACAGACGGATGATCTCGCCGAAGCCGAGGGTCACGATCGCCAGATAGTCACCGCGCAGACGCAACACCGGGAAGCCCAGCAGGAAGCCGAACGTCGCCGCCATCAGGCCGGCAATCGGCAGGCAGATCCAGAAGCTCAGGCCATAGTAATGCGACAGCAGCGCGTAGCTGTAAGCGCCGACGGCGTAAAAGCCGACGTAACCGAGGTCGAGCAGACCGGCCAGACCCACGACGATGTTCAGGCCGAGGCCGAGCATCACGTAGATCAGGATCAGCGTCGCGATGTCCACCGCACCACGCGAACCGAAGAACGGCCACACCAGCGCACCGATGATCAGCGCAATGATGAAGTAGCGTTGGGTGGTCGGCAGGGTCAGAAAGTTGCTCGCCTTTGCCGGGATCAGCGGCATGCCCGGCGAGGAATTCCAGGCCTTGCTGATTTGCTGGTTGAACAGCACCCGCAGGAACATCAGCACCGAGCAGATGGCGATGGTCGCCAGAATCATCGGGCTGGTGTTGTGCACTTCGAGGTTGATGCCGACGATGGTCAGTTTCAGACCGAGTACCGGGTAGGCCACAGCCCACACCAGCAAGGCACTGAACAGTGCCTGTTTAAGATTCCTAGTCATACTTTCTCAACCTCCGGACGGCCCAGAATGCCGGTCGGACGGAACAACAGCACCAGAACCAACAAGCCGAAAGCCACGACGTCCTTGTACTGGTCACCGAAGATATCGGCACCAAAGGCTTCCGCCACCCCAAGCACCAACCCGCCGAGCATGGCGCCGGGGATGCTGCCGATGCCGCCGAGTACCGCAGCGGTGAAGGCTTTGAGGCCGACGAGGAAACCGGCGTTCGGGTTGATCACGCCGTATTGCATGCTCAGCAGCACAGCCGCAATGGCCGCCAGCGCAGCACCAATGACGAAGGTCAGGGCGATGATGTTGTTGGTGTTGATGCCGAGCAGGTTGGCCATCTTGATGTCCTCGGCACAGGCGCGGCAGGCGCGACCCAGACGAGAGCGGGAGATGAACAGCGTCAGGCCGAGCATGGCGACCAGGGTCACCACGAACACTACGATCTGCATGTAGGAAATCAGCACTTCATGTGCGCCACCTGGCCCGAAGGAAATGTTCCCGGGGATCAGGTTGGGGATGGATTTGTCCTTGGAGTCTTGCGCCAGCAGAACCGTGTTCTGCAGGAAGATCGACATACCGATGGCGGAAATCAGCGGGATCAGACGGTTGCTGCCGCGCAGCGGGCGGTAGGCGATCCGTTCGATGCTGTAGCCGTACGAACTGGTGACAACGATGCTCGCGATGAAGGCTGCGGTCATCAACAGCGGGACGTTGTCGATTCCCATCATGGCCAGCCCGGCGATGGCGATGAACGCCACGTAAGAACCGATCATGTACACCTCGCCGTGGGCGAAGTTGATCATTCCAATGATGCCGTAAACCATCGTATAGCCGATGGCAATCAGGGCATACGTGCTGCCAATGGTCAGACCATTAACCAGCTGCTGGAAGAAGTGATAGAGGTCAGGCATTACAACGCTCCTAAAAACCTGATACGCATTTCACTGGTGGAGTCATTTTCCCGCCCGGCCCCGTGGATCTCTATCCACTTCGAATCCGGGTTTTGCCAGCGAACCGCTGATGACGGTTTTGAGATTTTCAGGTGGGGAGACTGGCGGATCACGCCAGCGCGGCCCATACATTCGTAAAACAAAGCCCACGGCACGCCGTGGGCTTTATTGGCAGTCAGTCAGGGCGCGCCTTACTGAGGCGAAACTTCAGTTTTCGGTTTGCCGAAGTGCCACTCGTACACCACGAATTTGAAGTCCTTCAGGTCGCCCTTGGCGTCGAAGCTCAGGTCGCCAGTCGGGGTTTTGAAGGTGCCAGCGTGAATGGCTTCGGCCACTTTGGCCGGGTCTTCGGATTTGGCCGCGGTGATACCGCCGGCAATCACTTCAACCGCCGAATAGGAAGGGAACACGAACGGGCCGCTCGGGTCTTCTTTCTTCGCCTTGAATGCATCAGCCAGGGCAACGTTCGCTGGATCCTGGTCGAAGGACTTCGGCAGGGTTACCAGCAGACCTTCGGAAGCGTCTTTGGCGATCTGCGAAATGGAGTCGTTACCCACGCCTTCCGGACCCATGAACTTGGCTTTCAGGCCTTTTTCAGCGGACTGACGCAGGATCAGACCCAGCTCCGGGTGGTAGCCGCCGTAGTAAACGAAGTCGACGTTGGCTTGCTTGAGTTTGGCGATGATCGAGGAGAAGTCCTTGTCGCCGGCGTTGACGCCTTCGAACACGGCAACTTTGGTGCCTTTCTTCTCGAGGGTGGCTTTGACGGCAGTGGCGATGCCTTCACCGTATTGCTGCTTGTCGTGCAGGACCGCCACGATTTTAGGTTTGACGTGATCGGCAATGTAGTTACCGGCGGCAGGGCCCTGGGCGCTGTCCAGACCGATGGTGCGGAAGACCATTTTGTAACCACGGGCGGTGATGTCCGGGCTGGTGGCAGCCGGGGTGATCATGATCACGCCTTCGTCTTCGTAGATGTCCGAAGCCGGTTGAGTGGAGCTGGAGCACAGGTGACCGACCACGAACTTGACGCCGTCGTTGACGACCTTGTTCGCGACCGCTACGGCTTGTTTTGGATCGCAGGCATCGTCGTATTCAACGGCTTCGAGTTTCTTGCCAGCGACGCCGCCCTTGGCGTTGATTTGTTCGATGGCCATTTTGGCGCCACTGAACTGCATGTCGCCGTACTGGGCTACTGGACCGGTTTTAGGACCGGCGATCCCGATTTTGATGGTGTCAGCTGCGAACGAATGGCTGGCAACCCCGGCCAGAACCATAGCGGCAAACAGTTTGGAAATCTGCTTAGTAGCCTTAGTCATAGTGCTCCACTCTTACTGTTGTAATTTTTTTGAGTTCTGGCGCCGTAGCAGCAGAACCGGGTCAGATATCTTTGCGATACCCTCCGGAAATGCCCCCGGCAACTGTACCGGTACAGTGTAGAGCGCCGGTTGTCAGCCTGGGAAGCGGGCGCCGAGGGGCAAAACTTGGGGGTGTCGCATTTTTGAATGAAAAAGACAGAATTGCGGCGGGGCGTTCGTGGGCATATAGCCCAATCAGCAGCATTCCCTGGCGTTCCTGCTCTTTTCGTTCGGTGCAGCCATTTGCAACCGGGTTTTTCTGGCGGACCACCGACGTTATCATTCGCGTCGATTTCTTTTCCGGACAGCACCCATGAATCAAGAACCTAGCACCCTCTATGCCAAGCTGCTTGGTGAAACCGCATCTATTACCTGGAAAGAGTTGGAGCCGTTCTTCGCCAAGGGTGCCCTATTGTGGGTCGACCCTGCGCTGGATTTGATCGCTGCCGCCGAGGCTGTGGCCTCGGATGATGGCGAGAAAGTGGCTGCCTGGCTGGCCGAAGACAAGGTCACCAAGCTGTCTGAAACGCGGGCGCTGGATATTTTTGAACGTGATCCGCAACTCTGGGCCGTGGTGGTTTCGCCGTGGATTCTGATCCAGGAAAGGGCGGTTACTTCGACTGATGCACCTTGATGGTGCGAAGGACCGTTTCCGGAAAGTGTGTAGCGGAGTAGCGTGATGGCACCTTGCCGTGGAGAAACACCACGCCTCACGGTGACGTAAACGTAACGGGAACAGTTTAGTAAGCAGCCTAACGGCTGCTTAATTGTTTCTGGATATTGGAAAGGCTGAAATCTTTAGTGAATGTACCGGCCCCTTCGCGAGCAAGCTCGCTCCCACAGAGGATTGCATTCCAAATGTGGGAGCGAGCTTGCTCGCGAAGGGGGCGACTCGGTCAGACCGAGAAAGACTTGCCGGTATGGTTATTCAGCGAAATAACCTTGGTCTTGCCAATCCGGTGACGGTAAATCTCGCGCAGGTACTTGATCGACTTCTTCACGCAATCGCGCGACAGACGAATGTCGTTGATCGAGACAAACTTCTCTTTGTCGTTGATCAGCTCGCGGTACTTCTTCTCGTACATCGGTTTGATCGCATACCAGTTGGTGTCGAGGATCTTCGCCGGGTTTTCGAACTCGTTGAGCAGGTCGTCGATGCGGTCTTCGTCGAATTCCTCATTGATGATGAAGTCGAGGATCGAGTTGTCCAGGGTGTCGTCGAAACGGTACGGGTTCTTCGCGAAGCAGCGCTTGATGAACGCCACGATCAGGGTCAGGAAGTCATCGGACAGGCACGGACTCTTGGCGATCAACGTGGTCAGCGACAGGTTGGCCGAGGCGCCGATCACCAACGCGTAACGCTTGAGCGTGGTGTTGGGGAACAGGCTGTTGAGGTGCGTCTTCAACCGGTTCAGGTCCATGTACGACAGTTTGTAGTCTTTCGGCAGCGAGACGATCGAGACCACCGACGAGCAGTTCTTGAAGAAGTGCAGATCGTGCAGGGCTGCGGCGTCGTAGCCGGAGTTTTTGTATTGCTCGAGCGAAGCGCGATAACGCTTGGACTCGATCGGTAGCAGGCTGATGCCTTCGATCGCCTGGGTGACTTTGTTGAAGTGCGGCAGGTCGATCGAGCGGAAAAACAGGTCGTCGATGTTCAGGCGCTGCGGCTCTTTGTCGAACACCTTGAACTTGTCGCTGCTTGGCGGCGGGGTTTCCGGCACCACCGATTCGGCGTAGGCGATCGCCACCGGACCGGCCAGGCTCATGAACAGGTCGTTGGCATCGAGGCGAATGGTTTCGCCGATGTCGATGCCGGCGCGGCGGAAGTAGTTCTGGTCGTAGTCAGTGGTGACTGCCTGCGCCGTCAGAATGTTGAAGATCTGCTGCGAGATGTACTGGTTGGCGTGCTTTTCCATCGCATTGACATCAATGTTCTGGATGTTGCCGTCATCGCTCTCTTCGGCGTAACGCATGATGTCGTTGGAGATCAGCATCATCGCGTTCCATGGGCGGATGCGGCCCATGACGCTGGCTTCGCTGCTGTCTTCATTAGCGAAGTTGTAGGAGAAATCCCATTCTTCCGAGAGGTATTTGCACAGCAGGCGTCCGGCGTTGATGTGCAGCGCTTCGGACATTTCGCTGCGGTGATCGGAAATGTTTGGCAGCACGCAGATGCCGCTGGTGAAGATCGGCTCGAAGACGAACGAATGACCGCTCTTGCCGTCATGCTCATCCATCGGCTTGGTGTCGAACGTCTTGTTCATGTACGAGTGCTGCTGGGCCAGACCGAATTCCGAAGCCATGCCGGAACCGGTACCGCCGCCGGCACTGAAAATCGAGAAGTACAGGCGCGACTGGTTGGCCTTGATGCCGCAGCTGTCGATCAGGTACGAGTGGATCATTTTCCAGTCAGGGCTGGAGAAACGCTGGGTGTCCTTGTTGAGGATGATCTTCGCCAGATACTGGCCGAGGATCGGCGCGTTACCGGCGCCACCGGCGTGGACTTCGGACAAGTCCATGATCTTCATTTTGCTGTAGTCGCGCAGGAAGCCGCTTTTCTCACCCTTGCGCGAGAAACGGATGCGCCCGGCAATGTCCTTGTCGAGGTCACCGAGCATCACCAGCGGTTCGACCAGAAACACCGGTTTGCTCGATTTGTTCGGGCCGATGCGCAAGTTGTTCTTGATCCACTGCGCCGGGCTGTAGCCCTTGTCGGCCAGTCGCCGATCGGCCGCACGGTCTTCGTTGTTGAATTCGTTGAGGTAAAACTTGCGCGCGTTGTACACCAGCTCCGCAACATCGAGGGCGATGTTGGAGCCGCAGCGACCGAGGCCGATCAGGCACACCGAGGGAAATTCCTGGTCGTTGTGCTGTTCGTTATCGCCTTCCAGGTGCGGCGGGCGCGGAAACACCAGATCACGCAGACCATCGAGATTGTCGAGGATGCGGTCGGTATTGGTTTCGGTGAAGTACAGGTATTGCTGGGTTGACAGCGGACGTGACGGGACCGATGGCTTCGACGATGACGGGCTGTTGGCGGCGGGGCTCAACGTCAGATCGGCTACCGCAGTGGCGGGATTGTTTTTAGAAGTCATTGTGCGCCATGTACCTGGACTGGGTTGGCTCGCGGGTCTGCCCTGCGAACCTCACGGAATAAGATCTCGCGTCTTTTATTTGCGCGAATTGAACCCGGGCATCAGGGTTTTGGCCTGACTGTCGCTGGGGGGAATCCTTTCCTGATCGTTGATGAATCGGCCATGATTCGGCGATCTTTAATCGAAAAGAGGCAAAATGATGTCAACGCTACCTTCGTTGGGATTCGCCGGAATCGGTCTGATGGGCCTGCCCATGTGCCGGCGTTTGTTGGCGGCGGGATACCCGCTGACCGTGTGGAATCGCAACCCGGACAAATGCGCGCCACTGGTCGCGGCCGGAGCCCGACAGGTCGCTAGCCCCGCTGAACTGTGCGAACACGCCGACGTGGTGATGTTGTGTCTGGCCGATACGGCGGTGGTGCGCGAAGTGGTGTTTGGCCCGGCGGGTGTCGCCGAAGGCGCGGAAAAAGGTCAGTTGCTGGTGGATTTTTCCAGCCTTGAGCCGACCGCCACCCGCGCGATGGCGGCAGAATTGGCGCAGAACACCGGCATGAGCTGGCTGGACTCACCGGTGTCCGGCGGCGTGGTGGGAGCCGAGGCGGGCAGTCTGGCGATCATGGTGGGCGGTGAAGCGGCAGATCTTGAGCGGGTGCGCCCGGTGTTGCTCAACCTCGGTCAGCGCGTCACGCACATGGGCGGCATCGGTGCCGGTCAGGTGACCAAGGCCTGCAACCAGATGATTGTCGCCTGCAACGCGCTGGTGATTGCCGAAGTGGTGGCGTTGGCCGAACAGGCCGGGGTTGACGCGAGCCTGATCGCTGAAGCGCTGGCGGGTGGCTTTGCCGACTCGAAACCGTTGCAGATCCTCGCTCCGCAAATGGCCGAAAGCCGCTTTGAACCGGTCAAATGGCACGTGCGCACCTTGCTCAAGGATCTCGACACCGCCGTCAAATTCTCCCGCGAACAGGGCTCGGCGACGCCGATCAGCGGATTGGCCGCACAACTGATGCGCCTGCATGGGGCGCAGGGCTTTTTGGCGCGGGATCCAGCGACACTGGTGCAAATGTACCGCGCGCCAGCATCAACGGATTGAGCGCGTGTGAAGGCTTGCGCTGATTGATTTCCTCCAGCACCGGGCGCAGCTCGTCCAGCGGCACCGGGCGGCTGAGCAGGTAACCCTGAATGAAATCGCAGCCTGATCGTTCAAGGAATTCGTACTGCTCCAGGCTTTCCACGCCCTCGGTCACCACCTGTAAATGCAGGGTGTGCGCCATGACAATGATCGCCTGGACGATTTCCATGTCGGCGGTTGCCGTGGGAATGTCGAGGATGAACGAACGGTCGATCTTCAGGGTGTTGAGCGGCAGGCGTTTGAGGTAGGCCAACGACGAATAGCCGGTGCCGAAGTCGTCGATCGACAATGACACCCCCAAGGCGCGAATCTGGCGCAGCAACACCAGGGTGTTGGCGATGTTGCCCATCAGCGCATTCTCGGTGACTTCCAGTTCCAGGCGTTCCGGCGCCACTCCGGCGGTGCGCAAGGCCGTTTCGATTTCGTTGGCCAGTTCTTCGCGGGTGAGGTTGAGCGGCGAGCAGTTCCAGGCAATTTTCAGCTCTTCGCAGCCATGCCGTGACAATTCGCCCAGATCCTTGCAAGCCCGACGCAGCACCCAGTTATCCAGCTCGGCGATCAGGCCGTTATTTTCGGCGATGGTGATAAAGCGATCCGGGGTCAGCAAACCGTGCAGCGGATGCTGCCAGCGGATCAGCGCTTCAAGCTTGGTGACACGACCGGTTTTCAGTTCGAAGATCGGTTGGTAATACAGCATCAGGCCGTTTTCTTCGCGCAAGGCGTGGCGCAATTCTTCTTCCAGTTGCAGTTCGAAGCTGGCGCGGGTCTTGAGGTTGGCGCTGAAGAAGTGCAGGCCGTTGCGCCCCGCGCCTTTGGATTGATACAAGGCCAGGTCTGCGTGCTTGAGCAGTTCCTCGCAGGTGCTGCCATCCTCCGGAAACAGACTGATGCCGATGCTGGTGGTCATCACCATACGGCGCCCGGCCAGTTCGATCGGCTCTTTCATCTTGAGCATGATGCGCTGGGCCATGGTCCGGGCTTCTTCGCGGTCATGCAGGTTGATGAGGATGCAGAACTCGTCGCCGCCGAAGCGGGCCACCACGTCTTCATGGCTGCGCACCGAACCTTTGATGTGGTTGGCGATGACCTTGAGCAACTCGTCACCGGCGTCATGGCCGAGGCTGTCGTTGATCCGTTTGAAGTGATCGATGTCGAGAAACATCACCGCGAGCATGCCGCCTTCAGTGGTCTTCTGGCAGAGCTTTTCGGCAAAGATCTGGTTGAAACCGCGACGGTTGATCAGGTTGGTCAGGGCATCGTAGTTGGCCGCTTGTTGCAGCGACATGCGCGCCTGATCGAGCTGGCTGAGCAGGGCGTTGACCCGGCGCAGGTCCTCTTCCTTGTTCTGCAGTTTCTTGTCGGCCAGCGCCGCACTGATTGCACTGCCAAGGATCAGCAGGATGATCAGCGCCACGGTCAGGCCCAGTTGCAGATGCCCGGTATCGCCGCCACCCGTTATCAGACCGCCCCGGGGAAGAACCAGATCCAGCGCAGCCATGCCGGTGAAGTGCATGCTGATGATGCCGGCGCCGAGAATCAGCGCAGCGCTGTACTTGAGCAACTGATGCGCCACACCGTTGCCTTCGCTCAGATAGCGGGCGACCCAGAGCGCGGCGAAACTGGCGCCGATGGCGATCGCCACCGACAGCGCGAACAGTCCTGGCTGATAGTAGGCCGTAGCGCTCGACTTCATGGCCGCCATGCCAACGTAATGCATGCCGGCGATGCCCAGGCCAATGACCAACGCGGTTTTCAGGCAATGCAACGCACTTGGCTGCACCTCGCTCAGGGTCTGCATGGCCAGCCAGGAGGCGAGCAGGGCGATCAGCAGCGAGAAAAGGGTGATGCCGAGGTCGTACTGAATGTCGATTGGTGTCTGGAAAGCCAGCATGCCGATGAAATGCATGGCCCAGATGCCACCGGCCAGGCAGGTCGCGCCGATCCAGCGCCAGATCCGCCGTGACCCCGGATCTTCGGCATGTACAACGCGCTCAGCCATATCCAGGGTGGCGAAACTGGCGGCGCAGGCGACCAGATACGCCACCATCACCAGCAAAGGGTTGTGACTGCATTCGAGGAGAACCTGCCCGCCCGCCGGCAGCTCGGCAACAAACTGCAAACCAAGCCACTCCATAGCGTGCCCCGTCTCGGATTCATCTGGCCCGTGCGTCAATCAACGCAGGCGAATGAAAGGAGTATAGAGGCGGTTTTCAGGCTGTAAGGCGTAGTGGCACATTGGCGGTAATGATTTTGACATTAGCCTCATAGCGATTCGCGCTAAGGCTCAGGCGATGCGCTCCAGCGGCAGGTCGTTCCAGTGTGGCGGCAAGGGTGGCAGGCCGTGGGCGGCACGGGCCTTGTCGCAGTCGGGGTTGTGCTCGCCGTTCTCCCACGACGCCTCGAACTCGCGGCAGGTACTCGAGCGTTTGTCATAGATCGTACAGGCAACGGCGCTACCCACCTCACCCGCCAGGGACATGCAGCGCGCCGGTTTACGGTCGGTGCCGATCATGGCCACCCGGCTTGGGGTGATCTGCGCCACCAGTTCATCGGGCACCGTACCGCCAGCGGATGAACACTCACCCCAGAAAAAAGACACGCGAAAATGGGAACAGCAGGCACCGCAATTCAGACACGGACTGACTTCGGACATGGGCGAGGGTATCAAAGGGATTGATCGGGAGATCCGGACGGATCCGGCGGCCATTCTAGGCTTTGCCGCAGACTTGGGAAGGGGGGCGCGAAAGTATTTTTTTGTGCCAGGATTTTGCCGTAAAAGCCCCGGTTTTCGGGGGATTGCAGGCTTATCAAGGGCTTACGTTTCGTTACAGTGCCATGGGCCGATATCAGGCAGACGAATGATCACAGACAGCCCGGTCCGGGCTGACTAGATTGCAGGTTCCGGGCTCGGATGCGGTGGCAGTGAAGCCCTATAACAATAAAGAGACGGACCCATGCAGAACTCGACCCAAGCGGCGAATGCCTGGCGCATTCTGTTCCTGCTGTTCCTGGCCAACCTGTTCAACTTTTTCGACCGCACCATTCCGGCGATCATCATCGAACCGATCCGCATGGAATGGCACCTCAGTGACTTTCAACTGGGCATCGTCGGTACAGCGTTTACCATTGTTTACGCGATTGCCGGTCTGCCGCTGGGGCGCATGGCCGACACCGGCTCGCGCAGCAAACTGATGGGCTGGGGCCTGGCGACGTGGAGTGCGCTGACGGCGGTCAACGGCCTGGTCGGCAGTTTCTGGAGCTTTCTGATCGTGCGCATGGGCATTGGTATCGGCGAAGCCAGTTATGCGCCGGCGGCCAATTCACTGATCGGTGATCTGTTTCCGGCCCATCGTCGGGCGCGGGCCATGGGCATTTTCATGCTCGGTTTGCCGTTAGGCCTGTTGCTGGCGTTCTTCACCATTGGCTGGATGGTGAAGGCGTTTGACAGCTGGCGTGCGCCGTTCTTTATTGCAGCGGTGCCGGGTCTGCTTCTGGCGATTTTCATGTTCTTTATCAAAGAACCGAAGCGCGGCGCAGCAGAGACCGTGCAGGTTTCGCAAGAGAAAGTCGACAAGCCGATCCGCCGGATTCTGGCGGTTCCGACCTTTCTCTGGCTCGTGATGGCCGGTTTGTGCTTCAACTTCGCCACCTATGCCTGCAACTCGTTTCTGGTGCCGATGCTGCAGCGCTATTTCCTCATGCCGTTGCAGGAAGCGGCCGTAGCGACCGGGATGATTGTTGGCGTGACCGGGCTGATCGGGTTGACCCTCGGCGGCTGGATTGCCGACAAGATTCACCAGCGCGTGGCCAACGGGCGACTGCTGTTTGCGGCGTTCAGTCTGATCATCTCGACCCTGTGCACGGCGTGGGCACTGCATGCCGGGCGGATCGAGATTGGTGTATTTGTCGCGGTGTTCAGTGTTGGTTGGCTGTTTGCCTACAACTTCTACACCTGTGTTTACACGGCAATTCAGGATGTGGTCGAACCACGTTTGCGGGCGACGGCGATGGCGTTGTTCTTTGCCGGTTTGTATCTGCTCGGCGGTGGCTTGGGGCCGGTGGTGGTCGGTGGTCTGTCCGATCATTTTGCGCATACCGCGATGGCGGCGGCCGGGGCGGAGCAGATGACCGAAGCGTTCAAGGCTGTCGGGCTGCATGATGCGATGTACCTGATTCCGGTGGCGCTGTTTTTGACCATGGTCTTTCTGTTTCTGGCGGCGCGGTGTTTTGTGCGCGATGCGCAGCTGATGAAGGAAGGTTTGATTGCAGTGGTTGAGCCAGAAGTGGCTGCGGCGACTGCATAACCGCCTTCGCGAGCAAGCTCGCTCCCACATGGGAATGCATTCCAAATGGTGGGAGCGAGCTTGCTCGCGAAAGGGCCATCAGCATCAGCTGATAAATAATAGGCAAACAAAAAGGCCCGCATCACTGCGGGCCTTTTTGTTTTTGGCGGTGGAGCAGGGCGGCTTAACCCGCTACCAGCACCCGAATCGCTTCCAGACGCAACGCCGCTTTATCCAGCATCGCCAGACCCTGCTCACGTTGCGTGCGCAGCGCTTCCAGTTCGCTGTCACGCACGGTCGGGTTGACCGCTTGCAATGCGGTCAGGCGCGCCAGTTCTTCATCGGTGTCGGCCGCCAGACGGCGGCGGGCCTCGGCCACGCGCTCGGCGTGACGTGGGGCGATCTTGTCTTCACCGGCGTTGATCCGTGGCGTCAGCTGATCGCGCTGGGCCTGGATGAACTTGTTGGCGCTGGCACGCGGCACGCTTTCCAGCTGATCGTTCAGGGTTTCAAACGAGACCCGTGGCGACAGGTCATTGCCGTTGGCGTCGAGCAGGCAGCGCAGCGCGGCTGGCGGCAGGTAACGGCCCAGTTGCAGCGAACGTGGCGCGACCACTTCGCTGACGTAGAGCAGTTCCAGCAGCACGGTGCCCGGTTTCAGCGCCTTGTTCTTGATCAGCGCGACGGCGGTATTGCCCATCGAGCCGGACAGCACCAGATCCATGCCGCCCTGCACCATCGGGTGTTCCCAGGTGATGAACTGCATGTCTTCGCGCGACAGCGCCTGGTTGCGGTCGTAGGTGATGGTCACGCCTTCGTCGTCGCCCAACGGGAAGCTGGCGTCGAGCATCTTCTCGCTCGGCTTGAGGATCAGGGCGTTTTCCGAGTGGTCTTCGCTGTCGATGCCGAACGCGTCGAACAGGGTTTCCATGTAGATCGGCAGGGCGAACTGATCGTCTTGCTCAAGAATTGCCTCGACCAGCGCTTCACCTTCGCCGGCACCGCCGGAGTTGAGTTCCAGCAGACGGTCGCGGCCGGTGTGCAGCTCGGCTTCCAGACGCTCGCGTTCAGTACGCGCTTCATCGATCAGTGCTTGCCACTCGCTGTCGTCGGCTTCTTCGAGCAGCGGCAGCAGGCGCGGGCCGAACTGATGCTGCAAGGCGTTGCCGGTCGGGCAGGTGTTGAGGAACGCGTTCAGCGCTTCGTGGTACCACTGGAACAGGCGCTCTTGCGGGCTGGTTTCCAAATACGGCACGTGCAGTTCGATGATGTGCTTCTGGCCGATCCGGTCGAGACGACCGATACGCTGTTCGAGCAGATCCGGGTGCGACGGCAGATCGAACAGCACCAGGTGGTGAGCGAACTGGAAGTTGCGACCTTCACTGCCGATTTCCGAGCAGATCAGCACTTGCGCGCCGAACTCTTCATCGGCGAAGTAAGCGGCGGCGCGGTCACGCTCAAGGATGTTCATGCCTTCATGGAACACCGTGGCGGGGATGCCGGAACGCACGCGCAGGGCGTCTTCCAGGTCCATCGCGGTTTCGGCGTGGGCGCAGATCACCAGCACTTTGGTGCGCTTGAGCATTTTCAGCTGATCAATCAGCCACTCGACACGCGGGTCGAATTTCCACCAGCGCTCTTCTTCGCTGGCGTCCGGCTGGGCCTGGAAGCTGACTTCCGGGTACAGCTCGGCGTGTTCGCCCAGCGGCAGTTCGAGGTATTCGTCCGGGCACGGCAGCGGATACGGGTGCAGTTTGCGCTCGGGGAAACCCTGTACCGCGGCGCGGGTGTTACGGAACAGCACGCGGCCGGTGCCGTGGCGATCGAGCAGTTCACGCACCAGGCGCGCGCTGGCTTCAGTGTCGCCATCGTTGACTGCGGTCAGCAGCGCTTCGCCTTCGTTGCCGAGGAAACCGTGAATGGTCTTGTGCGCTTCGGTCGAGAGACGGCCCTTGTCGAGCAATTCCTGCACGGCTTCGGCCACCGGGCGATAGTTTTCGCTCTCGGCGCGGAAGGCGGCCAGGTCATGGAAACGGTTCGGATCAAGCAGGCGCAGACGGGCGAAGTGGCTGTCCTGACCGAGTTGTTCCGGGGTGGCGGTGAGCAGCAGCACGCCCGGGATGACTTCGGCAAGTTGCTCGACCAGCGAGTATTCCGGGCTGGCCTTGTCTTCGTGCCAGACCAGGTGGTGGGCTTCGTCGACCACCAGCAAATCCCAACCGGCGGCGAACAGTGCGTCCTGGGCTTTCTCGTCGTCGACCAGCCACTCCAGCGCAACCAGCGCCAGTTGAGTGTCTTCGAACGGGTTGGTGGCATCGCTTTCGATGAAGCGTTCTTCGTCGAACAGCGCGACTTGCAGGTTGAAACGGCGGCGCATCTCCACCAGCCACTGGTGCTGGAGGTTTTCCGGAACGAGGATCAGCACGCGGTTGGCGCGGCCCGAGAGCAGTTGGCGATGGATCACCAGACCGGCTTCGATGGTTTTACCCAGACCTACTTCGTCCGCCAGCAGAACGCGCGGGGCGATACGGTCGGCGACTTCACGGGCAATGTGCAGTTGATGCGCGATTGGCTGAGCGCGAACGCCACCCAGGCCCCAGAGCGACGATTGCAACTGGCGGCTGGTGTGTTCGAGGGTGTTGTAACGCAGCGAGAACCACGCCAGCGGGTCGATCTGCCCGGCGAACAGACGGTCGCTGGCCAGACGGAACTGGATAAAGTTCGACAGCTGGGTTTCCGGCAGGGTGACGGCTTCGTTCTGCCCGTTGAGGCCGTGATAGACCATCAGCCCGTCAACGTCGTCGACTTGCTGCACGGTCATCTTCCAGCCTTCGAAGTGGGTAATGCTGTCACCCGGTGAGAACCGCACGCGGGTCAGGGGCGCATTCCGTAGCGCGTACTGGCGGGTTTCGCCAGTGGCCGGGTAAAGCACGGTCAACAAGCGGCCGTCCTGTGCCAGAACGGTGCCTAAACCAAGCTCTGCTTCGCTGTCACTGATCCAGCGTTGCCCCGGTTGATACTGCTGCGCCATGCTGCCTGACTCCCACCTTGAAAAAGCGGGCTATCTTAACGGAATGAGGGCTTCAGGGCCAAAGATTACTGGCGTAGGAGCTGTCGCAGGCTGCGATCTTTTGATCGTCGAGAACCCTTGAGGTTTGAGCTGTCTGATAAAGATCGCAGCCTGCGGCAGCTCCTGCAGGGTGCCAAGTGCGTCACAGATTTACGACGGATGGCTCAAGGCACCTTTGCCGCAGCCGATAGCCTGCTGACAGGAGACCCTTTATATGTTGCCACCGATGCTCCCCCTGAGCGCTGTGCCGATCACTTCCCAGCAGGATCCGATCCGCCAGCGACCGGACATCCCGCCGGTGGTGCCGGTGCAGGAAAGCTCCAACGAAAGCACGATCGATCTGCAAAAGCGCGATCCGGAAGAGGATCGCTTGCTGGCGCGCGAAGAACAGCGTCGTCAGCAGGAGCGTGATCGGCGCCGCCGCGAAGCCGACGAAGACCCCGAAGAACACCTGGCCGTGCCCGGCACCGAGCTGAATGCCGACAACACCGTGCCGGTGGTGCCGCTGATGGAAGATCAGCCGCGTCAGGGTTTGTGGGTCGATATCGAGATCTGAGGTTGAGCGGCGAGTTCGCTCAGCGCGGTCAGGAGTACGTCGATTTCTGCCTCGGTGTTCAGATAACTCAGAGAAATCCGCGCGATGCTCTCAAACCCTCGCGCCTGCATATCCAGCGGTGTATAGGCCACGCCATTGGCGCCAATGTTGATCCCGCGCGCCGCCAGCGCCTGCTTCAACGCCAGACAATCCCAGCCCTCCAGCGTAAAGGCGATCAGCCCGGACTGCTGATGTTCGCGGCCGAGATCCTGCAACGCCAATCCGCGAATATTCTGTAAACGTTGGCGTAGCGTGCGGCTCAAGTGCTCGATTCGCCGACGAATTGTCTGCGCGCCGAGGCGGTTGTATTCCTCCAGCGCATTGGCCAGTCCGGCCAGCAGCGCCAATGACACTTCACTGGTTTCGAAACGTCGGGCGTCGTCGCGCAGGGTAAAGCGCTGGCCGTCCCACGGTGCCGACAGCACATCGCGCTGCACCGGCAGCAAACGTTGCATGAAGCCCGGCCGCACATACAGCAGCGCGGTGCCTCGCGGGCCGCGAAGGTATTTGCGGCCCGCGCCTTTGAGCACATCGCAGTGCAAGGTCTGGACATCGCAGGGCAACTGCCCCAAGGCCTGACCGGCATCGATGAAGTAGGGGATGTCGTGTCGTTGCGCGACCTGACCGATCTGTGCGGCGGGATTGATCAGGCCACCGTTGGCGGGCAGCCAGGTCAACGCGATCAGCCGCACGTTGCGATCGATCATTTGCGCCAGTGCCTGCGGATCGACCGCGCCGTGGGCATCACAGGGAATCACCTCCAGGCGTGCGCCGGCCTTTACCGCTTCAGCGATGCACGCCAGATTGCCGGCCCACTCATGGCGCCCGACCAGAATCCGCTCACCCGCCTGCCACGGCCCCAGCGCATTGAACGCCTGACTCCACGCGGCCGAGCCGCTGCTGGTGAAGGCGATGCTCTCGGTTTCAGCATTGAGCATTTGGGCGGCGGCGTTACGTGCTCTCTGCTGAATTTGCAGATCGGCAGCCTCCATCGGCCCGCCGAGTGCTTCGCGTTGCAGTTGCTCGACGATTGCATCAAGGGTTGTCTGACTCGGTAGTGAAGAACCGGCGTGGTTGAAATGAATGATCCGCGCACAACCGGGCGTGGCAGCTCGCAGGCTTTCGACGTCCTCGCTGTTCACGGCTTGAGCTCGAAAATCGCCTCGACCTCTACCGCCACACCCGCTGGCAGGCTGGAGACGCCGACGGCGGTGCGGACATGACGGCCCTTGTCGCCCAGCGCGTTGACCAGCAGGTTCGATGCGCCATTGGCCACGACGCCCTGTCGCTGAAAGTCAGCCGACGCGGCAACAAATACGCCGAGACGCACAGTACGTACCAGCTTCGACAGGTCATCGCCCAGCGCATCGCTCAATTGCGCGAGCAAACCCAGTGCAGCGAGTTCGGCGGCGTTGACGCCTTGCTCTTCGGCAATCGTTTCGCCCAGACGGCCAATAAAAGCCGGTTTGCCGTCGATCAGCGGGATCTGTCCGGATATATACAGCAGGTTCTGCGTAACGACGTGGTTGATGTAGTTGGCGATGGGTTGGCTCGGCGTGGGCAGGCGCAACCCGAGTTGTTCGATACGCTGGCTGAGAGATTCGCTCATGGTGAGACCTCCTGAATGAAGGCCTCAGCATGTTGAAGCGAGGGCAGGGCGACAAACGGATATATTTAATCCGATGAATCGAAATCGCTCATGCGTCTGCGGCTTCATCCAGCCATTGGCTGAAACACACTGCCGTTGCGGACAAGGGCCGGTCCGGCGTCACCAGCCAATAGCCGATCTCACCGCGCAGCGGTGCGGTATCAAAAGCCGGCACCAAGGAGCCTTCCTTGAGTCGGCGAGCGATCAGGCATTGCCGGCCCATGGCGATGCCCTGACCGGCGACGGCGGATTCGACCACGATGTTGTAGTCGTGGAGCATGACGCTCGGCACTTGAGCCAGATCGATGCCACTGTGCTGGCTCCAGTCAGTCCATTCGAACGGTTGCAGCGATTTGGCCATCAGCAAGGGGCCGTTTTCCACGCCCTGACGCTTGAAGGCCGGGCTGCACACCGGTGTCAGGGTTTCAGTCATGAAGCGCCGGGCTTGCACGTCCGGCCAATGGCCCTTGCCGTAGCGAATGGCCAAGTCAACCTCGCCACCCTTGACGTCGGCCAATTGCACGGCGGGGATCAGTTCGACATGGATGTCCGGGTATTTGGCCCGAAACTCGCTGAGTCGCGATGCCAGCCACAAGGTGGCGAACGACGCCAGCAGGCCGATTCGCAAGGTTGGGCGTTGATTGCCGCGCAAGTCGCGACTGGCGGCGGCGATGGCGGCGAGTGCCGGTTCGATCTGGCGATAGTAGGCCTCGCCGGCGGGCGTCAGGTCGATCGCTCGGGTGCGTCGGACAAACAACGGTTGCTCAAGAAACGCTTCCAGTTTGTGCACCTGATGGCTGATCGCACTTTGCGTCACCGACAACTCATCGGCGGCCTTGATAAAGCTCAAGTGGCGGGCCACAGCCTCGAAGACGCGCAAGGCCATCAGCGGTGGCAGATCCTGATGCAAGGGCACGGCAATCCTCCTCGGCTCTGGTGCAAAGCGCAGATTCTGCGGGGAAAACGGTCGTTGGGTACATCAATTGTTATCGGCCGTCGCTGGCAATGGCTGGTCAGTGTCGGCGCCAGGCTGCATTATTGGCGCAGTCCTGCCGGTGATGTGGCAGTTGTGATTCTTTCAAGTGATGTACTGATGCCATGAGCCAAGACGACAAACTGATTGACCTCAGCACTGAACGCGCCAAACGCGTGCACGACCTCAACGAGAAGCGCCTGAACGAGGTGCGTCAGGCGTTCGAACAGGCGATGCCGTTAGGAAAGCCTAAGAAAAAGTCGAAAAACAAGCCGAAAAAGCGCTGATCTCCCCCTGCATCCGTTGATGCAGGTCATTTAATTTCCCTCCTTTACTCCCCTTCGTTGCTGGTATTGATCCCGGTCAATTTGTGCGCCTGTGTGTTTGGTAACTTAGTTCCATCGCAGCAGAGCAGGGCCAGGAGGCCAGTCATGTTTTTCGATAACGTGGTGTTTGCCGGGGTTTTGACGGTAGGTCTCATGGTTCTGTTTTTTGCAGGGTTTGGATTTTTTATCTGGAAGGATGCGCATAAGCGGCGCAAGTAAGTTCTTCTGGATTGATGGGCACGCAAGGCATTTTGGGGCGACTTCGGTTGCCCCTTTTTTTTGTCTTGGCGGCTTTTGGGCCGACCATGTTCTTGGGGTTTTGGGTGTATATCCGTTGTTGCGGGTGTTGCTGATTAGGGTTCCGCCCTTACGGCGGGTCACTTTTGACAAACGCCTCAAAAGTAACCAAAAACGCTTGCTCCTACGTGCGGCCCGCTCGCTGGGGCTCGGGGTTCCTTCGCTGCGGGATCGATCCGGGCGCAGCGTCTCCGGTTTGCTTCGCTGCACCTCCTCTCGCTGTGTTTGGCTGCGCCAAACGGTCGCTGCGCTCCCACGCCCGGATCAATCCCTCCACTCAGCCTTCCGACGTCGCCCGAGGATCAAAATCAAGAGCGGCAGCCGAGCTTGCGCTCATCCTGTTGAGTGGTGAGGAGCACAGCGTGTTTGGCTTTGGATTTGTGTTGGGTTTTCCCCTCGCCCCAGCCCTATGCCGAGGGAGAGGGCGCCGATTTGTGGGCTTTCAGAATCTGCATTCGACTCGGTTTCACGTCGGCGTAGCTCTGCCAAACACCTCGGTCAGTCCCCTCTCCCTCTGGGAGAGGGTTAGGGTGAGGGGCTTTTGATCTGGCTTTTGATCTTTTGCCCCATCGGCAGGCCGAGCGGATGTGTTCATCCGGGGGGAGGCGCGCAGCGCCGTGCGGCGAAGCCGCATTCATCGAGAGGAGGTGCAGCGAAGCAAACCGTAGGCGATGCCCCCGGATGGACACCGTAGCGAGGGAACACTGAGCCTCAGCGAAGTGCCGTACGCCAGGGGCAAAGCCTTTTGGTTCCTTTTTGGCGTTTGAAAAAGGGACTCGCTGTAAGAGCGAAACCGCCAGCGGCAGCACCCGCAGCAACGGATATGCCCCCAATCTCAAATACTCAAAACCCCAATCCCCCAAGAACAAAAAAAAGGCGCGATCCTCTCGAATCGCGCCTTTCTCATGTGCCGCTATCTATCAGCTACCCAACGCCTTCGACGCCAGCCAGAACAACCCGGCCGACAGCGCCACAGTCGCCGGCAAGGTCAATACCCAAGCCAGCAGAATTGTCTTCACCGTGCCGCCTTGCAGGCCGCTTTTGTTAGCGACCATGGTGCCAGCCACACCCGAGGACAGCACGTGAGTGGTCGACACCGGAAGGCTGAAGATGTTGGCCATACCGATCAGGCTCGCGGTGGTGATTTGCGCCGACATGCCCTGGGAATAGGTCATGCCTTGCTTGCCGATCTTCTCGCCAATGGTCAGTACCACGCGTTTCCAGCCAACCATGGTGCCCAGACCCAAAGCCAGTGCAACCGCCAGAATCACCCAGAACGGGGCGTATTCGGTGGTAGTGGTCAGGTCTTTGCGCAGCTTGTCGAGGTCAGCCTTTTCACGGGCTTCCAGGCCAGGCAGCTTGCCAACCTTCTTCGCGGTGTCGTCCAGGCAGAGCAGGTAGCGACGCACTTCGATGCGGCTTTCCGACGACAGCGAGTGGTAGTCCGCAACGCCTTTAAGCGTGTGCAGCAGGGCGCTGATGGTCGGTTCGGTCTGCTGCGGGTTGCAGCGGAATTTCTCCGGCAGGTCGCCTTCCACGCTTTTGCCCAGGGCCAGGAACTCACCCAGCGAATCGGCATTGCGCTGGTAGAACTGGCTCAAGTGCAGGGTCGCGTCGCGGGTGCGTTCGATCTGGTAGGTGGTGCTGTTCAGGTCGAGGACGAACTGTGCAGGGACGATACCGATCAGCACCAGCATGATCAGGCCGATGCCTTTCTGGCCATCGTTGGAGCCGTGCACGAAGCTCACGGCCATGGCCGAGATCACCAGGACCAGACGGTTCCAGAACGGTGGATGCTTCTTGTCGTCGATCTTGCGGCGCTGTTCCGGTGTCTTGTGCATCTTCGACAGCGGACGCCACCATTTCAGGCCGATCAGGACCAGCGCGGCGATCAGAAAGCCGGCCATCGGCGAGAACACCAGCGAGGCGCCGATGTCGATCGCTTTCTGCCAGTTCACGCCATCGGCCAACGGGATGTCGTTGATCAGGGCGTTGGCCAGGCCGACACCGAGGATCGAGCCGATCAGGGTGTGCGAGCTGGAAGCCGGGATACCGAAGTACCAGGTGCCCAGGTTCCAGGCGATTGCCGCGGCGAGCAACGAGAACACCATCGCCAGGCCATGGCCGGTGTTCACATTGATCAGCAGCTCAACCGGCAGCAAATGGACAATGGCATACGCCACGCCAACGCCGCCCAGCAGCACGCCGAGGAAATTGAACACACCGGAAAAGAACACCGCCAGGTGAGGCGGCATGGCTTTGGTGTAGATAACAGTGGCTACCGCGTTAGCGGTGTCATGAAATCCATTGATGAACTCGAAGGCGAGGACAAACGTCAGGGCGAGCAAGAGGCTCACAAGCACCCAAGCATCCAGTCCGCTGAATAAATCGATCATGAAGGTTTTCTGACCCGGTCGTAAGGGGGCGCGATTATGCCAGAAAAGACTGGAAATCGATCCCCTACCTGCTCATCGGTTACACACTTCTTCGATTTAATTTGTTGCAGCGCATGAAAACCCAGCGTCACGCATGGTTTTTCAACTCGTTGATTTAATTGATAAAATTCGTTTTTGCCAAGCGATTTTACCAGCGCGGAGGGGCCTCAAACGCTTGTCTGAAATATCTGTGAAACCTGTAGGACGCCCGTCCTCAGTCAGCCAGACCGGGTAATGGCCGCTGCCCGCGGGTAGCGGGCGCGCAAGGCATCGTCGTTCCACCGCGCTTGTAACCGGTGTGGACGCAACCCTTCAAAAAGTCCGGAAATCGTCGCTCACGGCTCTTCGGCTTTGAGTTCCTTTTCGATCTTTTCAATTTCTTGCTTGAAGACCTGATCCTGAACGGTAGGGCGTTTACGCCATGCTTTGCGTTCCGGTTCGGGCTGAGCGGCGTAGGTGGTGACTTCCCCGCCGTAAACTTCCTTGTAACGTTGTTCCTGGCGCTCAAGTTCCGCGCGCAGTTCGTCTTTCGTCACAGTGCTACCTGTATGAGTTGAGTTAAGTGTCTGGTGAAACGCACTGCAACAAATCGATTGAACGGAGCCACCGCGAGTTCAACGCCCGGACAGGCGTTGGCGCAAACGGTGGGACGATCAAGACTTCCGTGTTACAGGCGGCTACGGCACCAGATAAAAACTGACGCAGCATCAGTTTCCTGTTTCAGCGAGCGCAGGCGTTGCATGAGTGATGCGCGTCAGGCGCTGGCCGGGCTGTTGGCGATGGGCATCGCCGCAGCGAGTGGCGACCTCGGCAATTGAAAACGGGTAGCCACTGAGGTGCATTATAGCGGTCGATTCAGGAATGACTATCTTTGCCAAGTTAAAAACGGTTCCGAATGTGTGATTGTTTTGTGACTCGCAACTTTTGTTACTAGTTGAAGTGCGTGTTGGTCATTGTTTGACGGGTGATCTGTTTTTGGCGCCATTTAGTCGAACAACTAAAGCGCTGATTCCAGATAACGGCGCAAGTTGAACAAGCCCGGAAAAGGTTTGAGGCAACCGCCGCAGCTGATTGCGATTATCGGTCGCTGGTTCGATAATCGCCCAATCTTGCAGGCGCGACCCTTGTGCATTGGTCGGCGAGCCGCTTGTATAGCCCATTGATCCGTGCCGGATAACAGGACAAAAAATGAACGATCAAATGCGCAACTCCTTCACCTCCGTGGCGCCGCCGATCGTCGCCTCGCCGGCCAAGCGCATTCAGGCGCTGACCGGTGACCCGGACTTCATGACCTCGCTGGCCCGAGGGCTGGCGGTGGTGCAGGCGTTTCAGGAACGCAAGCGCCACCTGACCATTGCCCAGATCAGCCATCGCACGGAAATTCCCCGCGCCGCTGTACGTCGTTGTCTGCATACGCTGATCAAACTCGGCTACGCCACCACGGACGGTCGCACTTATTCATTGCTGCCCAAAGTGCTGACCCTTGGCCACGCGTATCTGTCGTCGACGCCGCTGGCGGTATCCGCTCAGCCGTACCTTGACCGCATGAGCGAGCAACTGCATGAAGCCTGCAACATGGCCACGCTCGAGGGCGACGACATTCTCTATATCGCCCGCTCGGCGACCACCCAGCGCCTGATTTCGGTGGACCTGTCGGTGGGCGGACGCTTGCCGGCCTATTGCACGTCGATGGGGCGGATTCTGCTGGCAGCCCTCGATGACACGTCGCTGCGTGAATACCTCGATCACGCTGAACTGGTCGCCAAGACCAGCCGTACGATTCACACCCCCGACGCGTTGCTCGAATGCCTGCAGGAAGTGCGGCAGCAAGGCTGGTGCATCGTCGATCAGGAGCTGGAACAGGGCCTGCGTTCGATTGCCGTGCCGGTCTACGACGCTTCCGGCCAGGTCGTCGCGGCGCTCAATGTCAGTACTCACGCCGGTCGCGTCAGCCGTACCGAACTGGAACAGCGCTTTCTGCCGGGCCTGCTCAGTGCCAGTCGTGACCTCAGCGCGCAGTTGTTCGCCTGATGAAGCTGTTCGATAAACGCACAGTGTTGCGTTTATCGAATTGACGCTAAAACCCTCGGATCATTAATGTCGCGGCAGCGTCATCCGGCGCTGATGTGAATGAGCCCGCCGGACTGTCGACTCCCATAATAATGACAAGAGGCAACTCACCATGCGCACGTTCCCCGACTGTCTCCGCCCCATCCGCTGTTGCCGGATTGACTGCAACGCCTGATCCAGACCTTCTATTCTTGTGACCGTGCCGCTCTCTGGCCGGCCGCCGTTCGACTGCGTTTTTTGCGTGGATAAAAATAATGAACCAGCCTCAGTCCGCTGTGGGTAACTGCCTCGACGTGCAGACCTTCATCAATGCCCAACCGATCTCGCGCTATCAGTGGCGGGTGGTGATCCTGTGTTTCCTGATTGTCTTTCTCGATGGCCTCGACACCGCCGCGATGGGCTTCATTGCTCCGGCGTTATCGCAGGACTGGGGCATCGACCGTGCCAGCCTCGGCCCGGTGATGAGTGCCGCGCTGATCGGCATGGTCTTCGGTGCGCTGGGTTCCGGCCCATTGGCTGACCGCTTCGGGCGAAAAGTCGTACTCGTTGGCGCAGTGGTGCTGTTCGGTGCCTTCAGTCTGGCGTCGGCGTACAGCACCAACGTTGAACAGCTGCTGGTGCTGCGCTTCCTGACCGGTTTGGGGCTGGGGGCGGGGATGCCAAACGCCACCACACTGCTCTCGGAGTACACCCCGGAGCGCAAGAAGTCGCTGCTGGTGACCAGCATGTTCTGCGGCTTCAACCTCGGCATGGCCGGTGGCGGGTTCATTTCCGCCAAGCTGATTCCGGCATTCGGCTGGCACAGCCTGTTGCTGATCGGCGGGATCCTGCCGCTTATCCTCGCCGTGGTGCTGCTGTTTTGGCTGCCGGAGTCGGCGCGCTACCTTGTAGTTCGTAACCGTGGCACCGACAAGATTCGCAAAACGCTGGCGCCGATTGACCCGGTAACCGTCGCCAAGGCTTCGAGTTTCAGCGTGCCAGAACAGAAAACCGTCAAGGCGCGCAATGTGTTCGCGGTGATCTTCTCCGGCACTTATAGCACCGGCACCTTGTTGCTGTGGCTGACCTATTTCATGGGCCTGGTGATTGTTTATCTGCTGACCAGTTGGCTGCCGACGCTGATGCGCGACAGCGGCGCAAGCATGGAGCAAGCCGCGTTCATCGGCGCGTTGTTCCAGTTCGGCGGGGTGTTGAGCGCGGTCGCGGTGGGCTGGGCGATGGACCGCTTCAATCCGCACAAGGTCATCGGCACTTTCTACTTGCTGGCCGGGGTGTTTGCTTACGCGGTGGGGCAGAGCCTGGGCAACATCACGCTGTTGGCCACCCTGGTGCTGGTGGCGGGGATGTGCGTGAACGGCGCGCAATCGGCGATGCCGTCGCTGGCGGCGCGGTTTTATCCGACCCAAGGGCGGGCGACCGGTGTTTCATGGATGCTGGGCATCGGCCGCTTCGGCGCGATTCTCGGCGCGTGGATGGGCGCAACATTGTTGGGCCTGGGCTGGAATTTCGAGCAGGTGCTGACGGCGTTGGTGATTCCGGCGGGGCTGGCGACCGCAGCGGTGGTTATCAAGGGCATGGTGAGTCATGCGGATGCGACTTGAGGTCAGGTCTATAGATCTTCATTGATACAACAGACCTCTTCGCGAGCAAGCCCGCTCCCACATTTGAAATGCATTCCCATGTGGGAGCGGGCTTGCTCGCGAAGCTTTTGATCGGATTGTTAGGGAAATAACAATCCGTTCGATAAACGAACACTCAGTCGATTATCGGATTGTTTGGCCCATTTCCCAGGCTTAATCTTCAGTGACTCCGGCGCTGAAACCTCGCGCCTTTTTATCACTGGCGATTCATTACAAAAACAGGAGCCCGCTCCATGGCTGAGATCCTTTCGCTGCACGACGCGGTGAAGCAATTCGTCAACGATGGTGACACCGTCGCGCTCGAAGGCTTCACTCACCTGATCCCTACGGCAGCGGGTCATGAAATCATTCGTCAGGGCAAGAAAGATCTGACGCTGGTGCGGATGACGCCTGACCTGATCTACGACCAACTGATTGGCGCCGGTTGCGCACGCAAACTGATTTTCTCCTGGGGCGGCAACCCGGGTGTCGGTTCGCTGCACCGCCTGCGTGACGCGGTGGAGAAGCAATGGCCGCATGCGCTGGAAATCGAAGAACACAGCCACGCCGACCTGGCCAACGCCTACGTTGCCGGCGCATCCGGCCTGCCGTTCGCGGTGCTGCGCGCCTACGCCGGTTCCGATCTGCCGAAGGTCAATCCGCTGATCAAAACCGTGACTTGCCCGTTCACCGGTGAAGTATTGGCGGCGGTGCCGTCGGTGCGCCCGGACGTGACCGTGATCCACGCACAGAAAGCCGACCGCCAGGGCAACGTGTTGCTGTGGGGCATTCTCGGTGTGCAGAAAGAAGCCGCGTTGGCCGCCAAACGCTGCATCGTCACGGTTGAAGAAATCGTCGACGATCTCAAGGCACCGATGAACGCCTGCGTGCTGCCGACCTGGGCCTTGAGCGCGGTCTGCCACGTACCCGGTGGTGCGCATCCGTCCTACGCCCACGGTTACACCGAGCGTGACAATCGTTTCTATCAGGCGTGGGATCCGATTGCCCGCGACCGTGAGACGTTTACCGCGTGGATCAACGAATACATCCATGGCTGCGTTGACTTCAGCGCGTTCCAGGCCAAGTTGGCCGCTGCTTCGGAGGCCAAGTAATGACTTACACCACCAATGAAATGATGACCGTTGCGGCGGCCCGTCGCCTGAAGAACGGCTCGGTGTGCTTCGTCGGTATCGGCCTGCCGTCGAAAGCCGCCAACCTTGCACGCCTGACCTCGTCGCCCGACGTGGTGCTGATCTACGAATCGGGCCCGATTGGCGCCAAACCGAGCGTGCTGCCACTGTCCATCGGTGACGGCGAGTTGGCGGAAACCGCTGACACCGTGGTACCGACCGGTGAGATTTTTCGCTACTGGTTGCAGGGTGGGCGCATCGACGTCGGTTTTCTCGGCGCCGCGCAGGTCGACCGTTTCGGCAACATCAACACCACCGTGGTCGGCGATTACTTCTCGCCGAAAGTCCGTCTGCCGGGCGCCGGTGGCGCGCCGGAGATTGCCGGTTCGGCGAAAAGCGTATTGATCATCCTTAAACAGTCGGCGCGTTCGTTTGTCGACAAACTCGATTTCATCACCTCGGTCGGTCATGGCGAGGGCGGCGATTCGCGCAAACGTCTGGGTCTGCCGGGCGCCGGGCCGGTCGGGATCATCACCGACCTGTGCATCATGGAGCCGGAAGCGGGCACCCACGAATTTGTGGTCACCGCATTGCACCCGGGCGTGACCCGTGAGCAAGTGGTCGCGGCCACCGGTTGGGCGATCCGGTTTGCCGAGCATGTGCAAACCACCGCTGAACCGACCGAAGTCGAACTGACCGCGCTGCGCGATCTCGAAGCGCGCACTGCCGCCGCCCACGGCCAGGCACCGGGAGAAGCATGATGCGTGACGTTTATATCTGTGACGCGATTCGCACGCCCATCGGCCGTTTCGGCGGCGGTTTGTCTGCGGTCCGCGCCGATGATCTGGCTGCGGTGCCGATCAAGGCGCTGATGGAGCGCAATCCATCGGTGGATTGGAACGCCATCGACGAAGTCTTCCTCGGCTGCGCCAACCAGGCTGGCGAAGACAACCGCAACGTCGCGCGCATGGCATTGCTGCTGGCCGGCCTGCCGGAAACCGTACCGGGCGTGACCCTCAATCGCCTCTGCGCTTCGGGCATGGACGCCATCGGCACCGCATTCCGTGCGATTGCCAGCGGTGAGATGGAGCTGGCAATTGCCGGCGGCGTCGAGTCGATGTCCCGTGCGCCGTTCGTGATGGGCAAGGCTGATGCAGCGTTTTCGCGCAACATGAAACTCGAAGACACTACTATCGGCTGGCGCTTCATCAACCCGTTGATGAAGGCGCAATACGGCGTCGATGCGATGCCGCAGACCGCCGACAACGTCGCCGATGACTATAAAGTGTCGCGCGCCGATCAGGACGCTTTCGCTCTGCGCAGCCAGCAACGCACCGCCGCCGCACAGGCTGCCGGCTATTTCGCGGAAGAAATCGTCGAAGTGCGGATTGCCCACAAGAAGGGCGAAACCGTGGTCAGCCAGGACGAACATCCACGCGCCGATACGACGCTTGAAGCACTGACCAAACTCAAACCCGTCAACGGTCCAGACAAAACCGTCACCGCCGGCAATGCCTCCGGGGTCAACGACGGTGCTGCTGCGCTGATTCTCGCGTCCGCCGAAGCGGTAAAAAAACACGGCCTGACCGCCCGCGCCAAAGTGCTCGGCATGGCCAGCGCCGGTGTCGCGCCGCGTGTGATGGGCATCGGCCCGGTGCCGGCGGTGCGCAAACTGATCGAGCGTCTGGGCGTGGCGGTCAGCGATTTCGACGTGATCGAACTCAACGAAGCGTTTGCCAGCCAAGGCCTGGCAGTGCTGCGTGAACTGGGTCTGGCCGACGACGCTGCGCAGGTCAACCCGAATGGCGGCGCGATTGCCTTGGGTCACCCGTTGGGCATGAGCGGTGCGCGTCTGGTGCTGACCGCGCTGCATCAGTTGGAAAAGACCGGCGGCAAGAAAGGTCTGGCGACCATGTGCGTCGGTGTCGGCCAAGGTCTGGCCCTGGCCATCGAACGCGTCTGACGCAAGCCGTGACGAAAAAGAACAGAGGAAAGCGACATGTCTGACAAGCCTGGTTACCGTCGTCCGCAGGCAGGCACTCAGCCTGAGTACCTGCACCCGACGTATCAATCCACCAACCTGCGCTCGCCGTCCAAGCCGTTGGTATTTCTGCCGCATTCGCTGTCGGAAATCACCGGGCCGACCATCGGCGCCGAACGCGTGGGCGACACCGATAACGACCTGACCGCCCAGCATGAAGGCGAGCCACAGGGTGAACGCATCATCATTCACGGCCGCGTGCTCGACGAAAACGGTCTGCCGGTGCCGGGAATTCTGGTGGAGATCTGGCAGGCCAACGCCGCCGGTCGCTACAACCACCAGCGCGACCTGCACGACGCACCGCTGGACCCGAACTTCACCGGCACCGGCCGCACCGTCACCGACGCCGACGGCTGGTATCAGTTCCAGACCATCAAGCCCGGCGCTTACCCGTGGGGCAACCACCACAACGCCTGGCGTCCGGCGCACATCCACTTTTCGCTGTTCGGGCCGAGCATCCTCACGCGTCTGGTCACGCAAATGTACTTCCCGGGCGATCCGCTGCTGGCCTACGACCCGATCTACAACTGCGTGCCGGACACCTCGGCCAAGGAACGCCTGATCGCCCGTTTCGATCTGGAAAAAACCATTCCGTCCTACGCCCTCGGTTATCGTTGGGACATCGTGCTGCGCGGGCGTGAAGCCACGCCGATGGAGAAATAAGATGACGCTGACAGCGACCACGTCCCACACCGTCGGGCCGTATTACCACATCGGTCTGACCTGGCTGAACCGCGAAAACCTCACCGTTGAGCAAACCCTCGGCGAGCGCGTGGCAATCACCGGGCAGGTGGTGGACGGCAACGGCGATGTCGTCAACGACGCCATGCTTGAAGTCTGGCAGGCGAATGCCGCCGGCAAGTACGACCACCCTGAAGACGAGCAGGACAAACCGCTCGATCCGCATTTCGAAGGTTTCGGCAGGGTGCCGGTGGATGCGGAAGGGCGTTTCCGTTTCACCACGATCAAACCGGGTACGGTTGAAGGCCTGAAGGGCTCGACCCAGGCGCCGCATCTGGTGGTGCTGGTGTTTGCCCGTGGCTTGGTGAAGCACTTGCTGACGCGGATTTATTTTGAGGGTGAGCCGGCGAACGTTAATGATCCGTTGCTCGAATGTGTGCCGGCTGAGCGTCGGAGTACGTTGCTGGCTAAAAAAGATGCATCCGGCGTTTACCAGTGGAATGTGATTCTGCAGGGCACCGACGCCGAGACCGTGTTCTTCGATTACTGAAGAACACCCCAATCCCTGTAGGCGTGAGCCTGCTCGCGATGACGGTGTGTCAGATTTAAATGGTCTGAATGACACATCGCCATCGCGAGCAGGCTCACTCCTACAAGGGAACTGTGTTGCAGATGGAACTGTGGAACGGGACTGTTGCAAAGTATGTCTAGACTGTGACTGTCCCTATCGAGTGAAAAACAATGACAACCACCACCTCCCATTACACCGGTGAAGAGCGCAGCAAGCGTATCTTTGCCATTGTCGGCGCCTCGTCCGGCAACCTCGTCGAATGGTTCGACTTCTACGTCTACGCCTTTTGCGCGATCTATTTCGCCCCGGCGTTTTTCCCCTCCGACAACCCGACGGTGCAACTGGTCAACACCGCCGGTGTGTTCGCTGCCGGCTTCCTGATGCGTCCGATTGGCGGCTGGATTTTCGGCCGGGTCGCCGACAAGCACGGGCGCAAGAATTCGATGCTCATTTCGATTCTGATGATGTGCTTCGGCTCTTTGCTGATCGCCTGCCTGCCGACGTACAAAGACATCGGTGTCTGGGCGCCGGTCCTGCTGTTGTTCGCGCGCCTGTTGCAAGGCCTGTCGGTGGGCGGCGAGTACGGCACCACCGCCACCTACATGAGCGAAGTCGCCCTCAAGGGCCAGCGCGGTTTTTTTGCCTCGTTCCAGTACGTGACCCTGATCGGTGGGCAACTGCTGGCCGTGTCGCTGGTGGTGGTTTTGCAGCAATTCCTCACCGAAGAAGACCTGCGTGCCTACGGCTGGCGGATTCCGTTTGTGGTCGGTGCGGTGGCGGCGTTGATTTCGCTGTTCCTGCGTCGCAGCCTGAAAGAAACCACCAACAAGGAAACCCGCGAACACAAAGACGCCGGCAGCATCGCCGCGCTGTTCCGCGATCACAAAGCCGCGTTCATCACCGTGCTCGGTTACACCGCCGGTGGCTCGCTGATTTTCTACACCTTCACTACCTACATGCAGAAATATCTGGTGAACACTGCGGGCATGCACGCCAAGACCGCCAGCTACATCATGACCGGCGCGCTGTTCCTGTATATGTGCATGCAGCCGCTGTTCGGCATGCTCGCCGACAAGATCGGCCGGCGTAATTCGATGCTCTGGTTCGGCGCCCTCGGTACGTTGCTCACCGTGCCGATCCTGTTGAGCCTGAAAAGCGTCAGCAGCCCGTTCCTCGCCTTTGTATTGATCACCGTGGCGCTGGCGATTGTCAGTTTCTACACCTCGATCAGTGGCTTGGTGAAAGCCGAAATGTTCCCGCCGGAAGTCCGCGCCCTCGGCGTCGGTCTGGCCTATGCGGTGGCCAATGCGATTTTCGGCGGCTCGGCGGAATTCGTCGCCCTGAGCCTGAAAAACATCGGCATGGAAAACGCCTTCTACTGGTACGTGACGGTGATGATGGCGATCGCGTTCCTGTTCAGCCTGCGCCTGCCGAAACAGGCGGCGTATTTGCACCACGATCTCTAACCCGAAGCGCGCGGGCCGTGATGGTCCGCGCCGGCAAGGACTGTTTATGACTCAGCGACCGGGCAATCAATTGTTCGATGCCTACTTCACTGCCCGCAATATGCGCGAAGTGTTCTGCGATCAGGGCCGCGTGCAGGCCATGCTCGACTTTGAAGCGGCGCTGGCCCGGGCCGAGGCGCGGGTCGGGTTGATTCCGGCCTCTGCCGTGGCACCGATTGCGGCAGCGTGCAATGCCGATCTGTACGACTTCGCGGTGCTGGGCGAGGCGATTGCTACGGCCGGCAATTCGGCGATTCCGCTGGTCAAGGCGCTGGGCAAACAGATTGCCGGCAGCAACGCTGAAGCCGAGCGATATGTGCATCTGGGCGCGACCAGTCAGGACGTGATGGATTCCGGGCTGGTGCTGCAATTGCGTCAGGCACTGGATTTGATCGAAAGCGATCTGGCGCAACTGGCTGACTCTCTCGCTGCTCAAGCACAACGTCATGCGGCGACGCCGCTGGCCGGACGCACCTGGCTGCAACATGCGACGCCAGTGACCCTCGGCATGAAAATCGCCGGGTGGCTGGGCGCTGTGACGCGCAGCCGGCAGCGCTTGCGTGAACTCAAACCGCGTCTGCTGGTGCTGCAATTCGGTGGAGCGTCCGGAACCCTCGCCGCGCTGGGCGAGCAGGCCTTGCCGATCGCTGAAGCCCTCGCCGAAGAACTGCAACTGACCCTGCCCGAACAACCGTGGCACACCCAGCGTGATCGCGTGGTCGAGTTCGGCGCGGTGCTCGGTTTGATCGCCGGCAGCCTTGGCAAGTTCGGCCGCGACATCAGCCTGTTGATGCAGACTGAAGCGGCTGAAGTGTTCGAGCCCTCGGCACCGGGCAAGGGCGGTTCGTCGACCATGCCGCACAAGCGCAATCCGGTCGGCGCCGCGGTGTTGATCGGAGCCGCGACGCGGGTGCCGGGTCTGGTCTCGACGCTGTTCAGTGCCATGCCCCAGGAGCACGAGCGTAGCCTCGGTCTGTGGCATGCCGAATGGGAAACCTTGCCGGAGATTTGCTGCCTGGTTTCGGGATCGCTGCAACAGGCTCGATTGTTGGCGGAAGGGCTTGAAGTCGACGCTGAACGTATGTCGCGCAATCTCGAATTGACCCAAGGTTTGGTACTGGCCGAAGCCGTCAGCATCGTCCTCGCTCAACGTGTCGGTCGCGATGCGGCGCATCACCTGCTCGAACAATGCTGCAAACGCGCAGTGGCCGAGCAGCGTCATTTGCGCGCCGTACTCGGCGATGAGCCGAAGGTCACCGCCGAACTGAGCAACGCTGAACTCGATCATCTTCTGGACCCCGCCCATTACCTCGGTCAGGCGAAAACCTGGGTCGAGCGCGCGGTGGCCGAACACAACGCATTGTCTGACTGAAAGGAGAGGGCTGTGGCTTTCGTTCAACTCGCCGATGGCGAACTGCACTATCAAATTGAAGGCCCGGTCGATGCACCGGTGCTGGTGCTGTCCAACTCGCTGGGCACCGACCTGCACATGTGGGATGCGCAGATGCAGGCGTTGACCGAGCATTTTCGCGTGCTGCGTTTCGACACCCGTGGTCACGGCAAATCGCTGGTCACGCCGGGTCCTTACAGCATTGAGCAACTGGGTCACGATGTACTTGGCCTGCTGGATGCGCTGCACATCGAGCGCGCGCATTTCTGCGGACTGTCGATGGGCGGCCTGATCGGCCAGTGGCTGGGGATCAACGCCGGGCATCGTCTGCACAAGCTGATCGTCTGCAACACCGCCGCGAAAATCGGCGATCCGTCGGTGTGGAATCCACGCATCGAAACCGTCCTGCGCGATGGCGCAGCAGCGATGGTTGCTTTGCGTGACGCGTCGATTGCCCGTTGGTTTACTCCAGACTTTTCGGCGGCGCATCCGGCGGCGGCCAAGCAGATTACCGACATGCTCGCAGCCACGTCGCCTGAAGGTTATGCGGCTAACTGTGCAGCGGTGCGTGATGCCGATTTCCGCGAACAACTGGCGTCGATCAACGTGCCGTTGCTGGTGATTGCCGGCACTGAAGATGCGGTGACGCCCCCATCAGGTGGGCACTTCATTCAGGAGCATGTACGCGGTGCCCAGTACGCCGAGTTCTACGCGGCGCACCTGTCCAATGTGCAGGCTGGCGCGGATTTCAGTGATCGTGTGTTGGCGTTTCTAAACGCCTGATAAGGGGATTTTCGTGGACGAGAAACAACGATACGACGACGGCATGCAAGTGCGCCGCGCGGTGCTGGGCGATGCGCATGTCGATCGCAGCCTGACCACGCTGACCGAGTTCAACTCGGAGTTTCAGGAGATGATCACCCGCCACGCCTGGGGCGATATCTGGACGCGCCCGGGCTTGCCGCGGCACACGCGCAGCCTGATCACCATCGCGATGCTGATCGGCATGAACCGCGAGGGTGAACTGAAACTGCACCTGCGCGCGGCGGCCAATAATGGCGTGAGCCGGGGCGAGATCAAGGAAGTGATCATGCAGAGTGCGATCTACTGCGGGATTCCGGCGGCGAATGCAACGTTTCATCTTGCGGAGTCGGTGTGGGACGAGCTGGGTGTTGAATCCCGGGAATAAGTGTTGCCCGGACTGACGCCTTCGCGAGCAAGCCCGCTCCCACATTTGGAATGCATTTCAACTGTGGGAGCGGGGTTGCTCGCGAAAGTGGTAACGGCCGTAACGAATCAGAGATCATTGAGGTGGTCCTCCAGTGATCGTTGGTGTCTTCCGATGACAACCTGGCTCCCAGCTTGAGGACCGACTACGACGACGGAAGCGGAAAGGTGAAGCACCTGAGTCCTTCAGGTTTTGCCACTTTACCTGCCGGCCGGCGAAGTGCCACTTCTCCTGACCAATGGCAAAGATCCTCCTGTAGGCCTTCGCCTGCTCGCGATAGCAGTGTGTCAGTCACCTTAAATGTCACTGACACACCGCTATCGCGAGCAGGCGAAGGCCTACAGTTTGAAAGCGGTGTTTAGAGCAGGCTGATCGGGTAGCTGACGATCAAGCGGTTCTCGTCGAACTCGTTGTTGCTGAAGTCGCGGCGCATGGTCGAGTTGCGCCACCGGACGTTCAGGTTCTTCAGGGCGCCGCTCTGCACGGTGTAGCCCAGTTCCGATTCGCGGCCCCATTCCTTGCCGTCGGTGATCGTCCCGGTGTGCACGTTGTCGCCGCTGATGTAGCGGTTCATCAAGGTCAGGCCGGGGATGCCCATCGCTACGAAGTTGTAGTCATGGCGTACCTGCCAGGAGCGTTCCTGCGCATTGTCATAACTGGCGTTGTAGCTGTCGTTGGCCAGGGTGCCGCCGCTGGTGCCGTTGACGCGCATCCAGGCGCTGTCGCCGGTGAGTTTCTGCAGGCCGACGTAGAAGGTGTTGCCGCCGTACTTCGCCGAGAACATCCCCGACCAGGTTTTGTTGTCGAGATCGCCGGCGCGGGCGCTGCCGTCGTCCTTGCCGTAGAAGAAGCCGAGGTTGGCGCCGAGGGTCCAGTCGCCCAGCGGCTGGCTGTGAATCAGGTTGACGTATTGCTGGCTGTAGATGTCCTTGAGTTCGGCGTTCCACAGGCCGATCTGTGTGCGTTTTTCGTTGAAAACGTATTCACCGCCCTGAAAGTTGAAGCGGTCAGAGGTGAACGCCGCTTTGCCGGTCATCGACATGTCGCTCATGCTGCTGTCGTCGCGCGGGCTGTTGGCGCGGAACTGGCCGCCGTAAAGGGTCAAGCCATCGATTTCCTTCGAAGTGATCTGGCCGCCGCGAAAGGTTTGCGGCAGCGAGCGACCGTCGTCCGAACGCAGGATCGGCAGCACCGGCATCCATTCGCCGACCTTCACTTCGGTCTGGGAAAGCCTGGCCTTGAAAGCAACGTTGGTGCGTCCGAAGTTGTCCGCCGGACGGCCGTCGTGATCCAGCGGCAGCAACGCCGTACCGCCAGTGCCTTTACCGCCATCGAGTTTCACCGAATACAGGCCGAGCACGTCCATGCCGAAGCCGACGGTGCCTTGGGTGAAACCGGATTTGGCGTCGAGGATGAAGCTCTGCGTCCACTCTTCAGCTTTGCCCTGAGCCTTGGTCGGGTTGGTGAAATTGCGGTTGATGTAGAAGTTGCGCAGGTTCAGGTTGACCTTGGCCCCTTCAATGAAACCGGCGTCTTCGGCTACAGCGGGCAAAGCAGTACCGGCCAGCGCGAGGGCGATCAGACCGGGAAACGCGTAAGGCGCAGGGGAGGTTGTCATGGGCTCGGGTCTCTCTTGTTTTTTTTAGGGTGAACGGATGCGCTGCGCCGTTTTGCGGTGCAGACATGAAAAGGGTTCAGGGGGAAACGACGGCAATCAGCCGGACGGGGCAGGGCGCGGGAGCATGGTGTCGAACCTGTTGTTATTGGTTTTGTGATACGAATGGTGCGGGGGGCGGAGCCAGCGTTTCAATTGGTGAAAGCGGGTTTTGGGCGATTATCGAACGCAAGATTAAAACGGGTTTTGTGGCGGTTGATAGGGCCTCTTCGCGAGCAGGCTCACTCCTACAGGGGAATGCATTCCAACTGTAGGAGTGAGCCTGCTCGCGATAACGCCGGGACAGACAACCCATTTCTTTCAGGCAACAAAAAGCCCACCAATCGGTGGGCTCCTTGTGTTCAGCCGATGATGATCAGAACAACTTCATCTTCGGTGCTTCTTCTTTCAGCGGTTCGTTCTGCGCGGTCTGCGCATTCCAGCCACCGCCCAGGGCCTTGTACAGGTTGACCGCACTGGTCAGCTGCGCGAGGCGGTCGGTGATCAGCGCTTGTTGCGCGCTGAACAGTTGACGCTGGGCATCGAGGAAGGTCAGGTTGCTGTCGACGCCGATGCGGTAGCGACGTTCGGCCAGGCGGTAGTAATCCTGGTTGGCCTGCACAAAGTCACGCTGCGCCTGCAGCTGCTCGGTGTAGGTCTGGCGTGCGGCGAGGCCGTCGGCGACTTCCTGGAAGGCCGTCTGAATGGCCTTCTCGTAGTTCGCCACGCCAATGTCCTTCTGGATCTTGGCGTAGTCGAGGCTGGCGCGCAGGCTGCCGGCGTTGAAGATCGGCAGGTTGATCTGCGGCTGGAACAGCCACGTCCCCGAACCACCCTTGAACAGGCCGGACAGATCCGGGCTCAGGCTGCCCGCGTTGGCGGTCAGGCTGATGCTCGGGAAGAACGCTGCACGGGCCGCGCCGATGTTGGCGTTGGCCGCTTTCAGGTTGTACTCGGCTTGCAGAATGTCCGGACGACGTTGCAGCAGGTCCGAAGGCAGGCCGGCCGGTACATCGCTGAGCAGGTCATCCCCCAACGGTTTGGCCGCTTGCAGATTGGCCGGGATACCGGTGCCGAGCAGCAGGGTCAGGCTGTTTTCGTCCTGCGCGACCTGGCGGGTGTAACGCGCCAGTTGCGCCCGGGCGTTCTCGACCGAGGTGCGCGACTGCGCCAGGTCCAGTGCCGAGGCGACACCGACTTCATTGCTGCGGCTGGTCAGCTTGTAGCTTTCTTCGAAGGCACCGAGGGTGTCCTGGGTCAGCTTGAGCAGTTCCTTGTCCGCTTGCCAGGTCAGGTAAGCGTTGGCGACGCTGGCGACCAGACTGATCTGGGTGCTGCGACGCGCTTCTTCAGTAGCGAAGTACTGTTGCAACGCTTGCTCGCTCAGGCTGCGAACGCGACCGAACAGGTCGAGTTCGTAGGCGCTGATGCCGACGGTGGCGGAGTACGAGCTGCTGATCATCGAGTCGCCGGTCTGCGAGGCACGCGCCGGCAGACGCTGGCGGCTGCCGGCGGCATTGGCCGACACCGCCGGGAACAAGTCGGCGCGCTGGATGCGGTATTGAGCCGCGTAAGCGTCGATGTTCAGCGCCGCGACACGCAGGTCGCGGTTGTTTTCCAGCGAAACCTGGATCAGCTGTTGCAGCGCCGGGTCATGGAAAAACTGCTTCCAGCCTTGCTCGGCAGCGGCCTGCGCCGGTGCCTGGGCCGGCGAATACGCCGGCCCTTGCGGGTACTGACCTGCGACCGGGGCCTCAGGCTGCTGATAATCAGGTATCAGCGAGCAACCGCTCAGCACGAAGGCGGCGACTGCGATGGAGAGTAGCGACTTGCTCATTGGCCAGCCTCTTTAGGAGTTTCAGTTGGTTCATCCTCGTCAGCGATTTTACGCTGGCCCATGGACGAAACCGTAACGAAGAACAGTGGGACCCAGAAGATCGCCAGGATCGTGGCCGTGAGCATACCGCCAATCACGCCCGTACCGATCGCATGTTGACTGCCTGAACCGGCGCCGGTGGAGATCGCCAGCGGTACAACACCGAGGACGAAGGCCAGCGAGGTCATGATGATCGGGCGCAGACGCATGCGACAGGCTTCGATCGCCGCCTCACGCAGGCTGCGGCCTTGTTCATGCAGCTCCTTGGCGAATTCGACGATCAGAATGGCGTTTTTAGCCGCCAGACCGATGGTCGTCAACAGCCCCACCTGGAAGTACACGTCGTTGGACAGACCGCGCAGGCTGGTGGCCAGCAATGCACCGATGATCCCCAGCGGTACGACGAGCATAACGGCGATCGGAATCGACCAGCTCTCGTACAGCGCCGCCAGACACAGGAACACCATCAGCAGCGACAGGGCGTACAGCGCCGGCGCTTGCGAACCCGACAGACGTTCCTCGTAAGACAAACCGGTCCAGGAGATACCAACACCGGCCGGCAGCTTCTTGGCAATCGCTTCGACTTCGGCCATCGCTTCACCGGTGGAGTAACCCGGCGCCGGAGAACCGAGGATCTCCATCGCTTCTACACCGTTGTAACGCGCCAGTTTTGGCGATCCGTAGATCCACTCGCCCTTGGCGAATGCGGAGAACGGCACCATGGTTCCGGCGTTGTTGCGCACGTACCACTTCTTCAAGTCTTCAGGGCTCATGCGAGCACCGGCCTGACCTTGCACGTAGACCTTCTTCACCCGACCACGGTCGATGAAGTCGTTGACGTAGCTACTACCGAAGGAGATCGACAGGGTGCTGTTGATATCGGCAATGCTCACGCCGAGGGCCTGGGCCTTCTGATCGTCGATTTCCAGATGGTATTGCGGCTCGTCGTTCAGGCCGTTCGGACGCACCTGATAGAGCACCTTGCTCTGTGCCGCCAGACCGAGGAACTGGTTGCGCGCTTCCATCAGTTTTTCGTGACCGATACCGGCGCGGTCCTGCAGGAACACGTCGAAACCGGTGGCGTTACCCAATTCCAGTACCGCTGGCGGGGCAAAGGCAAACACCATCGCATCGCGGAAGCTGAAGAAGTGTTGCTGCGCACGTTGGGCGAGGGCGAACACGCTGTTGCTCGCGTCACGCTCGTCCCACGGTTTGAGCATGATGAACGCCAGACCCGAGCTCTGACCGCGACCGGCGAAGTTGAAGCCGTTGACAGTGAACACCGAAGACACCGCACCGGCTTCTTTCTCCAGCAGGTAAGAACGCATTTCGTCGATCACGACTTGAGTACGTTCGGCACTGGAACCGGCCGGGGTCTGCACCTGGGCGAACAGTACGCCCTGGTCTTCTTCCGGCAGGAACGCGGTCGGAATGCGCGTGAACAGCCAGATCATGCCGACGACGATCAGCACATAGGCCAACAGGTATGGGGCTTTTCGCGACAGCATGTTGCCGACACCGCGCTCGTAGCTTCTGACGCCACGATCGAAGCTGCGGTTGAACCAGCCGAAGAAGCCTTTTTTCGGTGTGCCGTGCTCGCCTTTCGGAATCGCTTTGAGCATGGTTGCGCAGAGCGCCGGTGTGAAGATCAGCGCGACCAGTACCGACAGGGCCATGGCCGACACGATGGTGATCGAGAACTGCTTGTAGATCACACCGGTGGAGCCACTGAAGAACGCCATCGGCAACAGTACCGCCGACAGAACCAGGGCAATACCGACCAGCGCACCCTGGATCTGGCCCATGGACTTCTTGGTCGCTTCCTTCGGTGACAAGCCTTCTTCGCTCATCACCCGCTCGACGTTTTCCACCACGACGATGGCGTCATCCACCAGCAAACCGATGGCCAGCACCATACCGAACATGGTCAGCGTGTTGATGCTGAAACCGAAGGCCGCGAGGATGCCGAACGTACCGAGCAATACCACCGGCACAGTCATCGTGGTGATGACGGTGGCGCGGAAGTTCTGCAGGAACAGGAACATCACCAGGAAGACCAGCACGATTGCTTCGACCAGGGTTTCAACCACACCCTTGATCGACTCGGTCACCACCGGGGTGGTGTCGTACGGGAACACCACTTCCATGCCTTGCGGGAAGAACGGCTTGAGTTCGTCAATCGTCTTGCGCAGGGCCTTGGCGGTGTCGAGGGCGTTGGCGCCGTTGGCCAGTTTCACTGCCAGACCGGAAGACGGTTTGCCGTTGAACTGTGCGGAAATGGTCGAGTTCTCACCGCCCAGAGCGACATCGGCTACGTCGCCGACGCGCACTTGCGAGCCGTCCTGATTGACCTTCAGCAGAATCGCCTTGAACTGCTCGGCGGTCTGCAGACGGGTCTTGCCGATGATCGTCGCGTTCAGTTGCTGACCTGGCAGCGCCGGCAAACCGCCGAGCTGACCGGACGACACCTGGACGTTCTGCGCCGAAATGGCGGAGCTGACGTCAGCCGGGGTCAGGTTGTACTTGTTCAGCTTGGCCGGGTCGAGCCAGATGCGCATCGCGTACTGGGCACCGAAGACCTGGAAGTCACCGACACCGGCGGTCCGAGAAATCGGGTCCTGCATGTTCGACACGATGTAGTTGGACAGGTCGTCCTTGGTCATGCTGCCGTCACGCGAAACCACACCGATCACCAACAGGAAGTTCTTCACTGCCTTGGTGACGCGGATACCTTGTTGCTGCACTTCCTGCGGCAGCAGCGGGGTGGCCAGGTTCAGCTTGTTCTGGACCTGCACCTGCGCGGTGTCGGAGTTGGTGCCTTGCTCGAAGGTCGCGGTGATGGTCATGCTGCCATCGGAGTTACTTTCCGAGGACACATAACGCAGGTTGTCGATGCCGTTGAGCTGCTGCTCGATGACCTGCACCACGGTGTCCTGCACGGTTTGTGCGGAGGCGCCTGGGTAGGTCACCTGGATCGCAATGGCCGGTGGCGCGATGCTCGGGTATTGGTTGATCGGCAGTTTCAGGATCGAAAGTGCCCCGACCAGCATGATCACCAGGGCAATTACCCAGGCGAAAATCGGACGGTCGATGAAAAATTTTGACATGAGTTACTCCCCTTTGCCGCCAGCGGCTTTGTCAGCTGCTTGAGCGGGGGCCGGGTTCTTCTTGGCTACGTTGGTCGCTTCAGTCGGATTGACCTGAACACCTGGGCGAACGTATTGCAGGCCTTCGGTGATCAAACGATCGCCGGCCTTCAGGCCGTCTTCGATCAGCCACTGGCTGCCGACGGTGCGACTGGCCTTGAGTTGACGCAGCTCAACCTTGTTGTCGGCGCCGACGACCAGTGCGGTCGGGGTGCCTTTAAGGTCGCGGGTCACGCCTTGCTGCGGTGCCAGAATGGCCGCGGCATTGACGCCGGCCTGCAACTGGGCGCGGACGAACATGCCTGGCAGCAGGGTGTGATCCGGGTTCGGGAACACGGCGCGCAAGGTCACGGAACCGGTAGTCGGATCGACCGATACTTCGGAGAATTCCAGCTTACCGTCGAGCTTGTACTGGCTGCCGTCTTCCAGGGTCAGCTTGACCGCGGCCGAATTGTCGCCGGCCTTCTGCAGACGACCGCTTTCCAGCTCGCGGCGCAGTTCCAGCAGTTCAACCGAAGACTGAGTGACGTCGACGTAGATCGGGTCCAGTTGCTGGATCGTCGCCATCGCGTCGGCCTGGCCATTGCTGACCAGCGCGCCTTCGGTCACCGCCGAACGGCCGATGCGGCCGGAGATCGGCGCATAGACCTTGGTGTAACGCACGTTGATCTGCGCGCTCTGCAACGACGCTTCCGATTCCAGGCGGTTGGCCACAGCGGTGTCGTATTCCTGACGGCTCACGGCCTGCTCGTCGACCAGTTGCTTGTAGCGGTCGGAGATCGATTTGGTCGAACGCAGGTTGGCTTCGGCGCTTTTCAGGGTCGCTTCATAGACCGACGGATCGATCTGATACAGCTGCTGGCCGGCTTTGACATCGGCGCCTTCCTTGAACAGACGCTTGAGAATGATGCCATTGACCTGTGGTCGAACTTCCGCGATGCGGTACGCACTGGTGCGACCCGGCAGTTCGGAAGTGAGGGTAAAGGCTTGTGGCTGCAGGGTGACGACGCCGACCTGAGGCGGTGGAGCGGCCGGTGCCGCTTCTTCCTTTTTACATCCGCTGAGCAGCGATGCCAGGGCGACGGCAGTGACCAGAGCGGTAACAGCTGGCTTGAATTGCATGAAGATCCTCGGGTCAGGCGCGCGAAAAGCGCACAAGAAGTGTGAAAGGGTAAAAAATGCGTACCGAGTGGATAAGTAGCTTGCTAAGTAATATACTTACGTTCATGGTTGTTTGTAAACACCTGCGCCGCGTATCCACCCTGTTACAAAAGTCGTCGCAAGGTTCGAAATTGTAGGCCTGGGAACTGATCCGCGAGAGATCACCCCTTCTTTATTCAGCGGATATTCAGCCATCCCTGAAACATCCTGTTTGAGGTTTTACTGTCATGGTCCGTCGTACCAAAGAGGAAGCTCAAGAAACCCGTAGCCAGATTCTGGAAGCGGCGGAGAAAGCCTTTTTCGAAAGGGGCGTCGCTCGGACGACGCTGGCCGACATTGCGACAATGGCCGGAGTTACCCGTGGGGCCATTTATTGGCATTTCAGCAACAAGGCGGATCTGGTTCAGGCCATGCTCGACAGCCTGCATGAGCCGCTGGATGAATTGGCCAAGGCCAGCGAGAGCGAAGACGAACTCGACCCACTGGGTTGCATGCGCAAGCTGCTGATTCATTTGTTTCATCAAGTTGCGCTGGATCCGAAAACCCGGCGTATCAACGAAATTCTGTTTCATAAGTGCGAGTTCACCGATGAAATGTGCGATTTGCGCCAGCAGCGCCGGGTGGCCAGTCTTGAGTGCAATGAGCGCATTGGGCTGACCCTGCGTAATGCGGTGAATCGCGGCCAGTTGCCGGAAGATCTCGACACTGCCCGCGCGGCCATCAGCATTCACGCCTACATCGATGGCCTTCTGTACGGATGGCTTCTGGCGCCGGACAGCTTCGATCTGCATGCCGAAGCCGAGCGTTGGGTCGATACAGGGTTGGATATGCTGCGCCTGAGCCCCAGCCTGCGCAAATGAAACAAAATGCGTAATTGGCACAGGTTATGTCAATTGGCCTGCCTTTATATAGATTTGCGGCGGGGAGTTTAAACGTAGCGAGCTGCGCATTTTGTAGGGAATTTGTGTCTTCTGTGTGAATGAGTGTTGGCAGTCTGCCCTCACCCTAGCCCTCTCCCGGAAGGAGAGGGGACTGACCGAGGTGCTCCTTCGAGATACGCCGACCTGAAATATCCAGTCGAACTCAGGTCCCGAACATTCCCCGATCGGCTCCCTCTCCCTCGGGAGAGGGCTGGGATGAGGGGCCACGTACTCAGCCGCGCAATAGCTCTCCCGGCGAACACAAAAAAGCCCCCGACTCTCACAAGTCGGGGGCTTTCGCGTTTCTGCGTGATGCCTTATAGCGTCGGGTAGTCGATATAACCGACCGGGCCCTTGGCGTAGAACAGCTCTGGACGCGCATCATTCAATGGCGCATCCGCCTTCAAACGCGCCGGCAGATCCGGGTTGGCAATGAACGGCACGCCGAACGCCACCGCGTCAGCCTTGCCGCTGGCCAGCCACTCGTTGGCGCTGTCTTTGGTGAATTTTTCGTTGGCGATGTACGGGCCACCGAAAGCTTCTTTCAGTTGCGGGCCGAGGCTGTCGGCGCCTTCTTTCTCACGGGAGCAGATAAACGCGATGCCGCGCTTGCCCAGTTCCCGGGCGACATAGGTGAAAGTTTCCGCCAGGTTGTCATCGCCCATGTCGTGAGAGTCAGCGCGCGGTGCTAGGTGCACACCGACACGGCCGGCGCCCCAGACGTCGATCGCCGCATCAGTCACTTCCAGCAGCAGGCGCGCACGGTTTTCCAGCGAGCCACCGTAGTTGTCGGTGCGCTGGTTGGTGCTGCTTTGCAGGAACTGGTCGAGCAGGTAACCGTTGGCACCGTGGATTTCCACGCCATCGAAACCGGCGGCTTTGGCGTTCTCGGCACCGGTGCGATAAGCGTCGACGATGTCGGCGATTTCAGCGGTTTCCAGGGCGCGCGGAGTCGGGTAGTCGGCCAGTGGCCGCACCAGGCTGACGTGACCTTTAGGCTGGATCGCGCTTGGCGCCACCGGGGTCTCACCGTTCAGGTACGACTCATGGGAGATACGGCCCACGTGCCACAGTTGCAGGAAAATCTTGCCGCCAGCAGCGTGAATCGCTTTGGTCACGTTGGCCCAGCCGCGTACCTGGTCGTTGGACCAGATGCCCGGGGTGTCCGGGTAGCCGACGCCCATTGGCGTCACCGACGTGGCTTCGCTGAGGATCAGGCCCGCAGAAGCACGCTGTACGTAGTATTCAGCCATCAGCGCATTCGGCACGCGGCCTTCGTCGGCGCGGCAGCGGGTCAGCGGGGCCATGATGATGCGGTTGGCCAGTTCAATGTCGCCGAGTTTGATCGGATCAAAAATAGTTGCCATGTCTACAACCCTCGTAAGTGAAAAGTTAATCAGTTGGTAGCAGGGGCCAGATCGGCATTGCCGTTCTGACGGAAAGTAATCAGGGTCACCAGCAGGGCGAGCACGGCCAGCGCGGCGGCTGCGAGTGGCACGCTGGTCAGGCCGTAACCGTGGGCGATGACGCTGCCGCCGACCCAGGCGCCCAAGGCGTTACCGACGTTGAACGCGCCGATGTTCAGGGTCGACACCAGGTTCGGTGCCGCTTTGCCGAAGGTCACCACGTTGACTTGCAGCGCCGGCACGGCGGCGAAACACGCAGTGGCCCAGAGGAACAGGGTGATTTCGGTCGGGATCAGCGCAACGCTGGTCCAGGTCAGCACGGTGGAGACCACGGCCATCGCGATGAATACGCCGATCAGCGTGGCGGCCATGCCTTTGTCGGCGAGTTTGCCGCCGATGATGTTGCCGACGGTCAGGCCCAGGCCGATCAGCATCAGCGTCCAGGTCACGCCACGCGGCGACACACCGGTGACTTCGCCGAGCAGCGGCGCGACATAGGTGAACAGGGTGAATACGGAGGCGGCGAACAGCGCGGTCATGCTCAGCGATAGCCAGATCCCCGCACCTTTGAGAGCGGCGAGTTCGGCGCGCAGGTCGAGTTTCTCTTCGTCACGCTTGGCAGGTAGAAAACGGATCAGGCCGATCATTGCGATCACACCGATGACGGTCACCGCCCAGAAGGTCGAGCGCCAGCCGTATTGCTGACCCAGCGCGGTGCCCAGCGGAACGCCGAGGACGTTGGCCAGAGTCAGGCCGGTGAACATCAGGGCCACGGCCGAAGCGCGTTTGTTCGCGGGTACCAGATTGGCCGCCACCACCGAACCGATGCCGAAGAAGGCACCGTGGCACAGCGCGGTGATTACACGGGCAAACATCAGCACGTTGTAATCGCTGGCAATCGCACACAACAGGTTGCCGATAATAAAGATGCCCATCAACGCCACCAGTGCTGCCTTGCGCGGCAGTCTGGCCGTGGCCAGTGCCATGAACGGCGCACCGATGGCCACGCCCAGGGCGTAACCGGTCACCAGCCAGCCGGCGCCGGGGATCGACACACCGAGGTCGGTCGCCACATCGGGCAGCAGGCCCATGATGACGAATTCGGTGGTGCCGATGGCGAAGGCGCTCAAGGCTAGGATGAGGAGCGAGAGGGGCATGCAGGTTTCCTTGTCGGCTGGCTGACGTTAAGGGTCAGAGCTCTTTACTGAGGGTGCTGAGGAACGCCTGGATCACGTCCTCGTTTCGTTTGAAAAAGTGCCATTGACCGGCCTTCTGGCTGCTGATCAGACCGGCGCGCTGCAACGTTGCGAGGTGTGCCGAAACGGTCGACTGCGACAGGCCGCAGCGTTGATCGATCTGTCCGGCGCAGATGCCGTACTCGTGGTTGTGCAACTGTTCCGGGAATTCGCCTTTCGGGTCTTTCAGCCAGTTGAGGATGTCTCGCCGTACCGGGTGCGCCAGGGCTTTTATTATTTCGTCGAGGTCGAGGTTCATGGCAGGGTGCTCACAATGTGTACAACGCTATATCGCGATGAGGCGAACTTTAAATCGTTGGATCGCGATATACCAATATGATTTTGATCTGATGTCAGCATAAATTGGTATATCGCGTTATAACGATACATGGGTGTATGGCTTACTGGCCGCAGTGCTAAGCTGCGCCCATGAACTATCTCGCACATTTACACCTCGGTGGCCAGCGCCCCGGGCAACTGCTCGGCAGTCTGTATGGCGACTTCGTCAAAGGTCGGCTGCAAGGGCAGTTTGCGCCCGAGGTGGAGGCGGCCATTCACCTGCATCGACGGATTGACGTGTTCACTGACCGCCATCCCCTGGTGGACATTGCTCTGGGCCGCTTTACCGAAACGCGGCGGCGCTACGCCGGGATCGTGCTCGATGTGTTTTTCGATCATTGCCTGGCGCGGGACTGGAAGCTGTACGCCGATCAGCCGCTGGAACACTTCACCGCTGACGTGTATCGGGTGCTGTCCCGTGAACCGCAAATGCCCGAACGGCTGGCGAAGATCGCGCCCCACATGGTCGCCAATGACTGGCTGGGTTCGTATCAGGAGTTTGAAGTGCTGGAACAGGTGCTGCGCGGGATCTCGCGGCGCTTGACCCGGCCGGAAGAGCTGGCGGGGGCGATGCAGGAATTGCGGCGGTTGTATGAGCCGTTGAGTGAGGATTTCGCTTTGTTCTACCCACAACTCCAGGACTTCGCACAAAACCCCCAGACACCGCAGATCTAATGTAGGAGTGTGTGTTCAGGCAGCGATCAGTTCGCCTGCGCGACGCGGTTCGGCCGGTTTCGCCGCCTCACCAAACAACGCCTTCTGCACCGCCTGCTGCGCTTCAAACGCCAACGCCGCACGCTCACTCCCCTGACAGGCAATCGGCTTGAGCAGGTGTACTTCGACATCGCCGCAATCATTGCTGAACAGGCGCATCAGGTGCGAGAGCAGATCATCGTCGCCAATGAACGGCGCCAGCGCATCGATTTCGCCATCACGCAGATAACGAATCGCCACCGGTTGCAGCATCACCTCGGAATCAATCGCCGCCGCCAGCAAGCGACCGTGAAAGGTACGCAGCGAACGGCCGTCGGTGGTGGTGCCTTCCGGGAACATCAGCAAGGCGTGCTCGGTTTGCAGGTGCCGGGTCATCTGTTTGCGGATCAACTGGCTGTCGCCCGAACCGCGACGGATGAACAGGCTGCCAGCCTTCGCCGCGAGCCAACCGGCCACCGGCCAGGTGCGTACTTCGGCCTTGGACAGAAACGACAGCGGCGTCAGCATGCCCAGCAGCGGAATGTCGGTCCACGATACGTGATTGCTGACCCACAGCATCGGCTGTTTCGGCAGCTCACCATGGACGGTCACGCGAAAGGGCAGGGCATTGCTCAGCCGCGCCATGAAGAAGCGCGACCAGCGCTGACGCCGTTCCATCGAATGCGCCAGGCCAATCCGTTCAAACACGCCAAAGACGCTGGCCATGGTCAAGCCCAGCGCCACCACCAGCAGCACCCGCGCGATTCGCGCGTACACCCGCAGCCGGCTCATCACACAGCCGCCTTGAAGTGCCTGGCGTAGCGCGGGCAGAGTTCGTCGCGCTTGAGCAGGATGAACACGTCGGCGACCTGGAAGTCTTCGTCCCAGCATGGCTCGCCACAGATCTTCGCGCCCAGGCGCATGTAGGCCTTGAGCAGCGGCGGCATTTCCGCGATCACGTTGGATGGGATATCGAGCGTCGGCAGCGGATTTTTCGGCTCGGCGCGCAGGTGTTCGGTGCACAGGTAACGTTCGCGCAGGCGCTGCATGATCGCGTGGGCCTGAATGCCGCCGTCCTGCATCGGAATGCTCGCGCAACCCATCAGATAGCTGTAGCCGCCCTGATTCAACACTTCGGCCAATTCGCCCCACAACACCGCAATGGTGCCGCCGTTGCGATAGGCCGGGTCGACGCAGGTGCGGCCGATTTCAAGGATCGGGCCTTGCAGATGCGCGAGCCCATGCAGACTGAATTCTTCTTCGCTGTAGAACTTGCCCAGGCTGCTGGCGGCGGTGTGATCGAGCAGACGCGTGGTCGCGACCAGACGCCCGGTGTTCAGATCACGCACGCCGATGTGGCTGCAGTGAACATCATAATCATCCATGTCCAGACCCAGTTCCGCGCCGTTCAGTTTGGCGTTGAATTCGCCGCTGAAGACGTTGAAACGCAGGGCCTGGGCTTGCTGCAAGGCCTCGGCGCCGATCAGGCGTTCGGCTTGCAGGCGGCGTTCATTGCCGGTGTCGCTGATGCGGGCGATCTGAGTCATGTGAATCTCCGTACGGGCCTTTAACCCGTCGTGGGTTGCAGCCGATCGACTTTCTTTATGCAGCCGTGTTGTGCAAAGTCAGGCTATGTAGCCCCGGTGTCATCGCCATGAACGTTCGGTGATGCTTATATGACAGCCCACGAGGAGCCTCTTATGCCTTGGCCAGATCTGCTGCACCGCCGTGAACGATTGCCCGCCGTTGCCGACCTGGCCGAGGGTTTTGCAACGTTGTTGCAGCAACTGGGCAACGTCACCCCGTTCGAATTGGCGGTCGCGGGCGGGCGGCGGATGGCGACGCCGGGGCTGGCGTTTCTGGTCGGTTATCAGGCGGCCTTGCGCATGTTGTGGCCGAGCGCACCGCTGAGCCTCGGTGCCTTGTGCGCGACTGAACAGCGCAGTCTGCGTCCGGCGGACATGCAGACGCGGCTGAGCGATTTGCGCCTGAGTGGGCGCAAGGACTTCGTCACGGCGGGCGATGCGGCGGACTGGTTGCTGATCGCCGCGCGCAGCGAAGACCCCGGCGAAACGCCGCGCCTGAGTCTGGCCGTGGTGTATCCCGGCGAGCCCGGAGTAACCGTTGAGAAATTGCCGGCGTTGCCGTTGATGCCAGACATCAGTCATGGCCGGTTGCAGCTTGATGGGGCGTTGTGCGAGTTGCTCGCCGGTGATGGTTGGGATGCTTACGTCAAACCGTTTCGCACGCTGGAAGATGTCTATGTGCTGAGCGCGATGACCGCATGGCTGTATGGCGTCGGGCAGGACAGCGATTGGCCGCAAGCGCTGCAATTACGTTTGCTGGCGCTGTTGGCCGGGTGTGCGGAGGCGAGCCGGCAGCCGCCGAACAATCCGGCCGGGCATGTGTTGCTGGGTGGGTTGTTTGCGCAATTTGAGGTGCTGGAGGGGGAGGTGAGTCAGGCCTTGGCTGACGGGCCGACAGAATGGGCGCAGATGTGGCAGCGGGATCAGGGGGTGATGCAGTTGGCCGCAGGCGCTCGGGCCAAGCGGTTGGCCAAGGCTTTGGCGCAGGCTTGACTGGCCTCTTCGCGAGCAAGCTCGCTCCCACAGTTTGATGGCATTCCAACTGAAGGAACTCGGTCAACTGTGGGAGCGAGCTTGCTCGCGAAAGCGATCTCATCATCACCACACATCTGTCATCAACCCCGACTAATCTCAGCAGGTTCTCCCCAAGAGCCCTCCTCATGTGCAAAGGCCTGTCGCTGTTTCTGCTGCTGACCTGCTTCACCGTTCAGGCCGAACAATGGCCCGGCGAACAATGGCCAATCGGCACGACGATCACCGATACAGGAGTTCTGGAGAATTACGCCTTCCCACCCCGCGATGACACCACCCGCAAAGGCATCCGCACCGACGCGCTGCTGATCATCCACGACGGCCAGATCATCTACGAGCGCTACGCCGGTCCGACCACCGAACACACACCGCACCTGACCTGGTCGATCAGCAAAAGCCTGATGGCCACCGTCCTTGGCGTGGCGTACGGCGAAGGCCTGTTCACACTCGAAGACCCGGCCGTGCAGTTTTACCCGCCGCTGGAACAACACCCGTCCATCAAAATCGCCGACCTGCTGCACTGGTCCTCCGGCATCGACTGGCAGGAAGACTACGAATATGCCCCGCTGAAATCCTCGGTGGTGGCGATGCTCTACACCCGCGGTCATCGCGACATGGCCGCGTTCACCGCCGCTCACGACACTTACGCCGAACCGGGGCAGGCCTTCCGCTATTCCAGCGGCGACAGCAATTTGCTCGCGGCGGCGCTGAAAACCATCGTCGGTCCGCAGCGTTATCCGGATTATCCATGGACGGCGTTATTCGAACCGTTGGGCATTCGCCATGCCGTGTGGGAAACCGATGCCACTGGCATCTTTGTCGCGTCGTCGTACGCTTACCTGACGGCGCGGGATCTGGCGCGGGTCGGTCTGCTGATGGCCCGCGATGGGCGCTGGAACGATCGGCAACTGCTGCCCAAAGATTGGGTCGCCTTCAACCTTAAACCCTTCGCCGGTTACAAGGCTCATCAGGACGAAGCCGTGCCCGGCGGCCATTGGTGGCTCAATCGTCCGGCCGGTGGCGCCGCGTCGCCTTGGCCCGATGCACCGCCCGATACTTTCGCCGCGCTCGGCCATTGGGGCCAGGCCTTGTTCGTCATTCCAAGCGAAAAGTTGGTGATCGTGCGCTACGCCGATGACCGTGACGGCAGTTATCGTCATAACGAATTGCTCAAGCAGGTGTTGAAGGCGGTGCGGCCATGAAGCGCTTTTTGCTGTTACTGCTTGTGTTGCTGCTCGGCTGGGTCGGCTACGAACGCGAAAATCTGTGGGCTTTTCCAGACATCATCAGCGCTTACACCGCCAAGGAATATTGTTCCTGCCGGTACGTGATGAACAACGACGCTGAGTACTGTCGTGGCTATGTAAAACAATGGCTGCCGATCAGCCAGTTCACCGATGACCCTGCGAGCAAAACCGTCACCGTCAGCGGCATGGGCCGCAGCAATCGCGCACAGTGGCAAAGCGAACGCCGGGGCTGCCGCCTCGATCCCTGAAGTATGCAGATCTCCTTTGAACAGAGAACTCTGTGGGAGCTGGCTTGCCAGCGATGGCGGTGTATCAGGCACACAAATATTGCCTGTGCCGGCGCAATTGCTGGCAAGCCAGCTCCCACAGGGAATTCATCAATCGATAGATTTGCGGCAACCGAGTTTGCAATAACCGCGGGGGCGGTTAAGGTTCGTGCAGGTTTATCGGCCCCACGAGTGTTCAATGTTCAACCGCTCTCTCTGTGCAACCCTGTCCGGCCTGCTGCTCGCCGCCGTCGCGCTGCCGGCGCAGGCCAATTGGTATCTGGACGGCGAGTCGTCGCGGCTGTCGTTCGTCAGTACGAAAAACGCTCACATTTCCGAGGTGCAGCGCTTTCTGGTGCTGCACGGCAAGGTCGACCCCAACGGTCGCGCCGAAGTCGAAGTCGAGCTGGATTCTATCAACAGCGGCATCCCGCTGCGCGATGAGCGCATGCGCAAGGAGCTGTTCCAGATCGAGCAATTTCCCGAAGCGACCATCACCACCCAGATCGACCTGCGCCCGATCAACGATCTGGCCCCCGGTGCGCAACTGGAATTGCGCCTGCCGTTGACCGTCAACTTGCACGGCAAGCAACATGAGTACCCGGCCGAACTGTTGGCGACACGGCTCGATGATCGACGTTTTCAAGTGGTCACCCTGGAGCCGCTGGTGATCAACGCCGAGGATTTCGACCTCGTGCCGGGGCTGGAAAGCCTGCGCAAACTCGCCGACCTGTCGGCCATCAGTCTGTCGGTGCCGGTGGGTGCGGTGCTGATCTTCACGGCGCGCTGACATGCGCGGCGCGGTGTTTCCGTGGCGGGATGGCAACCGCTTCGAGCTGTTGATCGACGGCCCGCAATTCTTCCCGCGCATGCTTGAGCAGATTGCTGGCGCGCAAGAGCAGATCGAACTGGAGTTGTATCTGGTCGAGGCCGGCGCCTGTGCCGAAACCATCGTGCAGGCGCTGGTGCTGGCCGCTGAGCGTGGTGTGCGCGTGCGGTGCCTGTTCGATGATTACGGCAGTCTTGCGTTCACCCTCAATCTGCGCCAGCGCCTGACACACGCCGGGGTCGAACTGCGTTTCTACAATCGCTTGAACTGGCGGCGCTGGGTCGGCAATTTTTATCGTGATCACCGCAAGTTGTTGTTGGTCGATCAGCGTCTGGCAGTGGTTGGCGGCACCGGTGTCACCGATGAGTTCTGGACGCCGGGCCACGACACCAGCGAATGGCACGAAGTGATGGTCGAGATCAGCGGCCCGTTGGTGATCGACTGGCAACTGCTGTTTGATCGCCAGTGGATCGCCAACCGCTATCGCCGCGCCTGGCGGCCGGCCGCGCATTTTGGTCTACCGCGTCTGCCACGGGTGCCGGACAAGGGCGAAGGCATGGGGCGCGTGGCGTATGCTGACGCCCGCCAGCATCGTGACATTTTGCAATCGCTGTTCCGTGCGTTGAACAGCGGCCAGCAACGCATCTGGATGGCCACGCCGTACTTCCTGCCAACCTGGAAAATCCGCCGCTCCCTGCGCAAGGCCGCCGCGCGCGGTGTCGATGTGCGGCTGCTGCTGACCGGGCCGCGTACCGATCACCCGTCGGTGCGTTATGCCGGGCACCGTTATTACCCGCGACTGCTCAAGGCAGGGGTGCAGATCTTCGAATACCAGCCGTGTTTCCTGCACCTGAAAATGGTGTTGGTGGACGATTGGGTGAGCATCGGTTCGTGCAACTTCGACCACTGGAACCTGCGCTTCAATCTGGAGGCGAATCTGGAGGCGCTGGATCCGTCGTTGACAGCAGCGGTGGAGGCAAGTTTTGTGAAGGACTTCGGGCTGAGTCAGCAGGTGAGCCTGGAGGAATGGCAGCGCCGGCCGTTGTGGCGACGGGTGAAGCAGCGGGTGTGGGGGTGGGTGGATCGGGTGGTGGTCAACATCCTCGACCGCCGGGGATAACCGGCACACCAGAAAATACTGAGAGCCTAATGTGGGAGAGGGCTTGCTCCCGAAAGCGGTGTGTCAGGCAATAATATGCTGAATGACACTCCGTCTTCGGGAGCAAGCCCCCTCCCACAGGGTTTTGCGGTGTTGTTGCGGTTACAGCAATTCAAAGCTCTGCTGCTTCACATCCTGGGAATCCAGGCCGATCTGCACGTTGAACTTGCCAGGCTCTGCCGCGTACTTGAGCTGGGCGTTGTAGAACTTCAGGTCATCCTCAGTGATGGTGAAATGCACGACTTTCTGTTCGCCGGCCTTGAGCATGATCTTCTGGAAGTTCTTCAGTTCTTTCACCGGGCGGATCATCGAACCGGTGACGTCCTGGATGTACAACTGCACCACGGTTTCGCCGTCACGCTTGCCGGTGTTTTTCACCATCACGCTGGCGTCGAGCTTGCCAGTGGCGTTCAGGGTGGTCGACGACAGCGCCATGTCGCTCAGGGCGAATTGGCTGTAGCTCAGGCCATACCCGAACGGGAACAGCGGCCCGGTGGTGTCATCGAAATACTGCGAGGTGTAGTTGCCCGGTTTGCCCGGCGTGAACGGCCGGCCAATGCTCAGGTGGTTGTAGTAGGTCGGGATCTGGCCCACGGAGCGCGGGAAAGTCACCGGCAGTTTGCCCGACGGGTTGTAGTCGCCGAACAGCACGTCAGCGATGGCGTTACCACCCTCGGTGCCGCTGAACCAGGTTTCCAGAATCGCGTCAGCCGACTGGTTCTCTTCGAGAAGGGTCAGCGGACGGCCGTTCATCAGCACCAGCACCAGCGGTTTGCCGGTGGCTTTCAGCGCACGGATCAGCTCGCGCTGGGTTTCCGGGATGTTCAGGTCAGTACGGCTGGAGGATTCGTGGGACATGCCACGGGATTCGCCCACCGCAGCCACGATCACGTCAGCGTCCTTGGCGGCTTTCACCGCTTCGTCGATCAGCACGTTGGCCGGGCGCGGGTCATCGACCACTTCCGGCGCATCGAAGTTGAGGAAGTTCAGGTAGTCCAACACCTTCTTGTCGCTGGTGATGTTGGCGCCACGGGCGTAGATCAGGTTGGCCTTGTCGCCGATCACCGAGCTCATGCCATCGAACAGCGTCACCGATTGCGCAGGGCGCCCGGCGGCGGCCCAGCTGCCCATCATGTCGATCGGCGCCTTGGCCAATGGGCCGACCAGCGCGACTTTCGCGTCTTTCTTCAGCGGCAAGGTTTCGTTGTGGTTCTTCAGCAACACCATGCTGCGACGCGCCACTTCACGGGCCTCGGCGCGGTGCAGACGGCTCTCGGCGTAGGTGTCGGCCGGATCATCTTCAGCCTTGCCGATGCGCAGGTACGGGTCCTTGAACAGGCCCATGTCGTACTTGGCCGCGAGCACTTCGCGCACGGCGTTGTCGATGTCTTTCTGTTCGATCTCGCCAGCCTTGAGCAGCCCCGGCAGTTCTTTGCCGTACAGGGTGTCGTTCATGCTCATGTCGATACCGGCCTTGATCGCCAGCTTCGCCGCTTCACGACCGTCGCGGGCCACACCGTGCTTGATCAGTTCGAAGATCGCGCCGTGGTCGCTGACCGCCAGGCCTTTGAAACCCCAGTCCTTGCGCAGCAGATCATTCATCAGCCAGGTGTTGGCCGTGGCCGGAATGCCATTGATCGAGTTCAACGCAACCATCACACCGCCAGCGCCGGCATCGATCGCGGCGCGGTACGGCGGCAGGTAATCCTGGTACATCTTCACCGGACTCATATCGACGGTGTTGTAGTCGCGACCGCCCTCGACCGCGCCGTACAGGGCGAAGTGCTTGACGCTGGCCATGATGCTGTCGGCAGCGCTCGGGCTGGCGCCCTGATAGGCGCGCACCATGACCCCGGCAATGCGCGAAGTCAGGTAGGTGTCTTCACCAAAACCTTCGGAGCTACGGCCCCAGCGCGGGTCGCGGGAGATGTCGACCATCGGCGCGAAGGTGATGTCGAGGCTGTCGGCAGCAGCTTCTTTAGCGGCAACGCGCCCGGACTGGCCGATGGCGTCCATGTCCCAGCTCGAGGCGAGGGCCAGCGGAATCGGGAAAATCGTACGGTGACCGTGGATCACGTCGTACGCGAAAAACATCGGAATCTTCAGGCGACTGCGCATGGCAGCGTCCTGCATCGGGCGGTTTTCCGGGCGGGTGATCGAGTTGAACGTGCCGCCGATGTTGCCGGCGGCGATCTCTTTGCGGATCAGTTCGCGGGGCATTTCCGGGCCGATGCTGATCAGGCGCAACTGGCCGATCTTTTCATCGAGGGTCATTTGGCTCATCAGGTTATTGATGAACGCGTCCTTGTTTTCCAGGGGTACCGGGGTCGTGGCGGCCAATACTTGATGACTGGCCAGGCTGACGAACAGACCCAGCAAACACAGCTTCTTCATGAATGTTTTTCTCAAGGGCCCAAGCGGCAATGCAACGCCGGCCAGCCAAAATTTAGGGAGCGACTATTGTTGTTCGGGTACAGGCTCAATGAAACAGAGCCAAAAACGGCAGCCGACACTTGGCAGCATGATCACGCAGGGCACTTTTTAGCCCATTGCCCCGTCGTAATCCAGCGACGCGGCCGATTATGCCCCAAGAGCCCGCTGAGAATGTTTCGCGCTCGGTTTTTATAATGATATGTGCCAAGGAGCATCACTGCGATGAATGCAAGTCCAACCTATCGCTCACGTCTGCAGGTCGCCACGCTGTTGGTGCTGGCCACGCTGTTGACCGCGTGCGGCATCAACAATATCCCGACCCTCGACGAACAGGCCAAAGCTGCATGGGGCCAGGTGCAGAACCAGTACCAGCGCCGCGCCGACCTGATCCCCAATCTGGTGGAAACGGTGAAGGGTTATGCCGCTCATGAGCAGGAAACCTTGACCGCTGTGATCGAGGCGCGGGCGAAAGCGACGTCGATTCAGGTCGACGCCAGCACCCTCGACAATCCCGAGAAGCTCAAGCAGTTCCAGCAGGCGCAGGATCAACTGACCGGCGCATTGAGCCGCTTGATGGTGGTATCCGAGCGTTATCCGGATCTGAAAGCCAACCAGAACTTCCTCGCCCTGCAATCGCAGCTTGAAGGCACGGAAAACCGCATTGCCGTGGCGCGCCGCGATTTCATTCTGGCGGTGCAGAAATACAACACCGAGATTCGCACCTTCCCCGGTCGCCTCTGGCACAGCGTGATGTACAGCGACCTGCCGATCCGCGAAACCTTCGAAGCCACCACGCCCGGCGCGGAAAAGGCCCCGGAAGTGAAATTCTGATTCGAGGTTGTCCATGCGCGTGTTGAAGATGGGCCTGGTGCTGATGCTGTGGCTGTTCGCCGTCAGCGCCCGGGCCGAGTTGACGTTCCCGGCGCTGAGCGGGCGGGTGGTGGACGAAGCGCAGATGCTTGAGCCATCGGTGCGCGCGCAACTGAGCCAGCAGTTGCAGGCCCATGAGCAGGCGACCGGTGAGCAGTTGGTCGTGGTCACGCTGCCGGATCTGCAAGGCACGACCATCGAGGACTTCGGCGTTCAGCTCGGGCGGCACTGGGGCATCGGGCAAAAGGACAAGAACAACGGTGCGCTGCTGATCGTTGCCCGTGACGAGCGCAAACTGCGCATCGAAGTGGGTTATGGCCTGGAAGACCGGCTCACCGATGCGCAGACTTCTGTGATCATTCATCAAGTGATCACTCCTGCATTCAAGAGCGGCCATTTCAGCAAAGGCATCAGCGACGGTGTGGCAGCGATGCTGGTGGTGCTGGGCGGCAATCCGCTCGACGAGCCGTCGACGGTGTATGAATCCAGCGGTGATCCGTCCGATGATTTCATCTCGCGGCATCCGGGATTGTTCGTATTTCTGGTGATGTTGTTCATCCTGACGGTGTTTGTCTGCCAGATGCTCGGTATCCTGCCTGCCGGTCGGGGTGGCTCCGGAGGAGGAGGCGGCTTTGGCGGTGGCGGTGGTTTTGGCGGCGGTGGTGGAGGCGGGGGCTTCAGCGGCGGCGGGGGCAGTTTCGGCGGCGGTGGTTCGTCCGGCGGCTGGTGATATCAGAAGAACAATGAGCAGGCACTTTTCAACATGGCACTACTGACCGAACACGAACAACGCAAGGTCGCCGAGGCGATTGCCCGGGTCGAGCGCGATACCGACGCCGAACTGGTGACGGTACTGGCCGCCCGCGCCGATGACTATGCGTACATCCCGCTGTTGTGGGCGAGCCTTTTGGCACTGGTGGTGCCGGGCGTCGTGCACTACCTGACCGGATGGCTGACCATGCACAGCCTGCTGTTGGTGCAGTGGGGCGCATTTATCGTGCTGTGCCTGCTGTTTCGTCTGCCGAAAATCACCACCCATCTGATCCCGCGCCGCGTGCGGCACTGGCGCGCGTCGAACCTGGCGCGGCGGCAATTTCTCGAACAGAACCTGCATCACACGGTGGGCAGCACCGGTATGCTGATTTTTGTCTGTGAGGCGGAGCGGTATGTGGAGATTCTGGTGGATGAGGGGATTTCCCAGCGGCTGGATAACAAGAGTTGGGATGCGATTGTGGCAGCGTTTACCGAGCAGGTCAGGCAAGGGCGTACGCTGGAAGGGTTTGTCACCTGTATCGAAGCGTGTGGGGAGTTGCTCAAAGTGCATGTGCCGGTGACGCAGGTGCGCAATGAGTTGCCGAATCGGTTGATTGTGCTGGGGTAAGACAAACCCTCACCCCAGCCCTCTCCCGGAGGGAGAGGGGGCCGACCGAGGTGTCTGGCGCTCGACATCGACCTGTGGAACCGAGTCGATTAGGGATTAAAAGCAAATTTTTCAAACCTGAGTTCGGCTCGGTATCTCAGGTCGGCGTAACTCGTGAAAACACCTCGGTCAATCCCCTCTACCTCTGGGAGAGGGCTAGGGTGAGGGCCGTTTTTAAAACCGTTGGGTAAATAAGCGCGTGTCCCCAACCCCCATCCCCTCTAAAATACCCGCCATTCCCGATTTCGCCCGTCCGAGGCCGCTTTTCCATGTCCGTTACCGCCCCGTCCATCCAGCCCGCGCCCGATCACCACGCCCAGTTCATCGAGCTGCTGCAAACCAGCCTTGAGCAGAACGGCTTCATCAAACTGGTGCTGGCCAAGTACGTTGGTGAAGAAGCGGATCTGCAGCGGGTCATCATCAAACCGGTGACCGTCAAAGCGCAACCGAACCTGTCGTTCGTCTATCGCTACAAGACCCGCGATATCACCAAGAATCTGCCCTTGGTTGAAGGTGTGGCGGCGATTGCCGCGCTGTTGCCAGGCTCGTTCAAGAATGCGCACTTGCTGGCGCTGACCGACGAAGCGCAGCTGGAGTACAGCAAAAAGGGCAAGCCTTCGCTGTTCAAGAGCAAACCTCAGCAATTGCGTGAAGCGCCGTCCGCCGAGCACAACCGCGAGAAAAACCGTTTCCTTGAATTGAGCCGACCGTTCCTCAAGGACCTCGGCGTGACCAACGCCCAGCACGAGCTGATCCCGGCGATGTCGCGCAAGTGGAAGCAGATCAACAAGTTCATCGAAGTGTTCAGCCATGCGCTGACCTCGTCGCCGCTGGCGCTGGACAAACCGGTGCGCGTGGCGGATTTCGGTTCGGGCAAGGGTTACCTGACGTTCGCGATTCACGATTACCTGCGCAACACGCTCAAGGCTGAAGGCGAGGTCACCGGCGTCGAGCTGCGCGAAGAGATGGTCAACCTGTGCAACGCCGCTGCGGCAAAACTCGATCATCCGGGGCTGGTGTTCAAGTGCGGTGACGTGCGCAGTGTCGCGCCGAGCGAACTGGACGTGATGATCGCCCTGCATGCCTGCGACATCGCCACCGACTATGCGATCCACACCGGCATCCGCTCGGGCGCGTCGATCATCATGTGCTCGCCGTGCTGCCACAAACAGATCCGCTTGCAGATCCAGAGCCCGGCGTTGCTCAAGCCGATGCTGCAATACGGTTTGCACCTGGGCCAGCAGGCGGAGATGGTCACCGACAGCTTGCGTGCGTTGTTTCTTGAGGCCTGCGGGTATGAGACCAAAGTGTTCGAGTTCATCTCGCTGGAACACACCAACAAGAACAAAATGATTCTCGCGGTGAAACGCGCCGAGCCGGTCGACCCGGCGCAGTTGTTGGTGAAGATTGAAGAGTTGAAGGCCTTCTACCACATCAGCGAACACTGCCTGGAAACCCTGCTGCGCGCTGACGGCTACCTGGCCTGACTTTGCCCCTGTGGGAGCGAGCTTGCTCGCGAAAGCGGACTGACAGGCAACGATGATGTCGACTGTTATGGCCCCTTCGCGAGCAAGCTCGCTCCCACATTTGATTTCACAGCCGTCTTGCGGCCTAGCATGACGGTCGCAATCACCCCGCAGGCAAACACCCAAGTGATCGGCTCGACATGTTCACCAAAGAACAACGCCGAAAACGCGATGGTGAAGAAGATCTGCAACAGCTGGATCTGACTGACCCGGGCAATGCCGCCCATGGCCAAACCGGCGTACCAGGCGAAGAAGCCGAGAAACTGCGAAAACAGCGCCACATAGCCGAATGCCCACCAGGTCTTGGCCGACACCGCGCCTTGATGTTGCAGCGCCAGATACAGCACGGGCCCGATCAACAGCGGCGTCGACAACACCAGCGCCCAGCAGATCACCTGCCAGCCGCCCATCTCCTTGGCCAAGCGGCCACCCTCGGCATAACCCAGACCACCGACGGCAATCGCGCCGAGCATCAGCAAGTCACCCGCCTGAATGCTGCCGGCCCCGGTATACAAGGCATAACCGAGCACCAACGCACTGCCCAGCGCCGCGCAAGCCCAGAAGGCCTTTGACGGGCGCTCGTGAGACAACCACGCGGCATACAACGCCACGCACAACGGTTGCAGGCCGTTGACCAACGCTCCGTGGGACGCCGGCAACGTCTGCATGGCCCACGCCGACAACACCGGGAAACCCAGAATCACCCCGGCAATCACCAGGCTCAGGCCTTTGACCTGCTGCCAGGTTGGCCACTTCTCACGCCGCCACAACAGCAGCAACGCCGCCGGAATCGCTGCGAACAACGCGCGCCCCAAACCGTTGAGCAGCGGATGCAGTTCCTGCACCACGATGCGGGTGAAGGGCAGGGTGAGGCTGAAGATCACCACGCCGAGCAGGCCGAGGGCCATGCCGGTGTTTTCGCGCGAGGACATGATGGGGACCGGATTTGAAGGTGGCAGGGAATGACCTTCATAAAGCCATAAACCGGGCGTTTCGGGCTGTTACAGCTAGGCACAGACTTATCCGTACAGTTTGCGGACGCCATCGCGAGCCGGCTCACTCCTACGGTTGAAATGCGTACCCCTGTAGGAGTGAGCCTGCTCGCGATGGCGTCAACTCGGTAGTAGCCCGTTGTTACCCGTCACTCCCGAATAGGTCTACCTTGAACACTCACAGGTAAATTCCAGAGGAGTCCTCCCAATGGCCGCGAAAAAGATCCTGATGCTGGTCGGCGATTACGTCGAAGACTATGAAGTGATGGTGCCGTTCCAGGCCCTGCAAATGGTCGGTCACACCGTCCACGCCGTATGCCCGGACAAGGCTGCCGGCCAAACCGTGCGCACGGCGATCCATGACTTCGAAGGCGATCAGACCTACAGCGAAAAGCCTGGTCACCTGTTCGCGCTCAACTACGACTTTGCCAAGGTCAGCGAGACCGATTACGACGCGCTGTTGATCCCCGGCGGACGTGCGCCGGAATACCTGCGCCTCAACGAAAAAGTCCTCGACCTGGTGCGCGCCTTCGACAAGGCCGGCAAACCGATTGCAGCGGTCTGCCACGGCGCGCAATTGCTGGCGGCGGCGGGCGTGCTTGAAGGTCGCGAATGCAGCGCCTATCCAGCCTGCGCGCCGGAAGTACGACTGGCGGGCGGTACGTACATCGACATTGCGGTGACGGACGGCCACGTTCAGGGCAATCTGGCCACTGCCCCGGCGTGGCCGGCGCATCCGAACTGGCTGGCCGGTTTCCTCGGCTTGCTCGGCACAAAAATCACCCTGTAACGAGGATTCGCCGATGTGCGAGCTCTACGTCAAGGCTGACCCGATTCTTTACGAATCACGCTCGCGCTCGCTGCGCATCTGCGGCGTGGTGACGACGCTGCGCCTGGAGAATCAGTTCTGGGACATTCTCAGCGAAATCGCTGAGGTTGACGGCATGACCACCAACCAACTGATCGCCAAGTTGTATGAGGAGGTGATGGATTATCGCGGGGAGGTGGTGAATTTTGCCTCGTTCTTGCGGGTGAGCTGTATGCGCTATCTGAGTCAGCGGCGGGTGAGTGCGCCGGAGTTGTCGGTGGTGCGGGCTGTGGTGAAATAGCCGGCACCGAGTTGCCTCATTCGCGAGCAGGCTCGCTCCCACTATCGACCGCGTTCTCCAACTGGAATGCGCTCAAATGTGGGAGCGAGCCTGCTCGCGAAGGGGCCGGTACAGGCGACAGATGTTCTGGACTGGTCTTTACTCTGAAGCGCGAAAGCTCTCAATCGCCAAGGAGAAACGAGCATGTCCGGATGGTACGAAATCAGTAAAAGCAGCAACGGCCAGTTCAGGTTCGTGCTGAAAGCGGCGAATGCCGAAACGATTCTGACCAGCGAGCTGTACACCACTCGCGCTGCGGCCGACGGCGGCATCTCGGCAGTGCAAACCAACAGCCCGCTGGATGAGCGCTACGAGAAGAAGTCGACAAAGGATGGCCATCCTTACTTCAATCTGAAAGCCGCCAATCATCAGGTCATCGGCAGCAGCGAAGCGTATTCCTCGGACGCGGCGTGCGATAAAGGCATTGCCAGCGTCAAGGCGAACGGACCGAGCAAAGTGATCAAGGACAAGACCTTGCCGGTTCTCTGACCTCACTTTCAAATCCACCAAAATCCCCTGTGGGAGCGAGCTTGCTCGCGAAAGCGGTCGTTTATTCAACATCGATGTTGACTGAACTGACGCCTTCGCGAGCAAGCTCGCTCCCACAGGTTTTTGTACATTGCAGTGAGATCAGCGCAGGGTTTTCAGGATTGCCTGCAGCTGAGTCTGGCCCGCTTCACTCAGCGGAAACACCGGCAAGCGTGGATCGCCCACCTCCAGACCAGTCTGACGCAACCCGGCCTTGATCGTCGCCGGCAAGCCGCCCTTGAGAATGAAGTCCAGCAGCGGCAACTGGCGATAGAACAGCTCCCGCGCGCGCTCCAGATCTCCCGCCAACGATGCGGCGTACAAGTCCAGATTCAGTTGTGGAATCAAGTTCGGCGCCGCGGTGCACCAGCCTTTCGCCCCGGCGGAAAACGCTTCCAGCGCCAGCGGATTGCAACCGTTGTAGAACGGCACCTGACCGTCGCCGAGCAATTGCAGCTTGTGCATGCGCTGAATGTCGCCGGTACTTTCCTTGACCATCGTCACGTTTTCCACGCCATGGACGATGCGCAGAATCAAGTCAACGGACATGTCGGTGCCGCTGGTGGCCGGGTTGTTGTAGAGCATGATCGGCACACCGATGTTTTCACCGATGGCGCGGTAGTGGGCGAGAATTTCTGCCTCGGTGAGCTTCCAGTACGAGGCCGGCAGCACCATCACCACATCGGCACCGTGAGCTTCGGCGAAACGCGCGCGGCGCACGGCTTTGGCAGTGGTCAGGTCAGAGACGCTGACGATGGTCGGCACCCGTTTGGCCACGTGTTTGATGCTGAACTCGGCAACCTGATCCCACTCCGCATCGCTCAGGTAAGCGCCTTCGCCGGTGCTGCCCAGCGGCGCGATGGCGTGGACGCCGCTGTCGATCAGGCGATCGATCGATTGCCCGAGTGCTGGCAGATCCAGCCCTTCGCCGTTGGCGCCGAACGGGGTGATGGTGTAGCCGATGATGCCGTGAATAGTGGACATGGAAGTCTCTCCGTAAAGGTTTCAGTTCAGGCAATCGGCGTGTTGGCGCAGGTTCTGCCGGGCGTAATAGTTGAAGGCGGCGGCGTGGCGCTTCGGCTTGGCGATCCAGTCGTGCGCCTCGCGGCCCAGCTCGGGAATGATCGGTTTGATCGTGCCGGCCGCCATCGCCAGCAGTTGCAGCTTGGCCGCGCGTTCGATCAATTGGGCGATGACACACGCTTCTTCAATCGTTGTGCCGGTCGACAACTGACCGTGGTGCGAAAGCAGGATCGCGCGTTTGTCGCCCAGCGCGCCGGCAATCAGCTCACCTTCTTCATTGCCCACCGGCACGCCCGGCCAACCTTCGAGAAACGCGCAGTCGTCGTACAGCGGGCACAGGTCCATGTGAGAAATCTGCAGCGGCACTTCGAGCATCGACAGCGCCGCGACGTGGGTCGGATGGGTGTGGATGATGCAGTTCACATCCGGTCGGGCGCGGTACACCCAGCTGTGGAAACGATTGGCCGGGTTGGCCATGCCGTGACCTTCGAGGACTTCCAGGTCTTCGTTGACCAGCAGCAGATTGCTCGCGGTGATTTCGTCGAAACCCAGGCCCAGTTGCTGAGTGTAATAGGTGCCGGGCTGCGGCCCACGGGCGGTGATTTGTCCGGCCAGACCGGAGTCGTGACCGTTCTCGAAGAGTATCCGGCAAGTCAGGGCCAGCTTTTGCCGGTCCGTCCACGTATTATCCGCCAGGCTTTTTTGCATCTGGGTCAGCGCTTGCTTGACCAGTTGGTCTTTGGGTAGTGCTAATGTCTTGGCCATGTCTGTGTCCTTTGGGTGAGAGCAAATGACACGAGAGAGGCTATATGACACAAAGTGTCATTGGCAAGCACGAATCGTCGCTTCCTAGCTGGAATAACCGCCGCGCATGTCTATCCGTTTGAAATTGTTGAGAAAAAAACTTGGCGTAACCCTTGAAGCATTGGCCGAAAAATCCGGCATGACCAAGAGTTATCTGTCCAAAGTCGAGCGCGGGCTGAACACCCCGTCGATTGCTGCCGCGTTGAAACTGGCGAAGGCGCTGAACGTGAAAGTCGAGGAATTGTTCTCCGAAGACAGCGTCAGCCTCGACAGCTACAGCCTGGTGCGCAGTCATGAGCGCCAGTCACTGGCGGCGAATGATCAGAGCCCCGGCTATGCGGTGCTGGCCCATCAGGTCAGCGAACGCAACCTGCTGCCGTTCATCATCTACCCGCCAGGCGAATTCACCGACAAGACCTTCAAGGAGCATATGGGCGAGGAGTTTCTGTTCGTCCACGAAGGCCAGGTGGAAGTGGATTTCATGAACGAGAAGGTGTTGCTGGAGCGCGGCGATGCACTGCACTTCAATGCGCAGAAACCGCACCGGATCCGCTCGGTGGGCGAGGTGCAGGCGCAGTTGCTGGTGGTGGTGCACAGCAGCGAAGAATGAGTTGATTGGGCTAAAGCTATCGCGAGCAGGCTCACTCCTACAGTTGAAATGCGCTCCCCTGTAGGAGTGAGCCTGCTCGCGATGGCGTCGCTAGCCTCGCCACTAAACCTCGACCGGCACCGACAATTTCGGGTTGCCAAGCGCATGCGTCTTGGCATCAAAAAACCGCAACTCAACGCCCGTGCCTTCGAACACTTTCGCGTAATGGCGCTTCTGATGCTGAACGAACGCCGCACTGCGCGGAAAAATCGAGATCGCCACCGTCGCAGGCTTCGCCAAACGCAGCGCCCGAACAATGTGCGCATCCTGCTCGCCCAAGGCATGGCCAAAAATGCACAAACTGCCGCCATGCCCCAACAACTGCTCGTAACAGAACGACAGATAATCCGAACTGCGAATGGTCTTGAGCTTGTCCGCACTCGGCCCTTCGGTGACGAACAGCGGCACGTCATCCAGCGTCTTGATCGTGTTGTTGATCGCGAAGCTGCCGAGCAATGTGCCTTTGGTTGAGGTCAGTTTGCGTGCAGTGCCGTCCTGATTGCGCACCAGATGCAGACCGCCGTGCAGGTACAGCAAGCGCGGTTTGTCGGTGGCGCTTTCGGCCAGATCGAAGCTGGCATTTGCGCCGTTGAACAAGTCGTCGATGGCCTCGCTGCGGTGTTGCAGCGCCCAGTAGTTGAGCAAGTCGTAATTGGTGGTGAACACCGTGCGATAGCGCGCCAGTTCTTCATTCAGCGTCGCCAGCGTCGAGGCTTTGACCAGCCGCCACGGAATGTGCACGGCATGCACGGTGTTGATCAGCGCTTCCTTGATCGCATAGTAACGGTTGCGCGGCGCCGCCGAGCTGACGGCCAACGCCTTGTTGACCCGGCTGGTGGTTTTCAGCGCCCCGAGGACTTGCTCGAAACTGCGCGTCTGCAGGGCGTCGAACACCGCCAGTTCCGACGGGCTCATTGGTTTCTCCTCAACGGTTCGGGCGTTTTCGAACAGCGAGTCGTAGCCGAAATCATCCCAAATCGCACGACTGGCGCCATTGCCCACCAGCAGGCCGTTGAAGGCGCTGGTGGCGCGCAAGGCGTTCCAGTCTTCGAGGGTGGCGTCGACATCCAGAAAATCGGTCATTGCGCAGGCGTCTCAAAACAAAGGGGCTGATGAGCGGCGACTTTATCACGAGCCGGCATTGAGCCAGATCAACATCGGCCGTGACCGATCGGTCGATGCTGTGCCTGTCCGCCGGTTCGCGGCAGTCGATTCAGCCCCTGTCAGGAGATGCACGTATGACCAGCACCTTTTTTATTCCGGCGGTAAACATCATGGGCAGCGGCTGCCTCGACGAAGCCATGGTCGCGATCCGCAACTACGGCTTTCGCAAGGCGCTGATCGTTACCGACGCGGGGCTGGCCAAGGCCGGCGTGGCGAGCATGATCGCCGAAAAACTGGCGATGCAGGACATCGATTCGGTGATTTTTGACGGTGCCAAACCCAATCCGAGCATCGCCAACGTCGAGTCCGGGCTGGGGCTGCTCAAGGAAAGTCGCTGCGATTTCGTCGTGTCGCTGGGCGGTGGTTCGCCGCACGACTGCGCCAAAGGCATTGCTCTGTGCGCGACCAACGGTGGGCAGATCCGTGACTATGAAGGCGTCGACCAATCGAGCAAGCCGCAACTGCCACTGATCGCGATCAACACCACCGCCGGCACCGCCAGCGAGATGACCCGCTTCTGCATCATCACCGATGAATCGCGCCACGTGAAAATGGCCATCGTCGATCGCAACGTTACGCCGCTGCTGTCGGTCAACGATCCGGAGCTGATGGTCGCCATGCCCAAAGGCCTGACCGCCGCCACTGGTATGGACGCGTTGACCCATGCCATCGAAGCTTATGTCTCGACCGCCGCCAACCCGATCACCGACGCCTGCGCGCTGAAGGCCATGACCCTGATCAGCAACAACCTGCGCCTGGTCGTGCGCGATGACGGTGATCTCGCCGCGCGGGAGAACATGGCTTATGCGCAGTTCCTCGCCGGTATGGCCTTCAATAACGCATCGCTCGGTTACGTGCATGCGATGGCGCATCAGTTGGGCGGCTTCTACGACTTGCCCCACGGCGTGTGCAACGCCGTGTTGCTGCCCCATGTGCAGACGTTCAACGCGCTGGTCTGTGCCGATCGGCTGACCGACGTTGCCCACGCCATGGGCGCCGACATTCGCGGTTTCAGTGCCGAAGAGGGTGCGCAGGCGGCGATCAACGCAATCCGTAGCCTGGCCAGGGATGTCGAGATTCCGGGTGGCTTGCGTGAACTCGGTGCCAGGCTCAGCGACATTCCGGTGCTCGCCACCAATGCCCTGAAAGACGCCTGCGGCCTGACCAATCCGCGGGCGGCGGATCAGCGCCAGATCGAGGAGATCTTTCGCAACGCGTTCTGAAGCGGGTACAGCGGCGGCGAACGGCGGTATGCTCAGCGCTCGTTCGCGCTGCCACTGCCGAGTCTCGCATGCTGCAAAAAAGCCTGATCCGCCGCCTCGACCTGATCACCCTGCAACTGTTTGTCGCCGTGCACGAAGAGGGCACGCTGACCCGTGCCGCCTCGCGCGAAGCCATCGCGGTGTCGGCGGCGAGCAAACGGCTGATGGAGCTGGAAGAGGCGCTCGGGATCAGCCTGTTCGTGCGTCAGGCCAAGGGCATGAAGCTGACCCCGGCCGGGGAAACCTTGCTGCACCATGCGCGGCAAATGCTGTTCAACGTCGAGAAAATGGGCCTGGAACTCGGCGAGCACAGCCATGGTGTGCGCGGTTATGTGCGCATGCTGGCGAACCTGTCGGCGATCATTCAGTTTCTTCCCGAAGACTTGCGCGACTTTTCCGCGCAGCATCCGCAGGTCAAGACCGACCTTGAAGAGCGGCCCAGTGCCGGGGTGATTCAGGGCGTACTCGATGGCGTGGCGGATCTCGGTATTTGCTCCAACGACAGCGACACCAAAGGCCTGCACAGCGTGTTGTACCGTCAGGACAAACTGGTGGTGGTGATGCTGCCGGGGCATCCATTGGCACCGCGTGAATCGGTGGCGTTCGCTGAAACTCTGGACAGTGATTATGTCGGCTTGCACGCGGCCAGTTCGATCAACAGGCGCACCCACTCGGCGGCGAGACAGGCCGGTAAAGTCCTGCGCATTCGTATTCATGTGCCGGGGTTCGATGCGGTGTGCCGGATGGTTCAGGCCAACATGGGCATCGGCATTTTGCCGCAGCGCGCTTATGAATTGTTCGGCCAGGCGCTGGGGTTGCACGCAGTGCCGTTGACCGATGACTGGTCGGATCGCGCGTTGATTGTGGTGGTGCGGGATGAGGCTGGGTTATCGCCGGTGAGTCGGTTGTTGTTTGAGCATTTGCGGGGGCAGGGCGCTTAGATCTCCAGTGAATGTTCCGGCCTCTTCGCGGGCAAGCCCGCTCCCACAGTTTTTTGTGGTGCATGCACATTTTGCGGCAGACCTTGATCCCTGTGGGAGCGGGCTTGCCCGCGAAGGCGGCCTCTAACCCAGCGCCTCCCGCAGAGCGTTCGCATTTCGCGAACGCCCATTGCCGAGAGACGGCTGGATTGTCCGATCATCGTTCCTCTAGCCTTGGCGGCATATTCCAAGAACAAGAGGTCCCCCGCGATGACTGCCCCTTTGAGTGCAATCAAAGTGATCGAGATCGGCACGCTGATCGCCGCGCCGTTTGCCGCGCGCATGCTTGCCGAATTCGGCGCCGAAGTGATCAAGATCGAAGCCATGGGTCAGGGCGATCCATTGCGCAAATGGCGCAAGCTGCACGAAGGCACGTCGCTGTGGTGGTACCTGCAATCACGTAACAAAAAATCCCTGGCACTCAACCTGAAATCCGCCGAAGGCATCGATCTGGTCAAGCAACTCGCCAGCGATGCTGACGTGATCATCGAAAACCTGCGCCCCGGTGCACTGGAAAAACTGGGCCTCGGCTGGGATGTACTCCACGCGCTCAACCCCAATCTCACCCTTGTGCGTATTTCCGGTTACGGCCAGACCGGCCCGTACCGTGATCGTCCAGGCTTTGGCGCAATCGGCGAAGCGATGGGCGGCATTCGCTACACCACCGGCACCCCCGGTTCGCCGCCGGCGCGGGTCGGTGTCAGCCTCGGTGATTCGCTGGCCTCGCTGCACGCGGTGATCGGCGCACTGATGGCGTTGCTGCGGGTCAAGACCGGGCAGGGCGGTGGGCAAGTGGTCGACGTGTCGCTGGCCGAAAGCGTGTTCAACGTCATGGAAAGTCTGGTGCCGGAATACGACATGCTCGGCCATGTCCGCGAACGCAGCGGCGGCGCTTTGCCGGGCATTGCCCCGTCCAACACGTACCTCACGGCCGACGGCGCTTATGTGGTGATCGCCGGCAACAGTGATCCGATTTACAAGCGGCTGATGCACACCATCGGGCGCGATGATCTGGCTGATGCCGAGGAATTCGCCCACAACGATGGCCGCGCCGCCAAGAGTGGTTTGCTCGACGCCGCCATCACCCACTGGACCAGCAGCTTGCCGATCGACGACGTGCTCGCGGCGCTGGAAGCGGCTGAAGTGCCGGCCGGGCGCATTTATTCGGTGGCCGACATCGTTGCCGATCCGCACTATCAGGCACGGGACATGCTGCTCAACGCCGAACTGCCCGGCGGGGCGATGGTGAAGATGCCCGGCATCGTCCCGAAGCTCTCGGAAACCCCCGGCGGCGTGAACTGGTCGGGGCCGACACTCGGCCAGCATACCAACGGTATTCTCGCTGGCCTCGGCCTGACTGAACTCGATATCGAACGCCTGAAAAGCCAAGGGGTGGTGCAATGATCACCGACTATTCGCAAACCCTGATCGTCCAGGAGGTCTCACCGCGCGACGGCTTGCAGATCGAGCCGACGTGGGTGGAAACCGCGGACAAGATCGCCCTCATCGATCAACTGTCGCTGGCGGGTTTCAGCCGTATCGAGGCCGGCTCGTTCGTTTCACCGAAAGCCATTCCGGCGCTGCGTGACGGCGAGCAGGTCTTCACCGGCATTCAACGCCAACCGGGCGTCCTTTATGTCGCGTTGATTCCCAACCTCAAAGGCGCACAGCGTGCACTGGCGGCGGGTGCCGATGAGTTGAATCTGGTGATGTCCGCCAGTCAGACGCACAACAGGGCCAATATGCGCATGGGTTGTGAAGATTCGCTGGCAGCATTCGGTGACATCGTCGCGTTCACCAGCGGTTCTGGCGTACGTCTCAATGGCAGCATCGCCACCACCTTCGGTTGCCCGTTCGAAGGCAAGATCGACGAGGATCGCGTGCTGCAGATTGTCGACGCGTACCAGGAGCTGGGCATTGCGGGCATTACCCTCGCCGACACCACCGGCATGGCCAATCCGCGCCAGGTGGATCGGCTGGTGCGGCGGGTGTTGCAACGGGTTGCGCCGGCGGATCTGACCCTGCATTTTCACAACACCCGGGGTCTGGGCTTGTGCAACGTGCTGGCGGCTTACGAGGCCGGTGCGCGGCGTTTCGATGCGGCGCTGGGTGGCCTCGGTGGCTGCCCGTTTGCGCCGGGTGCGTCGGGCAATATCTGCACCGAGGATCTGGTGAACCTGTGCGATGAGATCGGCATTCACACCGGCATCGACTTGCCGCTGCTGCTGAAACTCTCGCGCGGCTTGCCGGATCTGCTGGGCCACGAAGTCCCCGGGCAACTGGCCAAGGCCGGGCGCAACTGCGACCTGCATCCGATCCCCACCTGAATATACAAATCCCCCTGTGGGAGCGAGCTTGCTCGCGAAGACGGTGCGTCATTCACATTTGATTTCGACTGACTCGACGCCTTCGCGAGCAAGCTCGCTCCCACAAAAAAACGCTCCACAGTGAGCGTCATAACCAGACAACAAAAACAATCGGACGCCCACCGGCAGTCCGCCTGGAGAAAGCTATGAGCCTCAATGTAATGGAGGCGGGCGCCCGTCCGTCCGTCGATCACGACGCCGAAAAAGCCCTGGTCAGCAAAGTCGCCTGGCGCCTGATGCCGCTGATCATGGTCTGCTACCTGTTCGCCTTTTTCGACCGCATCAACATCAGCTTCGCCAAGTTCCAATTGCAGACTGACCTGAGCCTGAGCGACACCGCGTACGGCCTCGGCGCCGGGTTGTTCGTGGTCGGTTACGTGCTCTTCGAAGTACCGAGCAACATGATGTTGTACAAGGTCGGTGCGCGCCGCTGGATTGCCCGAATCATGATGTCCTGGGGCGTGGCCACGGCAGCGATGGTGTTCGTCAACAGCGAATGGCAGTTCTACGCGCTGCGCTTTGTGATAGGCGCGATGGAAGCCGGTTTTGCCCCGGGCGTTTTGTATTACCTGACGCTATGGTTCCCGCAGCATTTCCGTGGCCGCATCACTTCGCTGCTGTTTCTCGCCTCGGCGTTTGCCGGGCTGGTCGGCGCGCCTTTCTCGGGGCTAGTGCTGGAACACCTCGACGGCGTGCTGCAAATGCGCGGTTGGCACTGGTTGTTCCTGCTTGGCGGTGTGCCGTGCATCGGCCTCGGTTTTCTGGTGCTGACGCTGCTCAAGGATCGTATTGAGGATGCGCACTGGCTGAGCGCTGACGAGAAGAAACTGCTGTCCAGCCGCATCGCCCAGCATGAGCCGCACAAGAGTGGCGGCTCGCTGCTGGCGGCGTTGAAGATTCCCGGTTTTCTGACCTTGGGCCTGATCTATTTTCTGATTCAGGTGGCGTCCTACGGTTTGAATTTCTGGGCGCCGCAATTGATCCGCAGCGCCGGCACCGAGAGTCCGGTGATGATCGGTCTGCTGACGGCCATTCCGTACATTTGCGGGGCGATCAGCATGGTGGTGATCGGGCGTTTGTCGGACGCGACCGGCGAGCGGCGCAAGTTTGTCGCCGGGCTGGTCATTGTCGGGGCGATCGGCTTCTTCAGTGCGGGGATATTTGCCAGCCACACCACGTTCCTGATCGTAGCTCTGGGCTTGCTCGGCGCCGGCATCATCGCCTCGATTCCGAGCTTCTGGACCCTGCCACCGAAGTTGTTGGCCGGGGCGGGTGCTGGTGCGGCGGGCGGGATTGCGGTGATCAACACGCTGGGGCAATTCGGCGGGATCGTCAGCCCGGTGATGGTCGGGCGGATCAAGGACCTGACTGGCAGCACCACGCCGGCGCTGTATGTCATTGGCGTCGCGGCGCTGATTGCGGCGGCGTTGCTGTTGTGGGGATTGCCGCAGAAATTACGCACGCTCGACAAGTTCTGAGATCTGCGGCGCCTGCAATGACGCCTTCGCGAGCAAGCTCGCTCCCACATTTGAAATGCATTCCCCTGTGGGAGCGAGCCTGCTCGCGAAGACGGACTTCCAGACACTGAATAACCCAGCAGAATTACCCACCAGCCAGTTGAGCGGGGTCAAGCACAATATGGAGGAGGGCATACAACGATGCTCACAGCCCCTTGCTACCAAGCATTGGGTGGGAGCCGTCGGGTATGGAAAATACGCAAAACCTGCAACCGGCTTTGACGAACACGATAAGGAATCAAATAGGGCCGGTCAGGAACGACCCACTCTCGAGTGCCTGGGAGGCGACCTTCGCGACCTGATGAGGGAAAGCGGGTGAGATGATCAATGTTGGCGAAGATAGCCTGGACAAACTCTGAAGCTGCCTTGGGATTGTCGAGCGCAATGTAGGCAGCTTCATCATCGAGATTCTTTAACGCAGTTTTCAGCCACTCAACCCGCATTGGCATTCCATTTTTGAGCGATGGCCCTGACATCCTCAGCAGAAGCGAAATCACCAGCATCGGCCTCTTTTACTGCTTTCTGGATTTCTTCGATTTGCCAGGCCTCCCGAGCCAGGTACTCACGTAATGCATCCACCGCCAGGTAAGACTTGGTGCGACCGGTTGCTTTGGCGAGATTGGCAAGGGTGTCGGCAATTTCGTCTGGGATACGCAGGGACATAACGGACATGGATAGCTCGGTGTAGTGACGTGTAGTACAGGACACTACAGGGTAATACACAGAGGGGCCAGTTCCGTTCGTCTTCAGGGTAAGGCGAAATACGCGTTGAGGTGTTGATGATTCGGTTGAAAGGGTCGATACAGCAGGGGATAGTGCGCGGCTGAAAAAGTAATCAAGGAGCAGGAAGTGACAGTGAAGTCTGGCTGGATCGGTTGTGCAGCATTGTGCGCAGGGTTGCTGGCCGGGCAGGCGTTGGCCGATTGCACGCCGCCGGCAGTGTCGGGGGATCTGGATTTTTCGGTTTGCAAGGACTGGCCGGCTTATCCCGGGCAGACCATCAGCGCCACGGCCAGGTTCGAGCGCGCTTCCGATTATGTCGAGGGAAACTCACACGGCTTTTACGATGTTGATTTGTCTGTATCGCAGGATGGGCGATCAGTTCCTGTCGCCACTTATCATCAAGCCGCTGCTTTCGAAACTGACGGCGTAGCCTTGGTGGAACTGGCGCTCGATACCGCGCGCTACAAAGTGGCTGCCGATTCCCGTGCCTTCGGTGTGCGTGCCCGTGTCACTAATGCATCCCGTCTCAATCCTCTGGAAGAAGTGCAGCTCTCGCTCTACGTGAGAGAGGGTGCAACGTTGCGCCCAGTCCTGAGGCAGTTGCTGGTCTCCCAGTACAGTGGCGAGTGGAATGATGTTTGCGAAGGTGTACGCAGCGAAATTACCAGAACGGTGGAAATCGCCAAAACGAGTTCCCATGGTTACGCGGACCTGATCGTCAAGACTCAACAAACGGGCACGACCAGTGTGGGCGACGCAGAGGCTTGTGAAGATAAAATTACCCAGTACCCGCCGGTTCTCACAACATTGCGTTATGACGGAAAGTCTTACGTCTTGCCGCAAGGCTTCAAAGGCCTGTAAGTGGCCTGCTTAATACGACTCTTATCAAGGAAGAATAATGCTCACGCCCACCAGATTCCTTATCGCCCTCAGTATTCTGGCCCTCGCTTCTCAAGCCCAGGCCGCCTGCCAGACCAAGGACTTCGACGGTAAAATCCTGTCGCGCTGCAAAGTCTGGCCGGCTGTGCAGAACCAGGCGATTTCGGTTAAATCCACTTATATCCCTGACGCCGGTGGCGATGATGCCGGGGTGTTCGATCTGGATCTGTCGATCGTCAACGCGAGCAATTACCAAACCATCGCCACGTACCGTAAACCGGGCGCCTACAACTCCGATGCCGTGCGCTTCGATGATCTGCGTATCGACACCGCCCGCTATCGACTGGCGCCGCAGGTTCGGGCCTTCGGTCTGCGTTCAATGTTCGCGCACAGTTCCCACGCGATTCCCTACGAGAAAACTGACCTGGCGCTGTATGTTCGCGAAGGCAATGAGTTGCGTCCGGTGCTGGAGGGCCTGGTGGTTGCCAAGCACAACGGTGAGTTCATCAATGATTGCGAAGGCTATACCAAGACCATTCGCCGAACCGTAGAAATCGGCCTGTCCAGTCATCATGGGCTGGCCGATTTGATCGTCACCACCAATGGCAGCAGAATGAAAAACACCCAGTCGGGTAAAGAGTGTCTGTCCAATACCACCCGCCTGAAGCAAAAACAGATCACCCTGACCTACGACGGCCAGCAATACGTCGTCCCCGAAGACCTCAGAGGTTACTGACCCGATGCTCACCGGCCTCAACCACCTGACCCTCGCGGTCAGCGATTTGCACCGCAGCCTGGCGTTCTATCGCGATGTGTTGCAGCTGCGCGTCGAAGCCACGTGGGATACCGGTGCCTACTTGTCGCTGCCCGGTTTGTGGTGGTGTCTGTCGCTTGATCCGCTGCGCAAAGCCGAGGCGAGTGTCGACTACACCCATTACGCGTTCAGCCTTGATGCGGCCGATTTTTCAGGTTTCGTGCAAAGGCTGAAAGCGGCGAATGTGCAGGAGTGGCGGGATAACCGCAGTGAAGGTGCGTCGTTCTACTTTCTTGATCCCGACGGCCACAAACTCGAAGCCCACGTCGGCGATCTCGCTTCGCGACTGGCAGCGTGTCGGCAAAAACCGTACGCCGGCATGCGCTTTTACGACGAGCAGTGAACAGGCACAAGCGGCTGATATAGACTGGCGGCCACGTGTTCTGGCGCTTGCAGGTTTTCCATGACTCCATCGTTGCTAATGGCCGTGCTGGCCTCGGGTTTCATTTACGGCATTACGCCCGGGCCAGGTGTGCTGGCGGTGTTCGGCATCGGTGCCGCCCACGGGCGGCGTGCCGGGGCGGGGTTTCTTTGTGGGCATCTGCTCGGCGATGTGGTCTGGTGCAGCACGGCGCTGATCGCCATTGTCGGCGCCCGGGAAATCGGCAGTACCGCGTTTGATGTGCTCGGTGTGCTTAGCGGTCTGTACCTTTTCTGGCTCGGTTGGCGCGCGGTGCGGGCCCAGCGCCGCAACGGTGACGAACCGCAAGGCGCGGCGCGCAAACCGTTCTGGCACGGCATTCTGTTCGGCTTGACCAATCCCAAGGCCTATCCCGTGGCCGTCGCGACGTTCACCGCGTTGTTGTCGAGCCGCGCCGAACTGCTCAACTGGTCGATGTTGCCGGCGCTGATTGCCCTGAGTTTCCTCGGTGGCTTGCTGGCCTACGCGATTCTCATCGGCGTGGTTGGCGCGCAGCGGGTACGCACGTTGTATCAGCGCCATGAACTGTTGATCACGCGACTGTGCGGCGTGATGTTTATCGGGTTCGCCATCAACGCGCTGATGCATGCGCTGCCGGGATTGATGCCGAACAAGGCTTGAGGTGCGCGCGCGGATGCGCAATCAAACAGCTAGACAGGTTTGATAAAGCGGCGCCGTTCGTCGCAGCGGCTGCAATTTTTCTAAACCTTTGCCGACGAGAAAATTCTCAACCTAGGCGGGCACCTGCTCGCCACGATCATTACCAAGAGGTAGAGAATCATGCCTAACTCAAGAAACTCGAACTCGGGAAACTTCGCCAACGATCGAACGAAGGCTTCTGAAGCAGGTCGCAAAGGTGGGAAAACCACCACAACGACTGTCGACAAAGAGCCTAAAACAGACATGGGCCGCAAGCCCGCTCAGAAATCGAAGTAGTCGGTGAAGGTAGTTTTGATTGAGAGGCGGGGGCGTAAGCTCCCGCTTGAATTTCGCAAGTAAGGAGGGCGCGACCATGAGCCGGATGGCCACCCGTATACGCACCATGAGTTTTGCATCGCTGTTGGGCCTGTGTGCCAGCAGTGCCTTTGCCCAGTCGCCCGCCGATTTCATCAACGATGCCTCGGCCAAAGGCATGGCCGACATCGAGGCCAGTCGTCTGGCCCACAGCAAAGCCGAATCGAAAGAGGTCAAGGACTACACCATCGTCGTCATCAACGACCGCACCACGGCCAACCAGCATCTGGCGAAAATTGCCAAGAAACTCGACCTGCCCGTGGCGCCCCGCGAAGAACTGGCCGACAAGGCCAAAGAATTGATGCCGCAAGTGAAGGACGGTGACACCTTCGATCAGGCCTACGCCGCCAGCCAGGTCAAAGCCACTGAAGAGGCCATCGAGCAGATTCAGCAGGAAGCCAAGACCACTGACGTTCCGGAGATCAAGGCTTTCGCCGACGAAACACTGCCGAAACTGCAAAGCCACCTTGAGATGGCCCGCGCGCTGGCTAGCCGCTAATCAATATCAAGAAATCGCAGCCTTCGGCAGCGCCTGCAGAGTTCGTGTAGGAGCTGTCGAAGGCTGCGATCTTTTGCTTTTTATTTGCCATCAGCACTCATTCAAATCCTGCTTTGACTTGCTCTTGTCGCCCAGCCCCTCAAGATTGAACACCTCGCCCTCGCCCAACGAGCGGTAGTGCCTGCGCAACGCTTCCAACTGCTTGAGATCCAGCGCCTCCAGCCCGAGCATCGCGTTCTGTGCCTCTTTGGTGACCAACAACAATTCATCGATTTTCAAATGCAGAATATCGGTGTCGCGGTTCTGCGTGTTCTGAATCAGGAACACCATCAGGAACGTGATGATGGTCGTCGAGGTGTTGATGATCAGTTGCCAAGTGTCGTTGTAATCGAAGATCGGCCCGCTCAATCCCCACAACCCAATCAAAATCAACGCCCCCATGAAGGTCTTCGGGCTACCTGCCCACAACGCGAGTTTTTGCGACAACTTTGCGAATTTCATGGCCGTGTTCCTTATTGGAGGGAGTGCTTGAAATTCAGACATCTGCGGCGCGTGGAAAATTCTAATTACAAATCAGCGGATCTCACCGGACGTTGGTAGCAGAGGCAGGCGCGCCCGATCGCTGTATCGTGATGAACCGCTGACATGCCCCGACAGGAGAACGCAATGAGTTGGTCCGCCAAACAATACGTCGCTTTCGAAGATGAACGCACCCGCCCGGCCCGTGATCTGCTGGCGGCGATTCCCACGCCCGAAGCGCGAACAGTGGTCGATATCGGTTGCGGTCCCGGCAACTCCACGGAATTGCTGGTGCAGCGTTTTCCCGGGGCGAAGGTCAGCGGCCTGGACAGTTCGGCAGACATGATCGACGCGGCTCGCAAGCGCTTGCCGGATCTGCAGTTTGAGGTGGCCGAGATTGATAAATGGGCCGATACGGGGCCGTTCGATGTGATCTTCGCCAACGCCGTGCTGCAGTGGGTGCCGGATCACGCGACGTTGTTGCCGACATTGGTCCGCAAGTTGTCGGCCGGCGGCAGTCTGGCGATCCAGATGCCGGATAACCTCAATGAGCCGTCCCATCGCTTGATGCGTGAAGTCGCTGCGAATGGCCCGTGGGCGAGCAAGCTTTCCGGCGCTGCGGGGCAGCGTACTGACATGGCCAGCGCCAGTAATTATTTCTCGATGCTGCGGCCACACTGCGCGCGGGTCGATGTGTGGCGCACGACCTATCACCATCAACTGTCTAGCGGGGCGGCGGGAGTGGTGGAGTGGTTCAAGGGCAGCGGGTTGATTCCGTTTTTGAGTCCGCTGACCGAGACGGAACAGGCGCAGTACCTGGAACAGTATCTGGCGGAGGTTGCGAAAGCGTATCCGGCGTTGGCGGATGGCTCGGTACTGTTGCCATTTCCCAGGTTGTTTATCGTTGCGACACGCTGAAATCAATTGAGTCTGTTGTTTGGCTTGAGATTTTTGGCGCGGTTGCGGACTTACCCCTCACCCCAGCCCTCTCCCGAGGGAGAGGGAGCCGATTGGTGTTGCTTGCAAAACCGGAGTTCGGCTCGATTTCGCACGTCGGTGTTGCTTGTACTGGCACTGCGGTCAGTCCCCTCTCCCTCTGGGAGAGGGTTAGGGTGAGGGCTCAGCGCTGCACCGCCACCAACATCATCATCGGCCGCTCTCGCTCTTCTGCCAGAGCCGGTTGCGCCGCCACTTCAGCATCGCTCGGCCCCCATTCATTGACATGTCGAATCGTGAATCCTGCATCGATCAGCGAATTGAGCAACGTCCCAACCGTACGATGCTGCTTGATCACGCCCTCAGCCAGCCAATTCGTCACCCGCTCACCCTCCAACTGATAGCTGTCCAGCGGCCAACGCTTGTTGCCTTCAGCGTCAATCAACCAACCCGGATTACGTGGCGCCATAAAGATCGGATGCTCAATGGAAAACACAAAATGCGAACCCGGTTTCAGCGCCGCGTACAGGTGCGCAAACAACCCCGGCAGATCCTTGATGTAATGCAGCGCTAGCGAACTGTAAGCCAGATCGAAACTGCAGGCGGGCAGGTCGAGCTGTTCCAGGTCGCCGCGCTCATAGCGAATATTCGCCGTCGTGGTGGTCTCCCGTGCCCGCTCCAGCATCTTTTCCGAGACATCCAGCCCCAAGACACTGGCCGCGCCATTCTCAATGGCCCAGCGACTGAACCAGCCATAACCGCAGCCCAGATCCACCACGTTCAGGCCATGCATGGAGGGCAACAGCGCCTTGAGCGCTGGCCACTCCGGCGCCGCGTCGAGGCCGCCGATGGAACGGTTCATCTGGCTGTAACCCTGGAAGAATTCGGGATCGTCGTAAATGTTTTGGGTCATGGTGAAGTGCTCTTTTGAGTTCGGTCGTCAGCGGCATGTGGCCGCGATTGGAATCCCTCGAAAGTGATGGCGCGTATTCGTCGATGGCCGCGCAGGGGGAGGGTGGTGGTTGATGAGGAAATGCTAGTCGGTTGGGCGGGAGGTGAAAACCGGTGGCGTGTTGTGGATCTGTAATGTCGGGGAAATCGCTATTTGTTATCGCTTCATAAACATGTTCCGACTGAAGTGTTTAGAGGCGTGCGGTGTTACGTCCTGAAGCCTACAAATCCTTGCGCCGTTGCCTACCGCTACGCCAGAATCCGCCGGCTTGTGCGCTTGGGGGGCGGTCGGTAACTTGGTTCGCGTCACTGATTTCCAGTGATCGGGTTTAGTAGCCCGGTATCCTCAATCTAAATAGCTGCATGAGTACCACTCAGTCAGGCGAATGCCTGCACCTGATGGTGGCTGTGCGCATGGCGCCCTCGGGTGCGCCGGATTTGGATTGGGGTCCGGTCTACTAACTTGCGCACAGCTGCCACCCATCCGTTTAGTAGCGAGATCGGTTGCGGCCTTACTAAAAGGTCTCAATCCAATGTTCAAAGTTACGCCCAATCCGCCGGAAACCGATCCGGCATCCCCCTACGAATCACCCAATTCCAAGAAATTCCACGAAGCCGCCGAACGCGCGCTCGACCACTACCTCAGCCCGACCGCGCAGATCATGGGTTCCTCCCGCGAACCCGAACCGATGTACCTCGCCAACCCTGCCTATGACACCGAATCCCTGCTGGCCAACGCCAGCGAAACACTCGGCTCGGCCACCACCATGCTCAACAACTTCGCCGCGCTGCTCGACACCTCGCACCGCAAGACTGCACTCGGCATCGCGCAGGTCGTCATGTTGGGGGAATTGGCGGTGAATCAGGCGCTGGATAAGGTTGTGCCGGCGGGTTAACCCTTTCGCTTCAAGAAGCCAAAGAAACCGGCCAATGAGTGCCGGTTTCTCGAGACGGCTACCTGGCAGCACGACTTCCGGCAAGTAGCCCGATGTTTTGGTCGATGCGTTGTTGAATGGTGCGCAAGGTTTCCTGGGTGATCACACCCGGATACAAACTTTCAGCCATGGCTGTGAATCGGCTAGCTACCGCGCAAAATCTGTCAATGATGTCGGCGGCCGTAGCGGCGTTTACTTCAGCCTCCACTGCAAGGTTGAGCAGGTGTTCTCTGCCAATTTCCAAGGCTTCACCCATCACGTCCATCTGGTGATAGCCTCCCGGCCCCTCGCAGAAAGTGACGTCATAGGCCGGCGCTAATTTCCAGTCTCCGCCAGGCGACATGATGTAAGCAAAGTTCTTCGGATGGTCATCTCGGTTGTTGAATGCGACATTGAAGACGACCCGCTCAAACGCGGCGGCTTTCTCTCGTACGTCATTGCTGCACTTATGAGTTGCACGCAAGAAGTTGACGTAGTCCAGCGCCCCGGGAGATCTGAAGTCCGCACCGGTAAAGGCTGCAAGACTCTGCATGGGCACCCGCAAGTCGTTTTGTCGGTCAAAGCGTTTTGTGGCAAAAGCGGCCATTCCCTCAGACAGGCTGAAATAACGAGTGTCAGGAGTCTGGATACCGCACAAGCGTAAACATTCGGCATAGACCATTTCGATGGCGCACACCTCGGGATGTTCTTGCTGAGCCGGAAACTTCACCAACCAGGCTTCGAAACCGGGAGTGGCGGCCGTAGTAAAGGCGTCAGTGTGCGAATCGCGATACACCAGCGCTTTGGGTCGGGCGCCCTGTGGAGAGCCTCCGACCAGTAGCAGTTTCTGGAGAAGCTCTCCACCTTTACCTTTGAGTACCTCCTGCACTTCGGACGCGAGCAACTCGATGGGAACATGCATTTGCGGCTCCAGCGCCTCGGGTGCAACAGGTTCAAACGACATGGCCCCCATGGCATTGTTGCCAATGTAGGCTAGCCGCTCCAAAGGACCTATTCGCGCGGGGTTGAGGCCTCGACGTTTGAACAATCGGTCCATCAGCAACATGCCCCAGCCATCCGGCAGCGAGTCATAAATCGGCCCAGGCAGTCCCAGTTGATGTGACGGGAAATCCCGGTTTAACCTGGTTCCCTGTAATGGAAGCCTCAAGGAGGAGAGTTCCAGCCCTCTGTTTTTTGCCTCATCGCTGTACTCAAACACGACCTGCGGGCGACCGGTCAGGGCTTTTGTGGAAGCAAGTGTGCCCCACCGCCAACGTTCACCCCAGCCCTCGTAATAGACGTCAACTTGTTCAAGCATTGTCGGCTTTCCTTTTGATGCGATGACGCTTGGCCGTCTTTTCGTAGCGAATGATATCGTCCAGAGTTTCGAGCCTTGGCAGAAACAATCCTTCAAGCTCCTTTTCGCGTCCAAGAACCATCGCCACTCGCACCATGTTGTCGAAACTCACATTACGACCGGCTTCAAGGTTTGACACCGTATTCGTCGCAATGCCCGCGCGAGCGGCCACGTCTGCTTGTGTCATCTCCAAGGCCAATCGTTCTGTGCGCAGGCGTTGGCAAATCCGTTTGACGATCTCGCTTGCGGTGGTGAGGCTTAAATCCAGCATGTCGTGTGTACCGTCGGCGTTCAGTTTTGATTATCAGCACACAATATACTGTGGATTAAACCTAAAAATATCATTTAACTCACAAGAAAATGTAATTAGGTTTAATGGGTAGGATAGGCCAGCACGGGTTGACGCGCCAAGGTTCAACCCTGCTGCAAAACTTTCAGAGCCGCCGACGCCAGAAAGCCCGAGCGGCTTTTTTCTTCCGGGTGGTGCAACACATATTCGTCAATGCGGTTAAGCAAATGCCCCGGCAAAGTGATGTTGAGTTTCTGGGCTTTGCCCAAGTACTTCAGGACATCTATATCGACCACGGCCCAAGCACATCCTGCGTACTTCGGATTGGCAACGTTCACGCCAAGTTTGCTCGCAGCCGGGATCGGCGCACCGCCTTCAGCCAAAATTTCGAAATGCCCCTCGATGGCTTCGCGAGCCATGGCGACGGCATCGTCCAGATCATCGCCCGCCGAAAAGCAGCCCGGAATGTCCGGCACCTCCACGCCCCAGGCGTGTTCTTCATCACCTATTGAAATCGCAATCGGGTAGAGCATATTCGTTTCCTCCATCGCGCCGATGACCTGAAAAAATCAGAGCAGCGCTTGTTGCAAAATACTGATGGCCGTTTTTTTCAAAAGATCTTTCTTCGGATGCGGCACAGTGACCAGTCCAGGCTTGACCGGGTGTTTGAAGTGATGGTGGCTGCCTCTGACTCACACTAAATACCAACCGCCTGCGACGAACTGGCCGATTAAAAAACGGCTATTCACAACACCTCCTTGTGGTGTGCTTGGTGGGTACTATATCTACTTGGCTTTTGTGATCAACACTATAACCACCAAATGGTCATCGTCCGTCATTCGGCTCGGCGGTGTGAATCAGTCTAGATAGGGAGGCAGCGCGGGGATTCAGAGTGTGTTGCAGGTTTTTGCATTGCATCGAAATGCAGCATCGGATTTTTCAGGCACAAAAAAACCGGCCATCAAGGCCGGTTTTTTCTGTTCCTGCATCCCCCGTCAAAAAACACAACGTGAGACAAAATTGAGTGGAGCGGGTAGAGGGAATCGAACCCTCGTCGGAAGCTTGGGAAGCTACTGTTCTACCATTAAACTATACCCGCTCAGAGCGGCTGACTTTGTACCAGACTCGGCCACGGATTTGAAGTTTTTCTTTTACTCATGAACGCTTTGAATCACTGAAAACGGTCAATCGCGGGCGAGCACTGCGGTGCGTAAAGCAAAATCCCAACCCCACAGCCTCGCTCGCGACGACTCTCTTTCAAATTGCCAATGCATGTTGATCCTGAACAAACGAGTAACGCGTTCGGCTGGTCTGCTGCGCCGGTTTCAGAAAGCCGAGCAGGGCATTCTGGCTGTCGCGGCACGCCGCCTTGTGTTCCATGTCGAGGAAGTGCCCGGTGGCCTGCAGCGTAGTAAACGTGCTTTGTGCCACGTGGTTGCCGAACAGGCGTGCGTCTTCGGCAGCGGTGTACTCGTCCCATTCGCCGTTTAAGAACAGCACCGGCACGTTGATCTTTTTCGCTGCGTTCAGATAGCACTGCCGATCGCTGTGCAACACGTCGCTGATGTGGAAGTGCATCTGTCCGTATTCGTGTTCGGCCAGGCTGCTGACGTGGCGATAGTTGAAGCGTTTGAACAGTGACGGCAGGTGTTTGCCGATGGTGTTGTTGACCAAGTGGCCGACGCGGTCGCCGTCACGCTGGCCGAGGTAGTCGACGCCACGTTCGAGATAATCGAGCATGTGCGCGTTGATCACCGGCGAGAAGGAGCTGATCACGGCCCGTTCGATGCGCCGTGGCTGGTGGGCGAGGGCGACCAGGGTCGCCGCGCCGCCCCAGGAAAACGACAGCACGTGTTCGGCGGCGAAGTGGTCGATCAGCTCGAGCAGAATCTGCCCTTCGACATCTTTCGTCAGATGTTTCTCGTGGCGGTTGTGGGCTTTTGACTTGCCCGCGTAGGGCTGGTCGTAGCAGACCACGTTGAATTGCGGGTGCAGGTTTTTCACAGTCTGTGCAAACGACGCAGTCGTGGCCATCGAGCCGTTGACCAGGATGATGGTCTTTTCTGCGGCGTCTGCGCGATAGAACTCCGTGTAAACCCGATACTGACCCTGTATATCCAGCACAGCGATTTCTGGCCTCATGTCATAAGACTCCTGGCAAGCAAGCGGGTATGCGCGCAAATTGAGATTGCACGAGCTTTGTGACAGGTAGGCATACGCCTGGAATTTGCTTGGCCCATGTCGATCCATGACTACGGTCGACGGGTGTTGTTATTGGCGGGCAGTCTGCCGGCTGAGGCGGAGCCTTGAAGGCTCTCTACCGGCAAAAAGTTTCTTGGATGTATGTCGTGACTCATCGGTCACAATCTGGCCGACGTCCTGATTCAAGCAGGGCAGTCGGGATCGCGCAAGTGCCGTTGGTAAATTGTTCGACAACTTCTGCTGAGCGGTCGCGGGCTTAGAACAAATGGATCTCTTCGGTGCGCAAAGCGCGGTACTCGCCCGGTTTTAGCGCGTTATCGAGCCGCAGCGGGCCCATCGATTCGCGGTGCAGGCGCAGGACTTTGTTGTTGAAGTAACCGAACATGCGCTTCACCTGATGGTAGCGGCCTTCGACGATGCTCAGTCGCGCCGAATGGGAGCCGAGCAGCTCCAGTTGCGCCGGTTGCGTGGTCAGGTCCTCGAAGGCGAAGTAGATCCCTGCGGCAAAGGTGATCGCATAGTGCGCGCCAATCTCTTGCTCGGTCTCGACGTAATAGACCTTCGGCAGTTTGGTCTGCGGCTGGGTCAGGCGGCGCGACCACGCGCCGTCGTTGGTGATCAACATCAGGCCCGTAGTGTTGAAGTCCAGACGCCCGGCGATGTGCAGGTCGTCCTTGTCCGGCTCATCGAGCAGGTCGAGCACAGTCGGGTGTTGCGGATCGCGGGTGGCGCTGACGCAGCCCGGCGGCTTGTGCAGCATGAAGTAGCGCGCCGCTTTGCCGCTTTGCAGCACTTCGTCATCGACTTCGACGCGGCTGAATTCCAGCACTTCGCTGTGCGGGTCGCTGACGACTTTTCCGTCAATCCGCACGCGCTTTTCCACCAGCAACAGGCGAACCTGCTGACGGTTGTAGCGGGGCAGGTTGCTGAGGAAACGGTCGACGCGCATGTTCAGGGTTCAGTGGATAGCGGGGCGCGCATCTTACGGGATCGGCCGCTTGGCTGCTTGCAGTTGCGCTTCGACCTGGGCGCAGCGCGGGCACAGGCAGGATTGGTTGCGCAGCGCTGGCGGCAGTGCTTCAAGCACCGCCGGGTCGATGCTCACGCCATAGCACCAGCATTCGCGGTCGGCGGTGCGCGGGTCAGCCAGGCTGCAGTCGTTGCGGGCGCCGCAGGCTGGGCAATGGTCGGGTTGAACGTCGGAATCAGGCATAAGTCGAGTGAAGCATTTCCACGCAGGTGCGATTGCGGCCGGTTTGTTTGGCTCGGTACATCGCATGATCGGCCCGCGACAGCAGGCTGTGCAAGCTGTCATCGCGTTGCAGCGTGGTCGCGCCGATGCTCACCGTCAGATTTAGGCGATGGCCGTCGTAGGCATATTCGTGCTGTTCGACGTGTTGGCGGATCTTCTCGGCAATTTTCTGACCGGTGTCGCCGTCGGTGTCCTTCAGTAAAACGATAAATTCCTCACCGCCCCAGCGGCAGACGATGTCGGCATGGCGCAGGCAACTTTGCAGGTCGCGGGCAAAACCGATCAACACCTGATCGCCGGCCATGTGCCCGTAAGTGTCGTTCAATGCCTTGAAGTGATCGAGATCGAGCAGTAACGCAGTCAGGGGTTTGGTCTCGCGTTGCGCTTCGTGCAGGGCCTGCGCGGCGAGGATGTCGAAGCCACGGCGGTTCGGCAGTTCGGTGAGGCTGTCGAGAATCGCCTGCGCCTGAATCTTTCCTTGATAGCGCTTGATCACGCGGTTGAGCAGCGCCAGGACAATCAGTGTCACCAGCAGGCAGATCAGCAGATTCAGATACAGCGACTGACGGATTTCACTCAGGGCGCCGTCTTCGCGCTTATCAACGAACAGGTACCAGTTCAGCTCCGGAATAAACCGCACGTTGAGGAAATGCCCCTGACCGTGGGCGGAATATTCGTAGCTGCCGCTGTGCGGTTTGGGTAACTGGCTGACCAGACTCTTCATACTCTCCAGTTCACTCAGGCTCTGGCCGATGTGCGCACCCTCGGGGCCGCCGTCGGCGCCGGTCAACACCAGTCGGCCGAAGGTGTCGACGAAGTACACGCTGCGTTGATAGCGCTGTTGATACTTGTCGATCAACTTGATCACCGCGTCCACGGTCAGACCGACCCCGGCCGCGCCGATGAAGCGATTGTGATAGTCGTAAACCTTGTAGTTGATGAAGAAGGTCAGGTTGTCCTTGTTGGCCAGATCCGGGTCGACGTTGATCTCGTAGGGATCCTTCATGTCGCGCACGCGGAAGTACCAGGCGTCGCGCGGCTCATCGACCCTGACCTGCTTGAGCACGCCTTTGGCGTGGTAGTAGGTGTGGCTGCCGTCGGAAACGAAGAACGCGGTGTAGGCGCCGTAATGGCTCATGACCTCGTCGAGGTAGCGGGTCATCTGCTCGGGATTTTGCTCGCCGTTGACCACCCAGTCGCGCATGAAGGTGTCGCGGGACATCATCGAGGAAATCAGGATCGGCCGGACCAGGTCTTTCTGAATTTCCGAGTAGACCGTGTCGGAGGTCAGCGGCAGTTCGGTGTTGACGATGTTGTCGCGGATCGACTCGCGGGAGGCGTAGTAGCTGAGTAACGACGTGGCAAGGAACCCGGCGCCGAGCAGGGCGATCAGCGTCAGGACCAGCGAGCGTTGCGAGTACAGGGGAGAACGAAGCGGCATGGCAGATCCGTTGGCAATGGCCCGATGGCATGCATTCTAGTGGGATGGCCGAGAAAAGACTGCGGGATTTATGCCTGAAATGGCGGGGGATATGACCTTGAGGGTGTGTCAGGAGGATCGCGCCCTCACCCCAGCCCTCTCCCGGAGGGAGAGGGCGCCGATTTGTGGTGAATTCAAAAATTGTGTTCGGCTCGGTATCACCGAATGGCAACCACCTGACAAACACCTCGATCAGTCCCCTCTCCCTCTGGGAGAGGGCTAGGGTGAGGGTTGGTTTCCGGATCAGATCCGAGTCTCAAGATACGCCCGCCAGCCCCCCAAATGGCTGACGTCCAGCGCACCCTCCAGTCCATACGGCTCACAAATAAACCCGCTCTCCCAACGCCCATCCGCCAGTTGCACCTTGCCCAATCCAAGCGGTGCCGGAATCCCGGTGAGGAACGAGCCCAATTCACTGCTCGGCAATTCCCACACCTCCACCGCAATCGCCACACCGCCATCCTTCACTCGCACCATGCCCGGCCGCAGCGGCGGGCCGCCGGCCAACGCATACAGTTGATAATCCGGTGAGCTCAACGTTGTCTCCAGCAAACGCCCACCCCGCTGGGTCAGTTGCCAGTTCAGTGCCAACCCCTGCAGATGCGCGCCACACACCACGATGCGTGCACGATCATGGCGCGCTGCGTTCATAGGCGTGGGCAATGCCGGGTCCTGCTGACGCTGCAGCGCATCGGCCACACTCAGCAAATATTGATCGGTGAACGCCCGGCCAAACAGCGTCACGCCCCACGGCAATCCATTGGCCATAAACCCGCTTGGCACGGCGACGGCGGCGTAGTCGAGCAGGTTCATGAAGTTGGTGTAGTAACCCAGTTCGGAATTGCGCAGCACCGGTTCGGCGTGCAGTTCGGCCAGCGTCACCGGCCGGCCAATGGTCGGTGTGAGCACGCAGTCGAGGCCTTCGAGGGCCTGATCGCACAGCGCTTTCAAAGCTTGCAGCCGATACTGCGCGCGGAAGGTCTGCACGCCTGTCACCGCCGGCGCCTTGGCCAGTACGGCGCGGATCACCGGCAAAACGGCCTCGGGATTCTGCTCCATCAACTCGCCCGCCACGCTATAGCGCTCGGCAACCCACGGCCCTTCGTAAAGCAAACGCGCGGCTTCAAGGAATGGCGACAGATCCAGCTCGACCGCTTCGCCACCCAAGGCCTTGAGTTGATCGATGGCGTCGCCGAACAACAGCGGCCCTTCGACGCAGCCGAAAAACTCAAGATCCTGCGCGCGCGGCACGCCGAAACGAAACGCGCGTGGTGCACCAAACGCCGAGCCGTCATTCCACGATGGATTGCGACGGCTGTATTCGTCGCGCGGATCAAGTTTGGCGGTCAGCGCCAGCAACTGACTGGCCTCACGCGCCGTCGCGGTAAACGTGGTCACGCAATCCAGCGTTCGGCATGCAGGCAGCACACCAGCAGTGGAAATCAGGCCTTTGCTCGCCTTCAATCCGACCAGATTATTCAGTGCCGCCGGCACCCGACCTGAGCCTGCGGTGTCGGTGCCCAAGGCAAAACTCGCCACGCCCAGCGCCACCGCCAGCGACGAGCCGGCGCTGGAGCCGCCAGACGGGTACTCCGTCAGCACGCTGTTCGGACACGCGCCATAAGGCGAGCGGCTGCCATTGAGCCCCGTGGCAAATTGATCGAGATTGGTCTTGCCCAAAGGAATTGCGCCCAGTGCCAGCAGTTGCTCGACGATGGTCGCCGAGCGCTCCGGCACATAAGCAAAGTCCGGGCACGCGGCCGTGGTGGGAATACCGGCCAGATCGATATTGTCCTTGATCGCAAACGGCACGCCATACAACGGCAGACTGTCGAGGTTGCGACCGTCAAGAGCGGCGAGATAGGGCTCCAGTTCGGCGACGCTGAGCAGGTGGATGAACAGGTGATAATCCGGATTCAGCGCGGCAGCTTTATCGCGCAGTTTCAGCAGCAGTTGGCGTGGTGTGGTATCGCCATTGCGATAGGCCTGGCGCAGAACATCGAGTTGCAGATTCATGAGTAGATCCTTATGCAATAGGCTTCAGTCGAGTTCCAGCACCACGACCCGTTGTCCGGCGCGCACCGCTGAACCGGGTTGCACGCGAATCTCGCGCACCACCCCGGGCAGCGGCGCGAGTACCGGGATTTCCATTTTCATCGACTCGAGAATTACCAGCACGTCGCCCGCCGCGACACGGCTGCCGGCCTCGACCTGCACCTGCCAGAGATTGCCGGCTATGTGGCTGTCGACGCTGTGTTCACCATCGGCCAGTGGCGCATCCTCGGTCGATTCCGGCACGGCTTCTTCACTGTCGAAATGCGCCTGACCGCTGGCGATCCAGCGTTCACGCTCGGCGTTGAACGCGCCCTGTTGCTGGGCGCGAAAGGCACTGATGCTCTGGGCTTCAAGATTGAGAAACGCCTGATAGTCGGCGAGGTTGAGCTGGCTGTGTTCGATGTTCAGATTGAAGCGCCCCAAGGGAAAATCGCGGCGAATGCGCAGCAGCTCGTCGGCGCTGACCGGGTAGAAACGAATCTGATCGAAGAAGCGCAGCAGCCACGGTTTGCCTTCGAACGCGGCGACATCGCGATAGCGGTTCCACATCTGCAGCGTGCGCCCGACAAACTGATAACCGCCGGGGCCTTCCATGCCGTACACGCACATGTAAGCGCCGCCGATGCCCACCGAGTTTTCAGCGGTCCAGGTGCGCGCCGGGTTGTATTTGGTCGTGACCAGACGATGACGCGGATCGAGCGGTGTGGCGACTGGCGCACCGAGGTAAACGTCACCAAGGCCCATCACCAGATAGCTTGCGTCGAACACCGTGCGCTGCACTTCGTCGAGGTTGGGCAGGTCGTTGATACGGCGGATGAACTCCAGATTGCTCGGGCACCACGGCGCGTCCTTGCGCACGGTGGTCATGTATTTCTCGATGGCCAACTGGCAGGCCGGGTCGTCCCACGACAGCGGCAAATGCACGATGCGTGACGGCACTTGCAGGTCGTTGGCGGCACACACCGCATCCCATTCGCCAGCGATGATGCCGAGCAGATCGGCCAGCGGCAGTTGCTCGGGCTGGTAGTGGATTTGCAGCGAGCGGATGCCGGGGGTGAGGTCGATCACGCCGTGCAGGGTTTTGCTCTCCAGTGCCTGCATCAGGGCGTGGGCGCGGAAACGCAGAACAAGATTGAGTTCAGGCTCGCCGATTTCCAGCAGTAAATGAGTGTCGCCAGAAACCCGCCCAACCAAACGCATATCGCCCTGACCCAACTCCAACACCACAGGCGAAACCAGACCCTGTGGGAGCGAGCTTGCTCGCGAATGCGGTGTGTCAGACACATCAATGTTGACTGACAAGGCCTCTTCGCGAGCAAGCTCGCTCCCACAGGGGAGATCCCATTTCAGAGCGAGATCGCGGGCGGTTTTGAGGTCGACGGGGATGAACTGGATTTTATCGCCCGCCTTGAGCTGCCCAAGCTGCCAAAGGTCCGCCTCGATCACCGTCACCGGGCACACAAACCCGCCAAGGCTCGGGCCGTCCGGGCCGAGGATCACTGGCATGTCACCGGTAAAATCCACCGCGCCAATGGCATACGGATTATCGTGAATATTCGATGGATGCAACCCGGCCTCGCCACCGTCGGCGCGCACCCATTCCGGCTTCGGTCCGATCAGGCGGACACCGGTGCGGCTGGAGTTGAAATGCACTTCCCACTGGGTTTCAAAAAAAGTGCCGATGTAGTTTTCGGTGAAGTATTCCGGTGCGCCGTGCGGGCCGTAGATCACCCGGATCTGCCGCACCGCTGGCAACGCGGTGATGTGCTGTTCGGCCAGATGCTGACCAGCACTGCGGTCAGTCAGCGCAGGGATAGGCAATACATCCCCGGCACGCAATGCCCGACCACCATGCCCACCAAACTGGCCAAGGGTGAAAGTGCTTTTACTGCCCAGATAGTCCGGCACCTGCAAACCACCGCGCAGGCACAGATAACTGCGTGCCCCGGCACCGCTGATACTGCCCAGATGCAACGTCGCGCCCGCCGGGATCAGCAACGCGGTGTTCATCGGCACGCTCAAACCTTCAAGCGTCAGGCTAATCGGCGCGCCAGTCACCGCGACCACCGCCTCACAATTGAAACGCAGCAACGGCCCGCTCATGGTGATTTCCAGCGCCGCAGCCCCGTCAGCATTGCCGAGCAGACGATTGCCCAGACGCAACGCGCGGCTGTCCATCGGCCCCGACGGCGGTACACCGACCGCCCAGTAGCCGAGGCGACCGGGATAGTCCTGCACGCTGGTTTGCGTGCCGGCGCTGAGCACTTCGAAGGTGTTGGCGCGATAGACCAGACCTTCCAGGCAACGGGTCCACGGCTCGCCGCTGACGAAAGGCCTGTCGAGGAGAATCTGCCGCAGATAATCGCGGTTGGTTTCGACGCCGTACAACAAACTATCGCCCAACGCCTGGTGCAACTCGGCACGCGCCTGTTCGCGGGTCGGCGCCCAGGTGATGACTTTGGCGACCATCGGGTCGAAGTACGGCGGTATCTCGCAGCCAGCCTCGACCCAGGTGTCGATGCGCAGTTGAATGCCATTGGCCGGGGGGAAATCCACCGCCGTCAGCAGGCCCGGGCTCGGCTGAAAATCACGTCCAGGATCTTCCGCATACAGCCGCGCCTGAATCGCATGGCCCTCGGGTTGCAGACCACATATGAGTTCGCTCAGCGGCGGCAGATCACCGGCCGCCAACTCGACCATCCAGCGCACCAGATCGACGCCCCAGACTTGTTCAGTGACGCCATGCTCCACCTGCAACCGCGTGTTCACTTCGAGAAAATAAAAACGCTGCGCCTCGCTGTCGAAGACGAATTCAACCGTGCCGGCGCTGCGGTAGTTCACCGCTTTCGCCAGTTTGACCGCCGCAGCGCACAGCTGATCGGCCATGCCGTCCGGCAGGTTCGGCGCAGGGGTTTCCTCAAGGACTTTCTGATTGCGTCGCTGCACCGAGCAGTCGCGCACGCCGAGGGCGATGACCTCACCGCGACCGTCGCCGAACACCTGCACTTCCAGATGACGGGCGCGCTGGATGTATTTTTCGATGAACACCCCGGCGTCGCTGAAGTTGTTCTGGCCGAGACGTTTTACCGCTTCAAACGATTCGCTTAATTCAATGGCGCTGCGGCACACGCGCATGCCGATACCGCCACCGCCGGCGGTGCTTTTCAGCATCACCGGGTAGCCGACCTGTTCACCGGCAATCAGCGCGGCGTCGAGGCTGTCGAGCAGTTCGGTGCCTTCGAGCATGGGCACGCCGTGCTGTTTGGCCAGCGCGCGGGCGGTGTGCTTGAGGCCGAACACGCGAAGTTGCTCCGGCGTGGGGCCGATGAAGGCGATGTTCTGCGCTTCACAGGCTTCGGCGAACGCAGCGTTTTCCGAGAGAAATCCGTAGCCGGGATGGATCGCCGTGGCGCCGCTTTGTCTGGCGATGGCGAGGATCTTTCCGATGGCCAGATAAGTGCCGGCAGCAGCGCCTTCACCGAGACTGTGCGCTTCATCGGCGTGCAGGATGTGCAGGCTGGCGACGTCGGCTTCGGAATACACGGCCACGCCTTTCACCTGCAAAGATTCAAGGGTGCGCAGGATGCGGCAGGCAATGGCGCCACGGTTGGCGATAAGGACTTTTTCGAACATGGCATAACCCCTGAAGGGGGAGCGGGCCGTCCCGCCGTTTTTCGACAGACATCCGGGCCGTCCCGGATGAAAAAAAATACCTATTCCAAACCACCTCGGATCCCTTGTGGGAGCGAGCTTGCTCGCGAATGCGATGTGTCAGTCAGCATTGATGTTTCTGATGCGACGCCTTCGCGAGCAAGCTCGCTCCCACATTTTGATCAGGGGTGTTTGGGGGATTTCAGGCACTGCCCGGAACGGGCCTGGCACAGTGCGAATAGCCAACGGCGCAAACGGCTGATTTTCAGTTCCATACCAGCAGCTCCGCAGGTGTCGGGTTGTAGGCGTTGCACGGGTTGTTCAACTGCGGGCAGTTGGAAATCAGCACGATGACATCCATCTCCGCGCGCAAGTCGACGTACTTGCCCGGCGCAGAAATTCCGTCCTCGAAGGTCAGCCCGCCATCCGCCGTGACCGGCACATTCATGAAGAAATTGATGTTCGGCCCGATGTCGCCTTTGCCCAGTCGCCCATCATGGGCACAGGCGCGCAGGTAGTTGTCGCGGCAGCTGTGCATGTAGCGTTTTTCCAGGGCGTAGCGCACAGTGTTGCTCTCTTGCGCGCACGCGCCGCCGAGGGTGTCGTGACGTCCGCAGGTGTCGGCGACGATGGTCAGCATTGCGTGACCGAGGTTGGAATACAGCACGCTGCCGGTGCTCAGGTAGACGCTGTTTTGTCGGCGCAGTGTGCGCTGCACGTCGTAGCGTTCCTTGGGATTGGCGAGGCTGTAGAACAAGGTATCGACGGCCTGATTGCCTTCCAGGTCGAGAATGCGCAGGGTCTGGCCAGCCTTGACCTCCATCAGCCAGGGTTCACCGGCCGGGATCGTGGCGCGGTACACCGCTGCGTCGGGTTGTTTTTGCGAAGTGGCGATAGCAACTGACATGGCAGCGATCCTCAGGCGAACAAACGGTCGGTGTTGATAAAGCCGCGCTCGTTTTCCGGGCGCGAGGTGCGGCAGTGCTCGGCGACGCTGGCGTCGGCGTTCATCCAGCTCAGCTTTAGCGGTTTGGGCGCGTATTCAGGGGACGGATCCATCGGGTGTTGCAGGGCGGTGAGCACCACCAGCGTGTCCATCGGCGCGTACAACTCGATGTAATCGCCGGCCTTGGAATTGCCCTCGACGAAGTGGAAGCGCCCGGTTTCATCGACGTTCACACGGCTGAACAGATTGAGCGTCATTAACAGGTCAGACAGGCCCAGCCCCCACTTGCCGAGTTCTACCAACAGGTTGTCTGTGCCGTTGCGGAAGAAACCGTTGCGCAGTTCCTGATAGCGGCCCTGACCGTACTTCTGCGCGACTTCTTCGGCGCAGAGCACACCGCCGAGGCTGTCGCTCCAGCCGCAGGTATCAGCGGTGATCGCAGCGAGTACACGGCCCATGTCCGAGTACAGGCAGTGGCCGCTGGTGAGCTTGGCGGTGTGTTGGCATTTGAGGCTGTCGGGCAGGTTCAGCCGCTCGGTTTTTTCATTGGCGTTGAGCAGGGTCAGGCTGACGTTGGCGCCACCGCGCAGATCGGTCAGGCGCAGCAATTGGCCGCGCTTGAGCACGAAGGAACGGTGGCCGCCGCCGGGGAGCATTTCTTCGGCGAACGGTGGAAACAGTTGGGTCGAATCGGTCATCGGTGTTTTCATCGGAGCAGTCCTCTCAAGCGGTGCGAAGGGCGCCTGCCAATGGCAGTGGCAGGGCGTCGACGGCGGCGCGTTGGGCGCGGCGGTCGCTGTTCAAAGGGATGTCGTAGGTGATGCGGGCGCCATAGGCGCCGGGGGCGTGCGGATCGAGACGCACCTTGTCGAACACCAGTAGACGGGTGCCGAGGCTGAAACCTTCGGACAGGTCGTGGGTGACCATGAACACCGTCAGTTTGGTTTCGCGCCACAACTCCAGCAGCAAGGCGTGCATGTCTTTGCGGATGCCCGGATCGAGCGCGCCGAACGGTTCGTCGAGCAGCAATACTCGCGGCTTCATGATCAGTGCCTGGGCAATCGCCAGCCGTTGCTGCATGCCGCCGGACAACTGCGCCGGGTATTTGTCGAGCGCATGGCCGAGGCCGACTTTTTCCAGCAAGGCCGCCGCTTGTTCGCGCGCCTCACGTTTACCGCTGCCGAACAACCGACCGATCAGCGGCGCACGCGGCAGTTCCAGGCCGAGGGCGACGTTGTCCAGTACGCTCAAATGCGGGAATACCGAGTAGCGCTGGAACACCACGCCACGGCTGACATCCGGCTCGCTGGCCAGCGCTTGACCGTCGAGCAGAATCTCGCCGCGACTCGCCGTTTCCTGACCGAGCAGCAGGCGCAGGAAGGTCGATTTACCGCAACCGGACGCGCCGACCAAGGTGCAGAACTCGCCCTCGTTGACGCTCAGGTTCAAGCCTTCCAGCACGATCTGATCGGCATATTGCTGCCAGACATTTTTTACCGTGATGAAGCTCATTTGGCCGCCCCCTCATACCAAGGGAAGGCGCGACGGGTCAGGTACTTCAGGCCCCAATCCATCAGCCAGGCGAGGAGGGTGATCCACACCACGTACGGCAGAATCACGTCCATCGCCAGATAGCGGCGTACCAGAAAAATCCGGTAACCGAGGCCGTCGGTGGAGGCGATCGCTTCGGCGGCAATCAGGAACAGCCACGCCGAACCGAGCATCAGCCGCAACGAGATCAACAAGCGCGGCAACAACTGCGGCAGTACCACGCGCAGCAACAGCGTCCAGGTCGAGGCGCCGAGGGTCTGCGCCTTGATCAGCAGTTCGACGGGAATGTCCCGCGCGCGCTGTTCCAGATCGCGAGCAAGCGCCGGGGTGATGCCGATCACGATCAGCATGACTTTCGACAACTCGCCCAGCCCGAAGACGATGAACAGAATCGGCAGGATCGCCAGTGGCGGCACCATCGACAGCACCGTCAACAGTGGCGACAAAGGTGCGCCGAACAGCGGCAGCGTGCCGGCGGCGATGCCCAGGCACAGCCCGGCCAATGCAGCGATGCCGAGGCCGATGACCAGACGCCGCAGACTCGACGCGGTGTCCTGCCACAACAGGTAGTCACCGGTGCGGCTGTCGGCATTGAAGGCCAAACGTTTTACCGCGTCGCTCATCTGCACGGCGCTGGGCAGCAGTTTGTCGTTGGGGTTGTCCGCCAGGCGCTCGGCCGAGCCCATGAAGTAGGCGAACAGCAGCAATGCGAACGGCAGGATCACCAGCAACAGGCGACTGGGGCGATCCGGGTGGCGATTGATCAGGCGCATGGCCAAATCCTCCGTGGCTTACAGCTTGGCGTCGGCGGCCATCTGCACGTAGGTCGGATCGAAACGCAGCTTGAGGTTGCCGGTATCGCCACTGGTCACGCCGTTGGCGAAGGCCATGCCGACCGCGCTGGTGTCTTTCGCGCCTTCTCCGAGCAGGCCGTGCTGGAAGGAGAATTCGGCGACCTTGCGCATGGTTTCCGGCAGTTGTTTGCTGGTGGCGAAACTCAGCGCTTCGCTCGGTGTGGCGAACAGTCTGGTGGTGTCGAGTTGTGCCTGGAATCCGGCCAGATCGGTGCCCGAGGCCTTGGCCATGTGCTCCAGCGCAGCTTTGCTCGCGGCGTTCTTGGCGTTCATCAGTTCGACCACTTCGAACCACGCACCGGTCAGCGCTTTGCCCAGCGCCGGGTTGTCTTTGAGGGTGGCGCTGTTGACCACCATCATGTCCATGATTTCGCCGGGAATCTGGCTGGAGTTGAACACTTCGGTCACGCCCGGTTTGGCCTTGATGTCCGAGAGCATCGGGTTCCACGTAGTCACGGCGTTGACTTGCGTGGTGTTGAAGGCGGCGGAGATGTCGGCGTCGGAGGTGTTGACCACCTTCAGGTCTTTTTCGGTCAGGTCCACCGAATCGAGCGCGCGGGCCAGCAGGTAATGCGAGACCGACAGTTCGACCAGATTGACGTCCATGCCCTTGAGGTCGCTGACCTTTTTACCGTCGCCCTTGAGGACGATGCCGTCGTTGCCGTTGGAGAAATCGCTGACGATCAGCGCGGTGCTGTCGACGCCGCCGGCAGCCGGAATGGTCAGTGCGTCCATGTTGGTCATGGTGCAACCGTCGAACTGGCCTGCGGTGTACTGGTTGATCGATTCGACGTAGTCGTTGAGCTGCACGACGTCGATCTTGATCCCGTACTTCTTCGCCCATTTGTCGACGATGCCCTGGCTACCGGCGTATTCCCATGGCATCCAGCCAGCGTAGATAGTCCAGCACACGCTGAAGTGGTCTTTCTGGGCGGCGGGGGCTTGGCTGCTGATGAGCGCAGCGAACGCGGCGGCGAGCAGGGCGGGCAAACGTAGTCGGGTCATGGTGGGTTCTCCAGTTGATCGAGGGCGGACAGGAAGGCAACGCGGCACCGCGAACGGTGGCTTGTCTCCCGGGCTTTTGTCCCGCCGTGTAACCTCAACTGGAGGTCGCCAACTCTCGGACCAGCCACTCGCTATTGCGAGCCGGAACCCTAGTCAGCCATTGCAAATTGTGGTGCCACGAACCTGTGTTGACTCCTGCACGGGTTTGCTAAAGCGAGACGCGTGCCAAGTCGCGTCAGGCGCTCTGGCACGGGGGCGTGGGTCCATCGGCTTGGCGGCGTGGGCGCTTAGGCGCTTTGTGTTGGTGCGCGGCTGCACCGTGATGCAGCGTGCTTGCCGCTGATCCGATGGTTTTGCGGTGTTGGCACTCGGCATGGCTTCGCCAGTCAAAACAGATGTCAGCCGGTCTGTGCCGACTGCTGTCGCAGGTCTTTCAGGAGGCCGCCATGCTTATTTCTAAAACGTTACGCAGGGTGCTGCTGGGAGCGGTGCTCGGTTTCGGTCTGTCCGGTTGTTATTACTACGCCGGTCCCTACGATGCATATCCGTCTACCTACTACTATCCCGGTTATTACTCGCCTTATTACTACGGCGGCTATTACGGTCCGCGTTACTACGGCGGCGCGCGTTATTACCATGGTGGCTACGGGTATCGAGGGGGTTACGGACGGGGTTATCACGGCGGCGGATATCACGGTAGCCACCATTAATCAGCGGCTGAATGATCGGGTTTTGCGGATGAACAAGGTTTCATCAAGCACTTGTTTCAACTTGTTACATGAACGCACCAGATTCGGAAAACGCTGTCAGATATTTCGTCAGTCACCGAATAAACGACTGACGCCTGCCAGCGTCGCTGGTGTGGCCCACCCGCGGTCCAGGAGGCCGCCATGTATAGACGAATTCTTCTGCTTGCTGCGTTGATGTTTTCCGTTGCCGGTTGCGTCCCGTACTCTTACGCGGACTCGTATTACAGCTCAGAGGTCTACACGTCACCCGCACCGGCCTACTACAACACGGGCGGCACCTATTACCGCGGTGGCAGCACGTATTACGCGCAACCACGCTACTACCAGCCAGCCCCGCGGTATTACCAGCAACCGCGCTATTACCAATCGGCGCCGCGTTACTACCAACCGGCCCCACGCTACTACGAAAGCCGTCGCTGGCACGGCAATGATCGCGGACGCTGGGACGGCCATCGTCGTGGCGGTTGGGATAACGATCACCGCGGTCGTGGCAACTATGATCGCCACAGTGGACGCGGCGACCACAATGGACGTGGCCATCGCTGGTAAACACCCGCAAATGAAAAGTGGCGCATGAAGCGCCGCTTTTTTGTGCGTGGATTTTTTCCGGGGCACTCAGTATTGCGTCAAATCCGCCAACGGATGACGCCCCTCCCAGACTTTGTGAAAGTGCGCCTCGACCACCGCATCCGGCACGTTATTGATGTCCGGCCAGTGCCAGTGCGGCTTCTGATCCTTGTCGAGCAAACGTGCCCGCACGCCTTCGCTGAATTCCGGATGCCTGCAGCAATTGAGGCTCAAGGTGTATTCCATCTGAAAGACTTCCGCCAACGACAAGTGCCGGGCGCGGATGATCTGTTCCCAGACCAGATGTGCGGTTAACGGCGAGCCCTCGGCCATGGTTTTTGCCGCGCGGGCGATCAACGGATCCCTGCTGTCGCGTTGCAGGCTAATGGCTTTCCAGGCGCAAGTGACGTCGCTGACGTCGAGCAGTTCATCGATCTGCTGACGACGCGGCAGCCACTGCGCCTCGGGCAGCTGCGCCACGGCTTCCTGTTGCAGGGCCTTGAGCAGACTGTTGAGTTGCATGTCGGTCTGTTCCTGCCAATTGAGCTGCAACAGGCCTTCGATCAGTTGCGGCTGCTGTTCGTCGAGCAGGAAGCGATCAGCCAGATCGAGATCTATCGCATCACGGCCGTTCATGTGCGCGCCGGTCAATCCGAGAAACAGGCCAAGCTTGCCCGGCAGCCGTGCGAGGAACCAACTGGCGCCAACGTCCGGATACAGACCAATGGTGATTTCCGGCATCGCCAAGCGGCTGCTCGGTGTGACGATCCGCGTACTCGCGCCTTGCAACAGGCCCATGCCGCCGCCGAGTACATAGCCGTGGCCCCAGCAGATCAGCGGTTTCGGATAAGTGTGCAGGCTGTAATCCAGGCGATATTCCGCGCTGAAAAACTGAGCGGCCAGCGGTGGAACCTCGCCGGGGTGGGCGCGACAGGCCTCGACCAGGCTGCGCACCTCGCCGCCGGCGCAGAACGCCTTGGCGCCGTTGCCGCGCAGCAGCACGCAGACGATTTGCGGGTCATTGGCCCAGGCGCTCAATTTGTCGCTGAGTGCGTTGATCATTGGCAGGGACAGCGCGTTCAGCGATTTTTCAGCATCCAGGCTGGCGATACCGATGCGGGCGCCGTCGGTGCCGGTGAGTTCTTCGAAGTGCAGATTCATCGTGACCTCGATCGGGAATTTGAACGATCAGTATGATCGTTGTGTGGGAAAGTGCCGGATCTGCGTCAGATCAATTGACAAGCGTGGTCGGCTTTCCTAGGGTTCGCCCCATTGTTTTTGCCGGGTATGACCATGACTGCTGACGACCGTATCAAACTCGAACCGAGCTGGAAGGAGGCACTGCGTGCTGAGTTCGACCAGCCTTACATGGCAGAGTTGCGCCAGTTTCTGCAGCAGGAGCGGGCGGCCGGCAAGGAAATCTATCCGCCGGGGCCGATGATTTTCAACGCGCTGAATTCGACGCCGCTGGATCAAGTGAAGGTGGTGATCCTCGGCCAGGATCCGTATCACGGCCCAGGGCAGGCCCACGGTTTGTGCTTCTCGGTGCAACCGGGCGTGCCGGCGCCACCGTCGCTGGTCAACATCTATAAAGAGTTGAAGCGCGACCTGAATATCGACATCCCCAATCATGGCTACCTGCAGAGCTGGGCCGAGCAGGGCGTGCTGATGCTCAACACCACCATGACCGTCGAGCGCGCCAACGCCAATGCGCACAAGGACAAGGGCTGGCAGTTTTTTACTGATCGGATCATTGAAGTGGTCAGCGAGCGCCAGCCGCATCTGGTGTTCATGCTCTGGGGCGCGCATGCGCAGAGCAAGCAAAAGCTGATCGACGCAACCAAGCATCTGGTGCTGACGTCGGTGCATCCGTCGCCATTGTCGGCGTATCGCGGGTTCTTGGGTTGCGGGCACTTCAGCCGCACCAACAAGTTTCTCGAGCAGAATGGCGAGACGCCGATCGAGTGGCGCCTGCCGCCGATCTAAAAAGCATCGCGAGCAGGCTCACTCCTACAGTTGAAATGCGTTCCGCTGTAGGAGTGAGCCTGCTCGCGAAAAGGGCAACTCGGTCTTACTCGGGATGACGATTCCAGTACTTGAACAACGGCTCCGCCAGAAACAGCACAAACAACAACCGCATCACCTGCATCGCCGTCACCAGCGGCACCGACAATTGCAGGGTCTCCGCCGTCAGACTCATCTCGGCAATCCCGCCCGGCATCATGCCGAGCGTCAGCGAACGCAAATCCAGATGAGTCAGCGCACTCAGCCCCAACGCCGCCAACGTCGCGATCAACATGGTCAACGCCGTGCCAATCAACGTCCGCCCCATGAATGAAGGCGCACGGCGGAAGAATTGCCGGTTGAAGTGGCAACCCAAACCGCTGCCAATCAACCACTGACCAATCTGACTGCCGCCATTGGGCAAACCGATGTGCAGATCCCAGCCAATGCTCACCGCCGCACTCACCAGCAACGGCCCGAACAGCCACGGATTGGGTTGGCGCAAACGTTGCCAGAGCCACGCGAGCAAACCGCCTGCCGGAAACAAAATCGCCAGCCAGCGCCAATCGACGCTGCCAGCGTGGGAAATCGGGTTGCCATCGCCGAGCAGGTACTTGAACGCCGCTGGCACACACAAAACCACCACCAACACGCGCAAACTTTGCCCTGCCGCAACATGACTGAGCATCGCGCCATTGCGCGCGCCGAGGTTGACCATCTCCCCGGAGCCGCCGGGCATGCTCGAGAAAAACGCGGTGGCGCGATCCTCGCCGGTGCGGCGCATCAACCATACGCCGACCACCGCCGAGACACTGGTGACCAGCGCCCCAAAGAAGATCAAACCGAAATGACTGAGCACCTGTTCCATCACCACCGGGGTGAAGTGCAGGCCAATACCAATGCCGACAATCCACTGGCCGCACTTGCGGCCGCCAGGGATTTCCGTGAGTTGCCAAGGGGTCAGGCAGCGCACGAGGATGATCGCCAGCAACGAGCCGACCATCCACGGCAGTGGCCAGCCGATCTGGCTGGCGAGGTAACCGCCGAGCAGACCGACCAGCGGGGTTCCCCACCAGGATTTCAGTGAGGCGCGATCAAACATCGGCGATGGCGCGACGCGCGACCGAGCGTTTGCGCCAGATGCGCAGCAGCGGCATCAGCAGCATGATCGCGGTCAGCACCCAGACACCGAAGGTGATCGGGCTCGACCAGAGGATTTCCAGCGCACCGTTGGAAATCGACAGCGCCCGCCGCAGGTTTTGCTCCATCAGACCGCCGAGGATAAAGCCCAGCAGCACCGGCGACAGCGGGAAATCGAGCTTGCGCAGGATGTAACCGAAGATGCCGATACCGACCATCAGGAACAGGTCGAACGTGGTGGCGTGCACCGCGTAAACGCCGATCCCGGTGATGATCGCGATCACCGGCACCAGCGCCCAGTTAGGCACGGCGAGGATGCGGGTGAAGATGCGGATCATCGGGATGTTGAGGATCACCAGCATGATGTTGGCGATGAACAGCGAGGCGATCAGGCCCCAGACGATGTCCGGTTGTTGCTGGAACAGCAGCGGGCCTGGGGTGATGTTGTACAACGAAAGCGCGCCGATCATCACTGCTGTGGTGCCCGAACCTGGCACACCCAGCGTCAGCATTGGCACCAGCGCGCCACAGGCCGAGGCACCGATGGCGGTTTCGGGGGCGGCAAGGCCACGGGCATCACCCTGACCGAATTTGCCGCTGGCACCGGCGATGCGTTTTTCGGTCATATAAGCCACGGCGCTGGCCAGCGTCGCGCCGGCACCCGGCAATACGCCCATGATGAAGCCGAGCAGGCCGCAACGGATGTTCACCACGAACACCGACGAGGCTTCCTTGAAGTTGAACATCATTCGCCCGGTGGCTTTCACCGCTTCCTGGCCGCGATGGGTTTTCTCCAGCAGCAACAGGATCTCGCTGACCGAGAACAGGCCCAGCACCAGCACGACGAACTGAATACCGTCAGTCAGGTGAATGTTGTCGCCGGTGAAGCGATATACGCCGCTGTTGGCGTCGATGCCGACACTCGACAGGAACAGGCCGATCAACGCTGCGATGAAGGTTTTCAACGGTCGATCACCGGCCATGCCGCCGAGACAGACAATCGCAAACACCATCAGCACGAAGTATTCCGCCGGGCCAAAGGCAATCGCCCATTTCGCCAGCAGTGGTGCGAACAGCACCATGCCGCAGGTGGCGATAAACGCACCGATGAACGAACTCCACGCCGACAGTGAAAGCGCCACACCGGCGAGGCCTTTGCGCGCCATCGGGTAGCCGTCGAGGGTGGTCATTACGGTCGATGCTTCGCCCGGAATGTTCAGCAGGATCGAGCTGATCCGGCCACCGTATTCGCAGCCGAGGTACACCGCCGCGAGCAGGATGAGTGCCGACTCCGGCGGCAGGCCGAGGGCGAAGGCAATCGGAATGAGCAGGGCCACGCCGTTGATCGGGCCGAGGCCCGGCAGCAGGCCGACGACGGTGCCGATCAGTGTGCCGGTCAGGGCCGTGACCAGGTTGTACGGGCTCAGCGCGACGCCGAAGCCTTGACCCAAATAACCGAGGGTATCCATATCAGTTCTCCAGCACGTCGAGCAGGCCAAGGGGCAGCGGAACGTCCATCACACGGTCGAACAGCAGGTACAGACCGATGGCCATCAGCGTGGTTACCACCACACTCGGCATCCAGCGACCGCCATACAGACGCGCCATCGGAATGCCGATGAGCATGCTGCTGAGGATGAAACCCAGCGGTTCAAACAGGCCGGCGAACACCAGCAACAGCGCAACGCAGATGGCGATCTTGGTCAGGGTTTCGCGATCCAGTGGCGGCTCGTCTTCGCTGTGTTTGATTGGCGCCGGGCGAAACACCATGTACAGCAGCGCCAGGCCCATCAGGCCGAGCATCAGCAGAGGGAAGGCGCGCGGGCCCACCGGTTCGTAGGAAAAAGCCGCTTGGTACGGCCACGCCATCAGTGCCAGGCCGGCACAGACCAGCAACAACACCGAGGCGAAAATGCGTTGAATAAGCATGGGAGCTCCTGTGCTGCGTCCCCGTCACCGGGAACGCAGCCGCTAGAAAGAGGCGATCACTGAATCAGGCCGAACTCTTTGGCCAGCACTTTGTAGTCCGCCACTTGCTTCTTCACGTAGGTGTCGAGTTCCGGGCCGGTCATGGCGAACGGGAACAGTTCACGCTGATCGCGCAGTTTGGCGAACTCATCGGAGGCCAGCAGTTTGTCGAACGAGTCTTTCCACCAGGCATAGTCTTCATCGCTGACTTTTGGCCCCAGGTAGAAACCGCGCACCACTGGCCAGACGATGTCGTAGCCTTGCTCGCGAGCGGTCGGGATGTCTTTCATTTCCGGCTCGTCGAGACGTTTGTCGGCGAAAACCGCGAGTAGACGCATGTCACCGCTCTGGATATGTGGCATGGAGTCGGAGATGTCGGTACTGCCGACCTGGATGTGCCCGCCGAGGAGGGCGGTGGCGATTTCGCCGCCACCCTCGAGCGCAACGTAACGCAGGTCACGCGGGTTGATCCCGGCGGCCTTGGCGATCAGTGCGGTTTGCATCCAGTCCTGGCTGCCGACGGTACCGCCGGAACCGATCACTACCGAGCTTGGATCTTTCTTCAGCGCCTGAACGAGATCGTCGAGGGTTTTGTAGGGCGAATCGCTTTTCACTGCGATGGCGCCATAGCTGGTGCCGACGGCTGCCAACCAACGCACGTTGGTTTCATCGAAGCGACCGAACTTGCCCTGGGCCAGGTTCAACAGCGAACCGCTCGACCATGCGACCAGCGTCCCGGCATCGGCCGGACGTTGCGCGACCACGGCGTTGTAGGCCACCGCGCCGACACCACCGGGCATGTAGGTCACGCGCATCGGTTTGCTCAGCAGTTTCTGGTTGACCAGTGCGCTTTGCACCAGTTTGCAGGTCAGGTCGAAACCACCGCCGGGGGAGGCCGGGGCGATACATTCCGGACGTTTCGGTTCGGCCATCAGTTGGCCGGCAAACAGCATTACGCCAGCGGCTATAGCGACTTTACGCAGTGACAGGTTCATGGTTTTCTCCACGGTTTCTTGTTGTAGGGGCTTTGCGGGAGCTGCCGCAGGCGGCGACCTTTTGATTTTCAGGAACGTTCTTCAGCACCGGCGAAGGCGTTGATCTGCACGAAGTTGATCAGATACGGGGCGCTGCCATCGACAAAAGCGGCGGCACTGGCGAGGGCGGTGTGGCTGAAACGGCAAGGGCGAGCAGGCGTGGACGCCTGAGGCTGCATGGACGGCATGCGGGTGTACTCCGTTTATTGTTTTTATGGGTCGAAAACGCTTCGAGGCGTTTTTCGTTGCGCTGTGTGGCATCAGCGACGGTAGTCGGAACTGTCCGTGGGCCGACTCTAACCAGCTAACCTTTCGCTAACCTTTCAACGGGTTTTCAAGATTTTCGGGCTTCACAGCGGCGGTCGCGGCTGTAAACTCCGCGGCAAAGCGTGGCGTTGGCCATCCCCGAACGAGGTAAAAATCCATGCGTGTTCTGCTCGTCGAAGACCATCTGCAACTGGCCGAAAGCGTTGCGCAGGCGCTCAAGAGCACCGGTCTGACCGTGGATGTGTTGCACGATGGCGTGGCCGCCGACCTGGCGCTGGGCAGTGAGGAATACGCTGTGGCGATCCTCGATGTCGGCTTGCCGCGCATGGACGGTTTCGAAGTACTCGCGCGCTTGCGCGCACGCGGCAAGAATCTGCCGGTGTTGATGCTGACGGCACGCAGCGATGTGAAGGATCGCGTCCATGGCCTCAATCTGGGCGCCGACGATTATCTGGCCAAACCTTTCGAACTGACCGAGCTGGAAGCCCGGGTCAAAGCCTTGCTGCGGCGCAGCGTACTTGGCGGTGAGCGCCAGCAGCGCTGTGGCGTGCTGGCCTATGATCTCGACACCCGGCGCTTCACCCTTGGCGAAGAATTGCTGACGTTGACGTCCCGTGAGCAAGCGGTGCTGGAAGCGCTGATCGCCCGACCGGGACGGGTGATGAGCAAGGAGCAACTGGCCTCGCAGGTGTTCGGCCTCGACGAAGAGGCCAGTCCCGATGCCATCGAAATCTACGTGCATCGTTTGCGCAAGAAACTCGACGGCCAACCGGTGGCGATCGTAACGTTCCGTGGGCTGGGTTATCTGCTGGAAAGTCGCGATGCATAAGCCCAGCAGCCTGCGCTGGCGGTTGCTGTGGAACCTCGCATCGCTGTTGGTGGTGTTGATGCTCGCCAGCGGCTTGAGCGCGTACTGGAATGGTCGCGAAGCCGCCGACACCGCCTACGACCGCACGTTGCTGGCTTCGGCGCGGACCATCGCCGCGGGGCTGTCGCAACGCGACGGCACACTGAGCGCTGATGTCCCTTACGTGGCACTCGATACCTTCGCTTATGACAGCGCCGGACGAATTTACTATCAGGTCAACGACATCCATCAGAAGCTGATTTCCGGCTACGAGAACCTTCCCGGTCCGCCGCCGGGAACGCCGCGAACGGACAGTTATCCTGCGTTGGCGCGTTTCTACAACGCCACCTACAACGGTCAGAACGTGCGCGTGGTCAGCCTGCTCAAGGCTGTTTCCGAGCCGAACATGAACGGCATGGCGGAAATCCGCGTGGCCGAAACCGACGAAGCGCGGGTGAGCATGGCGCGCAGTCTGGCCGCCGATACCTTGCTGCGCCTGGGCATGCTGGCGATCGGTGCGTTGTTGCTGGTCTGGTTCGCCGTCAGTGCCGCATTGCGCCCGCTGGAGCGCCTGCGCACGGCGGTGGAAGAACGCCAGCCCGACGATCTTCGCCCGCTGCCACTGGTTGAAGTGCAGCATGAGCTGTGGCCGCTGGTGCGCGGGCTCAATCATTTCACCGAGCGCTTGCGCGGGCAGTTCGAACGGCAGGCGCAGTTCATTGCTGATGCGGCCCATGAATTGCGCACACCCTTGGCAGCGCTCAAGGCCCGGCTTGAATTGGGTCTGCGCTCCAACGATGCCGAGGTCTGGCGTTCGACACTGGAATCCTCGGCACAAGGCACTGATCGCCTGACGCATCTGGCCAATCAGTTGCTGTCGCTGGCGCGTGTTGAGAACGGTGCCCGGGCGATTGCCGAGGGCGGCGCGCAGTTGCTCGATCTGAGTCAATTGGCCCGGGAACTGGGCATGGCCATGGCGCCACTGGCGCACAAGCGCGGGGTGGCACTGGCGCTGGAGGCGGACGAGCCGGTGTGGCTGCGCGGTGAGCCAACGTTGCTGAATGAGTTGCTGAGCAATCTGGTGGATAACGCCTTGGCGCACACGCCACCAGGCGGCAATGTGATTTTGCGGGTAACGGCGCCGGCGGTGCTTGAGGTTGAAGATGACGGGCCGGGTATCCCGCTGGAGGATCGCGATCGCGTGTTCGAGCGGTTCTACCGGCGCAATCAACAGGTGGCAGGTTCAGGGCTGGGGCTGGCGATTGTCGGCGAAATCTGCCGGGCGCATCTGGCCCAGATCACCTTGCATGATGGCGAGCAGGCGGGGTTGAAGGTGCGGGTCAGTTTTATTGGCGGGTGATTGCGGCGCGGTCCCGGATCAGTAAAACATCGTCCGCGATTCTTCCAGATCTTCACACAGCGCTTTGTTTTCCGGATCAATCCCGAGCTTTCTGAACGCCGGCACACTCAGCGGATCAATCCGCGCAAACGGATGATCAGTGTCCTTGTGGCAATACAGGCTCGCCACCTGCACCAGATCGACATAATCGATGTCAGCCGAGTCGCGTTTGAAGTCCTGATACAGCCCCGGCAACTCCACCAGCCGCTCCGGAAACTCCCACACGCGCAGCAACTTGTCGCCCAGTAACGGATGAATGTGATCGATCACATGGTTGAGGCTGACCGGATCCGACAGCAGCTCGTAGTGATCTTCGGCGTAGGTCAGAATCGGCAGCACGCCGATCTGATGCACCAGTCCGCCGAGCGCAGCCTGATCGGGTTTGAGTTGTGTGTAGCGGCGGCACAGTGCATAACTGACGCCGGCGATTTCCAGGCTCTTGCGCCAGACTTCGCGCATCTTCTGTTCGACCACCTCGGAGCGCGCGTGGAAGATCTGCTCCATCACCAGACCGATCGCCAGATTGCTGCTGTAGTTGATGCCCAGCCGGGTGATGGCGGTGTGCAGGTCGGTGACTTCCTGGGCGGCGCGCAGCAGCGGGCTGTTGACCACTTTGATCAGGCGCGCCGAGAGTGCCGTGTCACGACCGATCACTTTGCTCAGGTCGCTGACGCTGATTTCCGGGTCTTCAGCGGCCTTGCGAATCTGCAGGGCCACCTCCGGCAACGTGGGCAGAACCAGGTCATCGTTATCGATGGCCTCAACCAAATCCTGTTGGACTTTTTCCGCCAGTTCGCTCATTTAAACTCTCTAGGGTGTTGCAACAAATGCTGCGATCAGCGCTGGATTTCGCGGTCGCGATCCAGTTCGTAAGGCAGGTCGAGCAAGTGCAGCGCCGGGCCTTCAAGGGCTCCCACGTGCAAATCACCGGCTTCGGCAGCTTCGGCCTGCAGCACCGCCAGGAGTTCAATGTTTTGCCCGGCATGGGCGGCGAGCACCACTTCGCCGATGGAGCTGTTGTGGCTTGGCGCGAACAGTTGTGTGCCAGGCTCCGGCAAATCAGCAGCATCCAGGCTCAAGCGATACAGACGACGCTTGAGTTTGCCCAGGTACTGCATGCGCGCGACGATTTCCTGGCCGGTGTAACAGCCTTTCTTGAAACTCACACCACCGACCGCCTGCAGATTGAGCATCTGCGGGATGAACAGCTCGCGGGTGCTCGCCATGACCTGACCAATACCGGCACGGATCTGGCCCAGCAGCCATTGATTCAGCTCGGCTTCCGGCAGGGCTGCGGCCAGTTTGGCTTTGAGCGCGTCAGCCTGATCGGCCGGTGCCCAGAGTTCGGCGCGATCGGGCGAGACGCGAATGGCGATCAGGCCTTCGTTACGCACAACGCTGTCGGTTTCGTCTGGCAAATCCAGGCCGAGGCTGCTCAGAGCGGCGTCGCCCGACCTCAGGCCGAAGCGCACCCAGGCGGCGCTTTCGTCGGTCAGTTTCGATTTGGAGAACACCGCGTACTTTTTCAGGTCCGCCAGTTGCGGTGCAAGCAGCTCGCTGGCCATCGCCAGCACCACGCCGTCGCCTTCGAGCAGAATGCGGAAGCTCGACTGCATCCGGCCTTTCTGCGTGCAACGAGCACCGAGGCTGGCGCGGCTTTCGCTCAGGTAATTGAGGTTGCAGGTCAACTGGCCTTGCAGGAATTTTCCGGCATCCGCGCCGCGGACCGCGAGAACGCCTTCATGAGACAGGGTGCAGAAAAAAGCAGAATCGGCCATGGGTCATCGCAGGGTAAATAGACTGGGGCACATCATAAGGGGGCATGGTTGAAATGGGTAGTTGATAAAGGATCGGTGGTGCCCGACCAAAGCCGACTGTGCGACCCGCCTTGGGGCTGTATACTTGCCGGCAAATTTGAGGAGGGCTCCATGGTCGAACAAGTTGAACTGAATCGCCTCTTTTGGCACAGCCGTCGCGGCATGCTTGAGCTTGACGTGTTGCTGGTGCCGTTCGTGAAAGAGGTTTATGCCGATCTGAACGAGGTGGATCGTGCGTTGTATGTTCGCCTGTTGGAGTGCGAGGATCAGGACATGTTCGGCTGGTTCATGGAGCGCAGCGAGTCTGAAGACCCGGAACTGCAGCGCATGGTTCGCATGATCCTGGACCGTGTCCAGCCCAAGTAATGCGTTCGAATGCCGCTGGCATGCCTCACGGCAGTTGCTGGCGGCGTATCTGTCGGCCCAGGCGTTCGCACTGGGCTCCTTGTTTCTGTTTTCCATTCCACTCTGGGCCAGTCTGCTCGGGGCTTGCGCTTGCCTGCTTCACGGTTTCTGGGTGGTGCCTCGACAGATTCTGCTAAGTCATCCCACGGCGTTTCGCGGATTGCGCCGGGACGCCGATGGCTGGCAGTTGTGGAATCAGGCGGAGGGCTGGCAGGCGGTGCAGCTGCGCCCGGACAGTCTCGCGCTACCGCTGATTGTGGTGCTGCGGTTCAGATTGCGTGGGGAATGGCGGGTCAGATCGGTCTGCGTGCCGCGGGACTCGCAGGCGGCGGACTTGCACCGGCGCCTGCGAGTACGGCTCAAGTTCAGCCGGCGTAGGTGGGCGGCACCAGAATAGTGTCGAGCGCTTCGGGCAGCAGGTCCGGGTAGTCGAGGGTGTAATGCAGGCCGCGACTCTCCTTGCGCTCCATGGCTGAGCAGATCATCAGTTCGGCGACTTGTGCCAGGTTGCGCAACTCGATCAGGTCGCGGCTGACTTTATAGTTGCTGTAGAACTCGTCGATCTCGTCCAGCAGCAGACGTACGCGGTGTTGGGCCCGTTGCAGGCGCTTGTTGGTGCGCACGATCCCGACGTAGTCCCACATGAACCGCCGCAGTTCATCCCAGTTGTGCGCGATGATCACGTCCTCGTCCGAGTCGGTGACTTGGCTGGCATCCCAGACGGGCAGGGCGTTTGGCGCGGTGATATCGTCCAGTTGCGCGAGAATGTCCGCCGCAGCCGAACGCGCATAGACGAAACATTCCAGCAGCGAATTACTGGCCATGCGGTTGGCGCCGTGCAGGCCGGTGAAACTGGTTTCGCCGATGGCATAAAGACCGGGTACGTCGGTACGACCGTTTTGATCGACCATCACGCCGCCACAGGTGTAGTGCGCGGCGGGTACGACCGGGATTGGCTGCTTGGTGATGTCGATGCCGAACCCGAGGCAGCGCTCATAAACAGTCGGGAAATGGGTCTTGATGAACGCTTCGGGCTTGTGGCTGATGTCGAGATAGACGCAGTCGACACCCAGACGCTTCATTTCATGGTCGATGGCTCGGGCAACAATGTCGCGCGGTGCCAGTTCGGCGCGCTTGTCGAAACGAGACATGAAGCGTTCGCCGTTAGGCAGTTTCAGGTGGGCGCCTTCACCGCGCAGGGCTTCGGTAATGAGAAAACTCTTGGCCTGCGGGTGATACAGGCAGGTCGGGTGGAACTGGTTGAATTCCAGGTTCGCCACCCGGCAACCCGAACGCCAGGCCATGGCGATGCCGTCACCGCAGGCGCCGTCGGGGTTACTGGTATAGAGATAGACCTTGGCGGCACCGCCCGAGGCCAGAATCACGAAGCGTGCGCCGTAGGTGTCGACTTCGCCGGTCTTGCGGTTGAGTACATAGGCGCCGAGGCAACGGTCGCCGTCCATGCCCAAACGCCGTTCGGTGATCAGGTCGACGGCCACCCGTTGCTCCAGCAGTTCGATGTTCGAACGCTCTTTGGCCCGGGCCAGCAGGGTTTTGAAGATGGCAGCGCCAGTGGCATCGGCTGCATGGATGATGCGGCGGTGGCTGTGGCCGCCTTCGCGGGTCAGATGGAACTCGAATCCGCCGTCTTCAGTGCCGGACTGATCGTCGCGGGTGAACGGTACGCCCTGGTCGATCAGCCATTGAATGGCTTCGCGGCTGTGCTCGACGGTGAAGCGCACGGCGTCTTCGTGGCACAGGCCACCGCCGGCGTTCAGGGTGTCATCGACATGGGATTCGACAGTATCGGTGTTGTCGAGCACGGCGGCGACGCCACCTTGGGCCCAATAGGTCGAACCGTTGGCGAGATCGCCTTTGCTCAATACGGCAATGCGCAAATGACCCGGCAGGGTCAGCGCGAGACTCAAACCGGCAGCGCCGCTGCCTATGACCAGAACATCATGTTGGAATTGTTGGCTCATTACAGGATTCCGCTCAAAGCGACCCGGGTCGGGGGTGGGGCAAGACAGCTGGATCGGCGAGTCAAGACAGCCACACAGCCCACTAGTATATAGAGGGGGGGAGCGGCACAATAGCCGGGCCGATATGGCATTGTGAAACTACTGTGACTGAAAAATCCGTGTGCTTCGTCGGAAGTTTTTCTCCCTCGTTTGGGCAAAAGACGACTGTATCGCTGCTGAAACAGACTTTTTCTGCACAGGGTTGCCCAATGTCGGGTGGCGGCGGCTATAAATAATTGGAACTTTTGCCAAAGGCCCAAGATCAATAGTCGGTGCCAGAGATAAGGGACAGTGTCGGCTTCAGTGCGGAATCTGCGGTTGGATTCCTGCCGGCGAAACCGATGACAAGATTATTCGCGCAGCCGGTTTATCCCGAGCTGCGTTTTTCGTGCGTGCCAAATCAGAGCCCGCAGGAAACTTGCCTGGAGGGGGAGAACTTTTGCGAAAAGCCCGAGTCTATGTTTGCAAGTCTGGTCGTTTAGTTATGCAAGTCTCCTTCGGGCTTATCGAGGAGTGTTCATGCTAACCCAGGAAGAGGATCAGCAGCTGGTCGAGCGCGTTCAACGCGGCGACAAGCGAGCTTTCGATCTGTTGGTGCTGAAGTATCAGCACAAGATTCTCGGGTTGATCGTGCGTTTCGTGCACGACACCCATGAAGCCCAGGACGTGGCTCAGGAAGCCTTTATCAAGGCGTATCGAGCACTTGGAAACTTTCGCGGCGACAGTGCGTTTTATACGTGGCTGTACCGTATTGCCATCAACACGGCAAAGAATTACCTGGTTTCACGCGGCCGCCGGCCGCCGGATAGCGATGTAAGTTCCGAAGATGCAGAGTTCTACGATGGCGATCATGGCCTCAAGGATCTCGAGTCACCAGAACGTGCACTGCTGCGGGATGAGATCGAAGGCACTGTCCATCGAACCATTCAGCAACTGCCAGAAGATTTGCGTACGGCTTTAACTTTACGTGAATTCGATGGTCTGAGTTACGAGGACATTGCGAGCGTCATGCAATGTCCGGTGGGTACCGTGCGCTCCCGGATTTTCCGCGCCCGGGAGGCCATCGATAAAGCCCTGCAGCCGTTGTTGCAGGAAAACTGAGACAGCGGCGACAGCCAAGAGAGGAACGCCATGAGTCGTGAAGCCCTGCAGGAATCGCTGTCCGCAGTGATGGATAACGAAGCGGACGAACTGGAATTGCGTCGAGTGCTCAATGCACTGGATGATGTTGATACCCGTGAGACCTGGGCTCGTTACCAGATCGCTCGGGCAGCCATGCACAAGGATCTGCTGCTTCCACGTCTGGATATCGCTGCGGCAGTATCTGCTGCACTGGAAGACGAAACGGCTCCGGCCAAAGTATCTCGCAGCCCATGGCGCAACCTTGGCCGTCTGGCTGTTGCAGCCTCGGTGACTGTTGCCGTTCTGGCCGGTGTTCGCCTGTACAACCAGGACGAAATCGCTGGTGTCGAGCTGGCTCAGCAATCCAGTCAGACAACCCTGGCTACTCCACAGGTCAAGGGTCCGGCTGTTCTGGCGGGCTATAGCGAGAGTTCGGAAGCGACTGGTCCTATGGCTAACGGCGTACTGCAAGGTCAGCCAGGCTGGCACGATCAGCGTCTGCCAGGTTACTTGCGCCAGCACGCTCAGCAGGCTGCACTGAAAGGTACTGAAAGCGCGTTGCCATACGCACGTGCAGCAAGCCTGGAAAACCGTTAAGGAGGATCATGCGCGCCATACCTCTACTTTCGCTTCTGCTCAGTGGCTGGTTTGTTGTTCCAGCCCACGCTGAAGAGGCCCAGGACTGGTTGACCCGTCTGGGCCAGGCTGAGCAGCAGCAGAGCTTTCACGGTACTTTCGTTTACGAGCGTAACGGTAGTTTCTCTACTCATAACATCTGGCATCGCGTCCAGAATGGCCAGGTCCGCGAGCGTTTGCTTCAGCTCGACGGTTCGGCACAGGAGGTCGTGCGCATTGATGGACATACTCAATGCGTCAGCGGCACCCTGATTGCCGGTCTGGGGGATTCTCCCAACTCAGCCGCTCGTCCTCTCGATCCGCAAAAGCTGAAAAACTGGTATGACCTTGCCGTCATAGGCAAGTCGCGTGTGGCTGGGCGAGACGCGGTGATCGTATCGCTGACACCTCGTGATCAGCATCGTTACGGCTTCGAACTGCATCTGGACATGAAAACCGGTTTACCGCTGAAATCGTTACTGCTGAACGACAAGGGGCAGTTGCTCGAACGCTTCCAGTTCACCAGTCTCGATACTGACGAAGTTCCGTCAGACAAAGATCTGCAGGCCGATGCCGACTGTAAAGCGATTACGCTCGACAGGGACAAAGCCTCGGCGATCAAGACCGCTCAGGTCTGGCACTCTGAATGGCTGCCACCGGGTTTTGAATTGACCAGCAGCACCTCGCACAAAGATCCGGAAACCAAGACACAGGTCAACAGTCTGATGTATGACGATGGTCTGGCGCGTTTCTCGGTGTTCCTTGAACCGTTGAATGGTGCAACGGTTACCGATACCCGGACTCAGCTAGGCCCGACCGTTGCCGTTTCCCGTCGCCTGACCACGCCCGAGGGCGAAATGATGGTCACGGTGGTTGGCGAGATTCCGATTGGCACCGCCGAACGAATTGCTCTGTCGATGCGTAATACCGATGGCACTGCGACCAGCAAGCAGTGAGCTGACTTCAGTCATTACCACTTCTTCGTCGAGATGTGGATGAAATGTTTGCTGAGCATTTTCATTTGCAAATACTCCGAAAATTTTTTATAGGTCAGAGCCTCACGGCTCTGGCCTTGTTTGTTGTTCCCGGAACAAAAATGCCGGTCGGTGGTTTCCGGTGTTCCTTGCTCCATATCGCTTAACCCTGCTCGTCGTAACGGGAGCTGTATGTCGATACCAAGTTTGAAATCCTGTCTCTCCATTTTCGCCACCGTGCTGTTGCTCGGTCAGGCGGTGCCTGCTGCGCAAGCAGCCGATCTGCCTGACTTCACCCAATTGGTCGAACAAGCTTCGCCGGCGGTGGTGAACATCAGCACCACGCAAAAACTGCCGGATCGCAAAGTGAACCAGCAGATGCCCGATCTGGAAGGCCTGCCACCAATGCTGCGCGAGTTCTTCGAGCGTGGCATGCCGCCTCAGCAGCGCTCGCCGCGTGGTGATCGTCAGCGTGAAGCGCAGTCGCTGGGGTCGGGCTTCATCATTTCTTCGGATGGCTACATCCTGACCAACAATCACGTGATCGCCGATGCCGACGAAATCCTCGTCCGCCTCGCCGACCGCAGTGAAATGAAAGCCAAGCTGATCGGCACCGATCCACGTTCCGACGTGGCGTTGCTGAAAATCGAAGGCAAAGATCTGCCGGTGCTCAAACTGGGCAAATCCCAGGACCTGAAAGCCGGTCAGTGGGTTGTCGCAATCGGTTCGCCGTTCGGCTTCGACCACACCGTGACCCAAGGCATCGTCAGCGCCGTCGGCCGCAGCCTGCCGAACGAAAACTATGTGCCGTTCATTCAGACCGACGTGCCGATCAACCCGGGCAACTCCGGTGGTCCGCTGTTCAACCTGAATGGTGAAGTGGTCGGCATCAACTCGCAGATCTACACCCGTTCGGGCGGTTTCATGGGCGTGTCGTTCGCGATCCCGATCGACGTGGCGATGGATGTGTCCAATCAGCTGAAGAGCGGTGGCAAGGTCAGCCGCGGCTGGCTCGGTGTGGTCATCCAGGAAGTGAACAAGGATCTGGCCGAGTCGTTCGGTCTGGATAAGCCGGCTGGCGCGCTGGTGGCACAGATTCAGGACGATGGTCCGGCAGCGAAGGGTGGCCTGCAAGTCGGCGATGTAATCCTGAGCATGAACGGCCAGCCGATCGTTATGTCTGCTGACCTGCCGCATCTGGTCGGCGCACTGAAAGCGGGTGCCAAAGCCAATCTGGAAGTGATTCGTGAAGGCAAGCGCAAGAATGTCGAGCTGACCGTCGGCGCGATCCCTGACGAAGACAAAGAGCTGGATGCACTGCCGAAGTCGGGCACCGAAAGCACCAGCAACCGCCTCGGCGTGTCGGTGGGCGAGCTGACCGCCGAGCAGAAGAAAACCTACGACCTCAAAGGTGGTGTGGTGATCAAGGAAGTGCAGGACGGTCCTGCGGCGTTGATCGGCCTGCAGCCAGGTGATGTGATCACGCACCTGAACAACCAGGCCATCGGCTCCAGCAAGGAGTTCGGCGAGATCGCCAAGGCGCTGCCGAAGAACCGTTCGGTGTCGATGCGTGTGTTGCGTCAAGGTCGTGCCAGCTTCATCACCTTCAAGCTGGCTGAATAATCCAGCGCCAGGGTAAAAAAGAAACCGCCTCGAAAGAGGCGGTTTTTTTATGCCTGAAGCTTTTGTCTGGATGGTTTGAGGCTTAGCCCATCATGTCCTTGATCATGCGTTCCTGCTCCATCAGCTCGCGCTGGCGGGCGTCGATGCGAGACGACAACGGGAAGTTGCTGCCGGCCTTGCGCTTGGCAAAATCGAGCTGCTGGATCGCCTGACGATAATCGCCAACCAACGCGAAATACTCGGCACGCGCCTGATGCAGGCCGATGATGTTGCCCGACAAGCCGCGAGTCTCGGCGACCTGATACCAGACGTCCGGATCATCCGGGCGTGATTTGAGGAGCGCTTCCAGCGCTTTCTCGGCATCGGCAGCGCGATTCTGTTTCAGCAGCAGATCGACGCGAACCTGATTCAGCGGATAGTTGCCCGGATATTGCGTGAGCATCCGGTCAACCCGCGATTGCGCGTCGGGCAGGCGATTATTGGTAATGTCGAGGTCGACCTGGGCGAGGTTGTAAATGATTTCGTTTGGCGAGGTAGCCAACAGTTGCTTGAGGTTCTCGCGCGCCTCATTCAACTGGCCGCCCTTGATCTGCGCAATCGCCAGACCGTAGCGCGCCACGTCGTTTTTCGGATTTTCATCCAGCTGCGCACGGAAACGCTTGGCGCCCAGGCCCGGGGTTTCTTCGTAGATCAACTGCACACGGGCGCGGATCAACTGATAGCGCTTGGAGTCTTCAATGCCGCCCGGTTTGGCTTGTTCGGCACGGTTGCGAGTGTCGGCAATACGCGATTCGGTCACGGGGTGGGTCAGCAGGAATTCCGGCGGCTTGGCGTCGAAACGATACTGGCGCATCAGGCGTTCGAACATGGTTGGCATCGAACGCGGGTCATACCCGGCCTTTTCCAGATTGAGGATGCCGATGCGGTCGGCTTCCTGTTCGTTCTGGCGGGAAAAGGTGCGTTGCGACTGAATCGCTGCGGCCTGCGTACCGGCGATGGTCGCGATTCCGGCATCGCCGCCGCCGGCTGCCGCAATGACGATCCCGGCAAGCAGCGCGGCCATCATCGGCACCTGCATCCGTTGCGAGGCTTCGACGCCTCGCGCGAAGTGGCGTTGCGACAAGTGCGCCAGTTCGTGCGCCAGTACCGAAGCGTATTCACCCTCGGTCTGCGCATTGAGGAACAAGCCGCCGTTGACCCCGACCACGCCGCCCGGCGCTGCAAAAGCGTTGAGCTGCGGGCTATTGATCAGAATGAATTCAAGGCGTCGGTCAGTGACCTGGCTGGTCTCCACCAGCTTGTACACGCTGGATTCGACGTAGTCTTTTAGTTGCGGATCGTTGAGCTGTGAAACCTGGCTGCGCAACATGGCCAGCCAGGCGCGGCCCAGCTGGTATTCCTGTTGCGGCGAGACAATGGCAGAACTGGCGTCGCCGAGTGACGGCAGATCGTCGGCAAAGCCTGGTGAGGCGAGCAGGCAAGCGAGCGTCAGCAGGGTAGGGCGCAGAAAAGTCATGCACAAAGCCTTAGAAGACAAAGACCTTACTGTAGCCGGACACCGGAGCTGCGACCAGATATTCTAGGCAGCTCGACGACCTGAACCGGAGTGATGGAATGATTGACGCTGTAGCCCATGACGTGGAACTGGACGCCAGTGGCCTGAATTGTCCATTGCCGTTGCTCAAGGCAAAAATGGAACTCAACAAACTCCCGAGCGGTGCCATCCTCAAGGTCATCGCGACCGACGCAGGTTCGCAGCGCGACTTCCGCACCTTTGCCAAATTAGCCGGTCATACGCTGCTGCGCGAAGAAGACGACGCAGGCGTCTACCGTTACTGGTTGAAAAAGGCCTGAAGCCGACAGCGTTAAATCTAAGGATTATTGATGTTCAAAGTGTTACGCGACTGGATTCAGCGCTACTTCTCCGACGAAGAAGCCGTGGTGCTGGCGGTGCTGCTGTTTCTCGCCTTTACCGCGGTGCTCACGCTTGGCGGCATGCTCGCGCCGGTGTTGGCGGGGATGGTGCTGGCGTATTTGATGCAGGGCCTGGTGGTCACGCTCGAACGTCTGCGCGTGCCGGGTGGTATGGCGGTAGGGTTGGTGTTCGCGTTGTTCATGGGCGTGCTGATGCTGTTTATTGTCGTGGTGCTGCCGTTGCTCTGGCATCAGTTGATCACGCTGTTCAACGAGCTGCCGGGCATGCTCGCCAAATGGCAGTCGCTGCTGTTGCTGTTGCCGGAACGCTATCCGCACCTGGTGTCCGACGAGCAAGTGCTGCAGGCGATCGAAGCGGCGCGCGGCGAGATCGGCAAGTTCGGCCAGTGGGCGCTGACATTCTCGCTGTCGAGTCTGCCGCTGCTGGTGAACATCATGATCTATCTGGTGCTGGTCCCGATTCTGGTGTTTTTCTTCCTGAAAGATCGGGCCATGATCGGCGAGTGGGTACGCGGTTATCTGCCGCGTGAACGTGCGCTGATCACTCGGGTGGCGCAGGAGATGAACCGGCAAATTGCCAATTACATTCGCGGCAAGGTCATCGAAATCGTGATTTGCGGCGGGGTGACCTACATCGCGTTTGTCGCCCTCGGACTCAACTATGCGGCGCTGCTGGCGTTACTCGTCGGTGTATCGGTGGTGGTGCCGTATGTGGGCGCAGTGGTGGTGACCGTGCCGGTGCTGTTGATCGCATTGTTCCAGTGGGGCTGGAGCGATCAGTTCATCTATTTGATGGCGGTGTACGGAATCATCCAGACACTGGATGGCAACGTGCTGGTGCCGCTGCTGTTCTCGGAGGCGGTCAATCTGCACCCGGTGGCAATCATCTGCGCGGTGCTGTTGTTTGGCGGGTTGTGGGGATTCTGGGGCGTGTTCTTTGCGATCCCGCTGGCGACGCTGTTCAAGGCTGTACTCGATGCATGGCCGCGCAAGGAACCGGTGGTGGCGCCACTGCTGTAGCGGTTGATGCAAATTGTTTGGTGACACTTGGGGCCCATTCGCGAGCAAGCTCGCTCCCCATTGGACTTGTGAGCGCCACAGATCCAATGTGGGAGCGAGCTTGCTCGCGAAGGCGTCAGTGAGGGCGACGCAAAACCATCAGGCTTTATTCAGATCCTGAGCAGCTGCCAGAACCGCATCCACATGCCCCGGCACTTTCACGCCGCGCCATTCCTGACGCAGCACACCGTCCTTATCAATCAGGAAAGTGCTGCGATCAACGCCCAGGTATTCCTTGCCGTACAGCTTCTTCAGCTTGATCACGTCGAACAGCTGACAAACCGCCTCGTCCTTGTCGCTGATCAACTCAAAGGGAAATTCCTGCTTGCCCTTGAAGTTCTCGTGGGACTTCAGACTGTCGCGCGAAATGCCGAAGACTTCTGTGTTGGCAGCCTTGAACGCTGCATGTTGATCACGGAAGCCCTGACCCTGAGTCGTGCAGCCCGGGGTGCTGTCCTTCGGATAGAAGTAGATCACCACCTGCTTGCCCTTCAGGGCAGACAGCTTGACAGTCTGCCCGCTGGTGGCAGGTGCTTCGAAATCGGCAACCGGTTGGTCGATGACAACGGCCATGAAAGCTTCCTTACATTGGGTTCTGTGGGCGCCAAGGCTCGATCAGCGCGTCCAGGTTCATCGCGTCGGAGAAGTCGAGAAACTGGTCGCGCAGCCAGCTGATCTGGGTGCCGGCCGGCAGGGTCACGGTGAACGTGGCGTTGAGCATGGTGCCGCCGGTCTGCGGCGCCTGATACGTGTCGCAGGTCAGGTTTTCCAGTTCGACATTGTGATCCATGAAGAACTGGCACAGCTCATTGATGATGTCCGGGCGATACGCCGAGCTGACATACGCCACATACGGCAGGGCCTGCGGACGATTTTCCAGCGGCGCGCTGCGCACCACATTGGCGGTAAAGGCGTGTTTCTTGGCCAGGCCCGGCAGGCTGCCTTCCAGGCGGGCGAGAGCGTCCCAGCTGCCGGAGACCTCAAGGACCAACGCGCTGCACTCGCCATGGCGAGTCAGACGCGAAGTAACCACGGCGCAGCGATTTTCATGGCTGGCGCGGCACAGGACGTTAGTCAGCTCCATGGGGTTGGCGCCGAGGGCACTGATGACAAGGAATTGTTCGCGAACTGTGGGGGTGGACATGCAGCATTCCTAAAGCGATGAGCGGTCGGTAGGTTTACGGGCGTTGGCCACCGGGAAGTGCCTGTTCGGCTGTCCATATAAAGAACCCCGGCAAGCGCTCGCGGCTCGCTCCACTGTAGCGGGAGCGCCTCGATGCGACGCAGGAACGAGGTCTGGGAGGCCACAAAGGGAGGCTGGAACCCGGTGTACAAGCTGATCAGTACCGATCAAAGTCTGAAGGGTAGCGAAAAGCGGCGCCAAGGGGAATGGCGGCAGCGCAGTACTTCGCTTGTGCAAGCATCTTGGCGCCAGTACCATTACCGCTCTCTTTTTCCGGCAGGAGCGGTTTCATGATTGCGGGCAGTATGGTGGCACTGGTCACTCCCATGGATGCACAAGGGCGTCTTGACTGGGACAGCCTCAGCAAACTCGTGGACTTCCACCTCAAGAACGGCACCCATGCCATTGTCGCAGTCGGTACGACCGGCGAGTCGGCAACCCTTGATGTAGAAGAACACATTGCCGTCATCAAAGCCGTGGTCAAACAGGTTGCCGGGGCCATTCCGGTCATCGCCGGTACTGGCGCCAACTCGACCCGCGAAGCCGTCGAGCTGACCCGCAACGCCAAGGAAGCCGGCGCCGATGCCTGCCTGCTGGTCGTTCCGTACTACAACAAGCCGACTCAGGAAGGTCTGTACCAGCATTTCAAGCACATCGCTGAAGCGGTCGACATTCCGCAGATTCTCTATAACGTCCCTGGCCGCACGTCCTGCGACATGCAGGCCGAGACCGTGATCCGCCTGTCCACCGTGCCGAACATCATCGGCATCAAGGAAGCTACCGGCGACCTGAAACGCGCCAAAGCGATCATCGATGGCGTGAGCAAGGATTTCATCGTCCTGTCCGGCGATGATCCGACCGCAGTCGAACTGATCCTGATGGGCGGCAAAGGCAATATCTCCGTTACCGCCAACGTCGCGCCGCGCGAAATGGCCGACCTGTGCGAGGCTGCGCTCAAGGGCGACGCCGACACCGCACGGGCAATCAACGAAAAACTGATGCCGCTGCACAAAGACCTGTTCATCGAAGCCAACCCGATTCCGGTGAAGTGGGCTTTGGTGGAAATGGGCCTGATGCACGAAGGCATCCGCCTGCCATTGACCTGGCTGAGCGCACCTTGTCACGAAACGCTCCGCTCGGCCCTGCGCCAGTGCAGCGTCCTGGTTTAATTGAGGAAATACAACGCATGAAGCGAATGGCCGGACTTTCCGCACTTGCCTTGATTATCTCCAGCACCAGTGGCTGCGGATGGGTCTGGGGGCCGGAAGGTTATTTCCGCGACCGTGGTAGCGATTACCTGCAAGCGCAACAGACTGCACCGATGCAACTGCCGCCGGAAGTCAGCACGTCCAAGCGTCTGGATCCGCTGCTGCCGATCCCGCGTAACGTCGCTGATGACACCGAGAAGGGCGAATACATTGTGCCGCGTCCTCAGCCGCTGTCGACCGTTGCCGATGCCAGCGATTACTCGCTGCAGAAGAGCGGTGACTCGCGTTGGGTCGTGGCCCAGCACCCACCGGCCGAAGTCTGGCCAGTGGCAGTGCAGTTCTTCCAGGACAACGGTTTCCGTCTGGACGAGCAGCGCCCGCAAACCGGTGAATTCACCACCACCTGGCAGCACTCTGACGAACTGTCCGCGTCCATGGCCAAACGCCTGAGCGCCGCCGGTATCGCCAGCGACAGCGAAACCCGCGTGCGTGTGCGGATCGAGCCGGGCGTGCAGCGCAACACCAGTGAAGTCTACGTGGTCAGCGCCGAGCGTCCTGCCGGCAGCACTGCCGACGTCGCCTTCACCAACCGTTCGGTCAACACTGGCCTGGACGCGGCGCTGGTCGACGACATGCTCGCGAGCATGAGCCGGATCTCCGAGAAGGGCGGTTCGGTGTCGATGCTGGCCTCGCGTGATTTCGATACGCCGAGCCGTGTCAGCCTCAGCGAAGACGGCAGCGGCAACCCGGTGTTGAACGTCGGTACCGATCTGGACCGCGCCTGGTCAAGCGTTGGCCGTGCACTGGAACAAGGCGAATGGCGCGTTGAAGACATCAACCGCAGCCTGGGCCTGTACTACATCAACCTGGCCGAAAAGGCCGAGAAGAAAGACGACAAGCCTGGTTTCTTCAGCAGCCTGTTCGGCAGCGCGCCGAGCAAGGAAGAGGTTGAAGCCCGTGCCGAGCGTTATCAGGTTCGCCTGAGCAAGGTTGGCGAGAACATTCAGGTGACCGTCGAGAAAAACATCAACACCGTCGCGCCGGCTGAAGTGGCGCGCAAAGTGTTGAGCGTGATTCAGGACAACCTGGGCTGATCAATCATGCGTTTTGCCGTTCTCGGCAGCGGTAGCCAAGGGAACGGCACGCTGATCGCCAGTGCTGATACGTATGTGCTGGTGGATTGTGGTTTTTCCCTGCGGGAAACCGAAAAACGCCTGTTGCGCCTGGGTGTGAACCCGGCGCAACTGAGCGCGATACTCGTAACCCACGAACATGCCGACCACGTGCATGGCGTGGGTTTGCTGTCTCGGCGCTACAATCTACCGGTCTACCTCAGTCGCGGCACACTGCGCGGGATGCGCAAACCGATTGAACCCGCAGGCTTTCTCGCCGGTGGCGAGCAGCTGCAGATCGGTGCACTGAGCATCGGGGTCATTGCCGTGGCCCATGATGCGCAGGAGCCGACCCAGTACGTCTTCAGTGATCACGAGCAGCGGCGCTTCGGCCTGCTGACCGACCTGGGGTCCTACTGCGAGCGGGTGCTGGACGGTTACCGGGACCTCGATGCGTTGATGATCGAGTCCAACCATTGCCGCGACATGCTGGCCCGTGGTCATTACCCGTACTTTCTCAAGCAGCGGGTGGGCGGCGAGCTGGGACATTTGAACAACCATCAGGCGGCATTCCTGGTGTCCGAGTTGGGCTGGCAGGGTCTGCAACACCTGGTCCTCGCCCATCTGAGCAGCAAGAACAACCTGCCGCAGCTGGCCCGGCAATGTTTTGTCGACACCCTCGGGTGCGACCCGGACTGGCTGCAACTGGCCGATCAAGATTCAGGGCTCGACTGGCGCCACATCGCCTAGCCCACCTACTTAGCAAGCGGAGCCCATCATGGAAAAACGTGAAGAACTCTACCGCGGCAAAGCCAAATCGGTTTACAAGACCGATGACGCTGACCGCTTGATCCTGCTGTTTCGCAACGACACCTCGGCGTTCGACGGCAAGCGCATCGAGCAGCTCGACCGCAAAGGCATGGTCAACAACAAGTTCAACGCCTTCATCATGCAGAAACTCGAAGCGGCCGGCGTACCGACCCAATTCGACAAACTGCTGGGCGACAACGAGTGCCTGGTAAAGAAACTCGACATGATCCCGGTCGAGTGCGTCGTGCGTAACTACGCTGCCGGCAGCCTGGTCAAGCGTCTGGGCGTCGAAGAAGGCCTCAAGCTCAACCCTTACACCTTCGAGCTGTTCCTGAAGGACGACGCCAAGGGCGATCCGTTCATCAACGAATCCCATGTTGTGGCGTTCGGCTGGGGCACCGCCGAGCAACTGGCTCGCATGAAAGAACTGTCGCTCAAGGTCAATGAAGTGCTGACCCAGCTGTTCGACGACGCCGGTCTGCTGCTGGTCGACTTCAAGCTCGAATTCGGCGTGTTCAGCGACGGCTCCATCGTCCTCGGTGACGAGTTCAGCCCGGACGGTTGCCGTCTGTGGGACAAGGACACCAAGAAGAAGATGGACAAGGACCGCTTCCGCCAGGGCCTCGGTGACGTTATCGAAGCCTACGAAGAAGTCGCCAATCGTCTGGGTGTACCGCTTTAATCGACGCAAGCATCTGATAGCACGAAGAAAATTTCGAAAGAGGGTTTGCTTTCGGTAAAAGTGTTGTTATGATGCGCGCCGTTGGAGAGATGCCAGAGTGGCCGAATGGGACGGATTCGAAATCCGTTGTACCTTCACCGGTACCTAGGGTTCGAATCCCTATCTCTCCGCCATTACATAGAAAAAGCCCCGTAGATGAAAATCTGCGGGGCTTTTTTGCTTATCAAATATTTTTATTTAAAGCACATAGCTCTGCTTCTTGGGCCTTCATTTGTTGCATCCTTCTCAGCCTTGTGCGCTACAACCTTACCCACTGTCAGCTTTACTTTGATAGCGGCGTGGGAGCACAGGATGGCAAACAGCTTCGATTAAATGTGAAAATCCGATGTTGTTTCAATATTGGTCGGGTGACTTCCAATGCACCCTCGTCGTAATTTGAATGGAGTCAATGTTTTGAGCCAGACGCTAACGGCTACCGCTGAAGTTCTCGAAATACTGAGAAAGAGGAGAGAGGTCAAAGAGAATCGAATCAGCTCAGCTGCAAGCAGGCAGAAACGGTTTGAAGCTGACGTTGAAAAACTCATAGCGCAGGTACAGGGCTGGTTCCAGCCACTTCTGACGTATGGCGTGAGTTCAACAATTAGTGAGTCGCTTGTTTCTTGTAACTTTGGTCTTGGTGAAGTCGAGATAGGTGTCAAGAAGCTTGAGATTCAGGGTATTGACGAAGGCTTGGTGTTGTCAGTTTCCGGAGTCTATCCGGGTTGCGAACAGGCAAAGAATGGAGTGTTTTTTGCCGAGTGCCCGCTTTTCGATAGGGTCGACCTCGTTTTTTGGCCGGAGCCTATCAGTAGAAAATACGATGCAGCTTGGTATGTCCTACAAAAAACTGATGCAACCCTAGAGAGTCCAGCGTACCAAAAATTTGATGAGCAACTGGTAATGACGTGGTTTAAGTCAATCCTCACAGAAGAATCCGGCGCCTAGTCTTCCAGTTACGGTTCTCCAGGTCCTTGCAAGTTGAAAAGCCTTCATAGATAAAATTCTATGGAGGCTTTTCTTTTGCAGGTCAACCCAAGATATTAAATCTCCTTCACCGGCGTCTCCCCCTGCACAGCCTTGATCAACCCGATCACATGCAGGCAATCCGCCTTGTTCACATAAGACTCGCCACTGGCAATGGTCTCGTGGTTACCCGCCCGCAATCTCCAGCGCCATTGCCCTTTGCCGGTGCTCGGGGTGCCTTTGGATTGCCTGTAAATCTCGAAATACATTCAATTCGCTCCATGCGATTCATTTGTGCGACAGCCTGTGTGGCGCATGGTCGCAAGCCTAGCGCAGACGGGTTTTTTGGCTATCGGACATTTGTTTCCAATCGTTGGCGGATGTTTCTGAAGACCGCGAGGTAGAGCGCAGCAATTGGCCTGTGGATTGGCCAAAATGACGCCATCCGAACCTTGCAACGGCCTCGACGCTCCTGCTTAATACGGGACGGCTCATGGCGTCGGATATCGTTCGGCGACCGACAATCACTATAAAAAGAGCACTCCTTTGACTGAGCACGGAACGCAACATGCCGGGCAGGTGATGTTATCGCTGGTGGTCCCCGTTTTTAACGAGGAGGACAGCCTCGACACGTTTCTGCGGCGCATCCATGAAGTCTTTCAAACGCAGGCGTTGATCGACCTTGAGCTGGTGTTCGTCAACGACGGCAGCACCGATGCCACGCTCGAGCGCCTGCTCGAACATCAACGGCACAATGCGCGTCTGCGTATCGTCGATTTGAGCCGCAACTTTGGCAAAGAAGCAGCGTTGTCCGCCGGTTTGCAGATCGCGACCGGGCAGATCGTGGTGCCGATCGACGCCGATCTGCAGGACCCTCCCGAAGTCATTCTGCAGATGATCGAGCGCTGGCGAGAAGGCTTTGAAGTGGTGCTCGGTCACCGCATCAGCCGTCGCAGCGACACTTGGGCCAAGCAGACATCGGCGCACTGGTTCTATCGCCTGCACAACAGGATCGCCGAGCAGCCTTTGCCCGAGAACGTCGGTGATTTTCGCCTGATGGATCGCTGCGTGGTCGACGCCTTGCTGACCCTGCCGGAATCCCGACGCTTCATGAAAGGCCTGTTCGCCTGGGTCGGCTTTCGCACCACCCACGTCGATTACGAGCGTCCGGAGCGGGTGGCGGGGCAGAGCAAGTTCAATGGCTGGCGCCTGTGGAACTTCGCGCTGGAAGGCATCACCAGTTTCAGTACCGAGCCGCTGCGGATCTGGACGTATGTTGGCGCGCTGGTTTCGCTGGTGTCTTTCGCCTTCGCCATATTCATTGTCGTGCGCACCTTGATTCACGGTGTCGACATGCCCGGTTATGCCTCGCTGATGGTGGCCGTGACCTTTCTCGGCGGACTGCAGTTGATCGGCATCGGGGTGCTCGGTGAGTACCTGGGCCGCACGTATATCGAATCCAAACGCCGGCCGGTTTTTCTGGTGCGTCGCGTCTATGACCCCAAGGACTGACACATGGATCTCAAGGAAACCGACATCCTCGGCGACAGCATCAACGAGCATTGGTATTACTGTTCAAAAGCTGCGGCCACCAAGCATTTGCTGGGGGATGCGCCGATCAGCCGAATCCTTGATGTCGGCGCCGGTTCGGGATTTTTCTCTCACCATTTGCTGACGCACACCGATGCATGCGAAGCATGGTGCGTGGATATCAGCTACCCGGCCGACTCCAGCGCGACCACCGCCGGCAAACCGGTGCACTACCGTCGCGGGATCGAAACCATCGAAGCCGATCTGGTGTTGCTGATGGACGTGCTGGAGCATGTCGATGATGACCTCGGCTTGCTCAAGATGTATGTCGACAAAGTGCCATCGGGCAGCCGATTTCTGATGACGGTACCGGCATTCCAGTTCCTGTGGAGTGGCCACGATGACTTTCTTGAACACAAGCGCCGCTACACCCTGGCACAGTTCGAAACCCTGGCGCGGGATGCCGGTTTGACGGTGCAGCGCGGTGCCTATTATTTTGGCGCTGTGTTTCCGATAGCGGCGGCGTTGCGTTTGTTGCCGCAAGGCGCGCAAGCCCAAGCGCCGCGTTCGCAACTCAAACGTCACCATCCGCTGGTCAACGGCATCCTCAAGACCCTGTGCAGCCTCGAACTGCCGTTGATGGGCATTAACCGGGTGGCCGGGTTGAGTGTGTTCGTGCTGGCGCGCAAACCGTGACCTCGGCGCAAAAGTCAGCATTGATTCAGCGGGGTTTGCGTTTTGCCGTGACCGGGTTGTTCGTCACTGCGCTGCATGCGTTGGTGGCGGTGCTGTTCATCAACTTCATTGTTGCGCAACCGCCGCTGGCCAACGGCGTGGCGTTTGCCGTGGCGACGGTGGTTTCCTATGTGATCAATACCACCTGGAGTTTTTCTGCGCGCTTGCACGGACGAACGCTGCTGCGTTTTCTGCTGGTGTCCGTGGCCGGCTTTTTTCTGGCGATGTTCGTTGCCTGGGCTGCACAGGTCGCCGGGCTGCACTATTTGCTGGGCATCGTTGCGGTGGCACTGACGATTCCAGCGTTCACCTTTGTCTTGCACAATTTCTGGACATATCGATGAAGGCTTCACCAAAACATCCGGCGCTGAGTCTTTTGCCGTTGTTGCTCGGCGTTCTGGCATTTTTCTGTGTGATCGGGCCGCAAGCGCTGGATCCGCAAAACATTGCCTGGCTGGAGCAGGGCGATCCGGCGACGCATTATCTGGGCTGGGAATATTTCCGCCATTCGCCCTGGACCTTTCCGCTCGGGCTTAATTCTTCCTATGGTCTGGAGTTGGGCAGTTCGATCATCTTTTCCGACTCCAATCCGCTGCTGGCGCTGCTGTTCAAACCGTTCAATGCGTGGTTACCCGCGACCTTTCAGTATTTCGGTCTGTGGCTGCTGGCGTGTTTCGTGCTGCAAGCCTGGTTCGCCTGGAAATTGCTGGGGCTGATGACGGGCAATGCGCTGATTCGCTTGCTGGGTACCGGTTTGCTGGTGGTTTCACCGCCGATGTTTCTGCGCATGGGCGGACACCTTTCGCTGTCCGGGCATTTTCTGATTCTGGCGGCGCTGTACCTGGCGTTGTTGCCGGACCTGTCTCGACGACGTCTGGCCTGGGGCACGCTGCTGGCGGTGACGGCGATGGTGCATGCGTACCTGCTGGCGATGGTGGCGCTGATCTGGGTGGCGGATCTGCTTGGCAAAACCCTCAGTCAACAATTGACTCGGCGTCAGGGGCTGCTCGAAGGCATTTCGCTGTTTGCCGTGGTGAGTGTGAGTTGCTGGCAGGCCGGTTACTTCGCGATTGCCGACGGCGTGCAATCCGGCGGTTTCGGTGTGTACCGGATGAACCTGTTGTCGCCACTTGATCCGGCGGGCTGGTCGTTTGTCTTGCCGGATCTGCCGAGGGCCAGCGGCGATTACGAAGGCTTCAATTATCCGGGGCTGGGTGTGCTGTTGCTGGTGCCGTTGGCGCTGATTGGTTTTCTGAGAAATCGCCAGCCGCTGAAGGATGAGCTTCGCGTTCGCCCTTGGCTGTTGCTGGCGTTGATCGGTTTATCGGTGTTTGCCCTATCGAACCAGATCGGTGTAGGCGCGCACACGTTCAGCTATCCGTTGCCGAAAATCGCCCTCAAGCTGGCCAATATTTTTCGCGCCTCGGGGCGGATGTTCTGGCCAGTGTTGTACGCGCTCATCCTGATGGTGATGTTCCTGCTGGTGCGCGGTTACCGGCCACGCATCGTCGTCGCGCTGCTGGCACTGGCATTGACGATACAGATTGTCGACACGCGCAGCGGCTGGATGGGCTTGCGCAACAGCAAGATGGTGACGCCTTCCGCAGAATGGGCAACGCCGATGCGCGATCCGTTCTGGGCGAGTGCAGCGGCGCATTACTCGAAAATGCGCACTCTGATGCCACAGAATCAGGCCGAGCGCTGGCAAATGATTGCCGCTTTCGCCGCGACCCATGGCCTGAAAACCGATGCCGTTTATCTGGGGCGCATGAGTTCGACAGCGCTGGATCAGGCTCGGCAGAAAACGCAGCACATGCTCGAATCAGGGCAATACGATGCCGACTCGTTTTACATACTCGACGATTCCGTGCTGGCCGATGCCGCCAAAAGCGTCAATAGTGAAACGGATCTGCTGACCAGAGTGGATGGTCTGGTGGTGCTGGCGCCGGGCTGGAAGCGGTGTTCGCAGTGCCTGAGCGTGCCTGATGAAGGGCGGCGGATGTCATTGCTGGCGCTGATGCGTCCGGGTCAGACGCTGATCTTCAATTACTCCGCCCGGCAGTTGAGCAGCGGTTGGTCGTTCCCGGAAAACTGGGGCACATGGTCGGAGGGGAAGCAGGCGCAAGTCGACTTGCGGGTGACACCCGAGGCGCGCTCGATTGCGCTGGAGGTCATGGCATTCGTTTTGCCGCAACACCCGGCGCAGCGGGTGATTGTCAGCTTGAATGGCGAGCAGGTGCTGAGCACGCGGCTGGTGCAAAATCAGGATAATCATCTGGAGATCCCGATCAGTCCTGCGATCCGTCAGCATCTGGCTGACAATGATCATCTGACGATCGAGCTGCAATTGCCCGACGCCATCAGCCCGGAACAATTGGGCATCAATGACGATGCGCGGATCATAGGGCTGGGCTTGAAACGCCTGACGGTGAACTGACGCAGCGTGGCGATGGACGGCAGGCCCCCGGCCTTTCTACACTGCCGGTATTCCGGGGGGCAGGGGGCAATGGATGAACCGCAATGAACTTCGCAAGGCCGACATCAACCTGATGGTTGTGTTCGAGACCTTGATGCTCGAACGCAACGTGACCCGGGCAGCCGAGAAGCTGTTTCTCGGCCAGCCGACCATCAGCTCGGCGCTCAACCGCTTGCGCACGATGCTCAACGATCCGCTGTTTATCCGCGTCGGCCACCGCATGGAACCGACGGCCCGCGCCGAAGATATTTTCCGCCATCTCAAGCCTGCGCTGGATTCGCTATCGGTCGCGTTGAGCCTGACCCGTGATTTCGACCCGGCCGTCAGTACCATGACATTTCGCATCGGTCTGTCCGATGACGTTGAATTCGGGCTGCTGCCGCCCCTGTTGCGTGCGCTGCGTCAGGAAGCGCCTAACGTTGTATTTGTGGTGCAACACGTTGATTACTGGCGCATCCCCGATCTGCTCGCGGCGGGCGATATCACGGTCGGCATCAGCCAGACCCGAGGCCTGCCGGCCAATGCCAAGCGCAAACTGCTGCGGCACATCCAGCCGAGTATCCTGCGCGCCGACGCCAGCGATACCCCGCTGACGCTGGATGAATATTGCGCGCGTCCGCACGTACTGGTTTCGCACACGGCCAACGTCAGCGGGTTCGCCGATGAGTGGCTGGCCGAGCTTGGTCGTACCCGGCAGGTGGTGCTGTCGGTACCGCAATACAGCGCGTTGCCGGCGCTGCTGGCCGGCACCGACCTGATTGCCAGTCTGCCGGATTACACGGCGGCCGCCATGGCCACTTCGGGGCTGCTGTTCAAGGAACCGTTTCCGTTCAAGACGCCGACGCTGGATCTGTCAATGGTCTGGCTCAGTCACGTGGACAGCGATCCGGCGGAGCGCTGGTTGCGTTCCCGGCTGGAGCAATTCATGAGCGAACGGCCACTGAACGCGTCATAACTGACAGCAAAAGTCTCCTACAGGGATTGTGTCTGGCGTGGGAGCAGAGCTGTGCTATATGTACGACCTTTCTGCCAACCGACCGGGGACCTGCAATGCCACACCTGCACATGGAATACACCGCCAACCTGCCGCAGTTGAACGCCGACGTCGCATTGATCCGGCTCAACAATACCTTGGTGGGCTCGGGGCAGTTCGCGGCAGAGTTCGATATCAAGAGCCGTGCAGTGAAAGTCGAGACCTTCAAGATCGGTACCGCCATGGCCGAGCGCGCCTTCGTTTATGTGAAGCTGGCGCTGCTCAGCGGACGCTCGCCGCAGATCAAGAAGCAGTTGTCGGAGAGCCTGTTGGCGGTGTTGCAGGACCTGTGCGAATGGCCGGCCGGCGTCGAAGTGCAGCTGTGCGTCGAGCTGGTCGATATGGATCGCGAGTCCTACAGCAAAACCGCGATAGGTGTGTAGGACTCAAGCCGTTTCGAGTTCGCTGCACACCTTCACCACCTGTTCGCGTAACCACAGATTGGCGCTGTCCTGGTCAGCCTTCTGGCTCCACTGCATGTCGAGGGTGAATCCTGGCAGGCCGTTCGGTGCCTCACAGTGATTGAACACCGCCTCGTTGGTCAGCAAGCGCTGGATGCGTCGGGGCAGGGTGAGAATGAAATCGGTCCCGGTGATCATTTTCAATGCGGCGCTGTAGCTGTTCGAGCGCGCGACGATCTGGCGCTTCTGTGCCTGTCGCGCCAGCCAGCCGTCGACCATGTTGGTGGCCGACGTCCAGGGCGTCGGGAACACATGCCGGCGCTCGGTAAACGCCTGCAGGCTTAAGCGTGGCTCCAGTGGCGTGGCGCGTTTGTCGAAGACGCAGACCAGATCGTCCTCCAGCAACATTCGTGATTTCAGGTCGCTGTGCTGGCGATGGAAGTTGGGGCCGAAACTGATCACCAGATCAAGGCTGCCGTCGCGCAGCTCATCTACCGGGACGTCGGTCTCGAACTTGTGCATGTTGACCATCACCGGCAAATCGTCGAAGTCGAAACGCTTCAACAGACGTGGCAGGATCAGTTGCTCGAAATATTCCGGGGCGCATATGTTGAAGGTGACAGCTTGTTGCGTCGGGTCGAAGGTGGGAGCGCCAGCGTGGCACAGGTTGATGCTTTCGAGGATCTTCTGCACATGCCCGTACATGGTGCTGGCCTTGTAGGTCGGGCGCATGCCGGTGCGGGTGTTGATAAACAGTTCGTCTTCAAAACTGGTGCGCAGTTTTTTCAGGCAGTAACTGACTGTGGACTGGCTGACGAACAGGGTTTCTGACACATCGGTGACGCTGCTCTGCTCATAAACGGCGATAAACACCATGAGATCCTGCATATCGAGCTTTCGAAGCAAGTTACTGTTCAGCATCCGTTCTGTCTCGCAGTGCCCCTTGCGCTGAATCCGCGCAAACGTGTGCGAATGATCCTAACGGAACGATGGTCCCAGGACAAAGCTCTGTAGGACGTTTCACAGTCAGTTGTGGGACAGAAAGTTTTACTAACACGACGTCACCGGTGAATCCGCGCAAAGATGGCCAGAGGCCTCTAGCCCGATACTGGAAAGTGCCTGCTGTAATGCCGGGGATCGAAGCGCAACACCATCAACAGCATGACCACCATCACCGCCGTCAACGACCACCACGCCCATTCGAAGCTACCCAGCTGGTCGCGGATCATCCCGGCCACCAGAGGAGAGATGCCGGCAATCAGATAGCCGATGCCTTGCACGAACGCGGTCAGACTACCGGCACGTTGCGGGCTGTCGATGTGATCGAGCGAAACAATCAGGCTCATCGGAAACAAACCGCCAATCCCCAAACCCAGCAGACATGGCCACAGCAGGCTGAATTGTTGCGGGCTGAGGACCAGGCCGCAAAACCCGGCGATGATCAGCGTCAATAACGTCATCAGAATCCAGCGCCGATCCCGGCTGCGATTGGCGATAACAGGAGTCACCAAGCCGGAAATCACCTCCATGGCCGTCAGAAAACCTAACAGCAGCCCGGCGTTTTGTTCGCTCCAGCCTTTTTCCACGTAATACGGCGCCAGCCAGGCCAGTACGCAGGTGTAGGACGCCGTCCCCAGACCAAAGAACAAGGCCAGCAACCAGGCCCGGGAATGGCCGAAGAACGAATCTTTGTGCGTTGTTGCCGTTACCGTGGAGGACAACTGGCGGCGTTGCGAGCACCAGAACAACAGCGCAATCAATGCCAATGCCACCCAGAGGGCCAAACCGCCGCGCCAGCTCCCGGTCTGCACCATCACCAGCGGTGCGAACGAGGCCGCAATGGCCGCGCCAGCCATGATCGACGTGACATACAAACCCATGCACAGAGCGACATTGCCGGCGAAACGCGATTTGATCAGTACCGGCATCAATGCCTGGATCAGCGCAATGCCGATGCCTGCGAGTACGGCGCTGACGATCAACGGCGCTGCCGAGTCGATAAACAACCGTGACAATGTCGCCAGGCCAATGATCAGCAAGGACAGCCACACCGTCCGTTGCTCGCCCAGTCGCTGACTGATGCCGATGCCGAAAAACATCGCCAGCCCCATCGCCGTCACCGGCAGCATGGTCAGCAGTGATGCGACGCTGAAGCTCAGTGGTATGTCAGCGCGAATGGCCGACAATAACGGGCCGACTGCCGCCATCGATGGGCGCAGATTGAGGGCGACGAGCATGATGGCGAGCATCAACCAGACAGCGGGGCGAGCGGTGGCGCGGACGTTTTCCATCATCAGACCTTTGAGCGGGGCGGATGATTAGGCGCGGCGCGCTCTGGTCCGGGCAAACCAGAAAATCCACAGCGGTATTTAAAAACTCGATACCCCACCAACCCCTGTGGGAGCGAGCCTGCTCGCGCAAGCGGATTGTCTGTCAGCGAAATTAATGAATGTGCTAACCGCTTCGCGAGCAGGCTCGCTCCCACAATGAACAGCCGTGTTGTTTTTTCTGAATAAAAGCTGAACCATTCTCAAATACTTTGCAAGTTTCATGGTATTGGCAAAAGCTAACTAATCGTTTGCGTCTTTTTCACAAAAAATTGATGGTTGCCTGCTTAAAGTTTGTCATGCCTTCGTTAATGAAATTTTCACAATTGAATGCTCTTTCATTGACCGAGGCGCTTCTTTTCAGGAATCGTCCCTTTCTATGTTGAAGTTAAAAGCCGTGCGCCCGGAATGGGTGACGTTGTTCGCCAGCGCCTTTCTTTTAATGGGCTGCAATTTTGTCCTCTGGCAGCACCTGTTCGACATCACCGCGACCGATGGCAAGGGCATCGCCATGCGCGCGGCGTTCGGGGTGATTATTCTGGCGGCATTCAACATGGTACTGACGGTTCTGGCTTTCCGCCCCGTGCTCAAACCGCTGTTGACCCTGATATTTCTGATCAGCGCCGGCGTGGCTTATTTCATGAGTCAATATGGCGTCATGATTGATGCCGGCATGTTTCGCAACTTTGCTGAAACCAATGCGACGGAAGTGCGCGATCTGCTCTCGTTGAAGTTGTTTGCTTATATTCTTTTGCTCGGTATTTTACCGTCCTGGTTGTTGTGGAAAGTTCCAGTCAACTATCGTCGCTGGCACCGTGAGTTGTTCAGCAAGGTAATTGTCAGTGTCGCATCGGCGGCGGTTATTGGTGGGGTGGCTCTGGCCAACTATCAGGGCTTGTCTTCGCTGTTTCGCAATCACCACGAAATTCGCCTGATGCTGGTGCCCAGTAATTACATCGGCGCATCGGCGGGTTATCTACGTGAGCAAGTGGCTTCGGCGCGGCAGCCATTCATCAAGATCGGTGAGGACGCCGAGCGTAATCCGCAAGTGAAACTTCAACCGCGTAAATCCCTGACCGTGCTGGTGGTGGGTGAAAGTGCCCGTGCGGAGAATTTCGGCATTCTCGGTTACCAGCGTGACACTACGCCGACACTCGACAAGGAAGCCGGGCTGATCGCCTTCACTGACGTACATTCCTGCGGGACGGAAACGGCGGTATCGGTACCGTGCATGTTCTCCAACATGGGCCGCAAGGATTATGACGCCAGCAAGGCGAAGAATGAGGAAGGCCTGCTCGATGTGCTCAAGCGTGCCGGTATCGACGTGATCTGGCGTGACAACCAGTCCGGCTGCAAAGGCACTTGTGATCGAGTCACCCTGCAAGATGTCAGCAACCTGAAAGACCCTGAGCTGTGTGCCAACAGCGAGTGCCGCGATGAGATTCTGCTGCAGGGCCTGCAAAGCTTTATCGATCATCTGGACAAAGACACGGTGCTGGTTTTACACCAGATGGGCAGTCACGGCCCGGAATACTTCAAGCGCTATCCGAAGGAATACGAGCACTTCACGCCGGTGTGTGAAAGTAACGCGCTGAACAATTGCAGCCGCGAAAGTATCGTCAACGGTTACGACAATACGCTGGTGTATACCGACCATGTGCTGTCGAGCCTGATCGATGTATTGCGCAGCAATCAGGACAAAGTTGATACCGCGATGTTGTATCTGTCGGACCATGGCGAGTCGCTGGGCGAGTACAACCTGTTCCTGCACGGCACGCCTTACATGCTGGCGCCTGAACAACAAAAGCATGTAGCCATGCTGGCGTGGTTCTCCGACAACTATCAGAAGGCTTATTCGGTCGACACGCATTGCCTGCAAATGAGCCGCGACAAACCGTTGAGCCAGGACAACCTGTTCCACTCGATGCTTGGCCTGCTGGAGGTCAAGAGCAAGGTCTATCAGCCGGATCTGGACATGTTTGCCGGGTGCCGTGGCGCGGTGATTGACGGCGTGCTGGCCAAGGAGTGAGGCCAATCGGCTCCGTCGTTCTGGCGCGACGGGGCTTTCTGTTTCCTCTGTCAGACTATTCTTTCCCTTGAGCAGGACATTTCGTTACAGCTCTTGCCCTACGCAGGCGCGTAAATCGCCAGTAGCGATATATACTGCGCGCCATTCTTCAAGGGAGAGCCGTGTGGCCATCGATATTCACTGGATTCGCGACAACGAAAGCCTCGCGCAGTTTTGCGCCGAGTGGCAGCAGCTGCCGTTCGTTGCCCTCGACACCGAATTCATGCGGGTCGACACCTTCTACCCGATTGCCGGCCTGCTACAGGTGGGCGACGGCAAACGCGCCTACCTGATCGATCCGCTGACCATCAACGCTTGGCAACCGCTGGCCGCATTGCTGGAAAACCCGGCGGTGCTCAAAGTCCTGCATGCCTGCAGCGAAGACCTCGAAGTGCTGTTGCGCCTGACCGGCAGCCTGCCGGCCCCGATGTTCGACACGCAACTGGCTGCCGCCTACCTGAACCTTGGGTTCTCGATGGGCTATTCGCGGCTGGTGCAGGAAGTGCTGGGCATCGAGCTGCCGAAGGGCGAGACCCGTTCCGATTGGTTGCAGCGTCCGTTGTCCGAGACGCAAATCAGCTACGCCGCCGAAGATGCCGTGCATCTTGCGGAGGTTTTCGTACAACTGCGGCCGAAACTGTCCGACGACAAATTCGCCTGGGTGTTGGAGGACGGTGCTGAACTGGTCGCCAACCTGCGCCGCGAAACCGATCCTTACGAGGTTTACCGCGAGGCCAAACTGGCGTGGAAACTCTCGCGTGCGCAACTGGCGGTACTGCGCGAGCTGTGCGCCTGGCGCGAAAAAGAAGCCCGTGCCCGCGATCTGCCGCGCAACCGCATCATCCGCGAGCATTCGCTGTGGCCGTTGGCCCGTACGCAACCGGACAACCTCGCGGCGCTGGGCAAGATCGAAGACATGCACCCGCGTACCGTGCGTCAGGACGGCCAGTTTCTGCTTGATCTGATCAAGCGCTCTGGCAGTGTGGGGCCTGATCAATGGCCGCCCGCCGTACCGGAGCCGTTGCCGATCGAAGCCGCGGCATTGATCAAACAACTGCGCGCATTGGGTCAGGCTGAAGCCGAGCGTCTGGGCATCGCCCCGGAACTGATGCTGCGCAAGAAAACCCTCGAAGCCCTGGTCAAAAGCGGCTTTCCCGAGGGTCCTTACCAATTGCCTGAGTCGTTGCGTGGCTGGCGCCGCGAACTCATGGGCCAGAAGCTGCTCGACAGCCTGGCCACCGCCGGAGAACAGCCTTGAAACGTATTTGTTCCATCTACCAAAGCTCAAAGCGCAGCGGTATGTATCTCTATGTGCTCAAGAGCGATGCGCTCGAGCGTGTGCCGGAAGCGCTGATGCTGGCGTTCGGCAAGCCGAAGCATGCCTTCGACCTGGTGCTCTCACCCGAGCGCAAACTGGCCAGCGAAGACATCGTCGTGGTCCTGGAAAACCTCGACAAGCAGGGCTATCACCTGCAGATGCCGCCGGCCGAGGACGAGTACATCGAGCACTTGCCCGAAGAGTTGCTGCGACGCAACGACCCGGTCTGATCTGCGAGGCTCTGTTCTGAGTCTCGGTTTACCCAGGAACTGTTTTTACCGCGATGGCCAGCCGAATCCGGCGGCCGTCGTCACGGTTTGCGAAAGGTTTGAAGATGCGCGTTCTGATTGCCGAACACGACCACGCGATATACGCCCGGCTGCTGCGTCAGGCAGCGCCCGAGCTTGAAGTACTGACCAGCGGTGACTCCGCCGAACTGGCCCGTCAGGCCGCTGATTGCCCGGTGTGGCTGGGACAGCCGGATCTGCTCGCGACCCTGTTGCGCCAGGGCCATCAACCACAATGGCTGCAATCGACCTGGGCCGGCATCACGCCGTTGCTCGCTGATGGCTTGCGCCGCGATTACCGTTTGACCCGTGCGGTGGGGATTTTCGGTCAGGTGATGGCCGAGTACGTGCTGACCTACATTCTTGGCCATGAGCGTGAGGTGCTGGCGCGACTGGTCAGCCAGGTCGAACGCAAGTGGGACAACCGCAGCGGCCAGAGTCTGGTCGGGCGCAAAGTGCTGATCGTCGGCACCGGCGACATCGGCCAGAGCGTGGCGCAGTTCCTGCTGCCGTTTGGCATCGAATTGTACGGCATCGCCAGCAGCGCCCGTGAGCAGGCGCCGTTTGTCGAGGTCGGCTCGATGGCTGATCTGCCGCGGCTGGTGGGCGAAGTGGATTACGTGGTCAATCTGCTGCCGAACACCGAACACACTCACGATATCTACGACGCGGCGCTGTTCAAGCAATTCAAGCCGACCGGGTTGTTTATCAATGCCGGTCGCGGGGTCGCGGTAGTCGATGCGGATTTGGTGGAAGCGTTGAAGGAAGGGCATCTGGCGGGGGCGGTGATCGACGTTTGCCGTCAGGAGCCACTGCCGCAACGCCATCCGTTCTGGACCGCGTGGGGCTTGCTGCTGACCGGGCACAGCTCGGCACCGACTTCACCGGCGCTGATGGTGCAGTTGTTTGTCGAGAATCTGAAGGCGTATCAGGCGGGTGAGGCGTTGCGCGGGGAAGTGGATTTCGCTCGCGGCTATTAAGTTTTCCCCGATCCAATTGTGGGAGCGGGCTTGCTCGCGAAGAGGTCGTGTCAGTCGACAGAAATGTTGAATGACACACCGCTTTCGCGAGCAAGCCCGCTCCCACATTTGTTTTTGTGCTGGCTTAGAGGGTGAAGTCACCCTCCGCCGCCAGTTCGTTCAGCGGCCGGCGCGGGCTCGGCTCTTCACGGGCTTGCAGGTATTCAGCCAGCGTTGCCTTGTCACCCAGCTTGCCGACCGCCACGGCTGCGTGCAGCGCATAACCTTCAGGAATGTTCAGCTCCTTACGGGTCAGTTCCTGATCGAACCCGGCCATGCCGTGGGTGTGCCAGCCGCTGATGCTCGCTTGCAGTGCCAGATGGCCCCACGCCGAACCGGTGTCGAAGGTGTGCCACAGCGCCGGCGTTTCTTCGCTGGCGCCCGGTGCGGTGAAGGTGGTTTTCGAAATCACGATCACCAGCGCCGAGGCATGCTGCGCCCAGCTCCGGTTGAATTCATTGAGCAGGCCCAGGTAACGCTCCCAGTTTGGCGTATCGCGACGCGCATAGAGGAAACGCCAAGGCTGCGAGTTGTACGCCGACGGCGCCCAACGCGCGGCTTCGAAAAAACTCAGCAGGGTTTCTTCCGGGATCGCTTCGCCGGTAAAGGCGCGCGGCGACCAGCGGTCGGTGAATTGCGGGTGAATGGCGTAATCGGCAACGCGTGGGTTGGCACTCATCGAGAAATTCCTTGCTACGTTTGAGTCAGGGATTTGAATGAAAACCCGGCGGGATCAGTTGCGCTGAACGATGGGGTTTTCCGAGCCTGAGGGTTCACCACAATGCAACGCGGTCGAGCGTTAATGGCTTGCGGGCAAGGCTCCTTGCGACTGGCAACGCTACGCGCCGCCACAAAAACTGACAAGTCCCACGCAACCGGCAGTCGCCAGCGCTTGGCCCACAAGGCCTTGGGCACTAGACTGGCGGCCTTTTCACCACCTGATGTTGATGCTTGAGCCATGGCCGCCAAAGTCGAACCGTTCTGGAAACGCAAAACCCTCGATCAACTCGATCACGAGGAATGGGAATCGCTGTGCGACGGCTGTGGTCTGTGCTGCCTGCAAAAGCTCGAGGATGAAGAAGACAACAGCGTTTATTACACGCGCATCGCCTGCAAACTGCTGGATCTGAAAACCTGCCAGTGCAGCGACTACCCGAATCGCATCAAGTATGTCCCGGACTGCATCCAGCTCACCCCGGGCCAGGCGGAAGAGTTCAAATGGCTGCCGCCGACCTGTGGTTATCGCTTGGTCAGCGAGGGCAAGGATCTACCGTTGTGGCATCACCTGGTGTGTGGCGATCGCGACGCCGTTCATCATGAGCGGATTTCCCAGTCCGGGCGCATGCTCGCCGAGGGCAGCGTGCCGGAGGATGACTGGGAAGATCACCTGATTTTCCGCGCGGGCTGAACGCCTGCGGATTCAAGCTTTACCAAGGAGTGTGTATGGCTGTCGGATTGTCGCGAGCGTTGATGATTGCGCTGCTGGCGCTGAGCGCGCCGGCATGGGCGGCGAAAAAAGTCGATCTGGATTATCACGTGCGTCTGTTGCCGCAGAGCGATCAGGCCGAAGTACGCCTGACGCTGGCCAAAGGCGAGGCGGTGCGCAGTCTCGATTTCGATCTTGGCGACGGCAGCCATTACAGCGACTTCAAGGCCGACGGCCAATGGCTGCTGACCCCGGGCAAGCAAGCCCGTGGCGTGTGGCGCCCGAACAGTGACAAGGCCAGCCTGAGTTACCGCGTGAGGATCAGTCACGGGCGCAAGAACGGCAGCTTCGACACCCGCATGACCCCGAGTTGGGCGTTGATGCGTGGCGACGAATTGGTGCCACCGGCCAAACTCGATCAGCAGGACGGCACCGAACTGGTCGCGCGCCTGCAATTCGAATTGCCCGACGGCTGGAGGAGCATCGAAACCGCGTGGCCGCGCATCGGCAAGAACAAATTCCGCATCGACAACCCGTCACGCCTGTTCGACCGTCCAACGGGGTGGATGCTCGCCGGCCACCTCGGCAGTCGTCGTACGCGCCTGGGCGAAACCGAAGTCACCGTGGCCTCGCCACAAGGGCAAGGCATGCGCCGCATGGACGTGCTGACCTTGCTCACATTCGTCTGGCCGCAGGTGCAGGCCGTTTATCCCCGCCATCCGGCCAAACTGTTGATCGTCGGCGCCAACGACCCGATGTGGCGCGGCAGTCTCGGCGCCCATGAGTCCATCTATGTGAACACACGATTGCCGTTGGTCAGCGAAAGCGGCAGCAGCGCGCTGGTGCGCGAGCTGGCACAGGTGTTCGGGCGGATCAACGACGAGCAACGCAGTGACTGGATCAGCGAGGGCTTTGCCGAGTATTACGCCATTGAACTGGTGCGCCGTGCTGGCGGCATGAGCGATGACCGTTATCAGGCGTTACAGGCGAAACTGGCCAGGGATGGCCAGAAGGTCACGACATTGCGCGGCGAACAGATCAGCCCGGCGCAGGTGGCGAAAGCGGTGGTGCTGTTGCAGGAACTGGATGGCGAGATTCGCTTGAAGACGCGCAGCAAGCGCTCGCTGGATGACGTGTTGCGTGGGGCGATGCATTTGGGGACGGTGAGTACCAAGGAGTTTGTGCAACTGGCCGAGAGCGTGCTTGGCGAGTCCTCCAAAGTCCTTGATACCGCGTTACTTCAGTGACACCGCTATCGCGAGCAGGCGCATTCCTACAAGGGAACGCATTCCAAATGTAGGAGTGAGCCTGCTCGCGATAGGGCCATCAGCCCCACCGCGGATCTCGGATCAAACCCCGGCTTTCGGCGATTTCACCGAATCATTGCCGGTCACGGTAGCGGTGCCGGTCGCCGCCTCGGCGTTGGCCTTGAGCTTGCTCAGCTCTTCTCCGGCCCGTTCGATCTTGGCGCGCACGTTATTCATATCCTGACGGCTTTTCTCCAGCAGACTCTTCACCGAGCTATGCCCGGTAATTCCGCGAGCCATGGCCACGCCGCCAATCGCCACCTGAATCAAACCGAACACACCGCCACGGCGCAGGCCCTTGCCGACCATGATCACGCCGCCCGCCAGCGAGCCAACGCGCTCCCAGCCTTCGACGTTCTGCTCCGAACGGCTCTGGAACGGGGTGGATTCGATACGTTCGACACGTTTGAGTTCGGTCATGATCTTTCTCCAGGCAATGAATAATGGATAAACAAGCTGACTGCCAGAGCGGTCAGCTCGTTCCATCGGATATGCGACGCTTCAGCGGAATTTTGGCCCGGAGCGGGTGTTCAGACCCTTGGCCATGCGGTCGTAGAGCACGACGTTGACCGTGGCGGCGAGGTTCATGCAGCCGGTGGTCGGGATGTAGACGACGTCTTCGCACCAGTCGCGGATCTCTTTATCCAGCGAACCATCTTCCGGACCGAAGATGTACAGGGCGCGATCCGGATGCGTGTATTCCGGCAGCGGGCGGGCGCCTTCGACCAGTTCCACGGCGACCGGCACGCAGTTGAGCGGGAGGATCTTTTTCAGATCATCGATACCGATCAGCGGAATGTCGTAGTGCACGCGTTTGGTATCAGTGACGAAGTCGGCGGCGCGTTCATAACGCTTGCCGGTGTAAAACACCGAGGCCACGCCGTAGCAGCCTGCGGCGCGCATCACCGAACCGACGTTCTCCGGAGATTTTGGGTTATACAAACCAATGCAGCTGTACCGTTTATCTGCCACGAGCGGGGTGCCTTCGGGAAAAAGAGGGCGATTATACGGGGATTAGGGGAGGGCGGGCAGATTCGGCACCCGTGACGTCTCGTCAGACGCTATTGCGAAATAACGGTGGGCCGCGAGTGTTCGTTGTCGTGGTTCTGGAAGTGCATATAAAGAGTACGTGACGCCATCTTTACTGATGTTCGCCTGTCTGCAGAAACGGCACTGTCAAAGTGGCAATCCGCATTAAAAGTGCAGCAGGGTGACGTGATGTCGCTATTTGCCAGGTTGCACATAAAAATATTCTGCACCCATAACACTGCAAAGCAACAATCCTTGCGTAAGCGTTATCTGACGCGCGAGTTAGCGATGGCTTTTTTTTCGGGTTTTTTGTCCTAGCAGGCGTTGTGCCTGAGCTAATAGGATGCTGATCGACTATCGGCCTGCCGCTAGCACCCCTATGTACGCATGATCGGCCAGCTCTGGATCGCTTGCCAAATTTGCGCCGCGGACCTCGTCGGGACAGGAGTTGCAGTCTTATGTCTAATAACTCAATGAAAAGGATGACGAGCGTCTTCAGCGCTATTCGCCTCCAGTCACTTGAAAACCTGTTGATCGGGCTTATGGCACTCATCGTTGCCTTTGGGATATTTGGTGGCAGTGACAGCTATTTTGATTTCGCGACTACCCCGTTCTACATCGCCTTATTGCTGATGTCGGTCAACCTGCTGCCTGTCAATGGCGTGATCGCCACCTTGCTGTTGAGCATGCTGGTACTCGCGGCAATTTTCATCAGTGAATACGGCCCTGGTCGTTGGGAATCGGTAATGCCGTTTCTGCGCGACTTTTCTTTGCTCGCGGCGATCGTTGTCTTCGCACTGCGCAGTAAGCGGATTTCGGACAACTTACGGCACAATGAAGTTTACATGAGTGGCGCGCAGCGCTTGAGTCAGACGGGATGTCTCGGCTTTTGCGCAGATCTGGAGAAGATCGCCTGGTCGGAACAGTCGGCACAAATATTCGAGTACCCACCGAGTACATCTCCTACCGCTGCAATGATCCTGGCACGTACTCACCCCGAGGATGTGCAAGAAGTGCTGACCGGGTTCGAAAAGGCTAAACGCCGTGAAGCGATTATCGAAGTCAGCCATCGTCTGTTGATGCCCGATGGACGAGTTAAACATTTGCGCATGATCGCGACTCCGCTGTTCAAGCGGGGCAAACGCGTTGAATACCTGGGCGCGCTGATGGACGTGACCGCGATCAAACAGGCAGAGGCCGCACTCAGTCAAGCCCGGACCCAACTGGCCCATGTAACACGCGTAACGTCTTTAGGTGAACTCGCCACGTCTATCGCCCACGAAGTCAATCAGCCGCTGGCGGCGATAACCAGTAGCGGTGAGGCGGGTCTCAATTGGCTAAGTCAGCCCAAGCCCGACCTGTTCGAAGTGCGCAAGGCATTCGAGCGGATAATTGCAAGCTCAAATCGGGCGACCGAAATTACGCTCCGGGTCCGGTCCCTGTCACGCAAGACTGATCCACTGCGGCGCAACGAGTCGTTCAACGGCATCATCAACGAAACCCTTCTGTTGGTCAGGCACGAGCTCGCCCACCACAGGATTCGGACTCAGATTGAACTGACGTCTTTCGATGTGCCGATCAGTGCTGATCGCGTGCAACTGCAGCAGGTCATCATTAATCTGATTATCAACGCCTGCCAAGCAATGGACGAGGTCGCTGCATCTGAACGGAAGTTGCTGATTCGCAGCTGGATCAGTGATAAAGAAGTGGGCATAGAGGTGGCCGACAAGGGGATGGGTATCCCTGCCCATGTGCTGTCAAAATTATTTACGCCATTCTTTACTACCAAAGAAAAAGGTCTGGGAATGGGCTTGTGTATATGCCGTTCGATCATTGACTCCCACCAAGGTCGGATATGGGCGTCAAGTGTAGAGGGGCAGGGCAGTTCGTTTCAGTTTGCCTTGCCGTTGTTGACGCCTGTCGAAGCGGGATACGCATCGGCCATTTGATACAAGACATGACGGACCTATCCACGCTTCAGTCAGTTATTCTCCTGATTATTTTCAGCAAAACTCTTCTTTCAATTTAGCCAGCGTAAATCTGACACTCGCCTCGACTCGTATAGGGGCGGCGAGTTGCTCCATTGCCTGTGTACGATGGCAATCGCTTCCAGGTCCGCGGGCTCAATACTGCGGTATAAGGGTCTAATACTTAGGCATGTCCCATATGACCCAATATAGCAGTGTCAGTCATAATGACTTGGAATAATATGTCTCTCGTAACATGCCATCGTTTATACCTTGAGTTGGTCAGAAGGATGAGTCAGCAAAGCGGTTATTTGGTACATGCTAAATTCTTCATTTACGCCAGGTGTCTCTAAGTGAGGCTGATAAAGCGGGTGAAAGACGGCCTTGGATGACGTAACAACTTATTCCTTTCGCCCTGTGTAGGGGTGCCTGAAGATTATCCGAATATTTACACTGGTCGCTTCGATCCAAACCCCTGTAGGCGCCTCATAGTGACAAGGAATACTCCTGCTCAAGAGATAAACGTCGCCTGATAAATGCTCGTCTTGCAGCATCTATCCATACAAGTTGCCGCTCGTTAGCAGAATCTGGAAGAATAAATGTCTATCATAAAACGCTGGGAACCTTTCTTTTTGTCGGACGCCGTCGCCTGGATGGCTGCCATTGCCGTTGGCAGCATGATCTTTTTTACCAACGCATACCTTGATCTGGACGTCGCGCCAACGTTGTTCTACATAACTTTAGTGTTCATGTCGGCCAACATTTTTCCCATCTCGGTGTTTCTTTTCGTGGCGTTAGGCTGCGTGGTGATGTTGAGTGCCAGTTTTTTTGCAAATGAAGGTTATCTGGAGCACAGGCTCATTGCGGGCTTCATGCATTGCCTGATTGCCCTGACTACCATTACTTTGTTAGCCCTGCGTAGTAAAAAAACCAGCACCCTGTTGCGCCGCAACGAAGCGTTCTTCTTGGGTGCGCAAAAACTCAGTCGTACCGGCAGTGTCGGCATCATTATTGGCCGTGAAACAAGAGTGTGGTGGTCGGAAGAGTCTTCACGCATCTTCGAATACCCGTTGGACGTTAAACCGACAATTGCCCTGGTCAGAGCGCGTACTTATCCTGAAGACTTACCCATAGTCGATAAAGCTCTGGAACAGGCGGCAAGCCATCAGGATTCTATCGAGGTGGAACATCGGCTAGTCATGCCGGATGGACGCATCAAACATGTCCAGATGAATGCCAGTCCGCTATTCAAGCACGTCGGATATATTGAGTACGTCGGTGCATTGATGGATGTCACCGCCGCGAGGCAAGCGGAGGAAGCATTATTTCATTCACAGGCGAAACTTTCTCAGGTGACTCGACTCACCTCCATGGGTGAATTGGCCGCGTCGATAGCGCATGAAATCAATCAGCCTCTGGCGGCTTTGATAACCAGTGGCGAATGCTGTAAGCGCTGGATCAATCGTTCCGAACCCAATTTAGAGGAAGTACGGAAGTCGATAGACCGTATTATTCAGAATTCAGTCAGGGTGTCCGACGTCATTACCTGTATCAGGGCGCTATCGCGTCATAGCGAATCGCAGCGTACGCTCGAACAATTCGACGATATCGTGAGCGACTCACTGGCGCTCATGCAGCATGACATGACTTTTCATGAGGTTCGCTCGCAGATCCACTTGGACGCGCCGGGTGCATTGATCAGAGGCGATCGGGTTCAACTGCAACAAGTCATCATCAACTTGATAATAAACGCCTGTCAGGCCATGGCAAACGTACATGACAGAGCAAGAGTACTGCGCATCCACACTTCAGTAAAAGATTGTGAGGCCATGCTCGAAATAGCCGATTCAGGCGATGGTGTTTCCGCAGACATTCTTCCTTCGTTATTCGATCCGTTTTTCACGACCAAGCCCAGCGGGCTTGGCATCGGTCTTTCCATATGCCGGTCGATCATTGAGTTCCACGGCGGTCGTATCTGGGTCAGCAGCACTCTGGAGATTGGAACCCGGTTTATGTTTACGATCCCGCTGGAAAGAGAAACCTGATACGCATTACATACGAGTGGCTATGAAATACATGGAGATCAACCTTGGTTATAAAAGATCTGCCTCGCCGTCTTGAATACCACAATCCTTTGCGCACAAAGCCCCGCAACGTCATATTCGTGGCCTATGCGCAAATGGGACTCCTTGATTTGACTGGCGCCCAGACTGTTTTTTGGGCAGCCACTCGGAACCTAAATTCGCTCGGACTGCCTGGCTACGCCTTGCACACCGCAAGTCTGGCAGGAGGGGCGGTTCGTACAGGTGAGGGCCTCGTTGTACAAACCCAGCGCCTGAGTGAGTTGGTAGATGAGCCTATCGATACGCTGATAGTGCCGGGCTCTCCCCACATTCGGCAGGCCATTGTCGACAACGCGCCGCTGATCGACTGGTTGCGCCGAGCTTCAACCGCAGCGAATCGCACTACATCCATATGCAGTGGCGCATTTTTCCTGGGACGCGCCGGATTGCTCGACGGCCTGCGAGTGGCTACTCACTGGACGATGGCGGATCTATTCGAACGCGTGTTCCCGCAGGTTCAACTGGATCGTGAGGCTATCTATGTCCAGCAAGAATCAATATGGACTGCTGCCGGTGTGAGTGCAGGTATCGATCTGGCGCTGGCGCTGGTCGAAGCCGATCATGGTCGGAAGGTGGCGATGCAGGTTGCCCGTCACTTGGTAGTGTACTACCGGCGCCCGGACAATCAGCACCAATGGAGTCCACTGCTGCAATCGCAATATTCTTCCCACGTCTGAACAGACGCCTCAATGGTGTGATGTTGTGCTATGCAGACTTTGCAGCGTCTGTTATTGGCGCGAAGCTGTTATGCAAGTAAGGGTATTAAGCATTCATCGATGCTGATCGTCATACATTAGTATGAGAACCCTGACCCCATGTGCTAATTCGCCGACTGGAGGTAGGAGTGTTATCGAAGTCGCTTGGGGGTATTCTGATTAGATGGAATATCAACTAATCGCGCCGAGGCGCCACTATGAGACGGTTGCCATGAACGCTTTACACAAGATGTATATGGTTAGTCATCCGCTACGTATCAGTCGTTATGGCGCGCACACGTCTCTGTCCAGTCCAGAGCGCGTGGAAATCATCGATACAATGATGCAGGCCTTGGGCGCAGCGTTGAGCATTCTAGCGTCGCTTAAACAAAGTCAGGAGCAACTTCGCAACGTCAGCTTTCTGCCTCTACAAGATCTTGTTCGCAAATTACTACGGGAAAATATCGAATATACCGATTTTCTAGTGAGCGGTATTCGCGACTTGGGTGGTTATGCCGACGTCACCACTCTCTCGAGTTTGAAGGATGTTCCTGAGTCGAGGTGTTTTGCGGAGTGTCTGTTGATCATTAATCAAGAAGTACTCCGACTGGATGCAACTGACAGAATGTTTTGCGAGTACCGTCAATGTGCGTTTACCCATAAGGATAGCGCCAGCGTGCGTTACTTTGACCACTGTATTCGCCATACCGCGAGTTTCCTTGGATTGATCAGAAAACATCTCGTTGAGGGTGAAGCCTGGTAAAGGATACTTTGGGTTTTGTCATGCGCAATGGACAGGTAAGTGCTGGTCTATCCACTTTATGCTCATGTAAACAGCCGCTGTTATTGCCAGGGACAGCATTCGTAAATACAAACTATTCTAAATTTTTAGCGCATGTCTTGCGGATATGGTAAGCACTATAGTCGCACGCTAATGCACAGGTTTTTACATGTCTAACTCAGCAATTATTTCAGTCGTCGATGATGATGAGTTTATTCTTGTCGCATTGGACAGTCTGTTGCGCTCTCATGGCTATACAGTACATACCTACTCCGACGCGTTTGCATTCCTTGACTCCTGTGGTCCCGAACAAAGCGATTTTCTCATTTCAGATATCCAGATGCCTGGAATGTGCGGAGTGACAATGTATGAAGCATTGGCGGCTATGAATATTCATATTCCTACGGTTTTTATTACCGGAATGCCTGGCCCGCCACCGCAATTCAGCGCCAAGGTAAAGAAGCCTGAAGGTTATTTCGCTAAGCCATTCAATACCATTGCACTATTGACGTGCATAGAAAAAAGTTTGAAATTTCGTCTTTGAACCTGACGAATATCTACGTCGTTTGGCCATAAAACTTATTCGTCATTGTGATCAACAATTCTTTGACGAATTGTCTCGCGCTCGAATTATTCACTGTTCTCAACAAGGCATGATCTTAAGGAGCCCACCATGTCCGATAAAAAACTGACCTCGATCAACGGAGCCCCGGTTGTCGATAACTTCAATATACAGACAGCCGGCCGTCGAGGTCCGGCATTGCTGCAAGATGTCTGGTTGCTTGAGAAACTCGCGCACTTCGATCGGGAAGTGATCCCGGAGCGGCGCATGCATGCGAAGGGTTCGGGGGCCTACGGCACTTTTACGGTCACCCAGGATGTCACGCGTTACACCAAGGCTCGACTGTTTTCAGAAGTGGGTAAACAGACATCAATCTTCGCCCGTTTTTCGACCGTTGCGGGTGAGCGCGGCGCGGCCGATGCGGAGCGAGACATCCGTGGATTTGCCCTGAAGTTTTATACCGAACAAGGCAATTGGGACTTGGTCGGCAACAACACCCCGGTATTTTTCTTTCGCGATCCGCTCCGCTTCCCTGACCTTAACCACGCGGTGAAGCGAGACCCTCGCACCGGCATGCGCAGCGCACAAAGCAATTGGGACTTCTGGACTTCACTGCCTGAAGCCTTGCACCAGGTTACTATCGTGATGAGCGAGCGGGGCATCCCGCGCAGCTATCGGCATATGCATGGTTTTGGTAGCCACACCTTCAGTTTCATCAATGCCGACAATGAGCGGCACTGGGTCAAATTTACCTTCAGATCGCAGCAAGGGATACAAAACCTGAGCGACGAAGAGGCGCAAAATCTTGTTGGTCAAGACCGGGAAAGCCATCAGCGTGATCTATACGAAAGCATTGAGGCGGGTAACTTTCCGCGCTGGACGTTTTACATCCAGGTCATGTCCGAAGCCCAGGCGCAAGCTCACCCGGTCAACCCGTTTGATTTGACCAAGGTCTGGCCACACCAGGATTACCCTCTGATAGAAGTGGGTTATTTTGAATTGAATCGCAACCCGGAAAATGTCTTCGCAGAGGTCGAGCAAGCGGCGTTTGCACCCTCAAGCGTAGTACCCGGTATCGGTTTTTCTCCTGACCGTATGCTCCAGGCGCGGCTATTCGCTTATGGCGATGCCGCCCGTTATCGCTTGGGCGTCAATCATCACCAGATCCCGGTCAACGCCGCCCGTTGCCCGGTGCACGGTTTTCACCGTGACGGTGCCATGCGCGTAGATGGCAATTACGGCGGCCAGCTGGCGTATGTCCCCAACAGCGACAACGCCTGGGCAGATCAGCCGGAATGGCGCGAGCCGCCGCTGATGGTTACCGGTGCTGCGGGTCATTGGGACCATCGTGTGGACGAGGACCATTTCGAACAGCCAGGCAATTTGTTTCGCTTGATGTCGGCGAATCAAAAACAGACGCTGTTCGACAACACCGCGCGCGCGCTGAGCGGAGTGTCTGAGGTGGTGAGGCAGCGCCATATCGCGCATTGTACGCAAGCTGATCCTTCCTACGGTGAGGGCGTAGCCAAGGCTTTGGCGGAAATCGACGGGTAATACGGACTTTGGGAGCGGGCTCGTTCGCATCAGCGGCATGAGCGGCTGAGCGTCAGGAGTTCGCTCCCAGGTTTTGGTGGGTAGATCGTTCAGGTAACTGCACAGCTAAAACCGGTGAAAACGGCAACAGATCGTCTTCCCTGCCAGTTGTCGCCATTGGGCTGCCGATTAACCAAGTCAGAAAACATAGTAGCTGTGCATCCAGCCTGAAACCGTTCACTGTCGCGAATGCCAGAACCGCATCATCCCGGCGGTTGTGTTTCAGGCAACGAGAAGAAGAACGAGGCGCCGTTGCTCAAGTTACGCGCCCAAATCTTTCCGTCATGAAAATCAACAATGGACCGGCAGATCGATAAACCCATCCCCATTCCGCTTTCTCGAGTCGTGAAGAACGGCGTGAACAATGAAGGGAATGCATCGGCGTCTATCCCTGGTCCACCGTCTGAAACTTCAAGGGTAACCTCGTTCTGTATGACGGATGTTCTAATGCTCAGCAAACGGCGTGGTTGTTCGACACCACTCATTGCCTGGCATGCATTGATCAGCAAATTGATGAGGACTTGCTGAATCTGGATTCGATCAGCCAGTATCCAAGGGTTACCGGCGTCCAGGTCAATACACAGATTTACATGTTGGTGATTAATTTCATATTGCACCACGCCGAGCGTTTCTTTAATGATCTCGTTGATCTGCTCCGGCCGGCGTACTGGCTCGGTCTTACGTGCCAGTGCTCTGACCCGACTGATGACTTCACCCGCTCTAAGTGCGCAATCGTTGATCTGATTCAGCCCGCGCATGGCTTCGTGTATGTCGGGGTGAGCGCGGTCCAGCCAACGGCGACAACCATCGGCACTGCTGGTGATGGCGGTCAGGGGTTGGTTGACTTCGTGGGCGATTGAAGCCGTGAGCTCGCCTAACGTGGTGACGCGGCAGATGTGTGTGAGCTCTGCTTGAGTGCGGTACAACATCTCTTCCGCCTGGACCCTCTCGGTGATGTCCATCACTGCGCCGAGGTATTCGAAACTGTCATCCCGAGAGAACAGCGGGGTGGCGATCATATGCACATGTTTGATGCGACCATCCGGCATCAGCAGTCGATGGCGGATCTCGATCTGCGGCTCACGTCGTGCCGCACGTGCGAAGACATCCTGGACCTGTGCGTGATCTTCTGCAGGCGTACGCGCCAGCACCATCGCTTTGGATACAGGCATGTCCACCGGGTACTCGAAAATACGCGCGCTTTCGCCCGACCACGACATGAGCTCAGTCATGCCGTTGAAATTCACGCTGCCGGTGTGGCTTAAACGCTGAGCTCCAGTGAGGTAAATCTCGTTTAGATGCAGGTTGTCTGCGGCCTGCTTGGCGCGAGTTGCAAGAAAACCAATCGCAGACAATGCCGTAAGACAACGGACAAAACTGGTGAATGAATCCCAGTCCCGGTAGCCCTCGTCGACGAAAAACATCACCACAATGGTTGCCATGCAGATCAAGGACACACCCACCACGACTCGGATGGTAAAGACTTTGGCGGCCATCAGTAACAATGTCATGTAGATGACAGTGGCGGCGATATCTCGGTGGTGGGGCGAAGTGTTGATCACGATGATGCCGGCAGTGACGACCAGGCCGATGCCCCATGTCAGCCATGTCTCAAGGCGACGCTTGTCAGGACTGTTGACTGGCCGCGCACTGGCGTTCGTGCGGCGGTGGAATGTTAGGAAATACGAAAGCGGGTTCACACCCGCGCGCTTAACTTTCCTGGGGCAACCAGTATTGCTCATGCCGCAGCGCCATCCCTATTTTTAGAGTGTCAATCCAGGCGTGATTTCAAGAGTAGACAAAGTTGGCGTTAAACCATTTCCCGCTTTCATGCCGCTCGAAATTTCCAGCCTTGAACTCCTCGATCCATCACCACGTAAATTCGCCGGGTGATGGACCTCGGATCATTAATATGCGTGTCGACTCGTGTTATTCAGTCATCGGCAGGGGCCGCAAAAGTTACTGACTGCCGTATGGTTAATACCGGAATACCCCGTATCGGCAACCCGCACCTCCGTTGAGCTGCTATAGCCCGAATCCGCCAGTCGACTGGCACCCACGTGATCGGCACCGTCGCGGGCAACACGATTAGCCCCTACTCGATCGGCACCGTCGGCGGCAACGCGATTGGCTCCGACTCGATCGGCACCGTCGGCGGCGACGCGATTGGCTCCGACTCGATCGGCACCGTCGGCGGCGACGCGATTGGCTCCGACTCGATCGGCGCCATCGGCAGCAACTCGATTGGCACCTACTCGATCCGCACCATCGGCGGCGAGGCTATTAACGCCTACTCGATCGGATCCATCGGAGACAAGGCCCTCAGCATTCTCGGAGGAATGATCTCGACCGGTTCGCAATACATTGTTTCCCATGGTTTGCGCGCTTCCCTCTACTGCCCAACTGGTAACTGCAAATGTGCCGCCAACAGCTGAAATGGCCATCGAGAAAATCAAAGGTAATATTTTCATATCTACACCTGCAAATAAGTTAAATATTGAGTGCTGATGTTTTATTGCAGTGACAGTATTGATACTTGCAGTGGGTGTAATCAAATCCAACATGGTATATCTGATAATCAATTCGTATTAAGAGGTGATACGCCGGTATGTTTTTATCGGGCGCGGTTTCAAAAAAAAGCCTGGCCGAAGAAATTGGCCAGGCTAAAGAAGCAACTGTTATTACGCGATAGAGCCAGGCCGGTTATCAGGCCACAGGAATCAGCGGGTCTGCTGCTGACAACGCAGCTTTGCGTTCTGCGGCGGGTGGATAAATCCAGACAGAGTTGATGTTGTGTTTCAGTTCTTTGGCTTCCTCTTTCACCAGTTTCACCTGGCGATCCCAGCCCTCTGAATACACCGCGCCCCATTCACCTAAATCAACGCAGGTTACATATTTTGGCTGGCTGTAAGCGTTCGCAGGAACACCGAGCAAAGCTGCCGCGGCGTTGTTTCCGGCGTATCGACCCAGCGAAATGGCATGCTGACAGGACATGGCGGCGACATGACCATGGTCGTCGGTAGCGGCATAAGCGACGTCACCAGCGGCGTAGATATCATCTTGGCCAACCACTTTAAGGTTCGCATCGACATGCAGACGCCCAAGCGCATCACGCTCGCCTGCAATTTGCTCAGTGAGGGGACTTGCACGGAATCCGACAGTCCAGATTACCGTCTTCGATTCAATGCGACGACCATCTGAAAGAGTAACCCCTTCCGGATCGATGGCTGTAACAGAGGAGTCCAGGCACCATTCGATACCCAGGTATGCGGACGCTTGGGCGATTGAGCCACTTATATCTTCGCCAAGTGCCGCGCCGATTTTCGAGCCGCGGTCCACCACGATCACATTAATCTTGGTATTGGCCCCCAGTACGGCACGCAGGCGAGCCGGCATCTCCGTGGCTGTTTCGATGCCGGTGAATCCACCACCGCAAACCACGACCGTATTACGAGCTTCAGTATCAGGGTGGTTACCCAAGGCTTTGATATGGTCTTCGAGAAGGGCAGCGGTCTCGATCTCATCAACGTCGAAAGTATGTTCAATGCCTTGAATGTTGGGCCGGATCAGTCGGCTACCCGTCGCAAGTACCAACTTGTCGTAATTGATCGACGAGTGAATTCCGCGCGGCGTGCTGTACTCCACGCGTTTGTTCGGTGCATCAATTCCGTCAACCATACCCTGGATAAATGTGACGTTGACGGCTCCGAACAGCTCACTCAGGGATGCCTTCATCTCCTGGACATTCGGTTCATAGAAACGTGGACGAATACGTAGTTCCGGTTGGGGCGCGATCAGTGTGATCTGCACATCCGTAGAGCCATGCAGATCCAGCATTCGTGCGGCACTCAGTGCGCTCCAGACACCACCAAATCCAGCACCTAATACGAGGATATGTCGTTTCATTTTAAATTCCAGGGTCGTATGTGAAGAAAACGGTTCGTTTTTACTGGAAAGGCGACTCTAGACGGCTCGTTGCTTACAGTCATTGCCACGTTAGTTGGTTCTCGTAGTCATTAAGTTTTAGATGACTATACTTTCGTATATAAAGTGCGTGAGTGAGCAAGGCGATGCGCGCAACCCTTGAGGCGAAATGCTCTTGACACGTTTAATTGCTGGATTTAAGCGCTATGGCTAAACAACTGATGAGACTTTGCCCTTCGAACGGTTTGGACAAATAACAGCAAGCTCCAAGCTTAAAGGCAGCGAGGCGGGGCGCATCCTCTGCGGACGCGGTAATAAAAATCACTGGAATCAAATATCCCTGCTCCAGAAGGTGCTGGTACATCTGTAATCCGTTCATGCCGGGCATCTGTATATCGGACACTATGCAATCCATCGAAACGATAATGTCCGAATTCAGGAAGGTTTCGGCGTTTTCATACAGATGCACAGAATAGCCATATGAACGCAGCAGGCTGTCGAGAGATGAACGTACGTTGTCGTCGTCATCGATGATGGCTATTGTTTGGCGGGTTACCAATTTGCGCGCCTTCCAATGATGGTCATGGTCAAGTCCGCTGACTGTCCCTTTTCACACCTTACCCCCTGTTTGCTTATCCTTAATTAATACCTGGGTATATAAATTTTATTTCTTATGGCTCAATTTCAGGGTTTCCGCCATGCGGACCAATTCAGCAAAGGTCTTGGCGCGCATTTTCTTCATGACATTCGATCGATGAATTTTCACAGTGATCTCGCTTAGACACACTTCACTGGCAATTTGCTTGTTCATCAAGCCAGAAGCGGCCATGGCCATGATCTCCTGTTCACGGCTGCTCAATGTTCGATAGCGGCTACTCAGCTCAGCCATGCTTTTGTTTGCCTCGCGTTGTTCCGCATCTTTGCGAAGGGCTAATCCTACGGCATCGAGCAAGTCCTGTTCGCGAAACGGTTTGGCCAGGAAATCCACCGCACCGGCCTTCATTGCTTTGACCGACATTGCAATGTCGCCATGCCCCGTCATGAACACAATGGGGAGCGTCTCTTCGGATCTGGCAAGCTGATTCTGAAAATCCAGTCCGCTGATGCCTTGCAGTCTGACATCGAGTACCAGACAACTGTTGAGTTCGGGCCGTTTGAAATTAAGAAACTCAGCCACCGATGCAAAAATTTCAACGCGGCAGCCAATAGAGCGCAACAAACTACTCAAAGACTCCCTTAAAAGCTGATCGTCGTCGACGATATAAACGCAGGAAGTATCATTCACCACTGTGCTGGTCAACTGACTGGTCATCGCAGAGTGTCCATTGGTCTTGTGCTGCAATTGGGATTAACTCCTCATGGAGTGGTCGCCACGTCCTGTGCGAGCGCGAAGTCACGCTGAAGGCTTAAGCTGTCTACGCACAGGGATAGCGTTGGGTACAGCGACCCACGGTAATGTTAAGAGCAACCCCGCATAGTGGGTATGACTAAAATCCCAGAGTTTCTGCCAAGCTATGAGCGTTGCGTCGAATCAAGTTATGAAGACGGCTCAGCGTCAGTGCAAACTGGTGGATTGGGCATGTCGGCGCAACTGGTGAGCGGACGCAAGTGCCGTCCAAAGTTTCAATCTCACCCTTCAAGCGGCGACGATAGAAAACAGTCGACGGCTGCTATCGCTCAAATACTCGCTGAAGCGTGAGCGCAACCAACGTTCGGCCGGGTCATTGTCGGCGACAGCACGCCAGACCATCGACAATTCCAGCGGGCTTATTTCAAACGGCAGAGGGTCGGCTCTTATGCCTGCGCAGGTGGCCATCGCTTTCGCGACATAGTCGGGCACGACTGCCACGAGGTCACTATCGGCCAGCAGCACCGCTAACGCACTGAATTGCGGGACGTCGAGTAAGACAAGACGGGTGCGATTTATCTGGTTCAGTACTCGATCAACATCGTTGATCAGACTGCTCATGGACGATATGGTCGCGTGGGGGCGTCTGCAGAATTCATCGAGGTTCAACACTTCACCACCCAAGTCGGCTCGTAGTGCCATGAACTTGATCATTCTTAGACATTTACGTTTGGACGTGGCGGGCAACTCACAGGTATGACTGATGCCGACTGATATTTCTCCGCTGACTAACAAATTCGACATGTGGCTACAGTTCGTACGATGAACTACCAATTTCACCCCGGGTGCCTCAGTTCTCAGATGACGCAGGAACATCGGCAGCAGACCATATTCGACGTCGTCAGACAGCCCGATATGAAATGTGCTGTTGCTTTCAGCGGGATCAAAGTCGGCGACCTGGCTCAGCGTGGTTGCAATGGTGTCAAGCATGGGCGTGAGTAGTTCATGCAGATCCGCAGCGCGTGCGGTCGGCTCCATGTAGCGTCCATTGCGAATGAATAATTGGTCGTCAAACATGACTCTCAAGCGCGCCAACGCACTACTGACTGCAGGCTGCCCAAGAAAAAGTTTCTCACCGACGCGGCTCACATTCCGCTCGTGCATCATCGCTTCAAAGATGACGAGAAGGTTCATATCTGTTCGACGCAGGTCATTTCGACTAAGCATTTCAACCTCTTGGGCATATAGCCGCGGGAGTGAGATGGATAGCCGCCTGAACGTTTGAAACTATGAATCCCTTACAGGTCCCGTATCGCGGCATGGTAATACTTTAACGATGCCCGGACGCGCTGTCGTTTATGCACGAGTCCATGGGTTTAGTGCACTGGTGTGCCTGCGCCATACCGATGTATACCTTGCGATCAATTACGTACATACCAAGTCTCGCCCGCTCCCATTCTGGCTTGTCGGCAATAAATTCCGAGTTTCAACATTTTGCGGCATCTGTGTACTTTTCCAGGAGGTCGATGCAATCCAGCGGTATGTGAAGCGGTTGCGCCGCTGATAGTCAATATGACTTCATGTTGTCATAACGACTGCCAGCGGGATCTGGTCAAACTGACTACTACGACTGAAATTAGTCCATTTCACGCACATTGTTGCGTGGCACGATTTTTGTTGTAGCACCAGTGCGAAGTATTCGACCCACCGCAGAAAAAGGAAATGAGATGAATAGCGAATTCACTAACCGACTGGCCGTAGTCACTGGCGCTAGTTCTGGAATTGGTCTAGTGCTCACGGAGAGTTTGCTCAGTGCCGGCGCGTCCGTCATTGCGATGGCGCGTAACCCCGGAGGACTTGAAAAACTGCAAGGCTTGTATGCGGACCAACTGCATCGGGTGCCAGGTGATGTGACGAAAGCGTCCGATCTGGAGCGTTTAAGTGCTTACGCGAAGGGGGTAGCGCCAGTGGACTTTGTAGTGCCAAATGCCGGCGTGGCTATGGTGGCATCCGGTGCGGACACGGCAGCGTTCGATCAACTCTGGGCAGTGAATGGCGCCGGTGCATTAAATACCCTGACTGCACTCAGTGACCAGTTGGCAAAGCAGGCATCGGTGGTATTTATCGGTACTTTCCTGTCGCGCCTGGCTTTTCCGGGACTTGCCGGATACATCGCGTCGAAAACGGCTTTGATCAGTCACGCACGCACCCTGGCGGTGGAACTTGCAGCCTCGGGTGTGAGGATTAACGTCGTCTCGCCTGGACCCACTGCAACGCCAATCTGGAAGACCTTGGGAATGGAGGACTCAGAACTTGCGGAGGTGGCAGACTCCGTCAACCGTCGTCTGCTTGATGGAACATTCCTCGACCCGAGGGCGGTAGCCGACGTGATCATGTTTCTGCTTTCACGAAATGCGCGAAGTATCTACGGGCAGGAAATCGTTGTCGACGGTGGATATACATTGGGCTAGATGAGGGGGAGCTTTTGAGGGCAAGTACGCCGTTTCATTTTGAAAGGTAGCGGCGCCGCTGCATACGCCTGGAGAGTCGAGATGTGTTGGTTTTAAGAGGCGTAAGGCTGTCGTCACTGACTGAATCTGCGTGAGGCTTGAGTTACACACCGTCAGTGCCAGATGCTTTGGTATGTTGAAATCACACCTTTGGTGGGCTGGGTACTACTTAAGCGGTAAGGCTTGATCCAGAGAGTTTAAAAGGATGTTCTACTGGATAAGTGCCTCTTGGTGGCGTCCCGCTTAACGTTGCAAGTGTTAAGCCACCAAATGAGGTCATGATGAAGATCAAGTTAATTGCATTAGCCCTTGGTTTAAGCATCTCACTTGCCAGCAACGCTGCTGAATTTTCTCTGACAAGTCGGGATATTGCTGACGGCCAGCCACTCACGGAGCGCGAAGTCTTCGATGGTTTCGGCTGTAAGGGAAAAAACATTTCCCCTGAGTTGTCCTGGGACAACGCGCCGGCAGGTACGAAAAGTTTCGCTGTCACTGTCTACGATCCGGATGCCCCGACAGGCAGTGGCTGGTGGCACTGGACGGTCGTCAATATACCGCTCTCCATTAAAAGTTTACCCAGTGGCGTAACTCACCTCCCGGCAGGTGCAGTCCAGGGGCGGACTGACTACGGCCAATCGGGATATGGCGGCGTTTGTCCGCCAACAGGTGACAGGCCGCATCATTACCAATTCACCGTTTGGGCATTGAAAGTGGAAAAGTTATCGCTGGATGCCCAAGCCAGTGGTGCGCTCGTGGGCTACATGCTTAACGCCAATGTTCTTGCCAAAGCGACTGTTACCCCTATTTACGGGCGATAGTTTCAGAGGCATGCATGTTGTCGAACTTCCGGACCCCGCTCACTCGCCGCGTTATCGACGCTGCACGCTTCCTGATCGACAGCTTTGGCGTTTGCTGCGTACTTACGGTTGTCGCCTGCGCTGGCATAAAAACTGGGGATTGTGTCGTAGCTTGATGGTTCATCGCAGCGCTAATCTGTTTCGAGCAAATGCATGCGTGAACGAGGATTGTCGGGCCGAATCGCAGGCTTACCCTTCACTTTATGGCGATATACCGGTGTGCCAATGGCACATGACCGACGCGACCAATATTCACTGGGCGGTTACATCGTTAGTGCAACACCGGATCTGCCAGTCCGATCGTTCCAGGCAGTGAATTGAAAATACGAATGGGTCTGCGACGTGATGAACAACCTGCAAATATTGTGGAACGACGGCGAGCGCGTCTTGTATCGCACTGCACAGGCCAGCGACGGTGCAACCCGCCTGATTGTCAGGGCGGCTTCAGAACAACCACTTCCGGTCAGCCTTGAGCGCTTCAGCCACGAGTTCGCTTTGAAGGAGCAACTGGACAGCGCTTGGGCAGCAGTACCGCTGGAGTTCGTGCGTGACGGTAACCGGACTCATTTGGTGCTGGATGATCCGGGTGGCGACACCCTTGCTCGATTGCTGACCGGTCCCATGGACATTCACCACTTTTTGCGCCTGTCCGTGAGCATCGCGGTGGTCCTGGGCATGCTGCATCGGCGTGGTCTTGTGCATAAAGACCTGAAGCCTTCGCATATCCTGGTGAATTGCAATGATGGAGAGGCTCGGCTGACGGGCTTCGGCCTGACCTCACGCTTACCACGAGAGCGGCAAGCCCCTGAGCCTCCCGAGACGATCGCGGGCACCTTCGCCTACATGGCGCCTGAGCAGACTGGCAGAATGAACCGTTCAATCGACTCACGCACTGATCTGTATGCGCTGGGCGTCATCTTGTACGAAATGCTCACCGGTTCGCTGCCTTTCACCGCTGCCAATCCCATGGAGTGGGTGCATTGTCATATCGCCAAAAACCCTACAGCACCCGGCAAACAACTGAGCACCATTCCAGAAGCGATCTCACGGATCGTCATGAAGCTGCTGGCGAAGACTGCAGAGGATCGATATCAAAGTGCTGCGGGTGTCGAGTTTGATCTGCGCCGCTGTTTGTCAGACTGGCGGCACCAGCATTGCATCGGCTGCTTCAAACTGGACAAACACGGCGCCTTTGATCGCTTGCTGATTCCCGAAAAACTCTACGGGCGCGAGTCTGAAGTAAAAACGCTGGTGGCGTCTTTTGACCGAATCGTCAGCGGCGGACCGCCCGAGCTCGTGTTAGTCACCGGGTACTCTGGCATAGGTAAATCCTCGGTCGTCAACGAGCTGCATAAGGTGCTTGTGCCTTCCCGGGGACTGTTCGCTTCGGGCAAATTCGACCAGTACAAACGCGATGTTCCCTATTCGACCCTGGTACAGGCTTTCCAGGGGCTGGTGCGGACACTCTTGGGCAAAAGCGATAGCGAGCTCGCTGACTGGCGCAAAGTGATATCTGCGGCACTCGATCCCAATGCGGCGCTGATCACGGAACTCATTCCCGAGTTGAAACTTATCATTGGCGAGCCGGCTCCTGTTCCGGAGCTTGAAGCTCAGCAGGCGCAGCGACGTTTCATGGCCGTTTTCCAACGTTTCATCGGTCTGTTTGCTCAAGCAGAACACCCGCTGGCGTTGTTTCTCGATGATCTGCAATGGCTCGACGCTGCCACCCTCGATTTGCTTGAACATCTCCTGACGAGCCGGGATTTACGGCATCTGATGATTATCGGCGCCTACCGCAACAATGAGGTGGATGCGGCCCATCCTTTGAACGGCAAGCTTCAAGCCATTCGCGGTGCCGGCGTCAGAGTCGACGAGATCATTATTTCGCCTCTTGTCCGGGCCCAGATCGTCCGATTGCTGGCCGAAGCCCTGCAGTGCGAATCAGAGCGGATCGAACCCTTGGCTCAGCTGGTGCAGGAAAGGACAGCCGGCAACCCGTTCTTCGTGATTCAGTTTCTCCAGACCCTGGCGGATGAGCAGCTGCTGACCTTCGATCATGACACGCTGCAATGGCAATGGGACGCCCGTCAAATTCATGCCAAGGGTTACACGGATAACATTGTGGACCTGATGGTTGGCAAACTGTCACGACTGCCTGTTGAGACCCAGCAGGCGCTGCAGCAAATGGCTTGTCTGGGCAACGTTGCCGACATCACCACACTTTCGACCGTCCTTGACCTTCTGCCAGCGCAGGTCCATGGGGTGTTGTGGGCTTCGATCCGGCAGGAGCTGGTCGTGCGCACTGATGACGCTTATGCATTCACCCACGACCGGATTCATGAAGCTGCGTATTCGCTCACACCCGCCGTCGGACGTGCTGAAGCGCATTTGAGGATTGGCCGGCTGCTCGCTGCACAGACTGAACCGCAATCCCTCGACACGGCCATTTTCGACATTGTCGGCCAGTTCAACCGCGGGGTTACGCTGATCAGAGATCAAGACGAGCGCGAGCAACTGGCCGAGTTGAACTTGATGGCCGGCCGGCGCGCGAAGGCGTCGACGGCCTTTAACTCGGCGCTTGCCTATTTCACCGTTGGTGCTCAGCTCCTCGACGAAGATGGATGGACGAATCGGCAGGCGCTGAAATTTGCTCTGGAGCTTTCTCGAGCCGAATGCGAGTTCTTGACGGGGCAGACGATTGCAGCCGAAGAACGGCTGATGGCGTTATCGCACAGAGCGACGACGGTGGCTGAGCGCGCTTCGCTTACTTGTCTGCAAGTAGAGGTTTATCTGATCCTCAATAAGAACGAACAGGCAGTCACCGTGTGCCTGGACTTCCTGCAACATGTGGGGATTGTCTGGTCACCTCGTCCCGGTGATGAACAGGTCCATGATGAATATCAGCGCATCTGGTCAATGCTTGGCGAGCGCAGAGTCGGCGCACTCATCGATTTGCGCCCCATGGAGAACACGGTTGCTCTTTCCACCGTGCAGGCCTTGACCACGGTATTCTCGCCCGCTCTCAACTTTGACAGGAACCTCGCCTGTTTGACGGTCTTCAAGGTGATAACGCTGAGCCTGGAACACGGCAATGCCGATGCCTCGTGCATGGGATATGCAAACTTCCCGAGAGTGGCGGGGCGGTTGTTTGGCAATTACGGCGCTGGGTTGGAGTTCGGCCAGCTGGGATGTGATCTGGTCGAGCGGCGCGGACTGGAGCGTTATCAAGCGCGCACGCTGTTGTGTTTTTCCCTTTTCGTAGCACGTTGGGCGCAACCGGTGCGCACCTGCGCAGACCAACTCAGAGAGGCATTCGACGCGGCAAATCGCAATGGTGATTTTGCGTATGGCGCCTTCGCCTGCAATAGCCTCATCTCCAATATGCTGTTTAGTGGTGATCCGCTCGCTGAAACCCTGCATGCCGCTGAACACGGCCTGGCCTACGCACAAAAGATGCGCTTTGGTCTGGTCATCGGTTTTCTGGAAAGCCAGATTGCGTTGATCCGCATGCTTCGTGGTTTGACGCCGGTGTTTGGCTGCCTGGATGGCGGGCAGTTTGCCGAGGACCAAACCGAGCGGGGTCTTGCCGACAACTCCAACCTGCTTGTTTGCTGGTACTGGATACGGAAGCTGCAGGCACGCTACCTCGCCGGTGACCATGTGGCAGCCCTGGATGCCGCGTTGAAGGCCCGGCCGTTCCTGTGGGCCTCGCATTCTTTCCTCGAGGAGGCTGAATATCACCTCTACGCCGCTCTGACGATAGCGGCGCTTTACGACGCGGCTTGCAGCATTGAAAAACGCCGCTACCTGGACAGCCTGGGAGGGCATTACCGAGAGCTTCAGATCTGGGCGGATTTGTGCGCACGGAACTTCGCAAGCCACACGGCCCTGGTGGCTGCCGAGATCGCCCGGGTGGAAGGGCGTACTGCTGACGCCGAGCAGTTCTATGAGCAGGCCATTGAAGCTGCCCAGGACTGCGGATTGATCAATCTGGAGGCGCTGAGCAACGAACTGGCTTCACGTTTCTACGCCGATCGAGGGCTTCAGAAAATATCCCGGCTACTCCTTATCGAGGCCCGCCATCGGTATCAGGCTTGGGGAGCCGAGGGTAAAGTCAGGCAACTTGAAGACTGTTTTCCGCTGTTGAGAGCGGAGGCCGCTGCGTTTATGCCTACCGTCACTGTCACCACTCAGGTGGAGCATCTCGACCTTGCCACAGTACTCAAGGTGTCTCAGGCGGCATCGGGCGACCTGGTGCTGGAGAAGCTGATCGACACGGTCATGCGCACCGCCCTTGAGCAGGCCGGTGCCGAGCGCGGCCTGCTGATTCTTTCGCGAGGGGGCGAACATCGCGTGGTGGCGCAAACGACTGTAGAAGACGACGTCACGCAGCTTGGTGATGCACCGGCGAGCGCGGATCTTCTACCCGAGTCGGTGCTTAATCAGGTTTTGCGAACCCGAGAGACCGTTTCCATCCCCGATGCCGAAGCGGATCCGTCCTTTGCCGGCGACCCCTACATTCGCACTGCCGGGGCCCGATCAATTCTGTGTCTACCGCTGATGGTTCAGACCCATTTCACTGGCGTGCTTTACCTGGAAAACAATCTGGCCGCCCGGGTATTCGACTCCACACGGATAGCGGTACTCAAACTGGTCGCATCGCAAGCCGCTGTCTCGTTGGAAAACGCGCGTTTGTACAGAGACGTCGCCGAGCGCGAAGCAAAGATTCGACGCCTTGTGGATGCCAACATCATCGGAATCGTGTTCTGGAATATCAACGGCACAATCATTGAGGCCAATGAAGCGTTTCTGCGGATGGTGGGGTATGAGCGAGAGGAACTTTCTCTGGGCCAGGTCCGCTGGAGAGATCTGACGGCACCTGATTTTCGCGAAGCGGCTGAACAGGCATTACTTGAAGCGCTGGCACATGGATACGCGCCGCCCTATGAAAAAGAGTACGTCAGGAAAAATGGCAGCCGCGTCCCGGTAATTGTGGGGCTGGCAATGTTCGACGCGAAGAGCGAGGAGGGGGTGGCTTTTGTCCTCGATCTGACGGAGCGAAGGAGGGCGGAATCAAGGATTCAAGAAAGCGAGCGACGCTACCGCGAAGTGCAGACGGAACTTGCCCACGCCAACCGCGTGGCGACAATGGGTGAACTCGTTGCCTCGATCGCTCATGAAGTCAGTCAACCGATCGCCGGGACGCTGAACAATGTGGCAGCGGCTCAGCGCTGGCTTGAGCGTCAACCTCCAGATCTGCATGAGGTCGACCTGGCGCTCAAACGTATTCTGAAAGACGGGGAGCGTGCAGCCGCTGTGCTCAATCGCATTCGCGGTCTGATCCGCAAGGCTCCCCCTCAAACTTGCGCGGTGGACATTAATGCGTGCATTTCTGAGATGGTGGATCTGACCCGTAGCCAGGCCCACAAGAACGGCACCTTGATGCAGGTGCGGCTAGCCGGCGACTTGCCGTTTGTTGAAGGGGACCGGATTGAGCTTCAACAAGTGCTGCTTAACTTGATCGTCAATGCGCTTGAGGCGATGAATCTGGTGGTCGATGGTGAACGTCGAATTTTTGTGGATTCAGCATGGCAGGACTGCGGCCACGTGGTTGTCAGCGTGACGGATTCGGGGCCAGGATTCGTGGCTTCGAGCATTGAGCAAATATTCACGCCTTTTTTTACCACCAAAGCGACAGGTCTGGGCATGGGCTTGTCGATCTGTCGCTCAATCATCGAGGAGCATGGAGGGCAACTCTGGGCACGTGCGGAACAACCTCGGGGAGCAACTATCCAGTTTTCCTTACGGCCTTACGTCGAGGACGTTTGACCCGGCGCGGGCACCAACGCATCACGTGCCGGATCGTCTTCGAGATGAGTGCTCACCGTCTGCGGGCCATTTCAGCGGGCGCCGGCTGCATACGGGACTGATGGCTGCGGCAAAAAATGCTGTCGGGGCTTATCCAGCGGTATCAGAACCCTAAACCAATGGATACTAGGCCACGCGGTCTTGGGCCACGCACAATTCGGTTTTTCAGGAAGAGTCTCTTCATGACCGGTTCTGCTCTTGCTGTCCCGCTCAATCGCCCTCGCACCGTACTGTTCATAGCGTTCCCGGAGATGGGCCTGCTTGATCTGACCGGGGCGCAGACTGTTTTCTGGGCGGCAGACAAGGCCATGAACGAACGCGGCCTGCCGGGCTATCACTGCCTGACTGCCAGCACCGCTGGCCGTTTAACCAGAACGGCTGAGGGATTGTCCGTGGCTACGATGCGACTGTCGTCGCTGGCAGAGGCGCCCGTTGACACGATTATGGTGCCAGGGGCGCCAGAGATTCTCCGGGCACTGGACAAAAACGCCGACCTGATCGACTGGCTGGCCTGGATGGCGCCGCAAGCGCGTCGTACAGCGTCGGTGTGCAGTGGCGCATTTCTACTGGCACAGGCCGGCCTGCTTGACAGCAAAAGGGTGGCAACTCACTGGGCGATGTGCGACATGTTTGAATCACGATTCCCGTCAGTGAATGTCGACAAAGATGCAATTTTCATTCAGCAGGACACGGTCTGGACATCGGCGGGAGTAACGGCCGGGATCGATTTGGCACTCGCTCTGGTCGAGGCCGATTGCGGGCGCGATGTTGCGATGCAAGTCGCCCGCGAACTGGTGGTTTTCATGAAGCGACCCGGTGGGCAATCGCAGTTCAGCGAGATTCTTCAATCGCAAATGCGTGACGGTGATACGTTTGCCGAATTTCATATCTGGCTAACCGAGAATTTGTATCGCGAAGATCTGGATGTCGATGCAATGGCGCGCCAGGCGCACATGAGCGCGCGAAATTTCAGCCGCGTCTACAAGCAGAAAACGGGGCGTCCTCCGGCCAAGGCCCTGGAGGTTTTCCGCCTCGAGGCGGCGCGCCGTCTGCTGGAAGAATCTGATCGCAATATCTCGCAGATAGCGTCCGCTTGCGGGTTCGGTGATGAAGAGCGCATGCGGGTCACTTTCCAGCGTCATCTTGCCATCTCCCCGCGCGATTACCGCACCCGGTTTTCCCGATGAGGGGGGCCGTTTCCCAAGCGGTATGACGCGCACTCCAGCGTTTAAAACAACAGACTGATCCGGCCTGTGTTGGCCCCACGCGCTTACGCGTTGTCCGGCCTTGGCTGCCGCGGATCGTGTCATTGCGGTTGAGTAAACAGTGGTTAACAGTTTCTGCCTGTCCCGGATCGTCCGGGGCAGGTTTTTTTATGGGGCAGGGATACGTCATGGTTGAGTCGGTGCACATCTATAACTTGATTGCCATCTTCCTGTTGCTGGCGCTGGACCTGTTGATATGGCATGTCACGCCTTCCATTTACGTGCTCCGACGGAGCGCTGTACGCATCGCGCTCTTTCTGTTGTTTTCCTGGCTGATTTTCGCCATTGGCATCAGTCCATTGCAGCCGTCGCCGTGGCCCGACGATGTCGCTCTGAATATGTTGAGTACCGCCGTCGCGGTGGTGTGGTGGTTCTTCGCGGCGCGGACGCTGACGGTGGCAATCAGCGCGATGTTTTTCAATCGAGGCGCACACGGCGCCCGCCTGTTTCAAGACATCATTGGTGCGGCGATTTTTCTGGTTGCCATTGTGGCAGCCGCCGGATACGTCATGCAGTTACCCGTCAAAGGGCTGCTTGCCACTTCGGGCGGGATGGCGATTGTGGCAGGCCTGGCACTGCGCAGCACGTTGAGTGATCTGTTTTCCGGGATTGTCCTGAACACGACCAAGCCCTACGAGGTGGATGACTATGTGCAGATTGACAGCATCAAAGGCAAGGTGGTCGATATCGACTGGCGGGCGACCCACCTCATGACTTCCCATGGCAGCATGGCCGTGATTCCTAACGCTATCGTCGCCAACGCCAAGTTACTCAATTTCAGTCGCCCACCCGATAGTCATGGGGTCAGCATTACTTTGCAGGTGCCCTCCGACACCCGTCCCGGCAGAGTTATCGAGGCGTTAGAACGAGCGCTGCAAGGCACGCGTCAATTGAGTCACTCTCCACCGGCAAAAGCTTCGGTGAAAAACCTGACCATGGAATACACCGAGTACGAGGCCAAGGGTTTTATTTCTGCCATGTCCCAACATACAGAGGTGCGTAACCAGTTATTCGATCTGGCTCATCGGCATCTGGAGGCGGCGGGAATAAAACTGGGTCACACCACGCAAAGTCTGACGGCACAAGCTGCCGCTGCGCGAGACTGGAGTCGCCAGCGGCTGCTGCTTGAGGAAGTGAAGATATTCCGTTCGCTGACTTCTGTTCAGAAAGACCAGCTCGCTCAGGAAATGCACGTCCTCGAATGCCAGCCCGATCAGGTGGTACTTGAATACGAAGAAGTGTCTGAATGTTTAATGATTGTCAGCACGGGGGTGATCTCCCTGGCCGTGCATGACGGTGAGCGTCTGGTCGAGGCAACCCGGATGGGGCCGGGCGAGGTACTGGGCGAAGAGGGCATTCTGTCGGATGCAGCCTCACGCGGTCAGTTCCGCTGCATCACTGGCTGCTTGTTGTTTCGCATCGATAAACCGGCGCTGTGCAACTACCTGGAGGACATTGGCGAATTGAAGTCGGCGCTGAACAAGTTGCAATTGTTTCGTCAGGGTGTGCGGCAATCGTTGTTGCTGCAAAAGCCTGTGGAAGTCAAAAAGGGTGGTTTTTTACGTTGGTTGAAAAATGTCTGAATCGGCGCGCGAGCGGGGACCTGTCGCTGACCTCGGGGGCACTCGGGTTTGACGCGTGAAACACCCGACATGAACGCACTGACTGAAGCGCCAATGGCTGGGCCAGGCAAACGCTTCACTGTTGTCACGCCGATTACGGATTTGGTTTCGGATATATAAAACCTTTGTATTAAATTTACATGCGCCAAGGTGATAGGTGTTACATCCGGCCTTCGCCAAACTATTCAGCCTGTAAAACAGTAATCTCGCGCTACAACTATCGACTCGTAGTTAGTGCGTGAGTCCACTCTCGTGCTGAGTATTCGATTAATGAATTTCTTCCGTCCTTCCCCGTTATGGAAAGTACTGGGTCCTGCTGCCATGTTGTTGACTATCGCAAGTATGGGCGGTTGCGAACAGGCATCATCGCACGGGCAGGGCGTTCCGGTTGCCCAAGTGCAAATCGAGCCAGTGCAAGTACGAGAAATTCGTTTATGGGATCCGTTCAACGGGCGTGTTGCGGCTGTCGATAATGTCGACATTCGACCCCGCGTCAGCGGCTACATCACCCGCATTGCCTACATCGAGGGAAGTGAGGTGAAACGTGGTGACTTGCTCTTCGTGATCGATCCACGGCCTTACCAGACCGCTCTGCAAGTGGCACAGGCGCGACTGGACAGGGCGCGGGCAACCGTGGTGCTGAGCGAGGCGCAAAGCGGCCGTGCGCAACGGCTGTTCCAGAGTAACGCGGTGTCGAAAGATGACGCGGAAACGCGGCAGGCAACGTTTCTACAAAGCAAAGCCGATGTCCGGGAGGCGGAGGCCGCCGTGGCGCGTGCCAGACTGGACCTTGAATTTACAGAGGTTCACGCGCCCGTGGCGGGCCGTGTCAGTCGCGCCCAACTGACCCTCGGCAACCTGGCCGTGGCTGATCAGTCGCTTCTGACTACGGTGGTATCCCAAGACCCGGTCTACGTGTATTTCGATCCGGATGAACACGCTTGGGCGAGTTATCAGGAGCAATTCGTACAGCGGGGGAACTTGCCTGTTCGCCTCGGGCTTGCCGGTGGGCAGGACTATCCCTATGAAGGCAACGTCGACTTCTTTGACAACCAGGTTGACTCCAACACCGGCACCCTCCGCGCGCGCGCGGTGGTGCGCAATCCGCAGCGACGGTTGACCCCTGGGCTTTACGCTCGGGTGCAGTTGGCGGGAGGTGGCGGCCGCCAGGCGTTTCTCGTGGATGATAAAGCGGTGCTTACCGACCAGGATCGCAAGTATGTCTACGTACTCGGGAAGAACAGCACCGCCGAGCGGCGCTATGTAACGCCAGGCCGGATGCACGAAGGGTTGCGGGTGATAGAAACCGGGCTGGACGCAGGCGATCAGGTGATCGTCGGTGGCCTGCAACGCATCTACTACCCCGGTGCCCCCGTGCAAGCCACGACAACGCTGCATGCGGAGACGCGTTGATGAACATCTCGCGTTTCTTTATCGAGCGCCCCATCTTCGCCGTAGTGCTGTCCGTGATCCTGTTTGCTGTGGGGTTGGTTTGTCTGCCCCTCCTGCCGGCCGGCGAATACCCTGAAGTCGTGCCTCCCAGCGTAGTGGTACGCACCACATGGCCGGGTGCCAACCCAAAGGAAATTGCCGAGTCCGTCGCCATTCCTCTGGAAGAAGCGATCAACGGCGTGGAAGGCATCATGTACATGAAGTCGGTCGCCGGTTCCGATGGAAGCCTCAGGGTGGTCGTGACCTTCACTCCTGGTATAGAGCCCGACATTGCCGCAGTGCGCGTGCAAAATCGTGTGGCTCAGGCGCTTAGTCGTCTGCCTGAGCAAGTGCGCCAATACGGCGTGACCACGCAAAAGCAATCCCCGACGCCCCTGATGTACGTCAGCCTGTACTCACTGGACAACCAGTATGACTCGCTGTATCTGCGCAACTATCTGACGCTGCATATCAAGGATGAGCTTTCCCGACTCAATGGCATTGGTGACGTCGGGCTTTACGGGGCGGGTGACTATGCCATGCGCATCTGGCTCGACCCGGGCAAGTTGGCCACCCGTGGACTATCGGCGGGGGATGTACTCAGGGCCGTGCGCGAGCAAAACGTTCAGGTTTCCGCCGGGCAACTGGGGGCTGAGCCCAGCCCGGGTAAAACCGATTTTCTCGTCTCTGTAAACGTGCGCGGTCGATTGCAGACACCGGCCGAGTTCGCAGACATCGTTCTGAAGACCGGCAACAATGGGCAAGTTGTACGTCTGGCCGATGTGGCCCGGGTTGAGCTCGGCGCTGACGATTACACCATGCGTGTTTTCCAGGACGACCAAAACGCGACCACCGCCGGGATTTTCCTTTCTCCGGGTGCCAATGCGCTTGGCGTGGCTGCCGCCGTTTACCGGACGCTCGACCGCCTGGCCGAAGACTTTCCCGAAGGTGTTACCTACAAGGCCGTGTGGGACCCGACCGTTTTTGTCCGTGAGTCGATCGCTGCTGTGGAACACACCCTCGTTGAGGCCGTGCTGTTGGTGGTTCTGGTCGTGATCCTGTTCCTGCAAACCTGGCGCGCCTCGCTCATCCCCTTGGTTGCAGTGCCGGTATCGGTCATTGGTACGTTCGCCTTCCTCTACATACTGGGCTATTCGATCAACACATTGACACTCTTCGGTCTGGTATTGGCGATCGGAATCGTGGTGGACGATGCAATCGTGGTCGTGGAAAACGTCGAGCGTTATATCGCGCAAGGCCTCACGCCGCTAGAGGCGGCGCACCAGGCGATGCAGGAAGTTTCCGGCCCCATCGTCGCGATTGCGCTGGTGCTGTGCGCGGTGTTCGTGCCCATGGCGTTTCTGGACGGGGTGACAGGCCAGTTCTATAAACAGTTTGCCGTGACCATCGCCATTTCTACGGTGATTTCGGCGTTCAATTCACTGACCTTGTCGCCCGCGCTCGCAGCACGCTTGTTGCGCCCTCATGGCAGCAAGCGGGATCGCCTGACGCGTTGGATCGACTTGCTGTTCGGTCGATTTTTCTTCGGGTTCAACCGGTTTTTCCAACGCAGTTCCCAGCGTTACGAAAGCGGGGTAGGGCGCGCCATCCATCACCGTGGGCCGGTTTTCCTGCTTTATGCGGGTTTGCTGGCAGCAACCGGCGTGTTGTTCCAGGCCGTGCCGGGTGGCTTCATTCCCACCCAGGACAAACTGTATTTGTTTGGCGGTGCGAAATTGCCTGAAGGCGCGTCGTTGGCGCGCACCGCCGCAGTGACCCGGCAGATAGGCGAAATCGCCCGAAGCATCGACGGCGTGGATTACGTTCCCGGTTACGCCGGCCTCAATGCCTTGCAGACCGTCAACACGCCCAATCTCACTGCCGCTTACATCGTGCTTAAGCCGTTCAATGAACGAAGCCGAAGCGCGGTATCGATAAACACTGAACTCAATGAACGCTTCGCCAGGATCACCGACGGCTACGCATATGCGTTGATGCCCCCGCCGATACAGGGCTTGGGTAATGGTTCGGGGTATTCGCTGTACCTCAAGGACCGCGCGGGGCTGGGTTACGGTGCGTTGCAAAAAGCACTGGATGCCTTCATCGCAGAGGTTGCCAAGACCCCGGGAATGACCTACCCCGTGAGTTCTTATCAGGCGAACGTTCCGCAATTGGAGGTACGCGTCGACCGGCTTAAGGCCAAAGCTCAGAATGTGCCTCTGAGCGACTTGTTCGAGACGCTGCAGACCTATCTGGGATCCGTCTATCTGAACGATTTCAACCAGTTTGGACGGGTCTATCGTGTGATGGCGCAGGCCGATGCGCCATCGCGTCAGCAAGCTGAAGATATCACCGCGCTCAAGGTGCGTAATGCGGACGGTCAGATGGTTCCGGTGGGGGCCATGGTGACCGTGATCCCCTCATATGGTCCGGATCCGGTTATCCGCTACAACGGCTTTCCGGCGGCTGACGTCATCGGCGATTCTGATCCACGAGTATTGTCCTCGGCTCAGGTGCTGGCAAAGCTACAAGACATTGCGGACAAGGTACTCCCACATGGCGTCGAGCTGGAATGGACTGACTTGTCCTACCAGCAGGCCAACCAGAGCCATGCTGCGCTCGTGGTCTTCCCTATGGCAGTGCTGCTGGTATTTCTTGTATTGGCAGCCCTGTACGAAAGCTGGAGTTTGCCGTTGGCGGTGATTTTGATCGTGCCCGTGTGCATGTGCGCCGCACTGCTGGGTGTGTGGCTATCGGGCGGCGATAACAACGTTTTTGTACAGGTCGGTCTGGTGGTTCTGATGGGACTGGCCTGCAAGAACGCGATCTTGATCGTGGAGTTTGCGCGCGAGTTGGAAATCCACCAGCACATGTCGCCCACCCAAGCGGCGCTGCACGCCTGTCGCCTGCGGCTACGCCCGATCATCATGACCTCGGTCGCTTTTATCGCTGGTTCTGTCCCTCTGCTTCTGGGCCACGGGGCTGGCAGCGAGGTTCGTCTGGCTACCGGGATTACGGTGTTCGCCGGCATGCTCGGGGTGACGCTCTTCGGCTTGTTCCTCACCCCGGTGTTCTACGTCGCTATCCGTAGCCTGGCGTCGCGTGCCGAAGCTTTGGACAAGTCCGGGGAACTCATCGAATGATCAAGTCGCACCGGGTGGCTGAACAACGCCTTGTGAACGATTGGCCCGGCCCTTTCGCCTTGGCCGGACACAGGCCGATGGGGGAGCAACGTGTTGCCGGTACGCCTGGCCTGTTCATAGACCTCTACTACCGTCCAATTACGCTTCGGCCGATCGCAGCATGCGCTGCATGTACGCATGACTTGTCTGCGTGACGATACGGCCAAAGTACTTATGCAAATCAGGCTGCCCAGGGGCGAGTGCAGGTGGCTTTGCCGTGTCACTTATACGGCAAGCGTTAATCGCGCGTGGGCGTTCTGACAACCGGGAAGTTGCAAGGATCTTTTCCGGTTTCTGCCCGAATTGTCGCGCAGCAAAGATGGAATGAGTGGCCAGTATGGGCTGGCGATGTCCAATAAAAGTCAGGAGTGTCGATGAATAACTTCAGTAACTTAATGGCGCCATCAGGCATCGCGTGTGGAGTCTGTCAGGCATCCACCCTGTTCACTCAAGTGGGGTGCAGCTCCGATGCGTGAATATAAAAAACTCTGGTGGACCTTAATTGGGGTGCTGGCGCTGACGTTCGGGCTTTTAGGCTGGTTCGGTCGAGAGATCTATCGCCAGGCTCCGCCTGTTCCGGCGCTGGTACAGAGCATCAGTGGCGAGCGGCTGTTCACCGACGACGACATCCTCGATGGCCAGACGGCCTGGCAAAGCGTCGGCGGCATGCAATTGGGGTCCATTTGGGGGCACGGCGCGTATCAGGCGCCTGACTGGACCGCTGACTGGCTTCACAGAGAACTGTCGGCCTGGCTCGACATGGCTGCCGAGGACACCTACAAAACCTCGTTTGATCGACTTGATGACGCCGCTCAAGCGGCCCTTCGCCAGCAACTCAAGCGCGAGTACCGTGGCAGTCAATTGCACGATGGCGTGCTCACACTGAGTGCCCGCCGCGTTTCTGCGATGCGCCAGACAGCCGGCTATTATGTCGCGCTGTTCGGCAACGATTCCGCTCTTCATCAAAGTCGTGTGCATTTCGCGATGAAGGAAAATACGCTGCCGGATGCTGCGCGTCGCGAGAAGCTTACGCAGTTCTTTTTCTGGACGGCGTGGGCCGCGTCGACGGAACGCCCCGGTCAGGTAGCGACCTACACCAATAACTGGCCGCACGAGCCTTTGATCGATAACAAACCAACGGCTGAAAACATCATCTGGTCAATCGTCAGCGTTGTTTTGCTGTTAGCGGGGATCGGCTTACTGGTGTGGGGATGGGCCTTCTTGCGCGATCAGGAACAGCAGCCACCCGTTCCACCCGAGCGGGATCCTTTAAGCCTGATCGCCCTGACCCCCTCGCAGCAGGGGCTGGGCAAATACCTGCTGTTGGTCGTGGCGCTGTTGATGTTCCAGGTCATGATCGGAGGGGCCACCGCGCACTATACCGTCGAAGGGCAAGACTTCTACGGCATCCCGCTTTCCCGGTGGTTTCCGTATTCGCTGATGCGTACCTGGCACCTGCAAAGTGCGGTGTTCTGGATCGCCACGGGTTTCCTTGCAGCAGGACTTTTTCTGGCCCCCATTATCAATGGCGGCAAAGATCCGAAATGGCAGAAGGAGAGTGTGGATGCCCTGTTCTGGGCCCTGGTCATTGTCGTTGTCGGATCCTACGCCGGTAACTACCTGGCGATTGCTCAGCTCATGCCACCGGAGTGGAATTTCTGGCTGGGCCACCAGGGTTACGAGTACGTAGACCTTGGTCGTGTGTGGCAATTTCTCAAGTTCGCCGGGATTGCCTTCTGGCTGGTTCTCATGCTGCGCTGCATCGTGCCTGCCCTGTACAAGCCGGGCGACCAGAACCTGCTGGCCTTGCTCTCGGCGTCGGTCGTTGCGATAGGCCTTTTTTACGGCGCGGGTTTATTTTATGGCGAGCGGACCAACCTGTCGGTGATGGAGTACTGGCGCTGGTGGGTCGTGCATCTGTGGGTAGAGGGCTTTTTCGAAGTCTTTGCGACCACGGCATTGGCGTTCATTTTCTCCAGCATGGGCCTGGTGTCCTCACGGATGGCCACCACGGCCAGCCTGGCCTCAGCCTCACTGTTCATGCTGGGCGGGGTGCCGGGTACCTTTCACCACATCTACTTCTCCGGCACGACGACGCCAGTCATGGCCGTGGGCGCGATGTTCAGCGCGCTGGAAGTTGTGCCCCTGATTGTGCTCGGCCACGAAGCGTGGGAGCACTGGCAATTGAAGTCGCGTGCCGTGTGGATGGAGCGGGTGCGCTGGCCACTGATGTTCTTCGTGACAGTTGCATTCTGGAACATGCTCGGAGCCGGCGTCTTCGGCTTCATGATAAATCCACCGCTGTCCTTGTATTACATACAGGGGCTGAACACCACGGCGGTGCATGCCCACGCTGCACTGTTCGGCGTATACGGCTTTTTGGCGCTCGGGTTCATTCTGTTGGTGTTGCGTTACATTCGGCCGGAACTTGAGTTCAACGAGCGTCTGATGAAGACCGCTTTTTGGTGCCTCAATGCAGGCCTGGCGTTGATGATCGGTGCCAGTCTGTTGCCGATCGGATTGATTCAGTTTTATGCGAGCGTCAGTCAGGGACTCTGGTATGCACGAAGCGAGGCCTTCATGCAGCAGGACATATTGCAAACGTTGCGCTGGATCCGCACGTTCGGCGACGTGGTTTTTATCACCGGTGTGTTCGCCGTGTCCTGGCAGATCGTTAGCGGTGTGTTCAGCATTCGATCCAGAGCCACCAGGGTTCAGACATTGGCCCATTGACGGGTAGTTGAGCGTCAAGTCACGGGGCCCGCTTTTTAGCGGGCCTTTTCATGATCAGCAAACAGCCATCCAGCAGTGCCGGTCATGCAAACCTGTTGTTGGGAGTGTTCACCCTAAAGCGTTAGGTACAGGGCGCACCAGGCAGTAAAAATTTATACGCAGGTATGGTTTCGAGGGTTCAGGCCCCGGCGCAGACTCATTGCATGGGCGATACACCGCTCTCGCGTCCGCAGGGCCGTATCGCCTGAGAGTCCGAGCCGAACTATAGGAAAACGATCATGACCACGTTTCTGAATCATCCCGCCGCAACGTCCGACAGCAGCGACATTCCGCACTTCGAAGAGTTGGCTGGCGAGGAACTGGTTCCCTCGCGTTATGCACTGCGTATTGGCGACATTGATGTCATGGTAGTGAGCGATGGTGTTCTGCCTCTGCCCACTCAGACGATGTCGACCAACGTCGATCCAGCCGCTCGCGCAGCCTGGTTCAAAGAAATGTTTCTCGGGCCGGACGCTTTCGACTGGGCGCTGAACGTCCTCGTCGTGCGCAGCGCAGACAAGGTCATTCTGGTCGATGCCGGTCTGGGGGGGCAGTTCCCGGGCTTTCCGCGGGCCGGGCAATTTCCCAAGCGGCTGCAGGCAGCCGGTATCGAGCTATCGTCTGTCACGGACGTGATCATTACTCACATGCACATGGACCACATTGGCGGACTGCTGGTTGATGAGGTGAAGAGCCAGTTGCGCGCGGATCTGCGAATCCATGTGTCGGCCACCGAAGTCGCGTTCTGGAAGGCACCCGACTTCTCGCTGACATCCATGCCCGAGCCTGTACCGGACGTGCTGAGAACCACGGCCAATCAGTTCATGAGCGAGTACGGCAGCAAAGTACGCACGTTCGAGGATGAATATGAAGTAGCCCCCGGCGTGGTGGCCAGGCTCACGGGGGGACATACCCCTGGGCACAGCGTGGTTTACGTCAATTCCGGTGGCCAGCGGTTGACGTTTGCAGGCGACGCTCTGTTTCCGGTCGCGTTCGAACACCCCGATTGGCACAACGGTTTCGAACACGATCCTGAGGAAGCCGTTCGTGTTCGTGTGCGCCTGTTAAAAGAGGCGGCGTCGAGCGGCGAGCTGTTTGTCGCCACTCACCTGCCGTTCCCTTCCGTTGGCCGTGTGGCCGTCGATGGTGACGCATTCCGTTGGGTCGCGAGCTTCTGGGATTACTAAACCACTCATGGTTTTCCGGGGGGCTGCAAGTAACACCTGTCTTCAGTGACACGGGACTAGCCCCCTGAAAATCGCGCAGTGCGCGGCTCCAGCCAGGTTCACGAGTTCTCGGGTTTCACATTCTTAGTTTTCAAATCTCATGCTTTGCCAAGAGAAGGAGGCACTGTGTCCGACACAAAAAATATGCCGTCGAGTTCGCGCCGTCAGGTGCTGAAAGTCGGTGCAACTGCGCTAGCGGCAGGTTCACTTTCGGCAATGGTAATGGGCAGTGAAGTTGCTCAGGCTGCAACGGCTTCGAAAACAAAAGAGGGGCAAGGCGCAATGACAAGTTTTACCACCCACGACGGCACTGAAATTTTCTACAAGGATTGGGGCACAGGGCAGCCGCTTGTCTTTCATCACGGCTGGCCGCTGAGTTCCGATGACTGGGATGCCCAGATGCTTTTCTTTGTCTCCAAGGGCTATCGAGTGATTGCTCATGACCGGCGCGGGCATGGCCGTTCGACTCAAACCTCTGCTGGCAACGACATGGATACCTATGCAGCGGATGTCGCTGCTTTGGTCGCTCACCTCAAGTTGAAGAATGCTATCCACATAGGGCACTCGACAGGCGGCGGTGAAGTGACGCGTTATGTCGCCAAGTATGGTGCGGGCAAGGTTGCCAAAGCGGTTTTGATCGGCGCAGTTCCCCCCGTCATGGTGAAGTCAGCGCGCAATCCAGGCGGGCTGCCATTGGAGGTGTTCGATGACTTGCGGTCCGGGTTGGCTGCAAATCGTGCTGAATTTTACAAGTCGGTTCCGATCCCGTTTTATGGCTATAACCGTGAGGGAGCGAAAGTCCTGGAGGGCTTGAAAGACAATTGGTGGCGGCAAGGCATGATGGGGAGTGCCAAGGCGCAATACGATTGCATCAAGGCGTTCTCTGAAACGGATTTCACGGAGGACTTGAAAAAAATCGACGTGCCCGTGCTCGTCTTGCATGGGGATGACGACCAGATAGTTCCGATCGCAGACTCAGCGCAGCTCTCGATAAAACTTTTGAAGAAGGGCACGCTGAAGATTTACAAAGGCTTCCCTCATGGCATGTGCACCACTCATGCCGAGGTTATAAATGAAGACCTGCTGGCATTTATTGCACAGTAAGAAAGAGAGCCTCACAGATGACGGCATGTATTCTGCGAGGCTGTAAAACACTGGCTGTTTTTTTATCCTGAATCACTTTTTCATCAGATCAGCCAGTGCTGCAAAGGGGTTATGTGTTACCGATGAGCGCTTTGGCGAATTCAAAGAAGATTCCGAAAAGTACTGCTGATCGGTATAGCGCGAGTGTTCGTTGTCGTGGCAATACAGGCACAACAATTCCCAGTTCGAGCCGTCCTGCGGGTTGTTGTCGTGGTTGTGGTCGCGGTGGTGCACGGTCAGTTCGCTCAGGCGCTTGCCGGAAAACTCCCGGGCGCAGCGGCCACAGACGTGCGGGTACATCTTCAGGGCCTTGTCGCGGTAGCCCATTTCCTTGTCGCGCTGGTTGTCGGCAAGGATGCGATCCAGCTTCGACGTGTTGGTGGGGGTGGACGAACTCATGGGTTCACCTTTGTAAAAGACTGATGACGGTTATGGGCACAGTTTAGCTCAGCCTTTGAGCTTCTCGGCAATCCAGATCGTGTGGCGTGTGCCCTTGTTGCCATGGGCGAAGACCTGGACTTCTTCGGCCTTGAACCCGGCCTTCTTCAATTTGTCGGAAAACTGCCGGTCGGCACTGGCCGACCACACGGCCAGCACGCCTTTTGGGCGCAGAGCTTTGGCGCAGGCATTCAGGCCAGCGGCGGAGTACAGCCAACTGTTGGCTTTCTGGGTCAGGCCTTCGGGACCGTTGTCGACGTCGAGCATGATCGCGTCGAAGCCGTTCGGCTCGCTTTGCAGCACATTGGCCACATCGTCCTGACGGATCACCGTGCGCGGATCGAGCAGCGGTCGGCCGGATTTCTCCCCGAGCGGGCCACGGTTCCACTCGACCACGCCGGGCACCAGTTCAGCGACTACCACTTCGGCAGTCTTGCCCAGATGCTTGAGCGCGGAGGCGAGGGTGAAGCCCATGCCCAGGCCACCGATCAGTACCCGCGAATCCGGCCGGCCAGCGACCTTGCGGCAAGGAATTTCCGCCAGCGCATCTTCGGAACCGTGCATGCGCGTGTTCATCAATTGCCCGCCGTCGCCGCCCTGGATCTTGATGACGAAGTCCTCGCCATACTCGAACAGGCACAGGGCACCGCCGCTTTCAGGGATCGGGGTGGTGTCGAGCAGAACGAAACGTTTCATGGAAATCTCTACAAGGGGGAAGGCAAGCAGGCCCGTTGGGAGTAGCCTGAGCGCAGACTAAGGCCAAACGGAGCCCTTGATGAAGCGCACCATTCTAACGGTCATTGCCCTGGCCGCGCTCTCGATTACTGCAGTGCAGGCGCAACAGGCCATTCCGCTCAGCCCGGCGCCGCAACCCGGCTCGCCCGGCACCGCGACACCGACGCCGTACCCGCAGATCACGCCGATCAATATTCCCAAATCCGGCGCCGGCAGTGGCAGCCCACCGCTGGTGCCGATCGAAATGCCCAGCCCGCCAAGCAAGGATCAACCGGTACCGGGCATCGAACCGAGCGGCACCAAGGCGAAATCCCCCGGCGGTTAAACCTGTTGCGCCGCCAGTTGGCCGTCGGCCATGCGCAGGCGTTTCGACAGCGAGACGGCGAGGGCGCGGATGATCTTCGCGGCGATTTTCGGTGCGTCGTTGAGCATTTTTTCCAGCGAATCCTTGCCCAGATTCAACAGTTGGCAATTGCTTGCAGCGATGCAGGTGGCTGACCGCCGTTCGCCGTCGAGCACGGCCATTTCGCCGAACGCCCGACCACTGCGCAGGGTGGCCATGGTGATGACCTGGCCATCGGGCCCGGTTTTCTGCACGGCGACCTGGCCGGTGTGGAGGATGCACATGAAACTGCCGGCATCGCCCTCGCGGAAAATCGCCTCGCCTTCGGCCACGGTGCTGATGCTGAAGTAGCCGGCAGCGGCTGCAAAGTCGGCCAGCTGCAATTGATCGAACAGGCCGCAGTCCATCAGCCAGTCGCGGATTTCGTTGTTCAGGAAGGTCGGTTCTGACATGTCGTCACGGTCTTTTTATTGTCTCGGTATCAGGTTCTACCCGATCCAATGTAGGAGTGAGCCTGCTCGCGATAGCAGTGTGTCAGTTACCAATGATTTGAATGACAAACCGCTATCGCGAGCAGGCTCACTCCTACAGGAGATCTGTGGGTATCGGCCTCTTGGGTCTGCAATTAAGACCCAAGGGACCGACGGAGTTCCTCAGGCCAGGCCCAAAACCTTGAAAACAAATGCATATTCGAGCGCTACGTCACGTAATCCCTGATAACGCCCGCTCATCCCGCCATGCCCGGCGCCCAGTTCAGTCTTGAGCAGCAGCACGTTGTTATCGGTTTTGGTCGCGCGCAATTTCGCCACCCACTTGGCCGCCTCCCAGTACTGCACGCGGCTGTCGTTGTAGCCGGCGATGACCAGCGTCGCCGGATAATTCTGCGCGCTGACGTTTTCGTACGGCGCATAAGCCTTGATCCGCTCGTAAACTTCCGGATCTTCCGGATTGCCCCACTCGTCATACTCGGTGACGGTCAGCGGCAGTTCCGGGTCGAGCATGGTGTTGAGCACATCGACGAACGGCACTTCGGCAATCGCCACGCCGAACAGATCCGGGCGCTGATTGAGCACCGCACCGATCAGCAAACCACCGGCGCTGCCACCGCTGATCGCCAGTTTTTCCGCAGTGGTGATGCCGTTGAGGATCAGAAACTCGGCACAGGCAATGAAGTCGCTGAAGGTGTTGTGCTTGTGCTCCTGTTTGCCGGCGCGATACCAGGCCTCGCCCAATTCACCGCCACCGCGCACATGGGCAATGGCGAAGGCCATGCCGCGATCCAAAAGGCTCAGGCGCGCGTGGGAGAACCACGGATCAAGGCTCGAACCGTAAGCGCCATAACCGTACAGATACAGCGGCACCGCTTTACCGACCATTTCGCGCTTCATCACCAGACTGATCGGCACTTGCGTTCCGTCCGGTGCGGTGGCCCACAGCCGCTGGCTGACGTAGGCGTCGGCGTCGAACGGGCCGAGTACCGGGGTTTCTTTCAAAACCGTTTGCTCACCGCTGGCGAGGATCAGTTGGCGGACCTGCGCCGGACGATTCAACGCTTCGTAGCGCAGACGAATGCGATCGCTCTCGAATTCCAGGCTGTTCTGCACATAGAGGCTGTAGGCGGCGTCCGGCAATTGCACGCGATAAGGCGCCAGACCGTGTGGGTGAACTTCGATGATCGGCAGGCCACCCTCGCGCAGGCTCAGGGTCATGGCCTCGGTGTTGAGGCTGACGCCATCGAGCATCACGTCATCGCTGTGTGGGATCAGGTTCTGCCAGTCGGCTTCGCTCGGCGGCACGCCGGTGTCCGGCGCCTGATACAGGGCGTAGTTGATGCCATCACGGTTGGTGCGGATAAACCAGGTCCACACGCCATCGAGCATGCCATGATCGACATCGTATTCATGATCCTCGACCCGTGGCGCCAGACAGGTGAACGGCAGGTGCGGCTGATTGGCGTCGAGTGCCCAGACTTCGCTGGTGGTCTTGCTGCCCAGCGACAGCAGCAATTGCTGTTCGGAGCTGGAACGATAGCAATGCAGGAAGAAACGCCCGTCCGTCTCCTGGAAGACCTCTTCGGCAGCGGTGCCATCGAGGCGATAACGGAACAGTTTGTGCGGACGGTGCGTGTCGTCGAGTACGCCGAAGAACAGGGTCAGGCTGTCATTGGCCCAGGTCATGCTGCCGTCGCAGTCCTGAAACTCCAGTTCGCTGACTTTGTCGTTGGCCAGTTCCTTGACGAACAGTGTGTAGATCTCATCGCCCGAGGCATCGACGCTGTAGGCCAAGCGCTGGTGATCCGGGCTGATGCTGAACGCGCCCAGTGAGAAGAAACCGCCGTTGGCCAGTTCGTTCGGGTCAAGCAGCAGTTGTTCGCGGCTTTCGTCGAGGGTCAGGCTGTCGTCCGCCGGACGCGGGCAGCGGTAGTGCCGGGCGTATTCGTCGCCCGCGGTGGTGCGCGTGTAATACAGGTATGGACCCCAAGGCGAGGGCAGGGACAGGTCGGTTTCAAGAATCCGGCCCTTGATCTCTTCGAACAGGCTTTCACGCAATTCGGCCTGGTCGGCGGTTTGCGCTTCCTGGTAGGCGTTTTCGGCCTTGAGGTAATCGAGCACCGCGTCGGTGTCGCGCTCCTGCAGCCAGGCATACGGGTCGGCACCGGCGGCCTTGTGGGCGATCGGGGCACTGCTGACGTTGGCGGATTGGGGCATGGAAGGCTCTCGGACAATGTTCGGAATAAAGGTTTTCGCGGATCGTGAAACCGTCGCAGCCCCCTGTGGGAGCGAGCTTGCTCGCGAAGGCGTCCGGTCAGATGACATTGGTTTCACTGACCCACCGCTTTCGCGAGCAAGCTCGCTCCCACAGGGTTTGCTGCTGGCCGTCTGGTATTGGGACAAGCCGCACGGGCGAAAAGTCGTTACTATAAGCGCCTCTTTGCCTGCCTTGCCATGGACACCATGACCGAGAACGACTATCTGATCGCCTGGGGCCTCTACGCCTTTGCCGCCGTGGGCTGCCTGCTGGTATGGATGCGCCTGACCACCTGGATGTGGCGCTGGTTGCGCGAGCCGCTGCGCGTGTTGATGGCGGTGTTGCTGTTCAGCCCGACCATCATTGACCCAGTGAAAACCAAGGTTGCGCCGTCCATCGCCATTACTGCGCTGGATCTGGCCTTCAAGGTCGGCAACAACGCCTTGCGGGCAATCTCCGATCTGTTCATGTACGGCATGATTGCATTAGGCATCTACCTGATTTTCGTGCTGATCCGCTTACCGATCGAACGGGCTTCCCGCGCGCGCCGTGAACAGGCCGAAGCCGCCAAAGCCGCTGCCCGCGCCGATGATCGCGATGACGATCAACCGTTTGGCGGCGCCGGTGATGACCGTTACGGCCGCCCGCCAGTGCCGAACAATCCGCAGCGCATGCGGGTCGAGCCGCGCCTGTAACCCGAGAGTCCGCACATGTGTGAATTACTGGGCATGAGTGCCAACGTGCCGACCGATATCGTGTTCAGCTTCACCGGCCTGATGCAGCGCGGCGGCCGCACTGGCCCGCACCGCGATGGCTGGGGCATTGCCTTTTATGAAGGCCGTGGCTTGCGCCTGTTTCAGGATCCGGCAGCGAGTTGCGAATCGGAGGTCGCCAATCTGGTGCAGCGTTATCCGATCAAGAGCGAAGTGGTCATCGGCCACATCCGCCAGGCCAATGTCGGCAAGGTCTGCCTGTCCAACACCCACCCGTTCGTCCGCGAACTGTGGGGGCGCAACTGGTGTTTTGCGCACAACGGCCAGCTCGCCGACTTCACCCCGATCAAAAGCTTTTACCGCCCGGTCGGCGATACCGACAGCGAAGCGGCGTTCTGTGATTTGCTCAACCGCGTGCGTGCAGCGTTTCCGGAACCGGTCGATGTAGAGGCGCTGCTGCCGGATCTGGTCGCCGCCTGCGCTGAGTACCGCAGCAAAGGCGTGTTCAACTGCCTGCTCAGCGATGGCGACTGGCTGTTCTGCTATTGCTCGACCAAACTGGCGCAGATCACCCGCCGCGCACCGTTCGGCCCGGCACGCTTGAAGGACGTCGATGTCATCGTCGATTTCCAGGCGGAAACCACGCCCAACGACGTGGTCACGGTGATCGCCACCGAGCCTTTGACCGAAAACGAAACCTGGACCCGCTACGAACCGGGCCAATGGAGCCTGTGGCGACGCGGCGAATGCGTCAGCCAAGGCAAGACCGAATAAGGATTGCACCCCATGTTGCTCAGTTATGTACGGCTGGTGTTGTTTGCGGCGGGCCTGTTGATCGGTGTCCAGGTGCCGGGGTTCATCAACGATTACGCGAAACGTGTCGAGGCGCATCTGATTGAAGCGCAGACCGGTCTGCGCGGTTTTCAGGGCACTGCCGAGCAGTTTTTCAAGGGGGATATGCAGGCGCTGGTGGCGCATTACCGTGCCAGTGAAGACCCGATATTCCGCAGTGATGCTGATAGCCTGAATACCTTGCTCAATCGTCAGGTTGCACTGGACAAGCAGTTCCAGGCCATGCAAGGCCCGTGGTACATCCGCTTCCTGCAAGTGGTGCTGGCCGCCGACCCGGATATTCGCAAGGAAACCTGGAACGGTTACAGCTATCAGATTTTGCTGACGCCGGAAGCGATGATCTGGGGCATGAGCGGCGCGCTGTTGCTGTCGTTCGGCATTGAATGCCTGTTCCGCTTGATCGACTGGGTCGTACTCGGTGGCCGCCGCTTGCGCCAGAGCCGGCCGATCGAAGACCGTGACGTGCGCGGGTTGTAAAACCCGAGAGCAAAAGATCGCAACCTTCGGCAGCGCCTACAAGGGTCAGTGCAGGCGCTGCCGAAGGCTGCGATCTTTTGCTTTCAGGCGTTCAAAACTATGTAATGTTCACCCACCTTGCGCGCATAGTCCGCCAGCACCTGCTGACACAACGTCACAATCTCTTCGACCCACTCAACCCCCACCCGCCACGACACCACCACCTGCAAGTTCGGCGGCCGCTGGTCGATGTCGAGCAAGGTCAACTCGCCCCGCGCCAATTCCTCAGCCACTAACACGGGGGGCAGCACGCCAATGCCAAACCCATCGCGCAGCAACCGCGTGATCGCCGACACTGAATTCACGCAATTCAAGCGTGGCGCCAGTACGCCATTGGCCTGCATCAGCGCCAGCAGATCCTGATGCGGTCGGGAGTTTTTCGAGTAGGTGATGATCCGTTCCTGCGCCAGTTCGGCGAGGTCGGCGTAGTCGCGGTTGTAGATCGAATTGCTCGCGACAATCCAGCCCAGCGGGTGACTGGCCAGCTCCAGACTCCGCACGCTTTCGTGGCGGATCAGGTCGGTTTGCAGAACGATGTCGAGAAAGCCTTTTTGCAGCTGATCGCAGAGGTTCAGCGAGGTATCCGCCACCAACTCGATTTCCACCCGTGGATACAGATCGGTCATCTGCGCCACCAACGGGCTGAGCCAGGTGTGAATCACCGTGTCCATCACGCCGATGCGCACCCGGCCAACCTTGCTCGATCGGGTCTCGATCGACTGCTTGAGCGCGGACATCGTGTCGAGCATCTGCTCGGCGTACTCCAGCACTTTCAGACCTTCAGGCGTCAGGCTGACACCGCGCGAGTCGCGTAAAAACAACTTCACCCCCAGCTCGCCTTCCAGCACCGCAATGCGGCTGGAAATCGACGCCTGAGTGGTGAACAGCTTGTCCGCAGTCAGGCGAAAACTCTTCAGTCGGGCGACCCAGACAAAGGTCTCGAGAAACTTCAGGTTCATGGGCAAGGCTCGGGTGACAAATTTTTCTTATGGCTAAGGCGGGTTTTTATTCGTTGGACGCCGCAGGGCCGCGCGACGAAAAATCGCCGCATCCGGTTCCCACGATAGGCGTCGTCGGGGCCAGGAACAAGACCAATAAAAAACCTGCGGAGATAAGCCATGCGTGCTCCCGACACCCTAGAAATCCCCAAGGCAACGGCGCGTCCGGGGCCGTTCGACTGGTATCGCAACATCAACCAGCAGGAGCGTCGCACGTTCTGGAGCTGCAAGATCGGCTACGGTCTGGACGGCATGGACACGCAGATGCTCAGCTTCGTCGTGCCGACACTGATCGCGATGTGGGGCATCACCACCGGCGAAGCGGGGCTGATTCACACCAGCACGCTGATTGCTTCGGCCATTGGCGGCTGGGTTGCCGGGATTCTTTCTGACCGCATCGGTCGTGTACGCACTCTGCAACTCACCGTGCTGTGGTTCGCCTTTTTCACCTTCCTCTGCGGTTTCGCGCAAAACTACGAACAACTATTGATCGCCCGGACGTTGATGGGTTTCGGTTTCGGCGGCGAATGGACGGCCGGTGCGGTTCTGATCGGCGAGGTGATTCGCGCCAAGGACCGTGGCAAAGCGGTGGGCATGGTGCAATCCGGTTGGGCGCTGGGGTGGGGGCTGACGGCGATTTTGTATGCGTTGCTGTTTTCGGTGTTGCCGCCGGAAGACGCCTGGCGGGCGCTGTTCATCCTCGGCATCGTGCCGGCGATTTTTGTGATTTTCGTCCGTCGGCTGGTGAAGGATCCGGAGATCTACCGCGAGGCCAAGGCGCAGCAAACGCCAGAAAATCCATCGAAGTTCTACGAGATTTTCGCCCCCGGCATGCTCTTCACCACGTTTCGCGCTTCATTGTTGACCACCGGCGCGTTGGGTGGCTATTACGCGATCACTTCCTGGCTACCGACCTTCCTGAAAAACGAACGCGGCTTGAGCGTGCTCGGCACGGGCGGTTATCTGGCGATGGTGATTGTCGGCTCCTACGTCGGTTATGTGATCAGCGCCTATCTGACCGACCTGCTAGGACGGAAGAAAAACTTCATCCTCTTCGCGGTCGGCTCGTTCACCATCGTTCTGCTCTATACGCAGTTGCCGGTGAGCAACGGCGTGATGCTGTGGCTGGGCTTCCCGCTCGGCTTCTTTGCCTCGGGGATTTTCAGCGGCATGGGCGCATTTCTGACTGAACTGTTTCCTACGCGAATTCGCGGTTCGGGGCAGGGCTTCTGCTACAACATCGGCCGGGCGCTGGCGGCTTTGTTTCCGCTATTGATTGGCTTGCTTAGCCAGAAGGTTCCGTTGAGCGTCGGCATTGGCGCCTTTGCGGCGGTGTCTTACGGCGTGGTGATTATTGCGGCGTTGAGCCTGCCGGAGACCCGTGGCAAGCAACTCGATACGCAGTAACTGATAACCTGCGAAGCACAGTCCTACAGATAAAAAGACAAGCACCTACAGGAGTGTTCACCGTGAGCCGCCTGCTATTGAATTGCGACATTGGCGAGAGCTTCGGCAGCTGGACCATGGGTCTGGATGCGGAGGTCATGCCCTTCATCGATTGCGCCAACGTGGCCTGTGGTTTCCATGCCGGCGACCCGAGCATCATGCGCAAGACCGTCAGCCTGGCCTTGAGCCACGGCGTGCAGATCGGGGCGCACCCGGCCTATCAGGACCTGGTCGGGTTCGGCCGCCGTTCCATGGTGTATTCGGCGCAAGAGCTGCAAGACATTCTGCATTATCAGATCGGCGCCCTCGACGGCATCTGCAAGGCGCAGGGCGGGCGCGTCAGTTACGTCAAACCCCATGGCGCGATGTACAACGACATGATGGCCAACCCGGCGCAACTGCGTGCGGTGATTCAGGCGGTGGCCGCTTACGACCGCAGCTTGCCGCTGATGTTGATGGCCACCCGCGACAACTCCGCCGCGCAGCAAATTGGCGATGAGTATGGCGTGACTCTGTGGTTCGAAGCCTTCGCCGACCGCGCCTACGACAGCGCCGGCAAACTGGTTTCGCGTCAACTGCCGGGCGCGGTGCATCACGATGCCGAAACCATCATCGAGCAAGCTTTGACCATTGCTCGTGGCGACCCCCTCACCGCCAACGACGGCAGCGCTCTGCTTTTGCAAGCGAACACTCTCTGCGTGCATGGCGACAACGCCAGTTCGGTGGCCGCCGTGCAGCGCATTCGCGACGCCTTGAATCAGCAGAGTGCGTCATGAACCTCAGGATTGAAATCGTGGCACTGGACTGCCTGATGGTGCGTCTGTTCGATGAAATCGCCGAAGCCAACATGCCGTGGATGCTCGCCGCCAGCGAGCGGTTGCGTGCGGGATTCGGTACGCAACTGATCGATCTGGTGCCGTCCTACACGACGCTGATGGTGCATTACGATCTGACGGCACTGAGCCCGAACCAGGCGCGGGAATTGATCGGCGAAGCGTTGCTCGATCTGTCGCCCAATGCGCAAACGGCCGGCCAGTGCCATGTGCTGCCGGTCTGGTATGACTTGAGCGTCGGCCCTGAATTGAAATTGCTCGCCGAGCGCAGCGGTCTGGCGCTGGATGAAGTGATCCGGCGTCACAGCGGACGTGAATATCAGGTATTCGCCCTGGGTTTCGCGCCAGGGTTTGCGTTTATGGGATTGGTCGAAGAAGTGCTTGCCGCGCCGCGCTTGGGCACGCCGCGCAAAAAAGTTGCCGCCGGCAGCGTCGGCATCGCCGAACGGCAAACGGCGGCCTACCCGGTGGTATCCCCCGGCGGCTGGAACCTGATCGGTCGCACACCGGCGAAATTGTTCGACCGCCATCGCGATGGCTACAGCCTGATGCAACCGGGCGACACGGTGCGATTCGAAGCGGTCAGTCATGCCGAGTTCATCCATCTGGGTGGGGATGACACGCCACTGGAGGCACTGGCATGAGCCGACTGACGATTGCCGCGAGTACACCGCTGTGTCTGTTGCAGGATGCCGGGCGCTTTGGCGTGCGGCATTTGGGCGTGACCCAGGGCGGTGCCGCAGATTGGTGTTCGATGAGTTGGGCCAACTGGCTGCTCGGCAATCAGCTGGATGCAACGGCGATCGAAATCACCCTCGGCGGCTTTGCCGTGGTGGCCGAAGAGGAATGTTGGCTGGCCGTGGCCGGTGCGGATCTTGGCGCACAGATTGACGGGCAATCACTGATGCCGTGGCGCAGTTTCAAACTGGAAAAAGGGCAGACGTTGCAGTTCACCCAACCGTTGCTTGGAGCCCGGGCTTATCTGGCCGCCCCCGGCGGTTTCGAGGCGCCCAAGGTGCTGGGCAGCAGCGCTACCGTGGTACGTGAAGAACTCGGTGGGCTGGACGGCATGGGCCTGCCGTTGGCCAAGGGCGCGACGCTGAGTTATCGCGGGGACTCGCAGTCGCTGCGGGAGGTGCCATTGGCGCTACGGCCGGACCTGAAATCGACTGCTGCTCTGGATCTGGTGCTTGGCGCGCAGATCGGCCAGTTCAGCGGGCAGAGTCTGTTTGATGCGTTCAACAGTCCCTGGACCCTGGACAGCCGCGCTGATCGCATGGGCATTCGCTTGCAGGGCAAGGCGTTGCAGTACCAGGGCCAGCCGATGATATCCGAGGGGATTCCATTGGGCGCGGTGCAAGTACCACCGGACGGCCAGCCGATCGTGTTACTCAATGATCGGCAGACCATTGGCGGCTATCCGCGGTTGGGGGCATTGACGCCGCTGGCACTGGCGCGGTTGGCCCAGTATCTGCCGGGGACGCAGGTGCGGTTGCGGCCGGTGGTGCAGGACGTCGCGCACCGTGAGCATGTCGAGTATTTGCAGCGCGTTCTGAATCGCTAAAAAGCATCGCGAGCAGGCTCACTCCTACAGGGGAATGCATTCCAACTGTGGGAGCGGGCTTGCTCGCGAAGGGGCCCTCATTGACAACGAAGATTATTTGGACAAAAAGCGCATCCCTTCCTCAAGCCCGCGCAACGTCAACGGATACATCTGATCCTCGATCAAATCGCGAACGATATTAGTCGATGAGGTATACCCCCAGGTGTCCTTCGGATACGGATTGATCCAGATGAGCTTCTTGTACTTCTCCATGAAACGCTGCATCCATACATAACCCGGCTCTTCGTTCCAGTGCTCGACACTGCCGCCGGCCTGGGTGATTTCATAAGGCGCCATGGCAGCGTCACCAATGAAGATCACTTTGTAGTCGGCGCCATACTTGTGCAGCAGATCCTGGGTCGAAGTGCGCTCCGAGGTGCGGCGCATGTTGTTCTTCCACACCGATTCATAAATGAAGTTGTGGAAGTAGAAGTACTCCAGATGCTTGAACTCAGTCTTGCAGGCCGAGAACAACTCTTCGCAGATCTTCACGTGGGCGTCCATCGAACCGCCGATGTCGAACAGCAACAACAGCTTCACCGTGTTGCGGCGCTCGGGACGCATCTGGATGTTCAGCAAACCGGCGTCCTTGGCGGTATGGTCGATGGTGCCGTCGATGTCCAGTTCTTCCGCTGCGCCCTGACGGGCGAATTTGCGCAGGCGACGCAGGGCCACTTTGATGTTGCGCGTGCCCAGTTCCACCGAATCGTCGAGGTTTTTGTACTCGCGCTGATCCCAGACCTTCACCGCTTTGCCCTGCCGCTTGCCGGCATCGCCGACCCGAATCCCCTCCGGGTTGAAGCCGCCAGAGCCGAACGGACTGGTACCGCCGGTGCCGATCCACTTGTTGCCGCCGGCGTGACGTTCCTTCTGTTCCTCCAGACGCTTCTTGAATTCTTCGATCAGCTTGTCGAGGCCGCCGAGGGACTGGATCTGCGCGCGTTCTTCGTCGCTCAATGACCGCTCGAACTCCTTGCGCAGCCAGTCTTCGGGAATCAGCGCCTGCAAATGATCGTCGAGCTTTTCCAAGCCATTGAAGTAGGCGCCGAACGCGCGGTCGAACTTGTCGAAATGGCGTTCGTCCTTCACCAGAATCGCCCGTGACAAGTAATAAAACTCGTCCATGTCGGCGAAGGTCACGCGCTGTTTAAGCGCGTTGATCAGGTCGAGCAGCTCGCGCACCGACACCGGTACCTTGGCTGCACGCATTTCATTGAACAGGTTGAGCAACATGGCATCAGCCTCTTAGCGGGTGCCGCGACGGCTCATGAACGCCAGGCGCTCAAGCAGTTGCACGTCCTGTTCGTTCTTCACCAGCGCACCGGCCAGCGGTGGAATCGCTTTGGTTGGATCGCGTTCGCGCAGCACTGCTTCGCCGATGTTGTCGGCCATCAGCAGCTTCAGCCAGTCGACCAGTTCCGAGGTTGACGGCTTCTTCTTCAGACCCGGTACCTTGCGTACGTCAAAGAACACGTCCAGCGCTTCGCTGACCAGATCCTTCTTGATGTCCGGGTAGTGCACGTCGACGATCTTCTGCAGGGTGGTGCGGTCGGGGAACGCGATGTAGTGGAAGAAGCAGCGGCGCAGGAAGGCGTCCGGCAACTCTTTTTCGTTGTTGGAGGTAATGATGATGATCGGACGCTTTTTGGCCTTGATGGTCTCGTCGATTTCGTAAACGTAGAACTCCATCTTGTCGAGTTCTTGCAGCAGGTCGTTGGGGAACTCGATGTCGGCCTTGTCGATCTCGTCGATCAGCAGAATGACCCGCTCTTCGGACTCGAACGCCTCCCAGAGCTTGCCCTTCTTCAAGTAGTTGCGCACGTCGTGGACTTTTTCATTGCCCAGTTGCGAGTCGCGCAGACGGCTCACCGCGTCGTACTCGTAGAGGCCTTGATGGGCCTTGGTGGTGGACTTGATGTGCCAGGTGATCAACCTGGCGCCGAACGATTCGGCCAGTTGCTCGGCGAGCATGGTCTTGCCGGTGCCCGGTTCGCCCTTGACCAGCAGCGGCCGCTCCAGGGTGATGGCGGCGTTGACCGCCAGCTTCAGGTCATCGGTGGCGACGTAGGCCTGGGTGCCTTCGAACTTCATCTGCTAATCCTCGAACGGTAACGCCGACCTGACGGGCAGGGCGGGGGCGAAATAATCGGATGCCCGACTATAACGCGCAGGCCGGTCGACTGTGAACGCAGACGGCTTATTCAGTCTCTGAATGGGGCGTCACATGTTGACTCAGTCTCGGCGCATGGCCAGTATTCAGGCCTCGATGATTTGGCTATAGCCTTCAGGATGTCCACTGAATCTGTGGCGAGGGAGCTTGCTCCCGCTGGCTGCGAAGTGGCCCCCCCATGTGCCCGGAGGCCGAAATTGAAGCTATCCATGAAACGGCCACGCTTGACGGCAGTCACTGCGCTATCCAATAACCGGCTGGCGCTGGACTTTGTTGATGGCCGAAAACTGATGTTCGATCTCAGTCGAGATATTCAAACGTATCCGCAGTTGCAACCATTGCTTGACCCCCAAGTGTTTGCGACTGCTATTTTGGGCGATAACGGGTGGACTGTTGAATGGCCGGTTCCGGATATTCAGATCGGTGCCGACACTCTGTATCTGGATGCCTTTTCAGACACGACCCCTAACCCGCATCAGGCTTCGGCCGCTCATAGCGGGCATTGAATGCCTGTACGAAACCATTGCGCAAAATCTGCAAGAACGCTTCGAACGCGCTGATATTTTGCTGATGCACGTTACCGCTGAGTTCGACCTTGGTGGCGAACTGGTTTTTCGCCTGATTCTTCAGCACGGTTTCCGTGCCGCCCACCAATGCCTCCCAGACCGAGCGAAAGATGCTCTTGTTCTTGTTTTCCACGTCCTGTTGCCAGTTGAACACTTCGACGTCGCGCAGCAGCGGTTTGATGTAGCCACTGACTTGCGCTTTTTTGGCCTGGGCTTCAATCACCACATCGCCGTGGCCGGCGTTGAAGTCGAACTTGCCGTAGGCCGAGGCGAAGTCGTTCATGCGTTTGAGTTCGATGTCTTTGGCGCGCAGGCGGAATTCGAAGTCTTCGAAATTGCTCAGGGGGTCGAACGTGGCAGTGGTTTCCAGCGGTGCGTGGCCCAGCAGCAGGGCTTTACCTTCGAAACGGGCGTCGCGTTTGCCCTCTTTGTCGACCACATTGGTCAGGTTGTAGATGCTCGCGTCGACATTGGTCGCGTTCATGTTGACCGGTGGCTTGGAATTGAAATTGCGGAAAGTGATTTTGCCCTCGTGAATCTGTACTTCGTCGAGGGTGATCGGCAGCAATTTGCCCAGTTGTGCGCGCCAGTCAGTACCCTGACCGGTTTGGGAGTTCTTCTTGTTGGCCCCGCCATCGACGAAGTTTATTTCCGGTTTGACGAATTGCACCTGGGCTACAACGGCTCGGTCGTACCACAGCGAATGCCAACTGACCGATAGATCGATCAACGGCGCGTCGACGAACGGCACCGGTACTTTGCCGTCGACCTTGACGATTTTCAGACCATTGATTTTGTACGCCCCGCGCCACAGCGCAAGGTCGACATCAGTGATCTGGCCCCGATAGTCACCCATGTCCGCCAGTTTGCCGTTCAGGTAGTCGCGCACCATGTAAGGCAGGGCGATGTGCAGTGCAATCAACAGCACAACGACGACGGCGAAAATCCCTAGTGGCCAACTGTAACGACGCTTCATGACGGCAATTCCCTGAAGATGTAAGCGATTGACTGTTACGCCGCGCAGTCGTTCGACCCGACTGGACTGCGCCAGGCAACAGGCATACCTTGAAAGGCTGAATTCAACGCTGCATAAGGACCCAGCCATGAGCCGTATTTTTGCTGACAATGCCCATTCCATCGGTAATACGCCGCTGGTGCAGATCAACCGTATCGCGCCGCGTGGCGTGACCATTCTGGCCAAGATCGAGGGGCGCAACCCCGGTTACTCGGTCAAGTGCCGGATCGGCGCCAACATGATCTGGGACGCCGAAAGCAGCGGTAAACTCAAGCCGGGCATGACCATTGTCGAACCTACATCGGGTAACACGGGGATCGGTCTGGCGTTTGTTGCCGCTGCCCGTGGCTACAAGCTGATGCTGACCATGCCGGCCTCAATGAGCATTGAGCGTCGCAAGGTCCTTAAGGCGCTGGGCGCCGAACTGGTGTTGACCGAGCCGGCCAAGGGCATGAAAGGCGCGATCGAGAAGGCTGCCGAGATCGTCGCCAGCGATGCCGACAAATATTTCATGCCGGCGCAGTTCGATAATCCGGCCAACCCGGCGATTCACGAAAAAACCACCGGCCCGGAAATCTGGAACGACACCGATGGCGCGGTAGATGTACTGGTGGCCGGCGTCGGCACCGGCGGAACCATCACCGGCGTTTCGCGGTATATCAAGAATACTCAGGGCAAACCGATTTTGTCGGTGGCCGTGGAGCCAATGTCGTCGCCGGTGATTACCCAGGCGTTGGCCGGCGAAGAGATCAAACCCAGCCCACACAAGATTCAGGGGATCGGTGCCGGTTTTGTGCCGAAAAACCTGGATCTGTCGATGGTCGACCGGGTCGAGCAGGTTACCGACGAAGAGTCCAAGGCGATGGCGCTGCGCCTGATGCAGGAAGAAGGAATTCTGTGCGGCATCTCCTGCGGTGCGGCGATGGCCGTGGCGGTGCGTCTGGCGGAGACCCCGGAAATGCAGGGCAAGACCATTGTGGTGATTCTGCCGGACTCTGGTGAGCGCTATCTGTCGAGCATGTTGTTCAGTGATCTGTTCACTGAGCAGGAGAATCAGCAGTAATCGGATTGACTCAGATCAGCCGGGGTTCAGGATCGTTATGCTAATAAATGCTTTGTTGCGCAATGCTTAACACTGAATCTTGTGTAAGGCGGGTTTTGCCCGGCGCCGGTAGTGTTTATCATGGCCGGCTGCCATGCCGGGTAAAAGGCATTGCGCAGCGTTGTCTTTATTCAAGGAGTCGTTGATGACCGTTTCGTTAGCCGCCAAGGTGTTGGTGTTGCTGCTGTTTGTGGGCAGCATCCTCTATGTGCATTTGCGCGGCAAGGCGCGCTTGCCGGTTCTACGCCAGTTCGTCAACCACTCGGCGCTGTTCGCCCCGTACAACGCCTTGATGTACCTGTTCTCCGGCGTGCCGTCCAAGCCGTACCTGGATCGCAGCAAGTTCCCGGAACTGGACGTGCTGCGCGACAATTGGGAAACCATTCGCGACGAGGCCATGCACCTGTTCGACGAAGGCTATATTCGCGCCGCAGAAAAGAACAACGACGCGGGTTTCGGCTCGTTCTTCAAGAAGGGCTGGAAGCGTTTCTACCTCAAGTGGTACGACAAACCGCTGCCATCGGCTGAAACCCTGTGCCCGAAAACCGTAGCGCTGGTCAGCGCGATTCCCAACGTCAAAGGCGCGATGTTCGCGCTGTTGCCGGGTGGCAGCCACTTGAACCCGCATCGCGATCCGTTCGCCGGCTCCCTGCGTTATCACTTGGGCCTGTCGACGCCGAACTCCGACGATTGCCGGATCTTCGTTGATGGTCAGGTCTACGCCTGGCGTGACGGCGAAGACGTGATGTTCGACGAGACCTACGTGCATTGGGTCAAAAATGAAACCGAACAGACCCGGGTGATCCTGTTCTGCGACGTCGAGCGTCCGCTGAGCAATCGCCTGATGACCCGCATCAACCGCTCCATCAGCGCGTTTCTCGGTCGAGCCACCGCACCGCAGAACCTCGACGACGAACGCGTCGGCGGGATCAACCAGGCCTACGCCTGGAGCAAGAACTTCAGCGACAGGTTCAGTGGTGTGGTCAAACAATGGAAACGCCGTCATCCGAAGGCCTACCGCGTGATGCGGCCGGTGCTGGCGGTGGCGGTGTTGACGTTGCTGGGGTATTGGCTGTTTGGTTGAGGCTGGATGTTGTAAAAAAACCGCTCCTTGTGAGCGGTTTTTTATTGCCTGCGAATCAGCGCCGTCCAGCGAGAACGTTGGGTTCGTCTTCGATGCCTGTAATCAGTAGCTGAAGAAAACGCTGCTGATTGGCTGATAGCTCGGAGGAGATAAGCTTATCGTCCGGTTTGATAGATCTTTTCTTAGTGGGGGATTTTTTCACAGATTTACGCATGCTCCCGCCCTCGTTGATCATTACTTGAACAGTTTTCACCATACTTTACTCTCCACTGCGAGGACAAGGCGGCCTTCAAAATCAAATTTGAAGCCGAGTTTTTTATAAACAGGAATTGCTCCTCCAATCGTACGATTCGAATTCGCTGGCGGCTTTTGTTCGGATTGACAAAACACAGCCCGCACAGCTGTTCCTCAAACCAGATCGCGATATCCAGGGACAAGGGTTCTCGTGACTTCCATTCGGCAATCTCTCGCCAGCAAAAATGCGGATTCTCCCAAAGCTCGAAAGCACCTAGTGCTTTGGCATCGATAGGTTCAAAGCGTACTTTCGACAAGTCCTGTCCCGCTGGTAGCTGCAACAGAGCAGTGGCGATGCTTGCCTGCTTCCTGGCCAGCGATCGATACAACTGATAGCGCAGATAACTCCGTTCCCTTGGCATATGATTTCGAGCATTCCATGTCTCCCCATCGATAGGTGTTGCGGTTGCTCCACAGCCTATTCAGCAGTCATCCATTCGTCGCTACCGGCCCTTTGCCCAAATCATTGCAATCCATGTCGCCCGCTGGTTATAGTCGGCGCACGTGAGTCGTATGCCTCACCCTCCACCCCTTCAAAAAAGATCTGCTCCAATGCCTGCATCCCTCATCAACGCGGTAGTCGATTCAGCGGTCAACGCTGGCGTCGTGCCGTGCGGGAATCAGCAGTGCAGGCAGATCAGTCATTACCCTCCACCTGTCAGTAGCACGCCGGTGTGCGCAGTCGTATCACCGCCGGGCGTTGGCGTTTCGGGCTGATCGGCAGTTTCTGCTGACCCTTGCGCCCGCCAGAAAAACCTACTGAATTTCAGCTTCGGCTGAGTTGGCTATTTGCCTGACTACAGGTGGTATTCATGTTTGTCCTTTCGAAAAAATCCGCGCTCGCGGCCGCGTCCACGAGCCTGTTCGTTCTGCTGTGGAGCAGCGGGGCGATCTTCTCCAAATGGGGCCTGGCCCATGCTTCACCGTTTGCCTTTCTGCTGATTCGCTTTGCGATCGCCTTGTGCGGATTGGTGCTGCTGGTGCCGTTGCTCAAATTGAAGTTGCCCAAGGGCGGACGGCCGATGCTCTATGCGATCGCCACCGGCGTGGTGTTGTTGGGGGCTTATCAGATTTTCTATCTGCTGGCCCTGAGCAGCCGAGTCACGCCGGGCGTGATGGCGACCATCATGGGCGTGCAGCCGATTCTCACCGTGGTGTTGATGGAGCGACAGCGTTCAGCGAGCCGCCTGTTCGGTCTGGCGCTGGGGCTGGCCGGTCTGATCATGGTGGTTTACCAAGGCATCGGCCTGGCGGGGATGTCCTGGGCGGGCATGTTGTTTGGTCTGCTGGCGCTGGCGAGCATGACGCTGGGATCGATCATGCAGAAACGCATCACCGACAATCCTCTCGGTACGCTGCCGGTGCAATACCTGGCCGGGTTGTTGCTGTGCGGGATTTTCGTGCCGTTCCAGCCGTTCCACTTTGAACACAGCACAGGTTTTATCGTGCCGGTGTTGTGGATGGGACTGGTGGTCTCGGTGCTGGCGACGCTGTTGCTGTATCGGCTGATCGCACGGGGCAATCTGGTCAACGTCACCAGCCTGTTTTACCTGGTGCCAGCGGTGACGGCGGTGATGGACTATCTGATTTTCGGCAATCGCCTGGCGGCATTGAGTGTGCTGGGGATGCTGTTGATCATTGTCGGTCTGGCGTTTGTGTTCCGTAAAACCACTGAGTAGCGACTGTTACATAGCCTTCGCGAGCAGGTCGAATCGTTGCACCGTCGCTCCCACATTGGAATGCATTCCCCTGTAGGAGTGAGCCTGCTCGCGATAGCCATTTCAGCCGCGCCAGAAGGCTAGCGGGCTGTCACCTGCGAAGGTTTCACCACTGCCGGCTTCAACACCAGCCACAAGGCCAGCGCAATCAACACCCCGCCATAAATGTGCGCCATCGACAGCGGCTCATCCAGCAGCAACGCCCCCCACAACACGCCGAACGGCGGGATCATGAAGGTCACGGTCATCGACTTCACCGGCCCGATCGAACTGAGCAAGCGGAAGTAGATGATGTAGGCAAACGCCGTGCAACCCAGACCCAGGCCCAGCAGCGACAGCCAGACATTCCAGCCGCCCCAACTGACCGGCGGCGACGTGATCACGCTGTAGCCGAACAGCGGCAACAGGAACAACGTCGCGCCGAGCATGCTGCCCAGCGCCGACAAACGACTGTCCAGTCCACCCGCCTGATCCAGCCAGCGTCGCGCAAGGAAACCGGCAAAACCATAGCAAGTGGTCGCGAGCAAACAGGCGAGGGCGCCCATCAACAGTTGCAGATCGAACGCGACAGGACCGGCGCGGGTCAGCACGCCAACGCCGAACAGGCCGAGGAACACCCCACCCAGTTTGGCTGCGGTGAGTTTTTCACTGAAGAACAACCCGCCAATCAGCACGCCCATCAGCGGTGTGGTGGCGTTGAAAATCGCCGAATAACCGGCCGGTAACACCTGGGCTGCAACCGAATACAGCGTCGCCGGAATGCCCGAGTTGATCACGCCCAGCAGCATCACGGTTTTCAGTTTGCCTTTGAAATCCCAGCGCACGCGCATCAACCCGAGGATCACCAGCAGGCCAACGGCTGCAATAGACACGCGAAAGAATCCGGTCGGGATCGTGCCGATCACTGGCGCAATAATGCGCATGAACAGAAAACTCGCGCCCCAGATGGCCGCCAGCGACAACATACGGAAAATATCGACAGGGCTCACGGCGGGTCTCCTTCCTTGATCGGGACGAGAGTGTTGCCGAGCGCCCTGACGAAGGCAACCGCTATTCGGGCATTGAACTGTTTGCTCAGATCACAAAGCGTGTCACCAGGCCGTTAAGGTCGACGGCCAGACGCGACAGTTCCTGGCTCGCGGCCGAGGTCTGGGTGGCGCCAGCGGCGGTCTGCGTTGAGAGGTCGCGGATGGTCACCAGATTCTGATCGACCTCACGGGCCACCAGGGCCTGTTGCTCGGCGGCGCTGGCGATTACCAGATTGCGCTGGTTGATCTGCGAGATCGACGCGGTGATTTTCTCCAGCGCCTGACCCGCGCTGTTGGCCCGGCGCAGGGTCTGGCCGGCCTGCTCGGCACTGCTCTGCAATGCACCCACGGTCGCCCCCGTGCCTTGCTGGATGCTGCTGATCATCAGCTCGATTTCTTCGGTGGAATTTTGCGTGCGTTGTGCCAGCGAACGCACTTCATCGGCCACCACCGCGAAACCGCGTCCGGCTTCACCGGCGCGTGCCGCTTCGATCGCCGCATTGAGCGCCAGCAGGTTGGTCTGCCCGGCAATCCCGCGAATCACTTCCAGCACTTTGCTGATGTCCTGGGCCTGGGTGGCCAGGCCCTCGGCTTGTGCCGAAGCACCGAGTACGGCGTCGACCAACGCCTGGATCGAACTGATGGTTTCGCTGACCTGCACATGGCCGTGCTTGCTGTCTTCGTTGGACGCCGCTGACGCTTCGGCGCTGGACACCGCGTTGGCGGCAACTTCATCCACCGCCGTGCTCATCTCGGTGACCGCGGTGGCGGCTTGTTCAATCTGATCGTTCTGCTGTTGCAGGCCGCGGGTGCTTTGCTCCATGACCGAACTCATTTCCTCGGCCGCGGAAGCCAGTTGCTGCGCCGATTCGCTGATGCCACGAATGGTCGAGCGCAGATTGCCCTGCATCTCGGCCAAGGCGTCGAGCAGCTGCGCAGCCTCATCTTTACCGGTGCTGACGATCTGACCGCTGAGGTCTCCGCCAGCAATGCGCCGCGCCACATTCAGTGCCTGATTGATCGGCGTGGTAATGCTGCGCGTCAACTGCCAGGCCAACAGCAGCGTGGCAATCAGAGCAACCACGATGATGGTCGCGACAATCCACAATGCCCGTTGATACATCGCTGCGGCGGCATCGGCGGCGGTGTCGGCGCCTTGCTGATTGAACGCGATCATCTGCTCCAGGGCCTTGTCGAGTACTGTTCCCTGTGGCGCCAGCTCATTGTTAAGACGCGTGTAGGCCTGTTCACTCTGCCCGGCGTCGATCTGACCGATGATCTGTTCGAGGAGGCTCATGTACTTGGCGGTGTTGGCATTCAGACCGTCGAGCATCACCCGTTCTTCCTCGCTGGTGAGCAGGGTTTTGTGATCGGCAAGGCGCTTGAGCAATTCTTCGCGCTGCGCCTTGATGATGCCTTTGCTTCTGTCGCGCACGGCAGGCTGGGTGCTGGTGATCAGGCGCAAGGATTCGAGGCGGATGCTGGCGATATTCGCCGCCGCGTCATGAATGCTCTCGATACTCGGCATCCACGATTCTTCAATCACGATTGCACTCTCGCGCAAGGTTTTCATCTGGCCCAGACCGAACAGGCCGACCACCATCAGCAGACCGGCCAAAACGGCAAAGCTCAAACTGGCGCGCAAACCTATGCGCAGATTCCGGATAGACATCAGTGTGCTCCTTGAACTTTGAGGGGGAAGGTCGTCCTCGTCAGCGAGGATCTTGTTATGAGGCGAGGGATGCTGGCGGGCTATATATCAAAGTGCCACTATTTTGGTAAGACCAATCTGAAAACGTCGCTGGCGCGTCGTGCTGGCACAGCAAAGCCACGGACTAGAGACGTCAGTCAGGTATTGGATGCGAAGCCCGGAGAATTCGCGGGTTGGCGCAGCGCGGCAGGGAGAACCACACAGGTGATTAACTGACCGAACGGTCGATTAAAAAAACTTTGCTGAAAACGGCATCGCTGTACAACCCTGACGCGGATTTGGCAGAAATTGCACTTCACCTGCGCCCGCTTCCGTGACTAAGCTCAGGCACAGCTTTCCCCACGCACGCCGAGGTCTCATCTATGCCGCAGCCATGGCCAGCCACCGACATCGCCCGGATGATCCTCGATGGCTTTGACGATTACCGCGAGCATTTCCGGCGGATCACCGACGGCGCCCGGGAACGCTTCGAGCAGGCGCGCTGGCAGGAGACGCAAACGGCGTCGGCGGCGCGGATCAATCTCTACGAAGAAAAGGTCGGCGAAACCATTGCCCGCCTGCGCGAGTATTTCGACGATGAAACGCTGATGAATGTCAGTTGCTGGCCACTGGTGAAAAGTGCCTATATCAGCGTCATCGACCTGCGTTTCGACGATGAGCTGTCCGAGACCTGGTACAACTCGATTTTCTGCGGGCTGTTCAGCCACGACCTGATCAGCGACGGCTGCATGTTCATCCACACCACCCGCCCGACCCTGCGCCGTGCCCGTGCCGCGCAAACCCGCACCTACAAGCCGCAGGGGCAATTGTCGGGAATGCTCGCGAGCATTTTTGCCGATTACCGTTTCAGCGAGGATTACGCCGATCTGCCGGGTGACCTGCTTCGGCTCGAAGCGCAACTGCGCGAGAACCTGCCGGACTGGGTGTGCAAGGATCCGGAACTCAGCGTCGAGCTGTTTTCCTCGGTGCTCTACCGCAACAAGGGCGCGTATCTGGTCGGGCGCATCTACACCCGCGACGAACAATGGCCACTGGTGATTCCGCTGTTGCACCGGGAAGGGCGCGGGATTCAGATCGATGCGTTGATTACCGACGAAGCCGATGTGTCGATAATCTTTTCCTTCACCCGTTCGTATTTCATGGTCGATGTGCCGGTGCCGGCGGAATTCATCGGTTTCCTGCGGCGGATTCTGCCGGGCAAACACATCGCCGAGTTGTACACCTCGATCGGTTTCTACAAGCACGGCAAGTCCGAGTTCTACCGCGCACTGATCAATCACCTGGCCAACACCGATGATCAGTTCATCATGGCGCCGGGCGTGCGCGGCATGGTCATGAGCGTGTTCACCCTGCCGGGCTTCAACACCGTGTTCAAGATCATCAAGGACCGTTTCTCACCGTCGAAAAACGTCGACCGCGCTACGGTGATCGAGAAGTACCGACTGGTGAAAAGCGTCGACCGGGTCGGGCGTATGGCCGATACCCAGGAGTTTGCCGATTTTCGTTTTCCGCTGAGCAAGTTCGATCCGGCGTGTCTGGAGGAATTGCTGGAAGTGGCGCCGTCGACGGTGTCGGTCGAGGGCGACACGGTGCTGATCCGCCACTGCTGGACCGAGCGCCGGATGACTCCGCTCAACCTCTATCTGGAAAACGCCAACGAGGCGCAGGTGCGCGAGGCGCTCGAGGATTACGGGCTGGCGATCAAGCAACTGGCGGCGGCGAACATCTTTCCCGGTGACATGTTGCTGAAGAACTTCGGCGTTACTCGACACGGGCGAGTGGTGTTCTACGACTACGACGAAATCTGCTTCCTGACCGAAGCCAACTTCCGTCACATCCCCGCGCCGCGCACGCCGGAGGACGAAATGGCCTCCGAGCCGTGGTACTCGATCGGCCCGCTGGATGTGTTTCCCGAGGAGTTTCCGCCGTTTCTGTTTGCCGATTCGGGGCAGCGCAAGTTGTTCGATCAGTTGCATGGCGAGTTGTATAACGCCGATTACTGGAAGAGCTTGCAAGAGGCGATTCGCGCCGGGAAAGTGATTGATGTCTTTCCTTATCGGCGTAAAGGACTCGATAACGAGTAGCTCTTTTAAAAGCCCCTCACCCCAGCCCTCTCCCGGAGGGAGAAGGGGCCGACCGAGGTGTCTGGGGTCAAACGCCGACCTGAAAGATTTTGGCGATTATGGATTCGGTAAAGCAATTTCAGGTCGGTGAATATCTTCAGCATCCCCCAATCGGTCCCCTCTCCCAAAGGGAGAAGGAGCCGACCGAGGTGTCTGGGGTCAAACGCCGACCTGAAAGATTTTGGCGATTATGGATTCGGTAAAGCAATTTCAGGTCGGTGAATATCTTCAGCATCCCCCCATCGGTCCCCTCTCCCAAAGGGAGAAGGGGCCGACCGAGGTGTCTGGGGTCAAACGCCGACCTGAAAGATTTTGGCGATTATGGATTCGGTAAAGCGATTTCAGGTCGGTGAATATCTTCAGCATCCCCCCATCGGTCCCCTCTCCCAAAGGGAGAAGGGGCCGACCGAGGTGTCTCAAGTCGAACGCCGACCTGATAGGCCTTGGCGATTATGGATTCGGTGATGCACGTTCAGGTCGGCGAAGCTGGCAAAGTTGACTCGGTCGGTCCCCTCTCCCTCCGGGAGAGGGCTAGGGTGAGGGCCGCAATCCCCCAGATACGCCACAAATCCGCCAAATCTGCGACAATCCGCCCCCTGCACATATAGACGACCGAATTGCCTACCCGATGACCGACGAATCGCCCTCCATCGACAAACTGCTGAAAAACCTCGACCACGCCATGCTCGCCGACCGTCACCGGCTGCGGCGGCAGTTGCTTGAGCTGCGCAAGAAACCCGACGAGGCCAAACTGGCCCAATGGGTGACGCGCATGCAGGCGTCCTGTGATCAGGTGCTGGCGCGCAAGGCGAGCCTGCCGGTGATTCGTTACGACGACAGTTTGCCGATTGCGGCCAAGCGCGACGAAATCAAGAAGGCGCTGGAAAAACACCAGGTGCTGATCATCGCTGGCGAAACCGGTTCAGGCAAAACCACCCAGTTGCCGAAAATCTGCCTGGAAATCGGTCGCGGCCAGCACGGTCTGATCGGCCACACCCAGCCTCGCCGGATCGCTGCGCGCAGCGTTGCCAGTCGCGTCGCCGAAGAACTCGGCACGCCGCTCGGTTCGCTGGTCGGCTATCAGGTGCGTTTCGAGGATCAGAGCGATGCCAACACCCTGATCAAACTGATGACCGACGGTATTTTGCTGGCCGAAACCCAGAACGATCGCTACCTCGAACGTTACGACACGATCATCGTCGACGAAGCCCACGAACGCAGCCTCAACATCGACTTCCTGCTCGGTTACCTGAAAACCCTGCTGCCGCGTCGCCCGGACCTGAAAGTCATCATCACCTCGGCGACCATCGATCTGGAGCGTTTCTCCAAGCACTTCGATGATGCGCCGATTGTTGAAGTGTCCGGTCGCACCTTCCCGGTGGACACCTGGTATCGCCCGCTGACCCTGGAACAGGACGAAGAGGGCAATCGCGTCGAAGACGACCTGACCGTGGATCAGGCGATCCTCGCCACCCTCGACGAAATCGCCGCGTACGAGCGCAGCGAACGCCGCAGTCCGGGGGACGTGCTGGTGTTCCTGCCCGGCGAGCGTGAGATTCGTGATGCTGCCGATATGCTGCGCAAGGCGCAACTCAAACACACGGAAATCCTGCCGTTGTACGCGCGCCTGTCGCCGGCCGAACAGCAGCGGATTTTCCAGTCGCACCCGGGCCGTCGCGTGGTGCTGGCGACCAACGTCGCCGAAACCTCGCTGACCGTGCCGGGCATTCGTTACGTGATCGACAGCGGCACCGCGCGCATCAGCCGCTATAGCTATCGGGCCAAGGTGCAGCGCCTGCCGATCGAAGCGATTTCCCAGGCCAGTGCCAATCAGCGCAAAGGTCGCTGCGGGCGGGTCGAGCCGGGGATTTGCGTGCGTCTGTACAGCGAAGAGGATTTCCTCGGGCGCCCGGAATTTACCGATCCGGAAATTCTGCGTACCAACCTCGCCGCCGTGATCCTGCAGATGCTGCATCTGCGTCTCGGCGAGATCACCGCGTTCCCGTTTATCGAGCCGCCAGATGGCAAGGCGATCAGTGACGGTTTCAACCTGCTGCAAGAACTCTCGGCGGTGGATCGCAACAGCCAGCTGACACCGCTGGGCCGTCAGTTGGCGCGCCTGCCGGTCGACCCGCGCATGGGTCGCATGCTGCTTGAAGCGGCGAAACTCGGCAGTTTGCAGGAAGTGCTGATCGTCGCCAGTGCCATGTCGATTCAGGACCCGCGTGAACGTCCGCCGGAGCGTCAGCAAGCGGCTGATCAGGCGCATGCGCAATGGAAAGACACCGATTCGGACTTCGCCGGTTTAGTGAATCTGTGGCGCGGTTTCGAAGAGCAGCGCCAGGCACTGACCGCCAGTCCGTTGCGCAACTGGTGCCGCAAGAATTTCCTCAACTACCTGCGTCTGCGCGAGTGGCGTGATTCTCACCGCCAGTTGAGCCTGATCTGCCGTGACATGCAGCTGAGCCTGAATAAAGAGCCGGCGGATTATCCGAAACTGCACAAAGCCGTGCTGGTCGGTCTGCTCAGCCAGATCGGCCAGAAAACCGAAGACGGCGATTACCTCGGCGCGCGTCAGCGACGCTTCTGGATTCACCCGTCGTCGGGCATCGGCAAGAAGCGCCCGCAATGGTTGATGACCGCCGAACTGGTGGAAACCACCAAGCTGTACGCGCGCATGGTCGCCAAGATCGATGCCGACTGGATCGAACCGCTGGCCGGGCACTTGATCAAGAAAAACCATTTCGAACCGCACTGGGAGAAGAAGCGCGGTCAGGTCGTGGCGTTTGAACAGATCACCCTGTTCGGGCTGATCGTGGTTGGCCGCCGGCCGGTGCATTACGGCCCGGTGGACCCGGTGGTCTCCCGCGAGCTGTTTATCCGTGAAGGTCTGGTGCGTGGCGAGATTCAATCGAAAGCCAAGTGCCTGACCGCCAACAAACAGTTGCTCGAACAGCTCGACGAACTGGAAGCGAAAGCCCGTCGTCGCGACATTCTCGCGGATGAAGAAACCCTGTACGCGTTCTACGACGCGCGCTTGCCCGCGGATATTCACCAGACCGCGACCTTCGACAGCTGGTATCGAGTCAACAGCCAGAAGAACCCGCAACTGCTGATCATGCGCGAAGAAGACGTGCTCGCCCGCGAGGCCAGTGAAGTCACTACGCGTGATTACCCGGACACGCTGCACATCGGCGATCTGGAACTGGCGCTGACCTATCATTTCGAACCCAATCATCCGCGTGACGGCGTGACCCTGCGCGTGCCGGCACCGCTGTTGCCGATGCTGCCGCCGGAACGCCTGGAGTGGCTGGTGCCGGGGATGATCGAGGCCAAGTGCATCGCTCTCGTGCGCAATCTGCCGAAAGCCTTGCGCAAGAACTTCGTGCCGGTGCCGGACTTCATCAAAGCGGCGTTGCAACGCATGACCTTTGCCGAGGGTTCGTTGCCGCAAGCGCTCGGTCGCGAATTGTTGCGCATGACCGGCGCGCGGGTCAGCGATGAGGCGTGGGCAGAGGCCGAGCAAGGCGTCGAGGGGCATCTGCGGATGAACCTGGAAATCGTCGACGGCCAGGGCAAATTTCTCGGCGAAGGCCGCGATCTGGCCGAACTGACGGCGCGCTTTGCCGAAGCCAGTCAGGCCGCCCTGGCGGTGCCGCAGAGTGCGAAAAGTCAGCAACCGGTGGAGGCGAAAGTCTTCGCGCCGGTGGCGGAAAAGACTCAGCAGAAGATCGCCGGGCTGTCGATGACGGTGTATCCGGCGCTGGTGGAAGAGGGCGGTACGGTCAAGGAAGGGCGCTTCTCGACCCCGGCCGAGGCCGAGTTTCAGCATCGTCGCGCCTTGCAGCGCTTGTTGATGCAGCAACTGGCCGAGCCGGCGAAGTTCTTGCGCGGCAAGTTGCCGGGGCAGACCGAGCTGGGCTTGCTCTATCGCGAGCTGGGCCGCGTCGATGCGCTGGACGAAGACATTCTGCTGGCCAGCCTCGACAGCTGCATCCTTGAAGGCGAAGACCCGTTGCCCCGCGACGGCGCCGGGTTGGCGGCACTGGCCGAGCGCAAACGCGGCAACTGGACCGAGCACGCCGAGCGTGTGGCGCGCCTGACGCTGGAGATTCTCAAGCTCTGGCACAGCCTGCAAAAGCGCTTCAAGGGCAAGATCGACCTCGCTCAAGCCGTGGCGTTGAATGACATCAAGCAGCAAATCAACAATCTGGTGTATCCGGGGTTTGTTCGCGAGACGCCGATGCAGTGGCTCAAAGAGCTGCCGCGTTACCTGAAGGCGGTCGAGCAGCGCTTCGAAAAGCTCGGCGCGCAGGTGCAGAAGGATCGTGTCTGGAGCGGCGAACTGGCCGGTCTCTGGGCGCAATATCAGACTCGTGCGGCCAAACACGCCCAGGAAGGCAAACGCGATCCGCAGCTTGAGTTGTACCGCTGGTGGCTGGAGGAATACCGGGTATCGCTGTTCGCCCAGCAGTTGGGCACCAAGGTCCCGATCTCCGACAAGCGCCTGAACAAACAGTGGACCCAGGTCGAACCCTGACCTGGAGACCCGCACAATCCATTGTAGGAGTGAGCCTGCTCGCGATAGCGCATTATCAGACACCTCATCAGTGGCAGGCAGACCGCTATCGCGAGCAGGCTCACTCCTACAGGGGACTGCGGTTGTGCTTGAGAAAGGCGCCAAAAGTCCACGTTTATGGCAAACTTCGCGACCATAAACACCAGTTTCGCGACCCAGAGCCTTCGGCCGGTTCGCGCGACGGAATAAAGCGATGCCAGGTTTGCGTCCCCCGGATGGGAATAGACCCTTTGTGTGTTGGTACGACGGTTCCAGCACTTTCTGCCTGAACAGATTAGAGAAACGACCATGCATAACGTCGTCATCAGCGGCACCGGCCTGTACACCCCGGCCAACAGCATCTCCAACGAAGAGCTGGTGCAGTCTTTCAATACCTACGTCGCCCAGTTCAACGCTGACAACGCCGAGGCCATTGCCAGCGGTGAAGTCCAGGCCCTGACCGAATCCAGCGCCGCATTCATCGAAAAAGCCTCGGGCATCAAGAGCCGCTTTGTCATGGACAAGGCCGGCATCCTCGATCCACAACGCATGGCCCCGCGCCTGCCGGAGCGTTCCAACGACGAATGGTCGGTGCTCTGCCAGATGGCCATCGGCGCGGCCGAACAGGCCCTGCAACGTGCCGGCAAAACCGCCGCCGACATTGACGGCGTGATCGTTGCCTGCTCCAACCTGCAGCGCGCCTACCCGGCCATCGCCATCGAAGTCCAGGAAGCGCTGGGCATTCAGGGTTTCGGTTTCGACATGAACGTGGCCTGTTCTTCGGCGACTTTCGGCATTCAGGCCGCGGCCAACAGCGTGCAACTGGGCCAGGCCCGGGCGATCCTGATGGTCAATCCGGAAGTCTGCACTGGTCACCTGAACTTCCGTGACCGTGACAGCCACTTCATCTTCGGCGACGCCGCGACTGCGGTGATCATCGAGCGCGCCGATCTGGCGACTTCCAAGTACCAGTTCGACGTAGTCAGCACCAAGCTGCTGACCAAGTTCTCCAACAACATCCGCAACAACTTCGGCTTCCTTAACCGCGCGGCGGAAGAGGGCATCGGTGCTCGCGACAAGCTGTTCGTCCAGGAAGGCCGCAAGGTGTTCAAGGATGTCTGTCCGATGGTTGCCGAACTGATCGGTGAACACCTGGAAGAGAACCAGCTCAACGTCGGCGATGTGAAGCGCTTCTGGCTGCACCAGGCCAACCTGAGCATGAACCACCTGATCGTGCGCAAGTTGCTGGGCCGCGAAGCCACCGAAGAAGAAGCTCCGGTGATTCTCGACACTTACGCCAATACCAGCTCCGCAGGTTCGGTGATTGCTTTCCACAAGTATCAGGATGATCTGGCGAGCGGTTCACTGGCGGTGCTGAGTTCGTTCGGTGCGGGCTATTCGATCGGCAGCGTGATTCTGCGCAAGCGTTGAAAATAGGTTTAATTTCCTCTTAATCGCGCCGACCTTTCCTACATCCGAATCGGCTCAAACGCTGTAATTTTTCGGAAATGGCGGCAGGTGAAGACCTGCCGCGTTTATTTCCGGAATCGGGACAAGGGGATTGATGGATGGCGGCTGACGATACCCAACTGCTTGCGCGCCTGCTGGCGGGTGAGCAACAGGCTTTCAAGGAACTGGTGACGACGTACCAGAGCGCGATGCGTGCCGTGGCGTATGCGATTGTCGGCCAGCGTCACGTCGAGGAAGTGGTGCAGGATGCCTGGCTTTCCGTGGTGCGCCACATTGCCAGCTTCGAAGGTCGCTCCAGTCTCAAGACCTGGCTATTGACCATCACGGCCAACTCAGCCAAAAGCCGTTATAAACACAATCGCCGCGAAGTGTTGATGGATGATCTGCCGTCACCCCATGGCACGATCGACGACGACCGCTTCTCTGCCGGTGACGGCCATTGGCTGGTCGCCCCGTTCGCCTGGCACCAGGACACCCCCGAAGCCCTGCTCACCGAAGGCGAACTGCGCGAGTGCCTGGAGCACACGCTGCTGAGCCTGTCGGAACTGCAAAGCAGTGTTTTGCTGTTGCGCGAACGCCAGGGGCTGGAGCTGGAGGAGATCTGTAATCTTCTGGAGATTTCGCTCTCCAATGTCCGTGTGCTGCTGCATCGTGCACGGCTGAAAGTCTTCGCAACCGTGGAGCATTTTGAGGAGACCGGAGAATGCTGACCTGTAAGGAACAAGTGGCGCGCTCCAGCGATTATCTTGATGACCAATTGAGCTTTCGCGAAAAGTGGATGGTGCGTCATCACCTGATGTTTTGTCCGAACTGTCGGCGTTTCATTCGTCAGATGCGTTTGATGCAAGCCACTTTGAAGGCGCTGCCGGAGTCGCCGGCAGAAGGCGTCGAGGAACTGGCCGAGCGCCTGGCCGAGCAACGACGAAAAGATAACCCCCGGTAGGAGCTGTCGAGTGAAACGAGGCTGCGATCTTTTGATCTTGTGTTCAGACAAGATCAAAAGATCGCAGCCTTCGGCAGCTCCTGCCGTGGTTTTTTGCATCCCGCAGAAATAGTCCGGTGCAGGCGAAACGAACGGATGATGGGGATCGTCCCGCCCGCACCAGGCTATGGGGTGAAGCGTTTTAGAACTTGGCTTCCGCATCCAGCTGCAGGGTGTTGGCGTCAGCGTCACGCTGGGTGCGGCTGGCGAAGTCAGCCTTGGTCAGGAAGTACGTCGCGCCGATGGCGAAGTTCTTGTCGATGTCGTAACCGACCTTGAACTTGTGACCACGGGAACCGGTGGTGCCGTTGGCGAAGTCGGAGTCGGTGAAGGCGCCGACCACGGCGTTGCGTTGCACGTCACGGTAGTTGTAATCGAGGTTCAGACCGAAGACTTTCGACTTGGCGCCCAACAGCCACGCGGTGTCCTGATCGGTCACGGCATCGTTGTTTTTCACGTACTGACCGTAGAACGACAGTGGCATTGGCAGACCGCCGATGTCGACCTGGCTGAACCCTTCATACAGACGGAATTCGTTGTTAGCCGAGTTGCCGTTGACTGCCAGCGCACACGGTGTGGAAGTACCGGTGCAGCGGCTGTCTTCGTCGTTCTGGTAGGCGTAGACGCTGCCGCCCAGGGTGACTTTCAGGTTGTCGGTGATGTTGAAACGGCTGCCCAACTGGCCGGCAGTCAGACGCAGGTCGTGACGGAATTGCACGCCGTCGCCGTCAACGTTGTCCTTGAGGTTGTAGTTACCCAGGCTGCCGAACAGTTCGGCGCTGCTGCCCAGTGGATATTTGTAGGTGACAGCCAGACCTTCCGGGTTGATGTCGCTGTCCCAGATCACATCGCCCATGCTGACCCACGGTTGCAGCATCTTGCCGCCGATAATGTGCAGGTTCTTGATTTGGTCCGGGTGATAGTCGATATAACCGAGGTCGAGCCAGATCTGCTTCTTGTCGAAGTAGTTGTCCTGATCCTGGTTGGTCGAACGGGCATCGTCACCGCCGCCGGTGGCGATACGGATACCGGTGTCGACTTGCGGGTTGATCTCGGTGTAGGCACCCAGACGGGCACGGATGCGCTGACGATCCTTGTCGCGGCCACCGTTGTTCGGTTCGCCGTCGATCTTGATGGTTTCCTGACGGATTCGCACATCGCCCTTGAACTGGGTCTTGGCGGCCCAGGCGAGTTTCTGGTCGAAGACGCTTTGTTCGTTGGTTTTCTTCGCAACAGCGGCGACTTGTTCGTTGGTCTCTTGCTGCGCCTGCTGCGCGATTTGCTGAGCCTTCTGATCCTTGGCCAGTTCAGTTTGCAGTTCGAGGTACTGTGCCTGGGAAATGGAACCGTTAGCTTTGAGCATGTCGAGCAGTTTGGCGTCGACTGCAGCACTGGCCGGAACACTCATGGCCAGCAACAAGCCACCGCACAGGGCCGCCGCAGTTTTCGTGGAAGCAAGACGCATAGCAATCTCCGAAGATGAGAGGGGATGGCGAAACCATCCGGGGCACAACCGACAATATGGGTGTCGGAAAACAGTGTCCGGGTAGAACCCGGCGCTCTAAAAACAGGCGCCAGTATCGCGATCGTTTATGACAGACCAGTGGCACAGTGATGGCAGGTTGATGACGATATCGATTCGCCCTGAACTATTGATCTAGAGCGCTGTCGGCCGATTGCGGGTGTGCAATGCCGCGCAATCGGCGATACTCGCCGGGCGCTGAAGTCCTGTTGGGGAGAGCTTGTTGATGCCGTTGCAACGCCTGCAAAACCTGTCGCAAATCGCGCCGGCTACCTGGGATGCGCTGGTGCCTGAAAGCCAGCCGTTTCTGCGCCATGCCTTTCTCAGTGCCCTGGAAGACAGTGGCAGCGTTGGCCCCCACACCGGCTGGCAACCTGAGCATTTGCTGCACATCGAAGCTGATCGACTGATCGCCGCGTTACCCGGTTATCGCAAGTGGCATTCCTACGGCGAGTACGTGTTCGATCACGGCTGGGCCGACGCTTGCGCCCGCGCCGGCATTGAGTATTACCCCAAGCTTTTGGCCGCCGTGCCGTTCAGTCCGGTCAGCGGCCCGCGCCTGTTGGCGGCCAGGGTCGAAGACGGTTTCGAGCTGCTCAAGAGCCTGCCCGGCTATCTGGAAATCGAAGGGCTTTCCAGCGCGCACATCAACTTCACGGATCCGTTTACCGATGCCGCGATGGCTGAGCAACCGGGCTGGCTGCAGCGCATTGGCTGTCAGTATCACTGGCAGAATCGCGGGTATCGCGACTTTCAGGATTTCCTCGACATGCTCAGTTCGCGCAAGCGCAAACAGATGCGCAAGGAACGCGAGCAAGTGGCGGGGCAGGGCTTTGCGTTTGAATGGCTGGAAGGGCGGGAGCTGGACGAGGCGCAGTGGGATTTTGTCTATGCCTGTTACGCCAATACCTACGCGGTGCGGCGCCAGGCGCCTTACCTGACACGAGAGTTTTTCAGTCTCTTGGCCGAGCGCATGCCCGAGGCGATTCGCGTGGTGTTGGCCAAACAAGGCTCACGCCCAGTGGCAATGGCCTTCAGTCTGGTCGGTGGCGAAAGTTTCTACGGGCGCTATTGGGGCTGTCTGGCGGAGTTTGATCGACTGCATTTCGAGACCTGTTTTTATCAGGGCATGGATTACGCGATCGCGCAGGGTTATCAGCGCTTCGATGCCGGCGCTCAGGGCGAGCACAAGCTGATTCGCGGGTTTGAACCGGTGATCACCCATTCATGGCATTACCTGCGCCATCCAGGCCTGAAAGCGGCGGTGAAGGATTTCCTCCAGCAAGAGCGCGCCGGCATCCTGGCCTATGCCGAAGAAGCAAGAACAGCCTTGCCCTACCGCCAAACCTGAATCCCCTTGTGGGAGCGAGCTTGCTCGCGAAAGCGGTGTTTCAGTGACATGGATATCAGCTGACACACCGCCTTCGCGAGCAAGCTCGCTCCCACAGGTACTGTGGTGAATGGGGTCAATCGATGCCGACAAACCCTCCGGTCTGATGCGCCCACAGCCGTGCATACAAACCACGGTGAGCCAACAGTTCGGCGTGCGTGCCGCTCTCGGCAATCTTGCCGTTCTCCAGCACCACCAGGCGATCCATACGCGCGATGGTTGAGAGGCGGTGGGCAATCGCAATCACGGTTTTGCCCTGCATCAGGGTTTCCAGGCTTTCCTGAATCGCCGCTTCGACTTCCGAGTCCAGCGCCGAAGTAGCCTCGTCCATGATCAGAAGCGGTGCATCCTTGAGCAGCACCCGTGCAATCGCGATGCGCTGGCGCTGGCCCCCGGACAGTTTCACCCCACGCTCACCAACGTGCGCATCGAACCCTGTGCGACCTTCGGCGTCCGACAGCAGCGGAATGAACTCATCGGCGCGCGCCTTGTGCACCGCGTCCCACAACTCTGCGTCGGTTGCATCCGGTTTGCCGTACAGCAAGTTGTCGCGGATCGAGCGGTGCAGCAGCGAAGTGTCCTGCGTGATCATGCCGATCCGGGCACGCAGGCTTTCCTGACCGACTTCGGCGATGTTCTGGCCGTCGATGAGAATTCGCCCGCCCTCGACGTCGTACAGCCGTAGCAACAGGTTCACCAGCGTCGATTTGCCCGCGCCGGACGGCCCGATCAAACCGATTTTCTCACCCGGTTTGATGGTCAGGTTGAGGTCGCCGATGATCCCGCGCTTTTTGCCGTAGTGAAAATCCACGTGCTCGAAGCGCACTTCGCCCCGGGCCACTTGCAGCGGTCTGGCCTGTGGAACATCCGTGATGGCGACTGGCTGCGCGATCGTTTGCAGGCCGTCCTGCACCGCACCGATGTCTTCAAAAATGCCGTTGACCACCCACATGATCCAGCCGGACATGTTGACGATACGAATGACCAGACCGGTCGCCAAGGCAATGGCGCCGACCGAAATGATCGATTGGGTCCAGAGCCAGAGTGCCAGGCCGGTGGTCGTGACGATCAACAAGCCATTCATGATCGTGATGGTCACGTCCATGCTCGTCACCAGGCGGCCCGCCAACTGGGCTTTTTCGGTCTGTTCTTCGATGGCTTCGCGGGCGTACTGCTGTTCGTAACGGGTGTGCGCAAACAGTTTCAGGGTTGTGATGTTGGTATAACCGTCGACGATTCGCCCCATCAGTTTCGAGCGCGCATCCGAGGAGACGACGGAGCGCTCTTTGACCCGTGGCACAAAATAGAAGAGCGAGCCGACATAGCACGCCATCCAGACCAGCAACGGGATCATCAGGCGCCAGTCGGCTTCGGCGAACAGCACCAGTGAACTGACCGCGTAGATAAGCACATGCCACAGCGCGTCAACCGCTTGCACGGCGGAATCGCGCAAGGAGTTGCCGGTCTGCATGATGCGTTGAGCGATTCGCCCGGCAAAGTCGTTCTGGAAGAAGTTCATGCTCTGTTTGAGCACGTAGCTGTGGTTCTGCCAGCGAATCATGCTGGTCATGCCGGGATTGAGGGTCTGGTGCACCAACAGGTCATGCAGACAGACGAAAACGGGGCGCAGTATCAGCGCGACCACGACCATCCAGATCAGCTCAAGCGCGTGGTCTTTAAACAGGTTGGGGTTCGGCGCGCCTTGAGCCAGGTCGATGATGCGGCTCAGGTAACTGAACAGTGCCACTTCAATCAGCGAAGCGAACAATCCGACCACCAACAAAGCGGCAAAACTTGGCCAGACCTGCTTCAGGTAATGGATATAGAAAGGCAGCACACGGTTTGGAGGCGACGCTGTCGGGGCGTCGCGGAATACGTCGATCAGTTTTTCAAAACGGCGATAGAGCATCAGATAACCGCCCGGATCACGGGCTCTCCTTTTATCAGTGCGAGCGGCGCGGGATCAGCCGTCGCCGCTCGGTATGCCCGGCGAAACTCAGTCCAGGCGCTTGGCCGACTTGATAATCACAGGGTCGACTGGCACGTTTTGCATGCCGCTTTTGGTGGTGGTTTGTGAATTGACGATGATGTCGACCACGTCCATGCCCTTGACCACTTTGGCGAACACCGCGTAACCGGCATCACGGCCCGGGTCGAGGAACGCGTTGTCAGCCACGTTGATGAAGAACTGGCTGGTGGCCGAGTCAGGATTGGAGGTGCGAGCCATCGACAGAGTGCCGCGAACGTTGTGCAGGCCATTGCTGGCTTCGTTCTTGATTGGCGCCTTGGTGTCTTTCTGTTGCATCTGCTGGGTGAAACCGCCGCCCTGGGCCATGAAGCCCGGGATCACGCGGTGGAAAATGGTGTTGTTGTAAAAGCCGCTGTCGACGTATTCAAGAAAATTTTTAGTGCTGATCGGTGCCTTGACCGGGTCCAGTTCGATTTCGATCTGACCATTGGTGGTGTCCAGCAGCACGTGCGGTGCTTTGGCCGGCGTGGCAGCCATCAGGTTGGCGGCAAACAGCACAGTACCAGCGGCGAGGGCGAGTTTTTTCAGCATGGGTCAGTGATCCTGAGATTGAATATCGGCTGCGGCGAGGAACTCCAGCAGCGTTTGATTGAAGCGTTCGGGTTGATCGAGCGGGGTGGCGTGGCGCGAGTCGGCGATCACCACCAGCCGCGCATTCGGCAACAGTTTTACATAGGTTTCTTTCAGTGCCACCGGTGTGTAGTCACGGTCGGCGCTGATGACGAGCGTTGGACAGGTCACTCGGGAAAGTCGTTCCTGTACGCCCCAGCCAACAATCGCATCGAAGCTGGCGAGATAAGCACGTTTGTCGTTTTTTGCCCAGCGTTCGGCCATTTTCTGCCGCAGATCGGCCTGTTCGGGTTTGGGGAAAAGTTTGCCGCCAAGGGCTTTGCCAATGGTCGCGAGACTGAGCATACGCATCAGGCTCCAGCGTTTGAACCACTGCCAACAGTCGTCGCGGCTGCGTAGTTTGACCTCGGGCGCACTGTTGACAATGGTCAGGCTTTTCAGCATTTGCGGCTGATCGACGCCAAACTGGAAGCCGATCATCCCGCCCATCGACAGCCCGACGTAATGCACCGGGCCGAGGTTCAAGTGCTCGATCAGCGCCAGCAGGTCGGCGCTGAAAGCGGCAATGCTGTAGCGCCCGCGGGGTTTGTCCGAGCGCCCGTGGCCACGGATGTCCGGGACGATCACCCGATAATGCGCAGCCAGTGCCGGGATCTGCATTTCCCAGTCCAGTGTGCTCGAGCCGAGCCCGTGAACCAGTAGCAACGGGGAGCCGTGGCCATATTCCTCGTAGTGCAGGTTGCAACCTTCGTGCTCGAAATACGCCATCGGTGAACTCCGTGTCAGGCTTGCTCAGGCGCGGCGAACGGCGCGTCCAGCGGCAAGGTGTCAAAGGTGCGCAGCAGTTCGATCAGGATCTGCGTGGCCGGGCCCAGGGGTTTGTCCTTGTTCGAATACAGATAGAAGCTGGAATTACGGGTACCGCCCCTGTCCAACGGTAGCAGCTTGAGCGAGCCATCTTTCAGTTCGCGCTCGATCATGTGCCGGGGCAGCCAGGCAAAACCCAGGCCGCTGCTGACGAACGTGGCCGCCGTGGCGAGGCTGCCGACGGTCCAGCGTTGTTCGGCGCCGAGCCAGCCGACATCCCGTGGTTGCTGGCGGCCGGAATCGCGGATGACCACTTGCATCTGGGTTTCCAGGTCCTGAAAGCTCAGCTCGCGGTTTAGCCGGTGCAGCGGGTGATCGGGATGAGCGACGGCGACGAACTCGACATCGCTCAATTCCGCGCCGAGGTAGCCGGGAATGCTCAGGCCGGTGATCGCCAGATCGGCGACACCTTCAAGCAGCACTTCCTCGACACCCGACAATACTTCCTCACGCAGACGCACACGGCAGCCGCGACTCTGCGGCATGAACGCGGTCAGCGCACGGACAATGCGTGCGCTTGGATAGGCTGCATCGACCACCAGCCGCACTTCGGCTTCCCAGCCTTGCTCCATGTGATGGGCGAGGTCTTCCAGTTGACTGGCCTGTTTCACCAGTTGCCGCGAGCGGCGCAGCAACACGCCGCCGGCTTCGGTGAGCACGGCTTTACGCCCGTCGATGCGCAGCAACGGCACGCCGAGCTGGTCTTGCATGCGAGCGACGGTGTAACTCACCGACGATTGCGAACGGTGCAAGGCCTCGGCGGCCTGGGCAAATCCGCCGTGGTCGACCACGGCCTGCAACGTTCGCCATTGATCAAGGGTCACGCGGGGCGCTTTCATCAATAGCTCCTCTTGTCCTAAGCTGGCCGTCCCTCATGGAGACTGCCGAATGAAAAAATTCTGTTGTGTGCTGCTGGCGCTGCTGCCGTTGACCGCGTTTGCCTATCCGATCGATGTGCAGAAGGATCTCAACGGCATGAAGATCGACTACGAGACCTTCGACACCGACAACGACATCGGCTCGATTCGGGTGGCTAACTACGGTGACGTTGACGCTGTGTGCAAGGCCGTCTTCACCAATGGCCCCGAGGCGCCACGCACCCGCAGCATCGATGTGCCGGCCGGCAAACACAAAAACGCCACGGCCAAGTTCACCCGCGAAATCATCAAGCTGCGCATCAAACTGACCTGCATCCCGAAGTAACACCGCGAATCGCTTGTGGGAGCGGGCTTGCTCGCGAAAGCGGTGTGTCATTCAACAATGATGTCGACTGATACGGCCAATTCGCGAGCAAGCTCGCTCCCACAGGGTATGTGTCAGCATCTAAACGAATTATTCGATGCTTTGCAGCAATTATTTGCGCTTTTTCATCGATTCAACTCTGTTTAACCTTCACTCCATCGACTTACAACATTCTCGGATGGAGGCTACACACCATGTCCCGCGTTCTGATCATCGAAAGCAGCGCCCGCCAACAAGATTCGGTTTCCCGTCAACTGACCCAGACCTTCATCAGCCAGTGGAAAGCGGCGCACCCCAACGATCAGATCACCGTACGTGACCTCGCCGTGAGTCCGGTGCCACACCTGGACATCAACTTGTTGGGTGGCTGGATGAAGCCTGCCGATCAGCGCAACGCCAACGAGCAAGCGTCGCTGGATCGTTCCAATGAATTGACTGATGAATTGCTCGCCGCTGACGTACTGGTGATGGCCGCGCCGATGTACAACTTCGCCATCCCGAGCACCCTCAAGGCCTGGCTCGACCACGTGCTGCGTGCCGGCGTGACCTTCAAATACACCGAAACCGGCCCGCAAGGCCTGCTCAGCGGCAAACGTGCCTACGTGCTCACCGCTCGCGGCGGCATCTACGCCGGCGGCCCGGCTGACCACCAGGAACCGTACCTGCGTCAGGTCATGGGTTTCATCGGTATCAACGACGTGACCTTTATTCACGCCGAAGGCATGAACCTCGGTGGCGACTTCCAGGAGAAGGGCCTGAATCAGGCCAACGCCAAACTGTCCCAGGTCGCTTGATAGCTTAATCGCCAGATAATCGCCGATTGTTTAAGTGACCTGGCGCAACCCCTTCAAGGCTCCACGCGCATCGAACCTCCCTTTGCACTTGTTGCTCCTGAGTGCTGTAGCCCGATTGAACGCTTTAGCGAGATCGGGCTTTTTTTTGCCTGCGATTTGTTGAATGTCATCAGATCCTTGTGGGAGCGAGCTTGCTCGCGCAAGCGATATTTCATTCAGCAACGATGTTTACTGACACGGCCTCTTCGCGAGCAAGCTCGCTCCCACAGGAATCGGCGTTGTCTGTGGGTTCGCGGTCTTGCGCAAAAACCGCTATCGTCGCCGCCATTCAAAACAGAGGCGAGCATGGGCTATCTACTTTTTGTCACGCTGATCCAGGCGTTTTCCTTCAGTCTGATCGGCGAATACCTGGCCGGTCATGTCGACAGTTATTTTGCAGTGCTGGTGCGCGTGGTGCTGGCGGGGCTGGTGTTCATTCCGCTGACCCGCTGGCGCTCGGTGGAACCTTCGTTCATGCGTGGCATGTTGCTGATCGGTGCGTTGCAGTTCGGCGTGACGTACGTCTGCCTGTACCTGAGCTTCCGTGTGCTGACGGTGCCGGAAGTGTTGCTGTTCACCATCCTCACACCGTTGCACGTGACGCTCATCGAAGATGCGTTGAACCGCCGCTTCAATCCATGGGCGCTGATTGCCGCGCTGGTGGCGGTGGGCGGGGCGGCAGTGATTCGTTTCGATAGCATCAATCCGGATTTCTTTATGGGCTTCTTGCTGCTGCAACTGGCCAACTTCACCTATGCTGCCGGGCAGGTACTGTACAAACACCTGGTGGCGAAACACCCGAGCGATCTGCCGCATTACCGACGTTTCGGCTTTTTCTACCTCGGTGCGCTGGCGGTGGTGTTGCCGGCGTTCCTGATGTTTGGCAAAGCGAATTTCCTGCCGGAAGCACCGTTGCAGTGGGGAGTGTTGCTGTTTCTCGGTCTGGTCTCTACCGCATTGGGCCTGTACTGGTGGAACAAGGGCGCGTGCATGGTCAACGGCGGTACGCTGGCGGTGATGAACAACCTGCATGTGCCGGTGGGGTTGCTGCTGAATCTGCTGATCTGGAATCAACATGAGGAACTGGGGAGATTGTTCCTTGGCGGGAGTGTGATTCTGGCTGCTGTCTGGATCAGCCGGTTGGGTATCCGCAAATCCACGGCCACCGCATAACGTCTGACCGACAAAACCACCTGTGGGAGCGGGCTTGCTCGCGAAGGCGCCAGGTCAGGCAACATCCTTGTTGAATGACCCACCGCTTTCGCGAGCAAGCCCGCTCCCACAGTTTTGATCGGTGGTGTTACATGAGGTGTTTCTGCGGCTCCGGAATGCTCGCCGAACCGAGCACCGCCGGCAGCAACCCCGCACGCAAATCCCCACCACTCGGCTGCTGATACAGGCTCAAACCAAACTCCGGCAACACCGCCAGCAGATAATCGAAAATATCGCCCTGAATCCGCTCGTAATCGGCCCACACCGTGGTGCGCGTGAAGCAGTAGATCTCCAGCGGAATGCCCTGCGCGGTGGTCTGCATCTGGCGGACCATGCAGGTCATGTTCGGTTGAATCTCCGGATGACTCTTAAGATACGCCAGCGCATAGGCGCGAAACGTGCCGATATTGGTCATGCGCCGGCGGTTGGCCGACATCGCCGCGACATTGCCTTGCGCCTCGTTCCACGCCTTGAGCTCGGCTTTCTTGCGGCTCATGTAGTCGGTCAGCAGGTGCACTTGCGAGAGCTTTTCCTCCTCGTCATCGCGGATGAATCGCACGCCGCTGGCATCGATGAACAGGCTGCGCTTGATCCGCCGGCCGCCCGATTGCTGCATACCGCGCCAGTTCTTGAACGACTCGGACATCAGGCGCCAGGTCGGGATCGAGACGATGGTCTTGTCGAAGTTCTGCACCTTGACCGTGTGCAGGGTGATGTCGACCACATCGCCATCGGCGCCGACTTGTGGCATTTCGATCCAGTCGCCGACCCGCAGCATGTCGTTGCTGGTCAGCTGCACGCTGGCGACGAATGACAGCAGGGTGTCTTTGTAGACCAACAGAATCACCGCCGACATCGCACCCAGTCCGGACAGCAGCAACAACGGCGAACGGTCGATCAATGTGGCGACGATGATGATCGCGCCGAACACGTACAAGACCATTTTCGCCAGTTGCACGTAGCCTTTGATCGAGCGCGTACGCGCATGTTCGGTGCGCGCGTAGATGTCGAGCAAGGCATTGAGCAGGGCGCTGACTGAGAGCAGCAGGAACAGGATGGTGAACGACAACGCCACGTTGCCGAGAAAGGTCATCGCGGTTTTGCTCAGTTCCGGCACCAGGTGCAGGCCGAACTGGATCACCAGCGACGGCGTCATCTGCGCCAGACGCTGAAACACCTTGTTGTGGCGAAAATCATTGATCCAGTGCAGCGCCGGTTGGCGCCCGAGCATGCGGCTGGCGTGCAGGATCAGGTAACGCGCCACTCGTCCGAGCACCAGCGCGATCACCAATAACACCGTCAGCGCCAGGCCAGCCTGCAACAGTGGATGCTGTTCGAGAGTGCCCCAGAGGTCCTGGGCGTTGAGCCAGAGCTGTTTGATATCCATGAGAGCAACAATTCTTCTGTAAGACGCGATGGGCGATTAGAGCATTTAAGACGCCGTGTATTACCGTTGGAGACAAATCGAGCAACAAAAAAGCCACTGATTACGTCCGTTTGTATAAAGAAACTCGGCCTGAGCGCTCGAAACCGGTAACCTATGCAGCTGTTTTTTTGCATATCTTCGAGGTAGCACCCGTGTTTTCCCAATTCGCCCTGCACGAACGCCTGCTTAAAGCTGTGGCCGAGCTGAAATTTGTCGAGCCAACGCCTGTGCAAGCCGCGGCCATTCCGCTGGCGCTCCAAGGGCGTGATCTGCGGGTGACGGCGCAAACCGGTAGCGGCAAAACCGCCGCTTTCGTTCTGCCAATCCTCAATCGCCTGATCGGCCCGGCCAAGGTTCGCGTCAGCATCAAGACGCTGATCCTGCTGCCGACCCGCGAGCTGGCCCAGCAGACGTTGAAGGAAGTTGAGCGCTTCTCGCAGTTCACTTTCATCAAGTCCGGCCTGATCACCGGCGGTGAAGACTTCAAGGTCCAGGCCGCCATGCTGCGCAAAGTGCCGGACATCCTCATCGGCACGCCGGGCCGCATGATCGAACAACTGAACGCTGGCAACCTCGACCTCAAAGAAGTCGAAGTGCTGGTGCTCGACGAAGCCGACCGCATGCTCGACATGGGCTTCGCCGAAGACGTCCAGCGTCTGGTCGACGAGTGCCCGAACCGTCAGCAGACCATGCTGTTCTCCGCGACCACCGGCGGTTCCGGCCTGCGCGAGATGATCGCCAAGGTGCTGAACAACCCTGAGCACTTGCAGCTCAATGCGGTCAGCCAGCTGAATTCGACGACCCGTCAGCAGATCATCACCGCCGACCACAATCAGCACAAAGAACAGATTGTGAACTGGCTGCTGGCCAACGAGACCTATCAGAAGGCCATCGTCTTCACCAACACCCGCGCCATGGCTGACCGCATCTACGGTCGCCTCGTGGCTCAGGAATACAAAGCGTTCGTACTGCATGGCGAGAAAGACCAGAAGGATCGCAAACTGGCGATCGACCGTCTGAAGCAGGGCGGCGTGAAGATCCTCGTGGCCACTGACGTTGCCGCCCGTGGTCTGGACGTGGATGGTCTGGACCTGGTGATCAACTTCGACATGCCCCGCAGCGGCGACGAATACGTGCACCGCATTGGTCGTACCGGCCGTGCCGGTAACGACGGTCTGGCGATCTCGCTGATTTGCCACGGCGACTGGAACCTGATGTCGAGCATCGAGCGCTACCTCAAGCAGAGCTTCGAGCGCCGCACCATCAAGGAAGTCAAAGGCACCTACGGCGGGCCGAAAAAGGTCAAGGCCTCGGGCAAAGCCGTTGGCGTGAAGAAGAAAAAGACCGACGCCAAGGGCGACAAGAAAAAAACGGCCGCGAAGACGCCGACCAAGCGCAAGAGCGTCAACCGTCCGAAGCCGGACTCGCTGGTGAGCAGCGACGGCATGGCGCCGCTCAAGCGCCGCAAGCCAGCAGAGCCTGCGGCTGAGTAAGGCGTTTCAAGCGCACAGAAAAAACCCGGACAGTGTCCGGGTTTTTTTTCGTCCATCAGTTGCCTAGCTGGCCACTGGTGTCGGCATCAAAGCGCCGTTTGGCTTGACCTGCCGCCGGTTTCAGTGCGCCGAGCAAGGCTGCCTCGCTGTACAACCGCGTGACTGCCAGATCCTTCGGCGTTGGCTCAATCGGGATCAATACCTCCTCACCGTCGGCGTGCAGCCAGATCGCCACGAGGTGCAGCGCCGAGACAAACAGCACACGCAACTCGACGGTCTTGCCCTGTAGTTGCGGTGACTGTTCCGCCAGTTTCAGCGCACCCACCGTCGCGGCGGCCAGGTCGCCGTGGTTCAACGAGGCGAACTCGACATGCCCGCGCACCTCGGCCAGTTGCGCATCGGCAATCGTCACGCCGTCGGCAAACACCAGGTAATGCCAGTCGCCGAGGCGGGCCTCTTTCAGGCCTTTGCCGTGGCTCAGGTCATCCAGACTGAGTGAGTAGCCACGATAGGCCTCGCTCAGACTGATCTTTGCGGGTAGCGCGTTGGCGAACTGGCGATTGGCACCAAAGCCCTGGGTTTGCAGGGCGGCTTGCAGTGCCGGGCGCAAAGTCTGAACGCCGTTGGAAGGCGCCTTTGGATAAGTCAGTTGCATGATGTCGCCCTCCTAGTTCTTCACGGTGAAGTAAGTGTGAGTCCAGTTGCCGCCGCTGTTATACGCGCGGGGGAACGCGTTTAATGCGCGCGTCGAATAACCGTAGATCGAGTCCGCAACCAACACGTAATCGCCGTTGGTGCCGTAGATCGTCAGAAAGTGCGCACCGCCGCCGTACCAGGCGCAGCGCAAGCCGACCGGGCGGCCCATGCTGATCTGGTTCTGAATGGCCGACATCTGCAACGAGCCCTGATTCATGCCGTTGTAGCTGCGGGTGGTTTGCAGGGCGGAATCGAGATAGCCGTAGACGTTGCACGGCCCGGGCTGATTGCAACAGTTGCGATCGAGCTGAGTGCTGGCAACGCCACACTGGGTCCAGGACCCGGTGCCGTAATAGTTGCCGACCGAGGCGGAAACGGCGGCCCAGCACCAGTTGGTCTGGGTTTGTTTCTGCAGGTTGAAGTTGAGGCTGCCGGCGGCGCGGGCGCTGAGCTGTTCAGCCGCTCCGACTTCGGCGAGTTGCGGGTCGAGCAGGTGACCGGCCAGGCACCTTGGCAGTGATTCGCCGGTGAATTGTGTTGCTGCTGTGGTTAACATTTTTCAATCCTCCATGAGTGAAAACAAGCGTCCAGCTTGTGTGGGTGTTGCGGTGTTGCCGAGCGATCGGTGTGCAAGGGTTGCCATGTCAGATGGCGATTACCAACCTCGTTGCTCGATGTAACCGTAGTTATGAATATGCATTTATGCAAACAAATAAATGCATTTGTGCATTTTAAGGGTCAAAGAATCGCAGCCTTCGGTAGTTCCTACGAGATTTGGTGCAGGAGCTGCCGAAGGCTGCGATCTTTTGATATGGCTTTCAGCTTTCGGCTTTTTTCTCAGCCGTGCCCAGCTCTTTCAAGCGCTGATCAATCAACTGGCACTTGTCCGGCAAGTCCTTGCTGGCCGTACCCAGATCCATCTTTTGCAACTCGGCATTGATCTCCTTGGCCTTTTCCGGATTCTGTTCCGTGAGCTTGGAGACTTCTTTGGCCAGTTGCTCGCGTTTGGCGGTAGCTTCTTCTGGCGTGCAGGCCCAGGCGGGCAGAGCGCATGCGAGGGTGCTGGCGAGAGCGAGTCTGATCAGGGTTTTCATCGGGGCAGACCTCAGTTCCGGTTAAGGCGGGTTAACCGGTTGAGGGTTTGAAGCTATGAAAAGTTCAGTTCTACCGGGGCTTAGCCACCATGGCAGCAACTCGAACTGCTTTGTCCCTCATAACGATCATGATGTCGCACCCACTCCATGATCTCGTCTTCATTGCGTCCTTTGGGCGTCAGGTCGAGGTAGTTGTAGGCGCCGACCAGCATGTCCAGGCCGCGGGCATAGGTAGAGTAGGTGTGGAAGATGTCGCCATTTGCGTCACGATAAAACACGCTCAGCCCGGGCATTTCTTCCTCGGCGCTGTCAGTTTTTTCGTAGTTATAGGTAGCGTTTCCCGCTGCGACATCTTCGGCACGGGCGCAGACACCGAAGTCGTAGTTGAAATCGCAGCCTTCTGATGACACCCACTCGAACTTCCAGCCCATGCGACGTTTAAATGCCTGAAATGCGTTGAATGGCGCATGAGAAACGGCAACGACCGCGATGTCGTGATGAGCCAGGTGCTGATTGGCACCGTCGATATGGTCACTGAGGAACGAGCAGCCCTGGCAGCCTTCTTCCCAATCCTGGGCAAACATGAAGTGGTAAACAATCAACTGGCTGTGTTTGCCAAACAGGTCAGCCAGTTTCAGTTCGCCGTTCGGACCCTGGAAGTGGTAGTCCTTGTCGACCTTCACCCACGGCAGCGCGCGACGTTCAGCGCTGAGGCGGTCGCGTTCCCTGGTAAAAGCTTTTTCGTCAATCAGGTATTGTTTACGGGCAGCGAGCCATTCTTCGCGCGATACCACCGGATGATTCTCAACGTTCATGATGATTTCTCCTGCGGGGGTTGAAACCGGCACTTTCAGAGTAGTCGTTTAACTCTCGGGGAAATCGACAGACCGCCGGTCGGTCGCCTCGGGAAATGCGGCTGAACGGCTGGGAACCGCTCAGGTCACAACCTATGAACGCGCCATAAATCATGCGCACCGGAGGTTGTATCAGGATGACGACTTATAACTGGGATTTGATTGAACGCTTGTTGCACGAAGTGCAGAACAGTGCCGGCCACAGTTTTGCCCCGCGGGCCTACGCCGAAGACTATGCGGCGGCGAAGGCCAGCGCTGGCGAGCCGATCGAGAATCTGGATCATCTGAAAACGCAGGCCTGTGAATATGAAAGTCTGCTGCTTGATCGTGGATACATCGAGCCACGCTCCGATGCCGAAGGCAGCACAGGCAACAATTTCAAGCTGACCGCGCGGGGATCAAGCCTGCTAAGCCTGATCGACAGCAGCATTCCCGGCAACGATCATCCGCGTCAGGTGCTCGATGAGCAACAGGATGCGCTGGACGAGGCAACGTTTGACGTCGTGGCGTCTAAAGCACAGATCGCCTAAGCCCACGTCCCCCTGTAGGAGTGAGCCTGCTCGCGATAGCGGTCTTCCAGTCAACATTGATGTCACTGGAAGTCGGCTATCGCGAGCAGGCTCACTCCTACAATGGGATTCGGGTATGTTCAGGTTCTTTGCGCGGCCTTGAGGCATTTGAGGTCATTGAAGTCTTTACGTACCCCCTCAATCTTTTTCAACAACCGCTGGCGCTGTTGCGGCGTACTCTCGGCCATCAGATCGACCGCCAGTGCACGTCCCTGTGCTTCAGTTGCGGCGAAGGCCTTGCGGTAATCCGCTGTCCATAAACTCTCGCGATTGACCAGAAGGGTCTCGATTCTCTGCGGGAATTCGGGACTTTGTCGTTGCGCCACGGCTGCACTGAATTGCTTCTGCCAATGGGCCCGGTTGGCGATCCATTGGGTGTACTGATCGCCCAGCGCAGTCGACCACGCCATGACCCGCTGCTCTTGAGTGGCGCTCAGGGGCCCCAGCCAGTCGTTCAGACGTTTGACCATTCGCGCGCCACGCTCGGCAATTTGCTGATCAAGCGGTGGTTTGAGGTATTCCTGCTGACGCTTGCGCAGATCCTTGGCGAAGGCGTCATTCATCTCCGCCACTTGCTTGTCATCCAGACCTTGCAACAACTCGATGGCCGAAGGCGTGATTTCCTTCGCGGTTTCGGCAATGGCCTGCTTGGCTTCGACAGTGCGCGCCTGCAACGCGGCATCGGTGATCTGATTGGTCTCGACCATCGTTTGCAAACGATCGAGCCAATCCAGATAACCCGGCAGTTGCGTCGTGCAATGCCAGTTCAAGTGTTCTTTGAGCCGCTCGTTGAACCAGTCCTTTTGCTCGCCGTTCATGTCCAGGTAGTCGCTGAGCGTCCACGGAATGATCACGTCGAGGTTGCGGTAGGCCAGGCCGACACGGCTGCAGGCGCCGAGGGCGAGGGTAAAGATCAGTAGCGTGGCGATGTGCTTGAACCAGCGAGACATGGGCGAGTCCTTGCGTGAGCCTGGCTTCGAAGGGCTGATTCCTATGTGAACGCAGAATGAGCCCGGCAGTTCAGCCGATCAATAGAACGCGCGCGCAGCCTTGAGGGTGACGAGGCCGTCGCACTCGCTGTTGTGCCCGGAATAGGCCGAGCAATCGCTGCCGCTGAGGCTGGAATTGCTGTAGATCAGATCGAGGTCAACGCCCATGAACGGCCGGGACAGTTTCACCGACCAGTCGGTGAAACTGCTGACATAACCACCGTCCACGGCGACGGGCGTGTTCAGTTGGTGGGTGGTGTATTTCATGCTGACGCCGATGCCGAACGGCTGGTTGCCGCCAAGATCGGCAAACAAGGTGTTGTTCTGTTTATCCGGGTCATTGCTGAAGGCTACGCCGAACCGGCTGCCGAGCAGGGTCAGGCCACCGAACAGTTCCTGGCTGTCGAGCGTGTCGACTTTGGGGTAGCTGTAGTGAATCATCCCGACTTCGTAGCCGAGGGTTTGATCGAAAGGTTGTTTAAAGCCGACGTAGGAGTCGATTTCAAGGTTTTTGCCTGGGGAGATGCCCATGCTCGGTGCGTACTGGCCGACATAGAGGCCGCTGTCGTGGCTCAAGTCCAGGCCGCCATGAAATGAGCCGACTGCCGCCGGTTTGACTAGGCCTTGAGCCATGCTGCGCGTGGGCGTGGTACCGAGTTTGAGATCGAAGTCGCCCAGTTCACGCTGGAAAATCTGCGCGTGCGCGGTCTCACTGGCCAGAAGACCTACGAGTAATAAACAGGATGTTTTGCGCATGCGTCACTCCATGAACAGCGAGGGCAGGGCGGCAGGCCGGCTGAAACGCTTGATCTAGACGCGTGAAAGGATACCGGCGAATGATCGGCATCGATGGCCGTTCGTCGATTTACAAGGAATTTTGTTTAAGACGTGAGGGTGTTGCGCGGTGCCAGTCCAGGCGCTTCGAAGCTCAAAGCGCCTCTGGACGGGTGTGAAACCGGGTGTTACTTCTTGCCCAGGCTGATCTGCTTGGACGGGCCGAATGTCTGGCCACTGACGCCTTTGGCAATTTGCTGGATCTCGCCGCCAGACTTGAGGAACGCTGCGATCTGATCGTTGATCGATTCGCTGGTTTCAACGGCTGGAGCTGGCTTTGCTTTGCTGGTGGATGCTTTTACACGCATGGCGGCCATTAACCTGTAGAAAAGTAACTCGGCCAGGCATCGTACAGGAATAACTTGACAATTGCTTGGTAAATATCCCCCGGAATAACCGACCACATTGCTGCATTATTCTCGATTCAATGTTCGGAATATCCGGCTAACCTGCTGTTTTAAATAACAACATTTCGGCTGGGTGGCACTGGAATATTCAGCCGCAAGCGGTGGTGCCTGCCTGACGAACGGCAGCACTGCTCAGCCGCGCGCAAGGAAAATCAAGGCGTTGCGCAGATTTCCGACGCGTGCGGATCTGCCGCCCGACGGCCAGCACAAAAACGGGTAGAATGCCGCCCACGCAATGAGGGTTCTGGAAATGGCTTTAGTCGGGCGTTACAACAGTTTGCAAGTGGTTAAACACACTAACTTCGGTTTATATCTGGACGGCGGTGCCGACGGCGAGATTCTTTTGCCTAACCGTTATATTCCGAAAGATATTCCCAGTGAAGATGAAGATTGGCTCAACGTTTTTGTTTATCTGGACAGCGAAGACAAACTTCTCGCTACCACGGAAAAACCCAAAGTTCAGGTCGGCGAATTTGCCAGTCTGAAAGTCGTTGAAGTCAACAGCATCGGTGTGTTCCTCGATTGGGGGCTGCCGAAGGATCTGTTGCTGCCGTATTCCGAAGAAAAGCGCCAGATGACCGCCGGTGAATACTGCGTAGTGCATGTCTATCTCGACAAGCATACCCGCCGCATCACCGCCACTGCGCGTCTGGATCGCTACCTCGACAAGACCCCGGCCAACTACAGCCAGGGCCAGGAAGTTGACCTGCTGGTTGCCGAAGCCACCGACATGGGCTTCAAGGCGATCATCAACAACAAGCACTGGGGTCTGATTCACAAGAACGAAATCTTCAAGTTCATGCGCGCCGGCATGACCGAGAAAGGCTACATCAAGGAAGTGCGTGCCGACGGCAAGATCTCTCTGAGCCTGCAGCCGGTTGGTCAGGAAGCGGCCAGTAGCCTGAACTCGAAGATCCTCGCCAGGTTGCGCGACAACAGCGGCACGCTGCCGGTCAGCGACAAGAGCGATCCGGCGTTGATCAGCAGCCTGTTCGGCGTCAGCAAAGGCAACTTCAAGAAGGCCATCGGTTCGCTGTACAAGGAAGGCAAGATCGTTATTCACGCCGATCGCATTGAACTAACCTGAGCCTTGAGTGGCCCATCTTGCATGGGACGCACATGAGGTCGGGTCGATGAAGAAAGCGCTGATTGCCTACGTTGCCACGCTGGTGACGTTTCTGTTACTCGACGGTATCTGGCTCGGCCTGTTGATGGCGCCGACCTATCGCGAACTGCTCGGTTCGCTGATGCTCGAACAACCGTTGCTGGTTCCGGCAGCGGTTTTTTATTGCCTGTATGTTTTCGGTTGTGTGGTGTTTGTGGTGCTGCCGGCCGCGACCTGGCAGTGGGCGGCGAAGCGCGGCGCGTTGCTGGGGCTGGTGGCGTACGGCACCTATGACCTGACCAATTGGGCGACGTTGCGCGGGTGGTCGGTGCAGGTGACGTTGATGGATTGGGCGTGGGGGACGTTTGCCACGGCAGTGGCTTGTAGCGTTGGTTTTTTGCTGGCTAAACGACTGCATTCAGATCGGGGCAGGGTTGATTGAACTGACCATCGCTGGCAAGCCAGGCTCCCACACGGTTTTGTGTCGAACAGTGGAACAGCGGACAACCCGGTCATTGTGGGAGCTGGCTTGCCAGCGAATGACGGCGCAGCCGGCACCCATCCACTGCTGCCGCCACTGAAGAAACAAATGTCTTTTCCAGACGGCTTTTTCCGCTCGACTCATTGATAATCCTCGGCACTGTTTTCTGACTACTTGAATGGCCTGCCATGTCGTGTGTATTCGAGGTGTTGCGGTGAGTATCGAGCGGCGCAATGTCGACCGTTTTGCCTTGCAGGTGATGGTCGGCCTCTGCCTGATCTGGGGCGTGCAACAAGTGATGATCAAGTGGGCGGCGCCAGACATTGCGCCGGTCATGCAAGCGGCCGCGCGCTCGGGGATCTCTGCGCTGCTGGTCGGCTTGCTGATCTGCTGGAAGGGCGGCTGGGATCAGGTTGGCAGCACGTGGCGCGGCGGTTTGCTGGCCGGTGCGCTGTTCGGTCTGGAGTTCTTCTTCATCGCCGAAGGCCTGCAACTGACCACCGCCGCGCACATGTCGGTGTTCCTCTACACTGCGCCGATTTTCACCGCGCTGGGCGTGCATTTTCTGTTGGCCAGTGAACGCCTGCGACCGCTGCAGTGGCTGGGCATTCTGCTCGCGTTTATCGGCATTGCGATTGCCTTCGCCGGTGGCGTGTCGTGGGACAACCTCGACCGGCGCATGCTATTGGGCGATGCCTTTGGTGTGCTGGCCGGGGCCTGTTGGGGCGCGACCACGGTGGTGGTGCGCGCCTCGCGTCTGTCGGAAGCGCCGGTGACGCTGACCCTGTTCTATCAGTTGATCGTCGGCTTCCTCGGCCTGCTGCTGATCGCGCTGTTTAGCGGCCAGATCACCCATGTCAGCCTGACCCCCGTCGCGGTGGCCAGCGTATTGTTCCAAGGGCTGGTCGTGTCGTTCTTCAGTTACCTGGTCTGGTTCTGGCTGCTGCGCCGTTATCTGGCAGCCAACCTCGCGGTGTTCTCGTTCATGACGCCGTTGTTCGGCGTGACCTTTGGTGTGCTGTTGCTCGGCGAACAGTTGACGGTGAACTTCATCATTGGCGCCGTGTTGGTGTTGCTCGGCATCACCTTTGTCAGCGCCGAGCAGTGGTTGCGTCGGCGTTTGCGCAAAGCGCTGGGCCAGCGCTAGACGCCTGCAGTGCCAGACCGCCGGCAATCAATAACCCGCTGCCTGCAATCACCAGTGCCGGCTGCAAACCACCGCTGAAATGGCTGCTCAATGCTGCCAGCAACGGGCCGCTGAGTTGGCCGACGGCGAAACAGGCGGTGAGCATGCCAGCGTTGCGCTGAGTCGCGTGCGGTGCCAATTCTCGCGAGCGTTGCATGACCAATTGCATGCACGCCAGGAAGGGCGTGCCGCAGAGAATCACGCCCAGCGCGAGCCCGAGGCCGCTGCCCAGCAGACAGGCGAACACGCCGGCCGCTTGCAACCACAGTGTCGCCATCAACCAGTGACGAGTGGTTTCGGGATCGTGACGCCGCAGGCTCACCAGCAACACGCCGAGCGCGGCGGCCAGACCGAAGCATGGCCAGAACAGATCAGCCTGCCATTGCCCATGAAACTGCGCATTGGCCATCTGTGACAGGAAGGTCGCCGGAATGATGTAACCGACTCCATACAGCGCATAAATTACCGCCAACCGCCCGATGCCCCGATTCGATTGACTGACCGGCGCTGCAACCACCGTTGCCGTTACGACAGGCGTTGGCAGCAGACGCCAGACACCCAACATCATCACCAGCGCAGCCGCCGCATAAATCAGCCACAACGTTGCGGACGTCTGCTTCAGCAGATGTGAGACCAGCGCCAACAAACCTGTGAGAAAAATCCCCAAACCCGGTCCGGCAAATACCAGAGCGCCCAGCCGTGGCCGTCCTGCCGCCGCAGCCAACGGCTGACTCAACGACGTGATCATCACCAGTACCCAGGCACTCGCTACCCCGGTGCCAAACCGCAGCACCAAGTGCGACCAGAAACCATTGGCCCAGAATGACGCCAGGGTCAGCAGCACGCACAACCACAAGCCACCGTGCAGGCGCCGCTGAACCTGCTGCGGGCGATGGGCGAACATTGCGTCCACCGCGCCGAGCAGGTAACCGAGATAGTTGGCCGCTGCAATCAGACCAGCGGCCGTCAGGTCTATCTGACCTTCGCTGAGCAGGTGCGGCATTTGTGGCGTGAGGGCGAAACGCCCGATGCCCATGGCCATCATCAAGGCCACGAAGCAGGCGGAGAGGCGAATAAGCGGCGACATGGTCGGAATTCCCTGAGGGCTTCAATGACCGTCAGGCTAGGACTGATTGACTTTCTTTAAAATTGAATAATAGTGAGTAACTTGTTCTGTTCTGGAGAAAGGTTGTGGAGTTCAGCCAACTGCGGATCTTTCAGGCCGTAGCCGAGGAGGGATCAATCACCCGCGCTGCCGAACGATTGCATCGGGTGCCGTCGAATCTGTCGACCCGGCTCAAACAGCTCGAGGAGCAATTGGGTGTTGAATTGTTCGTCCGTGAGCGTCAGCGTTTGCAACTGTCACCTGCGGGAAAAGTCCTGCTGGACTACACCGGCAAACTGTTCGCCCTGCGCGATCAGGCCAGTGCGGCGGTGATGGGCGGCAAACCGGCCGGTGACTTCGTCCTGGGCACCATGTACAGCACGGCGGCGATCCATCTGCCGGCGCTGCTGGCGCAGTATCACAAGCGGTATCCGGCGGTGAACCTGCAGGTGCAATCGGCGCCAAGCGGTGAGTTGCTGGAGGGGTTGCTCACCGGGCGCCTGGATGCCGCGTTGGTCGATGGTCCGCTGGAACTGGCCGGGCTCGACGGCGTGCCGTTGTGCGAGGAGCGGCTGGTGCTGATCACTGAAATCGAGCATCCGCCGGTGCGCAACGCCCGGGATGTCGAAGGGCGCTCGGTGTTCACCTTTCGCCGAGGTTGCTCGTACCGAATGCGTCTGGAGGCGTGGTTTGCGCACTCCCACGCGACGATGGGCCGGGCGATGGAGATCGAGTCCTATCAGGGCATGCTCGCCTGTGTGATTGCCGGCAGTGGCGTGGCGCTGATGTCGGAGTCGATGCTGGCCAGTCTGCCGGGGCGCGACAGCGTCGCGGTGCATCCGTTGGCCGAGCCATTCGTGGGTGCGACAACATGGCTCATGTGGCGCAAGGGCATGCTCGGCGCCAATCTCAATGCGTGGATCGAGGTGCAGCAGGCTGTCTATCCTGCGGCTCAGATCGAAACCCGCGAAACAGCCTGAACCAATGGCGGCATATTCTGTTCAATTCAGTAACAGATCATTGCGGATTTGGCCGAGCATTGCGTAGGACTTCGGACTATTATCAGTGCGAAGCGGCCTCAGAATTCCGGCCGCTCAGCACCACCCTGAAGGGGGCACGACGATGAAAGAGAAAATTCAAAACTGGCTGCACGACTTGGGTGTTGCCCTTGGCTTGATCGAACCGCCTCTGCAACCTGTCCCGATCCGCACCGATGACGAGCAGCGCCGCCGTCAACAACGGCGCCGGTAACGCCCCCGATCCGGGATCAAAGGATTCAGATCAAGAGATCGCGGTCTTCAGCAGCTCCTGCATGGATTAATGTAGGATCTGCCGAAGGCTGCGATCTTTTGCTTTTAGTGTCGCCCGATTTCCAGCAAAAACCGGCTCAAGTCATTCGCGGTCTTCGCGGACTTGAGCATGCGGTCTTCCTCGGCGGTGAACGCCGTCAGTCCGAATTCATCCTCCAGATGAAAGATCAGATCCTCGATATCGGCTTTCTCCAGCCCCAACTGGACCAGGCTGGTGTTGTCATTGAATTCGCGGGTTTCCAGCAGACGCTGGATATACCGGTGCACGGCGGCACGCACGGCAGCTCTTCTCATGGCAGATATTTCTGATTGTTGTTCTGCTTGAGTGAAGCAGGCCTCAGACGTGGCCGCGCAACCACTGGTCAATCATCGAACGCAAATGCTTCCCGGAAAAACTGCCGAAATGGCCGCCATGCACGGTGCGGATCGGCAGCGCCTGCAAACGTCGCAGACTCGCGGCGTAATCTTCAAGGTCGGAGTGGTAGGCGTCTTCAATCAGCGGCCCGTCGTAAATGATGTCGCCGCTGAACAGGGTTTGCGTCGCCGCCTCATACAGACTGATCCCGCCCGGAGAATGTCCTGGCGTGTGCAACACTTGCAACGTGCGATTGCCCAGATCGAGCACGTCGCCGTCCTCGACATACCCGGTCGCCGGCGCGGCTTTGACCCGGTATTCGGCGTAACACAACGGGCAATCCGGATGCGCTTCGAACATGTCATCGCCGACAAATGCGCGGCTCAAATCATTCTCGCCATCCGGCGCCGCAAGGATGTCCGCCTCGGCCGGGTGCACCAGCCGTTCAGCAAATTCGTGATGCCCGGCGATATGGTCGAAATGGCAATGACTGGCCACCGCCACCAACGGCCGTTCGGTGATCCACGGCAGTTGCTCGCGCAAGCTGACCAGTCCCGAACCGCTGTCCAGCAACAGGTCTTTGTCGCGTCCCTGCACGTGCCACAAATTGCAGCGGTAGAACGGTCGGATATACGGCTCGTGAATCAACCGAATGCCGTCACTGAGACTCTGCACTTCAAACCACTGATCGCGAGAAACAATCTTCATATTCCTTTTTCTCCAGACGAAAAAAACGGGTGTGGCAACCGACGCCACACCCGTCGAAGAAAGCATCAAGTTGTTACATCAAAGCTTAGATCGCACTCGCCACGGGTGCCGGGCGAGGGGAGACCAGGCTGACCACCACGAAACTCACCAGACCCACGGCCAGGCTGTAGTAGATCGGCGTGTTGGCATCCAGACCATCCTTGAACATGAACAGCAGCGCGGTGGCGAAACCCAGACCCATGCTGGCGATGGCGCCGGCGGTGGTCGCGCGTTTCCAGAAGATCGCACCGATCAGCGGGATCAGCATGCCGCCCACCAACAGGTTGTACGCCAGCGTCAGGGCGCTGATCACATCGTTCACCACCAGTGCGATACCCAGCACAACGATGCCGGTCAGCAGAGTGAACAGACGGTTGACGCCCAGGCTCGACTGTTTGCCGCCACGCAGTTTCGGCAGCAGGTCTTCAGTCAGGGTGGTGGCCGCGGCGAGCAGGCCGGCGCTGGCGGTGGACATCATGGCCGCGAGTGCCGCAGCGATCACCAGACCACGGATGCCGTCCGGCAGCGACAGTTTGACGATGGCGGCGAAGGCGTTGTTGACGTTGTCCAGATCCGGGATCAGCACATGCGCGGCCATGCCGATCAGCGCGCAGGCCAGACCGTAGACGATGCAGTAGATGCCGGCGATGCTGCCGGCGTACTGCGCGACTTTGGCGGTCTTGACGGTGAACACCCGTTGCCAGATGTCCTGACCGATCAGGATGCCGAAGAAGTAGATCATGAAGTAGGTGATGATCGTGTCCCAGCCGATGGTGGTGAAGCTGAAGGCGGTCGCCGGCAGTTTCAGCACCAGTTCGTCCCAGCCACCGACGCGGTACAGGCAGATCGGCAACAGGATAAACATCAGGCCCACGGTCTTGATGATGAACTGGACGATGTCGGTGAGGGTCAGCGACCACATGCCGCCGATCGCCGAGTAGATCACCACCACGCCACCACCGACGAGTACCGAAACCCAGAATGGCAGGTCAAACAGCACTTGCAGCACGGTGCCGATGGCGAGGATCGAGGTCACGCCGATCATCAGTGCGTAGGCCAGCATGATTGCCGCGCTCGCCGAGCGGGCCATCGGGTTGTAGCGTTTTTCCAGGACCTGGGTAACGGTGTAGATCTTCAGTTTCAGCAGTGGTTTGGCGAGGAACAGGTTCAGCGCGACGATGCCGCAACCCAGTGCCGCGCACAACCAGAAACCGGAGATGCCGTGCACGTAGCCCAGACGCACGGTGCCGACGGTGGACGCGCCACCGAGTACGGTCGCGGCCATGGTGCCCATATACAGGCTCGGGCCGAGGTTACGACCGGCGACGAGAAAGTCCTCGTTGGTCTTGGCCTTGCGCATGCCGAAGTAGCCGAGCAAGAGCATGCCGGCGGCGTAGATGAGGACGACGAATAAATCCAAAGCCATGATGGCGTGTCTCCGATTGTCTTTTTTATGTTGAGGCCAAAATCATTTCCCTTGTAGGAGTGAGCCTGCTCGCGATAGCGGTCTGTCAGTCACATCTTTATTGGATGTGCTGAAGTCATCGCGAGCAGGCTCACTCCTACAGGGATCTGCGTCAGGCGGCCTGGCGCAGTTCAGGTTTTTCTATGACTTGGTTGCGGGCATCCGTCGGGCCAAACACTTCGCGCGGTTCCGGGAACAGGCTCAGCAGCGTCAGGTACACCACCGACGCCAGGCCCAATGTCACCGGCAAACTGATGTCGATGCCGCCGGCCATTTCCCCCAGCGGGCCAACGAATTGCCCCGGCAGGTTGACGAAGCACAGACCGACCGCCGCGCTCGGGATCCACGCGCCCAGACCGCGCCAGTTCCAGCCGTGGCTGAACCAGTAGCGGCCGCCCTGTTCGCCGCGCGTGAACACTTGCAGGTCGTCCGGGCAGTAAAAGCCGCGCCGCACCAACAGGCCGATGATCATGATCACCATCCACGGGGTGGTGCAGGTGATGATCAGCACGGCGAAGGTCGACACGCTCTGCACCAGATTCGCGGCAAAACGGCCGATGAAGATGAAGGCAATCGACAGCACGCCGATCAGCAGTGTCGCTTTCACTCGCGAGAGAACGCGCGGGAACACGCTGGACATGTCCAGCCCGGTGCCATACAGCGAGGTGGTGCCGGTGGACATGCCGCCGATCACCGCAATCAGGCACACCGGCAGGAAGAACCAGCTCGGCGACACTGCCAGCAAACCACCGACATAGTTGTTCGCCGCGATGTAGTCCGGCGCCTTGATCGCGACGATGGTCGCGGTGGTCAGGCCGAACAGAAACGGGATGAACGTGGCGATCTGCGACAGCACTACCGCTGCCATGATGCGTAGCTTGGAGGTGTCACGCGGGATGTAGCGCGACCAGTCGCCGAGGAACGCGCCGAAGGAAATCGGGTTGCTCATCGCCACCAGCGCAGCGCCGATGAACGCCGCCCAGAAACCCGGCTGACCGAGGCTGACGGTGCCGGCGTAATGCGCATCGAAAGGACCGGCGAAGGCGAAGATGCCCAGCAGGAATAGCAGGCTGGCGCTCCACACCGCGATCTTGTTCACCCACAGCAAAAAGCGGAAGCCGTAGATGCACACGGTCAGCACCAGAATCGCGAACAGACCGTAGGCCAGGCCCAGAGTCAGGTCGGTTTCCGGCAGACCGATCAGGCGTTTCGCACCACCGATCAGCGCATCCCCCGAACTCCACACCGAGAGCGAGAAAAACGCGATGGCGGTCAACAGCGACAGGAACGAACCGACGATCCGCCCGTGCACACCGAAGTGCGCACCGGACGACACGGCATTGTTGGTGCCGTTGAGCGGGCCGAACAGGCCCATCGGTGCGAGGATCAGCGAGCCAAGCAGCACGCCCAGCACAATCGCCCAGACGCCGGCCTGAAAAGACAGACCGAACAGCACCGGGAAACTGCCGAGCACGGCGGTGGCAAAGGTATTCGAACCACCGAAGATCATCCGGAACAAGTCCGTCGGGCCTGCGCTGCGTTCGTGGTCCGGGATCTGTTCGACCCCGTGGGTTTCAATTTGCGTAAGGCTTTGGTCGTTGTTGTTGTTATTCATGATCTGCTCCGATCATAAAGGCGCGCTCATCGTGCGTGAGCGTCACCTGTCTTGGCTAAGGGGATGGCAGCCCTTCCGGCATTGCGGATAAATGTTCGTGGCAGGCCAGCCAATGGCCTTGTTGTTCTAGGCTCGACGCTTGTTTCTTGAAAACAATCGTCTCGCGCTCCTGGCTGAAGTGTTGCTCCCCTTGCATGCGCAGCTCGGTGGCCACGTCATGGATGAAAATCGCCACGTCACCCTGCAGGCTGACGAAGGCGTTGCTCGAGGTGCACGCAAGCACCTCGAAGCCATCCTCGGCGCGCCAGCGGTCCCACAAGGCCTGATAGGCTTCGCGCGACAGCAGCGGCTGTTCGAGGGTGTAGAAAACGAAACTCGCATCGGCGCTGAACGCGCCGAAATAAGCTTCGCGATCGTTTCGGGCGAAGGCGGACACCAAGTCGGCGGCCGCTTGCAAAACCTGATCACGTTCGTTCATGACCCGATCCTCAGCGATGGACCACGCCAGGCAGTACGCAGAGCATTTCGTACAGCAGGTTGGCGGCCAGCAGCGAGGTGTTGCCGGTGGTGTCATAAGCGGGCGAGACTTCTACCAGATCGCAACCGATCAGGTCGAGGCCTTGGCAGCCACGGACGATTTCAATCGCCTGAATGGTCGTCAGACCACCGATTTCCGGGGTGCCGGTGCCAGGCGCCCAGGCCGGGTCGATGCCGTCGATATCGAAGCTCAGATACACCGGACCGCCGCCGACTTTCTCGCGCACTTCGGCCATCAGCGGCGCCAGCGACTTGTGCCAGCACTCCTCGGCTTGCACCACGCGGAAGCCCTGATCGCGGCTCCAGTTGAAGTCGTCAGCGGTGTAACCCTGGGCGCGCAGACCAATTTGCACCACGCGGTCGCAGTCCAGAAGACCTTCTTCGACGGCGCGACGGAAGGTCGTACCGTGGGCGATCTTCTCGCCGAACATGTGATCGTTGACGTCAGCGTGGGCATCGATGTGCACCAGACCGACCTTGCCGTGCTTCTTATGAATTGCGCGCAGGATCGGCAGGGTGATGGTGTGATCGCCACCCAGAGTCATCGGGATCACGTTGTGCTCGAGGATGTTGTCGTAGGCTTCTTCGATGATGCGCACGGCGTCGAGCAGGTTGAAGGTGTTGATCGCCACGTCACCGATGTCGGCGACCGACAGCGAGTCGAACGGCGCCGCGCCGGTGGCCATGTTGTACGGGCGGATCATCACTGATTCGGTGCGGATGTCGCGTGGCCCGAAACGGGTGCCGGGGCGCAGCGAAGTACCGATGTCCAGTGGCACGCCAACAAAGGCAGCGTCCAGGCCGGCAGCGGTCGGTACATGGGGAAGTCGGAGCATGGTGGCGATGCCGCCGAAGCGCGGCATTTCGTTGCCGCCCAGTGGTTGGTGAAGAATCTTGTCCACGGGTAGGGCCTCATCGTCTTTGTTTTATTTATGTCGGCGCACCGCTGAGCACAGGTTGGCACGCCGCTGTGGGGCCGATGATGCGAAATGTAGTGCGGCGGAAGAATCGCTACGGGCAAAAACTTAGTTCAGATTTTTCTAAACTAATGGGCGAGGGGCGATTAGACTTTGTCGGATTCGGGTCGTGTGATCGGCAGGAGATCGTTGCCCTCACCCCAGCCCTCTCCCCCAGGAGAGGGAGCTGATCTCCATGGCTTTCGAATCCTGAGTTCGACTCGATATCACAGGTCGATGCGCATCCTGAGAGCACCGCGGTCGGCTCCCTCTCCCTCCGGGAGAGGGCTGGGGTGAGGGAAGGTTCTATCAGGCAACACATCTCTAAAGCCCGGAGCAGACATGGCCAACGCTTTACCCGACCTGAAACTGTTGCGCATCTTCGTCAGCGTCGTCCGTCATCAGGGTTTTGCCAACGCGCAGCAGGAACTCAACCTGTCGACTTCGGCGATCAGCACTTACATGAGCCAGCTCGAAGCCGCGCTCGGCCTGGTGCTGTGTCATCGCGGGCGCGGCGGGTTCAGCCTGACCAGCAAGGGTGAACTGTTCCATCAGGAAACCCTGCGTCTGCTTGCCGAACTCGAAGGCTTCGAGCAATACGCCGCCGCGCTCAAGGGCGAACTGCGCGGTACGCTCAACCTCGGCGTGATCGACTCCACGGTCAGCGACAAGGCGTTGCCATTCGCCGAAGCCATCGGCGCCTACAGTCAGGAACACCCGGCGGTGCATTTGCACCTGTCGGTGATGAGTCCTTACGAACTGCAACTCGGCGTGCAGGACAACCGTCTCGATCTGGCCATCGGTGCGTTTTCCACGCGCATGAGCGGTCTGGTGTACATGCCGCTGTACCGCGAGCAGCACTGGTTGTATTGCAGCAGCCGCCATCCGTTGTTCAACGAGCGGCGCATTCCCGAGCAAGTCATCACTCAACAGCGCATGGTCGGGCGCGGTTACTGGAGCCAGGCGGAATTGGCGCGGCACGGCTTCAAACACAGCGCCGCCACGGTGGAAAGTATGGAGGCGCAGCTGATTCTGGTGCTGTCCGGCGCTTACATCGGTTATTTGCCGGAGCACTATGCCCAGGCGTGGGCCGACAAGGGCGATCTGCGCGTGTTGCTGCCGGCGACGTTCGGTTATCAGGCGCCGTTTTCGATGATCATGCGTCGCGGTCGTAGCCGTGAACCGCTGATTCAGACGTTCCGTGATTTACTCAAAGCTCAGCTCAATCAGGCCTGAAAAGTGACCAGACCCCAATGCCCGCGCTGCCTGCGCCCACTCACCCATTGCCTGTGCTCGCTGATCCCGAGCCTCGACAGCCGAACCCGGGTGTTGCTGTTGCAGCATCCGAGCGAGGTCAACCATGCGTTGAATACCGCGCGCCTCGCGGCCCTCGGATTGAACAATGCCGAGCTGATCGTTGGCGAGGTGTTCGAGGATTTGCCGGCGTTGTTGAACCGGCCGGGGTATCAGGCGCGGTTGTTGTTTCCGGCTGAGGATGCGCAGCCGATGCAGGCTTATGGCGAGTCTGATGAACCACTGTTGCTGGTCGTTCCGGATGGCACCTGGCGCAAGGCGCGCAAGATGTTGCACCTCAATCCGTTGCTGGCGGCGTTGCCGCGGGTGACGCTGACCGAGGGCGGCGTGTCGCGCTATCGCTTGCGCAAGGCGCCGGGGCCGGGGGCGTTGTCGACGATTGAGGCGATTGTGCAGGCATTGCAGACGCTGGAGCCGTCGGCGTCGTTCGAGCCGTTGCTCAAGCCGTTCGAAGCGTTGATCGAGGGACAGATTGCGGCAATGGGGGAGGAGATTTTTCAGAAGAATCATGGCGAAAGATAGGTGTTGGTAATTCCGGCCTCTTCGCGAGCAAGCCCGCTCCCACAGGGGAACGCATTCCAAATGTGGGAGCGGGCTTGCTCGCGAAGGCGCCAGATCAATCACCGCAAAATCCGGATAATCACTACCGCTCGCGCATCGCCTCGGTCCGGGCTTTGAGCACCGGTTTGAGCAAGTAATCCAGCACACTTTTCTCCCCGGTAATAATGTCCACCGTCGCCACCATCCCCGGAATGATCAGCAGCGGTTTCACATCCCCGCCCAAATGGTTTTTATCGGTGCGCACCTGAATAAGGTAGAAGCTGTTGCCCTTGTCATCGGTAATCGTGTCTGCACCGATCAACTCAAGCCTGGCACTCAGCCCGCCATAAATCGTGTAGTCGTAAGCACTGAACTTGACCATGGCTTTCTGGCCCGGATGCAAAAACGCCACGTCCTGCGGCCGCACTTTCGCCTCGATCAACAGGTTGTCTTCCAGCGGCACGATTTCGACCATGTCGCTGCCCGGCTGGACCACGCCGCCAATGGTGTTGACCTTCAATTGCTTGATCACCCCATGTACCGGGGAGGTCACGGTGGTGCGGGTGACGCGGTCGTCGATGGCGATGCTGGTGGCGGTGATTTTCGACAGGTCGGTGCGTTTCTCATTCAGCTCCTTGGCCGCCTCAGAACGGAAGGTTTGCTCGGATTCGTCAATCTTGCTGCGGATCTCGGCAATCGCCGATTCGGCGCGGGGAATGGCCAGCGTCGTCGCGTTCAGCGAGCCACGGATTTCCACCGCGCTGCGTTTCAGCCGGAGGATTTCCACCGGCGACACCGCGCCGGTTTTCACCAGCGGTTCGGACATGTTCATCTCTTGCTGAAGCAACGCCAGACTGGAGCTGAACTGGCCTTGCTTGGAACGAAACTCGGCAAGCTCCTGGGTTTTCTGCCGCAGCTGTTCACTCAACGTGCGCTGCTCGCTGGCCAAGCGGCGTTGACGCTGTTCGTACAGCGAGCGTTCGTCTTCGGCGACCTGCGGTGCCTTGGCTATCACCTCTGCAGAGAGCTTGAACGGCCGGCCTTCGGCCTCTGCCGACAGTCGCTCGACCTGCGCCGTCAACGCATAACGATCGGCCTCGCTCTCGCCTTTGTTCGAGCGAAAGCGTGTGTCATCCAGACGCAGCAACGTGTCGCCCTTGTTTACCATTTGCCCTTCACGCACAAAGATCTCGGTGACAATCCCGCCCTCAAGGTTCTGGATCACCTGAACCTTGCTCGACGGAATCGCCTTGCCTTCGCCCATGGTGACTTCTTCGAGCACGGCAAATTTGGCCCAGACCACCGCGCTGATCAGCAGCGCCGCCGCCAGCCACACGGTGATCCGTGACCAGCGCGGTGAGTCCTGCAACGAAGCGCCGGCGGTTTCCGGCATGAACTCGGCTTCGGCGCTTTTGCCGAAACTGTCGAAGTAGCCGCGTGATTTGCTATCGGAGGAAGCAGACATGGGGCAACTCCTAGACCGCCGCCGAGCCGACACGGCCCTTGCGCAGTGCATCGATGACCGCTTCTTTCGGGCCGTCGGCGACGACCCGGCCGTTGTCCAGCACCAGTAACCGGTCGACCAGGCTCAGCATCGACGTGCGGTGGGTGACCAGCAGCAGCGTTTTGCCTTGCACCCAGCCGTGCAGCTTTTGCCGCAGTTGGTCTTCGCTGCTGTTGTCCATGGCACTGGTGGGTTCGTCGAGCAGCATGATCGGCGGATCGAGCAACAAGGATCGCGCGAGCAGCACCGCCTGACGCTGGCCGCCGGAAAGCAATTGCCCGCGTTCACCCACGGGCCGATCGAAACCTTGCGGATGCTGACGTGCGAGCTCGGTCACGCCGGTCAGTTCGGCGACTTCGAGCATCCGCGAATCGCTGATGTAGCGTGCGCCGAGCGTCAGGTTGTCGCGCAGGCTGCCGGCCAGCAACGGCAGGTCGTGGGCGACGTAACCGATCTGCTGACGCAGGTCGGCGACATCGAGTTGGCGCAGGTCGAGGCCGTCGAGCAGCAACTGGCCTTCCTCGGGTTCATAGAAACCCATGACCAATCGCGCCAACGTACTTTTGCCCGAACCACTGCGGCCGATGATGCCGACCCGTTCACCGGGTTTCAGGCTGAAGCTGACATTGCTCAGCGCCGGCGCATTCTGGCCGTTGTAGTGGAACGTCACGCCGTTGACGTCGAGTGCGCCTTGCAATTGCGTGCGTTCCAGCGGCCGCTGTTTGCCGTCGCGCTCTTGCGGCAGCGCCATCAGCGCGTCGGTGCTTTTCATGGTCAGTTGCGCTTGCTGATAGCGGGTGATCAGCCCGGCGATCTGTCCCAGCGGCGCGAGTACACGGCTGCCGAGCATGTAGGTGGCGACCAGCGCACCGACGCTGAGGTTGCCGGCAATGATGCTGTAGACCCCGGCGACAATCGTTGCCATCCCGGAAAACTGTTGAATGAACAAGGTGCCGTTGGTGGCCAGCGCCGACAGGTTGCGCGCATGGCTGTCGAGGCGGGTGAGGGCGCCGTGGGTGCTTTCCCATTTGTGCTGGCGTTCGCTTTCGGCGCTGCAGGCCTTGAGGGTCTCCAGGCCGCCGAGGGTTTCGATCAGCACCGCCTGGCGTTCAGCGCCGAGGCTCAGGCTCTTTTGCACGGTGTCGCGCAGGCGCACCTGAATCGCCATGGCGAAGATGATGGTGATCGGAAAGGCCAGCAGTGGAATCACCACCAGCCAGCCGCCGAGCAGGCCGATGACCACCAGCATCAGCACCACAAAGGGCAGGTCGATCAGGCTGGTCAGGGTTACCGCTGTGAGGAACTCGCGCAGGCCCTGGAAGTCATGAATGCTCTGGGCGAAACCACCGATGGTCGCCGGCCGCGCCTTCATCGACATGCCGGTGATGCGTTCGAACAAAGTCGCGGAAAGGATCACATCGGTTTTCTTGCCCGCGGTGTCGAGCAGGTGCGCGCGGACTACCCGCAATACCAGTTCGAAACCGGTGCCGATCAGCAGGCCGATCGACAGCACCCACAGGGTCGAGGTCGCCTGGTTCGGCACTACGCGGTCGTAGGTCTGCATGACGAACAGCGGCACCATCAGGCCTAAAAGGTTGATCAGGAAACTGGCGAGAATCGCATCGCTGTAGAGCCATTTCGACAGCTTCAGGGTGTCGCGAAACCACGCATGTACCCGTGGCACCAGCGGCGAGCGCAAGTCTTCGAGTTCGTGGCGCGGGCGTGCGAACAAGGCTTGGCCGCTGTAGTGCTCGGCAAGTTCTTCCCGGCTGATCCATTGCTCGCCACCATCGGCTTCGCTGGGCAGGATCAGTGCTTTGCCGTCGTCAGCGAAACGCCGCAATACGGCGGTACGGCCGTCGTTGAGCAGCAGCAGAATCGGCAGATTGAGCGGCGAGATGTCTTTCAGCTCACGGCGCAGAATCCGCGCCTGCAGCCCGGCCCGGGCGGCTGCACGGGGCAGCAGGTCGAGGCTCAGGCGCTGTTTGTTCAGGGGCAGCCCGGCACTCAGGCTGGCGCGACTGACCGTCGCGCCATGCAGTTTGCAGAGGATCAACAGACCGTCGAGTAACGGATCATCGAAGCTCAGCCGCGGATCGATCCCGGTATGGCCGGGTTCCATGCTGGTCATATTGATCGCTCCCGTGAAACGGTGGCACTGGCTACATATCGCCCTATTCAGGTGCTGCCGAAGGCTGCGATCTTTTGATCTTCAAAATCCAGAGATCGCAGCCTTCGGCAGCTCCTGCACGGGGATTTACTTCAGCTCGGGCAGGCGTGCTTCGTTTTTGACTTCGGTCGCAGCGATCGCATCGGCCGGCAGCACCACCCGTTGCTTGCTCAGCAACTGGCCCATGTTCGCCAGCACGCGGTACATCGAATATTCCTCGGTGTAGCGGATTTCGGTGTAGCGACGGTTGGCGTTGTAGAGCTCGTTTTCACTGTCGAGCAAGTCGAGCAAAGTCCGTTGGCCGAGGCCGAACTGATCCTGATAGGCGGCGCGTACGCGTTTGGTGGTTTCCGCATATTCGCGGGCGGTCGGGGTCTGCTTCTTGGCGTTAAGCATGGCGTTCCACGCCAGGTGAATGTTTTCGTTGAGCTGACGCAGGGCGTTGTTGCGGATGTCCATGGCCTGGTTGATCTGGTGCGCGTCAGAGGCCAGGCGGGCCTTGTCGCTGCCGCCACGGAACAGGTTGTAGTTCATCACCACGCCCACGCGCCATTCGTTGTCGTGACCTTCATCGCCCTGCACGTTGTTGTTCGCGCCGACCGCTGCTTCAGCGTCGAAGCGCGGATAGAACGGTGACTTGGCGACTTCGTACTGGCTCTCGGCGGATTGCACATCAGCTTGGGCGGATTTCAGGTACGGATTGTTTTCGACCATGCTCTGCTGGGCTTCGGGCAGGGTCGCCGGCAACTCGCCACGGGTCGAGGCGGGGGTTTCCAGCTCATCGGGCATACGCCCGACCACGCTGTAGAAGTTCGATTCGGCATCGGCCAGATCGACTTCGGCGGTGTCGAGGTTGTTTTGCGCCAGCGCTTTACGCGCGACCGATTGATCCGAGTCTGCGGTGCTGCCGACGCCGCGCTCGGTGCGCAGGCCGATCTGATCGTTAACGCGCAAGTGCGCCTGCAGGTTGTTGCGGGCCAGCGTCACCAGTTCGCGACGCTTGAGCACTTCGAGGTAGACCTCGATGGTACGCAGCGCCAGATCCTGGGCGGTGCCTTGCGCGTAGTACGCACGCGAATTGGACACGCCTTTGGTGCGCTCGACTTCGTTGGCGGTGTTGAAGCCGTCGAACAGCATTTGCCGCAGGCGCAGCTCGGACTGGGTGTAATTGAGGATTTCGGTGTGGTGATTACCGAAAGCCCGAGTATTGGTGTTGTCGCTGTAGCCACGGCCATAGGCAGCATTCAAATCGACGGACGGATAGAAGCCACCCTTGGCGACTTTGACTTGTTCATCAGCGGACAGGCGGGCGTCCACGCGCGAGGCCAGTTCCGGGTGAGTGGCGATGGTGCTTTGAATCGCCTCGGTAAGGTTCATGGCCTGAGCTTGAGAAGTGCAAGCCATGGCCAGCAAAACCGCGCTGCAGAGGGGGGTTAGAACGCGCATGGGTGCATCTCCCTGAGTCCTGATGGTGTGTTACTGTCGCCAAATATTTGACGATATTTTGTGGTGTCAGCGTTTCACTCTTGTAACAACAGAGCTAAGAACATCCTGAAGCGTAGCTAAGAAAAAATTTTCATAAGGCTTATGCCGAAAAAAACTTATGCGCTTTGTAAAAACCGGCACATTGTTCAGCATGAAAGCCTTTGTTTTATGCGCTTTAGGGAGCGCAAAAAGGCTTGAGGAAAGTTCCATTCACTTTGCGACATACGGCGAAGTACTGCTGAAGGGGAGGGACGCGCAACGGTAGGAAGGTGACAGATTTTTGTCACCTGAGTGATTCACCACCGTTACGTAGCGTTAGTGGGCGTAGTGCTTTGATCAGGATGCGGAAGTGCTTGATAGCACGAATGTTTCCTCAACGAGCCACCTGCGAAACGAACTGTCGGGAGGTGCGAGCGTCGCCTCCGACAACCCGATTGAGCCATGGGCTGCTTCGCTTACCAGTGCCGACGGTGGTCGGCAGCGGAGGATTTCACATGGCAACGCTCATCGGCACAGTCACTAAAGTCATTGGCCAGGTTTTCGCTCAGTCAGCCGACGGTACTAAACGCGCACTGGTTGAAGGAGATCGCCTGTACGCCGGCGATCAACTGATCACCGGCGCAGAAGGCGCCGTCGCCGTTCATCTGCAAAACGGCCAGGAGCTGACCCTCGGACGCGGCAGCAGCATGACCATGACCGGTGAACTGCTGGCCGGTCAGGCTGCTCACGTAAATGCCGCGGAGGCCGTGGCCCCGAGCGACGCGCAACTGACTGACGTCGAGCAGATCCAGAAAGCCATCGCCGCCGGTGATGACCCGACTAAAAGCGCCGAAGCCACTGCCGCCGGCCCGAATGCCCCGGGCGGTGCACCCGGTGAACTGGGCGGTGGTCACAGTTTTGTCTTGCTGACGGAAGTTGGCGGTCGGGTCGACCCGATCATCGGTTTCCCCACCGCCGGGTTCGGCGGTATTCCTGAATTCCCCGAAGAACGTCGCAACGCGGTGATCGACAACGGCGACGACACCCCGGCAGTCGTGGTGCCGCCACCGGTCAACAATCCGGTGACCCTCAGCGGCCTGAACGTGGCTGGCGGCGAACTCAACGTCAATGAAGCCAATCTGCCCGACGGTTCGTCGGCCAACCCCGGCGCCCTGACACAAAGCGGCAGTTTCACCGTGTCGGCGCCGGACGGTCTGACCAGCCTGAGCATTGGCGGCATCAACGTCATCGTCGGCGGTGTGCCGATCGGCTTCCCGCAATCGATCACCACGCAACTGGGCAACACCCTGACGATCACCGGTTACAACCCGGCGACGGGCACGGTCACCTACAGCTACACCCTCAACGGTAACGAAACCCATGCGGCCGGCGACGGCGTAAACAATCTCAGCGAACAGTTCACCGTGATCGCCGGCGACAGCAATGGCGATACCGCGACCGGCACGCTCGACGTCAACATCACCGACGACGTGCCCAAAGCATTTGACGACGCCAACGGTACGGCCTCGGAAACCTTGCTGACCCTGACCGGCAACGTGCTGACCAACGATGTGCAAGGCGCTGACCGTGTACCCACCGGACCCGTAACCCCGGGCACGTTCACCGGCACTTACGGCACCTTGGTTTTGAATGCCGACGGCACATACACCTACACGCTCAATACCAGCGACGCCGACTTCAAAAACCTCCACGGCGGCGGCAACGGCACAGAGACCTTCGCCTACACCATCACCGATGCGGACGGTGATACCAGCACCGCCAACCTCGTGTTGCAGATCCACAACAACGACGACCCGGTGATCATCAACGGCTTGAATGTCGCCGGCGGCGAACTGACGGTCTATGAGAAAAACCTCAGTGACGGCAGCGCGCCGGATTCCACTGCGCTGACGCAGAGCGGCACTTTCACCATCACCGCGCTGGACGGTGTGACGACGCTGACCGTCGGCGGTATCGCCGTCGTCACCAACGGCGTAGCCGCAGGCTTCCCGCAATCGATCACCACGCCGCTGGGCAGCACGCTGACTATCACAGGTTTCAACGCCGCCACCGGTGTCGTGAGTTACAGCTACACCCTGGCCGATAACGAAGCGCATCCAAATGCCAATGGCGCGAACAATCTGCCTGAGCAGTTTGCCGTCACGGTCGTTGACGATAACGGCACCACCGCCACGGGCACGCTGGACGTGAACATCGTCGACGACCTGCCAAAAGCCAACGATGACAGCAACGGAACAGCGTCAGAAAGCCAACTGACCCTGACCGGCAATGTGCTGACCAACGATGTACAAGGCGCTGACCGTGTGCCCACCGGACCCGTGACCCCCGGCACATTCACAGGCACTTACGGCACTTTGGTT
>NZ_CATKPQ010000045.1:0-227 GCF_949768005.1 Pseudomonas sp. IT-347P
CCTTCATAGGTCGGTTTTTTGTATTCAGAGTCATCGTCGTTGGTTCCGCGATAGCGCAGCCAGAGTTTCTGATTGGCGGCGATCAATAGCCACGGTGGCACGCGGGTAAAGGCATTACTGGCCAGGGTAGTCACATCCAGTTCGTTATCGGGAGCGCCGTCAATGGTTGCCTTGGGTAACCGTGAGTCCCCGTTCTGTATGGGCAACACCGCCAACAGCCGAGGCTC
>NZ_CATKPQ010000046.1:0-222 GCF_949768005.1 Pseudomonas sp. IT-347P
GCGGCACCTGCCGATGACGTCTACAAAGACGCCGGCAAAGTCGAAGTGACGATCAAGGATGCAACCGGCGGCAACTTCGAGAACCTGGTTCCGAGCACCGTGCCGGCCGTGACCAACGTCACCGACACCATCGACACCACTACCGTCAAACTCACCGCGACCGAGTCGGCGGCTGAAGGCGGCAGCGTGACTTACACCGCAACCGTCGGCGCGCCAGTCACT
>NZ_CATKPQ010000047.1:0-221 GCF_949768005.1 Pseudomonas sp. IT-347P
GTCAGCGAGGCATCGGTTTCGATGACCACGTCACCGACGTTGTCGACGTAGTAGCTGTCGAACCCGCCGCCGCCGATCATGGTGTCGGCACCAAGGCCGCCGTCCAGCGTGTTGGTCTGGTCGTTGCCGGTGAGGCTGTTGTCGAGGTTGTTGCCGATGCCGTTGATGGCATCGTTACCGGTGAGGACCAGATTCTCGACGTTGGCACCCAGGGCGAATGC
>NZ_CATKPQ010000048.1:0-220 GCF_949768005.1 Pseudomonas sp. IT-347P
ATCCATGCCTGCACCGCCAAAGAACTGGTCGGCACCGCCCCCACCCAGCAACGTGTCATTGCCGTTGCCGCCAGTGATGATGTTGTCGCTGGCATTGCCCTTACCGGTAAACGTCTCGGTACCCACGTAAGTCAGGCGTTCGACGTTGGCCGCCAGAGTGTGTTCCTTGTAGCTGACCCGCACTTCATCGTTGCCGCCACCAGCCTGTTCGATGACTGTG
>NZ_CATKPQ010000049.1:0-216 GCF_949768005.1 Pseudomonas sp. IT-347P
GGAACCCTTCGGTTCGGTCGTGCCACGGGTCACCGTGTAGCTCACCGTCACCGGTTTGCCCAGATTGAAAGCAATCACCTTGTTATCAAGCGGAATTTCCTGTCGGCCTAACGCAGTCACCGGCCATGGGGCGGTGGTGTGCGAGCCCCCGGCCGGGGTTCCCGGTGCACCGGTCCAGGTGACAATGATCTCGTCGCCGACAAGCATGCCGTCGTA
>NZ_CATKPQ010000050.1:0-213 GCF_949768005.1 Pseudomonas sp. IT-347P
GCGAATTGGAATAACTCGTACCGCCCGCCAAGCGCTTGATCTCGTACCTGGCCTCGACCGTTCCGCCTTCATTGCCTTTGATCAGCTCAGCACCGATAGGGAAGGGCACCGGTTGTCCGGCGGTAAATTCGCTCAGCTTGATCGAATTGGGGTACTCGCCCGTGATCGAACCGATCCAGAACATGAACACTTCGTCGCCGCGGACCGTTTCGG
>NZ_CATKPQ010000051.1:0-209 GCF_949768005.1 Pseudomonas sp. IT-347P
CGGGACGATGGCCGCAATGACGCCGAGTATTACGCCTACAGCCAGGGCGAGCGGGTGTTCAAACGCCACGAATGGTATGGCGAAAACATCTTGCACTTTCATCAGGTGCACTACCTGCCGGGTCTGGAAATCCGCAGCAAGGACAACGGCGAAGAACTGCACATCATCCAGCTGGGCAATGCGCGCTGCCTGCATTGGGTTTCGCCACC
>NZ_CATKPQ010000052.1:0-209 GCF_949768005.1 Pseudomonas sp. IT-347P
ATCCCCGGGCGCACCGGCCCGGTGTCGGAGAGTCCTCAGAAGGTCTGGGGCATCAACATCGCCGCGGCGCTGGGCAACTTTCCGCTTGACGGCCTGCTGTGCGAGGCCGGCCCGTGGGGGAACATGGCGGAAGGCGACACGTTGACGATCTTCTGGGGCACCGGGCAGAACGTGTGGACGGAAAAAGTCGACAAGGACCGGGTCGGCAA
>NZ_CATKPQ010000053.1:0-208 GCF_949768005.1 Pseudomonas sp. IT-347P
TGTCGGCGGTATCGCCGTCGTCACCAATGGCGTGGCCGCAGGCTTCCCGCAATCGATCACCACGCCGCTGGGCAGCACGCTGACTATCACAGGTTTCAACGCCGCCACCGGTGTCGTGAGTTACAGCTACACCCTGGCCGATAACGAAACCCATCCGAACGCCGACGGCGCGAACAATCTGCCTGAGCAGTTTGCTGTCACGGTCGTT
>NZ_CATKPQ010000054.1:0-208 GCF_949768005.1 Pseudomonas sp. IT-347P
GATCACCGTGACGGCGAACTGCTCAGGCAGATTGTTCGCGCCGTCGGCGTTCGGATGGGCTTCGTTATCGGCCAGGGTGTAGCTGTAACTCACAACACCGGTGGCGGCGTTGAAACCTGTGATAGTCAGCGTGCTGCCCAACGGCGTGGTGATCGATTGCGGGAAGCCTGCGGCTACGCCATTGGTGACGACGGCGATACCGCCGACG
>NZ_CATKPQ010000055.1:0-655052 GCF_949768005.1 Pseudomonas sp. IT-347P
GGTCACTGGCGCGCCGACGGTTGCGGTGTAAGTCACGCTGCCGCCCTCAGCCGCCGACTCGGTCGCGGTGAGTTTGACGGTAGTGGTGTCGATGGTGTCGGTAACGTTGGTCACGGCCGGAACAGTGCTAGGCACCAGGTTCTCGAAGTTACCGCCGGTTGCATCCTTGATCGTCACTTCGACTTTGCCAGCGTCTTTGTAGACGTCATCGGCAGGCGCAGGAACGGTAACGGTTCCGGTGGTTTTGCCGGCCTCGATGGTGATCACCGAACCGTTTGACAGGGTCACGGTCACCGGGGTGCCGGCCGGGTTGGTCAGCGTCGCGGTGTAGACGATCGAACCGCCTTCAGCCACCGAATCGGTCGCGGTCAGGTTCAGGTTGGTGGTGTCGGTGGTGTCCGAAACCGCGGTGTCGGCGGGTTTGCCGTCGACCGCAAGTTTTTCGTAATTGCCGCCGGTGGCGCCATCGATGGTCACGCTCAGCGAACTGCCGCCAGCCAGTGGGCTGTTCGGTGCAACGAAGTTAACGCTGCCGCTGGTTTCACCGACGGCGATGGTGATGGTCTGGCCGTTGGACAGGGTCACGACCACTGGCGAGCCAGTCACTGGCGCGGTCACGGTCGCGGTGTAGACCACGGTTTCGCCTTCGGCGACGTTCGCCGTGGCAGTCAGTGACACGGTGGAGGTGTCGATGGTGTCGTTGACGGTGGTGACGGCCGGGGCAGTGCTGGTAACCAGGTTTTCGAAGTCGCCACCGGTCGCGCCTTTGATGGTTGCTTCAACGGTGCCGGCATCTTTGTAGACGTCGTCTTTCGGCGCATCGACAGTGACAGTACCGGTGGTTTTGCCGGCGTCAATGGTGATCACGGCGCCGTTCGACAGGGTCACGGTGACCGGCGAGCCAGCGGCATTGGTCAGGGTGGCGGTGTAGGTGATCTGGCCGCCTTCGTTGACCGAACCGGTGGCGCTAAGCGACAGGTTGGTGGTGTCGACGGTATCGGTCACGGTGGTGCTGACCGGAGTTTTGTCGGCCACGAGGTTTTCGTAGTTGCCGCCGGAAACGTTGGTGATCGAGTTGGTCAGAGGCGCGTGACCGGTCAACGCATCGTTTGGCGCGATGGTGGTCACGGTACCGGTGGTTTTGCCGACTTCGATGGTGATGTTCTGACCGTTGGCCAAGGTCACCACGACAGGCGAGCCGGTTACTGGCGCGCCGACGGTGGCGGTGTAAGTGACGGTGCCACCTTCAGCCGCAGACTCGGTAGCGGTCAGTTTGACCGTCGAGGTGTCGATGGTGTCAGTGACGTCGGTTACGGCTGGGGTGGTGCTCGGAACGAGGTTCTCGAAGTTGCCGCCAGTGGCGTCCTTGATGGTCACTTCGACTTTGCCGGCGTCTTTATAGACGTCATCGGCTGGAGCAGCGACGGTCACGGTACCCGTGGTTTTGCCGGCTTCGATGGTGATCACCGAACCGTTGCTCAACGTCACGGTCACTGGCGTGCCAGCCGGGTTGGTCAGGGTTGCGGTGTAAACGATCGAGCCGCCTTCCGCCACGGTGTCGGTCGCGGTCAGCGACAGGTTGGTGGTGTCGACAGTGTCAGTAACGGTGGTTGAAACCGGGGTCTTGTCGGCCACCAGATTCTCGTAGTTACCGCCGCTCACATCAGTGATCGCATTGGTCAGCGGGGTGTGGCCGTTCAACGCATCGTTCGGCGCGGTGGTGGTCACGGTGCCGGTGGTTTTGCCGACTTCGATGGTGATGTTCTGGCCGTTCGCCAGGGTCACGACGACAGGCGAACCGGTGACTGGCGCGCCGACCGTGGCGGTGTAGGTGACGGTGCCACCTTCAGCGGCAGACTCAGTGGCGGTCAGTTTGACGGTCGAGGTGTCGATGGTGTCGGTGACTTCGGTCACGGCCGGAACAGTGCTTGGCACCAGGTTCTCGAAGTTGCCGCCCGTTGCATCCTTGATGGTGACTTCGACTTTGCCGGCGTCTTTGTAGACGTCGTCGGCAGGCGCTGCGACGGTCACGGTACCGGTAGTTTTACCAGCGTCGATGGTGATCACCGAACCGTTGCTCAACGTCACGGTGACTGGCGTGCCAGCCGGGTTGGTCAGGGTCGCGGTGTAAACAATCGAACCACCTTCCGCCACGGTGCCAGTCGCACTCAGCGACAGGTTGGTGGTGTCGACGGTGTCGGTTACCGACGTCACGGCCGGGGTTTTATCGGCCACGAGATTTTCGTAATTGCCGCCGCTGGCACCGTCGATTTTCACGCTCAACGTGTTGCCGCCAGCAAGTGCATCGTTCGGTGCGGTGAAGTTGACGCTACCGCTGCTGGCGCCGACCGGGATGGTGATGGTCTGGCCGTTGGACAGGGTCACGACAACCGGCGCGCCGGTGACTGGAGCGGTTACGGACGCGGTGTAAACCACCACGCCGCCTTCAACGGTGCTGGCGGTGGCGGTCAGCGAAACGGTGCTGTTGTCGATGGTGTCGGTCACGTCAGTGACCGCTGGAGTCTTGTCGACCACCAGGTTCTCGAAGTTGCCGCCGGTGGTCTTGGTGATGCTCGCATCGACCTTGCCGGCGTCCTTGTAAACGTCATCGGCCGGTGCGGCGACGGTAGCGGTGCCGGTGGTCGCGCCTTTGGCGATGTTGATCACCGCGCCGTTGCTCAGGGTCACGGTCATCGCCGTGCCTGCCGGGTTGGTCAGGCTGGCGGTGTAGACGATCGAGCCGCCCTCGGCGACCGAAGCGGTCGCGCTGAGGCTGATATTGGTGGTGTCGACGGTGTCGGTGACGGTGGTGACCACCGCCGAGCGGTCGGCATCGACCTGTTCGAAGTTGCCGCCGCTGTGGCTGGCAATCGCGGTCTGTACCTTGCCGCCGTCGATGTACGGGGTATTCGCAGGCGCAGCGAAGTTCACCGAACCGCTAGTGGCTCCGGCGGCGATATTGATCACCGCGCCGTTGGCCAGGGTCACGGTCATGGCGGTGCCGGCCGGATTGCTCAGGGTCGCGGTGTAGGTGATCTGGCCACCTTCGCTGACGGTGTCGCTGGCGCTGAGGGTCAGCGTGGTCTTGTCGACGGTGTCGTTGACGGTGGTGCTGACCGGGGTCTTGCTGACGTCGAGCTTCTCGAAGTTGCCGCCAGTGGCATCGGTCATGGTCACGGTGAGTTTGCTGACGTCTTTGTAAACGTCATCGCTTGGCGCCGCGATGGTCACCGAACCGCTGGTTTTGCCAGCCTCGATGGTGATGGTCTGGCCGTTGCTCAGGTTGACGGTCACCGGCGTTTGCGCGGCGTTGGTCAGGGTCGCGGTGTAGGTGATCGACGAGCCTTCGAGCACATAGCTTTCGGCGCTGAGGGTCAGGTGCGTGGTGTTGATCGTATCGGCAACGTTGGTCACTGCTGGCGTCGGATTGGCCACCAGGTTTTCGAAGTTGCCGCCCGAGGTTTCCTTGATGGTCACTTCGAGTTTGCCGGCGTCTTTGTAGACGTCATCGGCTGGCGCCGGAACGGTCACGGTGCCGGTGGTCTTGCCAGCGTCGATGGTGATGGTCGAACCGTTGCTCAAGGTCACGGTCACCGGGGTGCCGGCCGGGTTGGTCAGCGTCGCGGTGTAGACGATCTGCCCACCTTCGTTGACGTTGCCGGTGGCGGTCAGTGAAACGGTGGTGGTGTCGACGGTGTCGGTCACGGTGGTGCTGACTGGGGTTTTGTCGGCGACCAGGTTTTCGTAGTTACCGCCGCTGACGTTTGTGATTGCGTTGGTCAGCGGGGCATGGCCGGCCAATACATCGTTCGGTGCGGTGGTGGTCACGGTGCCGGTGGTTTTGCCTACTTCGATGGTGATGTTCTGGCCGTTGGCCAATGTCACGATCACAGGCGAACCGGTCACTGGCGCGCCGACAGTGGCGGTGTAGGTGACAGTGCCACCTTCAGCGGCGGTCTCGGTAGCGGTCAGTTTGACCGTCGAGGTGTCGAGGGTGTCAGTGACGTCGGTGACGGCTGGAACGGTGCTTGGCACCAGGTTCTCGAAGTTGCCGCCCGTAGCATCCTTGATGGTCACTTCGACTTTGCCGGCGTCTTTGTAGACGTCATCAGCCGGGGCCGCAACAGTGACGGAGCCAGTGGTTTTGCCCGCTTCGATGGTGATCACCGAGCCGTTGCTCAGGGTCACGGTCACTGGGGTGCCGGCCGGGTTGCTCAGTGTCGCGGTGTAAACAATCGAGCCGCCTTCCGCTACCGTGCCGGTGGCGCTGAGCGTCAGGTTGGTGGTGTCGGTGACGTCGGTCACGGTGGTGCTGACCGGGGTTTTGTCGGCGACGAGATTCTCGTAATTGCCGCCGGTCACATTGGTGATCGAGTTGGTCAGCGGCACGTGGCCATTCAGCGCATCGTTTGGCGCGGTGGTGGTCACGGTGCCGGTGGTTTTACCCACTTCGATGGTGATGTTCTGGCCGTTGGCCAGGGTCACGACCACTGGCGCACCGGTGACCGGCGCACTAACGGTTGCGGTATAGGTGACGGTCCCGCCCTCAGCGACCGAAGTGTCAGCCGTCAGCCTCACGGTCGAAGTATCAATGGTGTCAGACACTTCGGTGACGGCTGGAACGGTGCTTGGCACCAGGTTCTCGAAGTTGCCGCCCGTAGCATCCTTGATGGTCACTTCGACTTTGCCGGCGTCTTTGTAGACGTCATCGGCGGGCGCCGGAACGGTCACGGTGCCAGTGGTTTTGCCGGCTTCGATGGTGATCACCGAGCCGTTCGACAGGGTCACGGTGACAGGCGATCCGGCGGCGTTGGTCAGGGTCGCGGTGTAAGTAATCTGGCCGCCTTCAGCCACGGTCCCCGTCGCGCTTAGCGTCAGGTCGGTGGTGTCAGTGGTGTCGGTGACCGTGGTGCTGACCGGAGTCTTGTCGGCAACGAGATCTTCGTAATTGCCGCCGCTCACGCCCGTGATCGCGTTGGTGATCGGCGCGTGGCCGGTCAGCGCGTCATTCGGTGCAGTGGTGGTCACGGTGCCGGTGGTTTTGCCGACTTCGATGGTGATGTTCTGGCCGTTGGCCAGGGTCACGATCACTGGCGAGCCCGTGACCGGCGCGCCGACCGTGGCAGTGTAGGTAACGGTGCCGCCTTCAGCGACCGAGGTGTCAGCCGTCAGCTTCACGGTCGACGTGTCGATGGTGTCAGTGACTTCGGTCACGGCTGGAACGGTGCTCGGCACCAGATTCTCGAAATTGCCGCCGGACACATCCTTGATGGTCACTTCGACTTTGCCGGCGTCCTTGTAAACGTCATCGGCCGGCGCCGGAACGGTCACGGTGCCAGTGGTTTTACCCGCTTCGATAGTGATCACCGAGCCATTGCTCAGGGTCACGGTGACTGGCGTGCCGGCCGGATTGGTCAGCGTCGCGGTGTAAACGATCGAGTCACCCTCAGCCACGGAGCCGGTCGCGCTCAGCGACAGGTTGGTGGTGTCGGCAACATCGGTCACGCTGGTCGAAACCGGAGTCTTGTCGGCCACCAGATTTTCGTAATTACCGCCGGAAACACCGGTGATCGAGTTGGTCAGCGGCGCATTGCCAGCCAGCGCATCGTTAGGGGCGGTGGTGGTGACGGTGCCGGTGGTCTTGCCGACTTCAATCGTAATGCTCTGACCGTTGGCGAGGGTCACGACGACAGGCGAACCGGTCACCGGCGCGCCGACAGTGGCGGTGTAAGTGACGGTACCGCCTTCAGCGACCGAGGTGTCTGCCGTCAGTTTTACTGTCGAGGTGTCAATGGTGTCCGTCACTTCGGTCACGGCTGGAACGGTGCTCGGCACCAGGTTCTCGAAGTTGCCGCCCGTAGCATCCTTGATGGTGACTTCGACCTTGCCGGCGTCTTTGTAAACGTCATCGGCAGGCGCCGGAATGGTCACGGAGCCAGTGGTCTTACCCGCGTCGATGGTGATCACCGAGCCGTTGCTCAGGGTCACAGTGACTGGCGTGCCGGCCGGATTGGTCAGTGTCGCGGTGTAAACAATCGAACCGCCTTCAGCGACGGTACCGGTGGCCGTCAGCGACAGGTTGGTGTCGTCGATCGAATCGGTAATGGTGGTGGTCGCTGGCGTCGTGCTCGGCACCAGGTTTTCGAAATTGCCGCCGGTAGCACCGGTAATGGTGGTGCTGACGGTGCTGCCGTTGTTATAGACGTCGTTGGCCGCCGTCGGCACGATGACCGAACCCGTGGTCTTGCCGGCGTCAATGGTGATGGTCGAGCCGTTCGACAGGGTGATCGTTACCGGAGTCTGCGCGGCGTTGGTCAGCGTCGCGGTGTAGGTGATCTGGCCGCCTTCGACGACCGTACCGGTAGCGGTGAGGCTCACGCTGGTAGTGTCGATCGAATCGGTAACGGTGGTGGTCGCTGGCGCCGTGTTCGGTACCAGGTTTTCGAAGTTGCCGCCGGTTGCGCCAGTAATGGTGGCGCTGACGGTGCCGCCATTGTTGTAGACGTCATTGGCCGCCGTCGGCACGTTGACGGTGCCGGTGGTCTGGCCGGCTTCAATGGTGATGGTCGAGCCGTTCGACAGGGTGACCGTCACCGGGGTTTGCGCCGGGTTGGTCAGGGTCGCGGTGTAGGTGATCTGGCCACCCTCGACCACGGTGCCGGTGGCGGTCAGGGTCAGGTTGGTGGTGTCGATCGAATCGGTGATGGTGGTCACCGCTGGCGTCGGGTTTGGCACCAGGTTTTCGAAGTTACCGCCGCTGGCACCGGTAATCGTGGTGGTGACGGTGCTGCCGTTGTTATAGACGTCGTTGGCCGGGGTCGGCACGTTGACGGTGCCGGTGGTCTGGCCAGCGCCGATGGTGATGGTCGAGCCGTTCGACAAGGTGACGGTCACCGGGGTTTGCGCCGGGTTGGTCAGGGTCGCGGTGTAAGTGATCTGCCCGCCTTCGGTGACACTCGGCCCTGCCGTCAGGGTGACGGTGGTGGTGTCGATGGTGTCGGTGACCTGGGTCGTCGCCGGAGTGGTCGGCGGGGTCACGGTGATGCCGTTGCCGCCAGTGGTGCCGGTGACGGTCACGTCGATTTGGGTCGGGTCGTTATAAACGGTGTCATTCGGTGCCAGCGGCACGTTGACGCTGCCGGTGGTGGAACCAGCCGGAATCACAATCACCGAGCCGTTGGACAGGGTGATGGTCAGATCGGTGAGCGGCGCCTGGGTCAGGGTCGCGGTGTACACCAGCACGCCGCCGGCTTCGGTAATGGACGGCGTAGCGCTGAGGCTCAGGGTCGACTCACGCAAGGCATTGGCGGTGGTGTCGGTGGTCTGGCCAGCGGTGATGTTTTGCGCGGCCTGACCGGCAGCGTTGATACCTGCGGTCGGGAAACCGATGGTCGGGTCAACGCGGCCAGCAGTGGCGTCGAGCATCACGAAGCTGTGACCACCACCGGCAGCACCGCCCGTGCCGGCAGCGCTCGGGCCGGCAGCAGTGGCATCCAGCGCGGTTGTCGGGTCGACACCGGCGGCGATGGCTTGTTGCAGTTCGGCTACCGACGGCGCGGCCTGCGCAGTGGCTTCGGCCAGGTCAGTGCTGGAGTCGGGCGCGTTGGCGCTCCACTGGGTTTCACGGCCCAGGTCAAGGGTGCGGCCATCGGCCAGTTCAAGCGACACGGCGCCGGAGAGGCCGGTATCGATCTGGTCGCCAACGAACAGGCGATCGCCTTCAACCAGTACGCGACGTACACCCTCGGGGGAGACCACAAATACCTGACCGACAATGCTTTTGACGATGGCAACAACACTGCTCATTGAAGACTCTCCGGGGTGTCACGTTCAGTTGACTTCCATGACCCTGACGGCATGGGCGCCGATTCAGTCTGGACGTACTTTAAAAATTTGCGAAACAAGTTTGACGCGTCTAATCGTCAATATTTTGGCTATACTTTTTCGCTATTAACTTTATGCCAAACTATTGACCTTCTGGGTGTCATCCTAAACAATCGCCCCACTAATGTCACATTGATATTTCCGCGGCGACCCGTCCTTCAGCGTGTGATCCAGTTCCTGTTTTGAACTTTCCGACATACGGTCAATCTGGTTGCCATCATCCAACGCAGCGTCACGTTTTGCTGTGATTCAAGACAAGAAGTTCCGGGAAATTCCTACCATGCGTTCGTCCCTGCTTTTCGCCGTACCCTTCGCTCTCGCCGCCTCTTTTGTACAAGCACAATCCTTACCAGAAGCCATGCAGCAGGCACTGGATGTCCATCCGGAAATCCAGGCAGGGGTCAACAGTCGTTTGGCAGCGGATTATCAGCTAAGGGCGGCGAAAGGCGGATACCTGCCCAAGGTTGATTTGCTGGGCGGTTATGGGCGTGAAGGCACCGACAGCGTCACCACCCGTGCCAATGGCGGCGGTAACCACTGGGAAACCCTGAACCGTAGCGAGTCAAGTTTACGTCTCTCGCAGATGGTCTTTGACGGTTTTGCGACGTCCAGCGAGGTCGGGCGTCAACAAGCCACCGTTAACTCCCGCGCGTACTCATTGCTCGGCACGTCCGAACGCACCGCGCTGACCGTCGCTCAGGTGTATCTGGACGTGCTGACCCGCCGTGAATTCGTGCGTCTGGCCGAGGAAAATCTCAAGAGCCACCAGCGCATCTACGACCAGATCCAGCTGCGCACCCAGCGTGGCGTCGGCAGCGGTGCCGACCTCGATCAGGCCGAAGCACGGATGGCCCAGGCCCGCAACAACCTGATCACCGAGCAGACCAATCTGGCCGACTCGGAAACCAACTTCCTCAGCGCCGTCGGCCAGATGCCCGATCAACTCGAACGCCCGGCGCCGTTCATGGCGATGATGCCGGCCAACCTCAACGAAGCGCGCCAGCAGATGCTGGAGAACAGCCCGATCCTGCGTTCGGCCGAGTCCGACATCGCCGCCGCCGAGAAGCAGTACGAAACCGCCAAGTCGACCTTCTACCCACGTTTCGACGCCGAACTGGGCCGCACTGCCGACAACGATCTCGACGGCCAGAACGGTCACAACAACGAATGGCAAGCCATGCTGCGCATGCGCTTCAACCTCTATTCCGGTGGCAGCAACAAGGCCGATCTGGAATCCAAGTCGTACCTGTCGAACCAGGCGCTGGACATTCGCAACAACGCCCTGCGTCAGTTGAACGAAGAACTCGGTCTGGCCTGGAACGCCCTGAACAATGCGAACGCGCAGGTGCCGATCGCTCAGCAATATGTCGATCACAGCACCTCGGTGCGCACCGCTTACCAGCGCCAGTTCAGCCTCGGCGAACGGACCTTGCTCGATTTGCTCGACAGCGAAAACGAGTTGTTCACCGCATCGCGACGTCTGGCGGAAATCAAAAACATTCAGTTATTTACTCAGTACCGAATCAAGGCGACCATGGGCGAATTGCTCAAAAGCCAGGGAGTGGTCGCACCGTTGGCATCCGTTGTGCAGAACGACGTCAAGCCCAAGGTCCAGCTGCCTGGGATGAATTGAGTTATCCCTTTCAACTGTCAAAGAGTGTCGAGCGTGGAATCAGAAGTCAGTCGAGTTCAACTCAGTCATGATCCACGCGCGTTGCACGACGATCCTTTACTGGACGGACTGCTCGCTCTTTGCATGCTGCACCAGAAACCTGCCAGCGCGGCAATGCTCACCACCGGCCTGCCGTTGCCCAAACAGCGTTTGAGTGTCGAGTTGCTGCCCCGCGCAGCGGCCCGCGCCGGCCTGCAAGGGCGAGTGTTGCAGCGCAAACTGGAAGAAATTCCGCCGATCGCCATGCCGGCCTTGTTGCTGCTCAAGGATGGCCGCAGCGCCGTCCTGCTCGGCTGGCAGGGTGACAACGAAGCGCGGGTGCTGCTCAGCGAAACCGACGGCGGCGAGTCCATTGTCAGTCGCGAACTGCTCGCCGACGATTACACCGGCAAAGTCTTTTTCGCTCAGCCGCAACACAAATTCGACGTCAACCACGGCACGCTGATTCCGCGTGCACGCTCGTGGTTCCGTGACACCCTCAAGCGTTCGCGCTGGCTGTACGCCGATGCGATCGCCGCGAGTTTCCTGATCAACATCATCGCCATGGCCGCGCCGCTGTTCGTGATGAACGTCTACGACCGCGTGGTGCCGAACCAGGCCGAAGCTACCCTGTGGGTGCTGGCGCTGGGCATTACCGGCGCTTACATCTTCGACCTGATCCTCAAGAGTCTGCGCAGCCTGTGCCTGGATCTGGCCGGGAAGAAAACCGACCTGATCATCTCTGCCACGCTGTTCGAGCGCATCGTCGGCATGGCGATGAAATACCGCCCGGCGCGGGTCGGCAGTTTTGCGCAGAACATCCATGAGTTTCAGAGCCTGCGCGACTTCCTCGCCTCGCTAACCCTGACCAGCCTGATCGACCTGCCATTTACCATCCTCATCTTTATTGTCATCGCCATTCTCGGCGGGCATCTGGTGTGGATTCCGGTATTGGCGTTTCCGATTGCCTTGCTGATCGGCTACGCGTTGCAGAAACCGCTGGTGGCAACCATGGAGCGCACCATGGCCCTCGGCGCCGAGCGCCAGTCGAGCCTGATCGAAACCCTCGCCGGCCTCGACGCGGTGAAGGTCAATAACGCCGAAAGCGAACGCCAGTACCAGTGGGAACAGACCATCGGCACCCTCAGCCGCCTCGAGCTGCGGGTGAAAATGCTCTCCGGTCTGGCGATGAACATCACCCTGCTGATCCAGCAACTGGCCGGGGTGATCATGATCGTCTTCGGCGTCTACCAGATCATCGCCGGCAACCTGAGCATGGGCGGTCTGATTGCCTGCTACATGCTCAGCGGCCGCGCCCTCAGCCCGTTGGCTTCGCTGTCCGGTCTGTTGACGCGTTACCAGCAAGCGCGGGTGACCATGACCTCGGTCGACCAGATGATGGAGTTGCCGCAAGAGCGCAATTTCGAAGAGCGCCCGCTGAGCCGCAAGGTCCTGCAAGGTGCAATCGAGTGCCGCCAGCTCAGCTTCACCTACCCGGAACAACAGAACCCGGCGCTGAAGAACATCAACCTGGTGATCCGTCCCGGCGAGAAGATCGGCATCATCGGTCGCAGCGGCTCGGGCAAGAGTTCGCTGGCGAAACTGCTGGTCGGCCTGTACCAACCGGACGACGGCGCGTTGCTGGTGGACGGTGTGGATATCCGCCAGATCGACGTCAGTGAACTGCGCTACAACATCGGCTACGTGCCGCAAGACATTCAACTGCTGGCCGGCACCCTGCGTGACAACCTCGTCTCCGGCGCGCGTTATGTCGAAGACGAGCTTGTCCTGCAGGCGGCCGAACTGGCCGGTGTCCACGAATTCGCCCGTCTGCACCCGCAAGGTTATGAGCTGCAGGTCGGCGAACGCGGGCAGAACCTTTCCGGTGGCCAACGGCAGAACGTCGCCCTGGCCCGGGCGTTGTTGCTCAATCCGCCGATCCTGTTGATGGACGAGCCGACCAGCGCCATGGACAACACCGGTGAAGAACGCCTCAAGCAACGTCTCGCAGCGGTGATTGAAAACAAGACCGTGGTGCTGGTGACGCACCGGGCGTCGCTGCTGTCGCTGGTGGATCGCCTGCTGGTGGTCGACCGTGGGCAGATTCTCGCCGATGGCCCGAAAGCCGCCGTGATGGAAGCGTTGAAGAAGGGGCAGATCAGTGTTGCTTAAGTCGGGTGTCAAGGATTCGATCCGTCGCTACTTCAAGGGCTCTGCTTCGTTGCAGGGCCAGCCGCTGCCGGAGGTCAACAAAGCGCTGATCGAAGACGCCCCGCGCGTCGTGCGCCTGACCATCTGGGCGATCATCGGCTTCTTTATCTTCCTGCTGCTGTGGGCCAACTTCGCCGTGATCGACGAAGTGACCAAGGGCGACGGCAAGGCGATTCCGTCGTCGAAGATCCAGAAAATCCAGAACCTCGAGGGCGGGATCATCTCCGAACTGTTCGTCAAGGAAGGCCAGATTGTCGAAGCCGGCGCACCGCTGATTCGCCTCGACGACACACGGTTTGCCTCCAACGTCGGCGAAACCGAGGCCGATCGCCTGTCGATGCTGCTGCGCGTGGAACGCCTCAGCGCCGAAGTCGACGACCGTCCGTTGAATTTCCCCGAGGACGTGCTCAAAGCCGTGCCGGGTCAGGCAAAAAGCGAAGAGTCGCTGTACATCAGCCGCCGTCAGCAACTGCACGACGAAATCGGTGGTTTGCAGGAGCAGTTGATCCAGCGTCAGCAAGAGCTGCGCGAATTCGCCTCCAAGCAAGCGCAGTATCGTCAGCAGCTCGGCTTGCAGCGGCAGGAAATCAACATGTCCGAGCCGCTGGTGGCGCAGGGCGCTGTGTCCCCGGTGGAGGTCTTGCGTCTGAAGCGTGCCGAGGTGGAAACCCGTGGTCAGCTCGACGCCACCACGCTGGCGATTCCGCGCGCCGAATCGGCGATCAAGGAAGTGCAGCGCAAGATCGATGAAACCCGCGGCAAATTCCGCAGCGAAGCGCTGACCCAACTCAACGAAGCCCGCACCGACCTGAACAAGGCCAGCGCGACGGGCAAGGCGCTGGAAGACCGCGTCAGCCGCACGCTGGTGACATCGCCCGTGCGCGGTATCGTCAACAAGTTGCTGGTCAACACCATCGGTGGCGTGATCCAGCCCGGCAGCGACATGGTTGAAATCGTTCCGCTGGATGACACCTTGCTGGTCGAAGCCAAGATCCGTCCGCAGGACATTGCCTTCCTGCATCCGGGCCAGGAAGCGATCGTCAAGTTCACCGCCTACGACTACACCATCTACGGCGGGCTCAAAGCCAAGCTCGAGCAGATCGGCGCTGACACCATCACCGACGAAGACAAGAAAACCACCTATTACATCATCAAGGTGCGCACCGAGCGCAGTCACTTGGGCACGGATGAGAAACCGTTGCTGATCATCCCGGGGATGGTCGCGTCGGTGGACATCATTACCGGCAAGAAATCGGTGTTGAGTTATCTGCTCAAGCCGATCATTCGGGCGCGGGCCGAGGCGTTGCACGAGCGCTAGATTTGCAGCGCGGCTTCCGGCCTCTTCGCGAGCAGGCTCGCTCCTACAGTAACCGCATTTCTCCAGATTGAATGCGCTCCCCTGTAGGAGTAAGCCTGCTCGCGATAGCGTCAGCTGAAACACCACATCCCTGTCAGGAAGTGACAAAAACCGTCACTCACTATCTCGTCCATTCCTCACCAATCGCCATATCGTTATTCATTAACGGTATTTAATTTCCGATTCTTATAGCTATAAAGTCATCCCCCTGCGTACCTGCCGACCAATCGGCGCGCCGCACGACCTGAACCAACACGCAATCCAGCGTGAGTGTCTGATCGACGAGTGCGCCCGTGAGCGCGCCGTGCGTGGGAGATTGAAAGATGTCCGCAGCTACTGCCACCCCAAGCGCCGCAACTGCCGCGCCGCAAGCCTTCGAAATTCGTCCGTTCAGCGGTGCCGTCGGCGCCGAAATCATTGGCCTCGACCTAAGCCGGCCGGTCAATGATCAGGATTTCGCGCGCATTCATCGCGCACACCTCGATCACCACGTCGTGGTCTTTCGCGATCAGCAGATCACCCCGCAACAGCAGATCGACTTCAGCCGCCGCTTCGGCGTGTTGCAGATCCATGTGCTCAAACAGTTCCTGCTGGCCAATCACCCGGAAATCCTCATCGTTTCCAACATCGTCGAAAACGGCCAGAACATCGGCCTCGGCGACGCCGGCAAGTTCTGGCACTCCGACCTCTCCTATAAAGAGCTGCCGAGCCTCGGCTCAATGCTCCATGCGCAGGAGCTGCCGTCCGAGGGCGGTGACACCCTGTTCGCCGACATGCACAAAGCCTGGGACAACCTGCCCGTAGCGTTACGCAAAGCGGTCGAAGGGCGCTCGGCCGCGCACTCCTACACGGCGCGCTACAGCGAGACCAAATTCGAAGGTAACTGGCGTCCGACCCTGACCCCGGAGCAACTGGCTCAAGTCGCCGAAGTGGTGCACCCGGTGGTGCGTACGCACCCGGAAAACGGTCGCAAAGCACTGTTCGTCAGCGAAGGTTTCACCACGCGTATCGTTGGTCTGCCGGAGGACGAGAGCCAGCAACTGCTGAGCGAGCTCTACGCCCACAGCGTGTTGCCGCAAAACATCTACCGCCATCAGTGGCAGCCCCACGACCTGGTGTTCTGGGACAACCGTTCGCTGATTCACCTCGCCGCCGGCTGCCCGGCGCATCTGCGCCGCAAGCTGTATCGCACGACCATTCAGGGCGACGCGCCTTTCTGATTCGCCGGAGATTGATCAAATAATGAACGCTCCCTTGCCAGGCCACGCGGCCAGCAACCCGATCGCCCGCAGCGACGCGTTGCTGGCGGTCGATCACGTCAGCCTCGAATACCGCACGCCGCAACGTGTGGTGCGTGCCACCCACCAGGTCAGTTTTGAAATCGATCCGGCCGATCGCTACGTGCTGCTCGGCCCGTCCGGTTGCGGCAAATCGACTTTGCTCAAAGCGGTCGCCGGATTCATCCAGCCGTGCGAAGGCGAGATCCGCCTGCAAGGCCAGCGCGTTGACGCACCGGGGCCGGACCGGATTGTGGTGTTTCAGGAATTTGATCAACTGCCACCGTGGAAAACCGTCAAACAGAACGTGATGTTTCCGCTGCTGGCCTCGCGCACCCTGAAGAAGAAAGAAGCTGAAGAACGCGCGCTGCACTATCTGGAAAAAGTCGGTCTGGCGGCATTCGCCGATGCCTATCCGCACACCTTGTCCGGCGGCATGAAAGCGCGCGTGGCGATCGCGCGGGCGCTGGCGATGCAGCCGAAAATCCTCTTGATGGATGAACCGTTCGCCGCGCTCGATGCCTTAACCCGCCGCAAGATGCAGGAAGAATTGCTCCTGCTCTGGGAAGAGGTGCGCTTCACCCTGTTGTTCGTCACTCACTCGATTGAAGAGGCGCTGGTGGTCGGTAATCGCATCCTGCTGCTGTCGCCGCATCCCGGGCGGGTGCGCGCCGAAGTGCACAGCCATCAATACGACTTGCACAGCTTGGGTGGCGTGGCGTTTCAGGAATCGGCGCGGCGCATTCATCGGCTGCTGTTCGACGAAGGTCAGCCGGCGGAAACCGAGCGTGATCACGACTTCAATGACATTCGCATCGCCTATTGAGCGGCCAGGAGGACTACCCGATGAGCCATTCATCATCCGTGCGTGAAGAGTTCGAAATTGTGCTGGAGCCGCTAACGGAAGTGCCGGTCGAGCGTGAGCTGTCACTCGGTACGCGGCTGTGGCAACAGGGCTGGTTGCGTAAAAGCCTGATCCTGATTGTGCTCGCCGTCGTGTGGGAAGTGGTCGCGCGGATTCAGAACAACGATTTGATGCTGCCGAGTTTCCTGCAGACCAGCCATGCGTTGTTCGACGGTCTGCTCAGCGGTGAATTGCTGGCCAAGGTGTGGATTTCGCTGGTGGTGCTGATCAAGGGTTATCTGATCGGCATCGTTCTGGCATTTGCCCTGACCACGCTGGCGGTGTCGACGCAGTTGGGCCGCGATCTGCTGAGCACGATGACCTCGATGTTCAATCCGTTGCCGGCGATTGCTCTGCTGCCGTTGGCGTTGCTGTGGTTTGGCCTGGGGCAGAACAGCCTGATTTTCGTGCTGGTGCATTCGGTGTTGTGGGCGTTGGCGCTGAATACTTATGCCGGGTTTCTCGGTGTTTCGGAAACCTTGCGCATGGCCGGGCGCAATTATGGTTTGAAGGGTTTGCGTCTGGTGCTATTCGTCCTGATCCCGGCGGCGTTGCCGTCGATTCTGGCCGGGCTGAAGATTGGCTGGGCGTTTGCCTGGCGCACCTTGATCGCGGCGGAACTGGTGTTTGGTGCGACCAGTGGCAAGGGCGGGTTGGGTTGGTACATCTTCCAGAATCGCAATGAGCTGTACACCGACAAGGTATTTGCCGGGTTGGCGGTGGTGATTCTGATTGGCTTGCTGGTGGAGAACCTGGTGTTCGACACCCTTGAGCGCGTGACCGTTAAACGGTGGGGTATGCAGCGGTAATTTTGTGGTGTGGCGGCTGGCCTCATCGCGAGCAGGCTCACTCCTGCAAGGGATCTGCGTCGAATACAAAATCTGCTGGCACTGATGATCAACTGTAGGAGTGAGCCTGCTCGCGATAGCGTCAGTCATGCCACCACAATACTTGAAAGTTGTTTGCTAGCATTGCGCTCAGATCAATCCTGATCAGCCATGAGTGCTCAGCATGCAACTCCCGGACATGAACCTTCTGGTCGCCCTCGACGCTTTGCTCGACGAAGGCAGTGTGGTCGGCGCCGCGCGGCGGATGAACCTCAGCCCGGCGGCCATGAGCCGCACGCTCACGCGGATCCGCGAAGCCATCGGCGATCCGATTCTGGTGCGTGCCGGCCGAGGGTTGGTGCCAACGCCCAAAGCCCTGGAGCTGCGCGAGCAGGTGCGTGACGTGGTCGAGCAGGCCGCATTGCTGTTTCGTTCCGCCGACACCGTGGAGTTGGCCACGCTGCGGCGACGCTTCAGCATCCGCGCCAACGATTTTTTCGTCGGCGTTTATGGCGGCAAGCTGTTCGATACCCTCGACCAACAGGCACCCCATTGTGAAATCCGCTTCGTTCCCGAAGGCGATGGTGATGATGAAGCCCTGCGCGAGGGGCGCATCGACCTCAGTGTCAGCAACACCCGCCCCGTCACCCCGGAAGTCAAAGTGCAGAACCTGTTTTCAACTCACTTTGTCGGCCTGGTGCGCGAAGATCATCCGCTGCTCGACGGCGAAATCACCGCCGAGCGCTACGCAGGGTTTTCCCATATCAGCATGTCGCGCCGCGGCATCGCTCGCGGCCCGATTGATACGGCGCTGAACGCCTTGGGACTGGAACGCCGGGTGGCGGTGATCGCCCCGAGTTTCCATGCGGCGATGTTCGCGTTGCCCGATTCCGACCTGATCCTGCCCGTGCCGAAAGAAGCGCTGCTGAGCGTGCGTCGACTGGGTTTGAAGTTGCGCTCATTCAACCTGCCAATCCCGTTGCCGACGCTGATGCTGACCCAGGCCTGGCACCCGCGTTTCGACAAGGATCCGGCGCATCGCTGGCTGCGCGAAACCCTCAAGGCCTGTTGCGAGGAAACCTGGCTGGCGGCCCAGCCTTAATCCCCCAAACAGCATAAAACCCTGTGGGAGCGGGCTTGCTCGCGAAAGCGGTGGGTCAGTCAATATCATTAGTGGCTGATCCACCGCTTTCGCGAGCAAGCCCGCTCCCACATTGGTTCTCCATTGTTGCGTCTGGCGCACTTATAACCTGCCAATAAGTCAATTTTCGTCATTGCCAAGCCCGACTAAGATGCTCCGGTATTTGTCCCCCTGGAGTGTGTATCCATGACATCCCTGACGGCGGCGGCGCCCAGCGCTGCGGCCAGCCCGGCGACGGCAGTCATGCCACCGGTGTTCGGGGCGCGAATCATCATCGGTCTGGTCGGCGTGTTGCTGGCGGTGCTGGTGTCGGGCCTCAACGAGATGGTGACCAAGGTTGCCCTGGCCGACATTCGTGGCGCGTTGAACATCGGTTACGACGAAGGCACCTGGCTGGTCGCCAGTTACACCGCCACCTCGGTCGCAGCCATGGCGTTCGCGCCGTGGTGTTCGGTGACCTTCTCGCTGCGCCGTTTCACTCTTTATGCAATCGGTCTGTTCACCATGCTCGGGGTGCTCTGCCCGTTTGCACCGAACTACGAAAGCCTGCTGCTGATGCGCATCCTGCAAGGCTTGGCCGGCGGTGCGTTGCCACCGATGTTGATGACCGCCGCCCTGCGATTTCTGCCGGCCAATATCAAGCTCTATGGCCTGGCCGGTTACGCGCTGACGGCGACGTTCGGCCCCGGTCTCGGCACGCCGCTGGCCGGTTTGTGGACCGAGTACGTCGGTTGGCAATGGACATTCTGGCAGATCATCGTGCCGTGCCTGATCGCCATGGTCGCCGTGGCGTATGGCTTGCCGCAGGATCCGCTGCGCCTGGAACGCTTCAAGTCGTTCAACTGGAAAGGCCTGCTGCTGGGGTTTCCGGCGATCTGCATGCTGGTGATCGGTTTGCTGCAAGGCAATCGGCTGGACTGGTTCGAGTCGAGCCTGATCTGCGGCTTGCTCGGCGCCGGTTCGCTGCTGCTGGTGGCGTTCCTGATCAACGAATGGTCGCAACCGATTCCGTTTTTCAAATTGCAGATGCTCGGCCTCCGCAACCTGTCGTTCGCCCTGCTGACATTGGCCGGGGTGCTCGTGGTGTTGCTGGCCGTGGTGCTGATTCCGTCGAGTTATCTGGCGCAGGTGCAGGGTTATCGTCCGGTGCAGACCGCACCGATCATGCTGATCGCCGCGCTGCCGCAGTTGATTGCGCTGCCGCTGGTGGCGGCGCTGTGCAACCTGCGCTGGGTCGATTGCCGCTGGGTACTCGGCATCGGTCTGAGCATGTTGGCATTGTCTTGTCTGGGCGGGTCGCAGCTGACCTCGCAATGGATCCGCGACGACTTCTACGTCTTGCAGTGGCTGCAGATCTTCGGCCAGCCAATGGCCGTGCTGCCGCTGTTGATGCTGTCCACCGGCAGTATCACGCCACAGGACGGACCCTTCGCTTCGGCATGGTTCAACACGGTGAAAGGCCTGTCGGCCGTGCTCGCCACCGGGGCGATCGATGCGCTGACCACCTCACGGCTGCATTTCCATTCGAGCATGTTGGTTGACAGTCTCGGTAACTCGCCGCTGGCCGATCACAGCGATCCAGGTCTGGCTCATCGTCTGCACGAGCAGGCCGTGGTGCTGACCTCTTCCGATCTCTATGTGTGCATGGCCGGTGTCGCGGTGGTGCTGATCCTGCTGATTTTCTGGATGCCGACGCGGATCTATCCGCCGCGCGCGCCGACCTGATTGCTGTACTGAAACGGAAGGTTTTTATGACGACTCAAGCAAAGCAAAAACTCGCGGTGGCCGTGGCGGCCGCGTTGGCCGTTGGTGTGCTGGTGTATTGGGTGATGCCTGATGTATTTGGCAAACGTACCCGGCAAACCACTAACGATGCGTTTGTCTCCGCTGACTACACCCTGGTGGTGCCGCGCGTGGCCGGTTTCATCAAGGAAGTGCTGGTGGAAGATAACCAGCGGGTAAAAGCCGGACAGTTGCTGGCGTTGATCGATGACCGCGATTTGCGCGCCGCTGCCGAAGCGGCGGACGCGCAAACCCTGGTGGCGCGGGCGCAATTGCAAAACGCCAAAGCGACGCTGGAGCGTCAGGCTTCGGTGATTGCCCAGGCGCAGGCCTCGGTGGTGTCGGCCAAGGCTGAAATGGCGTTCGCCCAGCAGGAATTGAATCGCTACAACCACTTGGCGGGCGTGGGCGCCGGCACCGTGCAAAATGCGCAACAGGCGCGCACCCGTATCGATCAGGCCACGGCTCGCCTCGACACCGCCACGGCCAAACTGGCTGCCGAGCGCAAACAGGTGGAAATCCTCACGGCTCAGCGTGATGCAGCCGAAGGCAGCTTGAAGCACGCGCAAGCGGCGCTGGAAATCGCCAGTTTCGAACTCTCTTACACGCGTATCACCGCACCGCAGGACGGCATGATCGGCGAACGGGCCGTGCGCGTCGGCGCTTACGTGACCCCGGGCAGCAAGCTGCTGGCGGTGGTGCCGTTGCAGCAGGCGTATGTCGTGGCGAATTTTCAGGAGACGCAACTGACGGACGTGCAGCCGGGGCAGGAAGTGCAGGTGCGCGTCGACAGCCTGGGTGGCGAAGCGTTGAGCGGACGGGTCGAGAGCATTGCGCCGGCGACCGGCGTGACCTTTGCGGCGGTGAAACCGGATAACGCCACCGGCAATTTCACCAAAGTGGTGCAGCGTATTCCGGTGAAGATCATGCTCGAGCCGGGTCAGCCGTTGGCCGAACGGCTGCGGGTGGGGATGTCGGTGGAGGCGAGTATTGATACGCACACGTCGGCGAAGTCAGTGCGTGAGGTGAGTCAGCGATGATGGACGTTGAATTGGCTGACGCCTTCGCGAGCAAGCTCGCTCCCACATTGGATCTCGGCAACACCACAGAACCCCTGTGGGAGCGAGCCTGCTCGCGAAGAGGCCAGTGGCAGCAAATTACCTTGAGTGCCTTGCTCGCAGTGAGTCTCACCGCCTGTACCGTCGGCCCTGACTTCCAGAAGCCCGAAGCGACACAAATTGCCGACTGGGCCAAACCGGCCAAAGCCGCCCCCAGCCAAGCCGTCAGCGATCCCCTGAACGAACGCTGGTGGGAAGTTTTCCACGACCCGCAACTCTCCGCGCTGACCCAGCGTGCCGTGCGCAGCAACCTCGACCTGCAACTGGCCAGCAGCCGCCTGCAGCAAAGCCGCGCCGCGCGCCAGGTGATCACCGCTGAGCGTTATCCGAACACCGCCGCCACCGGCAGTTATGCGCGCAAACGCAACAGCGGCGAAGGTCTGAACGATCCGTCCGGGCATAACGGCGATTCCGCATTCAACCTGTGGGATGCGGGGTTCTCCGCCGCATGGGAACTGGATGTCTGGGGCCGCGTGCGCCGCGAAACCGAAGCGGCCGATGCCAACCTCGAAGTTGCCGAAAACGACCGTCGCGGGGTGCTGCTGGCCGTGCTCGCCGACACGGCGCAAGACTACATTCAACTGCGCGGCGTGCAGAACACCCGCGCTGTCACCGAGCAGAACCTCGACGTCGCGCGGCACAGCCTGAAACTCTCGCAACTGCGTCTGGCCGACGGCGTAGCCACTGATCTCGACGTCGCCGAAGCTGCCGCGCAAGTCGCTGCCATCGAATCGCGCCTGCCTGCGCTGGAACAACGCCAATCGCAACTGATCAACGCCATCAGCCTGCTGATGGGCGAACCGCCACAGGCTCTCGCAAAAGAGTTATCCACAGACGCCGCCGTACCGCAGTCGCCGCTGCAAGTGGCCATCGGCTTGCCGTCGCAACTGGCCGAACGCCGCCCGGACATCCGCCAGGCCGAAGCGCGCCTGCACGCGGCCACCGCCAATATTGGCGTAGCCAAGGGCGATTTCTATCCACGCATCACCCTGTCCGGCAACCTCGGCTCACAAGCCATGCAACTCAGCGATTTCGGATCCTGGGGCTCGCGTGCCTTTGGCATCGGCCCGCAATTCAGCCTGCCGCTGTTCGACGGTGGACGTCTGAGGGGCATGCTGCAACTGCGCGAAGCGCAACAACAAGAGGCCGCCGTCGCTTACCAGCAAACCGTGCTGCGTGCCTGGCATGAAATCGACGATCAGTTGACCGCCTACAACGCCAGTCAGCGCCGCCGCGACAGCCTCGCCGAAGCCGTACGCCAGAACCAGATCGCCCTGCGCACCGCGCAACAGCAATACGTCGAAGGTGTGGTGGATTTCGTCAACGTCCTCACTGTGCAAGGCGCGCTGCTGGCGACGCAGGAACAGTGGGTGGAGAGTTCGACCGGGGTTTCGCTGGCGATGGTCGGGTTGTACAAGGCCTTGGGTGGGGGATGGGAATCGGTGTATCCAGACGAGCACCGGGTCGCCGGGTTGCCGGGTGTCGCGAAAGCACCAGCCGGCGTCGACGGTTCTGCTGTGGCTGACCTAAAGTGATGAGCAGGTTGGCGCGTCATACTCTCGTGGCGCAGCGGCGCGGCAAGAGGAAGCAATGGCGGTTAACAGAGTCACGCCAATGGGCGACACGCAAGATCCCTTTGCCGCACCCGGCTCCTGGTTCGGCAGCCTGCGCTGGGTGCGCTGGGTAAAACATCATTGGCTGTGGCCGATCCTCGCGCTGGCGGCGTTCGTACGTTTTTATGACCTGACGGCGGCGGCGATCTGGGGCGATGAAGGGTCCAGTCTGCTGTTGGCGCGCTATCCGTTGAGCGAAATCTGGAAGCACGCGGCCTTCGATGTGCATCCGCCGCTGTACTTCATGCTGCTGCATGGCTGGATCGAGCTGTTTGGTGACGGCATCTTCGCGATCCGCTGCCTGAGTGCGCTGGCCGGCATCGCGTCGGTCGGGTTGGGCGTCTGGCTGGTGGATCGCCTGGCCACGCGCCGTGCTGCCTTCATCGCCGGTCTGTTGCTGGCGCTGCTGCCGACAGCGGTGCGCTACAGCCAGGAAGTGCGCATGTACGCGCTGCTCGGGGGACTGTTGCTCGCCGCAAGTCTGGCGCTGGTCTACTGGATCAGGCGCCCCCAGCGAAACCGCTATCTGGTGATTTACGCGTTGTTGATGAGCGCGGCCTTCTACACCCACTACTTTGCCGTGCTCGCGGCGTTGAGTCATTGGCTCTACCTGATCGCGATCCGCGTACAGCGCGGTTATCGATTCCGCCATATCCAGCGCTGGAACTGGTGGCTGGCGAACCTGGCCATCGTCGTGCTGTACCTGCCCTGGCTGCCCAATCTGCTCGACTTGATGCAGCACATGGAACAGCTCAGGGCCGGCGGCGATGTCGGCTGGGAGCCGGCCGTCACCTTGAGTTCGCTGCCGTCGATGATCTGGTTGTGGTTGATTCAGGACGATGGCGAGACGTTACCGCTGCTGACGTTCGCAGCGTTGCCCCTGGCATTGCTGGCACTGGCGGCTGTCGCGGTGATGCGCGATCGCAGCGTGTCGCGCGGCAGCATTCTGTTGGCGCTGTACACCGGGCTGCCGCTGCTGCTGGTATTTGCGGTGTCGTTCATCACGCCGGTCTTTATCGAGCGCTATTTGACCGCGTACGCTTTGGGGCTGCCGATGCTGGCGGCGTTGGCCATTGACCGTTTGTACAGCCACGCACGGTTGCTCGCCCTGGCCGTCTTGGTCTCACTGATCGGCGTGGAACTGGTCGGCGTGAACAACAATGCCACCGTCAACAGCGACGATCAGTTCGACCGCGTGGTGAATTACGTCAATCAGCACTTTCTGCCGGGCGATCGTATCGTCACCAGCGACATGCTCTGGTACTTGAGTTACGTCTATTACGACCGCAGCGGTGCGCAGGTGCGCCTCTATACCCCGCCGACAGCGGACGGCCGGTCGACACAACCGAATGAGTACGGCTTCGGCACTCTTGTGAGCCGCGAGGTCTATCTGGACAGCCTCGCGCAATTGCCGGGGCATGGACGGGTCTGGCTGGTCGGGACCTTCGGCGCTGCGGAAGAATTCTCACCCTTGCCCGCCACCTGGAAGCCCGGCGCCGAAATCCATGCCGGCGGCGCCAAGGCACGCCTGTTCGTCCCCCAACCACCACTCGACTAAAGCCGCCCCTCTTTAGACGGAGCGGCCGACTGCGAGCTTTTGCCTCAGGATTTACCTGACAAATCTGCCATGCCCTTGAGCAATTCAATCGGCAACGGAAAGACAATCGTCGAGCTCTTGTCCCCGGCAATCGAACTCAAGGTCTGCATATAGCGCAACTGCATGGCGCCGGGCTGGCGACCGAGCATTTCCGCCGCTTGCATGAGTTTTTCCGAGGCCTGCAATTCGCCTTCGGCGTGGATCACCTTGGCTCGCCGTTCGCGCTCGGCTTCGGCCTGTTTGGCGATGGCGCGGACCATCGACTCATTGAGGTCGACATGCTTGATCTCAACGTTGGCGACTTTGATACCCCAGGCATCGGTCTGCGCGTCGAGTACCTGCTGAATGTCGATGTTCAACTGTTCGCGTTCGGCCAGCAGCTCATCCAGTTCGTGTTTGCCGAGCACCGCGCGCAAGGTGGTTTGCGCCAACTGACTGGTGGCCGAGAGAAAATCCTCGACCTGAATAATCGCCTTCTGCGGATCAAGCACGCGGAAATACAGCACGGCGTTGACCTTCACCGACACGTTGTCGCGGGTGATCACGTCCTGCGGCGGCACGTCGAGCACCACCGTGCGCAGGTCGACCCGGACCATTTGCTGAACCACCGGGATCAGCAGAATCAGCCCGGGACCTTTGACTTGCCAGAAGCGGCCGAGCTGAAACACCACGCCGCGCTCGTACTCGCGCAGGATGCGAAACGTCGAGCCGGCGAGGGCAATGACCAGTAACAGCAGCGCAACAAAACCGATTTGCAGACCCATGATCACTCTCCGAGTGGCGCCGCGTCAGTCGCGGCCACTTGCAGCAACAATCCCTTGCGACCCACCACGCGCACCGATTGCCCGGTGTGCAGCGGTGTCGCGCTGAGCACTTGCCAGCGCTCGCCTTGCAGTTGAATCCAGCCATTGCGCGCATCGCCCGGTTGCACCGTGGTGATCGCGGTCACGCTGCCGAGCAGGCCGGCGTCGCCACTGACGGCGTGGCGTGGTCGGGTCTTCAGGGCACGAATCAGCAGTGCGATCAACAACAGGGCGCTGATCAGACCCAGGCCAATCATCATCGGTACCGGCAATTCGGCGTCGCTCAGGATCAACGCGCCAATGACGAACATGATGATTCCGCCCAAACCGATCACCCCGTAGTTGGGCAGCGCGGCTTCAGCGATCAAAAATACGATTCCCAACGTAATCAACCACAAACCGGCGGGGTTCATGGCCGGTGGCGGGTTGTCGGCAGCGAGGGCTGAGCCGCTGATCAGCAGGAGCAAGGCAAACGTACAACATCGGCTGTTCACGTGACCCTCCGCGAGCGTCATGTCTGGTTCTTACAGTCTAGTTGAGGGTGGCGCTGGCTGAATTTTGATCAATGTGCGCATGTGTCCAGTGAGCGGATTTACCTTCGCCAGCAGTTCGCCGAACTAGACTCAACGACACGGCAATCACCGTTCAGCGCAACACCGAGGTGCATCATGCGTATGGCTAAAAAGGTGCAGAGCAGCCTGAACCGGGCGCACTGCGAGTACGACATCGTCGCCCACCGACACTCCTCCAGCAGCCTCGAAACCGCGCGGGTCGCCGGGGTGCCGGCTGAGCGGGTGGCCAAATCCATCATCCTCGACGACCACCACGGGCACTACCTGATGGCCGTATTGCCGGCCAGCCGTCACCTGGACCTGAGCAAGGTACGCACCCGCGGCGAATGGCAACTGACCCGCGAAAGCAACCTGGCGCGCATCTTCGACGACTGCGAACGCGGCGCGGTGCCGCCGCTGGGCGATTCCTATGGTCTGGACATGGTCATCGATCCGCTGCTGACGCGGCAGAAGGATATTTACCTGGAGGCGGGCAACCACAACTATCTGCTGCACATGAGCATGCCCGAGTTTCTGAAAATGGTGCCGCATGCCGAGGTGCGGGAGTTGAGTGATTAGGTTTTGTGGTGGTCTTGCAGGCGTCATCGCGAGCAGGCTCACTCCTACAAGGGGATTGCGTTTCACCTGCGGGAGTGAGCCTGCTCGCGAATAATCTTCCAAACACCCCATTTTTGAAGGAGTTGAGCAATGGAAAACCCAACGCATAGCCTGCCATCGCTGTTCAAACAACTCGGCCTTCCCGACGATCCGGTCAACATCGACAAATTCATCGCCACCCATTCCCCGCTCAAACCAGAGCTGCATTTGGCTGACGCGTTTTTCTGGTCGAAGAGCCAAGCGGAGTTTTTGCGTGACGAGATTCTGGATGACGCCGATTGGGCGGAGGTGGTGGATCAGTTGAATGTGATGTTGCGCAAGGGACGGGATGCGTAGGGCTGGCGCAAAAACTTATTACAGATTGCCTGACTGATTTCAGCCCACATCGGAGTAGCGTTCCGGTTCTGAGAACCAGGAGCGCGAAGCGATGCCCCCGTTTTTGCCTGTAGAAACAATCAATGTTGCGCAATTAGCAGACAAACTTGAGGCAATCATCCAAAGCAGCCGATTCGGGCCGATTGCTTTGCAGAATCAGGATCAAACGGTGGCTTATTTGATATCCGCACCGTTGTATGAGGATCTACTGAACACGCTGGATGATCTCGAACTGGCTTCCGTCGTTCACTCACGCCGTGAGGAGGTTGGCCTTCCTCACGAGATCGACGAACTCTAAATGTTCTCACTTTGGGAAGATTTGTTTCAAAACTTGACTGAAATTCCCCTCCAATGCGATATTGATAGTTAGCAAACTAACAGTGTGCATTTTCTCGTGCCGAACGATCTCGACGCTCTCCAGATGAACATCAGCAGTGCCATGGTGGTGGCCGCCAGGCATTGGCGGAAGATCTGCCAGACCACGCTGGTCAACTATGGAATTTCCGAAGCCTGCGCCGTGCCGCTATTGATGATCGGCCGCTTGGGCGAGGGCGTGCGCCAGGTGCAGGTGGCGCAGGCCGCCGGGATGGAGAGTCCGTCGCTGGTGCGTCTGCTCGATCAGTTGTGCCATTCCGGCTACGTCTGCCGTACCGAAGATGCTCAGGATCGCCGCGCGAAATGTCTGAGCCTGACCGACACCGGTCGCGAACTGGTGCAAGCGGTCGAGATCGAACTGGTGCGCCTGCGTCACGAGGTGCTCGAAGGCATCGATCAAAGCGATCTGGAAGCTACGCTTCGGGTACTCAGAGCTTTTGAGGCGGCCCATCCGCCTGTGGTGATCAATTCTTGAACGGTTTTTTCTCCGGCATTCCGCCCGCCCGTGACTGGTTCTACGGGATCCGTACGTTTGCAGCGTCGATGACCGCGCTGTACATCGCCTTGCTCATGCAAATGCCGCGTCCTTACTGGGCGATGGCCACGGTGTATATCGTCTCCAGCCCGTTTCTCGGGCCGACCAGCTCCAAGGCATTGTACCGGGCAGTCGGGACGTTTCTCGGGGCGGCGGCAGCGGTGCTGTTTGTGCCGATGTTCGTGCAGAGCCCGTATGTGCTGGTGGTGGTGATTGCTCTGTGGACAGGGATTCTGCTGTTCATGTCGTTGCACCTGCGCACGGCCAACAGCTATGCGTTGATGCTCGCCGGTTACACCTTGCCGCTGATTGCCTTGCCGACGGTGGATAACCCGCTGGCGGTGTGGGACGTGGCGGAAGCGCGCACGGAAGAAATTTTCCTCGGCATCGCCGTCGCCGCCGTGGTCGGTGCAATGTTCTGGCCGCGCCGTCTCGCACCGGTGTTCAACGACGCCGTTAGCAAGTGGTTCGCCGACGCCACGACGTACAGCCTGAAGTTCCTCAGCCGCGACGTGCAGCCCGAAGAAGTCACCGCGCTGCGCATGGCCATGGTTGCCAATTTCAACAGCCTTGAGCTGATGATCGGCCAGTTGCCCCACGAAGGCGCGCGGCCGCAAACCGTGCGCAACACCAAGGAACTGCGCGGACGGATGATTCACTTGTTGCCAGTGATCGATGCGCTGGAAGATTCGCTCTACGCCCTTGAGCGGCGCACGCCGGAACTGGTGGAAAAATTCGCACCGCTGCTCGTTGCAACGCGCGAATGGCTCAGTCACCAAGACGCCGATCTCGAGCGCTGGCAAGCGCTGAAAGATCAGCTCCAAGCCCTGCAACCGAGCGTCGAGGCGCTGGAGGATCGCAGGCAATTGCTGTTCTCCAACGCGATTTATCGCCTCGGTGAATTCATCGATCTGTGGCAGGACTGCCGCAGTCTGCAGGACGCGATTCTGTGCGAGCGCCAGGACAGCTGGCGCGCGGTTTACCGTCACTGGCGCCTCGGTCGCCTGACACCGTTTATCGATCGCGGGCTGATGCTGTATTCGGTGGTCTCGACGATTCTGGCGATCATTGTCGCCTCGGTGCTGTGGATTCTGCTCGGCTGGCCGGACGGCGGCAGCGCGGTCATTCTGGCGGCGGTGGCGTGCAGCTTCTTTGCGTCAATGGACGACCCGGCGCCGCAGATCTACCGGTTCTTTTTCTGGACCGGCATGTCGGTGCTGTTCGCCAGCCTTTATCTGTTTTTGATTCTGCCCAACCTGCATGATTTCCCGATGCTGGTGCTGGCGTTCTCCATCCCGTTTATTTGCGTCGGGACCCTGACGGTGCAGCCGCGGTTCTATCTCGGCATGCTGCTGACGCTGGTCAACACCTCGTCGTTCATCAGCATTCAGGGGGCGTACGACGCAGATTTTTTCGCCTTCGTGAATTCGAACCTGGCGGGGCCGATCGGCCTGTTGTTCGCCTTTATCTGGACGCTGGTGGCGCGCCCGTTTGGCGCCGAACTGGCGGCCAAGCGCCTGACCCGTTTCAGCTGGAAAGACATCGTCCACATGACCGAGCCGGCCAACCTCGCCGAGCACCGGCAATTGGGGGTGCAGTTGCTCGATCGGCTGATGCAGCACCTGCCGCGTCTGGCCCTGACGGGGCAGGACACCGGCATCGCCATGCGCGAAGTGCGCGTTGGCCTCAACCTGCTCGACTTGCTCGCCTATACCCCACGGGTGACCGGCGCGTCGAACGCTTTGTTGCAGCAAGTGGTCAGTGAAGTCGGCGAGTATTTCCGCGCCTGCCTCAAGGCCGGCGAACGCCTGCCGGCGCCGGCAGCGTTGCTGATGACCATGGACCGCGCGCGCCGTGTGCTCAATGGCCAGGGCGACGATGAAACCCGTCTGAACCTGTTGCACGCGTTGAGCGGTTTGCGTCTGGCGCTGTTGCCCGGTGTCGAATTCGTCTCCAGCGCCGAGCCCGAAGAACCGCTGCCCGAAGGAGCGCCCCTATGATCGGTGATCTGGACATCAGCGGCATCTTCCTGCCGACCCTGCTGGTGCTGATGGGCATCACTTATGCGCTGTTTCTGTTGGTGCATGGCGTGCTTCAGCGCCTGCACTTTTACCGTCTGGTCTGGCACCGGGCATTGTTCAACGTGGCCCTCTACGCGGTACTGCTGTACGGCGTGGACTCACTCAGTCGATACCTGATGACATGAAAAAACCGTTTTTGACCATCGGTCGCGTGGTACTGACCCTGCTGATCGTGACTTTTGCCGTTGTCCTCGTCTGGCGCATGGTGATGTATTACATGTTCGCGCCATGGACCCGCGACGGCCACATTCGCGCCGACATCATCCAGATCGCCCCGGACGTGTCCGGTTTGATTCAACAGGTTGAAGTAAAAGACAACCAGTTGATCAAGCGCGGCCAGGTGCTGTTCAGCATCGACCAGGACCGTTTCAAACTGGCCCTGCGTCAAGCCAAAGCGGCTGTCGCCGATCGCGAAGAAACCCTCGCCCAGGCCCAGCGTGAAGCCAAGCGTAACCGTGGCCTCGGCAACCTCGTGCCGGCCGAACAGCTGGAAGAAAGCCAGTCGAAGGTCGCCCGAGCGCAATCGGCGCTGGCCGAAGCGCTGGTCGCGGTGGACAGCGCGCAGCTCAACCTTGATCGCTCAGTGATCCGCAGTCCGGTGGACGGTTACGTCAACGACCGCGCGCCGCGTCCACAGGAATTCGTCACCGCCGGGCGCCCGGTGTTATCGGTGGTCGACAGCAATTCATTCCACATCGACGGCTATTTCGAAGAAACCAAACTCGACGGCATTCATGTCGGCCAGTCGGTGGACATCCGTGTGATCGGTGACCGCGCCAGGCTGCGCGGGCATGTCGAAAGCATCGTCGCCGGTATCGAAGACCGTGACCGCACCAGCGGCAGCAATCTGCTGCCCAACGTCAACCCGGCGTTCAGCTGGGTGCGGCTGGCGCAGCGGATTCCGGTGCGGATTGCCTTTGACGATGTGCCGGAAGATTTCCGCATGATCGCCGGGCGTACCGCTACTGTTTCGATCATCGACGATCAGCCTACCGACGACCGCAAGCCGGAGCCCGCGCAATGAAGCGGGCGCTGATGATCGCCGGGTTGGGCGTGATGCTCTCGGCCTGTCAGATGGTCGGGCCGGATTATCACGTGCCGGAGGATGCGGCGGTGCAGCGCAAGGATTTTCAGGGCGAACTGGCGGTGGCCGGCAAACCCGTCGTATCCGCGCCGGTGCCGGCGGACTGGTGGCGTCTTTATAAGGATGCGCGGCTGGATCAACTGGTGCAGCAGGCCATGGCCTCCAACACCGATTTGCGCGTCGCGGCGGCGAACCTGCAACGGGCGCGTGCTCAGGTCGATGAGGCTGAAGCGGCGGGCGGCTGGAGCGCTGGCGTGAAAATGGGCGCGCAGCGTTTGCAAGAGTCTGGTCAGGCATTCTTGCTGCCGGAAAAAGTCCCGGTGGATAACGTCGGCGACATCGGCATCAGCGCTTCTTATCAGTTCGATCTGTGGGGCACCTTGCAGCGCGGTATCGAAGGCGCAAAAGCCAATGCCGACGCGACCCAGGCCGCGGCAGACACGGCGCGGATCACCTTGGTGGCGGACGTCGTCCGTGCCTACACCCAGGTCTGCGCGGCCAACGAAGAACGGGAAATCGCCGAGCATTCCCTCGATCTGCAATCGCAAAGTACTACGCTGATCCAGCGTCTGCGCGACGCCGGTCGCGGTGACGAAACCCAGGTCACCCGTTCGCAAACCCAATTCAAATCTCTGCGCGCCGACTTGCCGCGCTATGAAGCCGCGCGTCAGGCCGGGCTGTTCCGTTTGTCGATGTTGCTGGCGAAACCGGTTGATCAGTTGCCCGACGGCACCGCGACCTGCGCCGAGTTGCCGAAAATCGCCCAATTGGTGCCGGTCGGCGATGGCGCTGCGCTGCTCAAACGTCGCCCGGACATTCGCCAGGCCGAACGGCGTCTGGCCGCTGCGACCGCCGGGATCGGCGTCGCCACGGGCGAGTTGTATCCGGACATCAGTTTCGGCGCGACCATCGGCACTGTTGGTCTCATTGATGATTTGGGTGATCCGTCGACCAACCGCTGGGGCTTTGGCCCGTCGCTGAGCTGGAAGGTGCCGACCAACGGCGCTCGTGCGCGCATCCGCGAGGCAGAAGCCGCAACCCAAGGCGCACTGGCGCATTTCGATGGCGTGGTGCTCAACGCCATTCGCGAAACCCAGACCGGTCTGGCCCAGTACAGCGCATTGCTGCAACGGCGCGACGCACTGGCCGATGCCGAGCAATCGGCAAAACTCGCCGCAGACCAGACTCACCGCTTCTTCCAGGCCGGCCGCGAGTCGTTTCTCGCCGACCTGCAAGCGACCCGCACCTACACCGATGTCACCGCGCAACTGGCCGCCGCCAATACCCAGGTCGCCATGAGCCAGATCGATTTGTTCCTCGCCTTGGGTGGCGGTTGGGAAAGCGGACGAACGCACGCTCCAAGCCCCGGCAAACCCTGAGGCCGTTGCTATGCTTTGAAGTGTTGAAGGGGTGCCCCGTGCAAAGCGCCTCTTCAGCGCACATTGCTAGCGCTGGTCTAGGGGAAACCAATAATGAAAAACCCTTACGCTCTCGGCTTCTGGTGCGCCCTCGCAGCGCTGGTGCTGCTCTCGGCCACCTATTTCTACGGCATCATGCTGGCCCACCAGATCGACAAGGCCATGGTTTTCCTCGACAGCGCCGTCGCGCTGATCGCGGTCATGGCAATCGTCGTCGTGGCGTGGGCGTCGGTTCAGGTGCAGCGCGTCAAAAAAAGGCAACTCGAACAGGGCAGGACCCTGGTGCTGATCTGGGACACCAAAGTCGCCCTGCGCCGGGTCGAAACTGTGTTCGACCGGTATTTCTGGGGCAGTTACTGGCAGCCCGGGCGCACCTTCGCCGAAGTCATGGGCGAACTCACCGGCACGCCACTGGAAAAAAGCCTCGAAGCGCTGAAAAAGCAGTGCCTGGAACTCGACAAGCAGATTGATGGCGAGGGCTGGCACTGGCTCAACAATGCCCGGGAATTATCCGATGTCGCCACGGCCATGGCCCGCGAGCGTTATCAACTGGATTTCTGCGACCCGCGCGCCGACGGGCCGGGCGGGGCGGTGATCGATCGGGATTTTGAAGTGCTGGTGTACACCTGGACTGCACGGCTGAAAAGCTTTGATCATCAACTGGATGAGATCGAGGTTCAGTATTCCTGATTTTCTGCTGAATCAACCGGCCCCTTCGCGAGCAGGCTCGCTCCTACATTTGGAACGCGTTCCCCTGTAGGAGTGAGCCTGCTCGCGAAGGCGGACTGAAAAACACCGAAACTCTCATTGCCTGCCGACTGTCCACTCTCCCCATAGACACTCTTTAACCTTTAAACATTGGGCCAGCTCCCGCGCCCGGTGCTAATCTCCACCGCTGAATTCAGCAGAGTCGAGCCGCGACCCGGTCACGGGTTCAGGGAAGACGACCCCACTCACAGCCACGGAAATCGATCAGGTCATTCATGAATAAATCAGCAGGCGTGCTCCTCGGAATTGTTGTTGCCATCGGCGCGATCAGCGCGGGCGGGGCCTGGTACACCGGGACCAAGATTGAAGGCGTGCTCAACAACGCCGTCAGCAATGCCAACCAGGAGCTGCAAACCGCCATGGCCGGCTCCAACGGCACCGCGTCGCTGGAACTGGTGTCGCTGGAACGCCACACCTTCACCAGCACCGCGCACTACCGCCTCAAAGGTGAAGGCGAGATGTTCGGTGATGCTCCGGTCGAACTGCTGTTCGTCGACCACATCGAACATGGCCCGCTGCCGTTCTCGCGTCTGGTTTCGCTGAAGTGGCTGCCGGTGATGGCTACCAGCAACTTCGAGCTGGAAAAGAGTCCGGCCACCGAGAAGTGGTTCGCCGCGACCAAGGGCGCCGCGCCGCTCAAAGGCGTGACCAGCCTCGGCTATGACGAATCCACCACCAGCACCCTCGACTTGCTGCCGTTCGAAACCGCACTGGATGAGCAGTCGAGCCTGAAGTTCTCCGGCCTGACCATGAACATCTCTGCCAACGCCAAAGCGCAGAAGGTCAAGGCGGACGGCTACATGGACAACCTGAAACTGGTCACTGTCGCCGAAGACCAGGCACCGGTGCAGGTCGAACTCAACGGCCTGACCCTGGCCAGCAACCTCGCCAAGAGCAGCTACGGCTACTACACCGGCGAGAACACCCTGGAGCTGTCCAACAGCAAAACCACCTTCGGCACCAAACAATCGGTACTCGGTGTGAAGAACTTCGAAATGAAGAACCTCACCGAAGAAAACGGCAGCAATGCCTCCGGTCGTGCGGACTACAAGATTGGTGAAGTCAGCCTCAACGACAAGAAAATCGGCTCGGCGAACATGGCCATGAGCCTGAAAAACCTCGATATTCCGTCGACGATGTCGCTGATGCAGATCTACCAGACCAAACTGCAGCCTTACGAAAAAGCCGCCGCCGAGGCGGCAGCACAAGGCCTGCCAGCGCCGGAGCTGAATCTGACCGAAGCTGAAAACGCCCAGGTCAAAGCCGATCTGCAGAAGCTGCTGGCGGCCGGTCCACAGATCGCGCTGGAAAACCTCTCGTTCAACACCGCCAACGGTGAGAGCAAGGCCAATCTGGTGATCGACCTGACCAAGCCGCAATCGATGGATCTGCCACCGGATCAACTGGGCAAACAGCTGATCGCCCTGCTTGACCTGAACATCAAGGTGTCCAAGCCGATGCTGATCGATCTGCTCAGCGTGCAGGCGCAGTTGGATAGCCAGACGGACGCCAAAGCCATCGTCGATCAGTCCAAAGAGGCGGCCGACATGTTCGCCGGCATGGCCGTCGGTTCGCAGTTGGCAGTCGTCGACGGCACCAACGTGGTGACCAAGCTGCATTACGCCGCCAATCAGGTCGAATTCAACGGCCAGAAAATGACCGTCGAGCAGTTCGTCGGCTTCCTGATGAGCAAGTTCGCCGGCGTCACGCAAGTGCAGTAATCCTGCGCTCTTAATAGCAACGCCCGGCCTCTGTATTGCACAGACGCCGGGCGTTTTGCTGTCTGGCGTTCGGGTTTGCGCTGTTCCGGCACAGCCGCCACGACGATTCTGAACAATTATTGTGTTCCGAAGATTGGTCTACGCTTGCGTGCAAGACTGCCTGACTAAGCTTGGCCGTTGAATGTGCATTGGCGGCCACCGTTACGAAAGGGCAAGGAGGGCATTGCGACCCGGCTGGCCATGTAAGGATGCTGACGAATGCCGCGTATTGATGTTCCTGTATTGCATCGTGGTTTACGCCCTTTGTTTCGAGTCGCGCTGTGCAGCCAATTGCTCTGGCCGGCACTGGCGTTTGCCGACACACCCTACGATCAGATGGTGCGCGACGCCCGTGCCGGGCAAACCACGTCGGCGCTGACGGTATTGCGTCAGGTGCCACCCGGCCAGTCGACGACCGGGCAGATCAGCGATCACCTGCAAATCGCCAGTTGGGCCGGCCTCGATGCCGAAGTGGCGCAGGTCTATGAAACCCAGGGCCGCAACCGCGTCCTGCCGGTGCAGGCGCTGACCGCCGCCGCTCGCGCCTACCGCAACCTCAAACGTTGGGATCAAGCCACGCAGGTCTACAACAAAGCCCTGGCGCTGGAGCCGGATAACGCCGACCTGCAACTGGGGCTGGCGTTGACTCAGGCGGACGCCGGCAAACCGGACGAAGCCGTGACTCGCGCCAAAGCACTGGTCGCAGCCAAACCCGATGATCCGTCGCGCCGTCTCGCACTGGGCTATGCATTGACGCGCGCGGGCAAGCAGTACGACGCGCTGTTCGAATACGATCAAGCCTTCAAACGCGCCGGCAGCAAACCGGAGGTCGCTCGCGAGTACGTGGCTGCTCTGCAACAGGCACGTCTGCCGGAACCGGCGCTGCGTCTGGCCAGGCAGCGTCCGGGATTGATCGACCCGGTGACCCTGCGCCGTCTCGAAGGCGATCTGGCTGCCGAGCGCGTGCGCCTCGCCGAACTCGCCACCCGCAGCGAAAAAGAACGCTACGTCATCGCCGATCGCGCGCTGGCCGATTACGACAAACTGCTCGCCACCTGGACGCCGGACGCCGGTGCCAGGGACGACGTCACCCGTTGGCGCATCGACCGCATGGGCGCACTAAAAGCCCGCGCGCGCACCGCTGACGTCATCTCTGAATACCAGAAACTGCAAGCCGAAGGCGTGAAGATTCCGACTTACGCCCTGCGCTGGGTGGCAGCGTCGTATCTGGATCAGCGTCAGCCGGAAACCGCCACGGACCTGTATCGCCAAGTGCTGTCGGCGCCAGACGCTGATTCTGGCGATCGTCTCGAAGACACCACCGCGCTGTATTACTCGCTGCTGGAAAGCGACCGCGCCGATGAGGCACGCAAAGTCGCCGAAGATCTGGCCAGGTCGCAGCGTCCGCGCGTCGAACTCAAAGGATTGCCTATCGGCAACCCTAACGATGAATGGATGGACGCCCAGCAACTCGCGGCACAGGCCGGCACCTACGGTTCCGATCTGCCCCACGGCGAGGAGCGCTTGCAGACGCTGGTCGATCAGGCGCCGGGCAACGTCGGTTTACGTCTGGCTCAGGCCGATTTATACCTGGCCCGCAGCTGGCCGCGCCGCGCAGAAATGCAGCTCAAGGAAACCGAGAGCATGGTGCCGCGCAACATGGGCCTGGAAATCGGCCAGGCCCGCACCGCGATGGAATTGCAGGAATGGCGGCAAATGGATGCGCTGACCGATGATGTTGTCGCGCGTTATCCGGATAACCGCCAGGTGCAGCGTCTGGCCCGTGAACGCGAAGTGCATGACATGTCCGAGCTGCGCGTCGAAGCCTACGGCGGCAAGGCCAATGGCGGCGGCAGCGGCGATGCCGGTGCCGTCAGCGGCAGCCGCGATTTTGGCATCCAGACCACCCTGTACAGCCCGCCCATCGACGAAGACTGGCGCGTGTTCGCCGGGGCCGGTTACGCCACCGGCGATTTCGCCGAAGGCACCGGCCACCACCGCTTCCAGCGCGTCGGCCTGGAACGGCGCACCCGCGACATGACCCTTGAAGCGGAAGTCTCCAATCACGATTACGGTTTCGGCGACAAACAAGGCGCGCGGCTGGCGATCGCCCGTGACATCAATGACCACTGGCAGTACGGCGGCAGCCTCGAATACCTCTCGGCCGAGACGCCATTGCGCGCGCTCAACAGTGACATCAAGGCCAATGGCGGCAGCGGTTTTATCCGTTGGCGCGCCAATGAGAGCCGTGAGTGGCGTCTGTCGGTCAGCCCGTCGCACTTCAGCGACGGCAACAACCGTGTCGAAGCCTTGCTCACTGGTCGCGAGGGCGTCTACAGCGCACCGAACGTGCAGGTCGATGCGGGACTGGAAGTCGGCACCAGCCACAACTCCAAGTCTGATGACGTGCCGTACTTCAACCCCAAATCCGACTTCAGCGTGATGCCGCTGGTCAACGTCAATCACGTGCTCTACCACCGCTACGAAACGGCCTGGAGCCAGCAGTTCCAGGCCGGCGCGGGAACGTACAGCCAGCGTGATCACGGCACCGGCGGCATGGCCTTGCTCGGTTACGGCCAGCGTTATGCCTGGAACGACGTGTTCGAGGTCGGCGGTTTGTTCAGTGTGATCAACCGGCCTTACGACGGTGATCGGGAGACCGATCTGCGTCTGCTCGTCGACCTCACTTTCCGCTTCTAGAAGAGTTTGAAGATGCCTTTGATTTCGCGTTTCATCCTTCTGCTGGGAGCGCTGCTGGTCAGCGCCTGTGCCCAGCAAGCTCCGGCCTTCGCGCCACCGTCCGAGCGCCCACTGGCGGCCAGTGAAAAACCGTGGCCGAAAAATCACGTGCTCGGCATCGCCTATCACGATGTTGAAGATCGCGACCCCGATCAGGCCGTGGTGGCGGTGCGCACCGAGCGCCTGATCGAGCAGCTTGCCTGGTTGCGCGAGAACGGCTACAAACCGGTGACGGTCGACCAGATCATGGCGGCGCGCAAGGGCGGCCCGGAGCTGCCGGCGAAAGCGATCCTGCTCAGCTTCGACGACGGTTATTCAAGCTTTTACACCCGCGTGTTGCCGGTGCTGCGCGCCTACAACTGGCATGCCTTGCTGGCGCCGGTTGGCAGCTGGGTCGACACGCCGCTCAATCAACCGGTGGATTTCGCCGGCACCCCGCGTGCGCGCTCCGACTTCCTGACCTGGGATCAGGTGCGCGAGATCTCGCAATCGGGCCTGGTGGAAATCGCCGCACACACCGACGCCAACCACAAAGGCATCCTGGCCAACCCGCAAGGCAACCTGCAGCCTGCCGCTGCGACCCGGCGCTACGATCCGCTGACCAGGCGCTATGAGTCCGAGGCCGAATTCCAGGCCCGGATTCGCACCGACGTGAACAACATCTCGGAGAAAATCCGCAAGGTCACCGGCAAGAAACCACGGGTCTGGGTCTGGCCGTATGGCGCGGCGGATGGCACCTCGCTGACCGTGGTCGGTGAGGAGGGCTACGAAATGGCCCTGACCCTGGACGACGGTCTCGACACCCTCGACAACCTGATGAGCAGTCCGCGGTTCCTTGTCGCCTCCGACCCTGACGGCGAGCACTTCGCCAACAGCATCGTCGACGTGCAGTCGGATCTGCCCATGCGCGTGGTGCATGTCGATCTGGACAACGTTTACGACCCGGATCCGGCGCAGCAGGACATCAACCTCGGCAAACTGGTGCAGCGCATGGCGGACATGGGCGCCAACACTGTGTTCCTGCAAGCCTTCGCCGATCCAAAGGGCGATGGTCTGGTGCATTCGCTGTACTTTCCCAACCGCCACTTGCCGGTGCGCGCCGACATCTTCGATCGGGTTGCCTGGCAACTGCGCACCCGCGCGCATGTGAAGGTGTTTGCGTGGATGCCGGTGCTGAGCTTCGGCCTTGATTCGAAGTTGCCGCGTGTGACCCGCTGGGACCCGAAAACCGGCACCACCGCAGTCGATCCTGATCAATACGAACGCCTGTCGCCGTTTGATCCGGAAGTACGGCGGATCATCGGTGAAATCTACGAGGACGTGGCGCGCCTGACCTCGGTCGACGGCATCCTCTATCACGACGATGCGCTGCTCTCGGACTTCGAAGACGCCAGCCCCGAGGCCTTGAAAGCCTACGTCACCCACGGTTTGCCGGGTTCGATTGCCGCGCTGCGCGATGACCCGGCCGCGATGCAGCGCTGGACACGCTTCAAGAGCAAATACCTCATCGATTTCACCAACGAGCTGACCGCCAAAGTCCGCGCCATCCGTGGCCCGCAGGTGCAGACCGCACGCAATATTTTCGCCGAGCCGATGCTCAATCCACACAGCGAAGAGTGGTACGCACAGAACCTCGACGACTTCCTCGTGACCTACGACTGGACGGCGCCGATGGCCATGCCGCTGATGGAAAAACAGACCCAGGCAGAGTCCGGCCCGTGGCTGGAAGCGCTGGTGGCCACGGTCAAGAAGCGCCCCGGCGCGCTGGAGCGCACGGTGTTCGAATTGCAGGCGCGGGACTGGACGAAAAAGGATCAGGCCGACATCGACGGTGCGCATCTGGCCGACTGGATGCGCCGTCTCAAGCGCCAGGGCGCGACCAGTTTCGGCTACTACCCGGACAACTTCCTCGACAACCTGCCGGACCTGAAAACCGTAAGGCCTGCGCTCTCCAACAAATGGAATCCATAACATGCTGGATAGACTGTTAGCCCTGCTTGTTCTGGCGATCGTCCTCGGCGTTCCGCTGGGGCTGATCTTCCTGGTGACCGGGCAGTTCCTGATGGACTTCGTGTTCTTCTACCCGCTGTTCATGTCCGGGTTGTGGATTGCCGGTGGTCTGTACTTCTGGCTGCACTGGGAGCGCCACTGGCCATGGAAGGACGACACCTTGCCACCGCCACTGGCGGGTGAGCCGCTGATCTCGATCCTGATCCCTTGCTACAACGAAGGCGACAACGCCGCCGACACCATCCACGCGGCGCTGGCCCAGCACTACCCGAACATCGAAGTCATCGCGATCAACGACGGCTCCAAGGACAACACCGCCGAGGTGCTGGATGCGCTGGCCAAGGAAGACCCGCGTCTGCGCGTGCTGCATCTGGCGGAAAATCAGGGCAAGGCTGTCGCTCTGCGCATGGGCGCGATTGCTGCGCGCAGTGAGTATCTGGTGTGCATCGACGGCGACGCGCTGCTGGCGCCGAACACCGCAGCCTATCTGGTTGCACCGATGCTGGATAACGCACGTCTCGGTGCGGTGACCGGTAACCCACGGATCCGTACGCGCTCAACGTTGGTCGGGCGGGTGCAGGTCGGTGAGTTCTCGTCGATCATCGGGCTCATTAAGCGTACGCAACGGGTGTTCGGGCGGATCTTTACTGTGTCCGGCGTGATCGTCGCGTTCCGCCGTACCGCGCTGAACCGCGTCGGTTACTGGAGCCCGGACATGATCACCGAAGACATCGACATCAGCTGGAAGCTGCAACTGGATCACTGGAGCATCTTCTACGAGCCGCGCGCGCTGTGCTGGATCCTCATGCCAGAAACCCTCGGCGGCCTGTGGAAGCAGCGTCTGCGCTGGGCCCAGGGCGGCGCCGAAGTGCTGTTCAAGAACATTCGTGGCATCTGGCAATACCGCCACCGCTACCTGTGGCCGCTGCTGTTCGAATACTGCCTGTCGACCGGTTGGGCATTTACCTTCCTGTTGTCGGTGATCTTCTGGGGCGTCGGCAAGTTCGTGGTCATGCCGGAAGCCATTGCGGTGCATCACCTGATGCCGCCGGCGTTTACCGGGTTGTTGCTGGCGTTTGTCTGCCTGGTGCAGTTCGCGGTCAGCATCGTCATCGATCGGCGCTACGAGCCGGGGCTGGGCCGGACAATGTTCTGGGTGGTCTGGTATCCGTTGGTGTTCTGGTTTATCAGCCTGCTGACCACGTTGGTCAGTTTCCCCAAGGTGTTGTTCGGTCAACATCAGAAGCGAGCGCGTTGGGTCAGTCCCGACCGGGGTATCAAACCGATCGGCGACGATGAAGAGGAAGTCATCAAATGAAAATCATCCGGACTCGCCAGCGGCCCTTTCTGGTCGTGATCGATGTGATCCTCACCGTGCTGGCCTGGGTTGGCCTGCTGTTTCTGCTGATCCGTGGCTTGTGGCCGCTGATCGAAACGCATGCGGGCGGGCCGCTGATCGATAAATCGGCGTTCGACGCGCTGGGCACCTTAGAGATCTATCTGTGGGTGGCTTTGGTCAATGCGGTAATTCTGATCGGTTGGGCGCGTTATCAGCAGCGCAAAAGCCGCAGCTTCGCCCAGCGTCGGCTGCCATCGCCGGTGATCGACGATGCGGGGCTGAGCAAGAGCTTCAAGCTTTGCGATGAGCGCTTTCAGAAACTGCGCACGCCGGGGGTGATGACCATTCACAACGATCAGGACGGCGACATCAGCCATGTGGTGACGCATTTCTGGCCGGTCCAGCCGCAGGAGCTGCCACCGCCGCTGGCACCGCTGGAGCACCCGCGGGTGATCTTTCTGCATGCTGAGGATGACGATAATCGCGAGCCCCTGAATCGTCTTTCCTGATGGCGAAAACCCTGCGGGAGCGTGGTCAGATCTGGATCAATGTCCACGCTTCTTCCATCGGCAGCGGCTGCTTCATCCTTTCGGCCAACAGCGCCATCGCACGTTCTTTCTCGCAGGCGACTGCAGCGACCAGCACACCGCTTCTGCCGAACAGCCCAATGAATGGCGGTTGCTCGGGCTCGCCTAGAAACTCCACTTCATCCCAGTGTTCGGCGTGGCCGAGGTAGTCGTAATTCCTGCCGAAATGCCAGGTCCAGAAAAACGGCACGTCGAGGTAATGCTCATCGCCACCGAGCATATTGGCAGCGGCGATGCGTGCGTGTTGCTGGGCCAGGCGCCAGTGTTCGATGCGTTGCGGCTGGCCGTGCAGCGGGAAAGTAGCGATGTCGCCGATCGCCCACAGTCCTTCGGTAATGCGCATGCCGTCATCTACGCGCAGTGACTGATCTTTTTCTTTCGGCAGTGACGCGAACGCCTCGGTGGCCGGATGTACGCCGATCCCTGCCAGCACCAGATCGGCAGAAAGCCGCAGGCCATTGTCCAGCAGCACGGCTTCGACTTTGCCGTCGCCGATGATCTCTGTCGCTTCGTGCTCGGTGATGAATTTCACCCCGTGCTGTTCGTGCAGCGCCCGGATCGCCTGGCCCACGGCCTCGCCGAATTGCGCGGCGAAAGGTATGGCGTGGCGCGCGAGTACTGTGACGTCGAGGCCGTGCTGACGCAGGGCCGAGGCGCATTCGAGGGCGATGAAGCTGTCGCCGATGATGACGGCGCGTTGATCCGGTGTTGCTGTGTTCATGATCTGTTCGGCCTGGGCTTTTGAGCGCAGGACGAACACTTGGGGCAGTTCAGCACCGGGCAACTTCAGCGGGTTGGGCTGGCCACCGGTGGCCAGTACGGCGGCGTCATAGTTCAGGGTCTGGCCGTCGTTGAGCTGCAGGGTTTTGGCCTGGGCATCCAGTGCGGTGATTTCGCCGTGCAGGCGTTCGATACGCTGCTCGTTATAGAAAGCTTCATCGCGCAGCGCCGGGGTTTCTGCCGCCGGCATTTCCCCGGCGAGAACAAATTTGCTCAGCACAGTGCGGTCGTAGCCGGCATCCGACTCACGATCAATCATCACGATCCGACCACCAAAACCCTTTTCCCGTAACGCCGCCGCGCACGCCGTACCTGCCGCTCCGGCACCGACGATCACGAATGTGCGCGAATCATCGGCCGGAGGCGTATGTGGATCTGTCAGTGGTTGATCATCAACCCAAACCTCGTCGCCGCGAATCTCCAGCGGGTAGCGCTTGAGACTGTCGAGCGCCGGAGGCTCGCACAACGCGCCATCCTCAGCGCGATACGCCGCCTTGTGCCACGGACAAATCAGGCGACCGTGACACAACGCACCGTCAGCCAACGGGGCGCCGGCATGCGGGCATTCGCCCTGAAAGGCGCGTAATTGGCCATTCGTGCGCAGCAGCACAATCTTGCACTCGCCGATTTCAACTTGCAGGCCACGGTCTTCAGGCACATCGGCAATACGGGCGACACAGTGCAGGGGCATGAGCGGCTTCCTCGCGGGCATTTCTCTTGTGAGTTTGCGCAGGAGTGCGAGGTTCAGCCATTTGCTACTGCCACGGCACGAACGGTACCGCTATAGTTTGCAGGCCGACGACGGCCTCACTGCACAAGGTGCTCCCGGAATGACCCGATTGACCTCTCTCAACCCCTGGCTGGCGGCCCTCGCCGTCACCCTTTGCGTGCAGTTTCCGGCGCAGGCCCAGGAGCGTTTCACCCTGAGCATCCCGGGTGTTTCCGATAACCGTCTGTTCACCTCCGCCGCGGCCAGTGATGCGCCCGGTTGCGGTGGCAAGAACCAGTCGCCGGCGCTGAGCTGGAACGCGGGACCGGCGGGCACCCAGAGCTACGCGATTGTCATGCACGACCCGGACGGCCAGAAAGGCCTGGGCGTCGATCACTGGATTCATTACGGCATCAAAGCCACCACGCATCAGATTGCCGCTGGTGTCGGGGCCAAATCCGCGTTCGAAGGCGTCGGCGGTACCAACAGCAAGGGCAATACCCATTACATGGGGCCGTGCCCGCCAGTGGGCGACAGTGCGCACCACTACATCATTCAGATCTACGCACTGGATCTGGCGCCGGACGCCTTGCCCGCCGGTTTGACCCGCGCCGAGCTGATGGAAAAAATCAAAGGCCATGTGCTGCGTAACAGCAGTGCGGTGCGGCGTTATCACCGCTGAAACTATTTTTAGCGGCGTTTAACCCGAACTGAAAGGGCTGCCCGTCTCAGGGGATGAATGCTCAATTTCATCCCGAGGTCAGCCCCCATGTCTCATGCTCTTTTGCGTCCTGTCGCGGTTGCTGTGCTGCTGGCGCTTGCCGGTTGCGGTGCTTCGTCCACACCCGATTCTGCTGCTGTGCCAGCGCCGGCGCAGGCTGAGGTGCTGGTTCAGCAGGAAGCCACCATGGCGGGTGGGGCGGTGGCCAAGCGCATGGCCCGTCCAGCGCCAATTGCCAGTTTCGCAGCGATGCCCAGCGCGGACAGTTATCCACAGGGCTATCGTGACGAGCCGCGCGAGCAGTATCAGGCGCTGGCCGACAACCCGATCCACAGTGTCGCCGAAACCCCGGTTTCAACCTTCAGCGCTGACGTCGATACGGGTGCCTACGCCAATGTCCGCCGTTTGCTCAACCAAGGACGGCTGCCACCAGAAGGCGCAGTGCGACTGGAGGAAATGGTCAATTACTTTTCCTACGACTACGCGTTGCCCAGCGATGGCTCGCCGTTCGGCGTGACCACAGAATTGGCGGCGTCACCGTGGAACCCGCACACCCGCCTGCTGCGCATCGGCATCAAGGCCTCCGACCGTGCCGTTGCCGAGTTGGCGCCGGCCAATCTGGTATTTCTGGTCGACGTGTCCGGCTCGATGGATCGCCGCGAAGGCCTGCCGATGGTCAAAAGCACGCTGAAACTGCTGGTTGATCAGTTGCGCGATCAGGATCGCGTTTCACTGGTGGTGTATGCCGGTGAATCGAGAGTGGTACTTGAGCCGACTTCCGGACGCGAGAAAGCGAAGATTCGTACAGCCATCGAGCAATTGACCGCGGGTGGCTCGACCGCTGGCGCTTCGGGGATCGAACTGGCTTATCAAATGGCGCAACAGGCGTTCATCCCCAAAGGCATCAACCGCATCCTGCTGGCCACCGACGGTGACTTCAATGTCGGCGTCAGCGACTTCGACAGCCTCAAACAAATGGCTGTGGATAAACGCAAAACCGGGATTTCGCTGACGACCCTGGGTTTTGGTGTGGATAACTACAATGAACACTTGATGGAACAACTGGCCGATGCCGGCGACGGTAACTACGCCTACATCGACAACCTGCGTGAGGCGCGCAAAGTCCTGGTGGACCAGTTGAGTTCGACCCTCGCCGTGGTGGCGCAAAACGTCAAACTGCAGGTGGAGTTCAACCCGGCGCAGGTCAGCGAATATCGCCTGCTCGGCTACGAAAATCGTGCGTTGAAGCGTGAGGATTTCAGCAATGACAAAGTCGATGCCGGTGAAATCGGCGCAGGACACACGGTGACCGCGCTTTACGAAATTGTCCCGGCGGGTGAGCAGGGCTGGCTGGAGCCGCTGCGTTACGGTAAGTCGGAGCCGGTTGTTTCCGCGAAGAGCGGGGAATTGGCGATGCTGCGTGTGCGTTATCAACGTCCCGAGGGTGGGAAAAGTCTGCTGATCGAGCGACCCATCGCCAATCAGGTGGCTACCGCCAGCGAGGATCTGCGTTTTGCCGCCGCTGTGGCCGCATTTTCCCAGCAACTCAAGGACGGTCGCTACACCGGCGACTTCAGCCTGAAAGACACCGAAGCATTGGCCCGTGGCGCTCGTGGCGATGATCGCTTCGGTCTGCGCAACGAGTTCGTGCAACTGGTTGAGCTGACGCGGAGCTTGCGCACTTCAACGGCAGCGAATGTACAGCCCACTGAACGACGGATTGAATAAGTGAGCCGTTTGAAAGGCTTTATCAGCCAACTGTTTGCCTCGGCAGACAGCTCACCCGCCAGCAGCGATGAATCGCTGCTGGCGCGTTATCGCGAGGGCGACGGCGCCGCGTTCGAGGTCTTGTACGCCCGCCATCGCCAAGGCTTGTACCGATTTTTACTGGGATTGAGCGGCAAACCGGAACTGGCCGACGAGGTGTTTCAGGAAACCTGGCTGAGTCTGATCCGCAGCACCAGTCAGCCGCAAGGTCGGGCGACTTTTCGCACGTGGCTGTTCCAGATTGCCCGCAATCGCCTGATCGACCACTGGCGCAAACACGGCGCCCGGCAACCGCTGCACGACAGCTACGACGAGCACAATCACGCGGTCAGCGATGAGGCAAATGATCCCGAACAACTGCTCAGCCTCAGTCGCGACAGCCAGCGCCTGGAAAGCGCCCTGCAAACCCTGCCCGCCGACCAACGCGAAGTGTTCCTGCTGCGCGCCCACGGCGACCTCGACCTGGCACAAATCGCCAGCCTCACCGAAACACCGCTGGAAACCGTGAAAAGCCGCTTGCGCTACGCCCAGCAAAAACTGCGTCGGCTGCTGGCCGAGGAGGTACTGACATGACTGACGCCCGCCAGACACGCGAAGATCCAGTTATTAAACATGTGCGCGAACAGCACAACGCAGAGCCGCCAGCGCACCTTGATGCGTTCATTCTTGAGGCTGCCCGCCGCGAAACCCCGGCGCCGAAGCCAGGCCTGTGGCAACGCTGGCTCGACGCTTGCCGTAAACCGCGCTGGCAAGTTGCGTTCGCCAGCCTCGTGGGCGTCGCTCTGATGGTGTCGCTGGTACAACGCGCGCCCGAACCGCAAGGGCAATTCGACTTCGCCCCGGCTGCCAAACCCACCGCACCGCTGATGCGTAAACAAGCCCCCGAAGCATCGTCAGCGCCCGCAGGGGGCATGGCCGCACCCGCGCCAATGGCGGAAATGGCCGCACCGACGCAAAACGAAGCTATCAGCGCCGACCAAGCCAAACTGAGTAAACGCAGCGCAGTCCCGGCCAATGGCCTCGACGTGCAACTTCGCGAAGTCCTGCGCCTGCGCGAATCCGGCCAATCGCAAGCCGCCGATGCTCTGTTCAACAACCTGCACAAACGCTACCCGAACGCCGATCTCGACGCCCGACTCCAACAGTTGCAGAAAAAATGACCGCCTGATCCCCCAGCCATTTGGCATTGCCCCGCAAAAACGCGCACTATCGGGCTATTGCCAATACGCTGGAGGACAACGTGGCAGCAAAAATTGACCGCATCGCCCAACTGCTCAACTGTCCGGACAAGGGCGAAGAGATGCGGCGCGCGATTACTGAAGCGCGTAAGGAATTTCTGCTTAACCAGTCGGAAGAGGATGTCGTTGCTGAAGACGATGTTTTTGAAGAAGAGGTTGAGGAGGAAGAGGACGACGGGGATTACGACGAGTTTGACTGGACGACGGAGTAACGTCGTTCACATGCCTTCGCATCGGCCACAAAAAAGCCCCGGACCATCACAGTCCGGGGCTTTCTTGTTTGAATCAATGGTGCACCAGGCGGGATTCGAACCCACGACCCCTGCCTTCGGAGGGCAGTACTCTATCCAGCTGAGCTACTGGTGCAGCGGGCGACATCATACCTAGGTCGACTCGGGGCGTCCATGCCGGGATTTGGTAGGTATTGTCAGTGCACGTGTCGGCGCAAATCGCTGCATTCCATAAAGCTGTAACGTCCTGCAAAACCCTCGCTTGGCGCTTTCGCGGGACTGTTCTATGGTTTTGTTGCGGCTGAGGCTTTTGGCTCGTTGATCTGAAAAATTCCACAAACACGGCGTTTTTGTTCTTTTTTTCGAACGACCTATTGTCCTTTACCCCCTTTGATCCTACGATCCGTTTGAGATTTCAAACGCTCGTTGACCGGGCGTTGAAGCGCCGGTGTTTCGAATCGTGCACGGTTGATGCGCCACCCCCGGTCACTGATTTCCCTGACGGCAGCCTTGCGAGGCGCCTTTCTACAATCATAATTTGCTCCGCGCAGGCCGCGGTGCTGTTAAGGAAAGCCGACATGCAGCTTAAAGACACCCTGTTGTTCCGCCAGCAAGCCTTCATTGATGGCGCTTGGGTCGATGCGGACAACGGTCAGACGATCAAGGTCAACAACCCGGCCACCGGGGAAATTCTCGGTACCGTGCCAAAAATGGGCGCTGCCGAAACCCGTCGTGCCATCGAAGCCGCTGACAAGGCCCTGCCGGCCTGGCGTGCCCTGACCGCCAAAGAGCGTGCCGGCAAGCTGCGTCGCTGGTTCGAACTGATGATCGAGAACCAGGACGACCTCGCACGCCTGATGACCCTTGAGCAGGGCAAGCCGCTGGCCGAAGCCAAGGGCGAAATCGTTTACGCCGCTTCGTTCATCGAGTGGTTCGCTGAAGAAGCCAAGCGCATTTACGGTGACGTGATTCCGGGTCACCAGCCGGACAAGCGCCTGATCGTGATCAAGCAGCCAATCGGCGTGACCGCCGCGATCACTCCGTGGAACTTCCCGGCGGCGATGATTACCCGCAAGGCCGGTCCAGCACTGGCTGCCGGTTGCACCATGGTGCTCAAGCCTGCGTCGCAAACCCCATTCTCCGCTTTCGCCCTGGCCGAACTGGCTCAGCGCGCGGGCATTCCCGCGGGCGTGTTCAGCGTGGTCTCCGGCAGCGCTGGTGATATCGGCAGCGAACTGACCAGCAACCCGATTGTGCGCAAGCTGTCCTTCACCGGCTCGACCGAAATCGGTCGCCAATTGATGGCCGAATGCGCCAAGGACATCAAGAAAGTCTCGCTGGAACTGGGCGGCAACGCGCCGTTCATCGTGTTCGACGACGCGGACCTGGATAAGGCCGTCGAAGGCGCGATCATTTCCAAGTACCGCAACAACGGCCAGACCTGCGTCTGTGCCAACCGTCTGTACATTCAGGATTCGGTATACGACGCGTTCGCCGAGAAGCTGAAAGTGGCCGTGGCCAAACTGAAGATCGGCAACGGTCTGGAAGACGGCACCACCACTGGCCCGCTGATCGACGAGAAAGCCGTGGCCAAGGTGCAAGAGCACATCGCTGACGCCGTAGCCAAAGGCGCCACCGTGCTGGCAGGCGGCAAGGCGATGGAAGGCAACTTCTTCGAACCGACCATCCTGACCAACGTGCCGAAAAACGCAGCCGTGGCCAAGGAAGAAACCTTCGGTCCGCTGGCGCCGCTGTTCCGTTTCAAAGACGAAGCCGAAGTGATCGCGATGTCCAACGACACCGAGTTCGGTCTGGCTTCGTACTTCTATGCTCGCGACCTGGGTCGTGTGTTCCGTGTCGCTGAAGCGCTGGAATACGGCATGGTCGGCGTCAACACCGGGCTGATCTCCAACGAAGTCGCGCCGTTTGGCGGCATCAAGGCTTCGGGCCTGGGCCGTGAAGGCTCCAAGTACGGCATCGAAGATTACCTGGAAATCAAATACCTCTGCCTGGGCATCTAAGCCGGGAAGGGATCGCTGCAAACGCAAAGGGCACGAGAGCGCTGTCCCTTTGCGTCGTTTCAAACCGGAATTTTCTCTGCGGCCAGGAACGCCGTGGCAGTCGATCATCGCATGCTGCCACCGCCGATTTCTTCCGCTTAATCCTTGAACCACGCCGCCCGATGAGCGGCGAATGAGGACTGTAATGAGCAAGACTAACGCTGAACTGATGGCCCGCCGTACCGCAGCTGTTCCACGTGGTGTTGGCCAGATTCACCCGATCTTCGCTGAATCGGCAAAAAACGCGACCGTGACTGACGTTGAAGGTCGTGAGTTCATCGACTTCGCCGGCGGTATCGCGGTACTGAACACCGGCCACGTGCACCCGAAAATCATCGCCGCCGTGACCGAACAGCTGAACAAGCTGACGCACACCTGCTTCCAGGTACTGGCTTACGAGCCGTACGTTGAGCTGTGCGAAAAAATCAACGCTAAGGTGCCAGGTGATTTCGCCAAGAAAACCCTGCTGGTGACCACCGGTTCCGAAGCCGTGGAAAACGCCGTGAAAATCGCTCGTGCCGCCACTGGCCGTGCCGGCGTGATCGCCTTCACCGGCGCTTACCACGGCCGCACCATGATGACCCTGGGCCTGACCGGTAAAGTCGTGCCTTACTCGGCCGGCATGGGCCTGATGCCAGGCGGCATCTTCCGCGCGCTGTACCCGAACGAGCTGCACGGTGTGAGCATCGACGACTCGATCGCTTCCATCGAGCGCATCTTCAAGAACGACGCCGAGCCGAAAGACATCGCCGCAATCATCATCGAGCCGGTTCAGGGTGAAGGTGGTTTCTACGTTGCGCCGAAAGAGTTCATGAAGCGCTTGCGCGCCCTGTGCGACCAGCACGGCATTCTGCTGATCGCTGACGAAGTGCAGACTGGCGCTGGCCGTACCGGCACCTTCTTCGCCATGGAACAAATGGGCGTTGCTGCCGACCTGACCACCTTCGCCAAATCCATCGCTGGCGGCTTCCCGCTCGCCGGTGTCTGCGGCAAGGCCGAATACATGGACGCCATCGCGCCAGGCGGCCTGGGCGGAACCTACGCCGGTAGCCCGATCGCTTGCGCCGCGGCCCTTGCCGTGATGGAAGTGTTCGAAGAAGAACAACTGCTGGATCGCTGCAAGGCAGTCGGTGAGCGTCTGGTCACTGGCCTGAAAGCTATCCAGGCCAAGTACCCGGTGATCGGCGAAGTCCGTGCCTTGGGCGCAATGATTGCCGTGGAATTGTTCGAAAACGGCGACAGCCACAAGCCGAACGCTGCAGCTGTAGCGGCCGTTGTGGCCAAGGCGCGTGACAAGGGTCTGATCCTGCTGTCCTGCGGCACCTACGGCAACGTTCTGCGCGTACTGGTACCGCTGACTTCGCCGGACGAGCAACTGGACAAAGGTCTGGCGATCATCGAAGAGTGCTTCTCGGAGCTCTGATCTGCCTGTGATCTGATCGACAAAAAACCCGCTTCGGCGGGTTTTTTTACGTCCGTTGAAACACATCGACGCATTAGCGCTGTATCGAATGGCCTGCATTGGCTAAGGTTCAGGCATTGCAAGGGAGCGCGCGCATGACCGCCGTTGATTTACCCGCCGTACCCCGAGTGCTGATTGCCGAGGCCGATCCGTGGTCCCGCGATCTGCTCAAACAAGTGTTGCTCAACGTCCGTTGTGATGCGCGGCTGGACCTGTGTGCCGATGGCCAGGAAGCCCTGTCATTGCTCAGCGAAGTGCCGTATGACCTGGCGATCGTCGATTGGGAGTTGCCGGGCATCGACGGTTTGAGCGTGCTGCGCAGCGTGCGCCAGCGCAAACGCCATCCGCCGTTGCCGTTCATCCTCATGAGCAGTCGCAACGACAGCGCCAGCGTGCGCGAAGCCATACCGCTGGCGCCCACGGCCTACCTGACCAAACCCCTGAACATGGAAAACCTGACCGAGCGCTTGCAGGGTTTGCTGCTGGATGCCGGCGAAGAGGTGTTCTGCGAGGTGCCGGCCCTGGCACCGGGCATGACTCTGTCGGTGTTTCTCGAGCGCCGCCGTGAGCAGGCCGAGGGTGCGCCGCTGATGACCGATGTGCAGGTGGCGGTGAAGCGCAGCCTTAATCCCAATGGCCTCGATCTGAAGCTGCTGGAAGATGAGATCAAGACCGATCCACAAATCACCGCAGTGCTGATCGCTGCGGCCAACAGCGCGGCGCAGCACCATGGCGCGCCGGTGCAAACACTGGCTCAAGCGCTGCATCGCCTGGGCACCGGGCAGAGCATGAACCTGATTCTGGGGCTGGCGCTCAAGCGCAGCGCCAGGCTCAGTGATCCGTGCCTGGCGGACTACGCCGAGCGCTATTGGGGACTGTCGCTGCACACCGCTGAATACGCGCGCACGTTGGCGCGTTTGCTCGATCTGGATCAGGAGCGTTGTTACTGCGCGGGCATGCTCCATCGCCTCGGTGATCTGGCGTTGTTGCGTTGTCTGCAGGAGTGGAAACAGGCCGGCGGAGAGCTGGATGAGTGGGAGGAAGTCGGCGAGGCGTTGGCTGAGTTTGGTGCGGCTTACGGTTCGGCTCTGCGTACGCGCTGGCGCTTGCCGCTGGAGCTGCGGGAGCTGATTGCGTCGGTGTATCAGCTCGGTGGCGGTGTGTATTCCCGTGAGGCACTGGTGATGAACATGGCCGCGCAAATGGCCCGTTTGACCGAGCATGAGGGCGTTGAGGAACTGGCGAAGAGCCGCACGGCGCGGTTGCTCAAGATCGGCTTGCCGGAATTGATGCGGATGCGCAAGTAATCCGACTTACGCAAACACCTGTAGGAGTGAGCCTGCTCGCGATAGCGGAGTGTCAGACACCAATAGTTTTTTTGACACTCCGCTATCGCGAGCAGGCTCACTCCTACAATGGATCCCGGTGTAGTTGAGATGCGGTTCAGGCAGAAATGATGCGGTTCTTGCCCTGCCGTTTCGCCTCATACATCGCTGCATCCGCGCGGGCGAACAGGCTGTCGAGGCTTTCGTCCGCCTCGGTAAGGCCGGTCAAACCCTGGCTGACGGTGATACCGAATGTCTGGCCATCATGGCTGAAACTCAACCGTTGAATCTCCTGCTGCAGCCGTTCAGCCACTTGCATGGCCATGTCCGGCGCGCAGCCCGGAAACACCGCTGCAAACTCTTCGCCGCCAATCCGCCCGAACAGATCGCCCCGGCGTAACGACCCGCGTCCGCACTCGGCAATCCGCTGCAGCACGTTGTCGCCTTCTTGATGGCCGTAGGTATCGTTGATCATTTTGAAATCATCGATATCCAGCAGCAGAAAGGCCATGTGCGCGCCCTGCACCCGCGCCTCTTCAAACTCGCGATGGGCGCACTCGAAGAAGTGTCTGCGATTGCTGCTTTGCGTCAGCACGTCGGTGGTCGCCAGACGATGCAGCTCGGTTTCCATCTGCTTCTTGTCGGTGATGTCTTCGGCGATGCCGACGATGATCACTGGCTGTCCGGGTTCATCCTGACGGTTGATGAAGCATTTATCGCTGAGCCAGCGCACCTGGCCGTCGGCGGCGATAATCCGGTATTCGCGATCTTCCACCGCGCCCTTGTGCAGGACTTCAGCGAGGCTGCGTTCGGCGTAGTCGAGGTCGTCGGGATAGATGCTGTCGCGCCACTGGTTGTAGTCGGCAAGCAGCAGGCCGGCGGAGCGGCCGAAAATCCGTTCATAGGCGGGGCTGACGTACAGCACCTGCCGGGTTTCCCAGTTGAAAGCCCAGAGCACGGCGTTGACGCTGACCAGCAAGGAGCTGAACAGCTGTTCGCGTTCGCTCAGACGGGCGACTTCGCCTTGGGCGTGCATCAACGCCATGAGGGTTTGCGCGGCCTCGGGCCACTGCGGAAAGGATGAGTCTTTTTGATTGTTGTTGACCATCGACACAGATCTCAAAGGACGTGCCGCAATTCGACAACGGCCACAATACAGCCCGCCGGGATGGCGAAGTGTCTTTGAGATAGGCGATTTTTGGCGAAGTTCCCACCGATGGTGGGGTTCCGCTGGGCGGTTAATGACGACGCGTTTTGGCTGCCAAAACGCGTTGTCATTTTTTGCGACTGTTGCGCAGAGGAGCGAGAGCAGCGCCCTCGCCACAATCAGACGGCGGCAGGCCGCAGCGAGTAGGTTTTCAACTGATCAGCGAATTCGCGCAGCGACTGGATGCCGCTGGCTTCTGCCTCGTGAATCCACTCTTTGATCGCGGCGAGCATGTCGTGGCCATTTGCGCTGGTCTTGACCCAGATCTGCTGCAGGGCGAGGCGTTTTTCGTAAATTACCTTCAGCGCCTGGCTGTGCTCAAGCATGGTCTGGATGCGCAAGTGATGACGATCTTCCAGCAGGCTGGTTTCCCGCGAAAGCAGACGTTTGGCGCGGTGGAACTGGTGACGCACCGAATGATCGACCTTGGCCAGTTCTTGCTTGACCAGCGGACCGATCACCAATTTGCGGTACTGGGCCATGATCTGGAAGCGGTTGTTGAGGATGGCCATGGCGGTGTCCATGTCCAGATTGCCCTTGCCTTCGACACGGTGAGCGATCGGCGCGACACGCTGGACCTTGGCCAGACGCAGGAAACAGAAAACTTTGATCCATGCCCAGCCGAGGTCGAATTCCCACTTTTTCACCGACAGCTTGGCCGAGTTAGGGTAGGTGTGATGGTTGTTGTGCAGCTCTTCACCGCCGATCAGGATGCCCCAAGGCACCAGATTAGTCGCCGCATCGCGGCATTCGAAGTTGCGATAGCCGACCGCATGGCCCAGACCGTTGATCACACCAGCGGCCCACACCGGGATCCACATCATCTGGATCGCCCAGATGGTGATGCCGATGGTGCCGAAAAGCAGCAGGTCGATAACGCCCATGATCGCCACGCCCAACAGCGGGTAGCGGCTGTAGACGTTGCGTTCGATCCAGTCTTCCGGGCAGTTCTTGCCGTAGATGCGCAGGGTTTCCGGGTTCTGCGCTTCGGCACGATACAGCTCGGCGCCGGTACGCAGCACGGTGGAAAGACCTTTGATGACCGGGCTGTGCGGGTCGTCTTCGGTTTCGCACTTGGCGTGGTGTTTACGGTGGATGGCGGTCCATTCGCGGGTGTTCTGCGCCGTGGTCAGCCACAGCCAGAAACGGAAAAAGTGCTTCAGGCCGGCATTCAACTCAAGCGAGCGATGGGCCGAGTAGCGGTGCAGATAGACCGTGACGGCGACAATTGTCACGTGGGTCATCAGCAGGGTGACTGCGACCAGAGACCAGGCCGACAAGCCAAGAAAACCTTCGTACCACATAGGCTATAGGGCCCTCGATAAAGATAAAAACAGCCGTTGCATTATCACTAAGCACACAGATAAAACCAGTCGCCCTTTCAGATAAGCGTCGCTGGATGTTTCTTGACCTATAATTCCAACCTTTTTGTAGGGACATGGACAGTCGAATGCCTGCCACTTATCGCGATGCTTTGCGTGCAGCGCTGCTCTATCTCGTGCTTGCTGCTGTCTGGCTGCAGGGCACTGATCATTTATTAAACAATTTCTTTGATGACTCCGTCGATCGTGCCCGCTGGCAACTGATCAACGGTTACCTGTTTGCGCTGCTCAGTGCCGGGTTGATCTTTCTGGCGCGAGCGCGTTTGTGTGAATTCCTCGGGATTGGTGCACGGTTGCGCGAGCGCCACGCCGATCGCGAACGCCTGCGGCAGGCGGCGGCCGTGTTCGATTGCACCCGCGAAGGCGTGTTGGTGACCAACCATCAAGGACTGATCGTGCACGTCAATCGTGCGTTCATCGAGATCACCGGTTATCAGCGCGAAGAAGTCCTCGGGCAGCAGCCGAGCCTGTTCAAGTCTGGCCATCATCCGCCGGGGTTCTATCAGGCGATGTTCGCCACCCTCGAGTCGCAAGGTGAGTGGAGCGGCGAGATCTGGAACCGCCGTAAAAGCGGCGAGATTTATCCACAGTGGCAGACCATCCGGGTCATTCACGATGATCAGGGCCGGCTCAGCCATTACGTCGCGGTGTTCTCCGACATCAGTGCGATCAAGGATTCCGAACATGAACTCAAACACCTCGCGCACCACGATCCGCTGACCGATCTGCCCAATCGCCTGCTATTCAGCGACCGCGCCGAACAGGCGCTGGCCTCTGCGCAGATCCACAAACGCGGCTGTGCGTTGCTGATGCTCGATCTCGATCACTTCAAAATGATCAACGACAGCCTCGGCCATAACGTCGGCGATCGCTTGCTCAAGGCGGTGGCGGCGCGCCTGCAAGAGCTGTTTGGCCCCGGCATTACCCTGGCGCGACTGGGGGGCGACGAGTTCGCGGTGCTGGCAGAAAGTTGTCCGCAGCCGGTGCAGGCGGCGGCGCTGGCGCAACGGATTCTCGATGCGCTGAAGGAGTCGTTCAGCATCGATGGTCATGAGTTGTTCATCAACGCCAGCCTTGGCATCAGCCTGTTCCCCAGCGACGCGCTGAGTGCCGAGCAACTGTTGCGCAATGCCGATGCGGCGCTGTTCAAAGCCAAGAGCAGCGGGCGCAACGGCTACGCCTTGTACACCGAAGAACTCACCGCCCATGCGCAGCAACGGGTGGAAATCGCTTTCGAGTTGCGCAGGGCGCTGGAGCAGCAGGAACTGCGGGTGTACTACCAGCCGGTGCATGACCTGAAGACCAGTCGCCTGATCGGCGTCGAAGCCTTGGTGCGCTGGCAGCATCCGCAGCGCGGTCTGGTGTCGCCGGCGGAATTCATCCCGATTGCCGAGCGCACCGGACTGATCGCCGAAATCGACGCGTGGGTGATGAAGCAGGCGTGCCGGCAGATGTGCCAGTGGCAGCAGGCCGGGGTAGTGCTGTCATTTGTCGCGGTGAACGTGTCGTCGCGCCTGTTCGCCCGGCGCGAGTTGTACCAGCAGGTGGCGCAGGTGCTGCACGACACCGGGCTGGATCCGGCGTATCTGGAGCTGGAAGTCACCGAAAGCGCGGTGATGGATGATCCGGAAGTGGCGCTGGAACAGATGCACCGTTTGCGCGAGTTGGGTATTCGTCTGGCCATCGATGATTTCGGCACGGGTTATTCATCATTGCTGCGGCTCAAGCGGCTGCCGGTGCAGAAACTGAAGATCGATCAGGGCTTTGTCGCCGGGTTGCCATGGGACGAGGATGACGTGGCGATTGTCCGGGTGATCATCGCGCTGGCCCGGAGCATGGGCATGCAGGTGCATGCCGAGGGCATCGAGCAGGTTGAACAGGCGACGTTTCTGCTGGGACAGGAATGCGATCTGGGGCAGGGTTACTGGTTCGGGCGACCGGTGCTGGCGCAGGAGATTGACTGGGCGCGTGCGCCGTTGATTGGTTAAACGATCAAAAGATCGCAGCCCGCGACAGCTTTTACAGGGAACGGTCCAGGAGCTGCCGAAGGCTACGATCTTTGATCCACCAACGCGCAAACCCTTGGCCTGCCACATAATGTTTTCTAGTTATATAAACATTCTTAAATAGTCTTTTTAAGAATATCCGCGCCTCTCTTATATTGCTCCCACGCCGAACGCAGTGCCGCCCACTGCCAGGCATATCCCATTCAAAGGAGCAGCACCATGAGCGCATCCCTTCGCAGCGTTGACGGTCAGGACGAAAGCACCATCTTGCGTGAAATCCAGAGCGCCTTGCGCGATCTGCGTTTCGGCGCGGTGGAGATCACTGTGCACAACGCGCAGGTCGTGCAGATCGAACGCAAAGAGAAATTCCGTTTGCAGCAACCGGGTAAACAACCGGGCTAAAAGATCGCAGCCTGCGGCAGCTCCTACAGGGGGCTGTGCGTAGGAGCTGTCGAAGGCTGCGATCTTTGAACCGGCAACACGATTTCCGAAATACATAAGAAAAAGCCACCACCAAGAATTCCAGGAGCTTTCACCATGTCGTCGATTCGCCGTTACGCTTTGGCCGCGCTGGCCAGTGCTGTGTTTGCCGGTTCTGCCGTTGCCAAGGATTACGAACTGCTCAACGTGTCGTATGACCCGACGCGCGAGCTGTATCAGGACTACAACGCTGAATTCATCAAGTTCTGGCAGAAAGATCACGCCGGCGACACCGTGAAAATCCAGCAATCCCACGGTGGTTCGGGCAAGCAGGGCCGCGCGGTGATCGACGGTCTGCGCGCCGACGTCGTGACTCTGGCATTGGCTGGCGACATCGACGAAATCGCCAAACTCGGCAAGACCCTGCCGGCCGATTGGCAGAAGCGTCTGCCGGAAGCGAGCACCCCGTACACCTCGACCATCGTCTTCCTGGTGCGCAAAGGCAACCCGAAAGGCATCAAGGACTGGGGCGATCTGGTCAAGAACGACGTCTCGGTGATCACCCCGAATCCGAAAACTTCCGGCGGTGCGCGCTGGAACTTCCTCGCCGCCTGGGCCTACGGCCTGAAAGCCAACGGCGGCAGCGAAGAAAAAGCCAAAGAATACGTACAGACCCTGTTCAAGCACGTGCCAGTGCTGGACACCGGTGCGCGCGGCTCGACCATCACCTTCGTCAACAACGGACAGGGTGACGTGTTGCTGGCCTGGGAAAACGAAGCGTTCCTGGCGCTGAAGGAAGATGGCGGCGCCGACAAGTTCGACATCGTCGTGCCTTCGCTGTCGATCCTCGCCGAGCCACCGGTGGCTGTAGTCGACAAGAATGCCGAGAAGAAGGGCAACGAGCAGATCGCCGAGGCCTACCTGAAACACCTGTACAGCCCGGCCGGTCAGGAAATTGCCGCGAAGAACTTCTACCGTCCGCGTGACAAGGACGTGGCGGCGAAGTACGCCCAGCAGTTCCCGAAACTGGAACTGGTGACCATCGACAAGGACTTCGGCGGCTGGAAAACCGCGCAGCCGAAATTCTTCAATGACGGTGGTGTGTTCGACCAGATTTATCAGGCGCAGTAATCTGACTTCAGCCACACACTAAGCCTGAAGCCAGGCGCGGAAAATGTGGGAGCGAGCTTGCTCGCGAAAGCGGAGTGTCAGACGACGTAGAGTTGACTGATACTCCCTCTTCGCGAGCAAGCTCGCTCCCACATTGGTGCGTTCAGCGGAATGCTTTTTAACCAGGGACTTTTATGTCGCGTCGTATCTCCCCCGTCATACCCGGCTTCGGGCTGACGCTGGGCTACACCTTGGTGTACCTCAGCCTGATTGTGCTTATCCCGCTGGCGGCGATGTTCGTCCACGCCGCCCAACTCACCTGGGAGCAGTTCTGGACGATCATCTCCGCGCCGCGGGTGCTGGCTGCTCTGAAGCTGAGCTTCGGCACCGCGCTGTGTGCGGCGATTATCAACGGCATCATCGGCACGTTGCTGGCGTGGGTGCTGGTGCGTTACACCTTCCCCGGGCGCAAGGTGATCGACGCGATGATCGATCTGCCGTTCGCGCTGCCGACCGCCGTTGCCGGTATTGCCCTGACCGCGTTGTACACGCCGACTGGTCTGGTTGGCCAGTTCGCCGCCGACCTCGGCTTCAAGATCGCCTACACCCCGCTGGGTATCACCCTCGCGCTGACCTTCGTCACCCTACCGTTCGTGGTGCGCACGGTGCAGCCGGTGCTGGCCGACATTCCCCGTGAAGTCGAAGAAGCCGCCGCCTGCCTTGGCGCGAAACCGCTGCAGGTGTTTCGCCACATTCTGGTACCCGCGCTGCTGCCCGCCTGGCTGACCGGTTTCGCCCTGGCCTTCGCCCGTGGTGTCGGCGAGTACGGTTCGGTGATTTTCATTGCCGGCAACATGCCGATGAAAACCGAGATCCTGCCGCTGCTGATCATGGTCAAACTCGACCAATACGATTACACCGGCGCCACTGCCATCGGCGTGCTGATGCTGGTGGTTTCCTTCGTCCTGTTGCTGCTGATCAACTTGCTGCAGCGGCGCATCGAAACCCCATAAGGAGGCGCGAACATGTCCCAATCGTCTATTGCGGCCGCCTCTTCGGCCAACGCTGCACGTCGTGGCAGCGCCACGTCGCGCAGAATCCTGATCGGTCTTGGCTGGCTGATCTTTTTCCTGTTTCTGCTGCTGCCATTGTTCATCGTGGTGTCGCAGGGCCTGAAGAATGGCCTCGGCGCATTCTTCACCGCGATCTTTGAACCGGATGCACTGTCGGCGCTGAAACTCACCGTGTTCGCCGTGCTGATTTCGGTGCCGTTGAACCTGGTGTTCGGTGTCAGCGCCGCGTGGTGCGTGAGCAAATATTCGTTCCGTGGCAAGAGCATGCTGGTGACGCTGATCGACCTGCCGTTCTCGGTGTCGCCGGTGATCGCCGGTCTGGTCTATGTGCTGATGTTCGGCGCGCAAGGCCTGTTCGGCCCGTGGCTGCAGGATCACGACATTCAGATCGTCTTCGCCCTGCCGGGCATTGTGCTGGCGACGATTTTCGTCACCGTGCCGTTTGTGGCCCGTGAGCTGATCCCGCTGATGCAGGAACAAGGCACGCAGGAAGAGGAGGCCGCGCGCCTGCTCGGCGCCAATGGCTGGCAGATGTTCTGGCACGTCACCGTCCCCAACATCAAATGGGGCCTGATCTATGGCGTGGTGCTGTGTACCGCGCGGGCCATGGGCGAGTTCGGTGCGGTGTCGGTGGTCTCCGGGCACATTCGCGGGGTGACCAACACCTTGCCGCTGCACGTCGAGATCCTCTACAACGAATACAACCACGTGGCCGCGTTCGCCGTGGCGAGCCTGTTGCTGATCCTGGCGCTCTTCATCCTGCTGCTCAAGCAGTGGAGCGAAAACCGTATCAACCGCCTGCGCGCCAGCGCCGCGGAGGAATAATTCATGTCGATCGAAGTGCGTAACGTCAGCAAGAATTTCAATGCGTTCAAGGCGCTGGACAACATCAGCCTGGACATCCACAGCGGTGAGCTGGTCGCGCTGCTCGGTCCGTCGGGCTGCGGAAAAACCACCTTGCTGCGCATTATTGCCGGCCTGGAAACCCCGGATAACGGCAACATCGTTTTCCATGGCGAAGACGTTTCCGGTCACGACGTGCGTGATCGCAACGTCGGTTTCGTGTTCCAGCACTACGCCTTGTTCCGGCACATGACGGTGTTCGACAACGTCGCGTTCGGCCTGCGCATGAAGCCGAAAAACCAGCGCCCGAGCGAAAGCCAGATCGCGACCAAGGTTCACGAACTGCTGAACATGGTGCAGCTGGATTGGCTATCTGATCGCTACCCGGAGCAGTTGTCCGGCGGGCAGCGCCAGCGTATCGCTTTGGCCCGTGCCTTGGCAGTGGAGCCGAAAGTGCTGCTGTTGGACGAGCCGTTCGGCGCCCTCGACGCCAAGGTGCGTAAGGAGCTGCGTCGCTGGCTCGCCCGCCTGCACGAAGACATCAACCTGACCTCGGTGTTCGTGACCCACGACCAGGAAGAGGCGATGGAGGTCGCTGACCGTATCGTGGTGATGAACAAGGGCGTGATCGAGCAGATCGGCTCACCGGGCGACGTCTACGAAAACCCGGCCAGCGATTTCGTTTATCACTTCCTCGGCGATTCGAACCGTTTGCTGTTGAGCGACGACAATCACGTGCTGTTTCGCCCGCACGAAGTGTCGTTGTCCAAGCATGAGCTGGAAGATCACCATGCGGCTGAGGTGCGTGATATTCGGCCGTTGGGCGCGACCACGCGGGTGACGCTGAAAGTCGAAGGGCAGGCGGATTTGATCGAGGCCGAAGTGGTGAAAGATCACGACAGCCTGATCGGGTTGGCCAAGGGTGAAACCCTGTTCTTCAAGCCGAAGGTCTGGCAGAAAGTCGCCAATCTTTAAAGTCAAACGCTTCGCGAGCAAGCTCGCTCCCACAGTGGATGAGTGTTGAGCACAAAATGTGTGAACAACTAAAATCCCTGTGGGAGCGAGCTTGCTCGCGAAAGCGATTCAGACAGCCGCACGATTCGGATTGACCCGCACCACACCCGCCCGCGCCTCGATCTGCTCTTTCAACTCATGCCGCATCCCGAGCATGAACGCCAGTTCGGCCACCACAAACAACGGCCCGACTATCAGCCCGCTGATGTCATCGACAAACGCCGGTTTGCGTCCTTCATAGTGATGCCCGACAAACTGGATCACCCAGCCGATCACAAACATCGCCAAGCCGCTGCTCAGCCAGACCATGGTGCTTTGCTGCGCCAACACATGCCCGGCCCAGACTGACAGCCCCATCAGCACGGTCATCAATACCCCGAGCTTCACTTCCAGGCGCAGGTAAAACCACGCCGAAGCCAGCGCCACGATGACCGCTGGAGATATCCACAACCTGCCCAGCGACCATTCCGGCCGCGATAACAACACCGCGACGGCCACCACAATCAGCGGAATGCCGATAAAGTGGCTGACGATATTGCGCGGATCACGGTGGTAGGCGGCGTATTGACTGAGATGGTCGACGAGGCTTTTCATTGTTGTTCCTCCGGTAGGGGTGTTCGCATCATCCCTCGGGATCAGGGTTCGCTCTGTCAGGCAGGCGACATTCCAGGAGTGTTTATGCAAATACGTGCACGGTTGATGAGCGGCCAGTGGTTCAGTCATCTGCCGGTGTTCTTTCAGGATAGTCTGCTGGCAGCGGCCCGGGAGCGGCGGCTGACGGCGGGGCAGCGCTTGTTCCAGCGCGGCGATGCGCCGTGCGGCTTGTATGCGGTGCTCGACGGCGCCGTGCGCATCGGCGCGGTAAGCGAGCAGGGCAAAGAGGCGTTGTTGAGTCTGGTCGAGGCACCGCACTGGTTCGGCGAAATCTGCCTGTTCGATGGCCAGCCGCGTACGCATGATGCCTACGCAGTCGGGCCGTGCACCTTACTCAACATTCCTCAGGCGACGTTGCTCAAGCTGCTCGACGAACACCCGGTGTATTGGCGACACCTGGCGCTGCTGATGAGCCACAAACTGCGCCTGGCCTTCATCAACCTCGAACAACTGAGCGTGCTGCCAGCCCCGGCGCGTTTGGCCCATCGATTGTTGATGATCGCCGCAGGCTACGGCGAACTCGATACGCCACGCCGCGTGCTGCAACTGCCGCAGGAGCAACTGGCATCGATGCTGTCGCTGTCGCGGCAGACCACCAACCAGATCCTCAAGGACTTGCAGGGGCAGGGGATTATCGGGCTTGGCTACGGCGAGATTGAAATCCTCGACGCTGCGCGATTGCGCGCCCTGGCCACGATCTGACGGGCACCTGAATCCCCCTGTGGGAGCGGGCTTGCTCGCGAATGCGGTGGGTCATTCAACTGTGATGTCGACTGACCCGACGCCTTCGCGAGCAGGCTCGCTCCCACATTTTTGGTCTGTGCTGGTTTTACGAACCGCGATAGGTCGAGAAGCCATACGGGCTGAGCAGCAGAGGGATGTGGTAATGCTGATCGGTCTGTTTTACCTCGAAGATCACCGGGATTTCCGGGAAGAATGTATCGTGCTGGGCCTTCTTGAAGTATTCGCCGGTCTTGAACACCACCCGGTATTCACCCGCTTCAAAAGGCTGTTTGGCCGGGAACAGTTCGGCAATCCGCCCTTGTTCATTGGTGGTGCCTTGAGCCAGCGGCTGCCAGTTTTCGCCGATGTGTTTTTCCAGGGTCACGTTGATGCCCGGCGAAGGCAGGCCGTTTTCCAGATTGAGCACGTGCACGCTCAGGGGATTGCCGGCAGCCAGGGCCAGACTTGAAAAAGCGCTCAGGCCGAGCGCGGCGAAAGTCATGCGCAAAGTGCTCATGGATGCATCTCCTTATTGGGAACGGGTAGTGGCCAGACCGGTTTTCTCGGCCGCCTTGATCGCACAGTTTTCGTCCTGCTCACCGCCGCCGGAGCCGGCCACGCCCATGGCGCCCACCAGTTCAGCGCCGAGGAACAGCGGAATGCCGCCGCCGAGCAACAGCAACTCGTCGAGGGTGTTGAGGTTGGCGGTTTCCGGGTTGCTGCGAGCGCGCTCGGCAAACAACCGGGTCGCGGTCTTGGTTGACAGTGCGGTGTAGGCTTTTCGCTGACTGGCGGCGGTGTTGTGCGGACCAACGCCATCACCGCGCAAGGTCACCAGCAGATTGCCGCCGCGGTCGAGCACCGACACCGTGCCGGTGCAATTGGCGATTGCCGTGTCGGCGAGCAGCCGTGCGGTTTTCAAGTCGAGGTCGGCGTGACGCGGCAGTTCCGGGCTGGCGACAGCGGCGCCACTGAGGCCGATCAGCAGGCTTGCAACGAAATATTTGACGGTCATGGACAGGCTCCAGAAGCGAAGGTCGTCACCTTAATCGCCGGTCCTCGTCAGAACCTCGTCAGTCTGATTACAAGTTTGTAATGGGCAACGCCGCCGAAGGCGCCTAGCCTGTGTGCCTGATCAATCGAGGTGTGCCATGCGTTTGCTGGTCGTAGAAGATGAAGCCAAAACCGCGAATTTCCTCGCCAAAGGCCTGGGCGAGTCGGGTTTCGCCGTGGACGTGGCGCTCAATGGCCTCGATGGGCGCTACTTTATCGAGCAACAGGAATATGACCTGATCATCCTCGACGTGATGTTGCCCGGTCTCAACGGTTGGCAATTGTTGCAGCTGATTCGCCAGCGCGGCGCCACGCCGGTGTTGTTCCTTACCGCCAAGGACGCCATCGAAGACCGCGTGCGCGGTCTCGAGCTGGGCGCCGATGATTATCTGCTCAAACCCTTCGCCTTCGCCGAACTGCTCGCGCGGGTGCGCACGTTGCTGCGGCGCGGACCGATGCGCGAAGCCGAGTCGTACACCATTGCTGATCTGGAAATCGATGTATTGCGCCGCCGCGTCAGTCGCGGTGGCCAGCGCATTGCCCTGACCAACAAGGAGTTCGCCCTGCTGCAACTGCTCGCCAGCCGCCAGGGCGAAGTGCTGTCGCGCACGCTGATCGCCTCGCAGGTGTGGAACCTGAATTTCGACAGCGACACCAACATGGTCGAAGTCGCCGTCCGGCGTCTGCGCGCGAAGGTCGATGATCCGTACATGCCGAAACTGATCCACACCGTCCGTGGCGTCGGTTATCAACTGGAAGCCCCCGACGATGCGCTTTAGGTCGATCGCCTGGCGCCTGGCGCTGGCGTTCGCATTGGTTTGTGCTTTGGTGTTGAGCGCGATTGGCGTGTTTCTCTACCGTTCGCTCGCCTCGGAAATCGCCTGGCGCGACGACCTCGCGTTGCTTGGCCGGCTGGAACAAGTGCGTGCCTTGCTCGCCGACAGTGACAGCCTCGATGCCTTGCAAGCGCGGCCTCGGTTGTATCAGAACATGCTCGGCAATCTCGACAGCCTGTTGCTGGTGCGGCGTGCCGATGGTTCCAGCGTGATCGCCATCAACCCGCGTCAGCGCGATCTGCCGCCGCTCAACGCAATCCCCCGCGAGCAAGCGCCGCAGCGCCGCGACGTGCTGACGTGGCAGGCACCGGACGGTGCTGAACTGGCGCTGTTGTCCGCTGCCGCGCAAGGGCCGAACGGCGAGCCGCTGACGGTGATTGCCGGCAAGGTGCTGAGCGAACGCGAGCAGATGCTCGCCAGTTACCGTTTGCGCTTGTACCTGGCCGTCGGCCTCGGCGCGTTGCTCGCCTTTGCCTTGGGCTTGCTGTTGCTGCGCCGGGGCTTGCGACCGTTACGGCAGTTGAGCGAAGCGGTGCGTGGCATCGATCTGCGCAGCCTTGATCAACGCTTACCGGCCGCTGGCACGCCCACCGAACTGCTCGAACCGGTGCACGCGCTCAACGGCATGCTGGCGCGGCTGGACGACAGCGTGCAGCGCCTGTCGCAGTTCTCCGCCGACCTCGCCCACGAGATCCGTACGCCGCTGCACACCTTGCTGGCGAGCAACGGTCAGGCGCTGAATCATCCACGCAGCACCGAGGAGTATCAGGAAGTCCTCGCCTCGAACATGGAAGAGTTCGAGCGCCTCAAGCGCATGGCGGAAAACCTGATGTTTCTCGCTCGTGCAGAACAGGCCGAGCGCGCGCTCAATCTGCAAACCCTGGACTTGCACGGCGTTGGCAGTGAACTGTGTGATTACTTTGAGGCCTTGGCCGATGACCGCAATCTACGGCTGGAGAATCAATTGCACGGCGAACTGTTTGCCGATCAGCAACTGTTGCAGCGTGCGCTGGGCAATCTGCTGGCCAATGCCGTGCGTCATGCCGATCCCGCCACCGTGATCAGCCTGCGTCGCCGCGATGAGCCGGGATGGTGCTGGTTGCAGGTGCATAACAGCGGCGCGGCCATTGCGCCTGAGCATCTGGACAAACTGTTCGATCGTTTCTACCGCGTCGATCCTGCACGGGCAGAGCCGGGGGATTCCGGTGGCTTGGGGCTGGCGATTGTGCAGTCGATCATGCAGTTGCATGGGGGGCAGGTGCGGGTGAGCAGTGATGCGGCGGGCACAGTGTTTGAGCTGGGCTTCCAAGTGAAATGACCGACGCCATCGCGAGCAGGCTCACTCCTACAGGAGGAACGCATTCCAATTGTAGGAGTGAGCCTGCTCGCGATGGCGCCAGATCAGACAACCCGGTTCTGGATCAGCGCAACCCATCACGAAACTGCCCCGGCGTCATCCCCGTCCAGCGCTTGAACGCGCGGCTGAAGCTGCTGGCGTCGGCAAACCCGAGCAAATAACTCACCTCGCTCAACGAACATTGCGGATCGCGCAGATGCAGCAGCGCCAGATTCTCGCGGCTCTCATTGAGCAACGTATCAAAGCGGCAACCCTCATCCGCCAGATGCCTTTGCAGGCTGCGCAAACTCAGGTGCAAGGCCTGGGCAATGCGTTCGGCACTTGGCTCTCCTTCCGGCAGTTGCTCTTCAATGGCATCGCGAACCTTGCGTTCCCAAGTCAGCGGTTGGAGCTGAGCCATCGTGCGTTTGAGCACCGCTTCGTTGTGTTCGGCGAGTTCCGGGTTGGCGTCGTCGAGGTGGCTGTCGAAGTCGGCGAGGGCGAATTCAAGACGATCCTCGGCACAACCGAAATGCACCGGGGCGCGGAAGACTTTGTGCCATTGCTGCGCATCGCTCGGCTCCGGGCGGCGCAGATAAACCGCCAGCGGCGCGTAATCGCGGCCGAGACGATTGCGGCAGGTGCGCACGTAGATCGCGGCGAACGCATCGATGGCTTCGAAGGCCGGCGCCGGATTGCCCGGCGGAATTTTCAGACGGAATTGGTAGCGGTCGTCGCTGCGGTTCAGTTCCAGTTCCAGCGCATCGCTGACCACCGGGTGATAGCGCACGATGCGTTCGAACACCTCGCGCAAACTGCCGCTGGCGACCAGCGCATAACCAAGGGCATGAAAAGTAGTCGGGCTGACGAACCGCGATACGCGCAAACCAATCGCCGGGTCGCCGCTGACCTGCACGGCGATTTCCCACAGGCGCGTGGTGCCGGACAGCGGATAGCGCGCGTTGGGGTCATCCATCAAGTCCGGATCGAGCCCGGCCTGTTGGCACAGCGCAATGCTGTCCAGCCCCAGCGCATCGAGTTGCTTGCGCAAGGCACGGGTCCAGCTGGCGAGAGAGGTCGGTTCCTTCATGCTGATTGGCGCTTCCGGTCAACAGGTTGGCGTTCTTGGCTACCGCAATTGAAGCCTTGGCGAGGCACGATGCGAACATCGATAAACAGAGGATGGAAGCATGGACCGTACTTCTGCAAGTCCCCAGCGACACAATGCTGCCCAGCGCTCAGCGCATATTCGCGAAGTGGTGCTGGCCAAAGGCGTCGAACTGCGTGAGCGCTACCCGATTCTCAAGCATCAGGATGCGCTGGGGGCGGGGATTCTGGCCTTTGCCCTGGCGGGGATGATCGGTTCGGCGGCGTTGTACATCAGCGGCCATATGGCGTGGTGGCTGTGCCTGCTGCTCAACGCGTTTTTTGCTTCGCTGACCCATGAGCTGGAACACGACCTGATCCACAGCATGTACTTCCGCAAGCAGCGCGTGCCGCACAACCTGATGATGGGCCTGGTGTGGCTGGCGCGGCCGAGCACGATCAATCCGTGGATTCGCCGCCATCTGCACCTTAATCATCACAAGGTCTCCGGCACTGAGGCTGACATGGAAGAACGCGCGATCACCAACGGCGAGCCGTGGGGGTTGGCGCGGTTGTTGATGGTAGGCGATAACATGATGTCGGCCTTCATCCGCTTGCTGCGGGCGCCTGCCTGGGCGCACAAGTGGAGCATTCTGAAACGGGTTTTCAAAGTCTACGCACCGCTGGCGCTGCTGCATTGGGGCGCCTGGTACGTGTTCCTTGGTTTCCACGCCGCGAACGGCATCGCGTATCTGCTGGGTTCGCCGATTGAATGGTCGACGACCACGCTGTCGGTAATGCAGGTGATTGATATCGCCACCGTGGTGATCATCGGCCCGAACGTGTTGCGCACGTTTTGCCTGCACTTCATTAGCTCGAACATGCATTACTACGGCGATGTCGAGCCGGGCAATGTGCTGCAGCAATGCCAGGTGCTGAACCCTTGGTGGTTGTGGCCGTTGCAGGCGTTCTGCTTCAACTTTGGCAGCAGTCACGGGATCCATCATTTTGTCGTGAAGGAGCCGTTTTATATCCGCCAGATGACCGTGCCGGTGGCGCATAAGGTGATGCGCGAGATGGGGGTGCGGTTCAATGATTTCGGCACGTTCGGGCGGGCGAACCGCTTTGTTCGTCGGGATGAAATCGCGGTGTCTGGTGAGGCGGTGGAGGCCTGACAAGCTGCCCTCACCCTAACCCTCTCCCAGAGGGAGAGGGGACTGATCGGGGGATATTGGGGAAGTACGCTGACGTGAATGTTTTTCATTGAATCCATAATCGAGCCAATTTTTCAGGTCGATGTATAGCGAAAGACACCTCGGTCAGCCCCCTCTCCCTCCGGGAGAGGGCTGGGGTGAGGGTGTTCTTGATATTCCCCTCAATCCGGCTGAAACGGCGAAGCACTGAGAATCACCCCAGTCTCCTCCACATACTGCTGCCAATGCCCGATCAACGCGCTGAGCTTCTGCGGCTGACTCAACGCCAGATCATGAATCTCCCCCGGATCACTGCTCAAATCATACAGCTGCCAAGTCGCCGGCCCCGCCGGCCCGGGGATCCACACCGCTTTCCACGACCCTTGCCGAATCGCCCGGCGCCCGAACAATTCCCAACCCGTCACTGTGTGCTCGTCATGCACCTGCGCAGTTTCACCCGACAAGAACCCCAACCACGATTTACCGCGCAACGGCGCCACCGGTTTGCCGTGCCAGAGTTTGCCCGGGTGGCGCACACCCGCCAGATCGAGAATCGTCGGCGTGATGTCCATCACTGTGCCGAAGCCATGGCTGATCTGTCCTTTGATTGGCAACTGCGGATAGTGCAGCAGCGCCGGCACGCGAATCCCGCCCTCGGTGGTGAACGCCTTGAACAGGCGCGACGGCGCGGTCGCCACCTGCGCCCAGTTCGGCCCGTACCAGACGTAGGAATTGGCCCGACCGATGTTATCGAGGCTGTTGTCGTAGTGCTGGTTCAGATAGGTCATCAACTCCGGGCCGAATTTCGGGAACGCTTCGAGCAGCGCGCCTTCGGCACCGTTGTCGGACATGAACAGGATGAACGTGTTATCGAGCTGGCCCTGCTGGCGCAGATAATCGACGACCCGGCCGATGTTCCAGTCCATGCGCTCGACCATCGCCGCGTAGACCTCCATGGCCCGCGCGGAAATCTGTTTTTGCTCCTCGCTCAACGCATCCCATTGCTGGGTCAGCTGAATCAGCGGATGCGGTTCGACGTCCGGTTCGATCAGGCCGAGGGCTTTGAGTTTTTCCAGTCGTTCGAGGCGCAGCACTTCCGGGCCTGCGTCATAGCGGCCACGGTATTTTTCGACGATCTCGGCCGGTGCCTGCAACGGCCAGTGCGGTGCAGAGAACGGCAGGTAGGCGAAGAACGGCCGGCTCTGATCACGCTCCTTGAGGTACTGCAGCAACTTGTCGCCGAAGGCATCGGAGGAATAGAAATCCTTCGGCAATTCATCGACAAACGTATCGTCTTCGATGTACAGCGCCGGAGTGGATTTCAGCAGGCCGGGCGTGTGCTCGTCGTAGGTAGGCTCGAAGCCGTAATGGTTGGCCGCGCCCGGCAACAGCGAAAACGAACGCTCGAAACCGCGCGCATGCGGCGCCAGTTCGGCCTTCAGACCGAGGTGCCATTTGCCGCTCATCAAGGTTTGATAACCGGCCTCGCGCAGCAGCTCCGGCAGCGCCACCACGCGGTCGTTAAGGTAACCCTCGTAACCCGGTTTGCCGATCAGTTCCGGGGTCAGGGCTTCGGCCATGGTGCCGATGCCGGCGATGTGGTGGTCAGTGCCAGTCAGCAACATCGACCGGGTCGGCGAGCAGGTCGGCGCGGTATGAAAGTCGGTCAAACGCAGGCCGTTGTTGGCCAGGGCATCGAGGTGCGGCGTGGCGATTTCGCCGCCGAACGCACCGATGTCGGAGAAGCCTAAATCGTCGGCCAGAATCACCAGAAAGTTGGGACGTTGCGGCATCGCAAAACTCCTGTTCAGCAGGCAATGAACGTCAGCGGCAGATCACGGATCTGCACCGGCACGCTCGGTTGGTAATGGTCGTCACTGGTCAGTTCGTGCAGCAGTTCTTCACGTAACTGATGGAAGTCGAAACTGCTGCGCTGGCGCGGGTGCGGCAGGGCGATGTCGACCACTTGCTTGATCCGTCCCGGACGCGGCTCCATCACCACCACGCGGTCGGCGAGGAAGATCGCTTCCTCAACGTCATGGGTGACGAGGATCGTGGTGATTTTTGCGCGATCACGGATCGCCAAGAGTTCGTCCTGCATTTGCTGACGGGTCAGCGCGTCAAGGGCACCGAAGGGTTCATCAAGCAGCAGAATTCTCGGGCTGGCGACCAGACCGCGAGCGATCGCCACGCGCTGGGCCATGCCCCCGGAGAGCTGATGCGGATAGGCGCGGGTGAAATCGCGCAGGCCGACCAGATCGATAAAATCGTTGATCCGCTGTTGCTTCTGCGCAGCGCTCAGCGGTTCGTTGACCAGGCCCAGGCCGATGTTGTCGGCGACGGTCAGCCACGGGAACAAACGGTGCTCCTGAAAGACGATACCACGCTCGCCACCGATGCCGCTGACCGCTTTGCCGTCCACGGTAATCTGCCCGCGAAACTGCGTATCAAGGCCTACCAACAAGCGCAGCAACGTTGATTTGCCACAGCCGCTGGAGCCGACAATGGCGACGAATTCGCCCTCGGCGATGTCCAGGTTGAATTCGCGAATCGCCTCCAGTTCGAAACCGTCGACGTCAAAGGATTTGCCTACGTGATTGAAGCTGACAATCGGTGCGTTCATGCGTGTCTCCAGCGGGTCGCGCGAATTTCCAGGCGTTGGCCAATGAGGTTGAGCAGGGCGCCGGTGAGACCGACGAAAAGCATGCCGGCCATGATCAGGTCCATGCGCAGCAGTTGTTGTGCGCCGATCATCTGGCTGCCGATGCCGCCGTTGGACGGCATGAAATATTCAGCGCCGATGGTGCCGAGCCAGGCGTAGATCAGACTCAGGCGCAGTCCGGCGAAAATCCCCGGCGCGGCGCCCGGCAACACCAGTTGACGCAGACGCTGGCCGAGGCTCAAGCGCAGCACTTGTGCGGCTTCATTGAGCTGTGGCGAGAGGTGGGCGACGCTGCGTTGCGTGGCGATGAACAGCGGAAAGAACGCGGCAAGGGCGACGAACACCCATTTGGCCAGTTCGCCAAGACCGAACCATGCAGTAAGCAGCGGCACCCAAGCGAAAATGGCGATCTGGCGGAGGGCGGCGAGTGTCGGACCGAGCAGCCGTTCGCTAATGTTCGATAGACCCAGCAGCAAGCCCAGGGCAAAGCCGAGGCCACCGCCGAGCAACAGGCCACCCAGCGTGCGCCCGAGACTCAGGGCCATGCCGCCGATCAACGTGCCGTCGAGCACGCCATTCCACGCCGTGCTCAAAACGGCCAATGGGCTGAGCAGAATATTGGCGTCGACCCACTGCTGATCACTCGCCAGTTGCCACAGCGCCAACAAGCCCAGTGGCAGCAGCCACGGCTGCAAACGCTGCCAGCCTTCATAACTCGGGCCGCGACGAATTTCGGCCGTGGCCGGGTGCGGCCAGTGCACCAGTTTCTTGTCCAGCAGGCCGATGCCGCGATCCATCGTCACGCCGATCAAACCGATGACAACGATGCAGACGAAAACAATGTCGAGCATGAACAACTGCCGCGCCCAGACCATCAGGTAGCCGATGCCTTCGCTGGAGGCCAGCAGTTCGACGGCCAGCAACGACGTCCAGCCAGCCGCCAGCGCCAGGCGCACGCCAGCCATGAACGCGGGGAGGGCGGCGGGTAATACCAGGCGCCGAATCAGCAGGCGCGGCGACAGGCGCAGAACCGCGGCGGCTTCACGCAGTTTTGGCTGTGCGTCGCGTACGCCCACCAAGGTGTGCAGGGTCACCGGCACGACGATAGCTTTGATCAGCACCACCAGTTTCAACACTTCGCCGATGCCGAAAAACACCATGAACAATGGAATCCACGCCAGCGTCGGTATTTGCGACAGGCCGGCGAAGGTCGGGAAGACCAAGCGTTCAAGACGACGACTGAAGCCCAGTGCTGCGCCGAGCAACGCACCAGCGAAAATCCCCGCGAGCAGGCCCCAGAACAAACGCTGCAGGCTGATCCACAAATGGCTCCACAGCTCGCCCTGCGACAGCTCGACAGCGCTGTTCCACACCAGCGACGGCGCCGGCAGAATCTGTTCGCTCATCCATTCATTGCGTGCGGCCAGCCACCACAACGCGAACAGACTGAGTGGCAGCAGCCACGGCAACAGGCGTTGGTTCAGGTTTGGCCAGGTGCGGCGGCTTTTCAGCGGCGGCGCGGGGAGTGGAAGACTGAGCAAGGATTGGCGGGCCATGGGTGACCTCCGTTGTCGGGTTGGCTCAAGATCAACATCAAAAGATCGCAGCCTTCGGCAGCCTCTACGGGGGAATGCGTCCTTGAATTGACCCCTGTAGAAGCTGCCGAAGGCTGCGATCTCTAGCGGAATTAACTAAGAGCTAATAGTTATAAATAATCTTTAATAAGTTCTTTTTGGAGATAAGCAGCGCCATTTAAGGCTTCCCGACCCTACGCATCCAATGCATTCGAAGAATATTTTCGATGCTGTTTATGCATACGCCGCTGCAAGCCCCGTTGTTGCTTGCTTAGCTTTAAAAGCTATAAAAATGTGCATTTATAGTATTTAAGTGCAGGTAGGCATTCGGCCTACTTTCGGCTCCTTAACGCCCCTCGCGATCAAGGAGCAGCACCCATGAACCTTCCCTTCAACCGTGTTTTCAGTCTGTTTGCCGTACCTGCGCTGGCGGGCTTGCTGGCGTTCAGCGCCCACGCCGATGAACTCAAGGAAATCAGAATCGCCGTGCCCGATCTCAGCGCCGGAACCCAGCACAGCGGCGGCGGTGTGGTGGATGTATTGCGCGATCAGCAAATCTTCGAAAAAGCCTTTGCCGAACAGGGCATCAAGATTCAGTGGAATTTCTTCAAAGGTGCGGGGCCGGTGATCAATGAGGCATTTGCCAACGGTCAGGTCGATCTGGCGTATCTGGGAGACCTGGCGGCAATCATCGGCAAATCCAATGGCCTCGATACCCGTTTGCTCAGTGCTACTGCCCGTGGGGTAAAGCAATATCTGGGTGTGGTGCCGGGGTCGGGGATCAAGACCTTGCAGGACCTGAAAGGCAAGCGGGTAGCGATCTTCCGAGGCACGGCAACCCAGTTGTCGTTTGACGCGGCGCTGGCCAGTCAGGGCCTGAGCGAGAAGGATCTAAAAGTCATCAATCTGGATTTCAACGCAGCCGTCGCGGCACTGGCCGCCAAACAGATCGATGCCTCGTGGGGCAGCTCCGGCTTGACCGCATTGCAGGCCAAAGGCTTGGCCGAGTTGCCGCTCAATACCAAGGACCTCGGGGACGCTGGCAGCGTGCAGGCTGTGTTGATCGGCAGCGGCAAGTTTGTTGACGCGCACCCGGAAGCGGTGGCCAAGTTGCTCAAGGCGCAACAGCAGGCCGTGGAATGGCTGACCGAGGACAGCAACAAGGCCGCTTACGTGCAACTGGTCTCGGGTTTGGCCAGCTATCCGCCGGTGATCCTGACCCAGGATCTGCAGGATCAGAAATTGAGCGAAGTGTTCCCGTCGACGCTGGATCCGGTGTTCCTTGGCGGCCTGCAAGACAAGGTCGATCTGGCGGCGCAGCAGAAGCTGATTCGCAAGCCGTTCAAGGTGAGTGATTGGGTGGCGCCTGAGCTGGCAGCGGCCAAGCTCTGAATCTTTAGCGCCTGATCCGGCGCCATCGCGAGCAGGCTCACTCCTACATTTGGAATGCGTTCCCCTGTAGGAGTGAGCCTGCTCGCGAAGGGGCTCTAAACCGCGACGCTGATCTCCTGCCGATCCACCGCCACCAACGTCTCGATCATCGCCCGTGCCGCTGGCGACAACCTGAACCCGGTACGACTGACGATCCCGCAGCGTGCATTCATGCTTTCCAGGTTCTGCGGCAAATTACGCCAGTGCAGCAACACCAGCGAGCCCTTGGCAATGTCCTCGACAAATGCCTCCTCGGTGCCCACGCCGATCGCATTCGATTGCAGCACCACTTTGACCAGCGCCGGAAAGTGCTCGGTCTCGATGGTCGGAGAAAAATCGATGCGCCCACTGAGGTTCGCCAGCAGTTTGCGAATGCCCGGCGGGATCAGCGTGGTCGCCAACGGATAGTCGAACATGTCGTTGGTCGACAGGCTCTCCTTGGCCAGCAGCGGATGCCCCGGGCGGCAGAAAAACACCCCGCGTTTGGGGGTCAGCGCCTGGGTCTGGAAGTTCGGATCGGACTCGAAGTGGCGGATGTCGGCGATGAAGAATTCGATCTCTTCACGGCTCAATGCACGGCTAAGTTTTTCCCAGTTATCCACCTGAAAACAGGTGCGCACTTTCGGGTGCGCGTTGATGAATTGCGCCACGGCGTCCGGCACCAGTTTCACCGCTGGTGCCGGGCCGCAACCGAAGTGCACCTCACCGGCATCGAGCTTGGTCATCTGCGTCACCTCGGCACTGAGCAGTGCGGCGCCCTGTACCAGGCTCAGGGCGTGTTGCAGCACCACCTGGCCTTCGGGCGTGGGGCGCAGATCCTTGTTGCCGCGATCCACCAACACGCAGCCGAATTCCTGCTCCAGCCCCTGAATACTGCGGCTGAACGCCGGTTGAGTGATGCCCATCGCATCCGCCGCACGGACAAAACTGCGGTGTTCATTGAGGGCGATGAAGTAACGCAACTGGCGAAGATCCATATGCTTTTCCGGCATCCTAAAAATAGCTCGAAGGCATTTGCGACGAGGGTTGCTAGAGGTTTTAAATGCAAGCTCTTATTCCGTCAACGAAGCATGTGTATATCTATTAGATGTAAATGGAATATAGATAGAGCGTTGTTTCGCTGCCGTCCAAACCGTAAGCAGTCGATGAGGGTCTACCCATGAGCAATGCCGCACTCGCAGTAAAACCCGCTGTCCACGCACTGGAAATTCATCCGGTGGCCGGTCGTATCGGCGCCGAGATTCGTGGCGTGCATTTGTCCGGAGAGCTGGACGCCGCCACCGTCGAAGCGATTCAACAGGCGCTGGTTCAGTACAAAGTCGTGTTTTTCCGCGAACAGACCCAACTCGACGATCAGCGTCAGGAAGCCTTCGCCCATTTGCTCGGCGAGCCGGTCGCGCATCCAACCGTGCCATCCCGCGAAGGCACGCGTTATCTGCTCGAACTGGACGGTGCCGAAGGCCAGCGCGCCAACTCCTGGCACACTGACGTGACCTTCGTTGACGCCTACCCGAAAGCCTCGATTTTGCGCTCGGTGGTGGCCCCGGCATTCGGTGGCGACACCTTGTGGGCCAACACCGCGACGGCGTACAACGGCTTGCCGACCGAGCTGCGTGAACTGGCCGACAAACTGATCGCCGTGCACAGCAACGAATACGACTACGCCAGCGCGAAACCGGACGTCTCGGCGGAGAAGCTGGAGCGCTATCGCAAGGTCTTCACCTCGACCGTTTACGAGACTGAGCATCCGGTGGTGCGCGTGCATCCGATCAGCGGCGAGAAGAGCTTGTTGCTGGGGCATTTCGTCAAACGCATCAAGGGCTATTCGCAGGCGGATTCGGCACATCTGTTCGGGCTGCTGCAGAGCCACGTGATCCGTCAGGAAAACACCGTGCGCTGGCGCTGGAAGGCCGGTGATGTGGCGATCTGGGATAACCGCTCGACGCAGCATTATGCGATTGATGATTACGGCACCCAGGATCGCGTGGTGCGCCGGGTGACGCTTAAAGGTGAAGTGCCAGTTGGCGCGAACGGGCAGCGTAGCCAGACTATCAAAGGCGCGGATATCGTCGGCGTCTGATCGGGCCTCTTCGCGAGCAAGCCCGCTCCCACAATGGATTTGTGTTGAACACAACGGATGTGAACACACGCAAACCCTGTGGGAGCGGGCTTGCTCGCGAAGGACTGTCACCACACGCCGATTTGGACGGCCTTCTCGGTTTCCGGCTCACCGTAGCGAAACCGCTGCCCACGCCAATCAATCTCCTGATGACTGATCGTGGTCCGCCGCTTCAACCCGCGCACCCACTCAAACAAATACCCCGCATGCTCTTCGCGCACCGCCGCATACGCCGGGTCATCACCCAAATCGCGCAGCTCCTGCGGATCATTCAGCAGATCAAACAGCTGCGGCCGAAAACCGTCGTACGCCAGGTATTTCCAGCGCTCGCTGCGCACCATGGTCATGCGGCAACGGTCGATCGGCTGACCCAAACGCTCCCGCGCCGGTGCCTGAAAGGCGTAGTCGTATTCGCTGATTGCATAGCGGCGCCATTCGGGGTTTGCACCGTGCAGAAGCGGGATCAACGAGCGTCCCTCAAGCCGATGTTCCGCCGCCGGTAAACCCAATGCTTGAAGAAAGGTCGGCAACGCGTCGATGGTTTCCGCCAACCGATCATCAACCGTACCGCGCGTGACATCGGCCGCCGCACGAGGGTCGCGCACGATCAGTGGCACCCCCACCGCCTGCTCCAGCAAAAACTCTTTCTCACCGAGCCAGTGATCGCCCAGAAAGTCGCCGTGATCGCTGGTGAACACAATCAACGTGTCATCCCAGCGGCCAATGCTCTGCAGAAAATCGAACAGCCTTCCGAGTTGATCATCAATCTGTTTGACCAGACCCATGTAGGTAGGGATTACAGTCAATCGTACTGAATCACGGGAAAAGTTGAGGCTTTCCTCATGTTGGCGAAAGGCAGTGTATACGGGGTGTTTACTGGCTTCGGAGGGCGCCGCGCGGACCGCGTCGAGAATCGATTTCGTACTGTACAAGGCGTGGTACGGCGCTGGTACGATGTAGGGCCAGTGCGGTTTGATATAGGAAAGGTGTAAACACCACGATTTCTCACCTTGCTCGGTGATGAAGTCGATGGCTCGATTTGTAGTGTAGACAGTCTCTGAGTGTTGCTCGGGAATTCGTGCTGGCAAATTCGCATGACGCATTTTCCAGCCGCTGAGGATTTCCCCGTTCGCGCCTTCGGCAGCGTTGGCCCAGTCGTGCCAGGGATTTCGCCCGTCGAAACCCTGTTCACGCAGGTAATGGGTGTAGGGCGCGGATTCGCGTTTGTCGTCGAACAGCGGGTCGTCGGGGAAGATGCCGTCGTGCCGGAAGTAAGGTTCGAAACCGACTTCGTTGAGCACTTCGGCTTGTTCGCTGTCCGGGTTGATCGCCAGCCGCTGTAACGCATCGACATTGGCCGTGGCGTGGGTCTTGCCGACCAGCGCGGTACGAATGCCGTGGGGGCGCAAATAATCGCCGAGGGTCAGCTCTTCCAGCGGCAACGGCACGGCGTTCCACGCGACTTGATGGCTGCTGACATAGCGTCCGGTATAAGCCGACATCCGCGACGGGCCGCAGATCGTGCCTTGGGTGTAGGCGCGGCTGAAGCGCACACCGGCTGCAGCCAGTCGATCGATGTTCGGTGTGTGCAGATGCGGGTGGCCGTAACAGGACAGGTAATCGCGGCGCAGTTGGTCGCACATGATGTAGAGCACGTTGCGCACGGGGTTTTCAGGCTGGGACATGGGGTTCACCGGTCAGGAAGACAGGTGGGGTTTTTCGCTTTCGGTGGGGGTGTTCGGCAAGTGCATTTGGGGAATGGGGTTTATGCAGTGGATGCATCGGTGCCTGTGGCGACGCCTTCGCGAGCAAGCCCGCTCCCACAGGAGTACGCGTTCCAAATGTGGGAGCGGGCTTGCTCGCGAAGGCGGTGGCTCAAACGGCAAAATTCTCCAGTGAACACACCTCCTCATCCACCGCATCAATCGCCTTGATCTGCTCAATCATCGCTTCAGCCAACGGCGACAACCGATACCCCGCCCGGCTGACAATCCCGTAGCGGGTGTACAACTCCTCCAGATCATCCGCCAGGCCTTCGATCTTCAAACAAACCAGCTCACCCTTGGCCTGATGCAGTGCATCCGAATAGGCGCCAACAATCCCGATCGCATCCGAACGCAGCACCACGCCGAGCAGACTCGAGCTGTTTTCACACTCCACATTCGGTGTGAAATCCGGCCGTCCACTGAGATCGACTATGACTTTTCGCAAATTCGGTGGACGAATACTCACCGCCAGCGGGTAGCTCATCAATTGCGCGGCAGTGACCCGCTCAAAAGCGGCCAGCGGATGTCCCGCGCGGCAGCAGAAATGCCATTTACGCGGCCGCAACCGGTGCGTCAGATAATCCGGATCCGCTTCGAAGTAGCGGGTGTCCGCGACAAAGAATTCGAACTCCTCACTCAGTAGCCGCCTGCTCAGGCTTTGCCAGTCATCGACCTGAAACTGCACCCGCGCTTTCGGGTAGCGCCCGATAAAGCTGCCAATGGCCCGAGGGATCAAACCCGCCGCGGGTGCCGGTCCGCAGCCGAAGCGTAATTCCCCCGCCTCAAGCCCGTTGAACTGGCTGATCTCGTTGGCCATCTGCTGCGCGCCGCTGACCAGTCGCCGCGCGTGCTCCAGCAGCACCTGGCCCTGTTTGGTCGGCGGTAATTCCTTGCGCCCACGATCAACCAACTGACAGCCGACGCTGTGCTCGAGTGCCTGAATGCTGCGGCTGAACGCTGACTGCGACAGATTCACCGCCTGCGCGCCAGCGACGAAGCTGCGTTGTTCAGCCAGAGCGATGAAGTGACGAAGTTGGCGCAAGTCGATATGCATTTTTCACATAAAAAATATCCGGGAAATGCATTGGATATGCATTAGGTCGACTCCTTATAAAGGCAATCTCTTATGCAGTAAATATTTGTAAATCCATAAATAAATAACTTAAAAGAATATGCAGCGCTGAAGATGTCTGTGTGTTTTTTGACCAGGAGCCGCGCCATGAGTCCGTTGAACCTTGCGTCACCCTTAACGCCACGACGGCTCAAACGCCTGCCTCTGGCCCTGTTGCTGGCAAGTAGCGCGAGCTGGACTCATGGCTACGCCGCCGATGCTGAAACCCCGGCGCCAGTGCCGGCCGGCAAGCCTGCCGCCAACAGTTCGCAACTGGAAACCGTGACCGTCACCACCCGCCGTCGCGAGGAAAGTTCGCAGGATGTACCAACGCCGATGAGCGTGGTCAGCGGACAGAATCTGGAAACGCAGCGGGTCTACCGGATTCAGGATTTGCAGCAATTGGTGCCCAGCGTCAACGTCGCTTACATGCACGCGCGGCAGTCCAGCGTGTCGATCCGTGGCCTCGGCAACAACCCGGCCAGCGATGGCCTGGAAGGCAGCGTCGGTTTGTACATCGACAACGTCTATCTGGGTCGCCCGGGGATGGCGGTTTTTGATTTGATGGACATCGAGCAGCTTGAAGTCCTGCGCGGGCCGCAGGGTACGTTGTTCGGCAAAAACACCACCGCCGGGGTGATCAACATCAGCACCCGCGCGCCAACCTTCACCCCCGAGCGCAGCATCGAAACCTCGGTCGGCGAGGACGGTTATTTCCAGACCAAGGGCACCATTTCCGGCCCGCTCAATGATCAACTGGCCGGGCGCTTTTCGGCTTATCGCACGCGCAGCGACGGTGACATCAAGAACGAATACGACGGCCATGATTTGAATGGCGGCTCGCGCGAAGGCTTCCGCGCACAACTGCTGTTCAAGCCCAATGAAGATTTCAACCTGCGCTGGATCGGTGATTACAACGAAGAAGATTCCAGCGCCGGCACCCGCGTGTTGTACAACACCGGGCCGACCATCAACGGCGTCAACCTGTATCAGTCGCGCGCCAATGCCGCCGGCGCAACGCTGGTCAACGGCTCGCACCGCAAGGTCAATCTGGACAACGAACAGCATGTCACCGTGCATCAGGGCGGCACCTCGGTTGAGGCCAACTGGACACTGCCAAGCGACTTCACGCTGACCTCGATCAGCTCCTATCGCTTCTGGAATTTCACCCCGCGCAACGACGACGGCCTCAACGTGCCGGCGAGTTACAACGCCGGGGTGTCGGTGGAGGACAAGCAGTACTCGCAGGAATTTCGTCTGGCCTCGCCCAAGGGCGAGTTTTTCGATTACGTCGTGGGCGCCTACTACTTCGGTTCGGATCTGGACAACAAATCTTTCGCCTATTACGGCCCGCAAGCGGATATCTGGAACGGCACGCCGGCGGGTGCACTGGCCAACGTCACCAGTATCGGCAACGGCCACATCAAGACCGACAGTTTCGCACTGTTCGCCCAAGGCACCTGGCACCTCACTGAACGACTGGACTTCACTGCCGGAGTGCGTGGCACCTATGAAGAAAAAAGCGCCTGGGTCACGCGCAATGCCCCGGTCGGCGGCGCGGCGGTCACGGGAGCTGCAGCGACGGCGCGACGCGGTCGGGCCGGCGCTTACGATTCCGGCGATCTGAATCAGTACAGCTCCAGTCCCTCCGGGCTGCTCAACCTCAGCTATCGCATCACCGATGATGTTCTGGGCTACGCCACGTTGTCCCACGGCGAGAAATCCGGCGGGGTCAACCTTGCGGTGGGTTCTGCTCCGGTGGCCGGGGCCGATTCGCTGCTGATCGGCACCGAGCGCGCGAACAACGCCGAACTCGGCTTCAAGAGCACGCTGTGGGACCACCGTCTGCAGCTCAACGCCAACGTGTTCTGGACCCAGGTCAACGCTTACCAGACCAACGCCTACGACGCGGAAAATCGCGTGCAATACCTGACCAACGCCGGCTCCGTGCGCTCGCGCGGGGTCGAGTTCGAAAGCACGGTGATTCCGCTGCGCGGCCTGACCCTGAACATCAACGGCTCCTACAACGACGTCAGCTATCTCTCGTACAAAGATGCCCCGTGCCCGCCGGAAGTCAGCCAGGCGCCGGGCGCTCCGGCGTCTTGCAACCTCAGCGGCCACCAGGTGGTCGGCGCCTCGAAATGGATCGGCAACGCCAACGGCGAATACAAATGGAATCTGGATAACGGCTTCGAACCTTACGTCACCGCGAGTTATGCGTTCCGCTCGAAAGCGGTCGGTACGGTCGAGGATTCCGACTACGGGCAGATCCCCAGTTACGCCGTGGTCAACTTCTCCACCGGCCTGCGCGGCGATTTCAATCAGGGCCAGTGGGACGTGTCGCTGTGGCTGAAAAACGCCTTCGACAAAACCTATTACACGACCCTGTGGACGGGTGGCAACGGCGGCTATGAAGGCCTGCTCGGAACGCCGCGCACATTGGGCGTCACCGGTCGCTATGACTTCTGATTCGTCACTTGAGGAGCTGCAACATGTTGCGTATCAAAACCGCTTTTCCGCTGTTGTTGTCCGGCGCAGTGCTCAGTGCCGGCGCCTTCGCCGCACCGAGTGTTTACCCGACCGGCGTGACCCGCTATGACCCGAACAAGGCCTTCAATCAGTACGTGATTTTCAGCGGTGCCGACAAACAGACGCATCTGATCGACATGAATGGCAACGAGGTGAAAACCTGGCCACAGGCAGGTTTTCCCTCCGCGATCATCGACCCGAAACTGGTCGGCGGCGAACGTGGCCATGTGTTGCTACAACTGAGTGAAAAGGATCCCGGCAAACTCGGTTCAGCCGGCAATGGCTTGGGTAATCAAAGCGTCGGCGAGCTGGACTGGAACGGCAAAGTCGTCTGGCAGTGGGGCGACAAGGCGCCCGGTGGCGCAGCGCAACAGCACCATGATCAGCGCCGTTTGAGCAACGGCAACACCGTGGTGCTGGCGAACAAGGTGCACAAGGTCAAAGGGTTCAAAGTGCCCGAGGTGATCGATGATGCAATCTATGAAGTCAGCCCCGAAGGCGCGGTGAAATGGCAGTGGCTGGCCTCGGAGCATCTCAATGAATTCGGTTTCACCGCCGAGCAGTTGAAGCTGGTGCGCGCCAGCGAGAATCCGGACTATCTGCACATCAATAACCTCAGCCTGGTGGGGCCGAACAAGTGGTTCGATGCCGGTGACCAGCGCTTCAATCCGGACAACCTGCTGATCGATTCACGCAACGCCAACTTCATCGCGATCATCGATAAAAGCAGCGGCAAAGTGGTCTGGCGTCTCGGGCCGAATTTGCCGCTGATCAATCCGAAAACTGCACAGCAATTGCCGCGCCCGGTGGATCAGTTTGTCGGCCAGCATGATGCGCACATTATTCCTGCCGGGTTGCCTGGCGCGGGCAATTTGCTGGTGTTCGACAATCAGGGTTCGGCGGGTTATCCGAACGTCACCCTCGGGCTGATTTCCGGTTCGCGAGTGTTGGAAATCGATCCTCAGAAAAACGAGATCGTCTGGCAATACAGCGCAGCGAATTCGAAGCAGCCGGGCTGGGCGTTCTACAGTTCGTTTATCAGCAGCGCGCGGCGCTTGCCCAATGGCAACACGTTGATCGACGAAGGCATGAACGGGCGGTTTTTCCAGGTGACGGCCAGCGGTGAGAATGTCTGGGAATACGTCAGCCCGTTTCTCGGCAAGGCGCCTGGCAGTGACGCGATCAGCAACTGGGTATACCGGGCGCTGCCTGTGAGTTATAACTGGGTGCCAACGGGTACGCCACGCTCCGAGACCGCCGTTAATGCCCCGGTTGTCGGTGTGCAGCAAACCAATGCCAGTCGTTAGGTGAATTGGAATGAGTGTGCGAACGAACGGCGATAAGTTATGCGTGGGTTGAATAGTGCTTATTGCCAATTGGTTAGTCGCGTGCGTGGACAATAGTTGAATGTCCGACCATCCTGACGGTCGTGAGTTTCCAGGAGGAAACTTGCTCTCATCGGAAGACACTTATCCAACGATAAAGGAAATCGAATCATGTCGAGCATTAATGGCACTTATGTGAACGCTAACGCTGGCGCCAAACTGACGATTACCGATGGCAACGACTCCAACGGTACATTCAGTGGCACGTTCAGCCAGGGCGGCGTTAACTATGACGTCAGCTATGGGCATTACCATTTCCAGAACAGCACCGGACAACCTACCACCATCACATTTGTCGGTCTGAATGGTAATAGCGGATTTCAGGCGTGGTCCTTGTTTTCTCCTGATCACAATTACGCAAAAGTTCGCGCGGCCGGTTCCCGTACTAACTTTGACGGTGAAGTAGTGACCCTTGCAGGGGAATTCGTCAAACAATAAAACACCCGCAGTCGGTAAAGGCCGGCGCACGAAAGTGCGCCGGCCTTTTTTGTTGTTTCGAAGAAATAATAATCAACTATCTACTTGGTATTAATTGTCCTGAAAAACCGGGTCGACCGAATTTGATGCGCTGCATGAATACTTTCAATGCCTGAAAAGCATGCATTTTTTCACGCATCGCTGCAGCCCGTGTAGTACGTGGCTTTGGCGGAATTGATCAATTTATATATTCCATAAAAGCCTATGCATAACGTTAAAGATTACTTTCGGAGATAAGCATCAGGCCCAATGATTCACCCATCGATCCACCGTGGGGGATTCAACAAAACGGTTGATCGGCAGTTTTTGTAGAGAACGCAAAAAGACCGCAGGGAGTGAATCAATGGGCAATGTCCAGACCGCCGCCAGCGCAGAGGAATTGCTGTGGCGTCAGACGCCGAGTGGCGAATTGGTCGATCTCGGCCGGCCGCATCGTGTGCCGCTGGGGCAGTTGCGTTTGCAGCGTGCGCCCAAAGGCATTTTGAGCCGACGCGAAACCCTTCTGCTTGGCGTACTGGCGCTGGTGGTGCATGGCGCGGTGATCTACTGGATCAGCCAGAAGCCGACGCCGGTGCTGCCGATCGTACCGCCGGAAATTCCACCGATGACCATCGAATTCTCGCGTCCGGCACCGCCAGCACCACCGGTGGTCGTGCCGCCACCGCCGGCGCCTGTGGTTGAGCCACCGCCGCCGGTAGAAGACGAACTGGCGGTAAAACCACCGCCGCCAAAACCCGTTCCGAAACCCAAACCGGTGGTCAAACAGGCACCCAAACCCGCGCCGAAAGCCGTCGAGCAACCACCTGCGCCGCCACAACCGGCGGCTCCGGTTGCCGCGCCGGCGCCACCTGCTCCACCTACGCCAGCACCGGTAACCCCGGCCTCAGCGAATGCCGCGTACCTGAAAAACCCGGCCCCGGAATACCCGTCGCTGGCACAACGTCGCGGGTGGGAGGGCACGGTGTTGCTGCGCGTGCATGTGTTGGCCAGCGGCAAACCGGGTGAGATCCAGATAGCCAAAAGCAGCGGCCGGCAACAGCTCGACGACGCGGCGCTGAACGCCGTTAAACGTTGGAGTTTCGTCCCGGCCAAGCAGGGTGATGTCGCCCAGGACGGCTGGGTCAGCGTGCCCATCGATTTCAAGATTCATTAAACCGAAACCAAATTCGCGCGAAACGTTTACACGAGGGAATACATCATGACGTTACTGGCATCTCCACTGGAATCCATCGAAAGCGCGGTGATCTGGCTGCTGGTGGTTTTTTCCGTCGCCACTTGGGGCCTGGCTCTGCTCAAGGCTGTGCAGTTCGGACGTCTGAAGGCGCAGGATCGGCGTTTTCATAAGCGTTTCTGGGCGGCGTCGAGTCTCGATTCTGCCGCTGAGTTGAGCGAAACCCAGCCCGGCGCTGCGGCGCGGGTGGCACAGGCCGGTTACGCCGCGATTCAGGTGGGCGAGGCACCGCAGGCCACTGATTTGAGCCAGGCGATCAATCATCAGGATCGCCTGGAACGCGCCTTGCGCCAGCAGATCGTCCGCGAGCGGCGTTCGCTGGAAACCGGTCTGGCCGTGGTCGCGAGTATTGGCAGTACGTCGCCGTTCATTGGTTTGTTCGGCACGGTGTGGGGGATCATGGAAGCGTTGAAAGGCATCAGCGCGGCCGGTTCGGCCAGCCTGGAAACAGTGGCCGGGCCGATTGGTGCGGCACTGGTCGCCACGGGCGTGGGGATCGCCGTCGCAGTACCGGCGGTGCTGGTTTACAACTACTTTTTGCGTCGGTTGAAACTGACGGCGGCGGATCTGGATGACTTCGCCCACGACTTTTACAGCCTGGCGCAGAAGAGTGCGTTCCGCGTGTTGATCCACCCGACTGCACACAAGGTTGCAGCGCCGGGCAACGCAGCAAAAGTGAAGGAGGCGTCCTGATATGGCCTTCTCCACGCAGGACAGTGATGAGGTACTCAGCGAGATCAACGTGACGCCGTTGGTGGACGTGATGCTGGTGCTGCTGGTGGTGTTCATCGTCACCGCGCCGCTGCTGACCAACGCGATCCCGATCAACCTGCCGAAGACCGAAGCGGTGGCGCCGGTCGAGCAGAAGGACCCGCTGGTGGTGAGCATCGACGGTGCCGGTAAATTGTTTATCAACAAGGATGAAATTCAGCCGGACTTGCTCGAATTCAACCTCAAGTCGGCCAAGGCCAAGGACCCGGAAGTGCGCGTGCAGTTGCAGGCCGATGACGGGGTGAACTACGGCGAAGTGGCGCGCGCCATGGCATCGATTGAGCGCGCGGGGATTACCAAGTTGTCGGTGATTACTGCGCGGTAACAGATTCAACGTTTTTCCGGGGCCGTCTCCTTGGCAGGGTGCGGCCCTTTTTTTATTTCTGGCGGGGAGAAAAGCCCCTCACCCTAACCCTCCCGAAACGTCGGACCGCCCAGAGGGAGAGGGGACCGACCGTGGTGATTGTTCAAGGTACGCCGACGTGGGATTTCGAGTCGAACTCAGGATTTGAACGGCATGAAGATCGGCTCCCTTTCCCCCTCGCCCCCCATGGGGGAGAGGGCTGGGGTGAGGGGGAAAAGATTCCAAGCCGTGCACAGAACTCATATTCATTTCAGGTCTTAATAAATAGCTTCTTATTCCTTAACGAATATAAATCCCCTCCCTATACTCGTTCAGGAACAGACACGACGCAGGAGAGCTCCCCATGCGCAACGAATCAATCCGCTACCTGATTGTGCCGGGCTGGCAAGGATCGCCAGAAGATCATTGGCAAAGCCACTGGCAGAACAGCCTGCCGAACAGCGCGCGGGTCGAGCAGGCCGATTGGCTGACGCCGCGTCGTGAAGACTGGGTGGCGGCACTGGCCGAGGCAATTGCTGCCGACAGCACGCCCGTGATCCTGATTGCTCACAGCCTCGGCTGCATCACCGTTGCCCATTGGGCGGCCACGGCGCCGCTGCAATACCTGCGTCAGGTCCGCGGTGCCTTGCTGGTCGCGCCAGCCGATGTCGAGCGCCCGGCCTGTGCGCCGGCGCTGCGCAACTTCGCACCGATTCCGACTGATCTGCTGCCGTTTCCGAGCCAGGTGGTCAGCTCCGACAACGATGCCGCCGTGAGTGCGCCGCGCGCTCTGGAGCTGGCGCGTAACTGGGGCGCCGAGGCGGGCATTCTCGCCGGTGCCGGACACATTAACGTCAAGTCCGGGCATCAGCGTTGGGAGCAGGGTTTTGCTTATCTCTATCGCCTGCAAAACCGCATGGAACACCACGCCCGCCGCCGCGCCTGATCTTTTTTTCTTTCAACGCCCCCGTCTGCCGGCGGTTTTGGGCGGGAGTCTGCCATGAGTTTCGAAACCTTCGGTCAGCCGTTGCTGACCTTTCCCGACGCGGAAAAAAGTCCCCTGAGCATTCGCGCCAAGGCGCTGGTGTTTGTCGACCCACGCTCGCGTCAGTTGCGCGAAGAACTCGAGCAATTGGCGCCGCGCTCGACCTCGGTATTGATCCGTGGCGAAACCGGTACGGGTAAAGAATTGCTCGCCCGGCACATTCATCGCGCCAGTGACCGCAGCGGTCTGTTCGTGTCGGTCAATTGCGGGGCGATCAGCCCGACCTACGCCGATGCCGAACTGTTCGGCTACGCCGCCGGCAGTTACAGCGGCTCGGCCAGCAGCCGCGCAGGCTGGTTCGGTTCGGCCAATGGCGGCACCTTGTATCTGGATGAAATCGGCGACTTGCCGCTGCCGATCCAGATCAAATTGCTCGCTGCACTGGAGAATCACGAAGTCACCCGCGTCGGCGCGCATCAGCCGAGTCCGGTGGATGTGCGCCTGGTGGCCGCGACCAGCATCGATCTGGCGCAAGCGGTGGACGCCGGGAAATTCCACGAGCGGCTTTATCACTACCTCAGCGAGGGTCACCTCGAATTGCCGGCATTACGCGCGCGCACCGGCGATATTCTGTCGCTGGCCGAGTATTTTCTCGGCATCTACAGCCAGCGCCTCGACTTGCCTGTGCCGCTGATCAGCGAAGCGGCGCAGCATGTGCTCGAACAACACAGTTGGCCGGGCAACACCCGCGAGCTGGAAAACGTCATTCATTTTGCCTTGCTCGTAAGCACCGGCGACGAGATTCTTCCTGAGCACCTGAATCTGCCCGAAGTGTCTGGGCCGCAGCTTCAGATCGAACGGCTGGTGGCACAAATCAACATCGGCGGCAGCGCCGTTGAGCGTAAGGCATTGAAAGAGTTGCTGATTCGATTGAGTGAGGGTTTGTAACCGTTTCGTTCAACATGAACAAAATGGAATATGAAGCTGAATAAACGTTATTGTCCGGGAATAAAAAATCCCGGTATTGTCCGCTCCACGCCAGCGATGTCACTTCACTGGCACACGTATTAATGCCGTCGTCGATGACGACCGTGATTTTCGATAAGGACACTGCATGAAAAAGGTTCTGTTGTTTACCGCATTGGCGGCTGCTCTGACTGCTTCCCTGGCCAATGCTGGCGAGAAACTGGTGGTTGCCGCGACGCCGGTACCACACGCCGAGATTCTTGAGCTGATCAAGCCGACCCTGGCCAAAGAAGGCGTGGATCTGGAAATCAAGGTGTTCACCGACTACGTTCAGCCGAACGTACAGGTCGGCGAGAAGCGTCTGGACGCCAACTACTTCCAGACCCTGCCGTACCTGAACAGCTTCAACCAGGGCAAATACAAGGACGACAAAGCCAAGTACCTGGTGACCGTGCAAGGCGTGCACGTTGAACCGTTCGGTGGCTACTCGAGCAAGTACAAAACCCTGGCTGAACTGCCGGACGGCGCGACCATCGCCATCCCGAACGAAGGCAGCAACAGCGGCCGCGCCCTGATCCTGCTGCAGAAGGCTGGCCTGATCGAGCTGAAAGATCCGAAAAACGCGCTGGCCACACCGAAAGACATCGCCAAGAACCCGCATAACTTCAAATTCAAGGAACTGGAATCGGCCCTGCTGCCACGCGTTCTGAAGGAAGTTGATCTGGACATGATCAACACCAACTACGCGCTGGAAGCCAAGCTGAACCCGCAGAAAGATGCGCTGGTGATTGAAGGTGCTGACTCGCCGTATGTGAACTTCCTGGTGGCCCGTGAGGACAACAAGAACAGCGACGCGATCCAGAAACTGGCCAAAGCCCTGACCAGCCCGGAAGTCAAAGCGTTCATCGAGAAGAAGTACAACGGCGCGGTACTGCCGGCGTTCTGATCCGACGCTTGAGTGAACCCCTTCAAGGTGTGAAAACGCCGATGGCCAGTGATGGGCATCGGCGTTTTTGTGTGTGCGTTGGAAAAGCCCCTCACCCTAACTCTCTCCCGGGGGGAGAGGGGACTGATTGGGGGATGCTGTAGAAGTACACCGACCTGACACGGCTTTACCGAGTCCATAATCGATAAGGTCTTTCAGGCCGATGTAATACGCCAGACACCTCGGTCGGCCCCCTCTCCCTCCGGGAGAGGGCTGGGGTGAGGGGCTCTTGATTTACGCTGTGGCCTTCAACGCTCGCCTCAACGCCACCAACAATTTCACAATCTCCTGCGGATCCAGTCGCTGCGGCACTTTTACGTCCATGTTCTCTTCCTTGTTATGAGTTTGGCCGGGGAGTCTGGCCAAAAGCTGTGCGTCCTTGGAGGGCTTTCATGAAAAAAAGATCCGTCCTACAGCGCAAAGAAAAATAGCCTTCTTATTCTTTCCCGGCAAACCCACAGGATAGTTTTTTGGGTGATATCAATATGCTTTAACGGTATTTAAATTATTGTTTTTATACCTTTAAAGTCGGTGTCTGCCGGACAGCCACCCGTTGTCCATGGACTGCACCACCGTCGCTTACCGAGCGGCGTTCAGGACGTTTCATGACCTTCGATTACGCATTTATCCTCAGCACTCTGCCGGCGTTTCTCAAAGCCGTGGGGGTGACGCTGCAGGTTGGTCTTATCGCCATTGGTACTTCGTTGCTGGTGGCATTGCTCAACGCGACGATTCTGGTGTTCCGCACGCCCTACCTGCAAAAACTGGTGGGCCTGTATGTGGAGCTGGCGCGCAACACGCCGCTGCTGATCCAGTTGTTCTTCGTCTATTTCGCCTTGCCGGCGGTGGGGATTCAGGTTTCCGGTTTTACCGCCGCGATCATCACCATGACTTTTCTTGGTGGCGCCTACCTGACCGAGGTACTGCGCGCAGGCGTCGATGCGGTGCCGCAGGCGCAATTGGAATCGGGGCGTTCGATCGGCCTGTCCCACGGCCAGTTGCTGCGCTACGTCATCCTGCCGCAAGCAGGGATTCTCAGCCTGCCATCGCTGTTCGCCAATTTCATTTTCCTGCTCAAGGAAACCACCGTGGTCTCGGCGGTGGCGGTGCCGGAAATTCTCTACACCACCAAGAGCTACATCGCGCTCTATTACAAAACCTACGAGATGCTCGCCGTGCTGACGCTGATCTGCGTGCTGTTGTTCTTGCCGTTGTCGTTGCTGCTCAGCCGTCTGGAAAGGAGGCTCCAGCATGGCCAGTTCGGGTCTTGAACTGCTCTGGGTGTCGTTGCCGCAATTGGCAAAAGGCGCCGGGCAAACCTTGTCGATCTCGTTCCTGAGCATCGCCATCAGCACGGTCGGCGGCGTGCTCTACGGGGTGTTGCGCACGTTGAACGTGACGTGGCTGAACGCGATCCTGCGGGTGTATCTGGAGCTGTTCCGGGCGATCCCGGTGCTGGTGTGGTTGTATCTGCTGTTTTTCGGCTTGCCGATCTTCTTTGGCCTGAGCCTGCCGAGTTTCTGGTGCGCGGTGCTGGTGCTGTCGCTGTGGGGCGCCAGCGAGGTCGGTGAAGTGGCGCGCGGGGCGCTGCATTCGTTACCGCGCGGACAACGTGAAGCGGGGCTGTCGATTGGTCTGAACGCCGCGCAACTCTATAGCTACGTGTTGCTGCCGCAAGCGCTGAAACGCATGACGCCGCCGACCATCAACGTCTACACGCGGATCATCAAGACCAGCTCGCTGGCAGTGTTGATCGGTGTGGTCGATGTGATCAAGGTCGGCCAGCAGATCATCGAGCGCACTTACGAATCGGTGTTGATCTACGGCGCGTTGTTTCTGTTTTTCTTTTTCATCTGCTACCCGCTGTCGGCCGCTTCGCGCGTGCTGGAGCGGCGCTGGACACAAGCATGAGCGCATTGATCGAGTTTCACGGTTTCAACAAATTCTACGGCGAGCAGCAGGTGCTCAACGGCATCGACCTGCAGGTGCAGACCGGCGAAGTGATCGTCATCCTTGGCCCCAGCGGTTGCGGCAAAAGTACCTTGCTGCGTTGCCTCAATGGTCTGGAAGAAGCCCACAGCGGCAGCCTGAAATTTCTCGACAGGGAGCTGCTGGACCAGGCCACCGACTGGCGCGAGATCCGTCAGCAGATCGGCATGGTGTTCCAGAGTTATCACCTGTTCCCGCACATGAACGTCCTCGACAATCTGCTGCTTGGCCCGCTCAAGGTGCAGAAGCGTCAGCGCCGCGAAGCGCAACAGCAAGCCGAAGCCCTGCTCGAACGCGTGGGGCTGGCGGACAAGCGCGATGCCTTCCCGCGTCAGCTCTCCGGTGGTCAACAACAACGCATCGCCATCGTCCGCTCGTTGTGCATGAACCCGCGGGTGATGCTCTTCGACGAAGTCACCGCCGCTCTCGACCCGGAGATGGTCAAGGAAGTGCTGCAAGTGATTCAGGGCCTGGCCCGCGAGGGCATGACCCTGTTGATCGTCACCCATGAAATGGCCTTCGCCCGCGCGGTGGCCGACCGCATCGTGTTCATGGATGCCGGGCGCATCCTTGAACAGAACCCGCCCGAGATTTTCTTTACGAACCCGCAAACCGCACGCGCGCAGCAGTTTCTGGAGAAGTTCTCCTTCGTGGCAACACTGCCAAAAACGAATCCGACAAAGGAACTGGAACCGCTATGAAAACTGCCGCTTTATTACTACCCCTGCTCAGCCTCGCCTTGCTTGCCGGTTGCGGTAAAACCGAAGAGCCGCCAAAGCCGAAAGTCGCCAGCGAAAGCGCCGCGCCAGCCGGTTATCTGGACAAGATCAAGGCTCGCGACAAGTTGATCGTTGGCGTCTTCACCGATAAACCGCCGTTCGGGTTTGTCGACGAAGCGGGGCGCTACGTCGGCTTCGATACCGACATTGGCCGCCGTTTCGCCAAGGATTTGCTCGGCGATGAAAACAAGGTCGAGTTCGTTGCGGTGGAGCCGGCGAGCCGCATTCCGTTTCTGCAAAGCGACAAGGTCGATCTGATCCTCGCCAACATGACTGTGACTCCGGAGCGCAAGGAAGCGGTGGAATTCACTAACCCCAATCTCAAGGTTGCCGTGCAGGCGCTGGTGCCGCAGGGCAGTTCGGTGAAAAAACTGGATGATCTGGCGACGCGCACCACGATTGTCACCACCGGTACTACGGCGGATATCTGGCTGACCAAGAATCATCCGGACTGGAAATTGCTGAAGTTCGAGAAAAATTCCGAGTCGTTGCAAGCCCTGGCCAATGGTCGTGGCGACGCCTATGCGCAGGACAATCTGGTGCTGTTCAGCTGGGCCAAGCAGAACCCGGGCTATCGCGTGCTGGATGAAAAACTCGGTGCCGAAGCACCAATTGCACCGGCGGTGAAGAAGGGCAATATCGAGCTGCGTGACTGGGTGAATAGCGAGCTGACCAAGTTGGGTGAAGAGAAGTATCTGCTCAAACTGTACGACCAATACGTGCGTAAAGAACTGAGCGATGACACCAAGCCTGAGAGCGTGATTGTCGAGGGTGGCAAGTGGCAGGGGTGATTGTCTGTTGAGTCGGTGGTGAGGCTTGCCCCTCACCCCAGCCCTCTCCCGAGGGAGAGGGAGCCGTCCGAGGTGTCTTGCATCGGACATCGACCTGACAAACCGGGTCGATTATGGATTCACAGATGCATTTTCAGGTCGGCGTAATTCAACAGCATCCCCCAATCAGTCCCCTCTCCCGGAGGGAGAGGGAGCTGACCGAGGTGTCTTGCATCGGACATCGACCTGACAAACCGAGTCGATTATGGATTCACAGACGCATTTCGCGTCGGCGTCACTTCGATTATGGATTCACAGATGCATTTTCACGTCGGCGTCACTCTTGAGCATCCCCCAATCAGTCCCCTCTCCCTCTGGGAGAGGGTTAGGGTGAGGGGCTTTTGGCTTGAACGCTCAATCCGGCCAGTTCCACGCCGGCTCATCCAGCACCCGCTGGCCGACAATCTCGGTCTGCCCCAGGTTTTTCTCCAGCACGATGCAATTGCACTCCGGGTCTTCCTGCAACGCTGAAATCAACCGCCGCGCATGGGACACCACCCACACCTGACACTGCTCCGACGCGCGAATGATCAATCGCGCCAATGCCGGCAACAGATCCGGGTGCAGACTGGTTTCCGGCTCGTTCAGCACCATCAGCGACGGCGGCCGCGGCGTCAGCAGCGCTGCAACCAGCAGCAGATAGCGCAACGTCCCGTCCGACAGCTCCGCCGCCGATAACGGGCGCAACAAACCTTCCTGATAAAACTCGATGGCAAATCTTCCACCGGCCTGCGCTTCGATATGCACCCGTGCGCCGGGAAACGCATCAGTAATCGCCGCACGCATGGCGTCGCCGTCGCCGATTTCGATGATCGTCTGCAGCGCCGCCGCCAGGTCCCGCCCATCGTGATGCAGCACTGGCGTGCGCGTGCCCAGTTGCGGTTGGCGCACCGGCGCCTCGGCATCGCTGCGAAAGTGATCGTAAAAGCGCCAGCGGCGAATGAACTCGCGCATCTGGAATACTTCCGGCGAGCTGCGCAGGCTGCCGACCTGATCAAACAAACTGTCGAAATTCGGTGTGTGCTGTGCCAGTACATCCCATTTACGCTCGGCGCGTGCGCGGATCATCGGCCCGTCGCGATCCACCAGCAAGCTGGCGGGTCGGTACAGCGGGCCGGCCCAGATACACTCGCGCTTGATCTGCGGGTCGAGGCTGAATCGCGAAGGGAGGGGGCGCGAGTGCTCGGGCAGCATGAAGTGGCCGTTGGAGTCGGGCAGCCCGAGGCTGATCGAGTAGCTGAAATCTTCCCCGGCGAACCCCAGGCGCAGACGCTTCACGCCTTGGCGTACCGTCGACTGGATCGGCACTTCACCGTTGCGCATGCGCCGGCTGAGGGTTTCCGGCCCGGCCCAGAAGGTTGATTCCAGCCCGCCCTCACGGGCGAGCGCATTGACCACGCCGCCCTGGGCGGTTTCCGCCAGCAGGCGCAAGGCCCGGTAGAGGTTGGATTTGCCGCTGCCGTTGGGGCCGGTGATCAGGTTCAGCCGGCCGAGCGGAATCACCAGTTTGTTGATCGAACGGTAATTGGCCACTGCCAGAGTGTTGAGCATGGAAGTCCTTTTACAGGTGCGGCTGACGGATCAGAGGATACCCGTTACTGACGCGCCAGGCTTTTCTTCATAAGACGTACGTGCAAGCAGGGAACCCTGTTCTAAGCTCTGAAGTCGTATCGTCCCGATAGTCTCGAAAAATGCCAAGGAGTCTGCATGGCGGGTCCCGGATTGAAAGTGGTGGTGGCCCTGAGTGCCATGGCCTTGCTGACCGCTTGTGGCGACAAGAAACCCGCGCAGGAGTACCTGCCAAGGGTCTTTGTACAGGAAGTCAAACCTACGGATTACGCGGCTTCGGTGACGTTGACCGGTGACGTACAGGCGCGTGTGCAGACCCAGTTGTCGTTCCGTGTCGGCGGCAAGATCATCCAGCGCATGGTCGACGTCGGTGATCGGGTCACGGCCAAACAAGTGCTGGCCAGGCTCGACCCCAAGGATTTGCAGACCAACGTCGACTCGGCTCAGGCCCAGGTCGTCGCTGAACAAGCGCGGGTGAAACAGAGTGCGGCCGCGTTCGTGCGCCAGCAAAAACTGCTGCCCAAGGGTTACACCAGCCAGAGTGAATACGATTCCGCCCAAGCGGCATTGCGCAGCAGCCAGAGCGCCTTGAGCGCGGCGCAGGCGCAATTGGCCAATGCCAAGGATCAACTCAGCTACACCTCTCTGATTGCCGACGCCCCAGGCGTCATCACTGAGCGTCAGGCCGAAGTCGGCCAGGTCGTGCAGGCCACGGCGCCGATTTTCAGTCTGGCCCGCGATGGCGATCGTGACGCGGTGTTCAACGTGTATGAATCCCTGCTGGCCGAGCGCCCTGCGGATAACAGGATTACTGTCAGCCTGCTCGACAACCCCGAGATCAACACCACCGGCACCGTGCGTGAGGTCACCCCGGCGGTATCGGCGCAATCCGGCACCGTGCAAGTCAAAGTCAGCCTCGACAAACTGCCGCCGGGCATGCAACTCGGTTCGGTGGTCAGTGCCACGGCCAAAGGCTCCGGCAAGTCAGCGGTTGAACTGCCGTGGTCGGCGCTGACGAAAAACGTCAGCGCCCCGGCGGTATGGATGGTCGACGACAAGGGCGAGGCGCAACTGCACACCGTCACAGTCGGCCGGTACCTGACCGGCAAAGTCATCATCAGCGAAGGCCTCAAGGGCGGCGAGAGAGTCATCGTCGCCGGCGGCCAGTTGCTGCACCCGGGCATGAAAGTCGAGATTGCCGAAAATACCTACAAGGATCTGCAACCGGGAGCACAGCCATGAAGCGCCTGTGGCTGTTACCCATGGCCGTGTTGTTGGCCGCCTGTTCGAAGAAAGAGCCGCCACCGGAGCCGGTACGTCCGGTGCTGTCGGTCAAGATTGAAGCCTTGAGTGAAGAAAGTCTCGGGCGCTTTGCCGGCAGCATTCAGGCGCGCTACGAGAGCAACACCGGTTTCCGGGTCGGTGGCCGTATCGCCAGCCGCAACGTCGATGTCGGCGCCGAAGTGGAGAAGGGCACGCTGCTCGCCACCCTCGACCCGTCCGACCAGCAAAACCAGTTGCGCTCGGCTCAGGGCGATCTGGCGAGAGTCCAGGCGCAATTGATCAACGCGCAAGCCAACGCGCGGCGGCAGCAGGCGCTGTTCGATCGCGGTGTCGGTGCGCAGGCACAACTGGACATTGCCACGACCGACCTGAAAACCACCCAGGCCTCGCTCGATCAGGCGCGTGCAGCGGTCAACCAGAGCAAGGATCAACTCAGCTACACCGAACTGCGCTCCGACCATCGCGCCGTGGTCACCGCATGGAACGCCGAGGCCGGGCAGGTCGTTACCGCCGGCCAGCAAGTAGTGACACTGGCGCAACCCGACATCAAGGAAGCGGTGATCGATCTGCCCGACACCCTGGTCGATCAGATCCCCAGCGACGTGGTGTTTTCCGTGGCCGCGCAACTCGACCCGAGCATCAACACCACCGCGGTCATCCGCGAGATCGAACCGCAGGCGCAAAGCGCTACGCGCACCCGGCGGGCACGCCTGACCCTGGCCGATACGCCGGACGGCTTCCGCCTCGGCACGGCGATCAGCGTGACCCTGAGTTCGGCGATCAAACCGCGCATCGAATTGCCCCTTACCGCGTTGCAGGAGGTGGACGGCAAATCGCGGATCTGGGTAATCGACACGCAAAACAAAACCGTCAGCCCGCGCGACATCACGGTGATCAGCCGCACCGACAGCAGCGTGGTGCTGGCGGGCGGTGTGAAGAACGGCGAGCGCGTGGTCAGCGCCGGCGTCAACAGCCTCAAACCCGGACAATCCGTGAAACTTGACGAGGACAGTCAATGAAAGGCTCTTTCAACCTCTCCGAATGGGCCCTCAAGCATCAGTCATTCGTCTGGTACCTGATGTTCGTCGCATTGCTGATGGGCGTGTTCTCGTACTTCAATCTGGGGCGCGAGGAAGACCCATCGTTCACCATCAAGACCATGGTGATCCAGACCAAATGGCCGGGCGCGACCCAGGAGGAAACCCTCAAGCAGGTCACCGACCGCATCGAGAAAAAACTCGAAGAACTCGATTCCCTCGACTACGTGAAAAGCTACACGCGCCCCGGTGAGTCGACGGTGTACGTTTACCTGCGCGACACCACCAGCGCCAAGGACATCCCGGAAATCTGGTACCAGGTGCGCAAGAAAATCGACGACATTCGCGGGCAGTTTCCCCAAGGCATTCAAGGCCCGGGGTTCAACGACGAGTTCGGCGATGTGTACGGTTCGGTCTACGCCTTCACCGCTGACGGCCTGACCATGCGTCAGCTGCGCGATTACGTCGAACAGGCCCGGGCCGAGATCCGCAACGTGCCGGGGCTGGGCAAGATCGAAATGGTCGGCCAGCAGGATGAAGTGATTTACCTGAACTTCTCTACGCGCAAACTGGCTGCGCTGGGCATCGACCAGCGTCAGGTGGTGGACAGCCTGCAATCGCAGAACGCCGTAACCCCGGCGGGGGTGATCGAGGCCGGTCCCGAGCGGATTTCCGTACGAACCTCGGGGCAGTTCGCCTCGGAGAAGGATCTGGCCGAGGTCAACCTCAAGCTCAATGACCGCTTCTATCGTCTGGCCGACATTGCCGAGATCAGCCGGGGTTACGTCGACCCGGCCACCCCGGAATTCCGCTTCGATGGCAAACCGGCGATCGGTCTGGCCATTGCCATGCAGAAGGGTGGCAACGTTCAGGAATTCGGTAAGGCTCTGCACGCGCGTATCGACCAACTGACGGCGGACTTGCCGGTGGGCGTCGGCGTGCACACGGTGTCCGATCAGGCCGTGGTGGTGGAAGAGGCCGTCGGCGGCTTCACCAGCGCGCTGTTCGAAGCGGTGATCATCGTGCTGGTGGTGAGTTTTATCAGCCTCGGCGTGCGCGCCGGTCTGGTGGTGGCGTGCTCGATTCCGCTGGTGCTGGCGATGGTGTTTGTGTTCATGGAATACAGCGGCATCACCATGCAGCGGATTTCCCTCGGCGCGCTGATCATCGCCCTCGGCCTGCTGGTGGACGATGCGATGATCACCGTGGAGATGATGGTCACGCGTCTGGAAATGGGCGAGACCCGCGAGCAGGCGGCGACCTTCGCTTACACCTCGACGGCGTTCCCGATGCTCACCGGTACACTGGTGACCGTGGCCGGGTTCGTACCGATTGGCCTCAATGCCAGCTCCGCCGGTGAGTACACCTTCACCCTGTTCGCGGTGATCGCCGTGGCGATGCTGGTGTCGTGGGTGGTGGCGGTGTTCTTCGCTCCGGTGATCGGTGTGCACATCCTCAGTGCCAACGTGAAACCCCATGAGGCCGAACCGGGCCGCATCGGGCGCGCGTTCAATGGTGGTCTGCTGTGGGCCATGCGCAACCGCTGGTGGGCGATCGGGATTACCGTGCTGTTGTTCGTGCTGGCGGTGTTTTGCATGCGCTTTGTGCAAAACCAGTTTTTCCCGTCTTCGGACCGTCCGGAAATTCTCGTCGACCTTAACCTGCCGCAAAACGCCTCGATCGACGAAACCCGCAAAGCCGTCGACAAGCTCGAAGCGACGCTCAAGGGTGATCCGGACATCGTGCGCTGGAGCACTTACATCGGTCAGGGCGCGATCCGTTTCTACCTGCCCCTCGACCAGCAATTGCAGAACCCGTACTACGCGCAACTGGTGATCGTCAGCAAGGATTTCGAGGCCCGTGAAGCCTTGAGCCAACGCCTGCGCGAGCGCTTGCACAAGGACTTCGTCGGCATCGGCAGTTACGTGCAGGCACTGGAAATGGGCCCGCCGGTGGGGCGTCCGATCCAGTACCGGATCAGCGGCAAGGATATCGATCAGGTGCGCAAGCACGCCATCGACCTGGCCACCGAACTGGACAAGAATTCGCACATCGGCGAGATCATTTACGACTGGAACGAGCCAGGCAAAGTTTTGCGCATCGACATCGCCCAGGACAAGGCACGCCAGCTCGGGCTGTCGTCCGAAGACGTGGCGAACCTGATGAACAGCATTGTCAGCGGTTCGCCGTTGACTCAGGTCGATGACGATATCTATCTGGTCAATGTGGTCGGGCGTGCGGTGGATTCCGAACGCGGTACACCGGAAACCCTGCAAAACCTGCAGATCGTCACGCCGAGCGGCACGTCGATTCCGCTGCTGGCGTTCGCCACTGTGCGTTATGAACTGGAGCAACCGCTGGTGTGGCGTCGCGACCGCTTGCCGACGATCACCATCAAGGCTTCGGTACGCGACGAGATCCAGCCGACCGACCTGGTGAAACTCCTCAAACCATCGATTGATGCCTTCGCCGAGAAACTGCCGGTCGGCTACAAAGTCGCCACCGGCGGTACGGTCGAGGAAAGCGGCAAGGCCCAGGGACCGATTGCCAAGGTCTTGCCGTTGATGCTGTTTTTGATGGCGACCTTCCTGATGATCCAGTTGCACAGCGTGCAGAAGATGTTCCTCGTCGCCAGTGTCGCGCCGCTGGGGCTGATCGGTGTGGTGCTGGCGCTGGTGCCGACCGGCACGCCGATGGGCTTTGTGGCGATATTGGGGATTCTGGCGCTGATCGGCATCATCATCCGTAACTCGGTGATTCTGGTGACGCAGATTGATGAGTTCGAGCAGAAAGGCTATGCACCGTGGGATGCGGTGGTCGAAGCCACCGAACACCGGCGCCGGCCGATCCTGCTCACCGCCGCTGCGGCGAGCATGGGCATGATCCCGATTGCCCGGGAAGTGTTCTGGGGCCCGATGGCGTACGCGATGATTGGCGGGATTGTGGTGGCGACCTTGCTCACGCTGCTGTTCCTGCCGGCGCTGTATGTGGCCTGGTACAAGATTCGCGAGCCGAAACAGGACGCTTCGTCCTCGTCGCACTGATCGCGCCTGTTACACCTTTGGGAACGGTCTGACTTACAGCCGTGATGCCATGCGTTAACGTCCTTCCTCCATATGGAGGAGGGACGCCGATGTCGACTGTCGCTTGCTGGCTGCGCCCGCCACTGTTTGTGGCCGGCTTGTGCCTGTCGGCCCCATCGCTGGCCGACCTGTTTCTGGAAAACCCGCTGTGGCGCGTGCAGCTCGACCCCGCCACGCTTGCCGTGCGGGTCACCCCGGCCAACAGCACAACGGTGCAGGCGTCGACCGGTGTCGCTGCGCACCGGGTCAGCAATCTGGTGCAACGCGACAATCGCGTCGACTGGGCATGGGACGATGGCGCCTGGTCATTGAGCGTTGATCTCGACCAACGCGACCTGAGCTTCTCGATCACCACACGTGCGCCGGCTGAGCTTGAGTTTTTGCGCCAACCCGGCAGCGCCATGGGCAAAGGGCTGATCTGGCCCTTGGCCGAAGGGCGTTACGTGCCGCGCGGCGACCCGGTATGGCAAGCGTTTTTGTTGAGTCAGGGGACGCTCAATGCCACCCAGGATCTGAGCCTGCCGATCTGGGGTGTCGAGCATGAGGGATTCAGCCTCAGCTGGTTGCTGACCAACCCTTACAACAATCAACTGCTGTTCAGCGCTGAGGGCGATACGCTGGCTTTGTCGGTGCGGCATCAATTTACGTCACTCAAGCCGTCGACAGCGCTGACGTTCAGCCTGTTTCTGGGGGACGCCGAGCCGCTGGCCGGCGCCAAGCGCTACCGACAATGGCTGATCGACACGGGGCGTCACGAAAGCCTGAGCAGCAAGCTTGAGAAAACACCGGCGTCGCGAAAGCTGTTGGGCGCCAGTCATGTCTACCTGTGGGGCAACGATCTGCTCGGGCCAAAGGATGTGCGCAACTGGTCAGTGTTGCTTGGCAAGTTGCGCGGTCCGAGCCACCTTGCCGGCGCCTTGCGCGACGGCATGGATCGTGAAGCCTTGCAGTTGCTCGCCGCCAAAACGCCGCTCAATCGTTATCAGCAAGGCGTGCTGCTGCGCAGCCTCAATCGCGCGTTGAACACCCGGGCGCGCAAAACCTGGCAGGGCCGCGCGGTGCCGGACATGCAGGCACTGGTCAGCGGTTATGTCGCCTTGCGCGGGCAACTGGCCGGCGAATTTGCCGGTGCCTTGACAGCCAATCCCGAGCAATGGGGCAGCACTCTGTCGCAGGCTACGATTGAGCGATTGCAGAACGCCGGACTGCCGCGCCTGTGGTTGGGGCTTGGGGAGGGCTGGGAGGGCGGTCTCTGGCATCCCGAGGCGGTTCGCGCGGGCGTGCAGGCGGGGTATCTGCTTGCGCCTTATGATTCTTACGAGACCGCGCTGAGTCGAGACGAGAATGCAGACTGGACCACCGCGCATCTGGGTGACAGGGCTTACCGTGAATGCGCCATCGTGCTGGAAAATCGCACGATGAAAAGCGGCTTCCAGCAGTCGGGTCATTACACCGACCCGCGTTGCGTGCGCCCTTTGCTTGAGCAACGGGTCAAAGCGCTTAGCGTCGCCGCCGGTTTCAACAGCTGGTTTCTCGATGCCTACGCCACCGGCATGTTGTTCGACAGCTATCGTGCGGACGCGCCAATGACACAGGCACAGAACGCCGAAGGCAACGTCGGGGCGTCACGCTGGATCAATGAAGTGCTGCAATTGCCCAGCGGCTCCGAAGACGGCAATGCGACGACGGCTCAAGGCGTACTGTTCGCTCATGGCATGCAGACACCGGTGATCGGCTGGGGCGACGCCGATATGAGCCAGAACAGCGACTCCGCCTACTTTGTCGGCAAGTGGTTTCCGCCGGAACAACCGGCCGTGTTCTTCAAATCCGTACCCCTGAAGGAATCGTTGCGGCGCATCCACTTTGATCCGGCCAGTCGATTGCCGTTATACCAGGCGGTGTTCCATGGATCGCTCATCACCACCCATCACTGGTTGTTCGACAGTCTGAAACTGGGCAACGTCAGAGTGGAAAACGAACTCACGCAATTGCTCTACAACGTACCGCCGCTGTACCACCTGAGTGCGGCAACGCTGGCGCAGCGACTGCCGCTGATGGCCCGGCAGGATGCATTTTTCCGTCCATTGCATGAGCGCCTGGCGACTCAGGCACTCATCGGCTTCCATTGGCTGAGCGAAGATCGACGGGTGCAGCAGACCACGTTCGAAGACGGCACTCGGCTGTTGGCCAATTTTGATCCAGCGCCGCGTCAAGTGGATGGCCGCCGCTTGCCGGGCGAAAGCCTTGTGGTGTTGCTGCCTGACGGAACAGCCAAGCAATACCAGGTGCGGGCGACTCCCTGACTCAACCCTTGCGCCAGACGCTGGCCAGCCACGGCTGCTGGTCGCGCGGCAGGCCTGCGGGACGGAAGTAGTGTTCCAGTTCGACGAATCCGGCGCAGGTGAGTAATGCGCGCCACGCCTCCAGATCGTGATACGAGCCATAACGCGGCCCGTTCCAGCCTTCGCGATTATCCCCACGCGGGTTGGAACTGAACAACACGCCACCGGATTTCAACGTGCCGTGCAATTGCTTCAGTACCCGTGGCAACTCCTGCAATGGCACATGAAACAAAACCGCGTTGGCAAAAATCCCGTCGAAGCGTTCGGCCGGCAGATCGAGCTTGAGGAAGTCCTGCTGCCACACCTCGCAGCCACTGTCCTCGCGGGCCATTCGCGCAAACTCCTGCGAACCGTCGAGACCCACGGCGATGTGCCCCATGCGCGTAAAGGTCTGTAAGTCCCGCCCCGGCCCACAGCCGAAATCCAGAATCGTGAACGGCGCCGCACCTTGAATATGCCGCAGCAACGCATCGATGTTCTGGCTGACGTCGTGATCGCGGGTGCCTTTGCGGAAGTCTTCGGCCACCGCGTTGTAGTGGCCGAGGGTGGTGGCGGTGATCTGTTCGAGGTCGGTGGGGGTCTGTTTCATGGTCGGCTGCCCGGGTCATCGGAATCCGGCAAATATACGCCAACCCGCCGTGCTGCGGTTTCGTCCATCTCGCACAGGGTGTGACAAGCATAAAAAAACCTTTCGTGTGCAATACATATGTACCGCCCCCGCTCATCAACATTGCATTGGAATGACGCCCCCGCGCGGTAGACGGCTTTCGCGATTTCTTCCGCGTTTTTCCAGGGATTACTCAATAAAAGGACATTTCCATGGTCGTTGTTCGCAAAACCGGCACTCATTCGTCGTCGCCTCGCCCCGCCGCAGACACCGTTTCGCCTCCTGTGCGCCGCAGTGGCAGCTCTGCGGACGGCCCTCCGGTCAAGGTTGCGCACCTTTCAATCAACGGCGAATCAGAGACCATCACTACGTCAGACGCGACAAGGCGGCCATCGACCCCGGCGATTACGGTCACTGCGCTACAGACTCCGATCAAATCGCTCAACGCCGATGTCCGGTCACTGGAGCGTTATGTGTTGACGACCCTGGCCGCAACCCCCGAGGTAAATGCTCAAGGCTTCTGGACCTACAAGGGCAATCATTATGTCAATCTGGTTCAGGGAGGCGTGGTCCAGGTTCGCCAGGCTCCCGGGACGGACAGGTGCAGGGCACGCCTGGCATCGGAACTGGCACCGGGGCCGTTGCTCGTTCTCGACCGCCAGACGATGGCCTGGGCGCTTGCGCCGTCGCAGCCTCTTTCCGACATCGGCAACGCCGTCGATTTTTCGGTGCGGGCGCACAGCCCGGAGCATCAACCACGCGCAAAAGTGCAGGGCGCGCCAGACGATCCGTCCGACGCGGGGCATCACAGGCCGGATGCCGAGAACGAAGTGCCAATCGCCGTGCATGACGGGCAGAACGACCGTTTCGAGACGGCAATGACAGAGGGTGAGGTTCTGGCTGCTCGCGGCCTGCGGCAGTTCCCGGAGGAAAAAGCCGCCATCGTGCGCTCGGAGCTACTTGCGGTAGAGCGTATCTTTACCGATGCGCAATCGGCCATTCGCGCCAATTACGGCGAGACCGACAAGGTGCTGGCAAGCTACTTTGGAAGCGCTCATCGCATTATCAAATCCCGACTCATCGACGCTTTGCAACGAGGGCAGTCGCTGTCTGCGGAATATCAGGGCGTGTGGGGTGTGAACAAGATCAACGGCGTGCTTTCCAGCACTGAGCTGCGTCAGGGCTGGATGAATCCCGATGATTTTCACGGGCGGATTTTTATCAATCTGTCCGAGATTCGGGATAACACGCTGCGTGTACTTTTGGGCCATGAGTTCTTGCATACAGCGCGCATCAGCCGCTTCAAAAGCATTGGCCCCAGCACGCGGGATTACTTTTATCTGGATATCCGGGCGCAGTCATCTCTGAACCGTCCTGTGCCGGCTCACGACTCGGAGTGGCGCGGCATCTCCGAGGTGATCATGCAGGGCGGACTCACCCTGGATTACCTGAACGCCTTCGGCATCAACCTTTCCTGGTTCGTAGCGGGCGTGCGCGAACACTCAGGGGTTGCAGGGGTTCAAGACATCGATACGGCCCTGATCCTGTTCAACAGCAGTGCGGCGGTGAGGGCGCAAATGGCGGCAAGGAACGCCGACAGCATTATCTGCGCCGCCCATGATTTGCAGCGCCTGCATCAGGCGCACCTTGCGGATGATGAGTGGTTGAAGAGTCTGGTTAACGGATGAGCCAAGGTTTGGGGTACAGAGCGCTTTATCTCCGACATCGGTGTTGCCAGGGCCTATCGTGATGAGTCCCCTCAACGTTGAATGACGTTCTTGATTAGCGTTTGTTGAGGCCCCGTGCCAACCGATCCCCACCCAACTGAATCACCGCCACCAACGCCACCAGCAACACGATCACCGTCAACATGATCTGGCTGTCGAAGCGCTGATAGCCGTAGCGATAGGCGATGTCGCCCAACCCGCCCGCGCCAATCGCCCCGGCCATGGCCGACGAGTTGATCATCGTCACCAGGGTTATGGTGAAACCGCCGACAATCCCCGGCAGCGCTTCCGGCAACAGCACATGCCAGACGATGTGCCAGCGCCGGCAGCCCATGGCCTGCGCCGCTTCGATCAAGCCGTGATCGACCTCGCGCAGGCTCACCTCGGCAATCCGCGCAAAGAACGGCGTCGCCGCAATCGTCAGCGGCACCACGGCAGCCCAGACACCGTACGTGGTGCCGACAATCAACCGGGTAAACGGAATCAGCGCGACCATCAGAATCAGAAACGGGATCGAGCGAAACAGGTTCACGAACGCGCCCAGCGCACGATTCAGCACCGGCGCTTCGTAGATCCCGCCCTTGTCGCTGGTGACCAGAACCACCGCCATGGGAATCCCCACCAGCAGCGCAATCAGCGATGACACGCCGACCATCAGAAACGTGTCGATGAAACCCTGCAACAAACGATCAAACCACATAACCCACTACCTCCACGCGTTGTGCCCACGGCGCGGCGCGTTCACTTAATTGCTCAGCACTCAACGCCGAGCCGCTGACGGCCAACAACAATTGCCCCAGCGCATGCCCCTGAATCCGCTCGACACCGCCCTGAAGCAACTTCACCCGGCCACCCAGTGCAGCGAAAAGGGCTGCCAGATCCGGCTCATCACTGGCACTGCCGGTGAATTGCAAACGCAACACCACAGCAGCGTCGGAGGAGGGGGACCGCGTTTGCAAACGACTCTGCAACTCCTGCGGCAACACGTGTTGCAGCGGCGCCAGCAAGGTCTGGCTGACCTCATGTTGCGGATTGCCGAACACTTCCCAGACCGGGCCTTGTTCGACTACCCGTCCGTGCTCGAGCACGACAACGCGGTCGCAGATTTCGCGGATCACCGCCATCTCATGGGTGATCAAAACGATGGTCAGGCCAAGACGCTGGTTGATCTCGCGCAGCAGGCCGAGGATTGACTGGGTGGTTTCCGGGTCGAGCGCCGAAGTGGCCTCATCACACAGCAGAATATCCGGGTCATGCACCAGCGCGCGGGCGATGCCGACGCGCTGTTTCTGCCCGCCGGAGAGTTGTGCCGGATAAGCCGTGTGCTTGGCTTGCAGGCCAACCAGATCGAGCAGTTCGCGAACCTTTTTTTCGCGTTGCGCTTTCGGCACACCAGCGACTTTCAGTGGCAATTCGACGTTCTGCCAAACCGTCTTGGCCGACATCAGATTGAAGTGCTGGAAGATCATGCCGATGCGCCGGCGCAAAGCGACGAGGCGGTCTTCATCGAACTCGCCAATGTCGACCTGATCGATCAACACCCGCCCAGACGTCGGCTGCTCCAGTCGATTGATGGTGCGAATCAGCGACGACTTGCCCGCGCCGCTGCGCCCGATAATGCCGAACACTTCGCCGCGCTGAATCGCCAGATCGATGCCCTGCAGTGCCGCAACCGGGCCTTGTCGGCCGTTGTAGGTTTTGCCCAGCCCGATGAAACGAACGTGAGCGCGATTCAGCTCGGGGTGCAGCTCGGTTTTTTCAGCATTGTGTGGCTCTGGAATCTCCAGTCGCCGTTGGATCGCGGCCGTCATGTTCAGCTTTCCCAACCGGCTTGGTACAGCTTGCCGTGGGCCTTATCCAGCGCGGCGCGAACGACCGGCGAGTGCTGGTAGATGTCGACGAATTTGATCAGGCGCGGGTCGGTTTTGCTCTTCGGCTGGATGACGAACTGAATCACGTACTCCTTGTGATCGAGGCCGTCGAACAGCAATGCGGAACCGGCATCGAAGGTCTTCGCCAGACGAATGTACGCCGGGTAACCCTGGACCAGATCGGCGTCGTCGTAGGCGCGGACCAATTGCACAGCTTCGACCTGGAGGATTTTGATTTTCTTCGGATTGGCGACGATGTCGTCTTCGGTGGCTTTGTAGCCAACGCCCGGTTTCAGCGTGATCAAACCGGCCTTGGCCAACAGTTGCAGGCCGCGCCCGCTGTTGATCGGATCGTTGGCGATGGCGACGCTGGCGCCTTCGGGCAACTCGTCGAAGCTTTTGTATTTTTTCGAGTAGAGACCGACGTTGTTGATGATCCCCGGCGCGAACGGCACCAGGTCAAAACCCGAGGCGGCTTTGGCGTTTTCCAGGAACGGGATGTGCTGGAAGTAGTTCACGTCGATGTCGCCGGCGGCGAGGCTGACGTTCGGTGCGATCCAGTCGGTGAACTCCACCAGCTCGACCTTCAGGCCTTGTTTGGAGGCCTCTTCGACGGCAGCTTCCAGCGGAATGGCGAAGGCGGCGGTGGTGCCGATTTTCAGCGGCGCATCGGCGGCGAACACTGCCGAGCTGAACAGGCCGAGGGCCAGGGCCAGTGCTTTGACTGGGTGGGACAGGGATTTTTTGGTCATGGTGGTTTTTCCAGTCAGTGCATAAATGTGTGGTGTCTGTTGCGGCCTCATCGCGAGCAGGCTCACTCCTACATTTGGAATGCGTTCCCTTGTAGGAGTGAGCCTGCTCGCGATGCTTTTAGCGGCGAAACGCGGAGCCTGTGTGTTGCTCGGGCAACTGCGCTTCGCCGTGAAACAGCTTCTCGCGCAGGCTGCCGGTGTCATACGCGGTCTTGTACGACCCACGCCGCTGCAACTCTGGAATCACCAGCTCAATGAAATCGACGTAACTTTCCGGCGTAACAATCCGGGTCAGATTGAAGCCATCGAGGCCGGTCTCGGCGATCCACGATTCCAGCTCATCCGCGACTTGCTCAGGCGAGCCGACCACGGTGATGTAACGGCCACCGAGGGCGTGCTGGTCGAGCAATTTGCGTCGGGTCCAGTCGTTGTTCTGCAGGTTCTTGGTCGCCGATTGAATGGCGTTGCTCTTCACGTACTGGATCGGTTCGTCGATCTCGTACCGGGAAAAGTCGATGCCGGTGGACGCGGAAAAATGCGCCACGCCCGCTTCGGCGCTGGCGTAGCTGAGGTACTCGGCATGCTTGGCCCATGCAGCTTCTTCAGTCGCGCCGACAATCACATTCAGACCCATGAAGACTTTGATGTCGTCGGGATTGCGTCCGGCCGCAACGGCACTGGCGCGAACCTTGTCGACCTGAACCCTGGTCGACGGTTTGTTCTGGCCGCTGATGAACACGCACTCGGCGTGACGCCCGGCGAACAGCAACCCGCGATCGGAGCTGCCAGCCTGGAACAGCACCGGTGTGCGTTGCGGCGACGGCTCGCAGAGGTGATAACCCTCGACCTGATAAAACTCACCCTTGTGCTCGACCTTGTGCACTTTCTCCGGGTTGGCGTAGATGCGCTGCTCGCGATCGTTGAGCACCGCGCTGTTTTCCCAACTGCCTTCCCAGAGTTTGTAGAGCACTTCCAGGTACTCGTCGGCCTGGTCATAGCGGCGATCATGTTCGACCTGTTCGCGCAGGCCCATGGCTTTGGCGGCACTGTCGAGGTAACCGGTGACGATGTTCCAGCCCACCCGACCGCGGCTCAGATGATCGAGCGTGGACATGCGCCGGGCGAACAGATACGGCGGCTCGTAAGTGAGATTGGCGGTGAGACCGAAACCGAGGTGTTTGGTCACTGCAGCCATCGCGGAAACCAGCAGCAGCGGATCGTTGACCGGCAGCTGGATCGCCTCTTTCAGCGTCACGTCCACCGAGTCCTGATAGACGTCGTAGACGCCGACGATGTCGGCGATGAACAAGCCGTCGAACAGCCCGCGCTCCAGCAATTGCGCCAGTTCGGTCCAGTATTCAATGGTGTTGTAGCGCGTCGACGTGTCGCGCGGATGCGTCCACAAACCATGGTTGATGTGGCCGATGCAGTTCATGTTGAACGCGTTGAGCAGGATCTTCTTTTTCGCCACGCTCATCAGATCGTCCCTCGCAGTGGCGGGTTCTCATCGTTGAGGTAGTAGTTGCCCACCGCGTGATATTTCCAGCGCACCGGATCGTGCAAGGTGTGTACGCGGGCGTTGCGCCAGTGGCGGTCGAGGCCGTGTTCGATCAGGGTCGCCTGACTGCCCGCCAGTTCGAACAGCGTGCTGCCCGCGGCCAGAGAAATTTCCGTGCTGATTGCCCGAGCCTCGGCAACGGCAATCGAGGCGGCCGCGACGCTCTCTGCGCTGGTGTCAGCCTGCGCGGCATCGAGGCATTCACCGGCGCGTTCGAGCAAGGCTTCGGTGGCGTGCAGGCGAATGCTCAAGTGGCCGAAGCTCTTCAGCGTCAATGGATCTTCAGTGGCTTTGTCATTGCCGGAATCGATCCACGGCCGGGTTTTGCTGCGCACGAAATGCAGCGCATCTTCGTAAGCGGCGCGGGCGATGCCGGTGTCGATGGCGGCGTGAAGGATCTGTGCCAGCGGGCCGACGGTGGTCGGGCGTTCGAAGGCGCTTTGAAACGGCAACACGTCTTCAGCCGCAACGTATACGTCCTCGAATACCACCGAACCGCTGCCAGTGGTGCGTTGGCCAAAGCCACTCCAGTCGTCGATCACCGTCAGGCCTTTGCTGTCGCGCGGGACGAAGGCCAGTTGCTGCACGCCGTTTTCGTCGACCACGGAAGTCGGAATACGCTGAGCGTAAATCGCCCCGGTCGAATAGAACTTGCGCCCGTTGATGCGATAGCCGTCGCCATCACGCTTGAGGCTGGTTACGCGGTCGTGCGCGGTTTTGGTGCCCAGTTCCGCCAGCGCATTACCGAAGCGCTGACCGGCGAGCACTTCGGCGTACAGCCGTTGTTTCTGCGCGTGGCTGCCGTTAACCCGCAGCACTTCCAGGGCGTAAAAATGGTTCTGCGGAATCTGCCCGAGCGAGCCGTCGGCCTGAGCGATCAGGGCGATGACTTTGGCCAGGGTCACGTTGGACACACCGGCCCCACCGTATTCTGTCGGCACGCTGATGCCCCACAGGCCCGAGCGGGAAAACACGTCGAGTTCCGGTAGGGGCAGGCGGCGTTCGCGATCGCGTACAGCGCTGTCGCGTTTGAAATCCTCGGCCAGGTCGCTGGCGACGATCAGGGCTTGCTCATCGCTGGTGATGACTGCGACGGGATGGGAAAAAGTCATAGGTTTCCTCCAGATGTCTGGTCGTCAGATCCAGGAATGGCGAGCCGGCAAAGTGCCGTTGAGGCGATAGGCGCCGACCGCGTGATATTTCCAGCGCACCGGATCGTGCAGGGTATGCACCCGGGCGTTGCGCCAGTGACGGTCGAGGTTGAATTCGGCGAGGGTCGCGCGGCTGCCGGCCAGTTCGAAAAGCTTTTCGCTGGCGAGCAAGGAAATCTCGGTGGTCAGCACTTTCGCTTCAGCGACGGCAATCGAGGCACGGGCCGCGGATTCGGCGGTCAGCGGTGCGGCGTGGACTTGATCAAGCACTTTGCCAGCCTTGCGCAACAGCGCTTCGGCGGCGTGCAGTTCGATTTTCAATTTGCCGATATCGGCGATCACGTAGAGGTCGTCGCTGGCGCGCTCAACCTTGGCGTCGATCCATGGCCGTGCGCGGGTTTTGACGAACTCAATGGCATCGTCAATGGCGCCACGGGCGATACCGGCATCGATGGCCGCTTGAATCAACTGCGACACGGCGCCTTGGGTATTCGGGGTTTCGTTGATCTTCCAGTTGTCGACCACCAGGCTCGATTCGACACGCACGTTGTTCAGCAAAATCGTGCCGCTGGCGGTGGTGCGTTGGCCGAAGCCCGACCAGTCATCAACGATGCGCAGGCCTGGCGTACCGCGACGGACGAAGGCCAGCACTTGCTTGCCGTCATCGTTGAGCGCCTTGACCGCCACCCAGTGCGCAAACAGCGCGCCGGTGGAGTAGAACTTCTGGCCATTGATTACATAATCGTCGCCGTCGGCAGTGATTCGCGCTTTCAGCTCCAACGTGTTTTTGGTGCCGCGTTCCGGGCCTGCATTACCGATGCGCCAGCCTTCCAGAACGCTCTGGAACAGCTGTTTTTTCTGCGCTTCAGTGGCGCTGCCGAGCACCAGATTGATGATGCCGAACTGGTTCTGTGGAATCTGCCCCAACGCGGGATCGGCGGCGGAGATGATTGCGAACACTTCGGCCAGCGTCACGAACGAAACCTGCGGGCCGCCGTATTCGCGCGGGATGGCGATGCTGCCCAGACCGCTGCGGGTGAACTGTTCGATTTCCGACCACGGCAACTTGCGCTGGCGGTCGCGTTTGGCGGCCTGCACACGGGCGACTTGCGCCAGCTCACGGGCGGCCTTGATGGCCTGGGCGTCGTTGCGCAGGACTTGCGCGGGCAACAACAACGGGGCGATGTCCAGATCAGACTGGACGTTTGCGTCTGCCAGACTGGACATCAGTGCCGCTCCCTGGCTGTACGCAATGCCCTGGCGATCTGCACTGGGGTGATTGTGTTCCGGACCATACTACCTACCTCACATCTCATGAAAAACGCCGCAAAGTGCGGCGAACGAATGAATGTCCGGTGGTCCGGTTCATATACCCTAAGTGTGTATAAATATTAAATAAACTAACTTTTAGGAATATGCATAGAAGAGGTAATGGTCGAATTGGTCAAGGATTTCCAGGTGAAGGCGCCGAGGCTCCTTCACCCTTGAAGAGGATCAGTTCTTGCGCGATTCGGCAGCCATGAGCTCTGGCCGCAGGGGCACTTTCAGATAGGGATTCACGCAACCGATCTTCAATGTGCGCGGTGGTGCCCAGCGTGAGTTGTTGCCGACCCGATCGAGAATGCAATACGTCACATCCAGCCGCAGATCCTCGCCTGCTTCGACAATCACCGACGGAGGAACCCAGACCTGAATCGGCAACCCGACATCCGTGGCGGTGATCGGTGCGAGATCCATACGCACGTCACCCCAGCGCAAGGTAATGGCGTCGTCCTCGGCCATGTTCAGATACGGCTCGATGGTCAGCGGCACGCCGCGCTTGATCTGGTTCGGATTCACGCCCTGACGGCGAATGGCGTCGGGGATGGTCACCGGCACCAGTTGCTGGTTTTCGTCTGCGCTCAGCGCCGAAGGTTGTCCGCCGGGGCAGTCCAGTTTGACCTGCACGCGCGTCGCCGCCGATAACGCCGGACCCTGACCCACCTGCATCACCCGGTAGTGAATGCGCGCCGTGCCGTTGGTGATGAAACTCTCCGGCACCCGCAGGCTGACTGCTGTGCCGACGTCATCCGCCGTCAGCACTCGGGAGGCGACATAGCATTTGTTCCAGAACAGCTCGATGAGGTCGCCGCTGTCCATATCGGGGTAGGGCGCCACCTCGACCAACAGATGGGCGGCAGCGGCCAGATTGATGCCGGTTTTTTGTGCTGGCGCCAGGGTCGGCGCTGCCAGCTCGGGGGTATGCGAAGTGCGGGTCATCGATTTCTCTCCTTGAAGCCTTGCAGCGAAGTCCGTTTCTGAAAGAACAAAAGGCGTGAATAAACTGGCAATAAAACTTTGAACTCTTATTCAAGTTGAAGACGGATTGATTGAACTAAGTGGTGCCGGTTGTCGACTAGATAAGAGTGTGCGGGATGGGGTGTCAATAGACGGCATTAGTTAATTTGTGAATTACAAGTTAATCAGAATTTTCCTACGGTGTTGTGGCTGTATGCCTAGATTGTCAGGCGAAACAAGCCACAGAACTCGCGGCTTTCTGGCTTTTTACAGGCGGATTTATTCGGAAGGAGACGTGTCAGTTGCAGCAAGTTCGAGGCGAGCATTATCTGTTGCAGAACATATATATGCACCGCTTCTGATATGTTTTGTCCGGGTAGAGTGTTGCGGCGAAGAGAGAAGTTTATAAGGCTGACTTCCATCCGTGGAAGTTGTCCGCAACGCAATAACAATAATCAGGCGTGATTCAGGAACTTGCTGAGAAACTGTTTAGTGCGTTCTTCTTTCGGGTTGGCGAACAATGCCTTGGCTTCACCCTGCTCAACGATCACACCTTTGTCGAAAAACACCACACGGTTGGCCACGTCGCGGGCAAATCCCATCTCGTGGGTGACAATCACCATGGTGCGTTTCTCTTGCGCCAGACCGCGAATGGTCGACAGCACTTCGCCGACCAGTTCCGGGTCGAGAGCCGAAGTCGGTTCGTCGAAAAGGATGACTTCCGGCTCCATCGCCAGCGCGCGGGCAATCGCTACGCGTTGTTGCTGGCCACCAGAGAGACGACGCGGATAAGCGTCCTCTTTGCCGGCGAGGCCGACCTTGGCCAACAGCTTTTTGCCCAAGGCTACTGCCTCTTCGCGCGGCATCTTCTTGACCACGATCGGGCCTTCGATGACGTTTTCCAAAGCGGTGCGATGGGGGAACAGGTTGAAGTTCTGGAACACGAAGCCCACATGCTGGCGCAGGTTGCGCACCAGACTCTGCTGCTGGTTCAGCGGGCGGCTGGTATCGATTTCGATATCGCCGACCTTGATCCGGCCACTGGTGGGTTGTTCAAGGAAATTCAGGCAGCGCAGGAACGTCGTTTTCCCCGAACCGCTGGGGCCGATGATTGCGACGACTTCGCCTTCCTTCACCTCAAGGTCAATGCCGTTGAGCACGACCTGACCCTTGAATTGCTTGGTCAGTTTTTCCACGACAATCATGGGGTCAGGACTCCTGGTCGTGCCGATTGACCCGCTCTTCCAACTTATTCTGGAAGTGCGAAAGCACCGTGGCCAGAATCCAGTAGATCAGCGCGGCGGCAAGATACATGGTGAAGACTTCAAAAGTCCGGGCGGTAATCAGTTGCGCCTGACGGAACAGCTCCGGCACCTGAATAGTGGCGGCCAGTGCCGTGTCCTTTACCAGTGAAATGAAGCTGTTGCCCAGCGGCGGCAAGGCCGTGCGCATCGCTTGCGGCAGGATGGCCCGGCGCAGGGTCTGCGCGCGGGTCATGCCGATGCTCGCGGCAGCTTCCCACTGGCCACGTTCGATCGAACCGATCGCGGCACGCAGGATTTCACAGGCGTAAGCGGCCATGTTCAGCGAGAAGCCGATCAGCGCCGCCGGCAGCGGATCCAGTTCGAGACCCAATTGCGGCAAGCCGTAATAGATCACGAACAATTGCACCAGCAGCGGCGTGCCGCGAAAAAACGACACGTAGATGCGTGCCAGCCAGCTCACCGATTTGAAGCGCGACAGGCGCATCAAGGCCAGGCCGAAGCCCAGCAGCAGGCCGAAGAACATTCCGCCGAGGCTGAGGACTACCGTGTAATACGCGCCCTTGAGCAGGAAGGGCGCGGAGTCCAGTGCGAGTTGGAAAGCTTCTTCCATTATTGAGTGACGTCAGCGTTGAAGTACTTCTCGGACAGCTTTTTCAAAGTGCCGTCGGCGCGCAGATCGTCGAGAGCTTTGTTCACGGCGGCCAGCAATTCAGGTTCGCCTTTACGCAGGGCAATTCCGGATTCCTGACGGGAGAAGGCTTCACCGGCAGCGACGGTTTTCGGTGCTTTTTTGGCGTACTCAAGTGCGGCCAGACGGTCGATCAGAATGGCGTCGGTGCGGCCATTGTTCAGGTCGGCGAACTTGGTCGGATCATCGTCGTAGGTACGCACGTCAGCGCCCGGCACGTTGGCGCGAACCCATTGTTCGTAGTTGGTGCCCAGGCCGACACCGACTTTCTTGCCGGACAGGTCAGCGGCAGTCTTGATGTTCAGCGCAGCTTCCTTGCTCTTCAGCACCAGCGCCTGAATCCCGGAAACGGTGTAGGGCTTGGAGAAGTCATACTTCTTCTTGCGCTCCTCGGAGATGGTCACCTGGTTGACCACGACGTCCAGACGCTTGGATTCCAGTGCGGCGAGGATGCCGTCCCACTTGGTTGGCTGGATCTTGGCTTTGACGCCGAGTTTTTGCGCCAGCGCTTCGGACAGCTCGACTTCGAAACCGGACAGCTTGCCGTCGGCATCCACGAAACTGAACGGTGGGTAAGTGCCTTCCAGGCCGACGTTGATGACGCCTTTGTCCTTGATCTGTTGCAACTGTTCACCGGCCACTGCCTGGCCGATCAGGCCGGCGCTCAGCGCGAGACCCAGCGAACCCACCAGCAGATTGCGACGTAGTGCGGAAAAATTCATGACAAGCCCCTGTGTTTTCTTATGGAAGACGCTTAAGGAAAGTTGGCGATTTGATGATTCGGACGACAGCGCTATCCTGCCTTAAAGCAGCTTATGCGTCTTGCGCGAAATTCGCCTGCGGCGAGACTATAAGATGTCTGCGTTAGACTTGAAAATACTTAATATTTGAAGTGTTATTCCCAGTTGGAATATCTGTTGTCTGTAAAAAATCGCAGTCTGCGGCAGCTCCTACCGGTGAGTTCATGTAGAAACTGCCGCCGGTTGCGATCTTTTGCTCTTCTGTTACAGGAAATCCTTGTAGGCAAATAACGCTGGTGCGCCACCGGTGTGCAGGAAGATGATCGGGCCGTCATCAAAGCGCTGACGGCCAATCCCGTCGAGCAACCCCGCCATGGCCTTGCCGGTGTACACCGGATCGAGCAACACCGCCTCCTGACTCGCCAACAGCTTCACCGCTGCCAGCGTCCCGGCATTCGGTTCGCCATAACGCGGGCCGAAATATTCATCCCACAGTTCGACCTTGAAACTCTCAGGAAGCTCCACGCCGAGCAGCTCCGCCGTGCGTTCGGCAAGTCCCTGGACTTTCGGCCGCTGATCCTCTTCACTGCGCGAAACGGTCACGCCAATCACCGGCAATTGCGGCAGCACTTCGCTCAGTGCCAACGCCAGACCGCTGTGCGTTCCGGCACTGCCCGAGGCCAATACCACGGCAGCGAACTGCAGCCCGGTGTCCTTGATCTGCTCGGCCAGTTCCAGACCGGCGCGCACATAGCCCAGCGCACCGAGCGCATTGGAACCGCCAATCGGCACCCGATACGGCTTTTTGCCGTTGCTTTGCAAGCGCACGGCGAGGGCGGCCAGTTGTTCGTCGGCGTTGTCGAGGTTGTCGACCAGTTCGACCTTGGTGTCGAACAGATCCAGCAGCAGCCGATTGCCGTTGCCGGTGTAATTGCTGTCCTCGGTGCCCAGCGGATTTTCCAGCAGCGCGACGCAACCCAGGCCCAGTTTGGCCGCCAGTGCAGCGGTCTGGCGGACATGGTTCGATTGCAGGGCGCCTGCAGTGATCAGCGTGTCGGCGCTTTGTGCCAAGGCGTCGGCGGCGAGGTATTCGAGTTTGCGCAATTTATTGCCGCCCATCGCCAGGGGCGTCAGGTCATCGCGCTTGATATACACCTCGCGGCCGAGCCAGGTGGACAGGCGTTCAAGTTTTTCCAGAGGCGTCGGGTGGCCGAGCAGGTCGAGACGGTTAAAGCGTTCCAGCTGTTGTTTGATCATGGATCCGTACTGGCGGAGAAAGATGAAAGGACTATAGGCACGCACTTTTGCCGGGGCAACCGCGAATCGCTTATAGCCAAATCGACTGAGGCCAGCACTATCGGTTCTTAATTCGCTCTTGCGACCTTGCCGTAAAGTAGTCGCCGTTGACGCGGCCAGACAGTCCGGCCGCCCGTGAGGAGTCTTTACCGTGAGCGAGCGTTCCAGCCATTGGCAATTGCAGACCATCGTCAGTCAACTGCGCAGCGCGCGGGATCAGTGGCGGGCACAGAACGGCCGGGCGTCCGGCGAGCAGGGCGGTCGCGAGCTGCCGTCGCGGGCGGCGATGGCGGAGATTCTCGAGGCGTTGTGTGGCGCGCTGTTCCCGATGCGCCTGGGCCCGGTGGATCTGCGTGAAGAAAGTGAGGACTTCTACGTCGGTCACACCCTCGATGTCGCACTGAACGCACTGCTGGCGCAGACACGGCTGGAGCTGCGTTATGTCGCGCGCCACAGCGCGCAGGATGACAGTGAAGTCGAGGCCCGCGCGATTCAGATCGTGCAGGACTTCGCACTCGCGTTGCCGGGTTTGCGCACGCTGCTCGACACCGATGTGCTGGCGGCCTATCACGGTGATCCGGCGGCACGTAGTGTCGATGAAGTTTTGTTGTGCTATCCGGGGATTCTGGCGGTGATTCACCATCGTCTGGCGCACCATTTGTATCGCGCCGGTTTGCCGTTGCTGGCGCGCATCAGTGCGGAAATCGCCCATTCGGCGACCGGCATCGATATCCATCCGGGCGCGCAGATCGGCCGCAGTTTCTTTATCGATCACGGTACGGGTGTGGTGATCGGCGAGACGGCGATCATTGGTGAGCGCGTGCGGATTTATCAGGCGGTGACGCTGGGCGCCAAGCGCTTCCCGGCGGATGAGGACGGTCAGTTGCAGAAGAGCCATCCGCGCCATCCGATCGTTGAGGATGACGTGGTGATTTACGCCGGGGCGACGATTCTCGGGCGGATCACCATTGGCAAGGGATCGACCATTGGCGGCAATGTCTGGCTGACGCGCAGCGTGCCGGCGGGATGCAATTTAACCCAGGCGAATCTGCAGCATGATGACGGGACGCAGAAGTAGGGCTTTAACGGCTTACCCTCACCCCAGCCCTCTCCCCGAGGGAGAGGGGGCCGACCGAGGTGTTTTGGGTTATCCATCGACCTGAAACACCGGAGCGATTCTGGATTCGGTACAGCAGGATCACGTCGGCGTATCTCCAGAATATCCCCCAATCAGTCCCCTCTCCCTTTGGGAGAGGGTTAGGGTGAGGGGCTATTGAACGAATACCGTCAAACCCGCGTCATACGCCTCCTTGAGCTAGCGTAGGAAAACTACCGCCCAGCCCCGCGATTAGTCCTTACCACCCCATCCATGTTTAACTTGAACGTTCATTCAAGTTAAACCGGTGGTTCGCTGCCCGCTCACAACAGGAGGCTTGCCTTTGCTGAGTCCGATCATTTCAGCCACGTTTCAATCCCTTGAGGTGCACGTTTCATGAGTGCATCGTCCACCCCCGCCAGCGGTCTGGTTCGCATGAATCCGCCGGTGTTCTACTTCGCCGCGACGGTCATTCTGCTGTTTGGTCTGGTTGTCATCGCCATGCCTGAACAGGCCGGCGCCTGGCTACTGCAAGCGCAAAACTGGGCGGCCAACACGGTCGGCTGGTATTACATGCTCGCGATGACGCTGTATCTGGTCTTCGTGGTGGTCACCGCCTTATCCGGCTACGGCAAGATAAAACTCGGTGCCGACCACGACGAGCCCGAATTCAGTTACCTGTCCTGGGCCGGCATGCTGTTCGCCGCCGGGATCAGCATCACGCTGTTTTTCTTCTGCGTCTCCGAACCGCTGACCCATATGCTCCAGCCGCCGCAGGGCGAGGCCGGCACGGCGGACGCGGCGCGCCAGGCGATGCAGATTCTGTTTCTGCATTGGGGCCTGCATGGCTGGGGCGTGTTCGCCTTCGTCGGCATGGCGCTGGCCTACTTCGCCTATCGGCATAACCTGCCGCTGGCTCTGCGTTCGGCGCTGTACCCGCTGATCGGCAAACGCATCAACGGCCCGATCGGTTACGCGGTGGATGGCTTCGGCATCATCGCCACGGTGTTCGGTCTGGGCGCCGACATGGGTTTCGGTGTGCTGCACCTGAACTCCGGTCTCGATTACCTGTTCGGCATCGCTCACACCCAGTGGATTCAGGTCGGTCTGATTACGCTGATGATGGGCGCGGCGATCATTGTGGCCGTCTCCGGCGTCGATAAAGGCGTGCGGGTGATGTCCGATATCAACATGCTGCTGGCCTGTGCGCTGTTGCTGTTCGTGTTGTTCGCCGGGCCTACCCAGCACCTGCTCAACACCTTGATCCAGAACCTTGGCGACTACCTCGGCGCGTTGCCGATGAAGAGTTTCGACCTCTACGCCTACGACAAACCGAGCGACTGGCTCGGCGGCTGGACAGTGTTTTACTGGGCCTGGTGGATTGCATGGTCGCCGTTCGTGGGGCTGTTCATCGCACGGATTTCCCGTGGCCGCACCATCCGCGAATTCGTCTTCGGCGTGCTGCTGATACCACTCGGTTTCACCCTCGCGTGGATGTCGATCTTCGGCAACAGCGCGCTGGATCAAGTGCTCAATCACGGCATGAGCGCGCTGGGCATGTCGGCCATCGACAACCCGTCGATGAGCATTTACCTGCTGCTGGAAACCTACCCGTGGAGCAAGACCGTCATCGCCGTGACGGTGTTTATCAGCTTCGTGTTCTTCGTTACGTCTGCCGACTCCGGCACCGTGGTGCTCTCGACCCTGTCGGCCAAGGGTGGCAACCCGGACGAAGACGGACCGAAATGGCTGCGAGTGTTCTGGGGCGCGATGACGGCGCTGATCACCAGTGCGCTGCTGTTCTCCGGCAGCATTGACGCGCTGAAATCAGCGGTGGTGCTGACCTCATTGCCGTTCTCGCTGATTCTGTTGCTGATGATGTGGGGCCTGCACAAGGCGTTCTATCTGGAGTCGCAGAAGCAGATCGCGCAGTTGCATTCGCTGGCACCGGTTTCCGGTTCACGGCGCGGCACGGGCGGCTGGCGACAGCGCTTGAGTCAGGCTGTGCACTTCCCGTCGCGTGACGAGGTTTACCGTTTCATGGACTCCACGGTGCGTCCGGCGATTGAGGAAGTGACGGCGGTGTTTGTCGAGAAAGGTCTGAGTGTGGTCACGCAGCCGGATCCGGCGCACGACAATATCAGCCTGGAAATCGGCCACGGCGAGCAGCACCCGTTCATCTATCAAGTGCAGATGCGCGGCTATTTCACGCCGTCGTTCGCGCGTGGCGGCATGGGTTCCAAGCAACTCAACAATCGTCGCTACTACCGTGCCGAAGTGCATTTGAGCGAGGGCAGTCAGGACTACGATCTGGTCGGCTACACCAAAGAGCAGATCATCAACGACATCCTCGACCAGTACGAACGGCACATGCAGTTCCTGCATCTGGTGCGTTGATCGGCGGTTGGGCGTCGGGTCTGCTCAGGACTCGGCGCTCAGCACCATGAACAACACCATCGCCGCCACCGGCACGCCGAACACCGCACTGCCAATCGCGATTTCCGAACCCAGCGGCTGACCGGCGTGCACCACCCCCACCGCCCCGTTAATGACTGTCAACGCCAGCCACAGCGCGGCAAACCCGTAGGCCATGGTCTGCCGGCTGAAGCCGATGCGCTCGCCGATGTAGATCATCAGCGCGAGCAGGACCAGGCCGAAGAAGATGATGATGGCGGTGTGCATGGCGGGTTCTGCCTGGTGGAGGTGCATTGCCTGAAGGATCGCTTTCGCGAGCAGGGATTTCATGTACAGAGGAAATCCCTGTGGGAGAGCCTGCTCGCGAAGGGGCCACCTCGGTGTTCTTTAGAGCATAGCCAGTCCCGCCACATCTCTATTGGACATATTTTGCGACCCTTACAGAGAGCTTGGCCGGCGACGGGTTTTTCTTGCTGGCCCAAGCCTGCCGTTGATCTGCCCCATAACCGAGCGATTTTTCAGTGAGCTAATATTTATCTGAGTGTGTATCGTGTGTATCAAAGGCTCCTGCGCCCTCTAGAGTAAATGGCTCTAGCTGTCGAACAGGGCAAAGGAAATGCGCAGTCGGGAAATGATCAGGATGATCGAAGACGATGGTTGGTATCTCGTGGCGGTGAAAGGCAGCCATCACCAATACAAGCATCCGCACAAGCCAGGAAGGGTGACGATCAAGCACCTGATTCGGATCTGCCCAAGGGCACGATCAACAGCATTTTGAAACAGGCGGGCTTGAAATGAGGCCCGTTATTGGAAACGAAGGCCGTTTTATGGGCCTGTCAGAGGAAGGACTCACTCATATGAAATTCCCGGTCGTTCTGCACAAGGATGCCGACTCAGACTACGGAGTGATCATCCCGGATGTCCCGGGTTGTTTCTCCGCAGGCACTACGGTCGCTGAGGCGTTTGAAAATACTCAGGAGGCATTGGCGCTTCACTATGAGGGGTTGGTCGCCGACAGCGCGCCGTTACCGCAAGTGCGGGACATTGATGCTCATCTCGATAACCCGGATTACGCGGGAGGGATCTGGGGCGTGGTCGATTTTGATATCACCCCGTATTTCGGCAAGTCAGTGCGTTTTAACGCCACGCTGCCGGAGCAGTTGCTTGAGCGTATTGACCAGACAGTCCGCCGTGACCAGCGCTATCGATCCCGTTCCGGATTTCTCGCGGCGGCCGCCTTGCGCGAACTGTCGGTATAGCGAAGTCAGGTACTTTCCCGTTCGATGACCTGGCACTGCAGCAGGTTCAGACGTTGCACGTCGTCGTTCGGCAACACGCCAAGGCTTTCCAGCACGCGTGTTGCGGCCAGTACGCCGATCTCCAGCGCCGGTGGTTTGATCGTGCTCAGGCTGGGCAGCAGCATCTCGGCAAACGGATAATCCCCGAAGCCGAGAACGGCGCAGTCTTCGGGGATTTTCAAACCGGCGCGTTGCCCGGCGAGCAGGCCGCCTGCGGCGAGGTTGTCGTTGGCGAAGATGATCGCGTCGGGGCGCGGTGTGGTGTTCATCAGGGCGTCCATCGCCTGTTTGCCGGCCTCGAATGGTGCGCAATCAGCGTCGGGGGCGAAGACCCGGGATTGCAGGCCGGACTCTTTTAAAGTCGCCGCGTAACCGTCACGGCGTTCCAATGCGCTGAAGTCGCCCGCAGCGCTGTTCTGCACGAAGGCAATACGTCGGTAGCCTTTGCCCAACAGATACTTCGCCGCCGTCACGCCCACTTCAAAATGCGAAAAACCGATCTGCATCGGCTCACGCTCCGGCTGGTAATCCCACGTTTCGATCACCGGCACATCGGCCTCGGCGATCATCTTTTCCGTACCTGCACTGTGAAAGTGACTGGTCAGCACCAACGCTGCCGGCGACCAGCCGAGAAACGCGCGCACCGCGTTTTCTTCTTGTTCAGTGCTGAAGTAACTCGACGCCAGCAACAACTGATAACCGTGACGGCTGAGGGTGTCGCTGAAACCTTGAATGGTGTTGGCGAAGATCGGCCCGGAGATGTTCGGGATCACCATACCGACGATTTTTCCCCGCGCCGAGGCCAGGCCACCAGCGACCAGATTCGGCACATAACCCAACGCCGCGACCACTGCTGCAATTCGTTCGCGGCGCTCGGGCGAAACCTGCTCTGGCTGATTGAAGTAGCGCGACACGGTGATCGCCGAAACCCCGGCCTCGCGTGCCACCGCATTCAGGGTGACACGTCCGGCGCCACGGCGTTTGCGGGGTTTTTCTTCGCTCAAGGCTCGATCCTTCTTAGAAACCAAATCGCATATAAAAGTAATTTTTCAGTATTGGACGCTCTATGTGCGGCTTGCCAATACTGGTGATGTTAGCGCTAACAAAGTGCGTTGTCTGCTACTCGCTCGAGCGAATGCCCAAGACACCGATTCAGACGCTGTCGTCGCAGAACGGCAGCGGTTCAGGGCCAATTTCGAGCGGGCAAACATGCACAATATTCCTGGGGCGACACACAAACTGGCGCAGTCGATTCGCGCCGCCGGCTGGTTATTCACCGGGTTGACGGCACTGCCGTTGTCCCCTGCATTCGCTGTCGAAAGCAATGATCAGGAGCCGACACTGAAATCCGTGACCGTCACCGCCACGCGCCGCGAAGAGTCGCTGCAAAAGGTTCCGGTGGCGGTCTCGGTGATCGACGGCGAACAGCTTGAGCGCGATAACCGTAACGGCGTGGCGAGCATCGTCCAACAAGTGCCGTCGCTGAATTTCCGCACCGGAGCATCGAACAAGGACACCTCGTTGTTTGTGCGCGGCGTCGGTACGATTTCCACCTCGCCTGGCGTCGAGCCGACCGTGGCGACGGTGATCGACGGTGTGGTCTACGCGCGTCCCGGTCAGTCCACGCTCGACCTGCTGGATCTGGAGCGCGTCGAAGTGCTGCGCGGCCCGCAAGGCACGTTGTTTGGCAAAAACGCCTCGGCCGGCGTACTCAACATCACCAGCAAAGCGCCGACCGCCGAGACCCATGGCTACATCGATCAGTCGTACTACAGCGGCAACGAAAGCCGCACCCGTTTCGGTATCGGCGGCAGCCTGATTCCGGACACGTTGAAAGGCTCGATCAGCACGCTGTTTGGCACCTACGACGGCAATGTCGATAACAAACACAATGGCCAAGAGGTCAACGGTTATAACCATCGCGGCGTGCGGGGCAAACTCGAGTTCACCCCGAATGACGACGTCACCTTCACCCTGATCGCCGACTACATGCAGTCCCATGACGACGGCCCCAATGGAGTGGTCAGCCAGTCGCTGACCCCGGCCTTCGCCAACGCATTGAGTCCGGTCAATGCGAGCAGCCACAACCGCGATATCAACACCGACACCCGCAGCCATGTCGAGGACGTCAACAAAGGTTTGTCCGGCCAGCTCGACTGGCAACTGGGCGATTACACCCTGACGTCGATCACCGCGTGGCGCGGCTGGGACAACACTCAGTATCAGGACGGCGACCGTCTCGGTACGGTGACCGCCGCGTTTCCCGGCACGGCGGACAAGGGCGATCTGGCCTTCGATCAATACTCGCAGGAAGTGCGCCTGGCCTCGCCGAAGGGTGAATTCCTCGAATACGTCGGCGGCCTGTTTTACATGCATGGCAAGGACGACGAGACCTACCAGCGCACGCTGACGACCACCACGCGCACTGATCGCGGCGTCGCTGATTACAGCACCACCAGCGACAGCTACGCCGCGTTCGGTGAAGCCACACTGAATTTCACGTCGGACTTTCGTGGCATCGCCGGCCTGCGCTACACCCACGATGATCTCGAATACGATCACCGCCGCGTTTCCACTTCAGCAACCACGGTCAGTGGTATTCAACCGGCGACCAGCAGTTCCGGGTCGGTGGACGAAGACGGCTGGTCTGGCCGCCTCGGCGTGCAGTACGACCTGAGCGATACGGTCACCACTTACCTGACCTATTCTCGCGGCTACAAAGGCCCGGCCTACAACGTGTTCTTCAACATGCAGCCGCGCGACACCGAAGCGCTGAAACCGGAAACCTCGAACACCTGGGAGGCGGGGATCAAAGCGACGAGCTGGAACAATCGCCTGACCACTAACCTGGCGGTGTTCCACAGCGATTACGACAACTATCAGGCGAACTTCTTCGACACCGTCGCCGGGCAAGTGGTGACGCGCCTGATCAACGCCGGCAGCGTCAGCACCGAAGGCGTCGAACTCGATTACGCCTTGCAGGCCACTCAACAATTGAAATTCTCCGGAGCGCTGGCGTACACCCGCGCGCGCATCGACGAATTCGCCTGCCCGGCAGGCGCGGCGGCGTCGTGCAACGTCAACGGCAAACCGCTGCCGTTCAGCCCGGACTGGAAAAGCTACGTGCGCGCCGATTACACCATCCCGCTGGATAACGGTCTGGATATCGAACTGGGCACCGACTACAGCTGGCAAGGTGAAGTGCAGTACGACATCAGCCAGAACGCCGACACCAAGCAGGGTGCCTACGGTCTGTGGAATGCCAGCGTCGCGCTGGCCGATTACAGCAATGGCTGGCGCGTGGCGCTGCTGGGCAAGAACCTCACCGACAAGTCCTATTCGCCTCTGCTCGCTAGCGGCGGCAACTACATCTACCGCGCCGTGCCTCGGGATGACGAGCGCTACTTCGGTGTGCAACTGCGCAAGGATTTCTGAGATGAGCAGACAGTTGAAACTCGGTGCGTTTCTCATGGCCACCGGGCACCACGTGGCGGCGTGGCGTCATCCTGATGTGCCGGCCAATGCGGGCTTGGATTTCGCCCATTACAAGCGGCTGGCGCAGATTGCCGAGGCGGCGAAGTTCGATGCGGTGTTCGTCGCCGACAGCGTCGCTGCGCCGACCCAGGACATCGCCAGTCGCATGGCGCGCTCCGATCACTTTGAGCCGCTGACGTTACTCTCGGCGCTGAGTGCGGTGACCGAGCACATTGGTCTGATCGCCACGGCGACCACCAGTTACAACGAGCCGTATCACGTGGCGCGTAAATTCGCTTCGCTCGATCATCTTTCGGGTGGGCGTGCGGGGTGGAATCTGGTGACCTCGGACAATGCCGCCGAGGCGCTGAATTTCGGGCGTGACGAACATATCGGTCACGCCGAACGCTACAGCCGTGCCCGCGAGTTTCATCAGGTGGTGACCGGACTTTGGGATAGCTGGGAGGACGATGCCTTCATTCGCGACAAGGCCAGCGGGGCGTATTACGACCCAGCGAAGTTGCACGTGCTGGATCATGCTGGTGAACACTTTCGCGTCAAAGGTCCGCTGAACGTTGCGCGTTCGCCGCAGGGTCAACCGGTGATTGTCCAGGCCGGCTCTTCGGAAACCGGGCGCGAATTGGCGGCGCAAACCGCTGAAGTGGTGTTTACCGCGCAGACTTCGTTGGCCAGCGCCAAGGCGTTTTACGCCGACCTCAAGGGACGTTTGCCCAAGTACGGGCGCAGCGCCGAGTCGCTGAAAATCATGCCCGGGGTTTTCGTCGTGGTCGGCCGCAGCGAAGCCGAAGCGCAGGAAAAGTGTGAAACGTTTCAGCAATTAGTCGAACCCGAGGTTGGCGTCGCGTTGCTTGGGCGTATGCTGGGCAACTTCGATTTGTCCAAGTACCCGCTGGACGGGCCGTTGCCGCAATTGCCGCTGACGCAAAGCGGTCAGCAGAGCCGGCAGAAGCTGCTCACGGAACTGGCCGGACGGGAAAACCTGACCCTCGCCGAACTCGGTCGCAAGATTGCCGGCGGGCGCGGGCATTACAGCCTGGTGGGTACGCCGGAGCAGATCGCTGATCGCTTGCAGGAGTGGTTCGAACAAGGCGCGGCGGATGGTTTCAACGTGTTGGTGCCGCACCTGCCGGGCGGGCTCGAAGATTTCGCCAATGGCGTGGTGCCGGAACTGCAACGGCGCGGGTTGTTCAGAACGAAGTATGAGGGCCGGACCTTGCGCGAGAATCTGGGCCTGGTCCGACCCGGCAATCGATTTGTGTAGCACCCTTCGCGAGCAAGCTCGCTCCCACAGGGAAATGCATTCCAAAGGAGAGAGCGAGCCTGCTCGCGGAGCAGTCGACACCCATTTCAAGACAGACAAGAGAGGATTCGATGACTTACACCGCTGCCGAAAACCGCTATGACTCCATTCCTTACCGCCGCGTCGGCCGCAGCGGTCTGGTGTTGCCGGCGCTGTCGCTGGGCCTGTGGCACAACTTTGGCGACAGTACGCCGATCGACACCCAGCGCGCCTTGCTGAGCACCGCGTTCGACCTAGGTATCAACCACTTCGACCTGGCCAACAACTACGGCCCGCCGTACGGCAGCGCCGAGATCAATTTTGGCCGTTTGCTGCGTGAAGACTTCAAGCAGTATCGCGACGAACTGATCATCTCCAGCAAGGCTGGTTGGGACATGTGGCCCGGCCCCTACGGTCAGGGCGGCGGTTCGCGTAAATACGTGCTGGCCAGCCTCGACCAGAGCCTGCAACGCCTCGGTCTGGACTACGTGGATATCTTCTATTCGCACCGCTTCGACCCGGACACCCCGCTGGAAGAAACCGCCAGCGCCCTTGCCACCGCCGTGCAGCAGGGTAAGGCGTTGTACATCGGTATCTCGTCGTATTCCGGGGTGAAAACCCGTGAGATGGCGGCGTTGTTGAAAGAGTGGAAAGTGCCGTTGCTGATTCATCAGCCGGCGTACAACCTGCTTAATCGCTGGGTGGAAAAGGATCTGCTGGATACCACCGATGAACTCGGCACCGGCGTGATTGCGTTTACTCCGCTGGCGCAAGGTCTGCTCACCGACAAATACCTCAACGGCGTGCCGGCCGATGCTCGGGTCAATCGTCCGGGTGGTGGTTCGTTGCAGGCATCGCACTTGTCCGATGCCAACATTGCTCATGTGCGTGCGTTGAATGAGATTGCCAAGCGTCGTGGCCAAAGCCTGGCGCAGTTGGCACTGGCGTGGACGCTGCGCGATCCACGGGTGACATCGGCGCTGATTGGTGCGAGCCGGCCGGAGCAGATTATCGAGAATGTCGGCGCGTTGAAGAATCTGAACTTCAGTGCTGAAGAGCTGGCGGAGATTGACCGGTTTGCCCTGGAAGGTGGGATCAATCTGTGGGAGAAGCCTTCGATGGCGGAGTGAGTCACCCTCACCCCAGCCCTCTCCCAGAGGGAGAGGGAGCCTACCGAGGTGTCTTGCGTCATACATCGACCTGAAATACCGAGTCGATTATGGATTCAGCAAAATACGTTCAGGTCGGCGTACTTCTACAGCATCCCCCAATCAGTTCCCTCTCCCTTTGGGAGAGGGTTAGGGTGAGGGGCTTTTGCTGTTCAAGGCTCAACGAAAAAACGGCACATCCCCCAACACCGTAGCCCGCTGCATCACCCGACGCGCCGGCCGATAATCATCCACCGCGTAATGCTGCGTCACGCGGTTATCCCAGAACGCAATATCGTCCTGCTGCCAGCGCCAGCGAATGGTGAATTCCGGGCGTGTCGCATGGGCGAACAGAAACTTTAGAATCGCCTCGCTCTCGGTTTCCGACAGTTCGTTGATCTTCGACGTGAAGCCTTCATTGATGAACAACGACCGCCGCCCGCTGACCGGGTGCGTACGAATCACCGGGTGCGACAACGGTGGATTCTTGCGTCGGGCCTCTTCCCATTGCGCCAACGCTTCAGGCGTATTCCCGTAGCGCTCCAGCGGGAACGAACGAGTGAAATCGTGAGTCGCGGTCAACCCTTCGAGCAAGCCTTTCATCGGCGCCGACAGCGCTTCATAAGCGGCAATCCCACTGGCCCACAGCGTGTCGCCACCAAATTCCGGCAACAACTTGGCGCTGAGCACTGCGCCCATCGCCGGGGTCGGCAGGAAGGTCACGTCGGTGTGCCAGATCGCGTTGTCACGCACATCGGTGACAGCGGTGTCGAGGATCAGCACCTCCGGTTGTTCCGGCACGTTCGGGTAAATCGGATGGATGTGCAGATCACCGAAGTACGCGGCGAAGCGTGCCTGTTGCGGCGGTTCGATTGGCTGGTTGCGGAAGAACAGCACCTGATATTTGAGCAGCGCCTGCTCGATAGCGTCGCGATGTTCCAGGCTCAGCGGCTGGCTGATGTCGACGCCGCTGATCTGTGCGCCGAGGGCTGAGCTTAACGGGGTGATGTTGAGGCTGCTCATGGTCTTTCTCTTCGAATTCGGGGTTCAAGCTTTTGGTGGGAGCGGGCCTGCTCGCGAATGCGCTGAACCAGATAGCAATCTTTTAACTGATCCACCGCATTCGCGAGCGAGCCCGCTCCCACAGGGGGGGAATTTCACAGGGCGACTAATGGGCCTGGCCGTGCCACGGCACCAGTTTACGTTGCAGGGCGCGCAGGCCCATTTCCATGGCGAAGGCGATCAGGGCGATGACCAGAATCCCCAGCACCACCACGTCGGTGACCAGGAATTGCGCGGCCGACTGCACCATGAAGCCCAAACCACTGGTGGCCGCAATCAGTTCGGCGGCAACCAGCGTCGACCAGCCAACCCCCAGTCCAATGCGCACGCCGGTGAGAATGTCCGGCAGGGCGCTCGGCAAAATCACATGGCGAATCAACTGCACGCGAGTCGCGCCCAACGACTGCGCTGCGCGCAATTTCGCCGGATCAACCGTGCGCACGCCGGTCGCGGTGGCGATGGCAATCGGCGCGAAAATCGCCAGATAGATCAGCAGCACTTTCGACAACTCGCCAATACCGCACCAGATCACGATCAACGGCAAATAGGCCAGCGGCGGGATAGGGCGGTAGAACTCGATCAGCGGATCGAGCACGCCACGGGCGATGCGGTTGGCACCGATAGCGATGCCCACCGGCACGGCGGTCAAAATTGCAAAACCGAGGCCCAGGCCGATGCGGCTCAGACTCGCGCTCAAGTGCTGCCACAACGTCGAATCCATATAGCCCGTGGTCACCAACAACCAGCCCTTTTGCAGCACGGCGGACGGTGGCGGCAGGAACAGCGGTTCGATCAATCCGGTGGCGGTCACCGCCCACCAGATGGCCAACAATGCAAACAACGTCAGCAAGCTGATCCAGCGCGTGCTGAGGCGGCGGCGTACGGGAATCACCGCCGAAGCGCTGACCGGTTTTACCGCAGCCGAGGAAACGTCGTAACTGCTCATGCGCGCTCCTGCCGTTGTCCGGCGCTGCGTTGCGAGAACACTTTGCTCAGCACGTGTTCGCGGGTTTCGATAAAACGCGGATCGGATTTGATTGCGCGTGCGGACTCGCCAGCGGCGTAACGCTGCCCGAAATCCAGGTGCAGACGCTCGACGATCTGCCCCGGATTCGGCGCCAGCAGAATCAGGTCAGTGGCGAGGAACACCGCTTCTTCGATGTCGTGGGTAATCAGGAAAACCGGCTTGGCGGTGCGTTGCCAGACTTGCAGCAACAGCTCCTGCATCTGTTCGCGCGTGAAGGCGTCGAGGGCACCGAAAGGTTCGTCCATCAGCAACACGCGCGGGTCAGCGGCGAGGGCGCGGGCGAGACCGACACGTTGTTTCTGGCCCCCGGAGAGTTGCCAGATGCGGCGGCTTTCGAACCCCGAGAGATCAACCAGCGCGAGCATCTCACGGGCGATTTTTTCGCGTTTGTCCTTGGCGACGCCGGCCAGTTCCAGGCCGAAGGCGACGTTGGCCAGCACGTCCTGCCATGGCAGCAGTGCGTCGTCCTGGAACACCACGCCACGCTCGGCGCTCGGGCCTTTGACTGGCACGCCGTCGAGGGTGATGCGCCCGGCGCTGGGCTCGACGAAACCGGCGATCAGGTTCAACAGCGAAGTCTTGCCACTGCCGGACGGGCCGAGGGCGACCAGCAATTGCTGAGGCCCCAGGGTCAGAGAAATATCCGCCAGCACCGGTGTCGGGCTGCCCGGGTACTGTGCGCTGATGCGCTCCAGCTGTAGCAAGGCCATCGCGGTTAACTCCCGATCAGTGGGTGATGAATTTGGCGCTGACGTACGGCGCGTAGTCCGGCAGAACGGCTTCGACCTTGCCTTGCTCCTTGAGGAACGCGGCGGTGTCAGTGATGGCTTTGGTGGTCGGCGCGCCGAGGGTGACGACTTGATCAGCCGCCAGCGGGTAGACGTTGCCTTGCAGCAATAGCGGAATATCGCTGGCCTTGGCCCCGGAGAGTTTCACCAGTTTGTCGACGTTGGATTGATCGGCGAGCCAGGCTTTCGGGTCTTTGCGGTAATCGGCGTAGGCGTCGAGAGTGACCTTGGCGAACGCGGTGACGATGTCCGGGTGCTTCTCGGCGAAGTCCTTGCGCACGATCCACGCATCGAAAGTCGGCGCGCCGAACTTGGCCAGTTCGCCGGAGGTGATCAGCACTTTGCCGTTTTCCTTGGCCACGCCCAGCGCCGGATCCCAAACGTAAGTGGCGTCGATGTCGCCGCGTTTCCATGCGGCAATGATCGCGGGCGGGGCAAGATTGAGCACGGTGACTTTCGACGGGTCGATGTTCCAGTGCTTCAGCGCGGCCAGCAGGCTGTAGTGACCGGTGGACACGAACGGCACGGCGATTTTCTTGCCGATCAGATCCTGCGGGGTTTTTATGCCAGAACCATCGCGGGCGACCAGTGCTTCAGCGGCGCCGATTTGCGTGGCGATGAGGAAAGTTTCGACCGGAACTTTGCGGGTAATCGCCGCGGTCAGCGGACTCGAACCGAGGTAGCCGATCTGCACGTCACCGGAGGCGATGGCGGCGATGATGTCGGCGCCGTTGTCGAACTTGCGCCAGGCGATGTCGGCTTTGGTGGCTTTTTCGTAAGCACCGTCGGCCTGGGCGACTTTCGCCGGGTCAACGGTGGTTTGGTAGGCGACGGTGAGATCGGCGGCCTGAGCCAGAAAGCTTGCAGCAGCCAGAGAGGCCACGGCCAGCAGGCGAAGCGGGAAATTCAGTTTCATTGAACAGCTCCATATCAGGCGACCGAGCGTCGGCGTGAAAGGAGACTAAATGATCTAAGAATCAGTAAATAAATAACTTTTTAGAATGAGCTTATGAGCGGAAAAATCTAAGGCGCGGGGGATTGTGGATATTTCGGATCTTGCATTCGACGTTAGATCTTTGCCCCCTCACCCCAGCCCTCTCCCCCAGGGGGGCGAGGGGGAAAGGGGGCCGATCTCGGTGCTTTTCAAGGCCTGAGCTCGGCTCGGTAGTTCAGGTCGGTGTAGTTCGCATCAACAACCCGGCCAGTCCCCTCTCCCCTAGGGGGAAAGGGAGCTGATCTTCATGCTTTTCAAGGCCTGAGTTCGGCTGGATATTTCAGGTCGACGTGAATCTCAAGAGCACCTGAATCAGTCCCCTCTCCCTCCGGGAGAGGGCCAGGGTGAGGGGCTTTTAATTGCTGATCGCCAAAATGCTCGCCTGATACGAACCGACAAACACATCAAAATCCCCCACCTCGTTCTGCTCCAGCTCAGCCTGCGCTGCCAGCGACGTACGCGCCAGCTCCTCAAACTTCGCCTGCTCATCCGCCGCCAGTGGCTCGCTGCGGAAAAACTCGGCATGCGCCTGGCTCTGACGCAACGAGAACTGCGCAAAGCTCTCCTTATGCTCAGCCATCGCCGCCAACACCTGCGCGGATGGCGTGAGTGACGGGTCACTGACCTTGGCCAGTTGCGCGTCCAGCGCCTTGCTGTGGGCATCGCCGCCATGGCTCTGATCCAGCAGCGCCGCCAGCGGGGCGATTTGCTCCAGCAGTTCGGCCGCCCAGGTCTTCATCTCGACCGGTTCACCATCACGCTGCAATTGCAGGCCCGGACGGCGACCTTCCTTGACCACGCTAAGGAAATTCGAGGTGGCGTTGCCACAGGAGTTGTTGGTCAGCAACGGGCTGTCGTTCAGCGCGCAGTACAACAGGAACGCGTCGAGGAAGCGCGACTCGGTGAGGTCGATGCCCATCGGCAGGAACGGGTTGATGTCCAGGCAACGCACTTCAACGTATTGAATGCCACGGGCCATCAATGCCTGAATCGGCCGCTCGCCGGTGTAGGTCACGCGTTTCGGGCGGATGTTGGAGTAGTACTCGTTTTCGATCTGCAGGATGTTGGTGTTGAGCTGAACCCACTCGCCATCCTTGTGCGTGCCGACTTCCACGTACGGCGCGTAGGGCGTGGCCACGGCTTTGCGCAGGCTGTCGGTGTAGCTCGACAGATCGTTGTAGCAAGGGGTCAGGCCGGCCTGGGCGTTGCTCTGATAACCGAGGTCGCTCATGCGCAGGCTGGTGGCGTAGGGCAGGTACAGCGTGTCGGGATCAAGTTGTTCCAACTGATGCGAACGGCCGCGCAGGAAGCCTGCGTCCAGCGCCGGCGAGGCGCCGAACAGGTACATCAGCAGCCAGCTGTAGCGACGGAAATTACGGATCAGCGCGATATAGGACGTCGACTGGAAATCACGGTCGGTGCCGACAAAACCTTCGCTTTCGCGCAGCAGTGGCCAGAGTTTTTCCGGCAAGGAGAAGTTGTAGTGAATCCCGGCGATGCACTGCATGGTCTTGCCGTAACGCAGAGCCAGGCCCTTGCGGTAGACGTACTTGAGCTGACCGATGTTGGAGGTGCCATAGTAGGCGATCGGGATGTCTTCCTCGGCCGGCAACGGGCACGGCATCGATGGACTCCACAGATACTCGTTGCCGAGCTTGCTGTAGGCAAAACGGTGAATCCTGTCCAGGCTCGCCAGTGTGTCCGCCGGATCCGCCAGGGCGGGCGTGATGAATTCCAGCAGCGACTCGGAGTAGTCGGTGGTGATCTGTTCGTTGGTCAGCGCGGAACCCAAGGCTTCCGGGTGCGGCGTTTGCGCCAGACGACCTTCGCTGGTCACGCGCAGGCATTCACGTTCGATACCGTGAAGGCACTGTTCGAGCAGAGAGAGGTTGGCGCGCTCGCCGAGCAGAGCCAGGCGGCGGTTGAGAAGTTCGCTCAATTTGGATTCCTTCACGCGTCAGTCGCCCCAATATGGGGGTGGGCAGGACGGTCTACAAGGGTGAAGTTGAAACTGGCGTTATCGCCTGGTTTTTCGGGCTCACGAAGCCCCTTTCGAACCGCCGACTTCAATCCCTGAATCTGGCAGATGCACGCGAAGATTATGCGGCCCTGTGGGAGCGGGCTTGCTCGCGAAGAGGGCGTGTCAGTCAACATTAATTCGCCTGACACATCGCCTTCGCGAGCAAGCCCGCTCCCATAGAAAAGCTCGACGCTGCGATCACAGCGCCGAAATTAACTCAAAATGATAAGCAACATCTACAGGACAGCGAACGTGCCTTGCGCTTTTGCGACCAGTTTGTCGCCCTGCATCACGTCGGCCTCGACCACCAGCGTGCGGCGGCCCGGGTGGATAACCCGCGCCGTGCACAGCACCTCGCCATCGGAAACGGCGCGGATATAGTTGATCTTGCACTCGATGGTCGCGCTCTGCTGATCGAAGCCGTGGGTGCTGGAACAGGCCAGCCCCATGGCGATGTCGACCAGACTGAACAGCGCGCCACCGTGCAACTTGCCGCCGCGGTTGCGCAGTTCCGGTTCCAGCCCCAGGGCGACTTGCGCCACCCCGGTTTCCAGGCTGTGCAGGCGGCAGCCCAACAGCTTGAAAAACGCGCTCTCGACGAGCCCGGCCGGCATTTCCATCAGCGTTTCTTCAACTGCTTGGCGTTGGCGAACAGCGAGGCCATCGCATTGTTCACCGGCGCTGCGGTGGCGGTTTCCTTGCGTGGCGCGTTGTTCGAAGGCTGGCGCTGGGCCGAGCCCGGACGCGAGCCTCGGGCGCCGTCGATCTTCTCGCCCGGGGTGTCGCTCATGCGCATCGACAGGCCGACGCGTTTGCGCGGGATGTCGACTTCCATGACCTTCACTTTCACCACGTCACCGGCCTTCACCGCTTCACGTGGGTCCTTGATGAACTTCTCCGACAGCGCCGAGATGTGCACCAGACCGTCCTGATGCACGCCTATGTCGACGAATGCTCCGAACGCGGTCACGTTGGTGACCACGCCTTCAAGGATCATCCCCAGTTGCAGGTCTTTGAGGTCTTCGACGCCTTCCTGGAACTCGGCAGTCTTGAACTCTGGACGCGGGTCGCGACCGGGTTTTTCCAGCTCCTGGAGGATGTCGGTCACGGTCGGCAGACCGAAGGTTTCGTCGGTGAATTTCTTCGGATCCAGGCGCTTGAGGAACGCGGCATCGCCGATCAACGAGCGGATGTCGCGGTCGGTTTCAGCGGCAATGCGCTGCACCAGCGGATAGGCTTCCGGGTGCACCGCCGAGGAGTCCAGCGGGTTGTCGCCGTTCATCACGCGCAAGAAACCAGCCGCCTGCTCGAAGGTTTTTTCGCCCAGACGTGCGACTTTCTTCAGCGCCGAACGGGTCTTGAACGCGCCGTGCTCATCGCGGTGAGCGACGATGTTTTGCGCCAGTGTCGCGTTGAGGCCAGAGATACGGGCCAGCAGCGCTACCGAAGCGGTGTTCACATCAACGCCGACGGCGTTCACGCAGTCCTCGACTACAGCGTCCAGGCCGCGCGCCAGTTTCAGCTGCGAGACGTCGTGCTGGTACTGGCCGACACCGATGGATTTCGGATCGATCTTCACCAGTTCGGCCAGCGGATCCTGCAAGCGACGAGCGATAGACACCGCGCCACGGATCGACACGTCGAGATCCGGGAATTCCTTGGCCGCCAGTTCCGACGCCGAGTACACCGATGCCCCGGCTTCGGAAACCATGACCTTGGTCATCTTCATCGCTGGATATTTTTTGATCAGCTCGATCGCCAGCTTGTCGGTTTCGCGGCTGGCGGTGCCATTGCCGATGGCGATCAGGTCAACCGAGTGCTTGGCACACAGGGCGGCCAGAATCGCGATGGTCTGATCCCACTTGTTGTGCGGCACGTGCGGGTAGACCGTGGCGTGATCCAGCAGCTTGCCGGTGGAATCGACCACGGCCACCTTGCAGCCGGTACGCAGGCCTGGGTCAAGACCCAGTGTGGCGCGCGGACCGGCCGGCGCGGCCAGCAGCAAGTCGTGCAGGTTGTGCGCGAACACGTTGATCGCCTCGGTTTCGGCGCCGTCACGCAGCTCGCCGAGCAGGTCGGTTTCCAGGTGGGTGTAGAGCTTGACCTTCCACGTCCAGCGCACCACTTCGCCGAGCCATTTGTCGGCCGGACGGTTCTGGTTCTGGATGCCGAATTGCTGGCCGATCATGCCTTCGCACGGGTGCATGGTGCCCGGCAGTTCGTCACCGACTTTCAGTGCGGAACTGAGGATGCCTTCGTTGCGGCCACGGAAAATGGCGAGCGCGCGGTGCGACGGCATGCTTTTCAGCGGTTCATCGTGTTCGAAGTAATCGCGGAACTTGGCGCCTTCTTCTTCCTTGCCGGCAATGACGCGGGCACTGAGGGTCGCTTCCTGTTTCAGGTAGTTGCGCAGTTTTTCCAGCAGGCTGGCGTCTTCGGCGAAGCGCTCCATGAGGATGTACTTGGCGCCTTCCAGCGCTGCCTTCACATCGGCCACGCCTTTGTCGGCATCGACGAAGCGCGCGGCTTCGGTTTCCGGGTTCAGGTTCGGGTCGTTGAACAGGCCGTCGGCCAAGTCGCCGAGGCCGGCTTCCAGGGCGATCTGGCCCTTGGTGCGACGTTTCTGCTTGTACGGCAGGTACAAGTCTTCGAGGCGGGTCTTGGTGTCGGCGAGCTTGATGTCGCGCTCGAGAGCTGGGGTGAGTTTGCCTTGCTCCTCGATGCTGGCGAGGATGCTGATGCGCCGTTCGTCGAGTTCTCGCAGGTAGCGCAGACGCTCTTCCAGATGACGCAACTGGGTGTCATCGAGGCTGCCGGTGACTTCTTTCCGGTAACGGGCGATGAAGGGAACGGTAGAGCCTTCATCGAGTAGCGCGACGGCCGCTTCGACCTGTTGTGGGCGTACACCGAGTTCCTCGGCAATGCGGCTGTTGATGCTGTCCATAAAACCACCTGACATAGTGTGAAAGCAGGCTCGCAGGCACGGAAACAAAGGCCCGGAGTCTGGTTGAGCGGCTAGAAAATTGCCGCTGCCTGGGTCGAAAGGCAGCCCATTGACCCGTGAAATCGAACAATTACTGCGCTCGGCAGGAAAAAAAGCCTGCCACCTGCGGTAACGATTCAGACGTTGCCTGGCACAAAACGCCGCGCATTATAACCAGCGTTCTGTCATTCGGGGGCGTTGCAGTCTGTAGGCATAAACCCCGGTTTTCTGGCAGTGAAGGAAAAATCTGCTAACAATGCACACGGTGCGTATAACGGCAGCTACGCCATAATGCGCGCCGAGCTAAAAGGAGCATCCAATGAGCAGCACTGCACAAACTGCTGAAGGCGAAAAAATTCTTATCGTTGACGACGATCCTGGGCTGAGCAGCCTGCTGGAACGTTTTTTCGTCAGCAAAGGCTACCGTGCCCGTACCGTACCGAACACCGAGCAGATGGATCGTCTGCTGTCGCGTGAAGTCTTCAATCTGGTCGTCCTCGACCTGATGTTGCCCGGCGAAGACGGTCTGACCGCTTGCCGCCGCCTGCGTGGCGCGAACAATCAGATTCCGATCATCATGCTCACCGCCAAGGGCGACGAGCTGAGCCGCATCAAGGGCCTTGAGCTGGGTGCCGACGATTACCTGGCCAAGCCGTTCAACCCGGACGAACTGATGGCCCGGGTCAAAGCGGTCCTGCGTCGTCAGGCCGCGCCGGTGCCGGGCGCGCCGGGCAGTGAAGACGAAAACGTCACCTTCGGTGACTACATATTGTCGCTGGCCACCCGCGAACTGAAACGCGGCGACGAAGTGCACATGCTTACCACCGGTGAGTTTGCGGTACTCAAGGCCCTGGTGATGAACGCGCGTCAGCCGCTGACCCGCGACAAACTGATGAATCTGGCCCGGGGCCGCGAGTGGGATGCCCTCGAGCGTTCCATCGACGTGCAGATTTCCCGTTTGCGCCGCATGATCGAGCCTGATCCATCGAAGCCGCGCTATATCCAGACCGTCTGGGGCGTGGGCTATGTGTTCGTACCCGATGGTGCCGCCACCAAGTGATCGGTGATTTGTAGGAGCGGGTCTGCAGGGCTTGGTCGAACGGCCATGCCCGCAGACTCGCAATCCGCAATATGCGAGCATGGCTCGCTCCTGCAAGTGTGTAGCGGTTATAGATGAAAACCCCCGTCTGGTTCCCCCAAAGTTTTTTCTCCCGCACCCTCTGGCTGGTGCTTATCGTCGTGCTGTTTTCCAAGGCGCTGACCCTGGTTTATCTGTTGATGAACGAGGACGTGCTGGTGGACCGCCAATACAGCCACGGCGTCGCCCTGACGCTGCGTGCCTATTGGGCCGCCGATGAAGAAAACCGCGCGAAGATTGCTGATGCCGCAACCCTGATTCGGGTCGTCGGCGCGGGTGTGCCGGAAGGCGAGCAACATTGGCCGTACAGCGAAATCTACCAGCGGCAGATGCAGGCCGAGCTGGGCGCCGACACCGAAGTGCGTTTGCGCATGCATTCGCCGCCGGCGTTGTGGGTCCGTGCGCCGAGTCTCGGTGATGGCTGGTTGAAAGTGCCGCTGTACCCGCATCCATTGCGCGGCCAGAAAATCTGGAATGTACTCGGCTGGTTCCTCGCCATCGGTTTGCTCTCGACGGCCTCTGCGTGGATTTTCGTCAGTCAGCTCAATCAACCTTTGAAGCGTCTGGTGTATGCCGCCCGGCAGCTTGGTCAGGGTCGCAGCGTGCGGCTACCGATCAGCGACACGCCGAGCGAGATGACCGAGGTCTATCGCGCGTTCAACCAGATGGCGGAAGACGTCGAGCAGGCCGGACGCGAACGCGAATTGATGCTGGCCGGCGTGTCCCATGACTTGCGCACACCGCTGACCCGCTTGCGCCTGTCGCTGGAGTTGATGGGCGACCGCAACGACCTGACCGACGACATGGTGCGGGACATCGAGGACATGGACGCGATTCTCGACCAGTTCCTCGCATTCATTCGCGACGGTCGCGACGAGTCGGTGGAAGAGGTCGATCTGACTGATCTGGTGCGCGAAGTGGCCGCACCGTACAACCAGAACGAAGAGAAGGTGCGTTTGCGTCTGGAGCCGATTCAACCGTTTCCGCTGCGTCGGGTATCGATGAAACGCTTGCTCAACAATCTGATCGGCAACGCCCTGAACCATGCCGGTGGCAGCGTTGAAGTCGCCGCTTATGTGTCTGGAGACGTCAGTGCGCCGTATGTGGTGCTGAGCGTGATGGACCGTGGCGCGGGGATCGATCCTTCGGAACTGGAGGCTATCTTCAATCCGTTCACCCGAGGCGATCGTGCCCGGGGTGGCAAGGGCACAGGATTGGGCCTGGCGATTGTGAAGCGGATTGCTTCGATGCATGGCGGCAATGTTGAACTGCGCAACCGGTCCGGCGGTGGACTGGAAGCGCGGGTGAGGTTGCCGTTGGGGCTGATGCTGCCGCGGGATGCTGTGTAGATCAAAAGCCCCTCACCCCAGCCCTCTCCCAGAGGGAGAGGGGGCCGACCGAGGTGTCTGGCGCTCTACATCGACCTGAAATTTCGAGTCGATTATGGATTCGGTAAAGCCAGATCAGATCGGCGTAACTCTCAAGCATCCCCCAATCAGTCCCCTCTCCCCATGGGAGAGGGTTAGGGTGAGGGGCTCTTGCTCTTCGCTCTAGCCCTTGCCTTTAGTGCGGGTCATATTTGGCCCGCCATTTTTCTCAAGATGCTCGATGATGATCCCCGCGACATTTTTGCCCGTGGTGGTCTCGATCCCCTCCAGCCCCGGCGACGAGTTCACTTCCATCACCAGCGGCCCATGATTGGAGCGCAAAATATCCACACCCGCCACCGCCAAGCCCATGACCTTGGCCGCACGCAATGCCGTCATGCGTTCTTCCGGGGTGATCTTGATCAGGCTGGCGCTGCCGCCGCGATGCAGGTTGGAACGGAATTCCCCCGGCTTGGCCTGACGCTTCATCGCCGCGATCACTTTGTCGCCGACCACGAAACAACGAATATCCGCACCGCCCGCTTCCTTGATGTACTCCTGAACCATGATGTTCTGCTTCAGGCCCATGAACGCCTCGATCACCGATTCGGCCGCCGTGGCGGTTTCGCACAGCACCACACCAATGCCTTGCGTGCCTTCCAGTACTTTGATCACCAGTGGGGCGCCGTTGACCATGTCGATCAAATCGGGAATGTCATCCGGCGAGTGAGCAAAACCTGTCACCGGCAAACCGATACCGCGACGCGACAGCAGCTGCAACGATCGCAGCTTGTCTCGCGAACGGGCAATCGCCACCGACTCGTTGAGCGGGAACACTCCCATCATTTCAAACTGGCGCAACACCGCGCAGCCGTAGAACGTCACCGACGCACCGATTCGCGGGATCACCGCATCGAAGCCTTCCAGCGGTTTGCCGCGATAGTGGATCTGCGGCTTGTGGCTGGCGATGTTCATGTAGGCGCGCAAGGTGTCGATCACGACCATTTCATGCCCGCGTTCGGTTCCGGCTTCGACCAGACGGCGGGTGGAATACAGACGCGGGTTCCGCGACAGCACAGCGATCTTCATGCAACACCTGTGGAAGAGGTAGATACCGGGAACACCGGCTTGTCTTGTACATATTTGATACCCGGATTGACCACCAACTGGCCATCGATCAGGGCTTTGGAACCGAGCAGAAGGCGATAGCGCATCGACTTGCGGCAGGCGAGGGTGAATTCGACCGGCCAGACCCGATCACCCAGAGCCAGTGTGGTGCTGATCACGTAACGCTCCTGCGCATGGCCATTGGAGCTTTTGATGGTTTTGCGGGTAACCAGCGGTGCTTCGCAGCGGCGGTGACGCAACTGCACCACGGTGCCCAGGTGCGCAGTGAAGCGCACCCACTTCTCGCCGTCGCGTTCGAACGGCTCGATGTCGGTGGCATGCAGGCTGGAAGTGCTGGCGCCGGTGTCGATTTTTGCGCGCAGGCCCGCGACTCCCAAATCGGGAAGCGCCACCCACTCGCGCAGACCGACAACGGTCAAATGGTCAAATGTCTTCAATGGAAAAAAACCAACGATTAACGCGTCCAGGCCTCAGGTGCAACCCGGGCCAACGCTTTGAATGCAGGTTTGGCGAACCAGTAGCCCTGCATCAGAAATATTCCACAGTCCGCCAGGAAATCCCGTTCACCGGCGCTCTCGATGCCTTCGGCAATGACTGTAACGTCCAACTCCGCACAGATTGTGACAATCCCCCGGACGATCGCCTGACGGACACGGTCTTGGTCGACATCGCGGATCAGCGCCATGTCGAGTTTGATCAGGTCCGGTTGAAAATCCGCCAGCAGATTGAGCCCCGAATAACCGGCACCGAAATCGTCGATGGCGGTCTTGAAGCCGAATTCGCGGTATTCACGCAGAATATTGGTCAAATGGCGATAGTTATCTACGTGCTCGCTTTCCAGGGTTTCGAAAATCAGTCGGTCGAGCGGGAAACGGTGCTTTTTGGCCGCCTCGAGCGTACTGCGTATGCACAGCTCTGGACGATAGACGGCGTTGGGCATGAAGTTGATTGACAAGTGTGTCTGCATATTAAGATCGGCCGCGCCTTCGATGGCGCGGGTCCGGCAGAGCTGGTCGAAACGGTAGCGGTTTTCTTCTGTAACCTGATTCAACACGCTGAGTGCGCCTTCACCATTCACACCGCGGACCAACGCTTCATGGGCGAAAACCGACTGGTCGCGCAGATCGACGATGGGTTGGTAGGCGAAGGAAAAGTCGAAGCCCAGCGGCTCGCTTTGCTGGCAGCCCAGGCAACCGGCATTGGGCGAGGTTAATGAAGACGGAAATTTAGTCACTCGAGCACTCCATGCCGATGCACCGGCCAAGATCACAGTCTATCTGGAGGGCCGAGTTCTTGCGCCCGACAGAAACGGTAGTACAGTTCCGACTACTGGCCGAACGAGGAATTCAAATGGCACAAAAAAGCGAAGAGGACGACAAGGTCCGTCTCGACAAGTGGCTGTGGGCCGCGCGTTTCTACAAAACCCGCGCCTTGGCCAAAGCAGCGATCGAGAGTGGCAAGGTGCATTGTCGCGGCGAGCGCTGCAAACCGGGCAAGGAGCCGCGCATTGGCGATGAGTTCGAGATTCGTACCGGTTTCGAGGTGCGCACGGTGAAGGTCGAAGCGTTGTCGATTGTGCGGCGTGGCGCGCCGGAAGCGCAGACGTTGTATTCGGAGACAGAGGCGAGTATCGCCAAGCGTGAAGCGGCAGCAGCGATGCGCAAGGCGGGGGCGCTGGGTGTAAGCACTGACGGCAAGCCGAGCAAGAAGCAGCGCCGGGATTTGTTCAAGTTTCGCGGCAGCAGTAACGACGAGTAATTGTGACGATCATTCGTTGTTAGTGCTGGCCTCTTCGCGAGCAAGCCCGCTCCCACATTAGATTCGGCTTCTCCAAGAGGACCGCGGTCAATTGTGGGAGCGGGCTTGCTCGCGAATGGAGTGCGCAGCACTTGCCATGGCTGACGCCGTATCAGGCGCTTCGCACCACACTCATCCGCGACACCAGCGGCAACTTGCCCAGCAACGCGAAAATCGGCGCGGTCACCTTCAGCCAGAAGTTCGACGCATGATAGGCAAACGGCGTGTAGTAACCCCAACCCAATGCCCACACCGCCAGCAACACACCGCCGATGTAATCGTCCTGTCCCCAATGCGCACCAGCCACCAGGCGCGGCAGCATGAACAGCAGCGCCAGACCCCAGACCGTCACAAACTGGCCAACCGTGCGGCTGAACACGCCCATGAACAGTGCCCAGATCAGCAATACCGAAGCATGATCACCGGGGAAACTCTGGCTCGAGCGATCCTTCAGCTCCCAGGTCTTCTCCAGGTGCGGGAAGTAATCGCTGATATGCACCGCGCCTTCCAGCACCATCGAAGGGCTGCTGTGCTGCCAGTCCATATGGTCGGCGAACTTGGAAAACAGCGCGCGGATCACCACCATCAACAGCAGGATCGAAAAAAAACCGAAGAAGGCGCGGCGCACCTCAATGGCCTTGAACACCCAGTCGCCCTTGATCAGCAGCGTCAGCAGGATCAGACCAACAACAATGTCGAACGGACGCAGACTTGCAATTGCCCAAATGTGGAGCCATATCGGGTTGCTGGCCAGCGGTGCATTGAGCGAGCGGAACAGCCACTCGTCGAAAATCACACACAGCGAGTTGCCCGTAGGCCATAACCAGAAAGCCAGTAGCGCCAGCGGCACTACGTTGCACAGAACCAGCCGGCCGAGGTTCCACCTTGATTGGAACAAACCCGGATTGTTCATAAAATGCCTCCCATGGCTTAACGCGGGCACCAAAAAGGGTGCCAAGAAGTGCAAATTTTCACGTCTTGTAACCATTTTGTCACCACATTCAGATACCCAAAATTATGACCGACCTAGCGGATACCGATTTCACCCAACGTTTCATCTTCGATGACAGCGACACGCGCGGCGAACTGGTTGCGCTTGAACGCAGTTACGCCGAAGTTCTCGCCAAGCACCCGTACCCGGAACCGGTGGCGCAACTGCTGGGCGAATTGATGGCAGCCGCCTCGTTGCTGGTGGGCACGCTGAAGTTCGACGGTTTGTTGATTCTGCAGGCGCGCTCGGAAGGGCCGATCCCGCTGCTGATGATCGAATGCTCCAGCGAGCGCGAAATCCGTGGCCTGGCGCGTTACAACGCCGAGCAGATCGCGGCGGACGCGACCCTCAGCGATCTGATGCCGAACGGAGTCCTGGCCTTGACCGTCGACCCGACTGTTGGCCAACGCTATCAGGGCATTGTCGACCTCGACGGCGAAACGCTGTCCGACTGCTTCACCAACTATTTCGTCATGTCGCAACAGGTCGGCACCCGCTTCAAGCTGTTCGCCGACGGTCGTCGTGCCCGTGGCCTGCTGCTGCAGCAATTGCCGGCCGATCGCTTGAAAGACGAAGAAGAACGTGCGGCCAGCTGGCAGCACATCACGGCGTTGGGCAACACGCTGACGGCTGATGAATTGCTCAGCCTGGACAACGAAACCGTACTCCATCGTCTCTATCACGAAGAACAGGTGCGCTTGTTCGATGTGCAACATCTGCGCTTCAGCTGCAGCTGCTCGCGGGAACGCTCCGGCAATGCGCTGGTCAGTCTTGGGCTGGAAGATGCGTTGGCGCTGGCGGCCGAGCAGGGCGGCAAAGTCGAGATCGATTGCCAGTTTTGCAATCAGCAGTACCTGTTCGACTCGGCCGATATTGCTCAATTGTTCGCTGGCGCAGGCGTCGACACGCCGTCAGATACCCGGCACTAAAACGGTTCAGCGCAGGTAAATTCACTGCGTAACGACGGAATTTCGCCGTTACGACGGGAGGACCCTACTCTTTTTGGGCTTTTCTGGCATAATCCGGCCCACTTTTTTCGCGGTAGTAGTGCACGACTTTCTACTACAAAACGTTTGGAGCACACTCGGCCACTGGCCGACGGGGAACCTCATGACGCAAGCCAATAACGCCGTGTACACCGATCTGAGTGTTGATGATCTGGTAAAAGAAGCCCTGCAACGCGGTGAGGGCGAGCTTGCCGATACCGGCGCTCTGGTTGTTCGCACTGGTCACCGCACCGGTCGTTCGCCTGTTGACCGTTTCATCGTTGACGAGCCTTCCACCCAGGCTGCTATCGCCTGGGGCCCGATCAACCGCAAGTTCCCGGCCGACAAGTTCGACGCGCTGTGGGCTCGCGTAGAAGCATTCAACAACGCGCAAGAGCACTTTGTGTCCCACGTGCATGTAGGCGCGGCGGAAGATCACTACCTGGCCGTGAAAATGACCACCCAGACTGCCTGGCAGAATCTGTTCGGTCGTTGCCTGTTCATCAACCCGGCCCAGTACAACCCGGCCGGTCGTGAAGAGTGGCAAGTGCTCAACGTGGCCAACTTCGAGTGCGTGCCTGAGCGTGACGGCACCAACTCCGACGGTTGCGTGATCATCAACTTCGCGCAGAAGAAAGTGCTGATCGCCGGCATGCGTTACGCCGGTGAAATGAAGAAAGCCATGTTCTCCGTGCAGAACTTCCTGCTGCCGGCCGCCGACGTGCTGCCAATGCACTGCGCTGCCAACATCGGCGAAGAAGGCGATGTGACCCTGTTCTTCGGTCTGTCGGGTACCGGTAAAACCACCCTGTCGGCCGACGAAAGCCGTTACCTGATCGGTGACGACGAACACGGCTGGGGCGAAGGCGTGGTGTTCAACATCGAAGGCGGTTGCTATGCCAAGTGCATCGACCTCTCCGAGAAGAACGAGCCGGTGATCTGGAAAGCCATCAAGCACGGCGCGGTGCTGGAAAACGTCGTGATCGACGACGCCAAGCACGCCGACTACGCCGATGTGAGCCTGACCCAGAACAGCCGCGCCGCTTACCCGCTGGAACACGTTGCCAAGCGTTCCGAGAAGAACCTGGGCGGCGAGCCAAACGCGGTGATCTTCCTGACTTGCGACCTGACCGGCGTCCTGCCGCCAGTATCGATCCTCAACGAAGAACAAGCGGCCTACCACTTCCTGTCCGGCTACACCGCACTGGTGGGCTCGACTGAAATGGGTTCGGGCAGCGGCATCAAGTCGACCTTCTCCACCTGCTTCGGCGCACCGTTCTTCCCGCGTCCGGCCGGCGAATACGCTGAGCTGCTGATCAAGCGCATCCGCGGCTTCGGCTCGAAGGTTTACCTGGTTAACACCGGCTGGACCGGCGGTGGCTATGGCGTCGGCAAACGCTTCAACATCCCGACCACCCGCGCGGTGATCGCAGCGATCCAGAGCGGCGCGCTGATCGGTGCAGCCACCGAACACCTCGACACCATCAACCTCGACGTGCCACTGGCCGTACCGGGCGTTGAAACCAACCTGCTCAACCCACGCAACACCTGGGCTGACAAGGCTGCGTACGACGAGGCTGCGAAAGCACTGGCCGGTCTGTTCATCGAGAACTTCAAGAAGTTCGAAGTGAGCGACGCGATCAAGGCTGCAGGGCCTAAGTTGTAAGATCTGTCGTGATTGAAAAAGCCGCCTTTAGGGGCGGCTTTTTTGTGAGTGATGGCCGGGGGCCGTAAAACAGCTTAACTGCCATTATTCCTGCAGAATCCGAGTGAAACAGCCAGAATAATGCCACTTAAGGCGCAGGGCCCTCCCGCAGTGATTTTAGTCATCACGGCCATTGTTGTCGGGCATGCATTATTCGCAGTACCTCCACATATCCCTCTTTGATCGTGTAAACGATGACGTAGTTGGACGCTGCGACGATTTCTCGTGTGCCCTCAAGTGTGCCTTTTCTGTACAAGGTCGGGCGCTGTCGGGCGACTTCGCCTTTTGATTCGAAAACATCGTCGAGATCCGCAGCCGCTTCAGGGTTGTCTTGACCAATGTGGTTCATGATTCGGTCTCGGTCATCAAGCGCTTCCTGGCGCCAGACCAACTTCATCAGCGCGCTCGTCGACGCAGGGCATCACGCTTGGCGGCAAATATTCGGCGAGCATCTTCATCGCTGACGCTTGGTCTTGGATCATCAATGCTTATTTGCACCTGACGTTTGAACCATTCTTCATACGCAGCAGCCTCATGAGCTTGTTTCAACGCTTCGGAACGGTCCGGGCGAGCATAGGTTTTCAGTTGCAGTGGGTCATAGCTGGAGGCATCCACTCCAAAGTGGCAGATACCTAACCCCTGTAAGTAGCCCACCAGGGTTTCAAGTCGTTTGAACAGACGCACCTGACCGCTGCGTTGCGCTGCCAGTGCGAATTTTTTGTTTCCTTGCTGAATTTGGATTGACCAGCCACCGGGTTTGGCGACGATATTGGTGCTGCTCACAGAACCGTTTCCAATCAGACGGGTAAGGGTGCTGTGATCGATGGTTTCAGTTGTCATGAAGACAAGCCCTTGGCTGAACAGTGGCTCACATCGTACGCAATCAATAGTAGTTTGCAAAATTCAACTCCTTGAGCTGGACACCGGGTGCCCAGCAATCATGTTCTTAAGTTAAGGCAGGCGTTTTGTTATCAGGCTGGAGCTTTCCAATTGAGCATCCGCTGCTGCGCGACTTGCAGCAGGTCACAGCCATCCTGCGTCAGCAGATAGAGGGCGTGGGTGATGTGGGGGATGTCTTCGACGTCGGCTTGTTTGAAGCTGAGGCAGTAGAGGGTTTTTAGCAGGTCGCTTGAAGCGCGCAGGCGCTGGACGGCGCATTCGAGGATGTCTTGCGGGTTGGCCTGGGTGTCGATGAGCAGAGGTTTGGTGTCGGTGAGGTTGGATTCGAGTGGGCCGTAGCGATCGGTGGTGAATTGGTTCCATGTTTTCAATTTGTTGATCCTCAAATGCTTCAGATGAAGCCACCACATCGTGACCAAGCGACAGGAGGCGACTGTGTTCGGGTTGGTCAACCGGTGAGGATCGCGCACATACCCGGCACACCCGGAGGTGTCCCAAACACAGTCACCATAAACTGCAGGCAATTGAGTGCCCGCAGCATACAGCGCATGCGTATACACGATCCAATCGGGTGACCAAGCCCGAGCCGCTGATTCGTCAGCGACAGCCACGACTATAGGTTCGCGCCCTCAAATCTCGATAGGCGACAAAGCGTCTGGTTGCGTAGGAGCGGGACGAAGATTTCATCAGACGTTCCTACCTACACATCATCATTTTTCAACGCAGGTGTTTATACGTCGAAACATCCAGCAAACTCGTTGTCAGCCCCGTTGCTGGCGCATAGATCGAACCCTTCACCGTCGAGAACGGCACCCCTTTGCTGCCCAGCGAAACATAGCGTTCACCTTGATCCAGTTCGGTGAAATAGGTGTAGGAAACGCTGTGCATCTTCTTGTAGCGCGCTTCGTTGGCGACGATGGCGCCACTCAGGCGCTGGAGTTCGGCTTCGCTCAGGTTCAGGGTTTTGTTCAGTTGTACGCCCCAGCGCTTGAGGCAGGTTTCGGCAAGGTGGCGGACGATGCGGCCAGGCTCGACCAGCGTTTTGAGGTCGCCGCTGCTGGTGGGCACACCACCGGCAGCGGTGGCGTTGCCGGCCATGGTCGCGTGGCGGCCAGCCATCGGGTAGATGCAGGTTTTGGTGCCGGGAGCAGTTTGTGGAATGACACAGCTGAAACCTTTGGAGCGTTCATCACGAGCATAGAAGGCGACATATTCTTTGACGTTGGCCCCGAGTTTGACGCGCGCATCCTGGAAGTTGCCGGTTCCCGGTACGGGATCAAGGGCGAATATTTTCACCGGGATATTGCTCAGCTGGCGATCATTCAACATCGCATTGGCCAGCATATGGCAACTTACACCGCCTCGGCTCCAACCTACCAGATTGACTTGGGTGGGAATAATGCCGTCCTTGCGGAATGTTTTGATGATCTGTTCCTGCAACTTCTGCTGGGTCACGCTGCGGTCGCCGTAGTTGTATTTACGCCAGAACCACGAACCTTCGACCTTTACATCTTCAATAGGAATGCCGGCGGCTTTGAGACGGTTGTATTCGGCTTCGGTCAGTTGTTCACGCTGCCAGTTGCATTTGCCTTTGATGATATTGACGGCGTGCTGCACGTTTTCTTCCCAGCCTTTGCCGAACAGCGTGCCGCTAAGGCCATACTCTTTGGTCTTGGTGAACAGGTCATCAGCCTGCAGGTTGCCGCTGCCAGGCCCGTCGACGATGATCCATTCGGCGAACTCGCGACCGGTATGGTTGGCGGCGAGTGTGGAAACCAGTTCGCCGTTCCAGAAGTTTCCATGGGCAGTATCGAACTTGTTGGAGCCCGTACCGCAAAAAAATATAGTTAAAACTGTCATGGCGTTGCCCTTGTTTGCTAATAAGAGCGAACAAGTTAGTGGTGGTTGTATATGTAAATAAAGTGCGTTGGTGTTTCTGTATTTGTACTGGATTTAATTGTAGGTCGATTGTGGTGCATTTTGCTTGGCAACTTCCAGCAAGTCGCAGCCATCCTGTACCAATAAATAAAGTGCATTGACGATATTAGGGATGTCTTTCACGTCAGCTTGCTTGAAACATAAGCAATAAAGTGTTTCCAGCAAATCACCGGCCGCGCGCAGACGCTGATCGGCGGCATTGAGCAGGTCACCTTGGCTGGAGTGACTGTCGATAAGCAGTACCGGTTTTTCGCTGTAGCAAGTTTTGAGTGGGCGATAGCGATTGATCATGGGAGGCGTGTCCTGTTCGAAGGCGCTTGGGGCGGGCCGACAGAGTGTTTGCAGCCGCGCCTCCACTATAGAGAGGCGTTTCTCTGTGGGACAAGACGGCCGCAATGGACAGGATTCGTAGGGGTTTTTCCGGGTTTTGAGGAAATGTCCTACGTGTTTTCGCCGCTCTTCAAGCCAAAACCCTTAGGCGTAATAATTCCTACATGTTTGTCAGGCGATTCGCAGTAAACCGCTGTATCTGGCGCGCCAGAATCTGTAGGGCGTTTCCAAACGTCTGACACGCGCTTGAAGGGAATCAGGTATGCACTGGCTACGAATGGCCGCGATTTTATGGCTGGGGTTGGGCGCTTGCCGTTTGTTTTGCCGGCGTGTGCGCAGCGTCGCTGATGTGCGTCAGTTAGCGGCAGCATTCACCGGCGACATCAGCCCGGCCCATGCGCTGTGGCGAGCAAGAGTCAAAGCGTGCATGAGCAATACTCAACGAGCAGTTGCGCGTGGCGGTGTTGCTGCCTTGATGATCAGGCCACTGCTGCGCAGACTGTCGTCAGATAGCCAGCAAGGTCCGGTATATCACCGGGAAGCGGCACGCATCCACTCAACAACAGTGATGCGATGATGAGACTGAGGGGCAACTTCAGTTTGTCCGGCATTTTTTTCATTCCTTTTGAGGTTGTGCGTACATCAGCCGTCCTGGCGTGACACAGGTGTGATCGTGCGCGGCCCGCCACGTTAGCGCGATGCCGAAAAACACCGCGATAAACAAATCGTGTCGTCTGTTTCCATCTGTGGCCAGGCGTTCCGGGCTGTATCATTCCGTATCGATTTGCCCCCCGACCTTTTCTCGACTCGCTGCGATCGCCCGCTAGGCTGTTGGCATGTCAGCGGTCAAAGGAGTGACAGCGAATGCACAACACCCTGGAACAGGTTTTTGGTTATCCACAGTTTCGACTTGGTCAGGAAACGGCTATCAGCGCCGTGCTGGCCGGGCGCTCGGCCGCGGCAATATTTCCCACAGGCTCCGGCAAATCACTTTGCTACCAACTGCCGGCGGTGATGCTGCCGAACCTGACGCTGGTGGTGTCACCGTTACTGGCGCTGATGCAGGATCAGTTGGCGTTCCTGCAGCGCCACGGTATTTCGGCGGGCAGTATTGATTCGGCGCAGAGCCGCGATGATGCCAATGACGTAATGACACGCGCTCGTTCAGGTGAATTGAAGATTCTCATGGTTTCTGTGGAGCGCCTGAAGAACGAACGCTTCCGCAATTTCTTGCAGCAGGTGCCCATCTCGCTGCTGGTGGTGGATGAGGCGCATTGCATCTCGGAGTGGGGGCACAATTTCCGCCCCGACTACCTCAAGCTGCCGGACTACCAGCGTCAATTCAATATCCCGCAGACACTGCTGTTGACGGCCACGGCAACGCCGAAAGTCATCGCGGACATGCAGGCCAAATTCGCTATCTCGGCTGAAGATGTAGTGACGACCGGCTTCTACCGAGCCAATCTCAATCTGCTGGTTGAGCCGGTGCGGGGTGAGGACAAGCGTCGGCGCCTGGTGGAGTGGATGGCCGAGCGGCCCGGACAGCCGAGCATCGTCTACGTGACTTTGCAGAAGACTGCTGAACACATCGCCGAACACCTTGAGCGCCAGGGCATTCAGGCCGAGGCATATCACGCCGGTTTAGCCCACGACAAACGCGAGGCGATCCAGAAACGCTTCATGGCCGGGCAGTCCGACTGCATCGTGGCAACCATCGCATTCGGCATGGGCATCGACAAAAGCGATATCCGCAATGTGGTGCATTTCGACCTGCCCAAATCCATCGAAAACTACAGTCAGGAAATCGGTCGTGCCGGGCGCGACGGCCAGCCTTCGGACTGTCTGGTACTGGCCAATCGTGACAGCCTCAATGTGCTGGAAAACTTCGTCTACGGCGACACGCCGGAGCGCGACGGCATCCGTCATGTGCTCGACGAGTTGCAAGCGTCGGTACCGCAAGGGCAGTGGGAGTTTTTGCTGGGACCGTTGGCGGATCAGAGCAATATCCGCGCACTGCCGCTCAAGACTTTGCTGGTGCAATTGGAGCTGCGTGGGCTGATCGCTCCACGCTATGCCTACTACGCCGAATACCGTTTCAAGTATTTGCTGGAACCGGAGGCTTTGCTTGAACGCTTCGAGGGTGAGCGCAAGGATTTCGTGGCGGCGATCATCCAGACCTCAACCCGCGCGCGGACTTGGGCGACGGTGAATTTCGAGGCGATGTACGCGCAGTATTCGGCCGAGCGCAACCGGGTGGTCAAAGCACTGGATTACTTTCAGGAAAAAGGCTGGATCGAGCTTGAGAGCAAGCTGATGACCGAGGTCTACAGCGTGCTGCACAGCGATTTTGACAGCGAAGCGTTGAGCGCGGAGCTGCACGGCTATTTCACCCGTCACGAACAAACCGAAGTGGCGCGGATACACGCGATGCTTGAACTGTTCTCGACCGAACGTTGCCTGGGTTATCGGCTGGCGGAGTATTTCGGTGATCAAAATGCGCCAGAGCAATGTGGGCATTGTTCGGTGTGTCACGGGCAGGTTGCGCGGTTGCCGGCACCACCGGAATTGCCAGGACTTGTGGATAAAAACTTTGCGGCCCTGTGCGGCGATTTTATTCACAGGCATGAGCAGCACACCGGGGACATTCCGACAGCGGAGCGCCTGACCCGGTTTTTGTGCGGGATCAGCGTGCCGTTGTTCACCAGACTCAAGGCACGGACGATTTCCGGATATGCGGCATTGGAAGAGTACCCCTACGCCGAAGTCCGACAGTGGGCGCAAGAGCACCTCTAACCCTTGTAGGCGCTGGGGAGGTGCGCTATCCATCCGCTGAATGTCGATCATCACGGTAATAAACTTCAAAAAACGTCGATGGCTGACTATGGTGAGACCAGTCTTTGGATCGCCAACAAGAGAACAACATGAGCCAGACATCCTTCGATATTCAGCAAGCGGCGGTGATCGGTGCGGGCACCATGGGCCGCGGCATTGTCATGTGCCTGGCCAATGCCGGCGTAACGGTGCAGTGGGTGGATAACAATCCACAGATGCTTGAACAGGCCCTTGCCACTGTGGCCGAGACTTATGCACACAACGTGCGCCAGGGGCGGATTGAGCAGGCCGAGGCAGATGCGCGTATTGCGCGGGTCAGTGTGGCGGCGGATTACCCGGCGATACGCAATGTCGACCTGGTGATCGAAGCGGTGTACGAAAATCTTGAGCTGAAGCAGAAGATCTTTCGTGAGCTGGATGGCTTGCTCAAGCCTGAAGCGTTGTTGGCGAGCAATACCTCAGCCCTGGACATCGATGCGATTGCCGCTGCGACAAGGCGTCCGGAGCAAGTGCTGGGCCTGCATTTCTTCAGTCCGGCACACATCATGAAGTTGCTGGAAATCGTTCGCGGCGCGCAGACTTCTGCGGCAGTGCTGGAGGCGGCGCTGGCACTGGGCAAACGTATGGGCAAGGTCAGTGTGGTGTCGGGCAACTGCCACGGCTTTATCGGTAATCGCATGCTGCATCCGTATGTGCTGGAGGCGCGCAAGATGTTGCTTGAGGGCGCTTATCCACAGCAGGTCGACGCGGCGCTGCAAGGCTTCGGTTTTGCGATGGGGCCGTTTCGCATGTACGACGTGGTCGGCATCGATCTGGAGTGGCGCGCTCGCGAGTTGGCCGGCAAAGGCCAGGACGCGCCAGAGGTTCAGGTGGATAACCGCTTGTGCGAGCTGGGCCGGTTTGGGCAGAAATCGGGCAACGGTTATTACCATTACGAGCCGGGCAGTCGTCAGGCCGAGCATGATCCTGAGGTGGATGCGCTGGTATTGCGGGTCAGCGAAGGGCTGGGCTTCCAGCGTCGTGAGATCGGCCCGGAGGAAATTCTGGAGCGCTGCCTGCTGGCGCTGGTCAACGAAGGCGCGAAGATTTTGCAGGAGGGCATTGCCGAATCCGCGCACGACATTGATCTGGTGTATCTGAATGGCTACGGCTTCCCGGCGGACAAGGGCGGGCCAATGGCCTGGGCGGATCAGCAAGGCCTGGCCGATATTCATCAGCGCTTGCTTGCGCTGGAGACGCGGCAGGGTGATCAGTGGAAACCGGCGCGGTTGATTGGTGAGTTGGCGGCGCAGGGTAAGGGGTTTGCTCAAATGTGATGTAGCGGCCAGAATCGATCCCCCTCACCCCAGCCCTCTCCCCCAGAGGGAGAGGGGGTAAGGGAGCCGGTCTTTGTGGGTTTCAACATTTGGGTTCGACTTGATAGCTTCAGGTCGGCGTAACTCGAAAGAACACCTCGGTCAGTCCCCTCTACCTCTGGGAGAGGGCTAGGGTGAGGGCAAACGGCCTCACTGAAAGAACAAGAGAATCAGCACATGTCCACCCCTCAGCGCACCGATTACCCTCACTTCCAGCCCATCACCACACGCTGGCACGACAACGACGCTTACGGTCACGTCAACAATGTGACCTACTACAGCTTCTTCGACACGGCAGTGAACACCTACCTGATTCAGGTCGGTGGTCTGGATATCCATGACGGCGAGGTGGTGGGGTTTGTGGTCAGTTCGGCGTGCGATTACTTCGCCTCGATCGCGTTTCCGGATCTGATCGAGATCGGTGTACGAGTTGGCAAGCTGGGCAACAGTTCGGTGCAGTACGAATTGGCGGTGTTCAAGGTCGGCGAAAGCGAGGCCTGTGCGGCGGGGCGATTCGTGCATGTGTTTGTCGACCGTTCGAGCAACCAGCCGGTACCGATTCCTGCCGAACTGCGACAGGCACTGGAAAACCTGGTGGTGTAAACGGCAAAAAAAATCGCAGCCCTCGGGCTGCGATTTTGTTCAAGCATTCGCCTTAACGGTGGCGATAGTACTTGTGATGCTTGCGATGGCCGTAGGCATGGCCGCGACCTGGGTGGCCATCGCGGTAGTAACGACGATCATCGTGGCGACGGTCGTAATGACGATCGTCGTCATCGCTCTTGTTGCCCATGTAGTTGCCCAGCGCGCCACCGGCGCCGCCACCTGCTGCGGAGCCGATCAGGCTGCCGGTGGTGCCGCCCATGCTGCGGCCGACCACGTTACCGCCGGCTGCGCCCAGCGCACCACCGATGGCGGCTTCGCCGCGGCTGCGCTTGTCTGCGCCGACTGCGCTACCACCCGCACCGCCCAAGGCTGCGCCGATGGTGGAACCTGTATTGCCGCCTAAGGACTGACCGACGACCGAGCCAAGAACCCCGCCCAATGCGCCGCCCACACCTGCTTCGGTGGTGCCGCCTGCGGAAGCAAAACCACTGACCAGGCCAAGGGACAACAAGAGAATCGAGGAGAACTTCATAGATGAGCCTCAAAGGGATGACGGCGCCGATCCTGAGGCTGTGTAACGAGCGTGACAATCAAAATCCGACGAATAGCACGACATGTATACAATTTTGCAAGTTGCTGTTTTTTCACCGGAACTTAACCGATTTTCGCTGGTCTTTAGCTACTTCGGACAGGCCGCTTTTGTGAAAAAGCGGCCTTTTTTGTGGGCGGTTGTAAACTGCTTGACCCCAGACATGTATTGCTTGAACCGACGCCTTCGCGAGCAAACTAGCACCCACATTTGAAATGCATTCCAATGTGGGAGCGAGCTTGCTCGCGAATAGGCCGGTACTGACACCGCTTTAGGCGGATTTGGCCATGATCAGCCCAGTCTCACTCGCTGCCTCCAACCGGATCGCAATGAACTTCGACGTCGGCGTATGGCTGCCATCCCCAGTACTTTCCAGCGGCACCAGCGGATTCACTTCCGGGTAATACGCCGCCGCTTGCCCGGCCGGAATATCAAAGGCCAGCAGGGTAAAGCCTTTTACGCGACGCTCACGACCATCGTCCCACAGCGACACGATGTCAGCCTTCTGCCCCGGACGGAAGCCCAGGCGAATGATGTCTGCCTCATTGACAAACAACACGTCACGCTGGCCTTTGACTCCGCGATAACGATCGTCGAGGCCATAAATCGTGGTGTTGTACTGATCGTGGGAACGCATCGATTGCAGGATCAGGTCCGGCAGCAGCCCGGTGGCGCGGGTGCGTTCGTGCACCAGATCTTTCGGCAGCATGTTCGCGCGGAAATTGGCGCGGCCCGACGGCGTGTTCCACTTGCGCGCGCCGGCGCTGTTACCGAGATAGAACCCGCCGGGGTTCTTGATCTTCTCGTTGAACTCCTTGAAGTTGGGAATGGTGTCGGCGATCAGTTCGCGGATGCGCCCGTAATCGGCCACCAGCCAGTTCCAGTCCACCGGTTGACTGCCCAGTGTGGCGGCGGCGATGCCGGCGATGATCGACGGCTCCGAACGCATCTGGTTCGACAGCGGCTGCAACTGACCGTTGGAGGCGTGAACCATGCTGAAGGAGTCTTCCACGGTGACCGCTTGCGGGCCTTCGGTCTGGATGTCGATGTCGGTACGACCGAGGCACGGCAGGATCAGCGCGTCTTTACCGTGGGCCAGGTGGCTGCGGTTGAGTTTGGTGCTGATCTGCACCGTCAGGTCGCAATTGCTCAGTGCGGCGAACGTACGCGTGCTGTCTGGCGTGGCCTGGGCGAAGTTGCCGCCCAGACCGATAAAGACCTTGGCGCGGCCCTCGGCCATTGCGTGGATCGCCTCGACCACGTTGTGGCCGTTGTGGCGCGGCACCTTGAACTGGAAACGTCGTTCCAGCGAATCGAGGAACGCCACCGGCGGACGCTCGTTGATCCCCATCGTGCGGTCGCCCTGCACGTTACTGTGACCGCGCACCGGGCACAGTCCGGCGCCGGGTTTGCCGATGTTGCCGCGCAGCAGCATCAGGTTGGCGATTTCCTGGATGGTCGGCACCGAATGGCGATGCTGGGTGATGCCCATCGCCCAGCACATGATCACGTTCTTGCCTTTGGCATACATGCGCGCAGCTTGCTCGATCTCGACCAGGGTCAGGCCGGACTGTTCGACGATCTGCTCCCACGGCGTGTCATCGACGACTCCGAGATACTCGAGCACGTTGGCACTATGGGCGTTAAGGAAATCGTGATCGAACACGGCAGGTTCGCCAGCCTTTTGTGCGTCGCGCTCCCACTGCAGGAGGAACTTGGCCATGCCGCGCAGCAGCGCCATGTCGCCACCGAGTGCCGGGCGGAAATACGCGGTGTTGGTCGGCTTGTCGCCATTGGTGAGCATTTCGATCGGGTGTTGCGGGTGCTGGAAACGTTCCAGGCCACGCTCTTTCAACGGGTTGATGCATACCACTTGCGCACCGCGCTTCACCGCTTCACGCAGCGGCTCGAGCATGCGCGGATGGTTGGTGCCGGGGTTCTGACCCCAGACGAAAATCGCATCGGCGTGTTCGAAATCGTCGAAGGTCACGGTGCCTTTGCCAACGCCGACACTTTGCGCCAACGCCACACCGCTGGCTTCGTGGCACATGTTCGAGCAGTCAGGAAAGTTGTTGGTGCCGTAGGCGCGCACGAACAGTTGATACAGGTAAGCCGCCTCGTTGCTGGCTCGACCCGAGGTGTAGAACTCGGCCTGATCAGGGCTCGGCAGGCTTTGCAGGTGTTTGGCGATCAGCGCGAACGCCTCATCCCAACTGATCGGCTTGTAGCGATCGGTTTCCGCGTCATAGACCATCGGCTCGGTCAGACGGCCCTGATATTCCAGCCAGTAGTCGCTCTGCTCCAGCAACGAAGTGACGCTGTGTTTGGCGAAGAATTTGGCATCGACGCGGCGCTTGGTGGCTTCCCAGTTCACCGCTTTCGCGCCGTTCTCGCAGAACTTGACCATGCCGCTTTCCGGCGAGTCACCCCACGCGCAACCCGGGCAGTCGAAGCCGCCGTTCTGGTTGGTCTTGAGCATCATGCGCAGGTTCTTCAGCGCGTTGTCGCTGGTCAACCAGGCCTGAGCCACGCTGATCAGGGCACCCCAGCCGCCGGCGGCACCTTTGTAAGGCTTGTAGCGCGGGACAGGTTTCTGGTCGGCTTGATGATGTTGGCTCACGCTTGATTCTCCATCGCGGGGCTGTACACCCGCGGCGCACTTTTCTGCGGCAGGTGGATGAGATTGAGGTTGTGTCGACGGGCCCATTGCACGGCAAGGCCAGTAGGCGCGGACAGGCTGACCAGGGTCTGGATGCCGGCGCGCAAGACTTTCTGGATCAATTCGAGACTGCAACGGCTGGTGACAATCGCCAGGCCGCCTTCTGTGGATATCTTTTGCCGGATCAGTCCACCGATCAGCTTGTCGAGGGCGTTGTGCCGGCCGATGTCTTCGCGACCGAGCAACAATTCGCCGCTGGCGTTCATGAACACCGCCGCGTGCACCGCACCGCAGTACTGGCCCAAAGGTTGAAAGGCACTGATGCGCTGACGCAAACCGTCGAGCCATTCAATCGCGGGCAACGGCGCACCGGGCAGGACTTCCAGATCAGGCAGCGCCTGTTCCACCGCTTCGACACCGCACAATCCGCAACCGCTGGTGCCGGCCATTTGCCGACGTTGTTGCTTGAGGTTCCAGAAGGCGCGGTTGGCGATGGTCACTTGCGCGTATTGCGCCGAGCCCGCGCCGGTCAACTGCAGGTCATATATGTCGGTAGGGTCGGTGATGATGCCGCTGCCGAGGCTGAAGCCGACGATGAAGTCTTCAAGGTCGGTGGGTGTCACCAGCATCACCGCTTGGCTGATGCCGTTGTAGGCGATCGCCAACGCGACTTCCTCGGCGAGCGCAGTGCTGGCCGATTCCTCGCGGGGTAAATCACTGTAACTGTAGGTCTGGCTGGCAGCGGGCGCGGGCGTTTCAAGTACAGGCGCCGCGCAGGCCGGGCGCTTGGCGTTCATGGCATCACCGACGGTTTGATCAACGTTAAGACTAGGCGCGGCAAGTTGTCGCGTCTAATCGCTAGTGTCGATCTATCGATAGATACCGTCGATCAAGAAGCTGTGGGTGATTTCTGATACAGCGCAAAACACGCCTCGGCCAACGCCGAGCGAGGCGCCCCGCGCCGCATGATCAAGCCCAGCGGGGCGAGGGTCTGGGCGTTTTCGATGGGTTGCAGACGCAGGTGGTCAGTGAGTTTTTCCAGCCCGCCGTCCAGAGGCATGATTGCGCAACAGAAGCCGCCGTGTACCGCTTGTAACAATTGATGCACCGCATCGGTTTGCAGCAACGGTTGCGGGGTCAGGCCACGGCTGTGGAAGTTGTGGTCGATGGACTGACGAAAATGCATGCCGCTGGTGAGCATGCCCAGCGGCAGTTCGATCAGCGACTGCCAACTCAACGGCGCGTCGCCAAAGGTGAACGAGCGCTGATCGTAAAGCAGGCCCATGCGCGTTTCACTGAAGCCCAGGGATTCGAAGCGCTCGTTATCCAGACGATCGAGATAGGACACGCCGATATCAATACGGTTGTTCGCCAGATGTTCGAGGATCTGTTCGGAACTCAGCGCCGACATTTCGAAGCGCAAATTCGGGTGGGCGCTGTGCAGGCGTTGCATCAACGGCAGCGGATCGAAGCTCGACAGCGGCACTACGCCCAACCGCAGCGTGCCGATCAGGTTGCCGCGACACGCCGCTGCTTCCGCGTGCAAACCGTCATAAGCCGCCATCACCGAGCGCGCCCACGCCAGCACGCGCTCGCCCGGCGCGGTGAACCCTTCAAAGCGCTGGCCACGGTTGACCAACTGCAGGTCGAGTTCTTCTTCGAGGCTGCGCAGGCGCATCGACAGGGTTGGCTGGGTGATGTGGCAACGCGCGGCGGCCTGGCCGAAGTGGCGGGTTTCGTCGAGGGCGATGAGGAATTTCAGCTGCTTGATGTCCATCTTCGCTCCGGGGGCTGGCAGGGGTGGGCGATTCTACCGTTTCGGGGGTGGCAGGGTCATTGGTCGGCTTGGAACCGGGTTTGTCTGAGGTGGTCTAGGCTTGGACGTCTGGAACCCAAATCAAGGAGTGTGCGCTATGAGTCTTTTGAGCTTTGTGAAAGAAGCCGGTGAGAAGCTGATCGATCTGCTGACCCCGGGCAACGCCAATGCCAGTGAGCAGTTGAAGGAACACATCAGCAAGGTCGGCCTGGGCAATCCGAATGTACAGGCAACGGTGGATGGCGACAAAGTCACTGTCACCGGTGAAGTCGCGAGTCAGGAAGAGAAAGAGAAGATTCTGCTGGCGGTGGGCAATATTGCCGGGGTTGGCAGCGTTGATGATCAGATCACCGTGACCGGCCCGGTTGTCACTGCGGCACAATTTGTCGTGGTCAAGTCGGGTGACACCCTCAGCGCGATTTCTCTGCGTGTGTACGGGGATGCCAACAAGTATCAGAAAATTTTCGATGCCAACAAACCGATGCTCAAGGATGTGAACAAAATCTATCCGGGGCAGACACTGCGTATTCCTGAGTAACACGTCGGAACGCCGCCCGGAGCAGGCTCGCTCCCACATTGGACCGCATTCCAAATGTGGGAGCGAGCCTGCTCGCGAATCGGGCAACTCGGTATCAAAGCCCTGCGATCAAACTGCGATAATCCTCAACTGCCGCAAACTCAGCCGTGTCCTTCGGCCCCTTGCGGCTGTCCGGCTCTTTCACCGCCAACAAATGCGCCACACCAAAATTCCGCGCACTGCGCAGAATCGGCAAGGTATCGTCGATAAACAGACTGCGCGCGGGATCAAAACCGATGTCAGCCTGCAAGGCATCCCAGAACTGCGGGTTCTCCTTGGGGAAACCGTAATCATGCGAGCTGATCAGCCGCTCGAAATACGGCGCCAGCTCAATCCGCTCCAGCTTCAAAGACAGTGAATCACGGTGCGCGTTGGTGATCATGATCACCCGTTTGCCAGCGCGTTTGATCGCTTCCAGAAAGGTATCGGCATCCGGCCGCAATGCAATCAGATGCGCAGTTTCCAGCTTCAGTTCTCGCACTGATAACTTCAGCTCGGCACTCCAGAAATCCAGGCAGTACCACTGCAACTGGCCAGCGTGGCGTTCGAACAGTGGCTGCAATTCCATCTCGGCCATGGCCCGGCTGACCCCGTGCAGTTCGGCGTAACGCTGGGGCAGGTGTTCCAGCCAGAAATGATTGTCGAAGTGCAGATCCAGCAGCGTGCCGTCCATGTCCAGCAGAACGGTATCGATGTCGGACCACGGTAATGAAGGCATGGCAACGTCTCGAACGGTAGAAAGATATCCGACATAAACAATCGGGAAAGCCGCGTTATAGTAGCGCGTTCACGCCAAGGAGCTTTGCATGCGCCAGAAACCCACCGTACTTGCCCGCGAGATCGTCGCCACCAGTCGCCTGTTTTGCGTCGAAGAACTCAAACTGCGCTTCTCCAACGGCGTGGAACGCACTTACGAGCGATTGGTCGGCAAAGGCGCGGGCTACGGCGCGGTGATGATCGTGGCGATGCTGGACAGCGAGCACGCCGTGCTGGTCGAGGAATACTGCGGCGGTACCGATGAGTACGAACTGTCTTTGCCTAAAGGTCTGATCGAGCCGGGCGAAGACGTATTGGCGGCAGCCGAGCGTGAGCTCAAGGAAGAAGCCGGTTTTGGCGCACGGCAGCTGGAGCATCTGACCGAGCTGTCGCTGTCGCCCGGTTACATGAGCCAGAAGATTCAGGTTGTCCTGGCCACCGAATTGTACGAAGAGCGTCTGGAAGGCGACGAGCCCGAGCCGATGCGCGTCGATAAAGTGAACCTGCGCGAACTGTCGTCGCTGGCGCTCAACCCGCAATTCTCTGAAGGTCGCGCGTTGGCTGCATTGTATTTGACCCGCGATCTCTTGACCCAGCGCGGGTTCTTTCCAGCATGAGTGAAATAACGATGAATTTCCCCCACCCGTTGATGGCGCCGGTCGTTGAGCTGGCATTGCAGGCCGGCAAGGCGATTTTGCCGTTCTGGCGCGCCGGCGTTGAAGTCACGGCCAAGTCGGATGACTCGCCCGTGACGGCGGCGGATCTGGCCGCGCACCACCTGATTGTCGCCGGGCTGACGGCGCTCGATCCGAGCATTCCAGTGTTGTCGGAAGAAGATGCCAACATCCCTCAGAGCGTACGCGCTGGGTGGCAGCGCTGGTGGTTGGTGGATCCGCTGGATGGCACCAAGGAGTTCATCAGCGGCAGCGAAGAGTTCACCGTGAATATCGCGCTGATCGAAAACGGTTGCGTGGTGTTTGGGGTGGTGTCGATGCCAACCAATGGTCGTTTCTACGTTGGCGGCGCCGGGCTTGGCGCATGGCGGTGCGACCAGGGCGGCACGCCGGTTTCGATTCAGGTGCGCGATGTGCCGGGGCCGGGCGAGGCGTTTACCGTGGTGGCCAGCCGTCGCCATTCGAGTCCCGAGCAGGAACGGTTGCTCGCCGGGCTGAGTGCGAGTCTGGGCGAATTGCAGTTGGCCAATATTGGCAGCTCGCTGAAATTCTGCCTGCTGGCTGAAGGTGCGGCGGACTGCTATCCGCGACTGGCGCCGACCTCGCAGTGGGACACGGCCGCGGCGCAAGGTGTGCTGGAGGGCGCGGGCGGTGAGGTGCTGGATCTGCGCGGGGAAGCGTTCTGCTATCCGGCGCGGGAATTGTTGCTCAATGAATTCTTTTTGGCGTTGCCGGCGAAGGCGGCATGGCGTTCCAGATTGTTGGAGTTGGCTCGGGGTTAAGTGGGCTGATCCAAAATCCCTCTCCCCCCAGGAGAGGGAGCCGACCGAGTTGTCTTGCATCACACATCGACCTGAAAGATTGGGTCGATTATGGATTCGGTGAAGCGCCTTCAGGTCGATGTACCTCTGAAGCATCCCCCAATCAGTCCCCTCTCCCTCTGGGAGAGGGTTAGGGTGAGGGGCTCTTGATCTTCAGCGGTGCAAAACGTACTGCCCGGTAAACGTCACCGCATCCTCATCTCTACCCGCATTGACGATCCGCGTATCGAGCGTCAACCGCGCCCGCCCATAACGCTGATACATCGCCAGAAATCTCTTCCACACCTTCGCATCCGGCGCCGAGCAAATCGCCACGGCATCGCCAGTAACTGGCAGCGGGTAACTGATCTGCCCTTCCTGAATCACAATGTGCCCGTCGGCGATGCCTTCTTCCTTCAAACGCAAGTGCAACCAGCCCCAACCGGCCAGCACCGCGCCGCAGTAGAGGCTGCCACCGAACATCGTGCTCTTGTGATTGACGTTAGGATCGAGAGGCAGATGCAGACTCAACTGCTGATCACGCCAGTCGAGCACTTTTAACCCCATGTCCCGGGTCAGGGGAATGTCGTGATGCAGGACCGATTGCAGATAGCGACTGTCGGTGCTCATTCGTTCTCGTCCCCGTGGCTGCTGTCGCCGAAGTTGAGGCCATGCTTGCGCAATTTGTCATGCAGGGTCTTGCGTGGAATACCCAAGGCCTCGGCTAGGCTGCGCACCGAACTGTGGGAGCGCGCCAGTTCAGCGGCGATCAGCGACTTCTCGAAATTTTCCACCTGCTCGCTGAGACCGCCATTGATGACCTCGACCATGGTGCCGCCGGCGCCTTCGGTGGCGCTGTTATCCAGCGCCAGTTCCAGGCCGAGGGCGAAACGTTCGGCGGCATTTTGCAGTTCGCGCACGTTGCCCGGCCAGGTGTGGCGCAGCAGCAAGGCGCGTTGCGCCGGTTGCAGTTCATGGGGTGGCAAACCGTGACGGGCGCTGGCTTCATCGGCGTAATGCTGGAACAGCACCAGCGCATCTTCGCCACGTTCGCGCAGCGGCGGAATGCGCAGCGGTGCGACGTTGAGGCGGTAATACAAGTCGGCGCGGAAGCGCCCCTGATCAGCGGCCTGACGCAGGTCTTCCTTGGTCGCGGCAATGACGCGGATGTCCAGCGGGATCAGTTGATTGCCACCCAGGCGCTCGACCACGCGCTCTTGCAGCATGCGCAGCAGCTTCACTTGCACGTCCATGCTCATGCTCTCGATTTCATCGAGAAACAGCGTGCCGCCGTTGGCGAATTCGAATTTACCGATGCGGCGTTTCTGTGCACCGGTGAATGCGCCGGGTTCGTGGCCGAACAGTTCGCTTTCCACCACCGACTCGGCCAGTGCGCCGGCGTTGATCGCCACGAACGGGCCGTTGCGGCGGCTGGATAAATCGTGCAGCGCACGGGCGACCACTTCTTTGCCGGCGCCGGTTTCGCCAAGGATCAGCACGTCCGCCTTGGTTGCGGCCAGCGCGCCGATCTGTTCACGCAAACGCAGCATGGGCGTCGAATGGCCGACCAGCCGTGCACTCAATTCATTGCGATCGCTGAGGGCCAGCCGCAGGCTGCGGTTGTCCAGCACCAGGCGGCGCAGGGCGAGAGCGCGTCGCACGCTGTCGAGCAGTGCGTCGCTGGCAAACGGTTTCTCAAGAAAGTCGTAAGCGCCGGCACGCATGGCCTGCACCGCCAGCGGTACGTCGCCGTGACCAGTGATCAGCAGCACCGGCAGTTCCGGATCCTGCGCGTGCAATTCGCTCAGCAACTCCAGGCCGTCCATGCCCGGCATGCGAATATCGCTGACCACCACGCCCGGCCAGTCACGCTCCAGTTGAGCGGCCAGGCCTTTGGCTTCGGACAGCGGCAGAATTTTCAGGCCGGCCAGATCCAGGGTCTGCCCGAGGGCCTGACGCAAGTGCGGATCGTCGTCGATCAACACCACCTGAATGCGATTGTCGATGGTCATGCACTTCGATCCTCGGACGGTTGCAGGCTGACCCCGGGCGCACCGGCGCGCAGCCGCAAGGTAATCAAGGCGCCACCTTGCTTGTGGTTGGCGAACGACAGTTCACCACCGAAGGCGCGCATCAGCGTTTCACAAATGGCCAGCCCCAGACCCAGACCCTGCGTACGGGTCTTGGTGGTGTAAAAGGGTTCGCTGGCGCGGCCGAGCGCTTCCATGCAGAACCCCGGGCCGTTATCGCGAATGTACAGATTGACGCCCTCGACGGTGGATTCGGCACTCAGCCAGAGTTTGCGCGGCGGCCCTTTCTCGGTGAGCGCGTCGAGGGCGTTGGCCAGCAGATTGCCGAGTACCTGGCGCAGACGCGTTTCCCCGGCCTCGACCCACAGCGTGGCGGCGGGCAGATCGCGGATCAGCTCAACTTCCATGCTGCGCCGCCGCTTGGCCAGTAAAGCGAGCGCATCGTCGAGCGCCGGTTGCAGGGCAACACTTTCCGGGGCATGGCGATCACGACGAGCGAAGGCGCGTAAATGGGCGATGATCGAGGCCATGCGCCCGGTCAATTCGCTGATCAGTTTGAGGTTGCCGCGGGCGTCGTCGGTGCGTTGATGATCGAGCAGTACTTCGGCGTTTTCCGCGTAGCTGCGAATCGCGGCCAGCGGCTGATTGAGTTCGTGGCTGATGCTCGCCGACATGGTTCCCAGTGCCGACAGCTTGCCGGCCTGGACCAGATCGTCCTGAGCGCGCACCAGTTCCTGCTGGGCCTGTTCACGCTCCAGTACTTCTTCCTTCAAACGCCGGTTGAGGCCTTCGAGGTCGCTGGTGCGCTCGGCGACGCGGCCTTCCAGTTCACGGCGTGCCTTGGCCTCGAAGGCGATGCGTTCCAGATAATGCCGACGGCGTTGCATCATCAGACCGAGCAACAGCATCAGCACCAACAGTGTGGCGCCGCCGATGGCAACCACGGTGCGCACCGGACGATCGATCAGGGTGCGCGGCGCGAGGATGCTCACGCTCCAGCCGGTTTCGGCGATGTCATGGGTCTGGATCAGCCAGGCGCTGGGGCTGAGGTTCAGCGGGCGCGGCTCCCGGGTCGGGTAAGGCTGGATGGCGGTGATTGCCGAGCGTTCGCTGTCGCTCAAGTTACGGGTCGAGCGAAAGCGCCATTCCGGGCGCGAGGTGAGGATGACCACGCCATTGTGGTCGGTGACCAGCAGTTGTTCTGGCGTTTTGCCCCACAGACTTTCGGTGTGGTCGAGGTCGACCTTGATCACCAGCACGCCGATGATTTTTTCGCCGTTGCGCACCGCCGCTGCGAAGAAGTAACCGCGTTTGGCTGATGTGGTGCCGAGGCCGAAAAAGCGCCCGAGGCGACCGGCCATGGCTTCGCTGAAGTACGGACGGAACGAGAAGTTACGGCCGACGAAACTGTCGTGCTTGTCCCAGTTCGACGCCGCCAGCGTCTGGCCGCTGGTGTCCATCAGGTACATGACTTCGGCGCCGGTCTGCGCGGCGATGTTCTTCAGCAGGCGATTGGCATTGCCTTGAGTGACGCCATCGTCCGGCGCGCCGAGTACTGCACGCAGAGCTGGCAGGTCGCCAAGAATCTGCGGCAACACTTCGTAGCGGTGCAGGGTGCCCAGCAGGTTGGCGACGTACAAGTCGAGGGTCTGGCGGTTCTGCCCGGCCAGTTCGCTGCGGTAATAGCGTTCAGCGAGATGTTCCAGGGGCCACAGCAGCGGCGCCAGACACAGGGCCAGCAGGGCAAGACTGCGCCAGCGAGGTCTGGGGGGAAGTGTTGGTTTCATGAGCCGATGCGCCTGTAGGGACAGGCGCATTATGCCCAGGCTCAGGCGAAGACGTCAGCGTCCTTGAGCAGTGCTGCGGCCTGGTCCTTGGCGGACAGCTTCGGCGCTTCGTCCAGCTGCCAGTCGATGCCCAGAGCGGGGTCATCCCAGCGAATGCTGCGCTCGGACGCCGGGTCGTAGTAGTTGGTGGTCTTGTAGAGGAATTCGGCGAACTCGCTCAGCACCACGAAGCCATGGGCAAAACCTTCCGGCACCCACAGTTGACGATGGTTGTCAGCCGACAAGCGCACAGCCACCGACTTGCCGAAGTGCGGCGAGCTGCGACGAATGTCCACGGCCACATCCAGTACTTCGCCAACCGTCACGCGAACCAGTTTGCCCTGGGTGTTTTGCAGCTGATAGTGCAGACCACGCAACACGCCTTTTTGCGAGCGCGAGTGGTTGTCCTGAACGAATTGCGTGTCCAGACCGGTGGCGTCCTGGAACGCTTTGGCATTGAAGCTCTCGTAGAAAAAACCGCGCTCGTCACCAAACACCTTCGGTTCGATGATCAGGACGCCGGGCAGGTCGGTGGTGATTACATTCATGAGGATTTCCATAGGCAGGTGGGAATGGCCGACATTCTTGCGCAAACTTCCATTTAGCGCGAGTGCAGACTGTAAGGGGCGATTCAATCGACCTCGCCAAAATACCAGCGTTCTTCCTCATAGGTCTGGCCATCGCAATCTTCAACGGTATAGCTCAGGCCTCTCTCTCCAATGCCCGGCGGTAAAACGAGTCCCCATTCCTGGGCCAGGCTTTTACCGGTTTCGACGTATTGACTATCAGCAGGAGGGATATGACCTCGGTGATATTCCATGTCTGTATAGATACATATTTCACTGGAAAACATTCCTGGCAAGCAGATGGCGGCGACCACTCTGCAATCGATAGCATTTTCCGGTCGGGCCATACGCAGGTGCTGCGCCGCGTTGATCAAGTGCTGCGCGCACTGCCGACGCAGATCCGCGGTTGCTTGTTTTCCTTGGACCATCGACATGTGAATCGGGATTTTCCAGTTGCTGTACTTCTCCTCCTCGGTAAGGTCGGCCGGAAAGTAACCTTCGAAGTCAGCAGCCCAAGCGGCTAACGCGCGTAGACGGCGAGGGATATTGCGGACTTTTTTGTTGGAGAGGGCGAGGCGGCGCTGGGACATTTTGCTGATTGCTTCCGTGCGGATAACGTTCAAGGGGGCAGGTTGAATAGTGAAGTGTTCAAACGCAATCTGAAATTGCTGTGGGAAAAGTTATTTGGGGGGTTGCCGGCACAGTGATGCGCCCTTGATCCGGTCGGGAGTTGGTATAAGGGGTTGCGTCTCGCCAAAAGCAATGGCGATATAGGCGCCTAATAAAATTTCAGGGGTCGTTTCATGCCGCTCGCCACGTTGATTCATCGCGCCAGTTTGCCCAGCCCGCAGGTTTCTGCGGAGCAGGCCCGGCAATGGCTGGCGGAGCAGTACGGACTCAGCGGCACGTTGCAGCCCCTTGGCAGCCAGCAGGATCTGAATTTTCGCGTCGACAGCCCGCGCGGGCGGTTCGTGCTGAAAATCTGCCATGGCGATTACGCCCTGGTGGAACTGCAAGCCCAGCATGCCGGGCTCAAGTATCTGGCCGAGCATTCGGCGGTGACCGTGCCGCGAGTGATTGCGGCCAATAACGGCGAAGATCTGCTGTCACTGGAGGTCGGCGGCGAAGCGGTGCATGTGCGGTTGCTGGATTACATCGAGGGCCAGCCGCTCACGCATCTCGATCACTTGGGTGGTGATGTGGTGGCGGGGTTCGGCCGGCTCTGCGGTGAAATGGACCTGGCGCTGGCCGGGTTCGACCATCCGGGCCTTGAGCGCACGTTGCAGTGGGATGCCCGTCACGCCAGTGCACTGATCAGCCATCTGCTGCCGGTGATCAAGGATGAGCAGCAACGCACATTGATCGCCGATGCCGCGGCTCAGGCCGAGCGCCGTTTGCAGCCGTTGCTGGACAAACTGCCGGTGCAGGCGATCCACATGGACATCACCGATGACAACGCCGTCTGGGCGCGCGATGCCCAGCGGCACTGGCAATTGCAGGGCGTGATCGACTTTGGCGATCTGGTGCGCACCTGGCGCATCACCGATCTGTCGGTGACCTGTGCGGCATTGTTGCATCACGCGGGTGGTGATCCGTTTGTCATCCTGCCGGCGGTGCAGGCCTACCACGCGGTCAACCCGCTGCAACATGAAGAGCTGCAAGCGCTGTGGCCATTGATCGTCGCGCGCGCGGCGGTGCTGGTCCTCAGTGGTGAACAACAGGTCAGCATCGACCCGGCGAATACCTACAGCCGTGACAACCTTACCCATGAGTGGGAAATCTTCCGCGTGGCCACGTCGGTGCCATTGGCGCTGATGGAAGCGGCGATTCTTACGGCTGTCGGTCACGCATTGCCGGCGATCGACAGCGAAGGTTTTGCGCCCTTGCTGCCCGGTCTGGTCGGGCGTGAGTTTGCGTTGATCGATCTCGGTGTCCTGAGTCCGCATTTCGAGGCGGGCAACTGGGAGCATGCCGGCATCGATCAGCACCTGTTGAACGAAGCCGCAGCGGCCCATGGTCTGGCGGCGAGCCGTTATGGTCAGTACCGTTTGTCGCGCACGCGTCCCGACAGTGCCGTTGAACCGGACACGTTTCCGCTGCATGTGGAATTGCGCGTGCCCGATGGCACCGCCGTGGAGGCGCCGTTCGCTGGTGTCGTGCATCAGTCAGCAGAGGGTGTGCTGCAACTGGATGGTCCGCAACTCAGTGTGCGGCTGTGGGGCGTGACACCTTCGCTGCACAGCGGCGCGGCGCTGGTCAAAGGCCAGGTGCTGGGCGCGGTCAGCGGTCCGTTGCGGGTGCAGTTGTGCCGCGGCGCGCAACTCAATGCGCCGTTGTTTTGTACTCCGGCCCAAGCCGCGGCCTGGCAGGCACTGTGCCCGTCGCCGGCGGCGTTGTTAGGGCTGGCCTGCAATGCCGAGCCGGAGCTGGATGCGAAAACCCTGCTTGAACGCCGCGACGCCAGTTTCGCCCGCACGCAAAAACACTATTACGTCGATCCGCCGCGCATCGAACGCGGCTGGCGCAATCACCTGATCGACATGCAGGGCCGCTCCTATCTCGACATGCTCAACAACGTTGCCGTGCTCGGTCACGGCCACCCGCGCATGGCGGCGGTCGCGGCGCGGCAGTGGTCGTTACTCAACACCAACTCGCGGTTCAACTATGCGGCGGTGGCGGAGTTTTCCGAGCGTTTGCTGAAACTGGCGCCGAAAGGCATGGATCGGGTGTTTCTGGTCAACAGCGGCAGCGAGGCCAATGACCTGGCGATTCGACTGGCGTGGGCCTACAGCGGCGGGCGCGACATGATCAGCGTCCTTGAGGCCTATCACGGCTGGACCGTCGGCGCCGATGCGGTCTCGACGTCGATCGCCGACAACCCGAAAGCCCTGGAAAGCCGCCCGGACTGGGTGCATCCGGTGCCTGCGCCAAATACTTATCGCGGTGAATTCCGTGGCCTCGATTCGGCGCCGGAGTACGTGCGCAGTGTTGAGCATCACCTGGAAAAACTTGCCGGGCACAAGCGTCAGCTGGCCGGGTTCATCTGCGAACCGGTGTATGGCAATGCCGGGGGCATCTCGCTGCCGCCGGGGTATCTGAAGCAGGTGTATGCGTTGGTGCGCGCGCAGGGCGGCGTGTGCATCGCCGATGAAGTTCAGGTCGGTTACGGGCGCATGGGCCGTTTCTTCTGGGGCTTTGAAGAGCAGGGGGTGGTGCCGGACATCATCTGCATGGCCAAGGGCATGGGTAACGGTCAGCCGCTGGGTGCGGTCATCACTCGGCGGGAAATTGCCGAGGCGCTTGAGGCCGAGGGCTATTTCTTCTCGTCGGCAGGTGGCAGTCCGGTGAGCTGCCAGATCGGCATGGCGGTGCTCGATGTCATGGAAGAAGAAAAACTCTGGGAGAACGCGCAGGTGGTCGGTGGCCACTTCAAGGCGCGACTTGAAGCGTTGATCGATAAATATCCGTTAGTGGGCGCCGTGCACGGTTCCGGGTTCTATCTCGGGCTAGAGTTGGTCCGCAACCGCGAGACGCTGGAAGCGGCGACCGAGGAGACCGCGCTGTTGTGCGATCGCTTGCGTGAGTTAGGGATTTTCATGCAACCAACCGGTGATGATCTGAACATTCTCAAGATCAAACCGCCGATGGTGACCTCGCGCCAGAGTGTGGATTTCTTTGTCGACATGCTCGATCTAGTCCTCAGCGAAGGTCTGTAAACACTGAAATTCCCCCTGTGGGAGCGGGCTTGCTCGCGAAAGCTGTGGGTCAGTCACTGAATTGGGTGACTGATCCACCGCATTCGCGAGCAAGCCCGCTCCCACATTTGTTTTTAGGGTGTTAATTCGATTTGTATCGGCTTTTTATCGGTTAATTTAGACGGGATGCAGGTTTATAGCTTCTAAAGCCGATATTTATCGGCTATAAAGTCGCCATTGCTCCGGCATGGCGATCTCATGTCCGGTGCGCGCGTTTTTTCTTTTCGGTCGAATCGTCGACCGTCGAAGCACTGCCCGGAGATGATTCATGAGCCGTATCGTTACCGTTGCCGCCACTCAGATGGCCTGTTCCTGGGATCTGCAAGCCAACCTCGAAATCGCTGAAAGGCTGGTGCGCGAAGCCGCCGCCAAAGGCGCGCAGATCATTCTGATTCAGGAGCTGTTCGAGGCGCCGTACTTCTGCCAGAAGCCGAACCCGGACTACCTGCAACTGGCGACGACGGTGGAAGAAAACGCGGCCATCAAGCATTTCCAGAAAATCGCCAAAGAACTGCAAGTGGTCCTGCCGATCAGCTTCTATGAGCTGGCGGGCCGTGCGCGTTTCAACAGCATCGCGATCATCGACGCCGACGGCAGCAACCTCGGGATTTATCGTAAAAGCCACATCCCGGATGGCCCGGGCTACCACGAGAAGTATTACTTCAACCCGGGCGACACCGGTTTCAAAGTGTGGGACACCCGTTACGCGAAAATCGGCGTGGGCATCTGCTGGGATCAGTGGTTCCCGGAAGCCGCACGGAGCATGGCGTTGCAAGGCGCAGAAATTCTGTTTTACCCGACCGCCATCGGCAGCGAGCCGCACGACAAGACGATCTCGTCGCGTGATCACTGGCAGCGTGTGCAACAGGGCCACGCCGGCGCGAATCTGATGCCGCTGATCGCCAGTAACCGCATCGGCAATGAGGAACAGGACGGCTACGACATCACGTTCTACGGCTCTTCGTTCATTGCCAACCAGTTCGGCGAAAAAGTGCAGGAGATGAATAAAACCGAAGAAGGTATTCTTGTGCACACTTTCAACCTCGACGAGCTCGAACACATTCGCAGCGCGTGGGGTTCATTCCGTGACCGCCGTCCGAACCTGTACGGCGCGTTGAAAACCCTCGACGGTTCCCTGGAGTCCTGATCCCGATGACCACCTTGAAAAGTACCCCGCGCGCCGACGGCTTTTACATGCCGGCCGAGTGGGCGCCGCAGACGCAGACCTGGATGATCTGGCCCGAGCGCCCGGACAACTGGCGTCTGGGCGGCAAACCGGCGCAAGCCGCACACGCGGCAGTGGCCAAAACCATTGCGCGTTTCGAGCCGGTGACCGTGGCCGTCTCCGCCGGCCAGTACGAAAACGCCCGCGCACGCCTCGACGTGCCGAATATCCGCGTGGTCGAGATGTCCAGCGATGACGCCTGGGTACGCGACAGCGGCCCGACTTTCGTCATCAATAACAACGGCGAAGTGCGCGGTGTGAACTGGGACTTCAACGCCTGGGGCGGTTTCGACGGCGGTCTGTACTCGCCGTGGAATCGCGATTCGCAGGTCGGCGGCAAGATCCTCGAGATCGAGCGCAGCCCGCGTTACCGCACTGAAGGTTTCGTGCTCGAAGGCGGTTCGATTCACGTCGACGGCGAAGGCACGCTGATCACCACCGAAGAGTGCCTGCTCAACCGCAATCGCAACCCGCATCTGAGCCGCGAAGACATCGAAGCGGTGCTCAGCGCCAATCTGTCTGTGGATAAGATCATCTGGCTGCCGGACGGTTTGTTCAACGACGAAACCGATGGTCATGTGGATAACTTCTGCTGCTACGTGCGTCCGGGCGAAGTGCTGTTGGCGTGGACTGACGATCCGCAGGATCCGAACTACCCGCGCTGTCAGGCCGCGATGAAAGTCCTGCAAAGCAGCACTGACGCCAAGGGTCGCCCGTTCATTGTGCACAAAATGCCGATTCCGGGACCGCTGTTCGCGACTGAAGAGGAATGTGCCGGTGTCGACCCGGTGGACGGCTCGCAGGAGCGCAATCCGTCTGTGCGCCTCGCCGGTTCGTACGTGAACTTCCTGATCGTCAACGGCGGCATCATCGCGCCGAGTTTCGACGATCCGATGGATGCCCCGGCGAAAGAGATTCTGCAGAAGCTGTTCCCGCAGCACGAAGTGGTGATGGTACCTGGCCGCGAATTGTTACTGGGTGGCGGCAATATCCACTGCCTTACCCAACAGCAACCCGCGCCGCACAAAGAGTGAGTTGAGTCGTAACAGCTTGAGTTGATTAGCAAATCGGCGAGGCAATGATTAGCTCGCTATGTATGTAAACGAGCCCGCAGCCCGGTTGGATTGCGGGCTTCTTTGTATCCGCTTGTCGACACATGAGACACCTTGGCATAGCTCTTGTATTCATCAGCCGTGCACTAGGGAGGGGGGAGAACTTCAACAGTTCTGTCATAAACCTTGGATAACGTAGCCGCTCATGAACGGGGAGAGAGCGCTGAAATGAACGCCGAAGTGAACGTAGTCAGCGAGCGGACGTTGCATCCCATGGCCGTAAACGGCGAATCGCTCCAGATTGTCGCGCACTGGTTGAAGTCCAATGGAACGCGTCAGATCAGGGAACCTGATCCGCGCCGGATGATGATCGAGCGTTACCCCGCTGGCCTGTTCAGCGAGGCCGAACTGGAAGCATTGTGGGCTGTGATGGAAGGATAAGAAGAACAACAGGGATTGGTAAAAGCGCTGCCGGGATGGCGGCGCTTTTTTATGCACCGTTGTTTTTTACTCACCCATCAATATGGGAGCGAGCCTGCTCGCGAATGCGGTGGATCAGTTAACGATTATGCCGACTGACCTGACGCTTTCGCGAGCAAGCTCGCTCCCACAGGATTTGTGTGGAATCAGTAACTGTAAGTACTGCTGACACTGTCGCGGAAACTGTTTTCATCCATGTCGCCCATGTTTTCGCTCGGGTCAGTGCTGAGGTCAGCGTAAAGAGTGCGCAAATCTTCGCTGCCATCCTGGGCTTCGATGGTCGAACGACGACCAGATTCGAGCATCTCGCCTGTATTGGCTGGACTTGACACAGTCTGCGGCCAATTCGACCGATTCATGAAACAGACTGAAAGCCATTCCGGCGTTTTTCCGCAAGGGTGTGAGGACTAATCTGCCGCCATCGATTTTCCTGACTTTCTGCCGGAGTTCTCCCATGATTCTTCATTACATCTACGACCCGTTGTGCGGCTGGTGTTATGGCGCCAAGCCTCTGATGGAAGCGGCGCAGGCAGTGTTGCCAGTGGTCGCCCATGCCGGGGGAATGATGAGTGGAGCCAATCGTCAGCGGGTGTCTGAGCAGTTGCGCAATTACGTCATGCCCCATGACCGACGGATTGCCGAATACACCGGCCAGCCTTTCGGCGAGGCCTATTTCGACGGCTTGCTGCGTGATCACTCGGCCGTGTTCGATTCGACGCCACCGATTGCTGCGGTCATGGCGGCCGAAGCCATCGACCGAGGCGGTTTGCGCATGCTGGGGCGGTTGCAGACGGCGCACTATGTGGAAGGGCGCCGGATTGCCGATTCAGCCGTACTCCTGGAATTGGCGATGCAGATGGGCTATGCGCAGGAAGCTTTCCACGTTGCGCTGGAGTCTGTTGATAGCGAAGGACACATAAAAGCCAGTCGTCAGTTTCTGGCGCAATTGGGCGGTCAGGGTTTTCCGACAATGGCGCTGGCGCAGAACGGCCAATTCCAACTGGTCGATATCAGTCCTTGGCTGGGCAAGCCGCAGGCGTTTGCCGATTGGTTGAATCAGGCAGTTGGTGTCGATGAATCAGGCAAAGCTTCGTTACTTTGTGCCAGCGATGGCTGCGCGTGATCCGCACTGGATTCACTGGCTGCAGGCATTTCCCAGCAAGGAGTCAGCGCAAAATTTACGTTTCTTAGACGTTTTTTGCCTATTTAAAGACGATTCTTGAAATTGACACATTGTTCGGGGCGCGGCTACGATTCGGCCCAACGCCTGTGGCCAACCGCCATGACTCAAAATAAGGAGCAGGCCCGCCATGACATTGTCGTGGGCGGGTCTTTTTGTTTCGGGTGAATAAAAGAGTGCAAAAGCGCCGTTTCCGCCGTTCGACACAGCGCGTTTCAACCCGTAATAAGGAAAACAAAATGTTGAACAAGCGAATCAGTCTGATCGCACTGGGGATGTTGAGTGCCACGCAGGCCATGGCTAACGACCAGGCCGAGTCCAAGGGTTTTGTTGAAGACAGCAGCCTCAAAGTGCTGCTGCGCAATGCCTACATCAATCGTGATTACAAAGACGGCAACCAAGACAAGGCCGAGTGGGGCCAAGCGGCCATCGGTACGTTCTCGTCCGGTTTCACCCAGGGCACCGTGGGTGTCGGTGTTGACGCCTTCGGTCTGTACGCACTGCGTCTGGATGGCGGCAAGGGCCGCAGCGGCGCTGGTGGTATCGATTTCTTCAAGCAGGAAAATGACGGTCGCGCGAACCATGACATCGCGAAGGGCGGTGCCGCGGTCAAGTTCCGCGTCTCCAACACCGTGTTGACCTACGGTGACCAGATGCCGGCCCTGCCAGTGCTGAGTTACGACAACGTGCGTCTGCTGCCGGAAAGCTATACCGGTACTTTGATTACTTCCCGTGAGATCAAAGGCCTGGAACTGAACGCCGGTCGTTTCACTGCCGAATCGCGCAAAAGCGATGAAGGCCGTGACAGCGGTGGCCTGAAGTCGATCAACGTGTTGGGCGGCAGCTATCAGTTCACTGAACACTTCAAAGGCGCGCTCTACGCTTCCGACGTTGAAGACGTGCTGAAGAAACAATACGTGAACGCCAACTACGTGCTGCCGTTCAACAAGGATCAGTCGCTGACCCTGGACTTCAACGGCTATCGCACCAAGCTGGACAACTCTTATGTCCGCGAAAACGGTGTTACCGGCGACGACAACAAGATCTGGAGCCTGGCCGCAACCTTCGCTACCGGTCCGCACTCGTTCACCGTTGCGCACCAGCGTTCCACCGGCGACAGCAACCTGGGTTACGCCTACGGCGGTTACCAGAAAGATCAAGGTCGTGTCGGTGACGGTGGCAACTCCATCTACCTCGCGAACTCCTACTGGTCCGACTTCAACGCTGAAGACGAGCGCAGCTGGCAGTTGGGCTACGGCCTGGACTTCGGCGCCTTCGGCGTACCGGGTCTGAGCTACAACTTCGCTTACGTGCGTGGCGACAATATCACCACCTCCACCAGCGAAGGTGGCACCGAGCGCGAGATCTTCAACCAGTTCAAATACGTCGTGCAGTCTGGCCCGGCCAAAGACCTCAGCGTGAAACTGCGCAGCTCGATCCTGCGCGTATCGCAGAAGTCCAGCGAGTACAACGTCAGCGGTAACGAACTGCGCGTATTCGTGGACTACCCGATCAACATCTTCTGATGCCTGATCCAGTGTAAGAAACATAAGAAAAACCCCGACTGGTTCGGGGTTTTTTTTCGACGGTTTTTCGACGGAAAGCGGAAAAAACCGGTGTTTTTGTCATGTAAAAGTTGTTTTCAAGTCGCTGCAAACGTCGTTTCAAACAGGGCTTTAAATGCCTGAAATTCTTTCTCATGGACGCAAATTCTCCACCTAATAGATTAGGCCGCTCAATGCAGCGGAGAATTTGGTAATGATCGTTTTGAACAGAGAAGTGGGCGAATCGCTACGGCGCGACAAATATGTCAACGTCCAGGGTGGTGACTTCAATCTCTACGGTCATTTCGCCGACTTCGTCAGACTGACCAAAAGTTGGGAAAACATGGAGCCTGACAGTTACTACGGTCAGGCCGAAGCCGGTATGCGTTACCGTCGTTACAGCGACTTCGAGTACAACCCGAAGACGCGCGAGTTGAAGCAGCTTGAGCATCGCGCCTACGTGCAGTCGAAAGAAAACAACGCTTATGTCGGCGGCCTGGTACGACACTTTCAGGACTTCTCCGATGAAGTGATTACCTCACCGGTGATGCGCAGCCTGATCGACACTGATTTTGAAGTGTACAAAAGCGTACTGCCGGAAGAGCTTCACGATGAAATCTGGCAGTGCCAGATCCATCAGATCCGCATCGAGATCAAACCCGGCAAGCAACTTGAAATCACCCCTGAAGGCATTCACTGCGACGGTTACCCGTTCAGCGGTGTGCACTTCTGGGGCCGCAATAACGTAGAAGGTGCGGAGAGTCGGCTGTACGACATCCACGAGCACCAACTGGCGTCGACCACTTACCAGGAAATTCTCGACACCACCTATTTCCTTGATCGCGACATGCGCCACTACGTGACCCCGGCCCGCAACACGCACACCCATGCGATGGCCTACCGGCAGATTCTGGCGATCTCCTTCTCGCGGCCCGGGACCGCTTTCGACATTGTTCGCTAATCAGATCACCCCAATCGACGGCGTCGAGTGCTCGACGCCGGTGGTGCTGCGACGCGCCACGGCCAAGGATGCGCAGCGCATGGAGCGCTTCTTCCGCCAGTTCGACGAAGTGTCCTTCTGCGAATGGCAGGACGCCAAGTGCCTGCGCGGCGTGCTGATCCAGAAGACCACCACGGCCTATCTCGCCTTCGACGTCGCCGGCGAAATCGTCGGCGCGGTGCTCGGCGGCATGCTCGGCAGTCGCGGCACGATCAATCATCTGGCGGTCAGCCCGCGCTATCGCAGCCAGGGCGTCGGTCAACGACTGGTTGAAGCGGCGTCGTCCGACATGAAGCGTGTCGGCGTGTTGCGGATGTTTCTGTTTGTCGACGATGCTAACCTCGCGGGCAAGCGATTCTGGACTGCCCAGGGGTTTTGCGAGCCCCATGGCGAACGGACATTTGAGAGGGATCTATGAATGAAACGTCCGGCAGTGCGCCGCTGATGGCTGCTCATCCGCCATCGCGCACGTTCGCCGAAGCCAGCCCGGTGGTGGCCGGCTACTTCACGGTGTCATTCGTGTTCGGGTTGATGGCCGTCAACGCCGGGTTGCCGATGTGGCTGCCGGTGGCGATGTGCTTGTTCGTCTACGCCGGCGCTTCGCAATTCGCCGCGCTGGCGCTGATCTCCAGCGGCGCCTCGCTGACCACCATTGTGTTGACCACGTTCTTGATCAACGCGCGGCACATGCTGATGTCGGTGTATATGGCCAAGGCCCTGCGCGCGCTCGGTTTGAGTCGTATGGAGCGCTGGGCTTACGCCGGTGGCTTGACGGATGAATCCTTCGCGTTCCACAGCGTCAAACTCGGCACCGGCGCGCCGGTCAACGTGCGCTACCTGATCGGCTTCAACCTGTTCTGCCACACCTCGTGGGTGCTCGGCGGTTTGCTTGGTGCGGTCTGTGCGCAGTACGCGGCGCACCTGATCAAATATCAGCTCGACTATGCCCTGACGGCGATGATGCTCTATGTACTGGTGTCGCTGTGCAATACCCGCAACAAGCTCATCGCGGCCGCTGCTGCCGTGCTGTGCATGGGCGCGCTAAGTCTGGTCGGCAGTTCGCCGTTCAATGTGTTTATCGCCACGTTTGTGGGCTGCGGAGTGGGTGTATGCCTGACCAAACGTTCCTGATTCTGGTGGTCGCGCTGATGATGGCCGTGACCTTCCTGCCACGGGCATTGCCCCTGCAAGTCAATACCGAGCACTGGCCGCCATTCGTTGCGCGGGCGCTGGAATACTTGCCGGTGGCGATCGTCGCTGCGATCAGCCTGACACCCCTGTTGGTCAAGGATCAGCACATACAGCTCGATCGCCCGGAATTCTATGCTGCGATTCCGACGTTGTTATGTGCGTATTTCAGCAAAAACCTCTTTCTCAGTGTGGCGGTTGGGACGGCTGCGTACATTGCGCTCGGCTCGTTCATGTAGTGGCAAGTCGACGACATCGTTGAGTGCCTGGTTGGACAACTCCGGATTGTTCACCGCCAGGCGCACTTCGAGGAAATCCTCGAACCCGGGAAAAATCGTCAGGCCGTTCTTTTGCGCGGCGTCACGCGAAACCATGCCGACCGCATCCATCTGCGTGATCAACGACAGCGTCAGGGTTTCGCTGCAGGAATAGACCATGCGCTGGCCGTTCTCGTGATTGCCCAGCCCCGCATCGAGAAAACGCAAAAAGCTGTGGGAATACGGACAATCTTCCGCAGGACGCACCTGAAACTTGTCGCCCAGCAAGGTCAGCGGATCGTTTTCTTGCCCGCAATGGGCACCGACCACCTGCACCTGCACATCCGGCAGGACGATACTCGGCAGACCCGGACGCTGCGGGCCGATCAGCACCGCGAGGTCAAAGTCCTCGTTCTTCAGCTTGCTGAGGTTTTCCATCGACTCGGCGTAGCTGAATTCCATCTGGTAATCGGGAAACACCTCGATCAGGCGTCCGATCATTCGCCGGTTGAAGTCAGCCGCCAAGGTGTTGTTCAACGCAACCTTCAACGTGCGCTGGCCCGGCACTTTCAGTGCTGCGACCTTCTCTTCCATCTGTCGTGTGGCAATCAGCACTTTGTCCATGTAGGGCGTGAGCTCAGTGCCTTGCGGCGTCAGCGTCAGGCCTTTGTTGGAGCGTCGAAACAAGCGGAAACCGAACTGCTCTTCGACCTTGTTCAACTGCGCGGCCAGGGCCTGCACAGTCAGGCACGAATGTTCGGCTGCGGCCGACAACGAGCCGGTCTGCACGATGCGCATGAGGTTGCGTAAGGTTCTGCTATCCATGGGTAATGCCCTCTGAAGTGGGCTGGGTATTGTTGTTTACGAGACGGCCGGTCAGGCGCCATATGCTGGCTATATTCCTGTACCTGAGCATAGTTGTCGCGGGTTTAGTAGCGAATTGATGTCCTCGCCGATGGCTGGAGGCTGACACAGGATCGGGGTTTTTGGTGACGTGGGGGTGATTGGGGTCAAGAAAAGTGCCCGACTCGGACGAGTCGGGCATTTTTTTTACGCCTTCGGACTACACCATTTCGAGTTGTTTCTCACGCCGAAACGCCACTGTTTTTCACTACTGTCGGAAGCCTCCTATAGAACAGAGCGAACGGGCTGATTTACCGCCAAAGCAGAAGGGGCTGAAATATCAGGCAGTTATTTTCGGGACGTTGAGTCCGAGGTCATGGATATCCAGGCAATGCCGGCATCCGCGAAGCTAGCGAGTCGATGCCATGAGTTTGCAGGGGAGCAGGGCGTTACCGGACCAGAAAAGCTGGAAAGATCTGGGATTGCCGGATATTCGCGATATTGACACCAGACTTCTGATTTACGCGGTTAGAGAACTTCCGGGTGCATCGAGCCTCACTGCAGCGTGGGAGCAAGTTGCCACAGGTTTTGGACTTGGTCACGGTCTGGAGGCTGTTCTGATCGAAACACCTTATGTGCCGATTTTGGTGAAGCGTGAGCATTTGCTTCATACGGTGGAAAAACGCTCGAATGCCCGTGAGCGCTTCACCGAATTTGCCCGAGATACTCTGACGAGGCCCTTCGAGATATGGCGGGCTTCCTACGATGACACCTCGTTTCGACTTTCCTTCATCGGTGCTTACAACGCGAGATACCAGATGTTGGTAGTGGTTCATGTTGAGCGCGGCAATGTACTCTGGAATTTCATGAACTGTGACAAGAAAGGTCTAAACAAGCATAGGCATGGTGAGCTGTTATATCGACGGCACCGGTAGCTCAAACAAAAAAGGGCAGCCTTCTCAGGCTGCCCTTCACATGGATTTGCTTGATATTGTGCTCCCTCAAGCAGGGGAGAAGAGGTCTCACCCGAGCGCTGATTTTCAGGTCATCAACGGGGTTCCTAACGCCGACTATCGCCACCTGAAGGCAGTCGGTTTCGCGCTCTTGGCCAGATTCTCTGCCACGCAACGTTGCAGTGTCAACCTGGGTTTTGGGGGTGTTATTCGTATACGAATAATTTAATGGAAAATATTCATATATGTACTACGCTCAGTTTGCTTGACAGCTACGAAGGACTAACATGCCAACCTCATCCCCAGCACTAACCCCGCGTGAACAACTCGACGTCCCCGAAGCCGGGCGCGTTGCGTTGAAGTTCTTCTTCAACCTCATGGAGCGCTGGGGTTGCAACGCCGAGCAGCAGCGCACGTTGCTGGGCGGCGTCGGCAACACCACGTTCTACAAGTACAAACACCTGCCGGCCAACATACGCCTGCCGCATGACACGCTGGAGCGCATCTCGTACCTGATGGGCATTCACAAGGCGTTGAGCATCATCTTCAGCAACAGCCGCGAGCGCGCTTACACGTGGGTCAGCAGCCCGAACACGGCGGCGCCGTTCAATGGCCAAACGGCGCTGGATTACATGCTGGCCGGACGCGTGGTCGACATCGCGGATGTGCGTCGCTACCTTGATGGGGTGCGTGGTTGAAGGCGCCCGACTTGGTTGATGTAGCGTGGCCGCGAGCCTACCGGATCGTCAACAGCAGCTTCCCGCCGATTGCATTGTTCGAAGATGTGCTCGACCCCGAGGACCTGGAAATCGCCTACGCGCTGGAAGCACTCACCAATGATCGCCTGATCGAGCAGGCCGGCATACTCGCCCGCGTGCGCCCCGAAGACCGACTCTCCGGCCCCGGTTCAAGCCCGGTAATGGCAGCGTTTACCCACATCGGCAAAAGCAGCCGCTTCACCGATGGCACCTTCGGCGTTTACTACGCCGCCAGCAGCCAGGCCGCGGCCATCGCCGAGACCTGTTATCACCAGGAACGATTTCTTGCGGCGACCCAAGAAGCGGATCTTGAGTTGACCATGCGTACTTACGTCAATCGGGTGGTTAAGCCGTTACACGACGTTCGTCATGACTTTCCCGAATTACATCAGCCCGATCCGGACGCCTACGGTCCGTCACAGGTGTTTGCCCGACAACTGCGCGAGTCCGAATCCTGGGGCCTGCTCTACAACAGCGTCCGCCTGCCAGGCCATGAATGTATCGCCGCGTTTCGCCCGCCAGCCGTATCGATTCCAAAGCAGGGCAAGCATTTGCGCTATGTGTGGAGTGCGATTCAGCAGAAGATTTCGTTTGTGCTTGAAATCAGTCAGGTCTGAAACGCAAAAGCCCTCGCATCGGCGAGGGCCTTACACCGGTGTTTACATCAACGGTTTGTCCGGCGGCGCATCCATCACTTTCACCACATCATCGATCAGCGCCTTGCTCAATTCCTGCAAATACTGCGAGGCATAAGCGTGAAGATCAGGATCGCGCGAGACCGAAGTGTCCGCAGTGAGCAGTCGTGAAATGTGAAGCAAGTGCGAGGCGTGGGAAAGGGCGGTGATTACCGGCACACCACGATTGGTGCGGAACATCGCTTGATTGGATTGGAAGGAAAAGTGGGTGAGGCCGAGGGTTTTCAGATCTGGAGAGTGGGTCATTTCGCTTCACCTGCCGTTCGAGATGGACGGACGTGAAGTGACCGGTGTGCTGACGGATCAATGGCTTTCATTTGTGAACTCCCTGTATCAAATGAGAGCTGCCATTTTCGTTCTCAGGCGAAAGGGTGGCAGCTATGCGCAGGCTGAGAAACCGGAGATACAGGAACCCGGCAGACCCGAAGGTCTCCCACGCACAGCCGCCATTGCACGTGAATGCGGACACTAAAACAGCGTCGGCAATCGTGGTTTGGGGCGCTGGTGCGCCTGTATCTTACGCGGGTTCTCAGGCCCGGTCGCTGAATTGGCAGCGACGAACTGAACGGTAGCTTTGCGAGGGGCGAATGAGCAACGGTGGCTAGTAGTGGCTTGTCGTTACAACAGATTTCAAGGCTTCGCGCCATGCATTTCGTCGATCTGTCCCTATAAACGTTTATGGTTTGTTTGTACGGCGTAGCCGTATAGTCAGGTTCATGTATACAATCATCGAAACGGAAATGTTCAAGCGCTATGCAGACGCCATATGGGTCGATGGTGAGCGCCATGAATTTATAAATTGGCTTGCTGCAAATCCTCTGGCTGGTGATGTCGTGCCGGGCAGTGGAGGTTTGCGCAAGGTGCGCTGGACTCGTAGCGGCATGGGTAAACGAGGCGGTACACGGGTCATCTATTACAATACGCTTTCTGAAGGCTCGATCTGGTTACTCATTGCCTACACCAAGGCAAAGTTTGACGATTTGCCCTTAGCCTTCCTTAAGCAACTGAAGGAGGAAATCAGCGATGGTCGATGAACTGGAGCAATTCCAGCAGGACTTGCTGGAATCTGTACGTCAGATGAAGGCTGGAAAGGCTGCGCGCGTGACTCAAGTGCCGCTCTCTGCGGCAGCAGAAGCACGTGCCAAAGTGGGCGTTTCTCAAAGTGCGTTTGCCAAACTGATCGGTGTGAGTCTGCGGACTTTGCAGGATTGGGAGCAAGGTCGCAGGCAGCCGACTGGTGCGGCGCAAACTCTTCTGAGGGTTGCCAGTCAGCATCCTGAAGCTTTGCGGGATCTGCATCCTGCTTGATACCACTTAAAACCTTTGGGCAGACTTCTGCTACAGAAAACAACGAAGCCCCTGCATTTCTGCAGAGACTTCGTTTTGTATGGCGTCGGCACCAAAATCGTAAAAAAGAATTCAGGTTGCAGCTCTCTATTAATTGAAAAACGTGGTCTGTCTCCAATTCTCCTCAGCTGTACCCCATGAGAGGAATCGTGATGTTCGAATATGCGTTGGAAGTTCATGAAGAGCCGGACAGTGTCTGGTTGTCCTGCGCAGAAACTCCAGAGATGCACGCCGTTGGCGACACCCTTGAACAGGCGCTCGACAGTGCTATCGATGCCATCGAGACCGCCCTGTCGATATACGTCGATGATCGCCGATTGATTCCGACGGGACAGGCGGAAGAACGGGAAAGTGACGTCGTGTTGCGTCTGCCTGCGCTGACAGCGGCGAAGGTTGCGCTTTGGAATTCGCTTTTGGAGTCCGGTGTGAGCAAAGCCGAACTGGCGCGTCGTCTCGGCGTGCAACGGCCGCAGGTAGATCGATTGGTAGATTTTCTGCACCACTCCAAGATCGAGAATGTTGAGCGTATGTTGCAGCAGCTTGGGCGAAGGATTTCGCTTTCGGTTGAAGCAGCGTAGGTTCCGCATTTAACGTTGGGAAACGCCGCAATAGCCTCAACTTCAGAGAATCTGTTCGGAAAACGAGGTATCCGGTGTTTTTTACAGCAGACTCATTAATGTTCAATTTGGTAGCTGACCGCTTTTACTTAGGCAAAGTCAGCAACCTGTCCGTAGCCTTCCTTAAGCAATTGAAGGAGGAAATCAGCGATGGTCAATGAAGTCGTCTCGTGTCTCATCTAGACTTCGCAACCCGCTTTCGGCGTCTTCAAAGCTCTTCATGCAGGTTTTGCCATAGGCAGACAAGGCCAATTTGCTGCGTTGGGTGAGTTGCACGTCGGATGTACACAAGTTGATGAATAACGAGAGTGAGTGCCCGGCCTCCTCAAATGCTTCGCGGATTTCCATGGCGTTTTTTCGTTTTGACATCACTTGCTCCGTGGGTGACGTTGTCCGTGGCAGCGAGTTTATGCGTAAATTTCCGCGTCAAAACCAACTTCGCGTATCAACTTGTAACGGACCAGCAAGCTTGAATACTGGCGGTGGGACAGTTCGAGATCTCAACGGCTGACAAGGGACTGAGTGGAGTTTCTTCAGGATTTCGTTGTCTCTATGGGCGAGGATTTTTGCAGGATGATGAAGTCAGGCGGTCTTGTGGTGGATTGTCGATCTATTCAAAAGATCTTTTTAGATCTTGAGAGGGGGCACCGCTCACAGGCTGAGGGACAAAGCAGTGACTGCTCGGCTATTGCGCTTCCCTATTCAAACGCCACAAACAACAAAGCCCCTGCATTTCTGCAGGGGCTTTGTTTTGTATGGTGCCGGCACCAGGAGTCGAACCCGGGACCTACTGATTACAAGTCAGTTGCTCTACCAACTGAGCTATACCGGCGTGTGGGCGACGATTATAGCGACTGGATAATTTCTGTAAACCCCTGAATTCTGACTATTTTTGCATCTTTGCAAATCAAGCCCTGCGCAGCACATTTCGCAGTGTTTGCAGCGCCTTCAATGTGCGGCTGTTTTGCAGGGCCGCCAGTTGCGCTTCGGCCTGTTCGGCGCGTTGCAGAGCGTTGGCCAGTTGTTGGGCGGTGTCGACTTCGCTGGCGCTGATCGGGTGAGCGAAGGCGTGGCCTTTGCACAGTTGGAAGTTGTCGAGGTTGCACGGCGGGATGTCGAACGCGGGTTTGAGGTTGTGGTGTTCGTCGGCGAGGAACCAGGTGTTGAGGCCGTCGAACAGGATCGATTGATAGCCTGCGTCGGTGATCAGGTGTTCCCACGTGTGATCGCGCAGCCATGGGGTTTCGACGACGATGACCCAAGGGCGGAAGCGACTGAAGTCCATGCCACGCAGGACGGTTTCTTCGTGGCCTTCCACGTCGATTTTGAGGAAATGGATCGGGCGGTCGGCGGCGTATTGTTCGCAGATCGAGGTCAGCGTACGCGCCTTGATCGTGAGGCTCTGCACGTTCATGCCGAGATCTTTGCGTTGCTGGGCGACGGCGGGGTCGGCGGTGGACAGGCCTGTGCCGGGAATGCCGTAGAAGGTCGTTTCGCCGGTTTGGTCGCTGGCGATGCATTGGACGGTGGCGTCGCGCGGGCGTTGTTGGCAGAGTGCGTCGTAGTAGTTTTGCATCGGCTCGAGATTAACGCCGTGCCAGCCGTGGTCGTAGAAGGCTCTGGTGACAGAGTCGTGGCTGGGGTCGTTGGCGCCGACGTCGATGTAGAAACCGTGCTCGAACTGTTTAAGCGCGCGCCACAAGCGGACGTCTTCAAAATTTTGCGCATAAGAAATGAACGTCACGGTCGCTTCCTGTCGGTCTGATTGTTCTTGTTTGGAGACGCGCTGGCGGCACGCTGTGGACTTGTATAGCAAGGCTGGCGATGCGCCGCAATTATTCGCTTCGAACCGGTGAATTTCAGCGGTTATGTCGTTTTGATTGACGGCTTATGCACAACGGGCTGGCACGAGACCATGCTTAGGCGGTTATTTGTGGACGCGTTCTCATTTTGTTCGCAAATCCCTGTTTTATTGGTTTTTTATCAATGTGAACAAAAAATGACCAGTGCTGTTAAGGGCTCGAAACAGGCATGGATATTGGATCCACGAAGAATTCATCAACAGAGTTATCCACAGGAAGTCGATGAATTATTCGCGTTCGGCCAACAGCAGCAGGTTACGTGGTGTGAGGGGGGCTTCGCAGAAGGTGCCGAGGCGTACGACATATCCCTGTTCTGCGAGGAAAAGTGCCCGATCCAGATTCAGCCAAAGCTCCAGCGGCCGTCGGAACAATCCGCGAAGCAATTCCAAGTTGCGAACTTCGGCCAACCGCTGCCAACCGGCTGCTTCGAGTGCGGGCCAATCTGGCGAACCGATTGTGGATAACTCTTTCAGCGCAGCCAGATCGCGACAGTAATCAACGAACGGTTTTTCCAGCCAGGCGCTGGGCAGGGAGGGCGTCGGCAGGTATTCGTCGAAGCCGCGCACTTGCCGTTGCAGCAGGTCAAAGGCCAGACGACGGGCCATCGAGGTGTCACGCTGACGTCGGACGCGGGCTCCGGCGGTGACGGTTTCGCTCATCGGCAGCGCCAGATCTTCGAGCGAGAGTTGTAGGCGTGATCTCGAACTGGCCGAGGACAATGCCTGATACTCGCTGCGACTGATGCGGTTGTAACAGCAAGGCGCGATCGCCATTTGCCGGCAGCCGGCAGCGCTCGCCAGTTGCATCAAGCGCACGTGCAGATCGCCGCAGGCGTGGAGCGCGACGGGCGTGTGGCCTGCGTTCAATATGGCTGGGGCGTCCGCCGCAAGCACATCCTGTTCGACATGCAGTGCATGTAAGTGATGACGCTGACTCAGCGCCTGACCGCTGGCGACCAAAAGCGGATCGTATTCAACGCAAGTCAGTTGCTGCCCCAAACCCAACAAGCGCCGACCCAAATGACCCTTGCCCGAGCACCAATCCAGCCAGTGCGTCGGCTGCGAAGCAAAGGACAATCGACTGGCAAACACCTCGATCTGCTGCCACTTGCGTCCCGGCACGTCGACATTCAGTCGATGGCCCGCAGCTTCCACCGCATGCCCCGGCAACTCACCAACAGCACTCAGCTCAGCCGACAACGCCGCCAATGAAGCGAACGGCTCCGGCGCATCAGCAAGATCAGCAGGGTGGTTGTGAGCGTTTTCCGCCTCTTCCAGCGACCGCCCGCGTAGCCATAAGGCCAGTTCCGGGTAGGACGCTTCCCATGGAAGTTGTAGGTGAGTGAATGGACGAGGTTTCCACAGCGCCTGATGCTCAATCAAAAAAGCATCCAGCGCCGTGAAACGGGCGAGTAAGTCCTCGCCCGTCAGCACGTGGGAAATGTCAGCGCCCTTGGCAGGCATCGACGCGCAGCCAGCGCTCCAGCAGCTTGAAGCCGCGTACGAGCACGTAAGCCATCAGCAGATAGAACACGCCTGCCGCGAAGAAGATCTCCACTGGCAGATAGGTGCGAGCAATGATCGTACGCGCCATGCCGGTCAGTTCCAGCAAGGTCACGGTGCTGGCCAGCGCACTGGCCTTGAGCATCAGGATCACTTCGTTGCTGTACGCCGGCAGGCCGATGCGCGCCGCACGCGGGAGGATGATGTAAAACATCGCTTTCGGCTTGGACATGCCCAACGCCCGCGCCGCTTCGATTTCGCCGGGTGGAATCGCCTGAATTGCCCCGCGCAGAATCTCGGCGATGTACGCCGCCGTGTGCAGGGTCATGGTCACCGTGGCGCACCAGAATGGATCGCGCAGGTACGGCCACAATGCGCTTTCACGCACCGCGTCGAACTGCGCCAGGCCGTAATAAACCAGGAACAGCTGAACTAGCAACGGCGTGCCACGGAAAAAGAAGATGTAGGCGTAGGGCAGCGAGCGCACGTACCACAGCTTCGAAGAGCGGGCGATGCCCAGCGGAATGGCCAGCAGCAGACCGGCGATCACCGCGATGGCGACCAGTTCCAGGGTCAGGGTCGCGCCCTGCGCCAGTTTCGGCAGCCACTTGATGATGACTTCCCAGTTCATTGAGCGCTCCTCGCAAAGCCGCGAGCGGCGCGTTTTTCCAGGAAGTGCATGCCGGTCATCGCCAGCACGGTCAGGCCCAGGTACATGATGGCGGCGACCATATAGAAGGTGAACGGTTGTTTCGACACGGTCACGCCGATTTGTGCGTGACGCATGATTTCTTCCAGGCCGATCACGGATACCAACGCCGTGTCTTTCATAAGGATCATGAACAGATTGCCCAGGCCGGGCAGAGCGATCCGCCACATCTGCGGCATGATCAGCCGGGTGAAGATCCGCCATTTCGACAGGCCCAGGGCCTGGCCGGCCTCACGGTGGCCCTTGGGAATGGCGAGGATCGCACCGCGGAACACTTCCGTGGCGTAAGCGCCGAAGCACAGGCCCAGTGCGATGACACCGGCGGCGAAGGCGTTGAGCTGCAGATCGGGGTTGCCGAAGTACTCACCGAGGGCGCGCATCAGGTTGACCGTACCGAAGTAGATCAACAGCACCCAGAGCAATTCCGGGATCCCACGTACCAACGTGGAGTAAGTGCCGCCAAGCCACTGCAGCGGCTTGTACGGGGAAGTCTTGGCCAAGGCGCCGAGCAGGCCGAGCACCAGTCCCAGGATCAGGGCGGTGAGGGCCAGTTGGACGGTCATCAGCGCGCCGGCAGCGAGGGCCGGGCCGAATCCGTAGAGGTCGATAATCATGGGTTTCTGTTCAAATTGCGGCAGGCAAAGTCGGGAGCCGGCGCCGCTCGATCACGGCGCCAGTCCCACAGGTCAGATCAATAGATGCTGAACGGGAAGTACTTGTCGTTGATTTTTTTGTAGGTACCGTCAGCGACGATTTCCTTCAGCGCGGCGTTCAGCTTGTTGCGCAGTTCGTTGTCACCCTTGCGCACGGCGATGCCGATCTTGTCGCTTTCTACAACCGGGTCACCCTTGAACTCGTAATTCTTGCCGGCGTCGGTTTTCAGCCAGTCATAGTTGGCGTACTTGTCGGCGAGGATCGCGTCGACACGACCGGAGGTCAGGTCGAGGTAGGCGTTTTCCTGGGTATCGTAGAGGCTGACTTTGATGTCATCGCCGTAGGTGTCTTCCAGCCAGGTGCCGGCCAGCGTCGCACGCTGGGTACCAATGGTCTTGCCCTTGAGCGAGTCCTTGTCGGTTTTGAAGTCGACGTTTTTCGGTGCGATGAACTGCAGCTTGTTCGAATAGTACGGGTCGGTGAAGTCCACCGCCGCTTTGCGCTCTTCGGTGATTGACAGCGAGGAGATCAGGAAGTCGAACTTCTTGGCGTTGAGGGCCGGGATGATGCCGTCCCAGTCGGACGTGACCACGGTGCACTCGGCTTTCATCTTCGCGCACAGGGCGTCGCCGATTTCCTTGTCGAAGCCGACCACTTGACCGCTGGCGTCTTTGTTATTGAACGGCGGGTAGGCCGCTTCGATGCCCATCTTCAGGGTTTCAGCCATGGCACCGGCGCTGAACGCGAGGGTGACGGCGGCGGCCAGGAAGACCTTTTTAAAATTCTGCATGCATGTTGCTCCGTTAGCGGTTGCTGGACATGAATTGTTTGCAGCGCGCCGAAAGCGGGTTTTCGAACACCTGCTGAGGCGATCCTTGCTCTTCTATAAGGCCCTGATGAAGGAACACCACTTCGCTGGAGACCTGACGGGCGAAGCCCATTTCGTGGGTCACGAGGAGCATGGTGCGGCCTTCTTCGGCCAGTGCGCGGATGACACTAAGTACTTCCTGAACCATTTCCGGGTCAAGGGCCGAGGTGGGTTCGTCGAACAGGATCACCTTCGGTTGCATCGCCAGCGTGCGGGCAATCGCTGCGCGTTGTTGCTGGCCACCGGACAATTGCGCCGGATAGGCGTGGCGCTTGTCGGCGATGCCGACCTTGGCCAGCAGCGCTTCGGCGACTTCGATGGCTTCGGCCTTGCTCTGGCCGAGCACGCGGCGCGGTGCCTCGATGATGTTGTCGAGGATGCTCATGTGCGGCCACAGATTAAAGTTTTGAAACACAAAACCAATCTCGGAGCGCAGGCGGTTGATCTGCTTGCCGTCGGCGGCAACCAGTTCGCCATTTTTGGCGGATTTGAGTTTGAGTTCTTCGCCGGCCACCAGAATCTGGCCCTGGTGCGGGTTTTCCAACAGGTTGATGCAACGCAGGAACGTGGACTTGCCGGAACCGGAGGAACCGAGGATCGAGATCACATCGCCGTCGCGGGCGGTCAGCGAGATGCCTTTGAGCACCTCAAGCTGTCCGTAGCGTTTGTGCAGGTTGCGGATTTCAAGCGCGGGCGTGGCCTCAGCCATGTGCGTTCCTCATATATGTTGCGCTCCAGCTGTTGGATGGCCTTCCTGGCGAGGCGGCCAAGCTAGCATAGCGTTTCAATGGCAGCCAACAGCGCTACGAGCGGTTAACGGGTGGCGTGTGGCAGGTTGTCGCATCGGCACAGCAGACTGTCGCCCCATCAACAACCGAACGGGTGTTTGATCATGCAAACCCGTGGGTGTCGCGTAAAAAAAGGCGCGATGTTGCCAGCTTTGGCGGGGTGTTGGAAGCGCTATCCGGCCGAACGTTCCGGATTCGCCCTTTTATTGTGCGTTACGCCATTTTTCAGTGTGTTTCTGGTGCGCTGATTCATCTTGAAAGTGAGTCGCAGGGTAACGTTCTGGCGAATAGCCATTAATCTCAATGACTTGCGCGGATTGTCCGTTATCGCGCAGAACCGCAACGCAGCAGACTTTGAAACATTTTGGCGCATTTATTGCGTGCAGAATCCGGAACGCCCCGTTGGTTTCTTTTTACGAGAAGGAAATACCAGACGGGCCGGACGCAATCGCTTTCCTTGCAAAGGTAGTTTCGATGAGCAGTACCCCAAGCTCCAATGGCCTCGAACAGGGGCTCAAACCGCGTCATGTGACTATGTTGTCGATCGCCGGTGTAATCGGCGCCGGTCTGTTCGTTGGCTCCGGCCACGCCATCGCTGCTGCAGGCCCGGCCGTACTGCTGGCCTACGCCGCCGCCGGTACCTTGGTGGTGCTGGTGATGCGCATGCTCGGCGAAATGGCCGTTGCCTCGCCGGACACCGGTTCGTTCTCGACATACGCCGACCGTGCCATCGGGCACTGGGCCGGGTTCACCATCGGGTGGCTGTACTGGTGGTTCTGGGTCTTGGTTATTCCACTGGAAGCCAACGCCGCCGCGACCATCCTCCATGCGTGGTTCCCGGGCGTAGGTATCTGGGCCTTCGCTCTGGTCATTACCCTGCTGCTGACCGTGACCAACCTGTTCAGCGTGAAGAATTACGGCGAGTTCGAATTCTGGTTTGCGCTGATCAAAGTGCTGGCGATCATCGGCTTCATCATCCTCGGTCTGGCGGCGATCTTCGGTTTCCTGCCGAACAGCCAGGTCAGCGGCGTTTCGCACCTGTTTGACAGCGGCGGCTTCCTGCCCAATGGCATGGGCGCGGTGCTGGGCGCAATCCTGACCACCATGTTCTCCTTCATGGGTACCGAAATCGTGACCATTGCGGCTGCGGAATCGAAGAATCCGGGCAAGCAGATTTCCAAGGCTACCAACTCGGTGATCTGGCGGATCGGCCTGTTCTACCTCGTGTCGATCTTCATCGTCGTGGCTTTGGTGCCATGGAACGATCCGACGCTGGCCAACCTCGGTTCCTACCAGACTGTGCTTGAGCGCATGGGCATCCCGAACGCCAAGATGATCGTCGACATCGTCGTGCTGGTCGCGGTAACAAGCTGCCTGAACTCGGCGCTGTATACCTCGTCGCGCATGCTCTTCTCCCTCGGCAAACGCGGCGATGCCCCGGCCATGTCGACCCGCACCAATAAGAGCGGCACGCCGTACTGGGCAGTGATGTTGTCCACCGGCGCGGCATTCCTGTGCACCTTCGCCAATTATGTGGCTCCGGCGGCGGTGTTCGAATTCCTGCTGGCCAGCTCCGGCGCGATCGCACTGTTGGTGTACCTGGTAATCGCCTTCTCGCAACTGCGCATGCGTAAACAACGCATGGCACGCGGCGAGAAAATCGTCTTCAGCATGTGGCTGTTCCCGGGCCTGACCTACGCGGTGATCATCTTCATCGTCGCGGCCCTGACCATCATGCTGTTCCAGGAAGCGCACCGCGTGGAAATCCTCGCGACCGGCCTGCTGAGCCTGATAGTGGTGGCTGCCGGTTTGCTGGTGGCACGCCGTCGCAAGCTGGAAAAACGTGGCGCGGTGGTGTTGAACTGATCCGCAACGCGTAATGCACAACGGCCGCTGTCAGTGATGACGAGCGGCCGTTTTTATTTGTGCTACCGGTGGCGAAATATTCTGCGCTTCAGATCCGGATCAGCTTTGCTCTCGCGAGAGCGTGAAGTCTGGGCTGCATTTCTCTCCGTCGTCGAACCATTCATCCCAAGTTGTTTGCTTGAGAGATTTAACGGGTTCGTTTTTAGGGATTGCTGCTGAGTCTTCTGTTTTCGGGATTTCCCCGTCCTCGCGTGAGTCTGCTGTCTTCATCTGACTTCCTTTTCCTGATCGTGCGTGGACGTGAAGCGGAAAAAATTACTCGGCCTTGGGTTCGGTGTCTTCCACCGACTTGCCGTAAGCATCCAGCGCAATCCCGAAATCGGTGATGAACTGTGGCTCGCTCAGCCAGGCCTGGGCTTCTTCGATGGTCATGCCGTCGGCCCACATGCGGTAGTCGATCAGCATGTCGGCGGCCAGGTGGGTGGCGGCCATGCCTTCGTTCTCGGCGTTTTCCATGTCCAGCAGTTCTGGATGATCAACGATGATGAAGGCCAGTTCGCGCAGCAGCGTCAGCAGCATCTCGTTGCGGCTGACGGCTTCGGCGTCGCGCATTTTGCTGAACATCGCCAGGGTGTAATCCGGGATCGGCTCGGCGAGGTGGCCGAGGTCTTCGTCCTGGTCCAGCGGTTTACGGCCGACCATACGGATGTGCTTGGCTTTGGCCTTGGCGCGTTTGGCGCGTTTCTGTTGCTTGTTCAGGGATGCCATGGGAACTCAGTTCTTCTGTTGGGTTTGTGCGGCGATCGCGTCGGACGCCGCCACATAGTCGGCCTGGAAGGCCGGGGATTCGATCCACGCGAGCGCGCCGGCTTCGTCGGTTTCCTGCGACCACTGGCGATACTCGATCAGCGCGGCGAGGATGAAGTCCATCGCGCCTTCTTCGCCTTCCTGTTCATAGACCAGCTCCAGCAACGGGTCTTCGAGGAAGGCGGTGCACAGCGCTTGCTGACTGACCTTCTCGGCGTCGATCATTTTCTTGAACAGCTCGGTCAGGTCCACCGACTCGAAATCGATGCGGTCATCGTTCGGGTCCAGTTCGACCGGCGCCTCGGCGCGTTTGGTGCGGTTCTGCTTGGCCTTGGCTTTGGCCCGGGTAGCGCGTTTTTGCTGCTTGTTGGCGGAGGCCATGATGTGTTCCGTCGTGCGTGGAGAAGGGCTCAGCTGCGCGGGACTAACCGCCCGGGTGTGTCGGGGGCCAGTGCGCCGGTTTGCAGCCAGTTCAGAGCGATGGGCCATAGTGTGGCTTGGTATGCGCTGCGAAAAAAGGCGAAATGTCCGACTTGTTGTTCGCCGATGTCCTGCGGCTCGATGCGCAAGTGGGTTTTCGCAGCGTTGTCGAAGTAAGCGAGCAGGCGTTCGATCGCCGGGATGGTGCCGTAGGGGTCGTCGCTGATGCTGATCGCCAGCGTCTGTGCGCGGACATTGGCGAAGGGCAGGGTGCCGGTCTTTTTCATTAATGCGCGACCGCTGGGGCGCCGTTCGTAAAGCGCGGCAGGCGTGCTCCAGTCGCGTACAACGCCGGTCGGCGTATCTTCCAGCCAGCCGAGTCGCTTGCCGGGGAAGTAGCCGCAGAACAGCGTCAGCAACGGCATCATCACGTGCCATTTGCCGAACATGCGCCAGCGCTGTTCGGGGGCGTAATCGCGCCAATAGGCGAACTGCGCGCCGACGGTGACCAGCCGTCGGATAACCCGCCCGGACTCGCCCAGCCCCGCCGCACAACCGCCGAAGCTGTGGCCGATTACATCGACGGGTTGACCGGGAAACTCCCGTTGCGCGCGTTTGAGCATTGCCTCGAAATCGAGGGCGCCCCAATCTGTCCATGAGGCGTTCAAGCCTTTTATCGAACCACGCCTCGATTCGCCGATGCCGCGGTAGTCGTAGGTCATTACGTCGAAGCCGTTTGCGAACAGATAAGCCGCGAAACGCGAGTAGTGGCGGCAACGTACCGACGTGGCGGCGCTGATGATGACCACGGGGCGCTGACTATTGGGCAAGGCCTGATGCCAGGTGAAGCCGCCAAGTACAAAACCGTCGGCGGCGGACTCTTTAAAGGGTTCACCTGCGGTCGCGGTGTCGGGCGAAAACGCGGTGCTGCATGAGTTCATGTGACTTGGCCTTGGCGAGGACGGGTCGAGAATGAACTTCAGTGAGGGGCGAACGCAATCATTTGGAACGCAGTGCGTTCCGAATCAGGTAGTGAGGGCCATCTCAGTATTCGTGACGCGGTGCGTCACGAATTGGATAAACCCCGTAGTCCCTTTCGTACCCACGCCAAGTTCAAATCATTCTAAAACGCGACCCCCCTTTACCAAATCCAATAAAGAGTAACGGTTGGGCTCTACAAGAGCCCGGGAGTCGTGATCATGAAACGCGTTCTTTCATTCATGCTGCCCATCGCCGCAGTCGCCGCATTGCTGTTTCCGGTGATGTTGCAGGCAGCCAGTCTTGAACCCGTCGACAGTGCGGCGGTGCAAGTCCAGCAGCAACAACAGAACGGCGTCACTTATGTGGCTGGCGGGATTGGGGAGGATGAGGCGAAGGCCATTCAGCAATCTACCGGTTACAACCTGCACATGACGTTCGCCGTGGGCGAGCAAGATGAGTACACCGCTGATGTCGATGTAACGATTCAACAGTCTTCAGGGCAAACCCTACTGACGCTTAACCACACGGGCCCGCTGGTATACGTGCAACTGCCACCCGGCAAATACACGGTAGTGGCCACGCGTAACGGCGAAACGAGGCGCGACGTGACCGACGTTGGCAGCGGCACCCCACGCAATCTGGTGTTCCACTGGAATGACGCCGGATAGCGATAGGTGTGATTGCAGAACTGAGGCGCGCGGGTACAATCCCGCGCCTCTTGTTTGGTGATGTAAGGAAACGCTGGTTTGAAAGGGATTTTGCGTGCTGTTTGCGTGGCGGGCCTCGTGTTGTCGTTGGCCGGTTGTGGAACGTTTGTCGGGCGTTTGAATGACGGTTTGTCCGATGCCCAGTACTACCGAGGGGTTGATGGCAATCTTCATCTGCTGGGTGTGCGTGGTGGTGGCAGCGATGGTATGCCGGCGGCGATCGTCTGCTACATGATGATTGTCTGCCCGGTGATCACCGTTGTATCCCTGCCAGTGGACGCTGCACTGGATACGGTTCTGCTGCCTGTCGATTACCTCAATACGCTCTAGGATTTCTTTGCGTGGCGTTTGGGTTTCGGTGTGTGCAGGGGTTCTTGTACTTTGCGGTAGATCCACACGCCGAACACCGCAACCGCCAGCAGAAACACCGCGCCGACGCTTTGCCAGACAAACTCGAACCAGAACAGCCTGGGCTGCAGGGCCAGGGTGTAAGTGCTGCGCGGACCGCGATTGTTGGTGGTAATGCTGCCTGTGAGCCAGCTGTCGATCAGCAGCCAGATCGATGCGCCGACGGCAAAGGCAGTCACCACGGCGACGAGGAGGAACAGCCAGCCACTCACGCGGCTCGGACGATAGGGCGGCGGATGGGGCAGGGGCACGCGGGTTCGTTTCTGGTTCATCGCCGGGATGACCCTCTTCCGTAAGGGACGGCTAAAGTAGCGCGAATTCAGCTGACTGAAAAAGTACTGACCAAATCGCGGGCATAAAAAAACCCTGAATCTTGCGATTCAGGGTTTTCGGTATTTGGTGCCCAGAGACGGAATCGAACCGCCGACACGGGGATTTTCAATCCCCTGCTCTACCGACTGAGCTATCTGGGCAACGGGGCGCATTAAAAGGGTTTTTCGGATTTACGTCAACGACTTTTTTAAAATTTCTTAAATTAATTCCGTCGCTTACGATCCGACCCCCGATTTTGCAGGGTTTACTCAGCAGGCGGAACGTAGCCTTCGGCCTTGGCGTATTCCTCGCCGGAGAAGTACTTGTCCATTTCGCCCTGAAGATATTTGCGATCTTCGGCGTTCATCATGTTCAGGCGTTTTTCGTTGATCAGCAGGGTCTGGTGTTTCTGCCAGTCAGCCCAGGCCTTGGCCGAGACGTGGTCAAAAATATCCTGACCTTTGGCGCCCGGGAAAGGAGCGCGGTCCAGCGCGGGCAGTTCTTCTTTGTACTTACGGCACATGATGGTGCGGGTCATGATGACTCTCCTGCGTTCAATACGGCGGCCGCGCGTTCGAGCAAGGTTTTGACCGGGGCGGCAAGGCCCAGGCGCGGCGGGGTGGCGAGGTTATACCAGAGCCAGTCGGCCTCGGCCACGTGATGGGCGGCCTCCTGCACCTGAACCAGCCAGGGTTCGATGGACAGCTGGAAATGGCTGAACGTATGGACGAGGCTCGGCAGCGCCTGCTGTTCGCCCATGGTCAGCGAATGCTGATCGGCAAGGTGTTGCAGGTCGTCGAGGTCATCGAGTTCCGGCAGGCTCCACAAACCGCCCCACAAACCTGTAGAGGGACGACGGTAAAGCAGAATCGCACCTTCGCCGTTCGCCAGCATCGGCATCAGCGTGTGCTTCTGCGGGATGGCTTTGCGCGGCTTGGGAATCGGGTAGCGGGTTTCCAGACCGAGCATATGCGCTTCGCAGCCACGTTCCAGCGGACACAGCAGGCAACTCGGCTTGCTGCGCGTGCACAGTGTCGCGCCGAGATCCATCATCGCCTGGGTGTAGGCGTTGACCCGATCGTGCGGCGTAAAGCGCTCGGCGGTGGCCCAGAGCTGTTTGGCGACTTTTGGTTCGCCGGGGTAGCCCTCTTGCGCGGTAAAGCGCGCCAGTACGCGTTTGACGTTGCCGTCGAGGATCGGCGCACGCAGGCCCATGCTGATGCTCGCGATGGCGCCGGCTGTGGACAAGCCGATGCCCGGCAGGTCCGTAAGTTTTTCGACGTCGCGCGGAAACTCGCCACCGTACTGGCTGACGACGATTTTCGCGGTCTTCTGCAGATTGCGCGCGCGGGTGTAGTAGCCCAGCCCGGTCCACAGGTGCAGTACCTCGTCTTCCGGCGCATCGGCCAACGCTTCAACCGTTGGCAGTGCGGCCATGAAACGGTCGAAGTAGTTGAGCACGGTGCTGACCTGGGTTTGCTGCAACATGATCTCCGACACCCACACCCGATACGGGTTGATGTCCTGCTGCCAGGGCAAATCGTGACGGCCGTGGCGGTCGAACCATTCCAGCACCGCCGTGGAAAACTGCTCCGCTCTCATCGCTTGAACAGCCCCTTCAATGCGTTTTTCAGTTCCGGGCTGACTTTGTCGCCCAGTTTTTCGTCGATCTTTTCACTGAGTTTGTCGCCGGCCATTTTGGTCGCGACCTGACCGAGGCGATCGTTGTCGACGCGACAGGCCTTGGCGCCCAGTTCCAATGGGCCACGGCAGCGCAGCGGCCACTCGATGCCGACGAATTTTTCGCCGACCTGACACGCCGGGTCCGGCATGGCGCTGGTGTCGCCTTCGACGATGATGCCGACGCGATAGTCCATGCCCAGCACGCGCAGGTCGATGTCGCCATCACCGTTGACGGTCATGCCGGGGATGCGCACTTTCAGGTCCGGGTTGCTGGCGATGCCGTTACGGAAGGTCAGGTTGCCCTTGAGTTCCTCGAACGGCGTGTCCTTGCCCCGTGGCTCGCCGCTGAGGGTTTTGCGGTTGAGCGTGGCGATGCCTTTGCACAGTTGCTGCTCAAGGTTGGCGTTAAGCAGCACACCGTTATTGATCACGAAACTGGCGTTGCCGTTCAGCGTGTCGATCAGTGCCTGCTGGCTGTTGCCGCTGCCGGTCACGTTGCTGGTGAGGGTCACCAGACCTTTGACGGGCGGGTTCTTGCCTTGGCTTTCGAGGATTTTTTCTACCGGGACCCGATTGAGCCTGGTCTGCAGATTCAGCACCGGTGCGCTTGGGCGCACGTCGAGGGTACCGTTGGCGGCAAAGCCACCGTTGTACAACTCGCCACTCAGGTTACTCAGGGTCAGCAAACCGCCCTGGCCGGTGGCCTTGAGCGCGGCGTTCTGGATCGGCAGTTTGTCGAGGGTCAACTGGCCGAAGGTCAGGTCGGCGTCCACGTCGAGTCTGGCCAGGCGTTCAACCGGCAGCAGGCGCTCCGTGCTCCACGCGGTTTTGCTCGGTTTGTCCGGCAGCGGCGTGGAGCCGGCGCCGGCCATGGCGTCGGCTTCGGTGCTGGCGACCTCGGCCTGACGCACTTGCGTGGCGCTGTTGGCTTGCGCCGATTTCGGTGGCAGGTAGCGGTCGACGTTGAACGTGTCGGCCTTGAGGATCGCCCGCAGCGATTGCCTGGCGAAATCTTCGACGGCGACGCGGCCGCTGAAGCTGCTGTCGTCCAGTTTGAGGTTGATATTGTCGAAGGCGATGCTGGTTGGCGTCGCTGCCACGCGGCTGACCAGTTCGACTTTGCTCAGGCTGCCTTCAGCCATGGCCGGAAGTTTCTGGCCAATGCTGTCGACGAATTTCGCCAGGTCGAACTGGGCGATGGAGAGGGCGCCAGTGATCTGCGGGGTCTTGTCGAGATCATTGGCTTTCAGCTCGCCCAGGGCGCGCAACTGGTTGGCGGAGATCTTGATCCCGGTCCATTCGGCGACGTTCGCGGCTTTGTCCAGCGATAACTGGCCCTGGGCAGCGAATGTCATGGTTTTGCCTTGCAACGGATCGCCGGCCAGTTCGCCAGACAGCTTCATGTCTTCGAACCTGTAGCGTTGCAGTGCGCGCTCGATGCGCAGCTCGCCAGTGAGCTCGGTACGCACGCGCAGGACGGGCTGGTTGGTGCCGAGGAATGCCGTGGCTTTCACCGGAATATTCGTCGAGTCGTGTACCGGGCCGGTGCTCAACTGGATGCTTTCGGCGCTGAACTGCTTGCCCGTCAGTTCATCGTTGTATTCAACACGGGCGTTGTTGACGGTCAGGCTGTCGATGTCGAGGCGGATCGGCTGCGGCGGTTTTTCCGGTTGGGCAGGGGCCTCAGCAGTGGCAGCGCTGGCAGGTGCCGGGCTGCCGGCAGGCGCGGCGGCTGTTGGCACCTTGCCGATGTCTTCCCAGTTGCCGTGGCCGTTCTTGTCACGGTTCAGGCGCAGGTTCAGGCCTTCAACGCGCACATCGCTCATTTGCACTTCGCGGCGCAACAGCGGTAGCACGCGCACGGACAGCCCGAGCATCTGCAGATCGGCATACGGTTCGGTCGGATTGATCAAGGTGGCAACGCTGGCCTCGTGCAGTTCCAGCCCGAGCCACGGGAACAGACTCCAGCCGATGTCGCCATTGAGCGTCAGCTCGATGTGGGCCTTGTCGCGGGCTATCTGGCGAATCTCGTCTTTGTAGTCGTTGGGATCGAAGAGGTGGGTCAGGGCAAAACCTGCCGCCACAATGATCAGCAACAACCCGAGAAGTACCAGACCCAGGATTTTGCCGAACGCTTTCATGGGCGAGTCCTTGTAGTTAGTCGAATTCGTAATTTAGCCGGGGAGTATAGCGCTGCAACTGCCCGTTTCGGTGTGGCGTCATGTTGCCAGTGCCTCCAGCGGGAGGTGCAGCTTCACTGCGATTGTCTGAACTTCAAGATGCCCGGCAGGCGCCAGCAGGCGCAGTTCTGCCCCCGCTTGCGACGCCATTTTCTGCGCTTGGTTCACCAGCCGCTCCGCAACGCCACGGCGACGGGTAACTTTTCGTACGCATAAATGGGACAAGTACCAAACGTCGTGGTGCCTTTGCAGGCGCGCGGCACCGAGCAGGCGGTCGTTGAAACGTCCGGCAATAAAACTCCCGTCCGCGAGGGCGCCGTCGATCAGATCGTCCTCACCGGAAAACGGCGCAAACAGCCAGTCCGGCGCGTCGCGATAGATCCTCCGCAAATCCTCCTGATCCTGATAATTGGCGGCGTTCAGCGCTTCTACAACGATCGGCATGGCGTTTTCCTGAGTGGTACGAGATCAGATGACAGAAAAAAGGTGATATCAGTTTGGTTTTTCTGTCACCTGCAAATGGTAACCTTCGCCCGTTCGTCCGTCCTTCTGCGACGTAACGTCGCGCCTTCAAGGAGCTTCACCCAAAAAAACGGTCATGCCTGCGTGCATAAAGGCCGGGGGTGAACAGTGGCTGGCGAACCATACTAATAATTGGGGGATACACAATGAGCACGAGCATCACGGCGGACGGCCTTCGCGCCGACCAGCCTGCGTTCCTGTCCAAGGAACGCATCATCGCCAAGCCCGGTTTCAACCGTTGGCTGGTTCCACCGGCCGCTCTGGCCATCCATCTGTGCATCGGCATGGCCTACGGCTTCTCGGTGTTCTGGTTGCCGCTGTCCAAGGCGCTGGGCGTTACTGCTCCGGTGGCTTGCGCACCGGATATGAGCTTCATCGCACAAGTGTTTTCGTCGCAATGCGACTGGCCGATCTCGATGCTTGGCTGGATCTACACGCTGTTCTTCATCTTCCTCGGCTGCTCGGCAGCGATCTGGGGTGGCTGGCTGGAACACGCCGGGCCGCGCAAGGCTGGCGTTGTCTCGGCACTGTGCTGGTGCGGCGGTCTGCTGATTTCGGCGCTGGGTATCTATACCCACCAGATCTGGCTGATGTGGCTCGGTTCGGGCGTGATCGGCGGTATCGGTCTGGGGCTGGGCTATATCTCGCCGGTTTCGACCCTGATCAAGTGGTTTCCGGACAAGCGCGGCATGGCCACCGGCATGGCAATCATGGGCTTCGGTGGCGGCGCGATGGTCGGTGCACCACTGGCAACCGCGTTGATGAGTCACTTCGCTTCGCCGAGCGGTGTCGGCGTATGGCAGAGCTTCGTCGCCATGGCCGCGATCTACTTTGTGTTCATGATCGGTGGCGCACTGTCGTACCGCGTGCCACCAACCGGCTGGAAACCTGAAGGCTGGACCGCTCCGGCGAAAAAGGCTTCCAACTCGATGATCACTCATCGCCATGTGCATGTGAATGTGGCGTGGAAAACCCCGCAATTCCGTCTGGTCTGGCTGGTGCTGTGCCTGAACGTGTCCGCCGGTATCGGCATCCTCGGCATGGCTTCGCCACTGCTGCAGGAAGTGTTCGGCGGCAAACTGCTGGGTGTTGATGTGCCGTTTGGCCAGCTCGACGCCGGGCAACTGGCTTCAATTGCTGCGATTGCTGCCGGTTTCACCGGACTGCTGAGCCTGTTCAATATTGGTGGCCGCTTCTTCTGGGCCTCGTTCTCGGACTACCTGGGTCGCAAAAACACCTACTTCGTGTTCTTCGCCCTGGGTTTTGCCCTGTACGCACTGATTCCGAACATGGGCCATTTGGGCAACGTTGCGCTGTTCGTCGCGGCGTTCTGCATCATTCTGTCGATGTACGGCGGCGGTTTTGCCACGGTGCCGGCGTATCTCGCCGACCTGTTCGGTACGCAGATGGTCGGCGCGATCCACGGTCGTCTGCTGACGGCCTGGGCGGCGGCGGGTGTGCTGGGTCCGGTGTTGGTGAACTACCTGCGTGAGTACCAGTTGAGCATCGGCGTTGAACGCGCTGCGGCTTACGACATCACCCTGTACATCCTTGCCGGCCTGCTGGTGCTGGGCTTCCTGTGCAACCTGATGGTGCGCCCGGTGGCCGACAAGTACTTCATGACCGACGCTGAACTGGCTGCCGAACAGGCGCTGGGCCATGACAAAGGTGCTGATGCCAGCACGGTTCTGGAGTGGAAAGCCGCGCCGGGTAGCAAGCCGTTGGCGATTGCTGCGTGGCTGGTGGTGGGTATTCCGTTGGCGTGGGGTGTGTGGGTGACCCTGCAGAAGACGGCGGTATTGTTCCACTAAGGTGTAGATCCTGGCTGATCTGAAGCTTTCAGGTCAGCCAGGGAAAACATTAATCCCTGTGGGAGCGGGCTTGCCCGCGAAGGCGTCAGGTCAGACAACATTGATGTTGTGTGTGCCGGCCTCTTCGCGGGCAAGCCCGTCCCACAGGGAACTCTTCAAATTTCCAGATTTCCGCTTTTTGGCTTGTATGGACATGTCTACCCGCGACAGCCGGGGGTTCTATCCGTCAGCCATCTCACCTCTCGTGTTTCTGTTTGCTTCCTGCGTGCCTATAATGGCTGCCTTTTTCGCCCAATGATTTTGCGGAGCTGGTGATGGCCGAACGTAAGGCGTCTGTCGAGCGCGACACTCTGGAAACCCAGATCAAAGCCTCGATCAACCTTGATGGCACCGGAAAGGCCCGATTCGATATCGGTGTTCCTTTTCTTGAGCACATGCTGGATCAGATCGCCCGTCACGGGTTGATCGACCTGGATATCGAATGCAAGGGCGATCTGCATATCGACGACCACCACACGGTGGAAGACGTCGGTATCACCCTCGGCCAGGCATTTGCCAAAGCCATTGGCGATAAAAAAGGCATCCGTCGCTACGGTCACGCCTACGTGCCGCTCGATGAAGCGCTGTCGCGCGTGGTGATCGATTTCTCCGGTCGTCCAGGCCTGCAGATGCACGTGCCGTACACCCGCGCTACCGTCGGTGGCTTCGACGTTGACCTGTTCCAGGAATTCTTCCAGGGCTTCGTCAACCATGCACTGGTCAGTCTGCACATCGACAACCTGCGCGGCACCAACACCCACCACCAGATCGAAACCGTGTTCAAGGCTTTTGGCCGCGCGCTGCGCATGGCCGTCGAGCTGGATGAGCGCATGGCCGGGCAAATGCCATCGACCAAAGGCGTTCTGTAATGCAGACGGTTGCAGTTATCGACTACGGCATGGGCAATCTGCACTCGGTGGCCAAGGCCCTGGAGCACGTCGGCGCCGGTAAAGTGCTGATCACCAGCGATGCTGCCGTGATCCGCGAAGCTGACCGCGTGGTGTTCCCGGGGGTTGGCGCAATTCGCGATTGCATGGCGGAGATCCGTCGCCTCGGCTTCGATTCGCTGGTGCGCGAAGTCAGTCAGGATCGTCCGTTCCTCGGCATCTGTGTCGGCATGCAGGCCTTGCTCGACACCAGCGAAGAGAACGACGGCGTCGACTGCATCGGCCTGTTCCCGGGCGCGGTGAAGTTCTTCGGCAAAGATCTGCACGAAGACGGCGAACATCTGAAAGTCCCGCACATGGGCTGGAACGAAGTGCAGCAGAAGGTCAGCCACCCGTTGTGGCATGACATTCCGGACATGGCGCGTTTCTATTTCGTGCACAGCTACTACATCGCTGCCGCCAACGCGCGGCAGGTGGTGGGTGGCGGTCATTACGGGGTCGATTTCGCTGCGGCGCTGGCCGATGGCTCGCGTTTCGCCGTGCAGTTCCACCCGGAGAAGAGCCATACCCATGGCCTGCAATTGCTGCAGAACTTCGCCGCGTGGGACGGTCGCTGGTAAATGGCTGCCAAGAAGTCCAGACCGCCGATCCTGACCCTCACTCCCGAACAGGAGAACGAGGCCAATCGCAAGATTCAGCGGTTCATGGAAGACCGTTTCGAACTGGACCTGGGTTCGTTCGAAGCGGCGGAAATTCTTGAGCTGTTTACCCGCGAAATTGCTCCGCACTATTACAACAGGGCGATTTTCGATGTGCAGACCCATCTCAAAGAGCGGTTTGAAAGCATCGAAAGCGACCTGTGGGCGCTCGAGAAAGACTGATTTCCGAGCCAAGCTGAACATTCAAATTTGAAGGTTTGCCAGATGCTGATTATTCCCGCTATCGATCTTAAAGACGGGGCCTGCGTACGTCTGCGCCAGGGCCGCATGGAAGATTCCACAGTGTTCTCCGATGACCCGGTGAGCATGGCAGCCAAGTGGGTAGAGGGCGGTTGCCGCCGTCTGCATCTGGTCGATCTGAACGGTGCTTTTGAAGGCCAGCCGGTCAACGGCGAGGTGGTCACCGCGATCGCCAAGCGTTACCCGACCCTGCCGATCCAGATCGGTGGCGGCATCCGTTCGCTGGAAACCATCGAGCACTACGTCAAGGCGGGCGTGAGTTACGTGATCATCGGCACCAAAGCCGTGAAAGATCCGGCCTTCGTCGCTGAGGCCTGCCGCGCATTTCCGGGCAAGATCATCGTCGGTCTGGATGCCAAGGACGGGTTCGTCGCCACCGACGGCTGGGCTGAAATCAGCACCGTCCAGGTCATCGATCTGGCCAGGCAGTTTGAAGCCGACGGCGTGTCCTCGATCGTTTATACCGACATCGCCAAAGACGGCATGATGCAGGGCTGCAACGTGCCGTTCACCGCGGCGCTGGCTGCCGCAACCAAGATCCCGGTGATCGCGTCCGGCGGCATCCACAATCTGGGTGACATCAAGTCGCTGCTCGACGCCAAGGCGCCGGGCATCATCGGCGCCATCACCGGCCGGGCGATCTACGAAGGCACCCTCGACGTCGCCGAAGCGCAAGCTTTCTGCGATTCGTATCAAGGCTGAGGACTGACCATGGCGCTGGCCAAACGCATCATCCCTTGCCTGGACGTGGACAACGGCCGGGTCGTCAAAGGTGTGAAGTTCGAAAACATCCGCGACGCCGGTGACCCGGTGGAAATCGCTCGTCGCTACGACGAGCAGGGCGCCGACGAAATTACCTTTCTCGACATCACCGCCAGCGTCGATGGCCGCGACACCACGCTGCATACCGTCGAGCGCATGGCCAGTCAGGTGTTCATCCCGCTGACCGTCGGCGGTGGCGTGCGTACCGTGCAGGATATTCGCAATCTGCTGAATGCCGGCGCGGACAAGGTGTCGATCAACACCGCGGCCGTGTTCAACCCGGAATTCGTCGGCGAAGCGGCGCAGCATTTCGGTTCGCAGTGCATCGTCGTCGCCATCGATGCGAAGAAGGTTTCTGGCCCGGGCGAGACCCCGCGCTGGGAAATTTTCACTCACGGTGGGCGCAAGCCGACCGGCCTCGATGCGGTCGAGTGGGCGAAGAAAATGGAAGCCCTCGGCGCTGGCGAGATCCTGCTGACCAGCATGGATCAGGACGGCATGAAGAACGGCTTCGATCTCGGTGTGACCCGTGCCATCAGCGATGCGCTGGGCATTCCGGTGATTGCCTCCGGCGGCGTCGGCAATCTGCAGCATCTGGCCGACGGCATTCTCGAAGGTCACGCCAGTGCGGTACTGGCCGCGAGTATTTTCCACTTTGGTGAATACACCGTGCAGGAAGCCAAGGCCTACATGGCCAAACGCGGCATCGTGATGCGTTAAGCGTCAAATTCCATACAGGCCAGTGGACACCATGGCGCACCCAAGGCACTCTTGGGCACGCCATGGATTCCGGTAGCCCGACATGATCAAACGCCTGCTTCTTGTTTTCGCCAGCGCATCGATGTTGCTCATCAACACGGTCCGTGCCGAAACCAGTCCCGACACCGATCTGGTGCTCCTCACCGAAAACTTCCCGCCGTACAACATGGCGAAGAACGGCAAGAATTTCGCCCAGGGCGAGAACATCAATGGCATCGCCACCGACATCGTGCGTGAAGTGTTCCAGCGTGCCGGCATCACCTACAGCCTGACCCTGCGTTTTCCCTGGGAGCGTGTGTACAAACTGGCGTTGGAGAATCCCGGGTACGGCGCCTTCGTGATGGCGCGCCTGCCGGATCGCGAAAAACTCTTCAAATGGGTCGGCCCGATCGGCCCGGACGACTGGATCATGTTGGCCAAGGCTGACAGCAAGATCACCCTCGAAACCCTTAATGACGCGCGCAAGTACAAGATCGGCGCCTACAAGGGCGATGCGATTGCCGAAACACTGACCAAGCAAGGCCTGAAGCCGATCGTGGTGCTGCGCGATCAGGACAACGCGAAGAAGCTGGTCAATGGTCAGATCGACCTGTGGGCCACCGGTGATCCTGCCGGGCGTTATCTGGCGCGGCAGGACGGTGTCACTGGTCTGAAGACCGTGCTGCGCTTCAACAGTGCAGAACTCTATCTGGCGCTGAACAAGGACGTCTCCGATGAAGTCGTCGCCCGGCTTCAGACCGCGCTGGATCAGCTACGCAAAGAGGGCGTGGTTGACGAGATCATGGGGCGGTATCTGTAGCACTCGGTCGTTCCAGCGATGACGGTGCAATGACGTCAACGACAGCGCTTGCCTCGGTGCCCGATGGTGTGTTCCCGGTCGGTTGCGGGCACGCCCTGGCGATCTCGATCTGCTCCGGCGGATATTGGGTCAGATGAATGCTTGAATCGTCGGTATAGCCAAATTCGACGGCCACTTGGGTGCCGTCTTCACGTATCAGTCTGTAATGGCTTTCCATCTGGAAGACCGCGACGGCAGTCTGCTTCGCCACCATGGCGACGACGACTTGAGGGCGCATTTCGTTCCAGCCGCTCGCAGAACTCTTGGTATGAGTGAAGTGCTCCGGCAGGCGCGCCGACAGTTTCAACACGCGCATATCACTCAACAATACGGATGGCCAGGCTTTGGCGATTTCAATCGACGTGAAGCCGCTGAACTTGCGAAGTCCTATCGGGTTTTGTGCCCGGTGGGCGGTCCATTTGGCTGGACGGGTTTTGTCCGAGGTATTGTGGTCGTAACCGATCAACACATATTCGTCCGTTCGTTGCAGCTCGTAATAGGGCGAGCTGAAAAATTGCTCAGCGGGATTGGCGTGGTCTCTGACCGCAAACCACGGCAGGCGCGCAATCTGAGTGACTTTGACGACTGCGTCATCGCCAGGGTGCGCATATCCAGTGAGTGCCGGTGCTTGTGGTGCTGCCTTGATTTGCAGCGGGATCTGCATCCGTAGCGCATAAGCAGTGCCGGGCGTCGTGGGTTTGCTGTAGGTCGGTACGCCCACAAAGGTGCCGGGAGCAAAACAGATTTCGCCAGGTTCGGCAGTGGGTGGTTCTATGGCCCAGGCGCTGAAACTTAACTTCGCGCCCGTACCTTTGTCATTCCACAGCAGATCCCCGACCTTGGCTTCCACAACCAGGTCGGCCCTCACGCAGCGGATGGTATTGAGTGATGGCTTGCTGTGGTCGTTAGCGCATACCAGGCCCATGGCGACGTAGCCTACGGGCGCTATCGGGCGCCAGATCGATGCACGCGTGGCACTGGATGTCGAGGATTCTTTCCACACCAGTTCGAAATCGGCAGGCTTGGCCAGGGCGTTGCCTTTACTGTTTCTCTCACCGTTCAAGTCCTTCTCGCAAACGACTGCCGATACCATTTCACCGTTAATGTTGAAATTGCTGAACATGAACTGGTCGCCCAGTGGGAAGTAACCTGGCAACGCATCCCGAGCAGGAGTGGGGCGCCAGAAGGCTCCAGGTTTTACCTTTGAACCATTGGTGCTCCAGACCCGATGAAACTCCGTTGTGAAGTTGATAAGCAGGTTGTCGTGCGTGATGGGTTGCATTGGCCTGGGTAGCGAGGCTGCGTTTTCTTCGATAGTCATAGTCAATCCTGGATAGTTGAAAAGCGGCTCGGGGGAGCCGCGACCTGTTGCAGGTCTCACTATCCGCAAGCCAGCAGGATTGCTGGCGTTAACTATGTATTGAGCGTTACCGGATATTACCGATAAACCCCGTCTTTACCGTGGCCGACCATGGCGCGATTGCTGCGCACGCTGATCATCTGTTTGATATCGATCCACTCGATGCCCTGGGACTTGAGTTTGGGCAGTTCGCGCTCCAGTACCGCCAATGTCTGCGGATACGGATGACCGATCATCACTGCCGAACCCTGCTTGCGTGCCAGGCTGATCGCGGTCTGCAACTGTGTGTAGATCGCTGCCTCAGTACGCTCATCGTCGAGAAACACATCCCGCGAGACACTGGCCAGGTCAATCTTCTGCGCCTGCTGCGCCGCCACGGTCTGCGCACTGGTGCGGCTGTCGACGAAGAATTTGTGACGACGCTGCAACTCGCCCATCAACCACGCCATCGCCACCGGTTGCGCGGTCATGCGGCTGCCCATGTGATTGTTGATGCCGGCGGTGTACGGGACCCTTTTGAACGCGGCGTTCAAGCGTTTTTCCAGCTCTTCGATGGGCAACTCTGGGTGCCAGGCGTACGGCCCGGTGGCCGGGTCCATTGGCATATGCAGGATGACGATCTTGCCGGCGCGATGGGCCTCGCGGGCAAACTCGGTGGCGTGCGGGGTATCCGGCATGATCGCCGTGGTCACTGGGCCGGGCAGGGCCAGCACGCGGCGATCCCGGGGCAGATTCTGCCCCAGGTCGTCGATGATCAGTGTCAGGTAGGCTTTGTGTGGCGTCGGGCTGGCGGGTTGCGCGTGAGCAGCACCCGCCAGACAGCACAACAGTACGAAGACGAAACGCAGCATTCTCAACGGCCGGAGGTAATGCTCAGCCCTTTGAGCAGGCTCAGGGCCTGGGCCAATTGGTAATCGTCATCCTGCGGCATGGCCTTGGCCTTGCCACTGGAACCGGTCGGCTTGTCTGCACCGCCGTTGCCGTTGCCCAGGTGACCTTGCAGGTCGGCTTCCTTGAAGTAATCGCCATCGGCCTCGTTGGTGATCTTGGCCTTGCGCACTTCGATGTCCGGCACGATGCCCTGGGCCTGGATCGAGCGGCCGTTCGGCGTGAAGTACAGCGCCGTGGTGATCTTCAGCGCGCGGTCGTTGTTCAGCGGCAGCACGGTCTGTACCGAGCCTTTGCCGAAGCTGGTGGTACCCATCACCACCGCACGTTTCTGATCCTGCAGGGCACCGGCGACGATTTCCGAAGCCGAGGCGCTGCCACCGTTGATCAACACGACCATTGGCACTGCTTCGCTTTCGTCTTTGCCGGTGGCCGAGAAGCGCAGTTCGGAATTGGCGATCCGGCCTTTGGTGTAGACGATCAGACCTTTGGTGATGAAGTGGTCGACCACTTCCACCGCGGCCTGCAGCACGCCGCCGGGGTTGTTGCGCAGGTCGAGAATGATGCCGTTGAGCTTCTTGCCGTTGTCCTTGCGCAGTTTAGCCAGGGCCTTGGAGACCTCTTCGCCGGTCTTGACCTGGAACTGGGTGATGCGGATATACGCATAGCCGGTTTCCAGCAACTGCGCCTTGACGCTCTTCACCTGGATCACGGCGCGCGCCAGGGTCACGTCGAACGGCGTGCCGCCATCGCGTACCAGGGTCAGGGTGATTTTCTGGCCGATCTTGCCGCGCATCTTGTCCACGGCTTCGGTCATGGTCTGGCCGCGGGTCGGCTGGCCGTTGATCTTGACGATAAAGTCACCGGCCTGAATGCCGGCCTTCGATGCCGGGGTGTCATCGATTGGCGAGACGACTTTGATGAAGCCATCTTCAGCGCCGACTTCGATACCCAGGCCGCCAAACTCACCGCTGGTGCTTTCCTGCAGTTCGGTGAAATCTTCAGGACCGAGGTAGGCCGAGTGCGGATCGAGGTTGCTGAGCATGCCCTTGATCGCGTTTTCCAGCAGGGTCTTGTCGTCCACCGGTTCGACGTAAGCGGCTTTGATCCGGTCCATGACCTCGGCGAAGGTGCGCAACTCTTCCAGCGGCAGTGGCGCCTTGGAGGTCGCGGCAGTGCCTGCCGGAGCGACGGCCGGGGCCGGTTGCGCGGCAAACGCCAAAGGCGCGCCGATCACCAGAGCGATCGTCAGGGCCAGCGAGGTAAGGCGGGACAAATGCAGCATGTCGAACAAACTCCTGAGTTAGATGCGGCGCTTATCCTTGCGCACGACACCATTGCGCCGGATCACTCGGGTGACCCTGCTGACGAATTGCGAAATACAGCGCGGGCGTGTCCTGACCGCCACTGTTACCGACAGTGGAAATCGACTCGCCCGCCTTGACCACATCACCCGCCGACTTGAGCAGCGTCTGGTTGTGACCGTAAAGACTCAAAAAACCGTTGCCGTGATCGAGAATCACCAGCAAACCGGCACCGCGCAGCCAGTCGGCAAACACCACGCGCCCGCCGTGTACGGCGTGCACCTGACTACCGGCGGAGGCGCTGATCATCACGCCGTCCCATTTGGTGCGGGCATCGTCGCCGCGGCTTTCACCGAAGCGTGCGAGTAATCGACCATCAACCGGCCACGGAAGTTTTCCCCGGGTTGCAGCAAAAGGTCCGCCAAACGTTTCACCGCTGCTCGATACCAGCGCGCCGGGGCTTGATCTGGCGGGTTTTCGTGGGGCGTCGCTGTTTTCAGCCTGCGCCTCACGCAAGCGCTTTTTTTCTGCTTCCTGCTGGGCAATCAGCGCTTTCTGCCGCGCTTCTTCTGCCTCACGAGCCTGGCGGGCCAGGGTTTCTTCAATGGTTTTAAGGACTTTAGACAGGTCTGCCTGATCCTGCTCGCGGGCGGCCAGTTTCTGGTCGCGGGCTTTCACGTCGTCATTGAGTCTGGCGAGCACCTGCTGGCGTTCCTTGCGGACTTTCTCGAGTGCTTCGCGCTGGGTGTCGAGGTCGCTTTTCTGGACCAGCAATTGCGCCTGCTGCAGGCCGATGTCTTTTTCGACATTGGCCAGTTGGCGCAGGGTTTCGTTGAAGTTCTTCAGCTGTTCCAGGCGGGCCTGGCTCAGGTAATCGTAATAGGTGAGGGTACGGGCGAATTTCTCCGGATTCTGCTGGTTGAGCAGCAGCTTGAGGTATTCCTGCCGACCGTTCTGATACGCCGCTCGCGCCTGAATGGCGATCAGTCGCTGCTGTTCAGTGCGCGCGCTCTGGAGTTTTTTTTTCTCTGCATCGAGTCGCTGCAGCTCGGATTCGCTTTTCTGCAGTTCTTTCTGCAGCGCATCGACCTGCTTCTGCAGCTTGCCCAGTTCGGTTTCCGTGCCCTTGAGTTCTTTCTGCACGCCGGACTTTTCTTCCTGGACCTTGCTCAGCAGCTTTTTCAGCTCGGCAATGTCCTGACGCGTGGCGTCCAACTGTTGTTGGGTTTGCGTGCGCTCGTCAGCGAAAGCCGGTTGGAGCAGGCATGTCAGAGCAAGGGCGATCAGGACGCGAAGCATAGGGGCGGGCGGCACCAGGGTAAGGGACGGCCTAGTATGCCCGCCCGAGGCTGCAAAAAAAACGCCCAATTGGGGCTGTGTGATAACTGGCCTGAAAAACACCGCAAACCAATGTAGGAGTGAGCCTGCTCGCGATGGCTTACTGACATTCAACAGAGTAGTTGACTGTCTGATGGCTATCGCGAGCAGGCTCACTCCTACAGGGTTTTGCGGTGTTTTGGCGAGTCGGGTCAGACCAGAATCGAGGTGCCGGTCATTTCCGCCGGTTTTTCCAGACCCAGCAGCATCAGCATGGTCGGTGCCACGTCCGCCAGCACGCCGCCTTCACGGACCTTGAGGTCACGCTTGCCGACGTAGATGAACGGCACCGGCTCGGTGGTATGCGCGGTATGCGCTTGGTGGGTTTCTTCATCGGCCATTTTTTCGACGTTGCCGTGGTCAGCCGTGATCAACGCTTCGCCACCGACCTTTTCCAGTGCTTCAACGATGCGACCTACGCAAGTGTCGAGGCATTCAACCGCCTTCACTGCCGCGTCAAACACGCCGCTGTGGCCGACCATGTCACCGTTCGCGTAGTTGACCACGATCACGTCGTAACGCTGGTTTTCGATGGCGTCGACAATGCGGTCGGTGACCTCGGGTGCGCTCATTTCCGGCTGCAAGTCGTAGGTGGCGACTTTCGGCGATGGAATCAGGATGCGCTCTTCGCCCGGGAACGGTTCTTCACGACCGCCAGAGAAGAAGAAGGTCACGTGCGCGTATTTCTCGGTTTCAGCGATACGCAGTTGGGTTTTGCCGTTCTTCGCCAGATAGTCGCCGAGAACGTTTTCCAGGCTGCCCGCGGCGAACGCCGAGGGTGCAGGAATGCTTGCGGCATACTGGGTCAGCATGACGAAACCGGCCAGTTTAGGCTGGCGGGTGCGTTCGAAATCGTTGAAATCGTCTTCGACGAACACGCGAGTCAGCTCACGGGCACGGTCGGCGCGGAAGTTCATGAACACCACGGCGTCGCCGTCTTCGACTTTCACCGGTTCGCCAATGGTCGTGGCTTTGACGAATTCATCGCTTTCGCCGCGTGCGTAGGCCGCCTCCAGACCTTCCTGCGCGGTGGCCGCGTGGAATTCGCTGTTGCCGTCGACGATCAGGTTGTACGCCTGGGCCACGCGATCCCAGCGGTTGTCACGGTCCATGGCGAAATAGCGACCGATGATGCTGGCGATGCGGCCCTTGCCAAGTGCCTGGAACGTCGCGTCGAGCAGTTCGATCGACGATGCAGCGCTTTTCGGCGGTGTGTCACGGCCGTCGAGGAAAGCGTGCAGGTAAATTTTTTCAGCGCCGCGTTTGAAGGCCAGTTCGGCCATGGCGATCAGATGATCCTGATGGCTGTGCACACCGCCATCCGACAGCAGGCCCATGAAATGTACGGCTTTGCCGGCGCCTACGGCTTTATCCACAGCGGCGCAGATGGTTGGGTTTTCGAAGAACTCGCCGTCACGGATCGCTTTGGTCACGCGGGTGAAGTCCTGATACACCACGCGGCCGGCACCGAGGTTCATGTGGCCGACTTCGGAGTTGCCCATCTGGCCATCGGGCAGGCCGACGTCCATGCCGCTGCCCGAGATCAAGCCGTTCGGCACGGTGGCCCACAAGCGATCGAGAACAGGCTTCTTCGCTGCAAAAACGGCATTCGATTCGGGGCTGTCGCTGTGACCGAAGCCGTCGAGAATCATCAGGACCAAAGGTTTAGGCGTGGTAGTCATGGAATCCACTCGTGGCTAATAAAGAAGAGGGCGATGGAAAAGGGAGTTGGAGTTTAAAGCTAAGTTCCGACTGCGTCACCGCCGGACGGGGTTTGGCCGACCATAGTGGCTGTGTATACTGGCCGACATTTTAACGCCCTGGAACCTCCTTCGATGGTTGCTCACCTGATTGAATTTGCCACTAACCACTACATTCTTGTCGGTATCTTCGTCGTACTGCTGGCTCTGCTGCTGGCGCACACGATGCAGGGCGGCGGTAAAAGCCTGAGCACCGGCGAGCTGACCGCGCTGGTCAATAAAGATGCAGGCGTGGTGGTGGACATCCGTCCGGCCAAGGACTTCGCTGCCGGCCACATCGTTGGCGCGGTGAACATTCCCCAGGACAAACTGGCGGCACGCGTTGCCGAGCTGGAAAAACACAAGTCCAAGACGATCATTCTGGTCGACGCCTTGGGCCAGACCGCCGGCACTCACGCCCGCGAGCTGATGAAATCCGGCTTCACCGCCGCCAAGCTGTCCGGCGGGATTTCCAGCTGGAAAGGCGACAATCTGCCGTTGGTGAAGTGATATGAGCGAAGTCATCGTCTACTCCAGCGATTACTGCCCTTACTGCTCGCGCGCCAAGTACCTGCTCGAGAACAAAGGCGTGGCCTTCAAAGAGATCAAGGTCGATGGCAAGCCGCAGCTGCGCGCCGAAATGGCCCAGAAAGCCGGGCGCACGTCCGTGCCGCAGATCTGGATCGGCAGCAAGCACATCGGCGGTTGTGATGATTTATACGCCCTGGAGCGCGCCGGCAAGCTCGACGCGCTGCTCAAGGCCTGAACGGCTGCACCCACGTACAGCACTCCCTAAAAGAACCAAGATCGATAAGGATCTGAGATGACTGACCAACAGAACACTGCAGCCAGCGAAGAAGAAACCGCACCGCAATTCTCCTTGCAGCGCATCTACGTACGCGACCTGTCCTTCGAAGCCCCGAAAAGCCCGGCGATCTTCCGCCAGCAGTGGGATCCGGCGGTCGCGCTGGATCTGAACACGCGTCAGAAAGCACTGGAAGGTGATTTCTACGAAGTCGTGCTGACCCTGTCCGTCACCGTGAAAAACGGTGAAGAAGTCGCCTTCATCGCTGAAGTGCAACAGGCCGGTATCTTCCTGATCAAGAATCTGGATGCGGCTTCGATGAGTCACACCCTGGGCGCGTTCTGCCCGAACATCCTGTTCCCGTACGCACGCGAAACCCTGGACAGCCTGGTGACCCGCGGTTCGTTCCCGGCGCTGATGCTGGCTCCGGTGAACTTCGACGCGCTGTACGCGCAAGAACTGCAGCGCATGCAGGAAAGCGGCGAGACGCCAACCGTTCAATAAACGGCCTGAGCGTTGACGCAAGTCCAATGTGGGAGCGGGCTTGCTCGCGAAAGCGGAGTGTCAGGCGACATTGATGTCATCTGATACGCCGCATTCGCGAGCAAGCCCGCTCCCACATTTGTTATGCAGTGTTATTTAAAGTCGTTCTGGCGCCAGGCTTCGTACACGGCCACCGCCACGGTGTTGGACAGGTTAAGGCTGCGGCAGCCTTCGCGCATCGGCAGGCGCAGACGTTGTTCGGCGGGCAGGGCATCGAGCACCTCAGCCGGCAGGCCACGGCTTTCCGGGCCAAACAAAAACGCATCACCCGCAACGAACGCGGCATCATGAAACGGTCGCGAACCCTTGGTGGTGAACGCAAACACCCGAGGGTTACCGAGGCTTTCCAGGCAACTGGCGAGGTTCGCGTGACGTTGCAGCGTGGCATATTCGTGGTAGTCGAGACCGGCGCGGCGCAAGCGCTTGTCGTCCATCTCGAAGCCCAGTGGTTCGATCAAATGCAGGTGGCAGCCGCTGTTGGCGCACAGCCTGATAACGTTGCCGGTATTCGGCGGAATTTCTGGTTGAAAAAGGATGACGTGAAACATGCACGGCTCCGAAGGTAAAGATGAGCGGCATTCTACGCCGCCTGTGGACAACCGTTCGAAACTATTGCCGCGAGTCATCGGTTCGCTGGCGATTGTCGGCTTGATGATCGGTTTGATGATCGGTCGCCTGACCACGCCGGATCCGACGGTGTTGCAGCAGGTTGAAGTCACCGACGGCGGGTTGGTGGTGTGGTTCAACAACGAGCCGAAGCTGCATGGCGAAGTCATCGATGGCGCGGTGGCGCTGCTGTTCCAGGCCGAGGGCCGTGCGCAGAAAGGTCAGCTCAGGCTCAACGGCAAAGACGTCAACTGGCGTACGCGGATGAGTGATGGCGGGTTGTTACTGACGGTGCTGGCGGCGCGGCCGCTGCAGGGTGACTGGGCCGGCAGCGAGGTCGATGACCGCTGGCGGCTGGAGATCCATCTCCGGGAGCAATAAAAGCGGGAATCCCTGACCTGCCTGTATCAGGGTTCCCAAAAGGCTGGACTTCGCTGTTCGCGTCGGTCCGGTGTAAAGAGGGAACCCCCGGCCTGCCTGTACCAAGGATCCCAAAAGGGAGGGCTCGCCGCATGGCGCTGCGAGCCGATGTAAAGAGGGGAATCCCCGGCCTGCCTGTACCAAGGTCCCCGAAACGGGTGGTGAATTGAATCACCTGTAAGAGGTATTGCAGGGGGCGTGCCAGGTTTTAATCTGCTGAAACAAAAAAGCTGATCAGAAACATGAAAGCCCCGGAATCGGGGCTTTTGTGGTTTTGAAAAACGGTTTGTCAGTGTTTTTAAAGGTTGAGTGTGGCGATGCGGCTGTGCGCGATCGCGGGTCATTGTGCATTGATGCGGTGCACGGTGGCCCCTCACCCTAACTCTCTCCCAGAAGGAGAGGGGACTGACCGAGTTGCTGTTCAAGTTACGCCGACCTGAAATACCCCGTCGAACTCAGGTCTTGAACATCATACAAAATCGGCTCCCTTTCCCCCTCTCCCCCAGGGGGGAGAGGGCTGGGGTGAGGGGATGGATCCTGAGTACACACCCTCAAGCGAACAAGGTTTTAACCCTCATCCCCCTCATCATCATCCCCACCATCCACTTTCATTCCCAGTTCTTTGATCTTGCGCGTCAGGGTATTACGCCCCCAACCCAGCAGCACGGCGGCATCACGACGGCGCCCGGCAGTGTGCTTCAAAGCGGTCTCGATCATGATCCGCTCGAACGCCGGTACCGCGCTGTCGAGCAGGCTCGACTGGCCGCGCGCCAAGGCCTGATCGGCCCATTGGCGCAACGCCTGTTCCCAGTTGGTCACCGGCGCGGAATCCTGCGGCAGGCTCAACAACTCTGGTGGCAAGTCGCTGATGTGCACTTCGCGCCCGGATGCCATGACGGTGATCCAGCGGCAAGTGTTCTCCAGCTGCCGCACGTTGCCCGGCCATGGCAGGTTTTTCAGGTATTCCTCGGTCTCGCTTTTCAGCAGTTTCGGCTCGACTGCCAGTTCCTGCGCGGCGCGGCTGAGGAAGTGCCTGGCCAGGGTCGGGATGTCTTCACGACGATCCGACAGGCGCGGGATGTGGATGCGGATCACGTTGAGGCGGTGGAACAAGTCCTCACGGAATTTGCCGGCGTGCACCAGGGTTTCCAGATTCTGGTGCGTCGCGGCGATGATGCGCACATCGACCTTCACCGGCACGTGACCGCCGACACGGTAGAACTCGCCATCGGCCAGAACGCGCAGCAAGCGGGTTTGCGTATCCGCCGGCATGTCGCCGATTTCATCGAGGAACAACGTGCCTCCGTCCGCCTGTTCGAAACGGCCGCGACGCAGATTCGCTGCGCCGGTGAACGCGCCTTTCTCATGGCCGAACAGTTCCGATTCCATCAGATCCTTGGGGATCGCCGCCATGTTCAGCGCAATGAACGGCGAGGCCGCGCGCGGGCTGTGTCGGTGCAAGGCGTGGGCGACCAGTTCTTTACCGGTGCCCGATTCACCGTTGATCAGCACGGTGATGTTGGAGTGGCTCAAGCGCCCGATGGCGCGAAACACTTCCTGCATCGCTGGCGCTTCGCCGATGATTTCCGGGGTGCGGGTCAGTGCCGGCACGACTTCCAGGCCTTGCTGCTCTTGTGCGTGTTGATTGGCGCGCTTGACCAGCGACACCGCTTCATCGACGTCGAACGGCTTGGGCAGATACTCGAACGCGCCGCCCTGATACGAGGCGACAGCGCTGTCCAGATCGGAGTGAGCGGTCATGATGATGACCGGCAACCGTGGGTGCTGCTCGCGAATCCGCGCCAGCAGATCCAGACCGCTGGCACCCGGCATGCGGATGTCGGAAATGATCACGTCCGGCTGCTGACGGGCCAGGCGACTCATCACGCCATCGGCGCTGTCGAAGCTCTGGGTGGTCATGCCTTCCTGCTGCAAGGCCTTTTCCAGAACCCAACGGATAGAACGGTCGTCATCGACGATCCACACGGTTTCACTACGGCTCATGTCGATGTGGCTCCTTGTTCCAGTGGCAGAAAGATCGAGAAGGTAGTGTGGCCTGGATGGCTGTCACACTCGATCAGACCCTGGTGCTGGCTGATGATGTTCTGGGTAATGGCCAGGCCCAGCCCGGTACCGTCCGGGCGACCGCTGACCATGGGGAAGAAAATGGTTTCCTGAAGTTCCGCCGGGATCCCGGGGCCGTTGTCGATGATCTCGATCTTGGTCACCAGGCGATGGCGGACGTGGCCGATGGTGAACTGGCGCATGGTCCGGGTGCGCAGGCTGATGCGGCCCAGCCGCAATTCGTTCTGGCTGCTGATTGCCTGCATCGCGTTGCGCACAATGTTCAACACCGCCTGAATCATTTGCTCGCGGTCGATCAACACGTCGGGAATGCTTGGGTCGTAGTCGCGCACCAAGGTGATGCAGCCCTGGCTTTCCGCTTCGACCAGTTGGCAGACGCGCTCCAGCACTTCGTGAACGTTGCACATGGCCAGCGACGGCAACTTGTTCGAACCGAGCATGCGATCGACCAGATTGCGCAGGCGATCGGCTTCTTCAATGATCACGTTGGTGTAGTCGCGCAGGCTTTCTTCCGGTAGCTCGCGGGCCAGCAGTTGTGCGGCGCCACGGATGCCGCCGAGCGGATTCTTGATCTCATGGGCGAGGCCGCGCACCAGCATTTTGCTGGTTTCCTGCTTGGACAGCTGCGCCTCTTCCTTGGTGATCCGCAGCAGGCGGTCACGCGGATGGACCTCCAGCAGGAGCAGGGTCGCGCCATTGCTCAGAATCGGCGTCACCGCGTAATCCACGGTCAATGTCTGGCCGGTGAGGGCGGTGAGCATCGCTTCGCGTTTGGTGAATGGATGCGCCTGCTCCACCGCCTGGCGCAGGGAATTGAGCGCCTCGGGGGATTCGGTGAACAGCTCGCTGATGAACTGGCCATGGCTGCGCTGACCACTGACGGCCAGCAGCATCTCTGCCGCCGGGTTCATGTACTCGAGGCGCAATTCGGCGTCGAGCAGGATGGTGGCGGTGGTCAGGTTGTCGAGCAGCAAACGGTGGATTGCGTCACTTATAGTCATCAGAGCCTCTTTCGGGGGCGGAGCGTGCGCGAGAAGCAGGCGTCGTTGAACGGAAAATGCAAAAACCAAACCAAGGCTCCGAAAAGAAGCGCTGATCGCCTGAAACAGGCGTTTGACGCTCGCTTGCGTGGCAGTCGGCCAGCTCTGACGGGTACTTTCGAACCAAAATGGGTTGGGATATGGGTAGGGTGTCAGTTTTACGCACCAATATAGTGCGCATCACTGAACAGCGTCAGAAAAAACGCAGGAAGGGGTTTTTCGGCTCAGGCGGCTTGTCTTTCAAAGGGCATTCCGGACGGACACCGTAATCGTCCTTGGTGCAGGGTTTTACCTGGCGTTTCTGCGCGAGGGAGATGCGCAGCATGTGGAAGGGCTGATTGGCGGTGCGTTCGACGGTGCGCCCTTCGGTATCGAGGATTTCCACGGAAAGGTTGTGGCTGCCACGATCAATGTTGCTCAGTGGGAAGACCGGCGTCAGTCCGGGTTCGCCAGTGGCCTGTCCATCCAGCAACAGGCGATAGCGATGACCCTTTTGCAGGCCGGGTTCGCTGGTGACACTGACGATGATTTCGCCGGCGCTGCTGCGAATCGTGGCATCCGGTTCGGGCACCAGAATGCGCAGCATGTCGTAATGAAAAAGAGGTTGTTCCACGGTTTTTTTCGCGGTGGTGATCGGTGCGGCAATGCTGGGGTTGGCCGACATGCGATTGCTGGTGGCGATGGGCACTCGTTTGGCGTTGCCACGCGGCTGGTCGGTGTAGACGCGATTGCCTTGTGCATCGATGTAGGTGAAGACCTCCGCTGAAGCCGGCAGCGTGAGCAGCGCCAATACAACGATCAGCCACGCGCGGATCATGGCTTGTGCACTCGCTGCACGCTGAGGGCCACTGGCGGACTCTGCTGGATGATCGTCTGCCCATCAATCACCTGCACTGCGAGCCGGTGTTCGCCGCGATCGACGTTCACCATTTGCAGGATCGGCACGTTGCTCGGTTGGCCATAGGGCACATCATCCAGTACTAGCCTTAATTGATGCGGCGCTTGCAGGCGCGGTTTGATCAGCACTTGGACGGTGAACGTGCCGTTGTTGGCGCGCAGGGCTTCTTCGCTGGGCAGGCCGGCGAGTTCGAGAATGTCGTAAGCGTTGCGCGCAGGCTCACGTTTGTCGGCGTCAGATGCAGGTGGCGCGCTCGGCGCTTGCGGCTCAACCCGGTTGAGCGGCGGCAACTCCACCGGCTGCGCCTGCACGCCGTCCGGCGAGTGATCGCTGTACACCGTGTTGCCGTTGGCATCGGTGTACTTGTAGATCTGCGCCGCGACGGGCAGGGCGATCACCAGAAGAATGTAAAGAAAGGTACGACCCATGAAATCGACCGGGATTGAAAGCGATGGGGTGCAGCATAGGCCAGACGCGGCGGTTGGCCCAACCCTGTACACATCCAGAGATCATTCTCACGCCACAAATCCCCTTGTGGGAGCGGGCTTGCTCGCGAAGGCGTTGTATCAGTCGCCATCACCATCAATGACCCACCGCTTTCGCGAGCAAGCCCGCTCCCACAGGGGAAAGGCGTCGCGCCATAAAATCCGGGCAATAAAAAAGGCCTCCCGAAGGAGGCCTCTTTTTGTCACGCCACGTCGCGCGGCGCTACCGGATCAGCAGCTGTAGTACAGCTCATATTCCAGTGGGTGTACGAAGGTGCGAACCTTGATTTCTTCTTCGGATTTCAGCGCGATGTAAGCGTCGATGAAGTCGTCGGAGAATACGCCGCCCTTGGTCAGGAACGCGCGGCCCTTGTCCAGCTCTTCCAGAGCTTCTTTCAGGCTGCCGCAAACTTGCGGAATCTCTTTCGCCTCTTCAGGCGGCAGGTCGTACAGGTTCTTGTCGGCAGCATCGCCTGGGTGGATCTTGTTCTGGATACCGTCCAGACCGGCCATCAGCAGTGCTGCGAAAGCCAGGTACGGGTTGGCAGCCGGATCCGGGAAGCGCGCTTCGATACGGCGGGCTTTCGGGCTCGACACGTAAGGAATACGGATCGAAGCGGAACGGTTGCGAGCCGAGTAGGCCAGCATCACTGGAGCTTCGAAGCCTGGCACCAGACGCTTGTAGGAGTTGGTCGCCGGGTTGGTGAAGCCGTTCAGGGCCTTACCGTGTTTGATGATGCCGCCGATGAAGTACAGAGCGGTATCGGACAGGCCGGCATAGCCTTCACCAGCGAAGGTGTTCTTGCCGTCTTTCCAGATCGACATGTGCACGTGCATGCCCGAACCGTTGTCGCCGTACAGTGGCTTCGGCATGAAGGTTGCGGTGCGGCCGTACGCGTCAGCAACGTTGTGGACAACGTACTTCAGGGTTTGGGTTTCGTCGGCTTTCTTCACCAGGGTGTTGAACTTGACGCCGATTTCGTTCTGGCCGGCAGTTGCCACTTCGTGGTGGTGAACTTCGACGGTCAGACCCATTTCTTCCAGTGCGTTGCACATGGAGGTACGGATTTCGTGGTCGTGGTCGAACGGCGGAACCGGGAAGTAACCACCCTTGACGCCTGGACGGTGACCTTTGTTGCCGCCTTCGACGTCCTGGTCGGACATCCACGAACCTTGCTCGGAGTAGATCTTGAACATCGAGCCGGAGATGTCCGACTTGAATTTCACCGAGTCAAAGATGAAGAACTCAGGCTCTGGACCGGCGAACACAGTGTCACCGATACCGGTGGCTTTCAGGTGTTCTTCGGCGCGCTTGGCGATCGCACGTGGGTCGCGGTCGTAGCCTTGCATGCTCGAAGGTTCGATAATGTCGCACACCAGAATCAGGGTAGCGTCTTCGGTGAACGGGTCGAGAACGGCGGTTTCGTCAACCGGCATCAGGATCATGTCGGAGGCTTCGATGCCTTTCCAGCCAGCGATGGAGGAGCCGTCGAACATTTTGCCGACTTCGAAGAAGTCTTCGTCCAAAGCATCGCGAGCCGGCATGGTCACGTGGTGCTGAGTGCCTTTGGTGTCCGTGAAGCGCAGATCAATCCACTTGACGTCATGATCTTTGATGAGTTGAACCGTCTTCGACATACTGTCCTCCGGGTGGCTTAGGGCTAGTAGTGGATGCCCTTAAAGTTGGGTGATGCCGGCGCAGATACTCTGCCAAGGCAACCTGCCTCACAAGGGAGCAAATTGCATGCCAGTGCCCCAGCATGGGTTTTTTGCCCCAAATTCACGCTTATAAAGGTGCAAAGCGCCTGAATGAGGAAAATCTCGCCCTCTAATGTAGCGTCTTGAATTCAAAATGACCCGTTTTGGTGCATGCAAAACCTTCTGCACATTAACTGGTTAAACCTTGAGCAATTTCCGCTATAATCCGCGCCCCCCTTTTTCGGCTGGCCGTTCGCGCGCTGTTTTCATGAAACTAATCGTAAAAGTCTTCCCCGAGATCACCATCAAAAGCCGACCTGTCCGGACGAAATTCATCCGCCAGTTGGCCAAGAACATCCGCACCGTGCTCCGCGACCTGGACCCGGCCGTGGTGGTGAACGGCGTGTGGGACAATCTCGAGCTGGAGACCCGCGTTACCGACCCCAAAGCCTTGAAGGAGATGGGCGAGCGTCTGACTTGCATGCCGGGCATCGCGCACTTTTTGCAGATCGACGAGTACCCGCTGGGTGACTTCGACGACATCACCGAAAAGTGCAAACAGCATTACGGTGACGCACTGGCGGGGAAGATTTTCTCGGTGCGCTGCAAGCGCGCGGGCAAGCACACGTTCAGCTCGATGGACGTCGAAAAATACGTCGGCAGCAAGCTGCGCCGCGAGTGTGGTGCCGCCGGGATCGACCTGAAAGCGCCGGAAATCGAAGTCCGTATCGAAGTTCGCGACAAACGGTTGTTCGTCATCCACAGCCAGCACAACGGCATCGGCGGTTATCCGCTCGGTGCGTTGGAGCAGACGCTGGTATTGATGTCCGGCGGCTTTGACTCGACCGTTGCGGCCTACCAGATCATTCGTCGCGGCCTGATGACGCACTTCTGCTTCTTCAATCTGGGCGGTCGTGCCCACGAATTGGGCGTGATGGAAGTCGCGCATTTCATCTGGAAGAAGTACGGCAGCTCGCAACGCGTGCTATTTGTCAGTGTTCCGTTCGAAGAAGTCCTGGGCGAAATTCTCGGCAAAGTCGATAACAGTCATATGGGCGTCGTATTGAAGCGTATGATGTTGCGCGCGGCTTCCAACATCGCCGACCGCCTGCACATCGAAGCGCTGGTCACTGGCGAAGCGATCTCCCAGGTGTCGAGCCAGACCCTGCCGAACCTGTCGGTGATCGACTGCGTGACCGACAAACTGGTCCTGCGTCCGCTGATCGTGGCGCACAAGCAGGACATCATCGACACGGCCAACGAGATCGGCACCGCCGATTTTGCCCGGCACATGCCGGAATACTGCGGGGTCATTTCGGTCAACCCGAAGACTGCCGCCAAACGCGGTCGCGTTGAGCACGAAGAGAAAGAATTCGACATGGCGGTCCTCGAGCGTGCGCTCGAAAACGCCAAACTGGTGCCGATCGATCGGGTGATCGACGAATTGGGCCAGGACGTACAGATTGAAGAAGTCAGCGAAGCACTGGCCGGTCAGATCGTGATCGACATCCGTCACCCGGATGCCGCCGAGGATGAGCCGCTGGAACTCGCTGGCGTAGAAGTACAGACGATGCCGTTCTACGCAGTGAACGCTCGTTTCAAGGAGCTGGATCCGACTCGCCAGTACCTGCTGTATTGCGACAAAGGCGTGATGAGTCGCCTGCATGCTCACCATTTGCTCAGTGAGGGGCATGCCAATGTGCGCGTTTATCGACCGAGCTAAGTGCCCGGGGCTGTTTGCCTGTGGCCTGCGTCACCGGCCCCCCGACACCGCCGTCAAGCTGTAACGGCCATGCCGGACACTACTGTTAATCGCTGCCAAGACTTGTCAGCAAACCGAATCCTCTGATCGAGATACACAAGTGATCGAAAATCTACGCAACATCGCCATCATTGCCCACGTTGACCATGGTAAAACCACCCTGGTAGACAAACTCCTGCGTCAATCCGGCACCCTGGAGCGCAACGAGCTCAACGACGAGCGCGTGATGGACTCCAACGACCAGGAAAAAGAGCGCGGTATTACCATTCTGGCGAAAAACACCGCCATCAACTGGAACGGCTACCACATCAACATCGTGGACACCCCGGGCCACGCCGACTTCGGCGGCGAAGTTGAACGCGTAATGTCGATGGTCGACTCCGTTCTGCTGCTGGTTGACGCTCAAGACGGCCCTATGCCGCAAACCCGTTTCGTGACCAAGAAGGCTTTCGAAGCCGGCCTGCGTCCAATCGTGGTGATCAACAAGGTTGACCGTCCAGGCGCGCGTCCGGACTGGGTTCTGGACCAGATCTTCGACCTGTTCGACAACCTCGGTGCGACCGAAGAACAACTGGACTTCCAGGTTGTTTACGCTTCGGCCCTGAACGGCATTGCCGGTCTGGACCACACCGCCATGGCGGAAGACATGACTCCGCTGTACCAAGCGGTCGTCGACCACGTTCCGCCTCCGGCCGTTGACCGTGACGGTCCGTTCCAGATGCAGATTTCCGCTCTGGACTACAACAGCTTCCTGGGTGTTATCGGTGTTGGCCGTATCGCTCGTGGTCGCGTCAAGCCGAACACTCCGGTTGTCGCTATCAGCGCCGACGGCAAGCGCCGCAACGGTCGTATCCTGAAGCTGATGGGTCACCACGGTCTGCACCGCATTGACGTTGAAGAAGCAGCAGCCGGCGACATCGTCTGCATCAGCGGCTTCGACGAGCTGTTCATCTCCGACACCCTGTGCGATATCAACACCGTCGAGGCGATGAAGCCGCTGACCGTTGACGAGCCAACCGTTTCCATGACCTTCCAGGTAAACGACTCGCCATTCTGCGGTAAAGAAGGCAAGTTCGTGACCTCCCGTAACATCAAGGATCGTCTGGACAAAGAGCTGCTGTACAACGTTGCACTGCGCGTTGAAGAAGGCGACTCGGCTGACAAGTTCAAGGTTTCCGGCCGTGGTGAGCTGCACCTCTCGGTACTGATCGAAACCATGCGTCGCGAAGGCTTCGAGCTGGCCCTGGGTCGCCCTGAAGTGATCATCCGTGAAGTTGACGGCGTGAAGCAGGAACCGTTCGAAAACGTAACCATCGACATCCCTGAAGAATCGCAGGGCAAGGTCATGGAAGAGATGGGGCTGCGTAAGGGCGACCTGAGCAACATGGTGCCGGATGGCAAGGGCCGTGTTCGTCTGGAATACAACATCCCTGCTCGCGGTCTGATCGGTTTCCGTAACCAGTTCCTGACCCTGACCAACGGTGCTGGCATCCTGACCTCGATCTTCGACCGTTACGCTCCAGTGAAGTCGGGCCACATGTCCGGCCGTCAGAACGGCGTTCTGGTTTCGGTTGAAACCGGCAAGGCACTGACCTACTCGCTGGAAACCCTGCAGGCTCGTGGCAAGCTGTTCGTAGAACACGGCCAGGAGATCTACAACGGTCAGATCGTTGGTCAGAACAGCCGCGACAACGACCTGGGTGTAAACCCGACCAAAGGCAAGAAGCTCGACAACATGCGTGCTTCGGGTAAAGACGAAACCATCGCTCTGGTTCCACCTGTTCGCTTCACTCTGGAACAGGCTCTGGAATACATCCAGGAAGACGAGCTGTGCGAAGTTACGCCTAAGTCCATCCGTCTTCGCAAGAAGATCCTGGACGAAAGCGAGCGTACCCGCGCTGCCAAGAAAGCCAAGGCGTAATTTAGCCCTGGAATAAAAAACGCCCCCGGTCGCGAGACCGGGGGCGTTTTTGTTTGTCTGGGATCAAAAGCCCCTCACCCTAGCCCTCTCCCAGAGGGAGAGGGGACTGATTGGGGGATGCTCAGGAGATGCATCGACCTGAGTGAATTCTGCCGAATCCAGAATCGATTTGGCGGGCTTCACCGAATCCATAATCGACTGGTTTTTTCAGGTCGGTGTATGGCGCCAGACACCTCGGTCGGCTTCCTCTCCCTCTGGGAGAGGGCGGGGGTGAGGGTTTGCTGTTAAAACTTCTCGATCGCCCGGAAATTCTGCACGCGCTCGACTTCCTTCGGCTTGTACGCGCAATACCCCGGCCGCGGGCCGATCTTCGGGTGATTGCGGCAGGTGTCCGGGCGCTTGTCATAAATGGTGCACAGGCGGCTCTTACGATCCAGGTAGTAGCAATCGTTGTTGCTCATGCGCTGCAGGGTGAAGATCCCCGACTTTTGATTAAAGCGCTCGACCAGGCCTTCCTTTTGCAAACGCTTGGCGATGTTCTTCGGCGGGTCGCCCAGCTCGAACTCGTCAACCACACCGATGCGCACCAGATCCTTGATCTTCACTTCGACCGGCAGCGTGCAGCAGCTGGACATGCAGGAGCCGCACATCGGGGCCGAATATTTTGCCCACGTATCGAGACGATCGATCTCGGCGGCGGCAATCAGGTTGGGCTTCATCATCGGGAGTTACCAGGTGTGTATGCATCAGGGCGCGCGATCATACCGGGACGGGTGGATTTTTGAACAACCTTTCGCCAGATTTTTTCTCGATGCAGGCACTTTGCCGGAAAATTCGGCACGGCCCCTGCATTCATTAGCTCATCCGCCAAGGTAATGCCGGGCCAGCTCACAGTCTCAGGAAAAACTGCCGAACCAGCGCCTCGACCGTCGGTCAGACCGTCTAGGCTCAGACAATTCCCCGCTCGCTCGAGGTCCCATTGATGACTCAAGAACCACTAGTTCGCGAAGCAGAGGTGGCCGCATTCCGCGACGCCGTCCTGACCAAGCTCACCTACGCGGTGGGCAAAGACCCCGATCACGCCTTCGACCATGACTGGTTCGAAGCCATCGCTCTGGCGGCGCGTGATCACATGGTCGAACACTGGATGGACCACACCCGGCAGATTTACCGCAAAGGTCAGAAGCGGGTGTACTACCTCTCGCTGGAATTCCTGATCGGTCGCTTGCTCTACGACAGCCTGAGCAACCTTGGTTTGCTCGACGTTGCCCGTGAGGCGTTGACTGAACTCGGTGTCGATCTGGAACGTATCCGTTTACTGGAACCTGATGCGGCGCTCGGCAACGGCGGCCTCGGTCGTCTGGCCGCATGCTTCATGGAAAGCATGTCGACCCTCGGCATCGCCGGCCACGGTTATGGCATTCGTTATGAGCACGGCTTGTTCCGTCAGGCCATCGTCGACGGCTGGCAGCAGGAGCAGACCGAGCACTGGCTGGATTTCGGCAACCCGTGGGAGTTTGAACGGCCAGAGGTCGTCTACTCCATCGGCTTCGGTGGCAGCGTCGAAACCGTCACTGACGTTTCCGGAAAATCCAGACAAGTCTGGTCGCCGGCAGAAACTGTCCGCGCCATTGCCTATGACACCCCCGTCGTCGGCTGGCGCGGGGCAAGCGTCAACACCTTGCGTCTGTGGCGCGCACGCGCCATGGAAGACCTGCACCTGGAGCGTTTCAACGCCGGTGACCACTTGGGCGCAGTCGCCGAAGTGGCCCGGGCGGAGAGTATTTCGCGCGTGCTGTATCCGGCGGACAGCACCGAAGCGGGGCAGGAGCTGCGTCTGCGGCAGGAATACTTCTTTGTCGCCGCTTCGCTGCAGGATCTGCTGCGGCGCCACCGCAACATGCACACCTCGGTGCTGACCCTGGGCGATCACGCGGCGATCCAGCTCAACGACACGCACCCCTCGATTGCCGTTGCCGAACTGATGCGCCAATTGGTCGACGTCTACGACGTGGCGTGGGATGCGGCGTGGCAAGTCACTGTCGACACGCTGTCGTACACCAATCACACGCTGCTGCCGGAAGCGCTGGAAACCTGGCCAGTGGGTCTGATGGAACGCATGTTGCCGCGACACATGCAGATCATTTACCTGATCAACGCCCAGCACATCGACTCGCTGCGCGCCAAAGGCATTCACGATTTCGACGTACTGCGCGCGGTGTCGCTGATCGAAGAAGACAACGGACGCCGCGTGCGCATGGGCAACCTCGCGTTCCTCGGTTCGCACAGCGTCAACGGCGTGTCAGGACTGCACACGCAGTTGATGCGCAAAACCGTGTTCGCCGAACTGCACAAGCTCTACCCGGAACGGATCAACAACAAAACCAACGGCATTACCTTCCGCCGCTGGCTGTTCCAGGCCAACGCCGAATTGACTTCGATGCTGGTCGACTCACTTGGCCCGGAGGTGCTGGATAACCCCGAAGAGCGCCTGCTCGATCTGGAACCGTTCGCCGAGAAAACCGCGTTCCGCAAAGCCTTCGCCGAGCAGCGCCTGCACAGCAAGAAAGCCTTGGCGTATCTGATTCATGAGCGCCTGGGCATTGCGGTCAATCCGGCGGCAATGTTCGATGTGCAGGTCAAACGCATTCACGAATACAAACGCCAGTTGCTCAACCTGCTGCACACGGTAGCGCTGTATCAGGCGATTCGCGCCGAGCCCGAAGTCGATTGGGTGCCGCGAGTGAAGATCTTCGCCGGTAAGGCGGCGGCGAGTTATCACCAGGCCAAACTGATCATCAAGCTGACCAACGACATCGCCCGTGTTGTGAACAACGACCCGACGGTGCGCGGCCTGCTGAAAGTGGTGTTCTTGCCAAACTACAACGTCAGCCTGGCGGAAAGCATTATTCCGGCGGCGGACTTGTCCGAGCAGATTTCCACCGCCGGTTTCGAGGCGTCGGGCACCAGCAATATGAAGTTCGGCCTCAACGGCGCACTGACCATCGGCACGCTGGACGGCGCCAACGTGGAAATGTGCGAACGCATCGGTGCCGAGCACATGTTCATTTTCGGCCTCAGCGCCCAGCAGGTGGAAGCGCGCAAACAGAACCACGAGTTCAGCGCCTTGCCGGACATCGCCGCATCCCATCGTTTGAACGATGTGCTGCAAGCGATTCGCAGCGGGGTGTTCTCGCCGGATGACACTTCGCGCTACACCGGGCTGATCGATTCGCTGGTGGATTACGACCGCTTCCTGGTCTGCGCCGACTTCGACTCCTATTGGGAAGCGCAGAAGCGCGTTGAAGCGCATTGGCACGACGCCAACAACTGGTGGCGCTCGGCAGTGCTCAACACGGCGCGGATGGGCTGGTTCTCCTCAGACCGGACGATTCGCGAGTACGCCACGGATATCTGGAAAGCACTGGAGTAACTTTCCACAACAAATGTGCGCAAGGCCCAACGTTTGTTGGGCCGGATCGATATACTGAGCGCCGGTTACCGGATGCTCCAGTCAGCACACTTCCCCTGTGGGAGCGGGCTTGCTCGCGAAAGCGGTGGTTCAGTCATCATTAATATCGACTGAGACGACGCCTTCGCGAGCAAGCCCGCTCCCACCTGGGGTTTGTGCCTAGACTGAAGCAATCGCCGGACTCGCCCCGTCTTGGGGCCGCTTAGGGATATCGACCATGCAATGGATGTTCATGTTGATCGGGCTGGTGCTCGGCTGGCTGCTCGACGAGTCGATCAGTGATGCGCTGTTGGGTGCATTGCTGGGACTGGTGATCGGGCAGACGATCCGGATCGCGCGGCTGGTCTCCCAAGCGACGGAGCAGCAGCGTCAACTCGAGCTGGCGAAGGTCGCTTTGCAGGGCGTTGAACAGCGTCTGTTTCTGCTCGAAGGTGCACCGGTTCGTGCCGCGTCGCCACCGAGTGCGGCGCCCGTTTCCGAACCAGTCGTAGAACCCCTCAAAACAGCTGAAGAAGCCCCGGTGCCCGAACTGGTCTGGGAGCTGCCGCCCGAACTCGAACCGATTTCCGCCGTCGCCAGCGAAACCAGTCAAGCGCTGCCCGCCGATGTCTGGCGTCTCGACGCCGTCACACCCGAACCGCCAAAACCTGCCGAACCCCGTGGCCCGAACCTCATCGAACGCGGCATCAGCGCCGCGCGTAACTGGCTGTTCGGCGGCAACACGGTGCTGCGGGTCGGCGTGGTGTTGTTGTTCTTCGGTCTGGCGTTCCTGCTGCGTTACGCCACTGAAGGCATGGTCGTGCCGATCGAATTGCGTTACGCCGGTGTCGCGGCGGCAGCGTTGGGTCTGCTCGCACTGGGTTGGTGGCTGCGGCGGCGCAACAGCAATTATGCGTTGATGTTGCAAGGCACCGGGATCGCGGTTTTGTATTTGACAGTGTTTGCGGCGATGCGCCTGCATCCGTTGCTCGATCCTTCCGCCGCGCTCGGACTGCTGGTCGCGGTCACGATTTTCTCGGCGATTCTGGCCATCACCCAGGATGCTTTTGGATTGGCCGCAGCGGCCGCGCTGGGCGGGTTTGCCGCGCCAATCCTGACCTCGACGGGCGCTGGCAACCACGTCGCGCTGTTCAGTTATTTCGCGCTGCTCAACGCCGGCATCCTCACCATCGCCTGGTTCAAGGCCTGGCGGCTACTCAACCTGATCGGCTTCGTCGGCACCTTCGGCATCGGCTTCGCCTGGGGTCTGCGTTCGTATACGCCGGAACTGTTGTGGAGCACCGAGCCGTTCCTGATTCTGTTCTTCCTGATGTACCTCGCCATTGGCCTGTTGTTTGCCCGGCGCAAATTGCTCGACATGCCGGACGCGCCGGCGCAGGGTGACCGCGACGCGTTGCTGCACTGGTCGGCGCGCAAGGGCGATTACGTCGATGGCACGATGCTGTTCGGACCGCCGATCATTGGCTTTGGTTTGCAGTTCGCGCTGGTTCAGCATCTGGAGTTTGCCGCGGCATTCAGTGCGCTGGCGCTGGGCATGATCTACATGGCGCTGGCCAAGGTGTTGATGGGCGGGCGCGCCGTGCTGTTAGGCGAAACCTGTCTGGCGCTCGGAGTGATTTTTGCCAGTCTGGCGATCCCGTTGGGGCTGGATGCGCGCTGGACTTCAGCCGCATGGGCGGTGGAAGGCGCAGGGATTTTCTGGCTCGGTCTGCGTCAGCAGCGGCCGTTCGCCCGGGCCTTTGCCTTGCTGCTGCAACTGGGTTCGGCGTTGGCGTTTGTCAGTCAGTTGCGCGTCGGCGAAAGCAGTCTGCTTGACGGTGCGCCGCTGGGCGCGTTGATGCTCGGGATTGCGTTGCTGTTCAGCTTCTATCAACTGCGCAAGGCCTCGCCGGAACAGGCATCGCCTTGGGAACGCCAGGGCCTGCCAGTGCTGGCAGCTCTGGGCCTGACTTTCCTCTATCTGCTGGCGCCGCTGTTTTTCTTCGTGCAGGGCACGGCGATCAGTTGGGCGTTCGCCGGGTTGGCGACTCTGTTCGTCGGTCTGCGGATTCAATCGCGCACCTTCCTGTTTACCGCGTTCGCCGTGCAGTTGCTTGGCGGTGCGTTATTCCTGTTGCGTCTGCAAGGCGCGGGCGAGGATTCGGCAGCGGTGTTCAGCGCCGGCTGGAGCGGTTTGCTCAGTGCGTCGCTGATCGGTCTGGCGTTGATCGCCGGCATGCTGTTGGCGGCTCGCGATGAAATGGTGCGCGGTGATGTGCGTCTGCTGCGCGGTCTGTCGGTGGTATTACTGGCCGGCCTGGTGCTGATCAATCTGGCCGTGTTGTTCGTGCTGCCGTGGCAAACCGCAAGTGCGGTGTGGGCGGCGAGTGGTTTGCTGATCATCTGGCTGAGCCTGTACCTCAAGCAGCGCGTGAGTTTTGTCTTCGGTTTGCTGTTGCAGGTGATCGGTGGTGCGGCCTTTTTGCTGGCCGGCCCTGAACTGCTTGGGCCGCTGTCCAGCGAAGGGCTGAAACCGTTGGCCCATGGCGGGTTCTGGACGCCGCTGGTTCTGGGGCTGGCTGCGCTGACCGGCGCGTGGCGTCTGCAATTGGGTAATCACGCTTCGGCATTCGATGCGTTGAGTTTGCAGCGTTTGTCCGAAGTGTTGCTGGTGTGGGGCGCGGGTTGGTGGGCGCTGGCGTGGATCAGTGAAGTGCTGCGGTTTGGTTCGCCGACTCTGCAAGGCACGTTGTTGCTGTTCGTCGCGGCACTCAGTGTCGCGTTGTGGGTGCTGCTGTCCCTGCGGTTGAAATGGCCGGCGCTGGGTTTGCTCTGCACTTCGCTGATGACTCCGGCGGCGGCCCTGGTATTGCTCGCTGCGTGGCATTCGCGTTATCACCCGGCGGCCGACTTTGGCTGGCTGGCGTGGGCGGCGGTGTTCGCCGTGCACTTCTTCAGCCTGCGACGTCTGGCACCGATGCTGCCGGCGCGCGCCTTGAGTACGGCGCATGTGCTCGGCTGCTGGCTGCTGATCGGCGTGCTGGCGCTGGAGTTGCGCTACGGTCTGCTGCTGTTGTCCGAGCAATACAACGCCTGGCGTTGGTTGGGTTGGGCGGTTCTGCCGAGCCTCTATCTGCTGTTGGCGGCGGCACCGCGCAACTGGCCTTGGCCGGTGGCGGCATTTGCCCGCGAGTATCGCTTGTACGCGGCGGCGCCGCTGGCGGTGCTGATGCTGGCGTGGTTCTGGCTGGCCAATGGTTTCAGCGATGGCAACGCCGAACCGCTGCCTTACGTGCCGCTGCTCAACCCGTTGGAATTGGGACTGCTGTTCGCGCTGTTCGGCGTTTATGTGTGGTCGCGCAGTGCGATTTCGCAGCTGTCGATTCGCCAGGACTATGCCGAATACGCTACGCAATTGATTGCCGGGGTTTCGTTGTTCGCCTTCTGCACCGCACTGGTGACCCGCGCCGCACACCATTGGGCCGGGATTCCGTTCGAGCTCGATCAACTGCTCGCCTCGATGCTGGTGCAGGCCGGGTTGTCGATCGTCTGGACGCTGATGGCGCTTGGTTTGATGATCGGCGGGCATCTGCGCCATCGTCGCGAGGTGTGGCTGATCGGCGCGGCATTGATTGCGCTGGTGGTGGCCAAACTGATTTTTGTCGAATTGAGCAACCGTGGCGGTCTTGCCCGGATCGTCTCGTTTATCGGCGTCGGCGTGTTGCTGCTGGTGGTCGGCTATTTCGCGCCGCTGCCACCCAAACGCGTCGACGTTGAACCGGCGACGGACAAACCGGTCCCGGACACCGAAGGAGTTTCATCTTGAGTCGCATGCGAAATCTGGGTTGGTTGGCGTTGGGTGTGGTGCTGGCGGCCGGCGCTCAGGAAAAACCGGCGGACTTCGCCACGCAGGTGCCGCTGGCGGTCAGCGGCAACGGCCCGTGGTATCGCCTCGAATTGCCGTTGAGCGTGCAATTGCAGGCGCGCCAGACCGATCTCAGTGATCTGCGGGTGTTCAACGCGGCCGGCGAACCGCAGGCCTACGCCTTGGCCCGTGAGTCGGCGCAGACCCGTGACGACGGCCAGTTGCATGAAGTGAAATGGTTCCCGCTGTACAACGCCGCCGACGCCAGCGAACGCGCGCCGAACGTGCGCGTGCAGTCGACCACCACCGGCACGCTGGTCGAAGTGCAGCCGTCCAGTCAGTTGGAGGCGGGTGAAGAGGTGTTGCGCGGCTGGTTGCTCGACGCCAGCGCGATCAAGGCGCCGCTGCAGCAGTTGATCCTCGACTGGACCAGCGAGCGCGATGGTTTCCAGCGCTTCAGCATCGAAGCCAGCGACGACCTGCAACATTGGCAGGCGTGGGGTGAGGGTCAGGTCGCACGGCTGACCTTTTCCGATGAGCGCATCGAGCAGCACGAGGTGACGCTGCCGGGGCAATCGGCGCGTTATGTGCGGTTGTTGTGGGAGTCGCCGAATTCGGCACCGATCCTGACGGCGGCACAACTGAAAAGCAGTGACCCGCGCAATGTACCGCTGCCGTTGGTATGGTCGCAGGCATTGGCCGGCAGCCGCACCAAGGCTGGGGAATACACCTGGCAATTGCCGATGGGACTGAATGTCGAGCGGGTGCAGGTGGAATTGAAACAGCCGAACAGCCTGGCGCCGGTGACGCTGGCTGGCCGTCGTGACAGCAGCTTGCCGTGGCAGACGCTGAGCAGTGGCTTGCTGTACCGCCTGACACAGAATGGCCAGGATGTTGTGCAGAACGAATTGCAGCTCTACGGACAGACCGTGCAGCAGTTGAAGCTGAGCGTGGATGAGCGTGGCGGTGGTCTGGGTGAGCAGGCGCCGAGTCTGAAGTATGCGGTGCGGGCGACGCAGGTGATTTTCCTCGCGCGCGGGGAGGCGCCGTACAGTCTGGCGTTGGGTAATCCGACGGTGAAAACGGCGAATCTGCCGTTGACGACGCTGATTCCGGATTTCAAGCCGCAGAAGCTGGCAGCGTTGGGTAAGGCGACGGTGCAGGGTGAAGCGGTGGTGACGCAGACTTCGACGGCGACCACGGCGGCGGTGGCCGGGACCAATTGGAAGAAGATCGGCTTGTGGGCGGTGCTGTTGTTGAGTGTGGTTTTCCTCGGGGCGATGGCGTTCAGTTTGTTGCGCAAGCCTCCCGCTAAATCCTGAAAGGGCGGGTGCTGCGCACCCGATCGCGAGCAGGCTCACTCCTACAGGGAAACGCATTTCTTCAGTGGGAATGCGATCAACTGTAGGAGTGAGCCTGCTCGCGATAGCGGCCTGCCAGCCAACAAAAATCCTCAAACTGCCGCTGCACTTAGCCACCACCCGTCCCGAACCGGTCTACGCTAAACCCGCTACCTGAACTCTCCACCGACAATCACGTCTCATACAGGCAAATACACCCCAACGCACGTTACCGGGCGTCTTCGCTCGCTACGTTTTCAGACTCCCTGTAAACTGCGCGGGTTTTTAGCCCCCCCATTCCACCGGAGCCGTCCATGTCCCGCGTTACCCTGAGTCGCTATTTGATTGAGCAGACCCGCAGCAACAACACTCCTGCCGATCTGCGCTTCCTGATCGAAGTGGTGGCGCGTGCCTGCAAAGAGATCAGCCACGCCGTGTCCAAAGGCGCCCTGGGTGGTGTGCTGGGCAGCATGGGCACTGAAAACGTCCAAGGCGAAGTGCAGAAGAAGCTCGACGTACTGTCGAACGAGATCCTGCTAGAAGCCAATGAATGGGGCGGTCACCTGGCCGGCATGGCATCCGAAGAAATGGACAACGCCTACCAGATCCCGGGCAAATACCCGAAAGGCGCGTACCTGCTGGTATTCGACCCGCTGGACGGCTCGTCGAACATCGACATCAACGCCCCGGTCGGCACCATCTTCTCGGTACTGCGTTGCCCGAACGAATACCTGAGCCAGAACGAGCCGCTGAACGAGAAAGCGTTCCTGCAGCCAGGCACCCAGCAGGTTGCCGCCGGTTATGCGATCTACGGCCCGCAAACCATGCTGGTGCTGACCCTGGGCGACGGCGTCAAAGGTTTCACCCTGGACCGCGAAATGGGCAGCTTCGTGCTGACCCACGAAGACATCACCATTCCTGAAACCACCCAGGAATTTGCCATCAACATGTCCAACCAGCGTCACTGGGAAGCCCCGGTCCAGCGCTACGTTGGCGAACTGCTGGCCGGTGAAGAAGGTCCGCTGAAAAAGAACTACAACATGCGTTGGGTCGCGGCGATGGTTGCCGACGTACACCGCATCCTGACCCGTGGCGGCCTGTTCATGTACCCGCGTGACAGCCGTGAGCCTTCCAAACCAGGCAAACTGCGTCTGATGTACGAAGCCAACCCGATGTCGTTCCTCGTGGAACAGGCGGGCGGTGCGTCCACCGACGGTCACCAGCGCATCCTCGACATCCAGCCGGAAGGCCTGCACCAGCGCGTAGCGGTGTTCCTCGGCTCGAAAGAAGAAGTCGCCCGCGCTACCGCCTACCACAAGGAATAAAACATGACCGCGCCCTGGCAGCCGTTGCTCGACTGGTGGTTCGGACAAGCCGAATCCCCCGACGAGATAGCGGCTGACAAGGGCAAGTTGTGGTTCGGTAAGCGAGACAGCCAGGACCTCGAAGCGCGTGAGCGTTTCGGGGTCTTTGTCGATCAGGCCCTGGCCGGCGAATTGACCGAGTGGACGCAACGTCCCGAAGGTTGGCTGGCGCTGGTGCTGTTGCTCGATCAACTGCCGCGAATGATCTTTCGTGATACCCCTAAAGCGTTTTCCGGTGATCTGCGCGCGCAGAAGCTCGTCGCCCAAGGCATTGCGGCGGATTTTGATCGGCAGTTGAAACCGATTCAGCGTGTGTTTATTTATCTGGTGTTTGAGCACTGCGAGAATCTTGCGGTGCAGAACGAAGCGGTTTCCAGGTTTATCGAACTGGTGGCTGAACAGCCGGAAGCGGAGCGGGCGGTGTTTGCCGACAATCTGGATTATGCCGAGCGGCATCAAAAGGTGATTGCGCGGTTTGGCCGGTTTCCGCATCGCAATGCGGTGTTGGGGCGGGAATCTACGGCGGAGGAGTTGGTGTTTCTTTCCGAACCTGGGTCAAGGTTTTAAGGGCTTACCCTCACCCTAGCCCTCTCCCGGAGGGAGAGGGGACTGACCGAGGTGGATGTTGGAGGTACATCGACTTGAGAGACCTGAGTCGAACTCAGGTTTTGAAAGGCCTGAAGATCGGCTCCCTTTCCCCCTCGCCCCCCTGGGGGAGAGGGCTGGGGTGAGGGGGTAAAGCCCTTGATCTTTAAATCCTGAAACTACCAACCAACTGCTTCAACCGCGCCGCCTGCTGCTCCAGATCCGAACACGCACGCAACGTTGCCTGCAAGTTCTCCACACCTTCCTGATTCAGTGTGTTGATCTCGTTGATATCGACATTGATCGACTCGACCACAGCCGTCTGTTCTTCCGTGGCGGTGGCCACCGACTGGTTCATTCCATCGATCTCGCCGATGCGCTGAGTCACGCTGCCCAGACGCTCACCGGCCTGGTTGGCGATGCCGACGCTGCTTTCGCTCTCGCGCTGGCTCTCGGTCATGATGCTGACTGCCTGACGCGCGCCGACCTGCAACTCTTCGATCATTTTTTGCACTTGCTGCGCCGAGTCCTGAGTGCGGTGCGCCAGATTACGCACTTCATCGGCGACCACGGCAAAACCACGACCTGCTTCACCGGCACGCGCCGCTTCGATCGCGGCGTTGAGCGCGAGCAGGTTGGTCTGCTGGGAAATGCTGGTGATGACTTCGAGAATCTGGCCGATGTTCACCGTGTTGCTGTTCAGGGTTTCGATGTTGCCGCACGAATCGCTGATCTTCGCCGACAACTGCTGCATGGCCTGGATGGTTTTATCCACCACCTGCTGGCCGTCGACCGCGAGGCTGCGCGCATCGCTGGAATGCTGCGAAGCGAGGGCGGCGTTCTGCGCGATTTCCTGAGCGGCGGCACCGAGCTGGTTGATCGCCGCAGCCACGCTATTGGTGCGACTGGCCTGCTGGTCGGAGTTGTACATCGACGAGTTCGATGCCGCGACCACGCGCAGGGCGACTTCGTTGACCTGGCCGGTGGCCGAGGACACTTCGCGGATCGAGGTGTGGATGCGCTCGACGAAACGGTTGAACGAGGTGCCCAGCGCGCCGAATTCGTCGTTGCCGTGGATCACCAGGCGTTTGGTCAGGTCACCTTCGCCTTCAGCGATGTCGTGCATGGCGCGGCCCATGGTCAGCAGTGGTTGCATCAGCACGCGGATCAGCATGCCGAGCAGGGCGATAATGATCACCACGGCAATGACCATGGCGATCAGCGCCGAGGTGCGGAATTCGCTGAGCATCGAGAACGCGGTGTCTTTATCCAGCACCAGCGCCACGTACCAGTCGGCCGATGGCACGCCGTTGACGTGGGTGAAGGAGATCAATTGGGTCTTGCCGTTGAACTCGACTTCTTTCAGACCGGCGCTGACTTTCGGCGCACCGTTCGGATAGGCGTCGGCGAGGGTCTTGAGCACCAGTTTGCTGTCCGGGTGAACCAGGATTTTGCCGTCGGCGCTGACGATGAACGCGTGGCCGTGGCCGCCGAAGTTCAGCGAATTGATGATCGCGCTGACGCTGGTCAGGTCGATATCGGCACCGGCGACGCCGAGCATCTGGCCCTGGCGTTGCACGGGCGTAGCCACGGTGATCACCAGTTTGCCCGACGAGGCGGCGATGTACGGTTCGGTGACAATGGTCTGCTGCGCGCTGTTGGCCGCTTTGTACCAGCCACGGGAGCGCGGATCGTAATCCGGTGCGCGATTGCCGGCCGGTACAGAGAACATCACGCCGTCGGCGCCGCCGAAATAGCTGAGCTGGAAATTGCCGGTGTAGGCGGGCAGGTCGATGATGCGTTTCAGGCTGGCGGGGGCATTACCGTCGACGGCGACTTGCTGCGACAGCGATTGCAACAATTGGATGCGGCTTTCCAGCCAGGTCTGGATATTGCTGGTGGTCAGGCTGCCCAGCTCCTGCATCGAGGCTTCGGTGCTGCTGCTCAAGGCTTCGCGCTGCCGATAGTCGTTGAAGAAAATGAAACAGGCGAACGCAACGGCCACCACGAGGGCGGCAGCCAACAAGATCTTGTGGCTGAATTTCATGTTTCTGGTCATCGAATGAACTACCGCGAAGGGGCTGGTCAAGAAAGGGCGGCAATTTGCCACACTTGGGGACTTTGCGCTGCTTTTATGTCGACTGCGTCGCGCCAAAGATTAGGCGTCTTTGGCGAAATGCGACGAAATGCTCAATAGCGTTACAAAGTCGCTGATTTATCGGCAAATGCCAGACGAGCGGGCGAATAAATAGCCGTCTAGCCACGGAACCAGATGAGGGTTTTCTCTTCTAAGCTTCTGGTTGGCACCATGCCATCCCCCCTCGTTCCAGGAGTTACACCATGTCGCTGCGATCTATCGCCCTTCTGACGTTTTGCGTGCTGCTGGCCGCATGCAGCAAGGTCAATCAGGAAAACTATTCGAAGCTCTCGGCCGGCATGGCCAAGGCCGAAGTCGAGACTCTGCTCGGCAAGCCCACCGATTGTTCGGGCGCGCTCGGCATGTCCAGTTGCACCTGGGGCGACAAGAACAGCTTTATCAGCGTGCAGTACGCCGGTGACAAAGTGCTGATGTTTTCCGGCCAAGGCCTGAAGTAAACCGGGGCTTCGCGCCCACGGAGAAGAAAAATGAAGCGGTTATTGCTGATCCTTTTTGCCGGCCTGGTACTGGCCGGCTGCGCCACTTCCGGCGTCGACCCGTTGGCGCCGAAAACCGCCAGCAGCGTCAACCTCAAGCGCTATCAGGGCACCTGGTATGAACTGGCCCGTTTGCCGATGTACTTCCAGCGCCATTGCGCGCAGTCCGAAGCCCATTACACCCTCAAGCCTGACGGCAACGTCGCAGTGCTCAATCGCTGCCTGACCCCGCAATGGCAATGGGAAGAGGTCAAGGGCACGGCTTATCCACAGGTGCCGGGCAAGACCGACAAGCTTTGGGTCGAATTTGATACCTGGTTCTCGCGGCTGATTCCGGGTGTGGCGAAAGGTGAATACTGGGTGCTGTACGTCAGCGATGACTACAAGACCGCCATCGTCGGCGACCCGAGTCGCAAGTACATGTGGTTGCTGTCGCGCACGCCGACCGTCAACGGTGTAGTGCGTGAAGAACTGCTGAGCAAGGCACGTCAGCAGGGGTATGACACCACGCGATTGATCTGGCGCGCGTCGGATCGGCAGATGGCCAAGACCTCAAACTAAAGAACAGCACAAAACCAATGTAGGAGTGAGCCTGCTCGCGATAGCGTTGTGTCAGAGCACAAATAAGTGACTGACACACTGTTATCGCGAGCAGGCTCACTCCTACATTTGGTTATGCGTCGCCCAAGAGGTCGCGCAGGACTTGGGTGAACGCGCGTGCACTGTCTTCTTCGCCAGCATGCCGGCCATCGCGCACCACCCACTGGCCATTGACCAGTACATCGCGCACCTGACGATCGCCGCCGGCAAACAACCAGCGATTCAAAATCCCGTCACCATTGGCCGTCGCCAGATACGGATCACTGCCATCTAGCACAATCCAGTCGGCACGCTTGCCCACTTCCAGCGCACCAATCGGTTGCCCCAGCGCCTGAGCGCCACCGTCCAGCGCCGCGTCATACAGCGTGCGCCCGACCATCGGCTGATTCGCGCCATACAAGCGATTGCGCCGCTGATCGCGCAGACGCTGGCCGTATTCCAGCCAGCGCAACTCTTCCACCACGCTCAGTGACACATGACTATCGGAGCCGATGCCCATGCGTCCGCCCTGGGCGAGGAAATCCACCGCCGGGAAAATCCCGTCGCCCAGGTTTGCTTCGGTGGTCAGGCACAGCCCGGCGATGGCGCGACTGTTGGCCATCAGCGTGACTTCTTCCGGGTTGGCGTGGGTCGCATGGACCAGACACCAGCGCTGATCGACTTGGGTATTTTCATAGAGCCATTGCAGCGGGCGACGACCGCTCCAGCTCAGGCAGTCATCGACTTCCTTCTGCTGCTCGGCGATGTGAATGTGCACCGGGCATTGCTGGTCGCTGGCAGCCAGCACTTCGCTGATTTGTTGTGGCGTGACCGCGCGCAACGAGTGGAAGCACAAGCCTAGCGATTGTGCCTTTTGCTGCGCCAGCATTGGCTGCAAACGCGATTGCAGGTTCAGGTAGTTTTCGGTGCTGTTGATGAAGCGACGCTGGCCGTCATTCGGCGTCTGCCCGCCAAAACCGGAGTGGCTGTAGAGCACCGGTAACAGGGTCAGACCGATGCCGCTTTCACTGGCGGCCTGACTGATGCGCAAGGCCAGCTCAGCCGGATCGGCGTAAGGCTGACCATTGCTGTCGTGGTGCACATAGTGAAATTCAGCGACGGAGGTGTAACCGGCCTTGAGCATTTCGATGTACAGCTGACGCGCAATGACACCGAGCTGATCCGGGCTGATTTTTCCGACGAGCCGATACATCAGATCACGCCAGGTCCAGAAACTGTCGTTCGGATTGCCGGCCACTTCGGCCAGTCCCGCCATCGCTCGCTGGAAGGCGTGGGAGTGCAGATTCGGCATGCCCGGCAGCAGCGGGCCGCTCAGCCGTTCGGCGCCGTCTGCGGTGGAATCGGCCTGGATTCGGGTCAATACGCCATCGGCGCTGACCTCAAGACGTACATGGTTGGCCCATCCGTTAGGCAGCAGCGCGCGTTCGGCAAAGAAGGCGGACATGGTTCAGCACCCCATCGTGTGTTATTTGTATATACATATACAGACGTTTGCCTGCCCGGTAAACTCCGGCAAGCTAGCCACTTTCATCAATGAACAGGGATCAACCGTGCCGACTCCGCCTCCAGTCTCCCCGTTGGCCGCGAACATGGGCGACAGTCCGGCGCCCTTGTACGCCCGCGTCAAACAGATGATTACTCAGCAGATCGACAGCGGAAACTGGCCGCCGCACTACCGCGTGCCGTCCGAGAGCGAGCTGGTCAATCAACTCGGTTTCAGCCGCATGACCATTAATCGCGCATTGCGCGAGATGACTGCCGACGGATTGTTGGTGCGCATGCAAGGCGTCGGCACCTTCGTCGCCGAACCGAAGAGCCAGTCCGCGCTGTTCGAAGTGCACAACATTGCCGACGAAATCGCCTCCCGTGGCCATCGCCACACCTGCCAGGTGATCACCCTCGAAGAAGAGGCCGCCGGTTCCGAGCGCGCACTGGCGCTGGACATGCGCGAAGGGCAGAAGGTATTCCACTCGCTGATCGTGCATTACGAAAACGACATTCCGGTGCAAATCGAAGACCGATTCGTCAACGCACTGGTCGCTCCGGAATACCTCAAGCAGGACTTCACCCTGCAGACGCCTTACGCCTATCTCAATCAGGTCGCGCCGCTGACCGAGGGTGAGCACGTGGTTGAAGCGATCCTTGCCGAACCGTCCGAATGCAAGTTGCTGCAGATCGAAAAGGGCGAGCCGTGCCTGCTGATCCGTCGTCGTACGTGGTCGGGGCGTCAGCCGGTGACGGCGGCTCGTCTGATTCACCCGGGTTCTCGTCATCGCTTGGAAGGGCGGTTCCATAAATGAATGCACTTAAGGTTTTACGCGCCGAAGGCTACCCGCGCATGCCGTGGAAAAACGGCGGCGGCAGCACTGAAGAAATCACCCGTGACGCGGGCGCCGGTCTGGACGGTTTCGGCTGGCGCCTGTCGATTGCCGACATTGCCGAGTCGGGTGGTTTTTCAACATTCGCCGGTTATCAGCGGGTGATCACCGTGTTGCAGGGTGACGGTATGACATTGTGCGTTGACGGCGACGATACGCGGCCGTTGTTACCGCTCGACCCGTTTGCCTTCAGTGGCGAGAGTCAGGTGTCGTGCACGCTGCTCGGCGGCGCGATTCGCGACTTCAATCTGATCTACGCGCCGCAGCGTTACAGCGCGCGCTTGCAGTGGCTGGGTGGCGAGCAACGGTTCTTCAGTTCGGCGGGGACGGTGTTGGTGTTCAGTGTCAGTGAGCTGCTGAAAGTGCAGGTCGGTGACACTGCATCGCAACTCGGTCGCCATGATTGCCTGCAACTGGACGGTAACGCCGGGTTGGTCGAAGTCTCCGTCAATGCGGGTTGCTGCGTCATTGAGCTGACTGCACGCTGATTCAGAAATCTTAAAAGATCGCAGCCTTTGGCAGCTCTTACAGGGTGTACATCAAACCCAATACAGGTGCTGACGAAGGCTGCGATCTTTTGCTTTTGGGTGTTCCCAACCCACGCACCAACTTGTTACCGAACGCCCCAGCGTGGCGCAAAACCACGCTCATGTAACACAACTCCGTCTCCCGAAATCATCCCCGCGAAAAAATTCATTCACACCTGAACCCTTGATTCAGGCGCTCTCCAGCCCTGTCCGCGATTTTTCTTGAATGTCTCTCCAACAAGTTGGCCGCTTGATTGCATATGCTTGTATGTACAAGTAAAGACGTATGCGTATGAGTCGCTCGAGACTCTCCGCAGCGTCCACTGATTCGCTTGTCGCGCATTGAAGCGCACAGGCTGCTTGCCCACCGCCAGGGTTGGTTTGAATTGATCGCTGAGGAGTCTTTTTCGTGACTGACAATAAACCTACAAAGTTTCGCAACGTTGAGATCCGCGCTGCCCGCGGCAACAAGCTGACCGCCAAGAGCTGGCTGACTGAAGCGCCGCTGCGCATGCTGATGAACAACCTCGACCCGGAAGTCGCCGAGAACCCGAAAGAGCTGGTGGTTTACGGTGGTATCGGGCGCGCCGCGCGTAACTGGGAGTGCTACGACAAGATCGTCGAAAGCCTGACCAATCTGAACGACGACGAGACCCTGCTAGTGCAATCCGGCAAGCCGGTCGGCGTGTTCAAAACCCACGCCAATGCCCCGCGTGTACTGATCGCCAACTCCAACCTGGTGCCGCACTGGGCCAGTTGGGAACACTTCAACGAACTCGATGCCAAAGGCCTGGCCATGTACGGCCAGATGACCGCCGGCAGCTGGATCTACATCGGCAGCCAGGGCATCGTGCAAGGCACCTACGAAACCTTTGTTGAAGCCGGTCGCCAGCACTACAACGACAACCTCACCGGCAAGTGGGTGTTGACCGCCGGTCTGGGCGGCATGGGTGGCGCACAACCGCTGGCGGCAACCCTGGCCGGCGCCTGCTCGCTGAACATCGAATGCCAGCAGGTGAGCATCGACTTCCGCCTGAAAAGCCGTTACGTCGACGAGCAAGCCAACGACCTCGACGACGCGCTGGCACGCATCGACAAATACACCAAAGAAGGCAAAGCGATCTCCATCGCCCTGCTGGGTAACGCCGCAGAAATCCTCCCGGAACTGGTCAAGCGCGGCGTCCGCCCGGACATGGTCACCGACCAGACCAGCGCCCACGACCCGCTCAACGGCTACCTGCCGGCCGGCTGGACCTGGGACGAATACCGCGCCCGTGCCAAGACCGAACCTGCGGCTGTAATCAAAGCCGCCAAGCAGTCGATGGCCGTGCACGTCAAAGCGATGCTGGAATTCCAGAAGCAAGGCATTCCGACCTTCGACTATGGCAACAACATCCGTCAGATGGCCCAGGAAGAAGGCGTCGAAAACGCATTCGACTTCCCGGGTTTCGTACCGGCCTACATCCGTCCGCTGTTCTGCCGTGGCATCGGCCCGTTCCGTTGGGCGGCACTCTCGGGCGATCCGCAAGACATCTACAAAACCGACGCCAAGGTCAAAGAGCTGATCCCGGACGACGCCCACCTGCACAACTGGCTAGACATGGCCCGCGAGCGCATCAGCTTCCAGGGTCTGCCGGCACGTATCTGCTGGGTCGGTCTGGGCCTGCGCGCCAAGCTCGGTCTGGCGTTCAACGAAATGGTGCGCAGCGGCGAGCTGTCGGCGCCGATCGTGATCGGTCGCGACCACCTCGACTCCGGTTCGGTGTCCAGCCCGAACCGCGAAACCGAATCGATGCAGGACGGTTCCGACGCCGTGTCCGACTGGCCGCTGCTCAACGCACTGCTCAACACCGCGAGCGGCGCGACCTGGGTTTCCCTGCACCACGGCGGCGGCGTCGGCATGGGCTTCTCGCAGCACTCGGGCATGGTGATTGTCTGCGACGGTACTGACGAAGCGGCTGAGCGTATTGCGCGGGTGCTGCACAACGACCCGGCGACCGGTGTCATGCGTCACGCCGATGCCGGTTACCAGATCGCCATCGACTGCGCCAAGGAACAGGGCCTGAACCTGCCGATGATTACCGGAAAGTAATGCTTTCCCCTGTAGGAGCGAGCCTGCTCGCGATAAGGCCGGCACATTCAGCAAATGTGCTGACTGACCCACCGCAATCGCGAGCAGGCTCGCTCCCACAGAAGCCAAAACAAGTACAACTTCCCAGAACAATCCACAGAGGTTGAGTCATGGCTGTTAACACCGATCGTGCAGGCAACAAACCGTTGATCGAGAGGCGTTCGATCGACTACATCCCGGAAGCGGAAAGACACGGTCGTCTGTTGAGCCAGTTCACCCTGTGGATGGGCGCCAACCTACAAATCACCGCGATTGTCACCGGGGCCCTGGCCGTGGTGCTGGGTGGTGATGTGTTCTGGTCGCTGATCGGTCTGTTGATCGGTCAACTGCTCGGCGGCGGGGTGATGGCGCTGCATGCCGCGCAAGGGCCGAAACTGGGCCTGCCGCAAATGATCTCCAGCCGCGTGCAGTTTGGCGTTTATGGTGCGGCGATCCCGATCGTGCTGGTGTGCCTGATGTACCTGGGCTTCACCGCCACAGGCACCGTGCTGTCCGGCCAGGCACTGGGCCAGTTGTTCGGGGTCAGCGACACCGTTGGCATCCTGCTGTTCGCCAGTGTCATTGTGGTGGTCACTGTGCTCGGTTATCGGGTCATTCACTGGATCGGCCGGGTCGCCAGCGTGATTGGCGTGATTGCCTTCGTGTATCTGTTCAGCCGTTTGATGAGCCAGGTTGATGTGGGCGCACTGTTGCAGATTCGCCACTTCAGCTGGAGCAGTTTCCTGTTGGCGGTATCGCTCGCAGCGTCTTGGCAGATCGCGTTTGGCCCGTATGTGGCGGACTATTCGCGCTACCTGCCAAGCAAGATTTCCTCGGTGAAAACCTTCTTTGCCGCGGGTGCGGGTTCGGTCATCGGTGCGCAGGTGGCGATGGTGCTTGGTGTGTTCGCTGCGGCTTCGGCCAATGGCCAATTCGCCGGTCACGAGGTCGCCTACATCGTCGGTCTCGGCGGCACCGGTGCCACCGCCGCGCTGCTGTACTTCAGTATCGCGTTCGGCAAGGTGACCATCTCGACGCTGAACTCCTACGGCAGCTTCATGTGCATCGCGACCATCATCAGTGGCTTCAAGGGGCACCTGACGGTGACCCGGATGCAGCGTCTGGTGTTCGTGCTGGTGATCGTCGGCGCGGCGACCCTGATCGCGCTGCTCGGTCAGCACTCGTTCCTCGGTGCATTCAAGTCGTTCATCCTGTTCCTGCTGGCGTTCTTCACACCATGGAGCGCGATCAACCTGGTGGATTACTACTGCATCACCCGTGAGCGTTATGACGTTCCGGCCCTGGCCGATCCGAACGGTCGCTACGGTCGCTGGAACCTCCTGGGTATCAGCATCTATGTGTTCGGCGTGCTGGTGCAGCTGCCGTTCATCTCTACCAAGTTCTATACCGGTCCCTTGGTGGCCGCCCTCGGTGACGTGGATATTTCCTGGATCATCGGTCTGGTGCTGCCGGCTGCGCTGTATTTCGTGTGCGCAAAAAAATGGCACGGCTCAGTGCCCGATCAGCTGATTCTGCCGGTCGAGCAGAACAGCGTTGTACAACCTAAAACAAGTGGGGCCGGCCGCGCTGCGGCGCAGGCCTGATTGGACGTGGACAGGGCTGGATGCCTCTTGACTGCCGTAAGCCAATTCATGATTAGGAGCGTCACAACAATGAAATCGAACAAGACCCTGCTGACCACATTGCTGTCCATGGGCCTGTTGGCCAGTGCCGGTGCAACGCAAGCCGCCGGCTGGTGCGAATCGGGCAAACCGGTGAAGTTCGCCGGCCTGAACTGGGAAAGCGGCATGCTGCTGACCGATGTTCTGCAAGTGGTGCTGGAAAAAGGTTACGACTGCAAGACCGACAGCCTGCCGGGCAACTCCATCACCATGGAGAACGCCCTGAGCAGCAACGATATTCAAGTGTTCGCCGAAGAGTGGGTCGGCCGCAGCGAGGTCTGGAACAAGGCCGAGAAGGCCGGCAAGGTCGTCGGTGTCGGCGCTCCGGTAGTCGGCGCGGTGGAAGGCTGGTACGTGCCGCGTTACGTGATCGAAGGCGACGCCAAGCGCAAGCTTGAGCCGAAAGCCCCGGACCTGAAAAACATCGCCGACCTGGGTAAATACGCCGCCGTGTTCAAGGATGCTGAAGAGCCGTCCAAGGGCCGTTTCTACAACTGCCCGGCCGGCTGGACGTGCGAGCTGGATAACAGCGAAATGCTGAAAAGCTACGGTCTGGAAAACAGCTACACCAACTTCCGTCCAGGCACCGGCCCGGCGCTGGATGCGGCGGTGCTGTCGAGCTACAAGCGTGGCGAGCCGATCCTGTTCTACTACTGGTCGCCAACCCCGCTGATGGGCCAGATCGACGCAGTGAAACTGGAAGAGAAACCGGGCGTCGACAAGTCGGTGAGCATCAAGGTCGGCCTGTCGAAAACCTTCCACGACGAAGCCCCGGAGCTGGTGGCCGTGCTGGAAAAGGTCAACCTGCCGATCGATCTGCTGAACCAGAACCTGGGCCGCATGGCGAAGGAGCGTATCGAGTCGCCAAAACTGGCGAAAATCTTCCTCAAGGAACATCCTGAAGTCTGGCATGCGTGGGTCAGTGCAGACGCAGCCAGGAAAATCGACGCGGCGCTGTAGGTCGATACCTCCCGGTCAACCGTGAGGCTGGCCGGGAGATATGCCGTAAACGCTTGATTGAGATTGCTGATTGAGAGCCGCTTATGTTTCCCGAAAGCTTTACCTTTTCCATCGCCGACTGGGTCAACGGTTGGGTCGATTCGCTGGTCACCAACTACGGTGATGTGTTCCGCCACATCTCCGACACCCTGTTGTGGGCCATCGTCAACCTAGAAGGCCTGCTGCGTGCGGCGCCGTGGTGGTTGATGCTGGCCATCGTGGGTGTGGTTGCCTGGCACGCCACGCGCAAAGTCGTGACCACCGCTGTAATCGTCGGTCTGCTATTCCTCGTCGGCGCCGTTGGCCTGTGGGACAAGCTTATGCAGACGCTGGCGCTGATGATGGTTGCGACGATCATTTCGGTGCTGATCGGCATTCCGCTGGGGATTCTCTCGGCGCGCAGCAATCGCCTGCGTTCGGTGTTGATGCCGCTGCTCGACATCATGCAGACCATGCCGAGTTTCGTGTACCTGATCCCGGTGCTGATGCTGTTCGGTCTGGGCAAGGTCCCGGCGATTTTCGCCACGGTGATCTACGCCGCGCCGCCGCTGATTCGCCTGACCGATCTGGGCATTCGCCAGGTCGACGGCGAAGTCATGGAGGCGATCAATGCTTTCGGCGCCAATCGCTGGCAGCAACTGTTCGGCGTGCAACTGCCGCTGGCCCTGCCAAGCATCATGGCCGGGATCAACCAGACCACCATGATGGCCCTGTCGATGGTGGTGATCGCCTCGATGATCGGCGCCCGAGGTCTGGGTGAAGATGTGCTGGTGGGGATTCAGACCCTCAACGTCGGACGCGGCCTCGAAGCCGGTCTGGCGATCGTGATTCTCGCAGTGGTCATCGACCGCATTACTCAGGCGTACGGTCGGCCACGGCATGAGGTGAGCAAATGAGCAACGCAACCGTGAGCAAGATCGAAGTCAAAAACGTCTTCAAGATTTTCGGCAACCGCGCCAAGGATGCTTTGGCCATGGTCGGCCAGGGCAAGACCAAGGATCAGGTGCTGAACGAGACCGGTTGCGTGGTCGGGGTCAACGACTTGTCGCTGAGCATCGGCACTGGCGAGATCTTCGTGATCATGGGCCTGTCCGGCTCGGGCAAATCGACGCTGGTGCGCCACTTCAATCGCCTGATCGACCCGACCAGCGGCGCGATCCTCGTCGACGGCGTGGACATCCTGCAGTACGACATGGACGCCCTGCGCGAATTTCGCCGGCACAAGATCAGCATGGTGTTCCAGAGCTTCGGCCTGTTGCCGCACAAGACGGTGCTCGACAACGTCGCTTACGGCCTGAAAGTGCGTGGCGAAAGCAAGCAGATGTGCTCGGAGCGCGCGCTGCACTGGATCAACACCGTGGGCCTCAAAGGCTACGAAAACAAATACCCGCACCAGCTCTCCGGCGGCATGCGTCAGCGTGTCGGCCTGGCCCGCGCCTTGGCGGCGGACACCGACATCATCCTCATGGATGAGGCGTTCAGCGCGCTGGATCCGCTAATCCGCGCCGAGATGCAGGACCAATTGTTGGAGCTGCAGAAAACCCTGCACAAGACCATCGTTTTCATTACCCACGATCTCGACGAGGCCGTACGCATCGGCAATCGCATTGCGATTCTCAAGGATGGGCGTTTGATCCAGGTGGGTACGCCGCGCGAGATTCTGCATTCGCCGGCGGATGAGTACGTTGACCGGTTCGTGCAGCGGCGGGCGGCGGTGGTTTAACAGACTTGCGGTGAGGCTGCCGGCCCCTTCGCGAGCAAGCTCGCTCCCACATTGGAATGCGGTCTCCTGTGGGAGCGAGCTTGCTCGCGAAGGGGCCGGCAGAGCTGCATCAATATTACGGTTGAGGTTTTAGATGTCCCAGGCTGAAAAAATCGTTATCACCGGCGCGCCTTTGCGTTGGCAGGACGTGGTCGCTGTCGCCCGTCACGGCGCTCAACTTGAGCTGTCCAGCGAAACCTGGGCGCGCATCGAAAACGCCCAAGGCATTGTCCAGCGCATCGTCGCCAGCGGCGAACGGGCCTATGGCGTCAACACCGGCCTGGGCGGTTTGTCGAATGTTTCGCTGCAGGACGAACAACTCAGCCAGCTCTCGCGCAATACCTTGCTCAGCCACGCCTGCGGCGTCGGCCCGGTACTCGCTGACGAACAGACCCGCGCGATCCTCTGCGCGGCGATCCACAACTACAGCCATGGCAAATCCGGTATCCATCGCCGGGTCGTCGAGGCGCTCCTGGCGCTGATCAATCGCGGCATTACTCCGCAAGTGCCGTCGCAAGGTTCGGTGGGTTATCTGACGCACATGGCGCACATCGGCATCGCGTTGCTCGGTGTCGGCAACGTCAGCTATCGCGGCCAGATCACCTCGGCGCAACAGGCGTTGGTCGAGGAAGGTCTGCAACCGGTGCAACTCGGTGCGAAGGACGGCTTGTGCCTGGTCAATGGCACGCCGTGCATGACCGGCCTCAGTTGCCTGGCGATTGCCGATGCGACGCGGCTGGTGCAGTGGGCCGACGTCATCGGCGCGATGAGTTTTGAAGCCCAGCGCGGTCAGGTCGACGCGTTCGATGCCGAGATCATCGCGCTGAAACCACACCCGGGCATGCAGCGAGTCGGGATCAATTTGCGTGCATTGCTCGACGGCAGTGAAGTGATTGCGTCGAGCAAAGGCATTCGTACTCAGGATGCGTTGAGCATTCGATCGATCCCGCAAGTACACGGCGCTGCGCGGGATCAACTGGAACATGCGATCAAACAAGTCGAAGCCGAACTCAATGGCTGCACCGATAACCCACTGTTGCTCGGCACACCGGACAACTTCCGGGTGATGTCGCAAGCCAACCCGCACGGCCAATCGGTGGCGATGGCGGCGGATTTGCTGGCGATTGCCATGGCCGAAATCGGCTCGATTGCCGAGCGCCGTCTCGATCGCCTGGTCAACCCGCACGTCAGCGGTCTGCCGGCGTTTCTGGTGGCCAACCCGGGAGTGAACTCGGGGATGATGATCGTCCAATACGTCGCCGCGTCGCTGTGCGCGGAAAACCGCCAATTGGCGCAACCGGCGGTGCTCGACAACTACATCACCTCGGGCCTGCAGGAAGACCATTTGAGCATGGGCACCAACGCCGCGCTGAAGCTGCATCGCGCACTGGAAAACTGCACGCAGATCCTTGCGATCGAATACTTGCTGGCGGCGCAGGCGTTTGAATTCCTCAAGGAACAGCGCTTTGGCGTGGGCACTGACCGTGCGTGGCGACTGCTGCGCGAAACGGTTCCGGCCTACGATCAGGATCGCTGGCTGGCGCCGGATATCGCCGCCGCCGCAAACGTTTTGAAAAATCCGAATCTGCTGCACAACGTTCTATCGAATTTGCACTGAAAAACTACCCTGCCAGCGTGCCAAGGCGCCGGATGCCCACAAGGCTGAAAGCGACGGATAACGGAATGCTCCGGAGCGAATGGCAAGTTAATAACAAACTCTCAAAAGGAGCATTTAAATGACTGCGCTGAACCTGATTCCCGGCCAACTGAGCCTGGCCCAACTGCGTGACGTCTACCAGAACCCGGTCAAGCTGAGCCTCGACAACAGTGCTTCCGAGCAGATCGAAGCCAGCGTCGCCTGCGTCGAGCAGATCCTCGCCGAGAATCGCACTGCCTACGGCATCAACACCGGTTTCGGCCTGCTGGCGTCGACCCGCATCGCCAGCGAAGACCTGGAAAACCTGCAGCGTTCGCTGGTGCTGTCTCACGCCGCTGGCGTCGGCCAGCCGATCAGCGATGAGCTGGTGCGACTGATCATGGTGCTCAAGGTCAACAGCCTCAGCCGTGGTTTCTCCGGCATTCGTCGCGTGGTGATCGATGCGCTGATCGCGCTGATCAACGCCGAGGTGTATCCGCACATTCCGCTGAAAGGTTCGGTGGGCGCTTCGGGCGATCTGGCGCCGTTGGCGCACATGTCGCTGGTGCTGCTGGGCGAGGGCAAGGCGCGCTACAAGGGCGAGTGGATGGAAGCCACCGAAGCGCTGAAAGTCGCCGGCCTGACGCCGCTGACGCTGGCGGCGAAAGAAGGTCTGGCGCTGCTCAACGGGACTCAGGTTTCCACGGCGTTCGCGCTGCGCGGTCTGTTTGAAGGCGAAGACCTGTTTGCCGGTGCACTGGCGCTCGGTGGTCTGACGGTCGAAGCCGTATTGGGTTCACGCTCGCCGTTCGACGCACGCATTCATGCGGCTCGCGGCCAGAAAGGTCAGATCGACGCTGCTGCCGCTTACCGCGATCTGCTCGGTGAGCGCAGCGAAGTCTCCGACTCGCACCAGAACTGCGAGAAGGTTCAGGACCCGTATTCGCTGCGTTGCCAGCCGCAAGTCATGGGCGCTTGTCTGACCCAGTTCCGTCAGGCCGCTGAAGTGCTGGCCGTTGAAGCCAACGCTGTGTCCGACAACCCGTTGGTCTTCGCCGCTGAAGGTGATGTGATTTCTGGCGGTAACTTCCACGCCGAACCCGTGGCCATGGCCGCTGACAACATGGCACTGGCCATTGCCGAAATCGGCTCGCTGAGCGAACGCCGCATCTCGCTGATGATGGACAAGCACATGTCGCAACTGCCGCCGTTCCTCGTTGCCAATGGCGGCGTGAACTCCGGTTTCATGATTGCTCAGGTGACCGCTGCGGCACTGGCCAGCGAAAACAAGGCGCTGTCGCATCCGCATTCGGTCGACAGCCTGCCGACTTCGGCCAACCAGGAAGATCACGTGTCGATGGCCCCGGCGGCCGGCAAGCGTCTGTGGGAAATGGCCGAGAACACCCGCGGGATTCTCGCGGTGGAATGGCTGGCGGCGGTGCAAGGACTGGACCTGCGTAACGGTCTGAAGACTTCAGCGAAGCTGGAACAGGCGCGGGCGATTCTGCGCAAGGAAGTGCCGTTCTATGAAAAGGACCGCTTCTTTGCTCCCGACATCAATGCGGCGACTGAGTTGTTGGCTTCGCGGTGTCTGACCGAGCTGATCCCGGCGAAGCTTTTGCCGAGTTTGTAAGTGTGTTTTCAGGGGGGGCTTTGTAGTTGCTGAAACCGATCCCCCTCACCCCAACCCTCTCCCCCAGAGGGGAGAGGGGGAAGGGAGCCGATCTTCATGGTTTTCAGAGCCTGAGTCCGGCTCACAACTTTCAGGTCGATGTACCTCGGCAGAACAATCCGGTCAGTCCTTTTTCTTTTCTGTGAGAGAGAGGGGAAGGGAGCCCGATCTCGGTGTTTTCCGAAACTTGAGTTCAGCTCAAGACGTTCAGGTCGATGTACCTCGACAGAACAACCCGGTCAGTCCCCTCTCCCTCCGGGAGAGGGCTAGGGTGAGGGGCTTTTGAAGGCCAACCACCAAACCAGCCCAAACGGAGGCCAACAGTGAAAACCCTCTGGCAACACTGCCACGTCGCAACCATGGCGCAAGGCGTCTACTCGATCATCGAGGATGCGGCCATCGTGACGTCCGGTGCGCACATCGAGTGGATCGGCCCGCGCACTCAATTGCCGTCCGGCGAATATCCGGCGGTCAATGACCTGCAAGGCGCATGGGTCACTCCCGGCCTGATCGATTGCCACACCCACACCGTGTTCGGTGGCAACCGCAGTGGCGAATTCGAAAAACGCCTGCAAGGCGTCAGCTACGCCGAGATCGCTGCGCAGGGCGGCGGCATCGCCAGCACCGTGCGCGCCACTCGCGAGGCCACTGAGGACGAGTTGTTCGCCAGCGCCGCGAAACGCCTGAAAAGCCTGATGCGCGACGGCGTGACCACGGTCGAAATGAAGTCCGGTTACGGTCTCGATCTGACCAGCGAGCGCAAGATCCTTCGAGTCATCCGCCGTCTGCAGAAAGAGCTGCCGATCAGTGTGCGCAGCACCTGCCTTGCTGCACACGCGTTGCCACCGGAATACAAGGATCGCGCCGACGATTACATCGATCTGATTTGCACTCAGATGCTGCCAGCGCTGGCCGCCGAAGGCCTGGTCGACGCCGTGGATGCCTTCTGCGAATACCTGGCGTTCTCGCCGGAGCAGGTCGAGCGTGTGTTCATCGCCGCGCAAAAACTCGGCCTGCCAGTGAAGCTGCACGCCGAACAGCTGTCGTCGCTGCACGGCTCCAGCCTCGCTGCGCGCTATAGGGCATTGTCCGCCGATCACCTGGAATTCATGGACGAGGCCGACGCCATCGCCATGGCCGCAGCCGACACCGTCGCGGTGCTGCTGCCGGGCGCCTTTTACTTCCTGCGCGAAACCCAGTTGCCGCCGATGGGCGCCCTGCGCAAGCACAAAGTGAAAATCGCCATCGCCAGCGACCTCAACCCCGGCACCTCGCCGGCGCTGTCGTTGCGGCTGATGCTGAACATGGCCTGCACCTGCTTCCGCATGACCCCCGAAGAGGCCCTGGCCGGTGCGACGATTCACGCCGCGCAGGCGCTGGGCATGGCCGACACCCACGGTTCGCTCGAAGTCGGCAAGGTCGCCGATTTCGTTGCCTGGCACATCGATCGCCCAGCAGATCTGGCCTATTGGCTCGGTGGTGATCTGGATAAACGCGTCGTGCGTCACGGCGTCGAATCAAGTCTGTAGGAGAGCGGTTGTGGATAAGGTTCTGAGTTTCAAACAAGGTCGCGTACCGCTGCTGATCAGCATGCCCCACGCCGGCGTGCGCCTGACCCCAGCGGTGGAAGCCGGGTTGATTCCCGACGCGAAAAGCCTGCCGGACACCGATTGGCACATCCCGCAGCTCTACGATTTTGCTGAAGACCTCGGTGCCAGCACCTTGGCGGCCGAGTACTCGCGTTTTGTGATCGACCTGAATCGTCCGTCCGACGACAAACCGCTGTACGCCGGCGCCACCACCGGGCTGTATCCGGCAACGCTGTTCGATGGCATCCCGTTGTTCCGCGAAGGCCATGAGCCGTCGAAAGAAGAACGCGCAACTTACCTGCAACAGATCTGGACGCCTTACCACCGCACGCTTCAGGAAGAGTTGGCACGGTTGAAGGCCGAGTTCGGTTACGCGTTGCTGTTCGACGCGCACTCGATCCGCTCGATCATTCCGCACCTGTTCGACGGCAAGCTGCCGGACTTCAACCTTGGCACCTTCAACGGTGCCAGTTGTGATCCGCAACTGGCGGGGCAACTGGAAGCGATCTGCGCCGGTCATGCCAATTACAGCCATGTGCTGAACGGACGTTTCAAGGGCGGCCATATCACCCGCCATTACGGCAACCCGGCCGAGAACATTCACGCCGTGCAACTGGAACTGGGCCAGTGCACCTACATGGAAGAGTTCGAACCGTTCCGCTATCGCGCGGATCTGGCGGAGCCTACGCAGGTGGTGCTTAAAGAGCTGCTGCAAGGCCTGCTAAATTGGGGGAAAGGCACCTACTGATCCAAATGCGTAATGATCGCGTGTAGTAACGCGGTCATTATTCAACTGCTAAATGAGGAACGGGACTACAGCAAACGCCGACCCTTACTACCACTTCCGCAACCACCAAAGAATTATCGTCTCTTCGAAACCTGCCTCTTCCGGCAGATTGATTTTTGGAGAACTGATAATGAAGTTGCGATTTGCGCTAGCCCTGCCCCTATGTCTACTGACGGTAAACGTCCTGGCACTTGAAATCGATCACTGCCCAAGGCCCGAAAATATCAAGAACGCCCGCGGAGTCTACTCAGCCACAACGGTCAGCCACCAAGGGCAATGGGTGGGCACTGCTTCGGCTGTCAGATCGAAGGGGGCGGACGGTTTTTCTGTCGAACCGGCGAAATCTTTCAATGGTGCTGTTTTTTATTCGGCAGAGGCTGAAGGGGTCAATCGTGGTGTCCTGGGGCGCTGCATGTATTCCACCCGCTCCGGAGAGAAACTTGACTTGTATTACCGGCCGGAGGTTCGTCCCGATCTGGCAGTGAAATTGCTCGATCTGCAAAACTGGAAGCTTCAGCCAGCGTCCGGTACTGGCTTGCAGACTTATATTTGCCGCAACAAAAGTCAGGGTGGCTGCGTTTTCGCGATCCTCGAATAGCTCTTCAGGGAGGGCTGATGCTGGGGCAAGGCGCCGCGCAGTCTCTGCACTACAAGCTGATAAACCTGCGAACGCTCGCTGAGGTCCGTGTCTGACAAGCTGTGACAGCGAGCGAGCATGCTCATTGACGTAAATCGGGTTTATGATGCCCAACGGCAGAATAATACAAGTCCCCCCAGGGATGACCTCGACCCCTTACGGAGCGCGCAATGCAGACTTTGTTTCCGCAGATCAAACCTCACGCCCGGCACGATCTGGCTGTCGATGACACCCATACGCTGTACGTCGACGAGAGCGGTTCACCGGAGGGTTTGCCGGTTGTGTTCATCCACGGCGGCCCCGGCGCCGGTTGCGACGCGCAGAGCCGTCGCTACTTCGATCCGAACCTGTACCGCATCGTCACCTTCGACCAGCGTGGCTGCGGTCGCTCCACACCGCACGCCAGCCTGGAAAACAACACCACCTGGGATCTGGTCGCCGACCTTGAGCGCATCCGCAAACACCTGGGTATCGACAAATGGGTGCTGTTCGGCGGGTCGTGGGGCTCGACTCTGGCGCTGGCTTACGCGCAAACCCACCCTGAGCGTGTTCACGGTTTGATCCTGCGCGGGATCTTTCTCTGCCGCCCGCAGGAGATCGAGTGGTTCTATCAGGCTGGCGCCAGCCGTCTGTTTCCTGATTACTGGCAGGACTACATCGCGCCGATTCCGCTGGACGAGCGCGACGACCTGCTCAGCGCTTTCCACAAACGCCTGACCGGCAACGACCAGATCGCCCAGATGCACGCGGCGAAAGCCTGGTCGACCTGGGAAGGGCGCACCGCGACGCTGCGGCCGAACCCGTTGGTGGTCGATCGCTTCTCCGAACCACAGCGCGCACTGTCGATTGCGCGGATCGAATGCCATTACTTCACCAACAATGCCTTCCTCGAACCGAACCAGCTGATTCGCGACATGGGCAAGATCGCCCATTTGCCGGGTGTGATCATTCACGGTCGTTACGACGTGATCTGCCCGCTCGACAACGCTTGGGAACTGCACCAGGCCTGGCCGAACAGCGAACTGCAGGTGATTCGCGATGCCGGCCACGCCGCGTCTGAACCGGGCATCACCGATGCCTTGGTGCGCGCAGCGGGCAAAATGGCCCGGCGCTTGCTCGACCTGCCGCCTGAAGAAGCATGAAGGGGCTGTTACAGCGCGTACGCGGTGCGCGGGTTGAAGTTGCGGGCGAGGTGGTAGGCGCGGTCGATCACGGTTTGCTGGTGCTGGTGGCAGTAGAACCCGACGACACGCGTACCAGCGCCGACAAACTTCTGCATAAACTGCTTAACTATCGGGTATTCAGTGACGCGGAGGGCAAGATGAACTTGTCCCTCGCCGATGTCGGCGGTGGGTTGCTGCTGGTCTCGCAGTTCACCCTCGCGGCCGACACCAAAAGCGGGTTGCGCCCGAGCTTTTCGACGGCCGCGCCGCCAGCCTTGGGCGAGGAATTGTTCGACTATCTATTGAGCAGTGCGAAACAGGTGCATGGCACTGTGGCATCAGGTAGATTCGGCGCCGATATGCAGGTGCATTTGGTCAACGATGGCCCGGTTACCTTTTTGTTACAGACCTGAAAGCGCTTGAAACACCTTTTTTGGGAAATTTCGAGCGTTTTTAGGGTGTTTTCGCGATAAATACTTTGTTACCCCTGATGCGTTGTCATGCGGGCTACTAGATAATCGCGCGCACTGGGATCAGCGTTCGCTGATTCATTTTTGACTTAGGTAGAGACTTGTCTGGATCCGATTGGGGAATCATTTTGCCCCAGCGGAGTCGGAACAATGCTCGCCAACTTGGCAAGGGTGCTCTGGAAGGTCGGTTTTTCACTGCCGAAAGCCTCACAGGCACTTCATCTGGCCGTTGGTTTTTTGATCTGTTTTCGGCGAGGGTTGCTCGTGATTGTTAGTCCCTGTAATGCAGCAAAAATGTCTGCCAAACGCATGCGAAGTGCCCTGGTAGCGGGTTCGGCGCTCCTGTGCCTGCTCAGCGCCGGTCAGCTTTGGGCGTTCAATCTTGACGATGTATCGGCGAAGGCTAAAGAACTGGCCGGGCAGAAGTTCGAAGCCCCGCGCAGCAACCTGCCGAACGAATTCCGCGACATGAAGTTCGCGGACTATCAGAAAATCCGCTTCCTCACCGAAAAGGCTGAGTGGGCTGATCAGAAGACTCCGTTCAAACTGTCTTTCTATCACCAGGGTATGCACTTCGATACACCGGTGAAAATCAACGAAATCACGGCGAACACCGTCGAAGAGATCAAATACGATCCGACCCGCTTCGATTTCGGCGACCTGAAATTCGATCCGAAAGCCACCGAACAACTGGGTTATGCCGGTTTCCGTGTGCTGTACCCGATCAACAAGGCCGACAAGCAAGACGAAATCATGACCATGCTCGGCGCGAGTTACTTCCGCGTTGTCGGCAAGGGCCACACCTACGGCCTCTCGGCGCGTGGTCTGGCGATTGATACCGCGCTGCCGTCGGGCGAAGAATTCCCGCGTTTCCGCGAGTTCTGGATTCAACAGCCGAAACCGGGCGACAAGCACCTGGTGATCTTCGCCTTGCTGGATTCGCCGCGCGCTACCGGTGCTTACCGTCTGATCCTGCGTCCGGGTAGCGATACCATCGTCGACGTCAAGGCGCAGATGTTCTTGCGTGACAAGGTCGGCAAACTGGGCATCGCGCCGCTGACCAGCATGTTCCTGTTCGGCGCCAACCAGCCGTCGAAAGTCCTCAACTACCGTCGTGAACTGCACGACTCCAGCGGTCTGTCGATCCATGCCGGCAATGGCGAGTGGATCTGGCGTCCACTGAACAACCCGAAACACCTGGCCGTGAGCAACTTCAGCGTCGAGAACCCGCGTGGTTTCGGTCTGCTGCAACGTGGCCGCGACTTCAGCCACTATGAAGACCTCGACGACCGCTACGACAAGCGCCCAAGCGCCTGGATCGAGCCGAAGGGCGAGTGGGGCAAGGGCACCGTTGATCTGGTAGAGATTCCGACCGCCGACGAAACCAACGACAACATCGTTGCGTTCTGGAGCCCGGAAAAAATGCCGGAGCCGGGCCAGCCACTGGACTTCGCCTACCGCATGCACTGGACCATGGACGAAGCGGCGATTCACGCGCCGGACAGCGCCTGGGTTTCGCAGACTCTGCGTTCGACCGGTGACGTCAAGCAATCGAACCTGATCCGTCAGCCGGACGGCAGTGTTGCCTATCTCGTCGACTTCGAAGGTCCATCGCTGGCCGCGCTGACCCCGGATGCCGACGTGCGCAGTCAGGTCAGTGTTGGCGACAACGCCGAACTGGTTGAAAACAGCGTGCGCTACAACCCGGAAACCAAAGGCTGGCGCTTGACCTTGCGCATGAAAATCAAAGACGCGAGCAAGTCGACCGAGATGCGTGCTGCGCTGGTACAGCCTGTGGTCACTGCTGATCTGGCGAAATCGGTGCCGGCGTCCAACTCGTCCGTTGCCAAGGCCGACAAGGTTGCCGCCAAGCAACAAGAGAAAGTCGACAAGGAAGCCAAGGCCGCCGAGGCCAAACAGGCCGACGCCAAGCCAGCTGCAGATGCCAAGGACAAGGCCAACAAAGACGCCAAGCAGCCAGTTGCTGCGGACGCGGCCCCAGCCACACCGGAATCGGCACCGACTGAAGAAGTCCTGACCGAGACCTGGAGCTATCAGTTGCCTGCCGATGAGTAACTCTCAAGTACAGCCAGAAACTCTGTCCGAGTATCTGGCGCATCTGCCGATGACCGACGAGCAGCGCGCGGAACTCGCGGGCTGCCAGTCGTTCAGCGAGCTGCATCAACGCCTGTCGTCGCCGACATTCGACGCCCCTGCCGAAGCCGCCCAGGCTTCGGTGGGCAAGCGTCTGATCCTCAGCACCGCTGAAGAGCTTGAAGACGCGGAGATGCTGGTGCTCGACGCCAGCGGCCGCGTCAGCATGAAGGCGACGCCACCGATCCGTCGGACCAAAGTCGTGCCGGAGCCATGGCGCACCAATATTCTGGTGCGTGGCTGGCGCCGTATGACCGGGCGCACCAACCCGCCGCAGCCGCCGAAGGACGAAAATGTCTTGCCGGCCGCGCGCTGGCGCACCGTCGGTTCGATCCGTCGCTACATTCTGTTGCTGTTGATGCTCGGCCAGACCATCGTCGCCGGCTGGTACATGAAGGGCATCATGCCGTATCAGGGCTGGTCGTTCGTCGATCTCGAAGAAGTCCTGCATCAGCCGCTGCTGCAAACCGCCACGCAAGTGCTGCCGTATGCGCTGCAAACCAGCATCCTGATTCTGTTCGGGATTCTGTTCTGCTGGGTTTCGGCCGGTTTCTGGACCGCGTTGATGGGCTTCCTCGAGTTGCTCACCGGTCATGATAAATACCGTATCTCCGGCAAAAGCGCCGGCAACGAGCCGATTGCCAAAGACGCGCGTACCGCGCTGGTGATGCCGATCTGCAACGAAGACGTACCGCGCGTATTCGCCGGTCTGCGGGCGACGTTCGAATCGGTTGCGGCCACCGGTGATCTGGATCGCTTTGACTTCTTCGTCCTCAGCGACAGTAACGACACCGACATTTGCGTGGCCGAGCAACAGGCCTGGCTGGACGTCTGCCGCGAAGCCAAAGGCTTCGGCAAGATCTTCTACCGCCGTCGACGCCGTCGCGTGAAGCGCAAGAGCGGTAACCTCGACGACTTCTGCCGTCGCTGGGGCGGTGACTACAAGTACATGGTCGTGCTCGACGCTGACTCGGTGATGAGCGGCGAGTGCCTGACCAGTCTGGTGCGCTTGATGGAAGCCACGCCGGACGCCGGGATCATCCAGACCGCGCCGCGTGCGTCGGGCATGGACACCCTGTATGCGCGCATGCAGCAGTTTGCCACCCGCGTGTACGGCCCGCTGTTTACCGCCGGTCTGCACTTCTGGCAGTTGGGTGAATCCCACTACTGGGGTCACAACGCGATCATCCGCATGAAGCCGTTCATCGACCACTGCGCCCTGGCGCCGTTGCCGGGTAAAGGTGCATTTTCCGGTGCGATCCTGTCCCACGACTTCGTTGAAGCCGCGCTGATGCGCCGTGCCGGTTGGGGCGTGTGGATTGCCTACGACCTGCCGGGCAGCTACGAAGAACTGCCGCCGAACCTGCTCGACGAACTCAAGCGTGACCGTCGCTGGTGCCACGGTAACCTGATGAACTTCCGTCTGTTCCTGGTCAAAGGCATGCACCCGGTGCACCGTGCGGTGTTCCTCACCGGCGTGATGTCGTACCTGTCGGCGCCGTTGTGGTTCTTCTTCCTGGTGCTGTCGACCGCGCTGCTGGCGGTGAACACGCTGATGGAGCCGCAGTACTTCCTGGAACCGCGTCAGCTCTATCCGCTGTGGCCACAATGGCACCCGGACAAGGCGATTGCGCTGTTTTCCACCACCATCGTGCTGCTGTTCCTGCCGAAGCTGTTGAGCATCATCCTGATTTGGGCCAAGGGCGCGAAAGAGTTCGGCGGCAAGTTCAAGGTGACCCTGTCGATGCTGCTGGAGATGTTGTTCTCCATGCTGCTGGCGCCGGTGCGGATGATTTTCCACACCCGTTTCGTCCTCGCCGCGTTCCTCGGCTGGGCCGCGACCTGGAACTCGCCGCAGCGTGACGACGACTCGACGCCATGGAGCGAGGCGGTCAAACGCCACGGTCCGCAGACCCTGCTGGGCTTCTGCTGGGCGCTGCTGGTGATCTGGCTCAACCCGAGCTTTCTCTGGTGGCTGGTGCCGATCGTCGGTTCGCTGATGCTGTCGATCCCGGTGTCGGTGATCTCCAGTCGTGTCGGTCTGGGCCTCAAATCCCGTGACGAGAGCCTGTTCCTCATCCCTGAGGAATACAATCCGCCGCAGGCGCTGCTGGCGACCGATCAGTACACTCACGAAAACCGTTATCACGCGCTGAACGACGGCTTCGTCCGCGCCGTGGTCGATCCACAGCAGAACGCTTTGGCGTGTTCGCTGGCGACTTCGCGTCATGGTCAGGCCGAGCCGATCGAGTGGCTGCGTCAGGAGCGTGTACGTCACGCGATCAAGGTTGGCCCGGGCGGGCTGAACAACCATGATCGCCTGCAACTGCTGAGCGACCCTGTGGCGTTGGCACGTTTGCATGAGCAGGTCTGGGCCGAAGGTCACGCCGAGTGGCTGGATGCCTGGCGGGCTTCGGTGAAAGCTGATCCGCATGCGCCGTTGCTGCCGCTGCGACCGGTGAGTCTGCAGACTCAGCCGGCCTGATAAAGAAACCCCGCGATGTTGCGGGGTTTTTTTTGCCTGCTGAAAAGCCCCTCACCCTAGCCCTCTCCCCGAGGGAGAGGGGACCGACCGAGTTGGATGTTCGAGTTACACCGACCTGAGATATCGAGTCGAACTCAAGTTTTGAATATTCCCCGATCTGCTCCCTTTCCCCCTCGCCCCCTTGGGGGAGAGGGTTGGGGTGAGGGGGTAGCTCTTGATTGTTAAACAAATCGTCCATTAAACCTTGTGCAAAAAAACGAGTGCGTTAGCATCCGTCCCCGAATTGGCGCACCCGGGCTTTTTTGCCCGTCATTGTTGGTTTTCGCGCCGCACACGCAATGGTTTTGGGGACTTGAAGATGAAGAAGTATCTGTCGATGCTGCTGGTCGGCGTCACGGCACTGGTTGCAGTCAATGCGGCACAGGCTGGCGCAATCGATGACGCGGTCAAGCGCGGCACGTTGAAAGTCGGTATGGATCCGACCTACATGCCGTTCGAAATGACCAACAAGCGCGGCGAAATCATCGGCTTCGAAGTCGACATTCTCAAAGCCATGTCCAAGGCCATGGGCGTCAAGCTGGAACTGGTTTCCACCGCTTACGACGGTATCATCCCGGCGCTGATGACTGACAAGTTCGACATGATCGGCAGTGGCATGACTCTGACCCAGGAACGCAACCTGCGCCTGAACTTCAGCGAACCGTTCATCGTCGTTGGCCAGACCCTGCTGATACGCAAGGAGCTGGAAGGCACCATCAAGTCCTATAAAGACCTGAACACTGCCGACTACCGCATTACTTCCAAGCTTGGCACCACCGGCGAGATGGTTGCCAAAAAGCTGATCTCCAAAGCCAAGTACCACGGCTACGACAACGAGCAGGAAGCCGTGCTCGACGTGGTCAACGGCAAGGCCGACGCGTTCATTTACGACGCGCCGTACAACGTCGTTGCGGTAAACAAGGTCGGCGCCGGCAAACTGGTATTCCTCGACAAGCCGTTCACTTACGAGCCGCTGGCGTTCGGTCTGAAGAAGGGCGATTACGACAGCCTGAACTTCATCAACAACTTCTTGCACCAGATCCACGAAGACGGCACTTACGATCGCATCCATGACAAGTGGTTCAAGAGCACCGAGTGGCTCAAGGACATGGAATAAGCCCGGTCATATAGACCGAGTCGCCCCATTCGCGAGCAAGCTCGCTCCCACAGAGGAATGCATTCCAATGTGGGAGCGAGCTTGCTCGCGAAGGGGCCCTCCAGAGCAACACAAAATCCGGAACCTGCAATGAAACAGAAAAAAGCCCAATGGCCCTGGCACGTCCTCACCGTGCTGGTGCTGGTCGGCCTGGCGGGCGCGTTGTATTACGCGACGTCGCTGATGTCCTACGAATGGCGCTGGAACCGCGTGCCGCAGTACTTTGCCTATCAGGCCGAGGAAACCCAGCGTGCCACGGACATCTCCACCGTCACAGAACTCGTGCGCAAGGGCAGCAGCGCACAAGTCACCCTGCGCAACGACGCCGGTGACGAACAGCATCTGACCGTCGACGAGAACAGCCTGCAATTCGCTCAGGGCGACGATGTGGCCGAAGGCGACGTCGTGGGCGTCACTCGCCATTGGGCGGCAGGACCGCTGTTGTGGGGCCTGTGGACGACGCTTTGGCTGTCAGTAGTGTCCGGGATTCTGGGGTTGCTGATCGGTCTGGTTACCGGCCTGTGCCGTTTGTCGAGCAACCCGACCCTGCGTGACCTCTCGACCATCTACGTCGAACTGGTGCGCGGTACGCCGTTGCTGGTGCAGATCTTCATTTTCTACTTCTTCATCGGCACGGTGATGAACCTGTCCCGTGAATTTGCCGGGATCGCCGCACTGTCGCTGTTCACCGGCGCCTACGTGGCGGAGATCATCCGCTCCGGCGTGCAATCGATCGCCCGTGGCCAGAACGAGGCGGCGCGCTCGCTCGGTCTGAGTGCCGGTCAGTCGATGCGCCATGTGGTGCTGCCACAAGCGTTCAAACGCGTGCTGCCGCCGCTGGCCGGGCAGTTCATCAGTCTGGTCAAGGACACCTCGCTGGTGTCGGTGATCGCCATCACCGAGTTGCTGAAAAGCGGCCGTGAAGTCATCACTACCTCGTTCTCGCCGTTCGAGATCCTGTTCTGCGTTGCCGGCCTGTACCTGTTGATCAACCTGCCGCTGTCGAAAATCGCCGGCCGGCTTGAGCGGAGGCTCGCGCAAAGTGATTGAAGTCCGCGATCTGGTAAAAGTCTTCGACACCCGTGGGCAAGTGGTGCGCGCGGTGGATAGCGTCAGCACCACGGTGGCCAGGGGCGAAGTGCTGGTGGTGATCGGGCCGTCGGGTTCCGGCAAGTCGACCTTCCTGCGTTGCCTCAATGGCCTGGAAGAATTCGATTCCGGCTCGGTGAGCATCGACGGCCTGCAACTGGCCGACCCGAAAACCGACGTCAACGCCTACCGCCGCGAAGTCGGCATGGTGTTCCAGCATTTCAACCTGTTCCCGCACATGACCGTGCTGGAAAACCTTTGTCTGGCGCAGAAAGTCGTGCGCAAGCGCGGCAAGAAAGAGCGCGAAGCCAAGGCGATGGAATTGCTGCAGAAGGTCGGCATTGCACAGAAGGCCAACGAATTTCCGTCGCGCCTGTCCGGCGGTCAGCAACAGCGCGTGGCGATTGCCCGGGCGTTGGCGATGGAGCCGAAGGTGATGTTGTTCGATGAGCCGACCTCGGCCCTCGACCCGGAAATGGTCGGCGAAGTACTGGACGTGATGAAGAACCTCGCCGTGGAAGGCATGACCATGGTTTGCGTCACCCACGAAATGGGTTTCGCCCGGGAAGTGGCGGATCGGGTGTTGTTCTTCGATCACGGCAAGTTGCTGGAAGATGCTGCGCCGGCCGAGTTTTTCGATGCACCGAAGGATCCGCGTGCGCAGGCCTTTCTGCGTCAGGTCTTGTAATTTCAGCGTCTGACCTGCCGCTTTCGCGAGCAAGCCCGCTCCCACATTAGACCGTGTCCGCTTGGACAACTCGGTCAACTGTGGGAGCGGGCTTGCTCGCGAAATGCATCACCTCGGTCCACAGCGAACCGAGGCAGATCAATCACCTCAAACCTTGAATCGACCGACCAGCATCTGCAGATGCGTGCCCAGCCGCGCCAGCTCAACGCTGGAAGCCGCCGTCTCTTCACTTGCCGCCGACGTCTGATCCGACACATCCCGCACATTCAGCACGCTGCGGTTGATCTCTTCCGCCACCGCGCTCTGCTGTTCGGCCGCTGCGGCGATCTGCTGGTTCATTGCTTGAATCGCAGACACGGTGCGGGTGATGCTTTCCAGTGAGCCACCGGCCCGACGGGTCAACTCGACGCTGCTGTCGGTCAGGGTGCGGCTGTTGTCCATGATCGTCGCCACTTGTTGGGTGCCGTTCTGCAGGCCGACGATCAGCTCTTCGATTTCTTCGGTGGACTTCTGCGTACGTTGCGCGAGGCTGCGCACTTCATCGGCGACCACGGCAAAACCACGCCCGGCTTCACCGGCGCGCGCGGCCTCGATGGCGGCGTTGAGGGCCAGCAGGTTGGTTTGCTGGGCCACGGATTTGATCACGTCGAGGACGCTGCCGATCTTGTCGCTTTCGCGCTTGAGTTCGCCCATGGCTTCGGTGGAGTGACCGACTTCAGCGGCCAGACGCTCGATCTGCGCGATCGCTTCGCCCACCACTTTGTCGCCTTCGCGGGCTTGCTGGTCGGCAGCGACGGCGGCTTCGGAAGCTTCCTCGGCGTTACGCGCGACTTCCTGCACAGTGGCGGCCATTTCGTTCATGGCGGTCGCGACCTGATCGGTCTCGATTTTCTGATTGTTGACCCCGGCGCTGGTCTGCTCGGTCACCGCCGAGAGTTCTTCGGCGGCGCTGGCAATTTGGGTGACGCCATCGCTGATCCCGCCGACCAGTTCACGCAGGCCTTGGGTCATGCTTTGCATCGAGCGTTGCAGTTGACCGAGTTCGTCCCGACGCAGCGAGACCAGGTTGTGGGTCAGGTCGCCAGCGGCTACGCGCTCGGCGACTTTCAGGGTCTGGTTCAGGGGGATGATGATCTGCCGGGTAATCGCCCAGGCGGCCAGCAGGCCGAACGCGACGGCGAGCGCGGTGGCGATCAGCAGCAGGTTCTTGGCTCGTGCTGCGTCAGTGTCGCGAACCACGGTCTGCGATTCGGTCAGTTTCTTGCTGACAGCGATCAAAATGTCGCCCTGAGCAGACATGTTGGCCAGTGCTGCAGCGTTTTTTACTTGAGAATCACGGAATTGCGCCACGGCTGCACGGTAGGCCTTGAGCGAGTCGGTGGCTTGCTGCAGGTTGGCGATGTGCTGCTCCGGAACGCGGGACGGCAGGCTTTCGAGGTTTTTCAGGGCATTGTCGATCGCGGTCAGGGCAGGTTGCTCGGCATCGGCCTTGCCGCTGTAGGTGTAGCCGCGCACTTGATAACGCGCTTGCTGCAGCAGTTTGCTCAGTTCGATCACGGCGTTGTATTGCGCGACGCTCTCGCCTTGCAGGAGGGCGCTCTCGACGTCAGCGACTTTGGCCACGGCATTGTCGGCGTTCGCGCCAAGCTTGCTGCGTGCGTCCTCACGCTGCACGGTGGCCTGGGTCATTTCGCCGAAGGCACGCTTGTATTCGGCCACGGCGGCCAATTGCTGATCGACCATCGCCACATCGGCCGGCTGCTCGATCATGCCGCGTGCCGACTGCAGGCCGCTGTCGAGTTTGCTCAGGAGTTCATTGACCGCGCCCGGGCCTTGTTCGCCGCGACGCATGTCGTAGTCCATGCGCGCCAGGCGCAAGTCCTTGGTCAGCTCGTTGAGGCTGGAGATAAAGCCGAGTTTGTCACCGCGGCTGATAATACCGCTCATGCCGGTCCAGCCGGTGAAGGTGATCAACAGTGTCAGCAACAGCACCAGGCCGAAACCGATGCCCAGCTTGCGTTTGACGCTGACGTTTCCAAGACTCTCGGCTAACCAACGGTACATGCGACCACTCCCTTCGGACCACTAATTGGACTTATGGGGAGGGTATCGGCCGGGTGATGGCAATCTGTAACGCCATTTATCTGGTGCGCGGAATCAGAAGAGCCGGGCGAGGAGGGCGGTGACGGCGGTTTCGACACGCAGGATGCGCTCGCCGAGTTGCACCGGTTGCAGGCCGGACTTGGCCAGCAGATCGATTTCGTAAGGAATCCAGCCGCCTTCGGGACCAATGGCCAGCGTCACCGGTTCGCTGAGTGCGCGCGGGCACGGTGGGAAGTTGCCGGGGTGGCCAACCAGTCCGAGGGTGCCGTCGGTAATCGCCGGCAGCCGGTCTTCAACGAATGGCTTGAAGCGCTTTTCGATGATGACTTCCGGCAGCACGGTATCGCGAGCCTGTTCGAGGCCGAGGATCAGGTTTTCGCGAATCGCGCCAGGCTCAAGAAACGGCGTCTGCCAGAAACTCTTCTCGACCCGATAGCTGTTGACCAGGATCACCTTCGACACGCCCATGGTTGCCACAGTCTGAAACACCCGGCGGAGCATTTTCGGACGCGGCAGCGCAAGCACAAGGGTCAACGGCAATTTGGCCGGAGGCGGCTGATCGAGGCTGACGCGCAGCTCGGCTTCACCCGCTTCGAGGCGCAGCAGCTCGGCCGAACCCATCAGCCCATTGATGCGGCCGACGCGCAGGCTGTCACCGACTTCCGAGCGGTGGACTTCCTGCATGTGCGTCAGGCGTCGATCACGCAGGATCACGCGGTCGGCCGCGATGAAATCGGCTTCTTCAAGCAACAGCAGGTTCATGCCTGGGTCGCTGGCGGCTGGTCGTTGTGGTCGTCGGCCGGGTTCTCGTCCGGGCGTTCGCGCTTGCTGATCAAGCCACCGAACAGAATGCCGATTTCAAACAGCATCCACATCGGCACGGCCAGCAGGGTCTGCGAGAAGATGTCCGGCGGGGTGAGGATCATGCCAACCACGAAGCAGCCGATGATCACGTACGGGCGGATCTTCTTCAGGTAAGCCACGTCGACCACGCCAATCCACACCAGCAGCACCACGGCCACCGGGATCTCGAACGCTACGCCGAAGGCGAAGAACAGCGTCATGACGAAATCGAGGTAACTGGCGATGTCGGTCATCATTTCCACGCCGGCCGGGGTGGCCGCAGCGAAGAACTTGAAGATCAGCGGGAACACGAAGTAATAGGCGAACGCCATGCCGGTGTAGAACAACAGGATGCTGGATACCAGCAGCGGCACCGCAATGCGTTTCTCATGTTTGTACAGACCCGGTGCGATAAAGCCCCAGATCTGATGCAGGATCACCGGGATCGCGAGGAACAGCGAGACCATCATCGTCAGCTTCAGCGGTGTCAGGAACGGCGACGACACATCGGTGGCGATCATCGTCGCGCCGACCGGCAGGTACTGGCGCAGCGGCGTCGAGACGAAGGTGTAGATCTGCTGGGTGAAGGCGAACAGCCCGGCGAAGATGATGAAGATCGCCGCCACGCAACGCAGCAGGCGGGTGCGCAACTCGGTGAGGTGCGAAACCAGCGGCATGTGCTGGTCGTTTTCGGGGAGATCGCTCATGGGGCTCGCGGCGGCAATGTTGGGTCGTGAGGCGCTGGTTGGATCGGCGCGGCGGTTGGGGCTACGTGTTCGACCGAGGCTTCTGCAGGCGCTGGCACTGGTTCTGCCGGCGCTACAGCGGCAGCAGGTGCAGGTGTCGGAGCAGGCGCAACAGGTGTAGTCGGCGCATGAATCGTCTGCTGCCCGACATGTTCGACTTCAACCGGCGTCGGCTCTTGCTGAACCGGGCTGAAAATCTTCCGCGCCTCCTGCTCAAGCGACAGAATGTGCTCGTTGTGCAGTTGCCGACGAATTTCGTCGGCACCGATTTCACGTTCAACTTCCTGTTTGATCGCGTTGAAGCTGCGCTTCAGCCGTCCGACCCAAAGGCCGGCGGTACGCGCAGCGCCCGGCAGACGCTCGGGGCCCAGCACCAGCAGGGCGACGAGGCCGACGAGCAGCAGTTCAGAGAAGCTGATACCAAACATTAGTCAGTGCTCACACGTCTTTGCGGATCGGCTCTTCGACTTTCTGCGCCTGCACGTCGATGGTGTGCGGCGGGTTGGCCTGAGCGGTGGCTTGCGGCTGCACCGGTGGCACTGGCTGTGCAGGCGTCACGGTTGGATCAGCGGCGGGCTTTTCGTCGTCGTTCATGGCTTTGCGGAAGCCCTTGATCGATTCGCCAACGTCGGTGCCGAGGTTTTTCAGTTTCTTGGTGCCGAACACCAGCACCACGACTACCAGAATGACGATCCAGTGTTTCCAGTCAAAAATGCCCATGTTGCTGTTCCTCTCTAGAAATTGTTCAGGCGGACGGACGCGAGGCTTTCTCGACGTGTCCGGACAGGCCAAAGCGACGATCCAGTTCATCCAGCACAGCCTGCGGATGCTGCCCCAGTTGGGCGAGCATGACCATGCTGTGGAACCACAGGTCGGCGGTTTCGTAGATCACATCGCTGCAGTCGCCGCTGATGGCGGCGTCTTTGGCGGCAATAATGGTTTCGACCGACTCTTCGCCGACTTTCTCCAGAATCTTGTTCAAGCCCTTGTGATACAGACTGGCCACATACGAGCTGTCGGCGGCTGCGCCTTTGCGCTCTTCGAGCACTTCGGCCAGGCGGGTCAGAGTGTCACTCATGTTTGTGTCCTGCGGAATAGATGGCGTGCGGGTCTTTCAGAATCGGATCGACCGTTTTCCAGTCACCGTTTTCGAAAACGCGGTAAAAGCAGCTTTGACGGCCGGTATGGCAGGCGATGTCGCCGATCTGTTCAACCATCAGGATGATCACGTCGGCGTCACAGTCCAGACGCATTTCATGCAGGGTCTGTACGTGGCCGGACTCTTCGCCCTTGCGCCACAGTCTGCCACGGGAACGTGACCAGTAGATTGCACGGTTTTCCGCAGCGGTCAGTTCGAGCGCCTCGCGGTTCATCCAGGCCATCATCAGCACGCGTCCGGTCTTGTGATCCTGGGCAATCGCCGGCACCAGGCCATCAGCGTCCCATTTGATCTCGTCCAGCCAGTTGTTCATTTTCGACTCCGACAGCGAACCCCACACTTCAATAGTCGGGTTCAGGCATTGAAACAGTGTGCCAGCCGATCACGAAACTGGCTATCGGCGAACGACCAGATACAAGCCCACGGCCACCATGATTCCTGCCGGCCAATGCCCCAATTCGTTTAGCGGGCCACCGATAGCGAGGATCACCCCGCCAGCCAGATGCGCACAACCGAGCAGGCGCAGGAACCAGTCGTCCTTGCGTTTATGCCATGGTGGTGGCGGATCGTAGGCGTGCGGCTGGGACATGCGCTCGAGCAGATCGCGGGCCATGTTGGCCAGGTGCGGCAACTGTTCAAACTGGCTCTGCACGTTGCCGAGCAAGGCTTTCGGGCTGACGCGCTCGCGCATCCAGCGCTCGAGGAACGGCTGCGCGGTGTTCCACAGGTCCAGATCCGGATACAACTGACGACCGAGGCCTTCGATGTTCAGCAGGGTCTTTTGCAGCAGCACCAGTTGCGGCTGCACTTCCATGTTGAAGCGCCGCGCGGTCTGGAACAGGCGCATCAGCACCTGGCCAAATGAAATATCTTTTAACGGTTTTTCGAAAATCGGTTCGCAGACTGTGCGGATCGCCGCTTCGAATTCATTGAGCTTGGTTTCCGCCGGCACCCAGCCCGAATCGATGTGCAGTTGCGCCACGCGACGGTAGTCACGCTTGAAGAACGCGAACAGGTTGCGTGCCAGATAGTCCTGGTCTTCCGGGGTCAGGCTGCCGACGATGCCGCAGTCGATCGCAATGTACTGCGGACTCCAGGGGTTGACGGTGCTGACGAAGATGTTGCCCGGGTGCATGTCGGCGTGGAAAAAACTGTCGCGGAACACTTGAGTAAAGAAGATTTCCACACCGCGCTCGGCGAGCATTTTCATGTCGGTGCGCTGATCGGCGAGGGTGGCCAGATCGGTGACCTGAATGCCGTAGATGCGCTCCATCACCAGCACTTTCGGCCGGCACCAGTCCCAATAGACTTGCGGCACGTAGAGCAGCGGCGAACCTTCGAAGTTGCGCTTCAACTGGCTGGCGTTGGCCGCCTCGCGCAGCAGGTCGAGTTCGTCGTAGATGGTTTTTTCGTAGTCCTGCACGACGTCGACCGGGTGCAGCAGGCGCGCGTCGGCCGAGAGCTTTTCGGCGGCGCGGGCAAGAATGAACAGCCACGCCAGGTCCTGCGCGATGATCGGTTTCAAGCCCGGGCGGATCACCTTGACCACGACTTCTTCGCCGGTTTTCAGCTGCGCGGCATGCACCTGCGCCACCGAAGCCGAGGCCAGCGGTTCGACGTCGAAGCGGCTGAACACGTCGCTGATCTTCTTGCCCAGTTGCTCTTCGATCAGCTTGATCGACAGCTGCGAGTCGAACGGCGGCACGCGATCCTGCAGTAGCATCAGCTCATCGGCGATGTCTTCCGGCAGCAAGTCGCGGCGGGTCGAGAGAATCTGTCCGAACTTGATGAAAATCGGCCCGAGATCCTGCAGCGCCAGACGCAAGCGCGCACCGCGGTTCAGCTCCAGTGGCTTGCGCGGCAGCCAGCGCCACGGCAGCGCAAAGCGCAATGCCAGGAGGAACCAGGGCAGCGGCAGATCGAACAGCAGGTCATCGAGGCGGTAGCGAATCACGACGCGCTGGATGCGCAACAGACGGCGGACGGCAAGCAGCTTCATGCGTTATCGCTTGGGTCGAGGGATCGGGAAAGGCGCTCGAAACGCGCCTCGAGACGTTCCAGATCAAGTTTGATCCGGTCCAGTTCGCTGAATCGCGCTTCGGCTTCGCGCTGCCCGACGAGGGTGCGCGATTCTTCGGCGAGGTATTCGGCGAGGTTCTGGTTGAGGCTGGCAAATCCTTGTTGATACCAGCGTGCACGGCTGCGCAGGTGGCCACCGACCAATTGCGTGGCGACCGGGCCGAGCCAGCGCGAGAGTTCGTACTCCCAGTCCAGCTCAAGATCCTGCAGCACACCGGCCAGCTCCAGCAGCACGCCGCTGTCGCCATCGAGTTCGACTTCCGGGGCGTGCAACACCGCAGTCTTGTCTTTGCTCACGGCCAGTTTGATCAGGCTCGAGGCCGGCGCGCGCAGGGTGCAGTCGACGCCGGTTTCCCAATGGGACGCCAGCATCAGACCTTCATCGCTCGGCAGGATGAACAGTTGCAACGCCGGGCTGCGGCAGTCGACGGCAATCACCTTGCCGGTCAAATGCGCCAGTCGCGGCAGCGCCGTGCTGTCGAGACGCAGCACCCGGTTGAGGCCGAGTTCAACGCTGGCGAGCAGCCCGGTGAGCAACATCAGGGCTTGATGCCGCGGTGCAGGGCGACGATGCCTGCGGTCATGTTGTGATAGGTCACGCGGTCGAAACCGGCGTCGACCATCATTGACTTCAGGGTTTCCTGATTCGGGTGCATGCGGATCGATTCGGCCAGGTAGCGATAGCTTTCCGAATCGTTGGTGATCAGCTTGCCCATCAGCGGCATGAAGGCGAACGAGTAAGCGTCGTAGGCTTTCGACATCAGCGCGTTGGTCGGCTTGGAAAATTCCAGCACCAGCAAACGACCGCCGGGCTTGAGCACGCGCAGCATCGAACGCAAGGCGTCTTCTTTATGCGTCACGTTGCGCAGACCGAAGGCGATGGTCACGCAGTCGAAGTGGTTGTCCGGGAACGGCAGTTTTTCCGCGTCCGCCTGAACGAATTCGACGTTGCCGGCCACACCCAGATCGAGCAGACGGTCACGGCCGACCTTGAGCATCGATTCGTTGATGTCGGCCAGCACCACTTGGCCGGTCGGGCCAACCAGGTGCGAGAACTTTTTGGTCAGGTCACCGGTGCCGCCGGCGATGTCCAGCACGCGGTTGCCGCTGCGCACGCCGGACAGTTCGATCGCGAAACGCTTCCACAGACGGTGCATGCCGCCCGACAGAAGGTCGTTCATCAGGTCGTACTTGGCGGCTACCGAGTGGAAAACCTCAGCGACTTTTTCCGCTTTCTGGCTTTCCGGAACGTTTTTGAAGCCGAAGTGAGTGGTGGGTTCGGCATCGCTGCCTTTGCGCTGATCAGTCATATCGCTGTCACCAAAAGAGAATGCGCGACATTCTAATCCCCAAGCCATGCTTTGTCTTGGAATGGCTAAAGGTAAGATGGGCAACCTTCGGGACGATTTGCCGCAGCGGCGGTCAAGATTTACCGATACCTATTCATAAATCAGGAGTCATGCAATGGCCAAAATCACAGTTGAGCGTGCCCATAACCTGGGTAAGGAAGCCGCCCGCGAGAAGGCCGACAAGCTGGCGCAGAAACTCTCCGATCAATACGGCCTGGAGCCGCAGTGGTCGGGCGACACCCTGAACCTCAAACGCTCGGGCGTGAAAGGCGCGGTACATGTGGCGGACGATTCGATCAAGGTCGACGTGGAACTGGGCCTGATGATGTCGGCCATGAGCGGCATGATCAAAGCCGAGATCGAGAAAGCCCTCGATAAAGCCTTGGTCTGATTCCTGGTTGCAATGCGATCCCTTGTGGGAGCGGGCTTGCTCGCGAATGCGGTGTGTCAGTCGACTCAGATATTGACTGATACACCGCATTCGCGAGCAAGCCCGCTCCCACATTGGTCTTGTAGTGCCCCTGCTGTTTATGTCAGTTGTTAGGGTGCCGTTTCTAATTTTTCTACCTACTTTGTGCCTGAGCCCGACAAACCTGCGGGCAGTTCCTCAAACCTTCTGCGCGTGAGGTGCACCATGGCCAAAGTTATTTTGAAGAAAAAAATCGACGCTTCGACTTCTGCTCTGAGCGACGTCAAATCCTATGCCCGCAAGATCTGGCTGGCAGGCCTGGGTGCCTACGCCAAGGTCGGCCAAGAGGGCAGCGATTACTTTCAAGAGCTGATCAAGGCTGGTCAAACTGTTGAAAAGAAAGGCAAAAAAGCCGTCACCGAAAAACTCGAAGCGGCCAACGCCGAGATCGATGAAGCCAAGGGCGAAGTGAGTTCTTTCAAAGGTCGTGTCGAAGTTCAGCTCGACAAGGTCGAGAAGGCGTTCGACTCCCGTGTAGCAAGCGCCTTGAATCGTATCGGCATTCCGTCTAAACATGACGTTGAGACACTCTCTGCTAAGCTCGATGAGCTGACGGCATTGCTCGAACGCGTCGCGCGTAAATCTTAAGGAGAACGGGATGGCTGGTAAAAAGAACACCGATAAAGAAGGCAGCTCGTGGATCGGGAAAGTCGAAGACTACTCCCGCAAAATCTGGCTGGCTGGTTTAGGCGTGTACTCGAAGATCGACACTGACGGCAGCAAGCTCTTCGATGCATTGGTCAAAGACGGCGAGAAAGCCGAGAAGCTCACCAAGTCCGCAGTCGGCAAGAAAGTCGATGCCGCCAAGGATTCCGCTTCTTCGGCCAAGTCGCGCATCAGCGGCGTGAAAGATCGCGCACTGGGCAAGTGGGACGAGCTGGAAGGGGCTTTCGACAAGCGCCTGAACAGCGCGATTTCGCGCCTGGGTGTACCGAGCCGCAATGAAGTCAAAGCGCTCAACAGCAAGGTCGACACACTGACCAGGCAGATCGAGAAACTTACCGGTCTGAAAGCTCAGCCGGTGGCGGCGAAAACCGCTGCGGCAAAACCGGCAGCGAAAACTGCGGCGGCCAAACCAGCGGCAAAATCCGCTGCCAAGCCACTGGCCAAAGCGGCGGCTAAACCCGCAGCAAAAGCAGCGGCCAAGCCTGCAGCAAAAACCGCAGCGGCCAAGCCAGCTGCTAAAGCTGCAGCCAAACCGGTTGCTGCCAAAGCCGCCGCCAAACCGGCAGCAAAACCTGCGGCCAAAACTGCAGCGAAACCTGCCGCTAAGCCTGCTGCGAAAACCGCTGCCGCCAAACCGGCTGCCAAGCCAGCAGCGAAACCCGCTGCGGCGAAGAAACCGGCAGTGAAAAAACCGGCCGCGCCGAAACCGGCCGCACCTGCTGCAGCCAAACCGGCCACCCCGGCAGCTCCGGTGAGTGCGTCCAACTCCGCCGCAGCACCGACTCCGGCGGCCACCCCGACTGCTGCATCGACCCCGTCGACGCCAACCAGTCAGTCCTGATTTATCAGGGCAAAACAAAACGCCCGGCCTGTGAAGGTCGGGCGTTTTTGTATCTGAATTCCAACAGCCCCTCACCCTAGCCCTCTCCCAGAGGGAGAGGGGACCGATTGGGGGATGCTTCAGCCTTACACCGACCTGAACGTGTCGGATTGAATCCATAATCGACTGGATTTTTCAGGTCGCCGTATCGCGTAAGACCATAAGGTCAGTCCCCTCTCCCTCTGGGAGAGGGTTAGGGTGAGGGGCTTTTGATTCAGTCATGGTCTTCAAGATACTGAAGAGCCATCCGCTCCGTCGCGACCTTAACCGGCGGCAGCAAGTGCGGCGCCACCAGCATCATGATCTGGTACACGACCAAACGAACCTCACCCTCACGATCCAGAATCCGCTGATAATCCAGCGAGAACAGCAACGTCATGGTGATCTGTTCAACCAGTTGCCCCAACGCCTGCGTATCACTGACCAGTTGCCCCGAAGCCTTCAACCGCGCCAGCAACGACGCCAGTGTGCGCTTCAAGGCATTGAGCAGATGACGAATACCCTTGGCCAGTTTCGGTAGCCGTCCGGCGAGGTTCGACAGGTCCTGGAACAAAAAGCGGTACTGCGCCAGCCGCTCGACGATCAGGTGCAAAAAAAGCCAGTAATCCTCCGGCGCCAGTTCCACATCCGACGGCGGGTCGAGCAGTGGTGCCAGTTCATTCTGGAAGCGTTCGAACAAGCCGAGAATCAGCGGTTCCTTGCCGTGGAAATGGTAGTAGAGGTTGCCCGGGCTGATCCCCATTTCATTGGCCACTTCCATGGTGGAGACATTCGGCTCGCCCTTTTCGTTGAACAGTTGCAGAGCACATTCGAGAATCCGGTCGCGGGTTTTCATCCAGTCTTCTTAGAAAAGTTCGGTTAAGCGTCAGCGCACACGCACGTAAGTACCGGGCGCTGCCTCCATCGGTGGATAGTTCGGGTTGCCCAGGGTAAACGTGGTTTCGTGCTGCGCCCCGGAGCGTTGCTGTATCCACGCCAGCCACTGTGGCCACCAACTGCCGTCGACGTGCTTGCCGTCGTAATACCAGGCTCGCGGGTCGCTGCTCATCTTGGCGTTCTCGACGTACGCTGCTTTCGGGTTACTCGGCGGGTTGAGGATGCTCTGCACATGGCCGCTGTTGGACAGTACAAAGCGCCGTTCGCCTCCGAGCAGCAGGGTCGAGCGATACACCGCATCCCACGGCGTGATGTGGTCGTTCATGCCGGCGACGCTGAAGCTGTCGACGGTGACTTTCTGCAAATCGATCGGCGTGCCACAGACTTCCAGTCCGCCCGGATGGGTCAACGGGTTGTGCTTGAAGAAGTCCAGCAGGTCGCCGTGAAACGCCGCCGGCAGACGGGTGTTGTCGTTGTTCCAGTAGAGGATATCGAAGGCTGGCGGCTCTTTGCCCAGCAGGTAATTGTTGACGAAGTAGCTCCAGATCAAATCGTTGGGACGCATCCAAGCGAACACCTTGGCCATGTCGCGACCGTCGAGCACGCCCTTCTGATAGGAGCGGCGCTTGGCGGCTTCAAGGGTCTGTTCGTCGGCGAAGAGGGTGGCCGGGGTTTCGATCTGGCTGTCGAGCAGGCTGACCAGGTAGGTTGCGCTGGAGACTCGACGCAGTTGCCGCTTGGCCTGCAAATGCCCTTGCAGGGCGGCGATGGTCAGGCCGCCGGCGCAGGCGCCCATCAGGTTGACCTCACGAGCGCCGGTGATCGCCCGGCAGATGTTCATCGCTTCTTCTACCGCTTCGACGTACGTCGACAGGCCCCATTCGCGATGGCGTACATCCGGGTTGCGCCAGCTGATCATGAAGGTCTGCAGACCATTTTTCAGCGCGTACTGGACGAAGCTGTTGTTTGGGCTCAGGTCGAAAATGTAGTACTTGTTGATTTGCGGCGGCACCACCAACAGTGGCTTGGCGTACTGCTTTTCGCTCATCGGCCGGTACTGGATCAGCTCCAGCATCTCGTTGCGAAACACCACCGAACCGGTGGTGGTGGCAACGGTCTTGCCGACCTCGAAAGCCTGTTTGGTCACCTGGCGCGGCAGGCCATCGTTGTGCAGCAGGTCATCGAACAAATGACTGAGGCCGCGCACCAGACTGTGCCCGCCGGAGTTGAACAGCTCCTTGACCGCCAACGGGTTGAGCAGGGTGTTGGACGGCGCCACAGCGTCGTTGAGCAAGGTAAAAGCGAAGTGCGCGCGGGCGCGATCGTCATCGCTCATGTTGCTTTCGTCAATCCAGCTTTTGACCTGTTTTTGCCAGGCCAGATAGGCCTGCAGGCTGCGCCGGTAGAACGGATTGAGGCTCCACGCCGGATCAGCGAAGCGGCTGTCGTTCGGGTTGGTCGGGTGCAGGGTTTCGCCGAGCAGCACGCGGCCCAGTTGACCGCCGAGTTTCAACGCGTGCCTGGCACTGTGAATCGGGTTGCGCAGGCCATGGGCGGCGACACTGCGCAAGGTCGAGATCAGGTCTCGGCCCCGCAGGCCGGTGATCGCACTTTGTGCGTTGATGAACACGGCGGGGCTGGGCACCACGCCCGTCGCTGGTTTGTCGCGCATGACTCAACACTCCTTCGTCTTCAGGTCAAAAACAAACTCACCGAACCAGAACACCATAGACGCTGTTGCGGGTTGCTGCCTGCGCGGCGTCCTGCCGCGCACTGTACAAAAGCCTGCATAAAGCCTGCCGGAAGGGTTATCCGCCCAACGGTGTCGGATGTGGATGCATCACCGCGCGCTGACGTTCCTCCTGGAGAAACTTCATGATGATTGGCGCCACCGCTTCGGCGCGAGTAATCAGGAACAGATGCCCGTCGTCGATGATGTGCAGTTGGGCGTTGGGAATGCGCCAGGCGAGCATGCGCATGTTGATCAGCGGGATCAGCGGATCGTCGTCACCGGCCAGCACCAGCGTCGGTTGATGGATCTTGTGCAGCCAGTGAATGCTGGTCCAGCCGAGGCCGGCGAACAGTTGCCAGTAGTAACCGAGCTTGCCCGCCGAACGCACTTTCGCCGCGTGACTGGCTGCCAGCGTCGGGTCGCGACGGAACGAGCCGCCGTAGATCAGCGGCGCGATGCGAATCACGTGGGACGGCTGAATGTAGCGCCGCGGACTGGCCATCATCCACAGCACTTTCGGCTTGCCTGGCACCATCACCGCGCCGGCCGCAGTCGCCGCGAGCACCAGTTTCTTGCAGCGCTCGGGGTAGTCGTAGGCGAACTGCTGCGCCAGTGCGCCGCCCCACGATACGCCGATGACGTTGACCTGACCGTAGTCGAGGTAATCGAGCATCCGCGACGTCAGTTTGGCCAGACCGGGAAAGCGATACGGCCGGTTCGGCGTCGAGGAACCGCCGACACCGGGCACGTCGAAGGCGATCACTTCCAGATCCGGGTCCAGCGCCGCGACAAACGGAAACACCAGCTCCAGGTTGGCGCCGATGCCGTTGAAAATCAGCAAGGGAGTCAAGTGAGGCTTGCCGGGGCGTACCGCCGTGCGGAGGGTCTGGCCATCCAGATCGACGGTACGGAATATGAACGGTTGCGGCATGCTTCAGGCCCTGTGGATGGAGTCTGTTTCTCAAATTTATAACTGTGGGAGCGAGCTTGCTCGCGAATGCGGTCAATCATTCAACATTGATGGTGACTGACACGATGCTTTCGCGAGCAAGCTCGCTCCCACAGGTTTTACCGCTCGTGAACGTAAGTGCCCGGCGAGGCTTCACCGGCCGGGTACGCCTTGTTGCCCAGTTTCAGCGGGGCCTTCTTCAGATTGCCCGAGCGCTCGGCCTGCCACGCCTGCCAGTACAGCCACCAGGAATCGGTGTGCTTGGTCGAGTTTTCTTGCCACTCATCGGCGTTGGTGGCCATTTCTTCACCGGTCATGTAGCGCGATTTCGGGTTGCCCGGCGGGTTTAGAATGCTCTGGATATGCCCGCTGCTCGACAGCACGAATTCGACCTTGCCGCCAAACAACTGCGCCGACTTGTAGCAGGACTTCCACGGCGTGATGTGGTCGTTGGTGCCGGCCAGCGAGAAGATGTCGGCCGTGACCTGCTTGAGGTCGATTGGCGTGCCGCACACTTCCAGTGCATTCGGGCGGATCAGTGGATTGTTTTTGAACATCTCGATCAGGTCGCCGTGGAACGCGGCGGGCAACCGTGTGGTGTCGTTGTTCCAGAACAGGATGTCGAACACCGGCGGCTCGTTGCCGAGCAGGTAGTTGTTGACCCAGTAGTTCCAGATCAGGTCATTGGGGCGCATCCAGGCGAAGACCTTGGCCATGTCCTTGCCTTCGAGCACGCCGGCCTGATACGAGTGACGCTTGGCGGTTTCCAGAGTCTGCTCGTCGACGAACAGGGCGACGTCGCTGTCCAGCGTCGTGTCGAGCACGCTGACCAGCAACGTGAGGGCATTGACCTTCTTCTCGCCGATCGCCGCGTAGTGGCCGAGCAGGGCGGTGCAGGTGATGCCGCCGGAGCAGGCGCCAAGCATGTTCACGTCTTTGCTGCCGGTAATTGCGGTGACCACGTCGACGGCTTCCTTCAGCGCGTCGATGTAGGTCGACAGGCCCCATTCGCGTTGGGCCTTGGTCGGGTTGCGCCAACTGACGATGAACGTCTGCACGTTATTGCGCAGGCAGAAGCGCGCCAGACTCTTGTCCGGGCTTAAATCGAAGACGTAGAACTTGTTGATCTGCGGCGGCACCACCAGCAGTGGACGTTCGTGGACTTGCTCGGTGATCGGCTTGTACTGGATCAGTTCCAGCACGTCGTTACGAAACACCACCGCGCCTTCGGTGACGCCGAGGCTCTTGCCGACTTCGAACGCGCCCATGTTGACCTGGCTCGGCATGCCGCCGTTGTGCACCAGATCCTTGGCCAGATGCGAGAGGCCATCGAGCAGACTTTTGCCGCCGGTTTCGAAGAAGCGTTTGACCGCGGCCGGGTTGGCGGCGGTGTTGGTCGGGGCCATGGCTTCGGTCATCAGGTTGATCACGAAGTGGCCGCGCGCGATGTCTTTCGGTGACAGGCTGCTGTCGTCGATCCAGGCATGAAGTTCCTTGCGCCACGCCAGATAGGTTTGCAGATAACGTTTGTAGAGCGGGTTCTGGCTCCACGCAGGATCGGCGAAGCGACGGTCATCGCCAGCCGGTTGCAGTTCGGATTTGCCAAACAACACGTTCTTCAGTTCGAGGCCGAAATGGGTGACGTGTTTAACGCTATGGATCGGTTGTTTGATGGCCTGTTTCAGCACCATACGAGCAGAGGCCAGCAGATCCTTTCCGCGCAGCCCAACGACGGGATTAAGCCCCAGGGTGTTTTCCGAGGCTTGGTACTTCAGGTCATCGTTATTCTTGTTACTCATCTACGACGCTCCATTGTCCTGAGACGAGTACCCGGTTTTCTGCTGTGCAGTTCCACAGCCAATGCCAGGTACTACTGCTCGGGTGACCGTTAATTCTGCATAGCTGCTTTACAGTCGTAGAGCATTGCAGGGAACTTGCCAGCTCCATTGGTTACCCGAGTTTAATTTTTTTCGCAAGCAGGCCGATCCTCGGCCACACAGCAGAGCATTCAAACAGATGAATTTAGAAAATGCCCTCTAAAGAGCAAGACGCACGGACTAGAGCATCAGCTTGACGAACGACTCGTTCGGGTCGCGGGATTTTCCCGCGGCGCGCAGCTCGGTCAGATAATCGTCCCAGAGTTCGTTCTGGCGTTTGCCGAGTTCGTAGAGATAGTCCCAGGTAAACAAGCCGCTGTCGTGACCGTCGTCGAAGGTCAGTTTCAGTGCATAGTTTCCGGCCGGTTCCAGCTTGCTCAATCCGACGTGGAGCTTGCCGAATTGCAGGATCGGTTTGCCGTGGCCCTGGACCTCGGCGGAGGGGGAATGCACGCGCAGGAATTCGGCGGGCAGGGTGTATTCCTCGCCGGACGCGTAGGTGAGCGTCAGGGTTTTCGAGGCTTTGTGCAGTTTGATGTCGGTGGGAATTGAGGTCATGGCCTGGCGTCCGTTGTGTGGGTGACCCTGATTCAAATGTGGGAGCGGGCTTGCTCGCGAAAGCGGTGTATCAGACAACAATGATGTCGACTGACACGGCCTCTTCGCGAGCAAGCCCGCTCCCACAGGGTCCGCTACCGCTGTAAGTATGGCTTACAGAATATAACGGGACAGGTCTTCGTTCTGCGCCAATTCGCCGAGGTGGCTGTCGACGTATTCGGCGTCGATCAGGATCGGCTTCTCATCGTGAGTACTGGCCAGATCGCCGGCGCTGAACGACACCTCTTCAAGCAGACGCTCAAGGAGTGTGTGCAGGCGACGGGCGCCGATGTTCTCGGTCTTCTCGTTGACCTGCCAGGCGATCTCCGCCAGACGCTTGATGCCTTCCGGCTGGAACTGGATGTTCAGGCCTTCGGTTTTCAGCAGCGCGCAGTATTGCTCGGTGAGCGAAGCGTGCGGTTCGCTGAGGATGCGCTCGAAGTCTTCCGGGCTCAGCGCCTTGAGTTCGACGCGGATCGGCAGACGACCTTGCAGCTCCGGCACCAGATCGCTCGGCTTGCTCAAGTGGAAAGCACCGGATGCAATGAACAGGATGTGATCAGTCTTGACCATGCCCAGTTTGGTGTTGACGGTGCAGCCTTCGATCAACGGCAGCAGATCGCGCTGCACGCCTTCGCGGGACACATCGGCGCCGCCGACGTTACCGCGCTTGGCGACTTTGTCGATCTCGTCGATGAACACGATGCCGTGCTGTTCAACGGCTTCCAGTGCCTTGGCTTTCAGCTCTTCTTCGTTGACCAGACGCCCGGCTTCCTCGTCGCGCACGAGTTTCAGCGCTTCTTTGACCTTGAGCTTGCGCGCCTTCTTCTTGCCCTTGCCCATGTTGGCAAACAGCGACTGCAACTGGTTGGTCATCTCTTCCATGCCGGGTGGCGTGGCGATTTCGATACCGGACACTTCGGCGACTTCGATCTCGATTTCCTTGTCATCCAGCTGACCTTCGCGCAGGCGCTTGCGGAACAGCTGACGGGTGTTGGAATCGGAGCTTGGCGTTTCTTCATTGCTGAAGCCCATGCGCGCCGGCGGCAGCAGCGCGTCGAGGATACGATCCTCGGCAGCGTCTTCGGCGCGATGGCGAACGCGGGTCATTTCCTGCTCGCGGAGCATCTTGATCGCAGCGTCAGCGAGATCACGGATGATCGATTCGACGTCACGGCCAACGTAGCCGACTTCGGTGAACTTGGTCGCTTCGACCTTGATGAACGGCGCGTTGGCCAGTTTTGCCAGGCGTCGGGCGATCTCGGTTTTACCGACACCGGTCGGGCCGATCATCAGGATGTTCTTCGGGGTCACCTCAACGCGCAGCTCTTCAGGCAGCTGCATGCGGCGCCAGCGGTTGCGCAGGGCAATCGCGACGGCGCGCTTGGCATCGTCCTGGCCGATGATATGGCGGTTGAGTTCGTGGACGATTTCGCGGGGAGTCATGGACATAGTAATTGACGGTCCTCAAGCAGAAACAAGCCGTGGCACAGGGGCCGCGTCAGGCTTATTCAGCGAGATCCTGCTCCTCAATGGTCTGGGTGTGGTTGGTGAATACGCAGATGTCGCCGGCGATACCGAGGGCGGTTTCGACGATTTCACGGGCCGACAGGTCGGTCTTTTTCAGCAGCGCGCTGGCCGCGGCTTGCGCGTAGGCGCCGCCGGAACCCATGGCGATCAGGCCATCTTCGGGTTCGACCACGTCACCGTTGCCGGTGATGATCAAGGAAGCGTCTTTGTTGGCAACCGCGAGCATCGCTTCGAGGCGGCTCAGGGAACGGTCGGTGCGCCATTCTTTGGCGAGTTCGACAGCGGCGCGCACCAGGTGGCCCTGGTGTTTCTCGAGCTGGCCTTCGAAACGTTCGAAGAGGGTAAAGGCGTCGGCGGTGGCACCGGCAAAACCGGCGATGACCTGACCGTGGTACAGGCGACGGACTTTTTTCGCGTTGCCTTTCATCACGGTATTGCCGAGAGAAACCTGGCCGTCGCCGCCCATGACGACTTTGCCGTGACGGCGGACTGAAACGATGGTGGTCAAGGGAAGAGTCTCCACACAGCGGGGCGAAAGTGCCTTATGCCCATTCATATGGGGGTGCTGGAGAGGATTTCAACCGGGGAGGGTGCGGAGGGACGAACGGCGGGTGATAGGTTCGGGCTATGTGGAGTTGGAAATGACGCTTTCGCGAGCAAGCTCGCTCCCACAGGATTAGCGCAGACCCTGTGGGAGCGAGCTTGCTCGCGAAGAACGATGACGCGGTGCTACTGACAAAATCAGCGGCTCTGGCGTTGTTGTAACAACAGGTTGCTGAAGCCGGCGCCGGCCAGTTGTTTCTGTGCCGTGGTCAGCTGTTCGCGGTTGCTGAACGGACCAACCAAAACGCGATACCAGGTTTCATCTTTCACCGTGCCTGATTCAACCGCTACCGCCTGACCAAGCAGAATGATCTGCGCACGCACCTTGTCGGCATCGGTTTCCTTGCGGAACGAGCCAGCCTGCAAGAAGAACTTGGTCACCGGCGCGGCTTTGCTCACTGGTGGTGCTGGCGGCGGGGTAATCCCGGCCAGCGCGGCCTGCGCGCGCGCGGTGTCGATCTTCGCCGCTTCTGCCGGTGTCACTGGCGTGGTCGGGATGGCCGGCACTTGTGGCGTCGGTAGAGTCTTCTCCGGCACCGCGTCCGGCGGCACGATCACTTCCGATTCCGGCAGCAGGGTGTAGAAATCGTACTTCGGCTTCACCGGTTGCGTCGGGCTCGGCGGGGTCTTGTTGGCCTCGGCGATCTTCGACGCTTTCTGCTGTTGCGCCTGTTCGACCTTCTCACGCTTGACCGTGTCGCTGCCCTTGCCCGGCTCCAGCTTCATCAGGAACACGATGAACGCGCCGACCGTCAGGCCGATGGCCATCCACAGCCAGCCCGGAATCGGTTGCTTCGCAGGAGCTTGGTAACGGCTGGCGCCACGCTTGGGTGCAGGTTTTTTCTTGGCGGCCAACTTACATACGCTCCAGAGTTTCCAGACCCAACAGCTCCAGGCCTTGCTTGAGGGTGCGACCGGTCAGTGCGGCCAGGCGCAGACGGCTCTGCATCCGGGCCGGGGTTTCGGCGGCGAGGATCGGGCAGTTCTCGTAGAAGCTGGAGAACAGACCGGCAACGTCATACAGATAGGTGCAGAGAATGTGCGGCGTGCCTTTGTCGGCTACGTTGTTCAGCACTTCGCCGAACTGCGCCAGTTTCGCCGCCAGCTCTTGCTCGTGCGCAGCTTCCAGCACGATCTGGCCATCGACTTCGCTGAAGTCCTTGCCCAGTTTGCGGAACACACCGGCGACACGGGTATAGGCGTAGAGCAGGTATGGCGCGGTGTTGCCTTCGAAGTTCAGCATCAGGTCGAAGTTGAAGCTGTAGTCGCTGGTGCGGTGCTTCGACAGGTCAGCGTATTTCACTGCGCCGATGCCGACGACTTTGGCGATGTTGCGCAGTTCGTCTTCGGCCAGTTCCGGGTTCTTTTCTTTCACCAGGTTATAGGCGCGCTCCTGCGCTTCGGTCAGCAGGTCGATCAGCTTCACGGTGCCGCCGTCACGGGTCTTGAACGGACGGCCATCGGCGCCGTTCATGGTGCCGAAGCCCATGTGCTCCATTTCCATCGGATGGGTCACGAAACCGGCCTTGCGCGCCACGGCAAACACTTGCTGGAAGTGCAGGGCCTGACGCTGGTCGACGAAGTACAGCGCGCGATCGGCTTTCAGCTTGCCGCTGCGATAGCGCACGGCGGCGAGGTCAGTGGTGGCGTACAGGTAGCCGCCATCAGCCTTGACGATGATCACCGGCAGCGGGTCGCCGTCGGCGTTCTTGAACTCGTCGAAGAACACGCACTGGGCGCCGTTGCTCTCGACCAGCATGCCCGCCGCTTTGAGGTCGTTGACCACGTTGATCAGGTCGTCGTTGTAGGCGCTTTCGCCCATCACGTCGGCCATGGTCAGTTTGACGTTGAGCAGTTCGTAGATCTTCTGGCAGTGCGACAGCGAGATGTCCTTGAACCGGGTCCACAGCGCCAGGCACTCGGCATCGCCGGCCTGCAACTTGACCACCAGGCCACGGGCGCGGTCGGCAAACTCTGCGGACTCGTCGAAACGTTGCTTGGCGGCGCGGTAGAAGTTTTCCAGGTCGGACAGCTCGTCGCTGGTGATCGGGTTTTCCTGCAGATACGCCATCAGCATGCCGAACTGGGTGCCCCAGTCGCCCACGTGGTTCTGACGGATCACTTCGTCGCCGAGGAATTCGAGTACGCGGGCCACGCCGTCGCCGATGATGGTCGAGCGCAAGTGGCCGACATGCATCTCTTTGGCCAGGTTCGGTGCCGACAGGTCGACCACGGTGCGTTGCGCCGGGCCGGCCTTGCGTACGCCAACATGGGCATCAGCCAATGCAGCGTCGAGACGCGAGGCCAAAGCCTGGGTGTTCTGGAAGAAGTTGATGAAGCCCGGGCCAGCGATTTCGGCCTTGGTGACGTTCTCGTCAGCCGGCAGTGCGGCGATGATTTTTTCCGCCAGATCGCGCGGCTTCATGCCCGCAGGCTTGGCCAGCATCATCGCGATGTTGCTGGCGAAGTCGCCGTGAGTCTTGTCACGGGCGTTCTCCACCTGAATCGCCGGCGACAGGCCTTCAGGCAACACACCTTCGTTGACGAGTTGGGTGAGGGCTTGTTGGATCAGCTGGCGAATGGTGTCTTTCATGGTCTTCTCTTTCGACCGCAAGCGCGGCGGGCGCATCGATGCGCGGGTGGAAAAACTGGGCATTATCCGTTGCGAAGACGGGCTTGCCAACCTTAGCAGGCAGCTTATGGATATGTGGTGACAAATAGAGCGTTTTCGCGAGCAGGCTCGCTCCCACAGGTACAGCGCAGTCCCTGTGGGAGCGAGCTTGCTCGCGAAGGCGATCTATCTATCAATACAAATCGACGGGATCGACATCCAGCGACCAGCGCACCGCCCGCCCACTCGGCATCTGCTCCAGTACCAGCAACCAACTCGCCAGCAACCGATGCAACGGTGCCCGCGCCGTCGCTTGCAACAACAACTGCGCGCGATACCGCCCGGCGCGGCGCTCCATCGGCGCCGGCACGGGCCCGAGCAATTCAATCCCGCTCAGATTCTGCTCAGCCAGCAAACGTTCAGCCTCGCTGCACGCCTCATCGAGAAAACCTTCCGCCTGCCCCGGCTTGTGCGCTTCGGCGCGCAACAGCGCCAGATGGGCAAACGGCGGCAGCCCGGCGGCGCGACGCTCGCTCAAGGCCTGTTCGGCGAAGGCGAAATAGCCCTGTTCGGTGAGTTGTACCAATAAAGGATGGTCGGCGAGGTGGGTCTGGATGATCACTTTGCCCGGCTCTTCCGCCCGCCCGGCACGGCCAGCGACTTGCACGATCAATTGCGCCATCCGTTCGCTGGCGCGGAAGTCGCCGGAGAACAGGCCGCCGTCGGCATCCAGAATCGACACCAGCGTCACTCGCGGAAAATGGTGCCCTTTGGCCAACATCTGTGTGCCGACCAGAATGCACGGCTGGCCTTTCTGGATGGTCGCGAACAGTTGATTCATCGCGTCCTTGCGCGAAGTGCTGTCGCGGTCGACACGCAGCACCGGGTAATCGGGGAACAGAATCGCCAGGCGTTCCTCGGCGCGCTCGGTGCCGGCGCCGACCGGGCGCAGATCGACCTTGTTGCACTTCGGGCACTGGCGCGGGGTGCGCTCGACGTAGCCACAGTGGTGGCAGCGCAGTTCGCCGTAGCGCTGGTGCACGGTCATCCGTGCGTCGCAGCGCGAGCATTCGGACATCCAGCCGCAATCGTGGCACAGCAACGTCGGCGCGAAGCCGCGCCGGTTGAGGAACACCAGCACCTGCTGGCCGTTGGCGAGGGTCTGGCCGATGGCTTGCTGCATCGGCCCGGAGATTCCGCTGTCCAATGGACGGCTTTTCACATCCAGCCGCAGGAAGCGTGGTTGCTTGGCACCGCCTGCTCGTTCATTCAGGCGCAGCAGGCCGTAGCGGCCGGTGTAGGCATTGTGCAGGCTTTCCAGTGATGGAGTGGCGGAGCCGAGGACGATCGGGATGTTTTCCTGCCGCGCACGCACCAGCGCCAGATCGCGGGCGTGGTAGCGCAAACCTTCCTGCTGTTTATAAGAGCCGTCGTGCTCTTCATCGATGATGATCAGCCCGGGGTTTTTCATCGGCGTGAACAGCGCCGAGCGGGTGCCGATAATAATGTCGGCCTCGCCATCGCGAGCGGCGAGCCAGGCGTCGAGGCGCTCGCGGTCATTGACCGCCGAGTGCAGCAGGGCGATGCGCGCATTGAAGCGTTGCTCGAAGCGCGCCAGGGTCTGCGGGCCGAGGTTGATCTCCGGGATCAGCACCAGCGCCTGTTTGCCGGCTTCGAGGGTTTCGCGGATCAGCTGTAAATAGACTTCGGTCTTGCCGCTGCCGGTGACGCCGGCCAGCAAGAACGCGTGATAACTGTCGAACCCGGCGCGGATCGCTTCGTAGGCGGCACGCTGTTCGGTGTTCAGCGGCAACTCCGGTTGCGCCAGCCAGTGTTCGTGGCGCGCGCCGGGTGCGTGACGGCGGATCTCGACTTGCACCAGTCCTTTGGCCAGCAGCAAATCGAGACTGTCCTTGCTCAGCATCAGTTTGCTCAGCAACTGATGGGCGACGCCGTGCGGGTGCTGGGCCAGCGTCGCCAATGCTTCACGCTGGCGCGGCGCGCGGGCGATGCGTGGATCTTCAAGGCTGGCGCCGGGGACGGCGGACCAGAAGCGTTCTTGCCGGGCTTCAGCCAGTTCGCCCTGGCGCAGCAGCACTGGCAACGCCCAGCTCAAAGTGTCGCCGAGGCTGTGCTGATAATACTGCGACGTCCACAGGCACAGCTTGAACAGCGCCGGTGGCAGCGGCGCTGTAGTATCGAGCAGAGCCAGCGCCGGCTTGAGTTTCTCCACCGGCACTTCGCTGGTGTCGGTGACCTCGACCAGAATTCCGATCATCTCGCGTCGACCGAACGGCACCCGCAGGCGCATGCCCGGCTGCAACTGCTCGCGCAGCACACCGGCCGGCGCCCGATAGTCGAACAGGCGGCGCAAGGGCGAAGGCAGGGCGAGGCGCAGAATGGCATCGGGCACGCGGGGGGATCTCTATAAACGGGCGGTATGGCTAGGGCATAACCTTGTAGGAGTGAGCCTGCTCGCGATAGCGGTCTGTCATTCAACATTATGTCGTCTGAAATACCACTATCGCGAGCAGGCTCACTCCTACAAGGGAATCGCGTATCGGGCCGGGAGCCTAGCAGACGGTCGGTCTCGGTGACAGCTTGCGTGATTGAAAAGGTCTGGTAGAATCCGCGGCCTAATTACGTGCGGTATTCAACAATAGTGTTGGGTGGCGGCACGCTAGCCTGAGGAATACACCATGAAAGCCGATATCCACCCGAATTACCCAGAAATCGCTGTTACCTGCTCGTGCGGTAACAAGTTCGAAACTCGTTCGACCTTCGGCAAAGCCCTGGCGATCGACGTTTGCAACGAATGCCACCCGTTCTACACCGGTAAGCAGAAGACTCTGGACACCGGCGGCCGCGTGCAGAAGTTCGCAGACCGTTTCGCTACTTTCGGCGTCGGCAAAAAAGCCTGAGGCTGATCATTTTGGAAGGTCGTGTCGACTTCTCCAGACTGATGAAAAAGGCGTCCCTTGCGGGCGCCTTTTTTGTGTCTGCAATTTGGCTGTCCGGCGCGCAGGCCTTTTGCCCGGCGCCTGCGGGACTGACCAGCGTCGCCGTGCAGCGCGTGGTCGATGGCGACACCCTGCGCCTGGGCGATGGTCGCAGCGTACGCATGATCGGTCTCAACACGCCTGAACTGGGCAAGCAGGGCCGCAGCGACGAACCTTTTGCGGTGGCAGCACGCAAGCGCCTGCAGGCGCTGGTCGATGCCTGCGGCGGACGCGTCGGTTTGCTGCCCGGCAAGCAAGCCAAAGACCAGTACGGGCGTACGCTTGCGCATGTTTACAGTGCCAGCGGCGCCAATCTCGAAGCGCAAATGCTTGCCGATGGCCTTGGTTTCCAGGTCGCGGTCGCGCCGAATGTCGATCTAGTCGCCTGCCAGCAAGCTGCCGAACGCAGTGCGCGCAAGGCTGGACTGGGTCTCTGGCGGCAATCGCCTGTACTGAAAGCGGAGCAGATCCAGCGCTCGGGTTTTGCCGTGATCAGTGGGCGTGTGAGCAAGGTTCAGCGCAATCGCGGCGGAATCTGGATCGAGTTGCAGGACACGCTTGTATTGCGCGTTGCACCCAATCTGGTCGGACAATTCGACAATGCCCGTTTGCAGGCCCTGAAAGGCAAGCAGATCGAGGCTCGCGGCTGGATCGTCGATCGTTCGCGGCGCGGGGGGCTGCAATCCGGTCAGTCGCGTTGGCTGCTACCGCTGACGGATCGTTCAATGTTGCAAACGCTGCCTTGAAGAAAAATTGTAGACATTTTTTCTGTCGATTGTGAACAGTCCAGCCCTTGTGCGCCGTGGCTCTTGGCCCAAAGTCGTAGGGCAGGGCGCTTGACAGGGGTGACCGCTCAGTCTTGTGGGGACTTTGCGAGGCGCGTATCCTCGCTGACCAGTCTGTCCAACAGTAAAAAGCGGAATGCCAAAATGTCTGATCTGAAAACTGCCGCTCTCGAATATCATGCCAATCCTCGTCCAGGGAAGCTGAGTGTCGAGCTCACCAAGGCCACTGCTACCGCTCGCGACTTGTCGCTGGCCTACAGCCCCGGCGTAGCTGAACCAGTGCGTGAGATCGCTCGCGATCCTGAACTGGCCTACAAATACACCGGCAAGGGCAACCTGGTTGCAGTCATTTCCGATGGCACCGCGATTCTCGGCCTGGGCAACCTCGGCCCGTTGGCTTCCAAGCCGGTCATGGAAGGTAAAGGCGTACTGTTCAAGCGCTTCGCCGGTATCGACGTTTTCGACATCGAAGTCGACTCGGAAAGCCCGCAAGCCTTCATCGACACCGTCAAGCGTATCTCCATCACCTTCGGTGGCATCAACCTGGAAGACATCAAGGCGCCAGAGTGCTTTGAGATCGAACGTGCTCTGATCGAGCAGTGCGACATTCCGGTGTTCCACGATGACCAGCACGGCACCGCGATCGTGACCGCTGCGGGCATGATCAACGCCCTGGAAATCGCTGGCAAAACCTTGCCGGAAGCGAAGATCGTCTGCCTGGGCGCTGGCGCTGCCGCCATCTCCTGCATGAAACTGCTGGTGAGCATGGGCGCACGCATCGAAAACATCTTCATGGTCGACCGTACCGGCGTGATCCACTCCGGCCGTGACGACCTGAACCAATACAAAGCCGTGTTCGCTCACGCCACCGACAAGCGCACTCTGGCTGACGCACTGGCAGGCGCTGACGTGTTCGTCGGTCTGTCCGGCCCGAACCTGCTGAGCGCTGAAGGCCTGCTGTCGATGGCGGCCAACCCGATCGTGTTCGCCTGCTCGAACCCGGATCCGGAAATCTCCCCGGAGCTGGCGCACGCCACCCGTAGCGACGTGATCATGGCCACCGGCCGTTCGGACTACCCGAACCAGGTCAACAACGTACTGGGCTTCCCGTTCATCTTCCGTGGTGCTCTGGACGTTCGCGCCAAGCGTATCAACGAAGAAATGAAAGTGGCCGCCGCCAACGCCCTGCGTGAACTGGCCAAGCTGCCGGTTCCGCAGGACGTGTGCGATGCCTACGGCGGTGCTCCGCTGGAATTCGGCCGTGAGTACATCATTCCGAAGCCAATGGACAAGCGCCTGATCACCCTGATCTCCGACGCTGTGGCCAAGGCCGCGATCGAGACGGGTGTGGCGACCCTGCCGTATCCGAAGAACTACCCGCTGAAAAGCGTGGATGACGTGTTCAACGGCTAAGTCGTTGTAGCGCTGCAAACAAAAGCCCCGGCTCGTGAGAGTCGGGGCTTTTTTGTGGCTGAAGATCAAGAGCCCCTCACCCTAGCCCTCTCCCAGAGGGAGAGGGGACTGACCGTGGGATATTCGCGAGATACACCGACCTGAAAGTGCATTAGCGCCTATGGATTCAACACAGCACGTTCAGGTCGGCATCCCTCACCAGCATCCCCCAATCAGTCCCCTCTCCCTCCGGGAGAGGGCTAGGGTGAGGGGCCCTTGATCTTCAGCCGATAAAAAGCCCCGCTCTCCTCTCGAAGGCGGGGCTTTTCAATACCGTTGGATCAGAACAGATCGATCGGCGCTTGCTCATCCGCTGGCAGCGGGCTGCCTGGCACTGCGCCGTTGCCCAGCTCATTCACCGACGGCGGCGTGTCCTCAGACTTGAACAGCTCGAAGTACGCGCCCGGCGTGCTCGGTGTCGCGGCACGGCCGCTGACCGGATCGACGCGCAGGCTCAGCAAACCTTCAGGCTCAGGCTGAACATGTGGCGGTTTGTCCTTGAGGGCAGCCGACATGTAGTTCATCCAGATCGGCAGCGCCACAGTGCCGCCGAACTCACGGCGACCAAGGCTTTCCGGCTGGTCGAAGCCAGTCCATACGGTGGTCACGTAATCGGCGTTGTAACCGGAGAACCAGGCATCTTTCGATTCGTTGGTGGTACCGGTTTTACCAGCAATATCGCTGCGGCCCATAGCCAGCGCACGACGTCCGGTGCCGAGCTTGATCACGTCCTGCAGCATGCTGTTGAGGATGTACGTGGTGCGACCATCGACAATACGCTCAGCGACTGCCGGTGCTTGCGGCACGGCCGCGCCGCCCGGCACTTCGCCTGCAACCGGTGTGGCGTTGACCGTAAACGAATCAGTGTGCGGCGCGGCGATACCGTCCGTCGCCGAGCCGCCCTGAGGCACGGTTGGCGGATTGGCGACGAACAGCGTGTCGCCATTACGGCTTTCGATCTTGTCGATGATGTACGGGGTGATCTTGTAGCCGCCGTTGGCGAACGTACTCCAACCGGTGGCAATCTCCATTGGTGTCAGCGTTGCAGTGCCCAGCGCCAGCGACAGGTTAGGCGGCAGATCCTGCTTGTTGAAGCCGAAACGGGTGATGTAGTCGATGGTCTTGCCCACGCCCATGGCTTGCAGCAGGCGGATCGACACAAGGTTACGCGACTTGTACAGCGCTTCACGCAAGCGGATCGGGCCGAGGAAGGTGTTGGTGTCGTTCTTCGGACGCCAGACCTTGTCCAGATACTCGTCGACGAACACGATCGGCGCGTCATTGACCAGCGTGGCAGCGGTGTAACCGCTATCCAGCGCGGCGCTGTAGACGAACGGCTTGAAGCTCGAACCCGGCTGACGCTTGGCCTGCATGGCGCGGTTGTAATTGCTCTGCTCGAAGGCGAAACCGCCGACCAGCGAGCGAATCGCACCGTTCTGCGGATCCAGCGACACCAGCGCACCTTGTGCCTGCGGGATCTGGCTGAATTTCAGTGAATTGTCTTTCTGACGCTGCACGCGGATCAGATCGCCGACCTGCGCCACATCCGACGGCTGGCGCGGGTTGGCGCCCATGCTGTTGGTGTTGAGGAACGGTCGCGCCCATTTCATCGTGTCCCAGGCGACGTGCTCCTCGCCGGTGCGGGTAAGTACTTGCAGGCCGCTCTTGTCGACCTGAGTGACGATGGCCGGCTCAAGGCTGCTGATGGTGCGCTGCTTGGTCAGTTCGTTGGCCCAGGCCTCACGGGTCTTGCCCGGCAGGCGCGATTCGGGACCACGGTAGCCGTGACGCTGGTCGTAGGTCATCAAGCCTTCGTGCAGCGCGGTATTGGCCATTTCCTGCAGGTTGCTTGGCACCGTGGTGGTGACGCGGAAACCTTCGGTGTAAGCGTCGCTGCCGTAACGGCCGACCATCTCGGCACGGGCCATTTCAGCGATATACGGCGCGTTCACTTCCGGGGTCGGCACGTGATAACTGGCGTTCAGTGGTTCGTTGATCGCCGCGGTGTAGTCCGCTTCGCTGATCTTGCCAAGCTTGTACATGCGCCCGAGGATCCAGTCGCGGCGTTCTTTACTGCGCGTCGGATTGGCCAGCGGGTTGAAGCGCGACGGGGCTTTCGGCAGGCCGGCGATCATCGCCATCTGCGCGAGGCTGACATCGCGGATCGACTTGCCGTAGTACACCTGCGCTGCGGCTTCGATGCCATAGGCGCGGTTGCCCAGATAGATCTTGTTCACGTACAGCTCAAGGATTTCATCCTTGGTCAGCTGCCGCTCGATCTGCAGGGCCAGAAGAATTTCAGTGGTTTTGCGCGAGAAGCTGCGTTCGCTGGTCAGGAAGAAGTTCTTCGCCACCTGCATGGTGATCGTGCTGCCGCCGGACTGAATGTGTCCGCTTTTGACCAGTTGGGTCGCGGCGCGCATCAGGCTGCTCGGATCGACGCCATAGTGATTGGCGAAATTGTCGTCTTCAGCACTTAGTAACGCATTAATGAAATTGGGGGGAATGTCGGCGAAACGGATCGGTGTACGGCGCATTTCGCCAAATTCTGCGATCAACTTGTTGTCGCTGCTGTAGACCCGCAGCGGAATCTGCAACTGAATGCTTCGCAGAGCCTCCACAGAAGGCAAACCCGGACTAAGGTAAAGAAACGCGCCGCTGAGACCTAAAAGCAGTCCGCAGAAAACGGCGACGATGGACCAACCGAAAAATTTCAGCAGACGAATCAAGGCTTTTGGACATCCAGGGCAAAGAATGAATTTGGCGACGGGGCTCCGGCTACACACAGAGCCATCCGCGCTTGCAGTAAAAAGCGGAAAAAAACGCTGGGCATTATAAGCACTTTTCTGCTGGGGGCGTCATTTGCGCTTCTGTCAAGACGGGGTGAAGGAACGCAATGCGTATTACAGAGTCCGTAACTCACGGAAAGTCATAGGGAATTGGTAGTGCTGGGACTCTTCAATAAAAAAGCCAATACATTACTGGGGATCGACATCAGTTCCACGTCAGTGAAGCTGTTGGAACTGAGCCGTCAGGGTGATCGCTACCGGGTCGAGGCGTATGCGGTAGAGCCATTGCCGGTCAACGCCGTGGTTGAAAAAAACATCGCCGAACTTGAAGGCGTCGGTCAGGCCCTGAGCCGTGTACTGGTCAAGGCGCGCACCGGGCTCAGGAGCGTGGCGGTGGCAGTGGCCGGTTCCGCCGTGATCACCAAGATCATCGAGATGGACGCCGGGCTGTCCGACGACGAACTGGAAAACCAGCTGAAGATCGAGGCCGACCAATACATTCCCTATCCGCTGGACGAAGTCGCCATCGATTTCGAGGTCCAGGGCGTGTCGCCGCGCAACCCCGAGCGGGTCAGCGTGCTGTTGGCCGCCTGTCGCAAGGAAAACGTCGAAGTCCGCGAAGCAGCGTTGGCCCTCGCCGGGCTGACGGCGCGAGTGGTCGATGTCGAGGCCTATGCGCTGGAGCGTTCATTCGGCTTGCTGGCCACGCAACTGGCAGCCTCTCAGGAGCGCCTGACCGTCGCGGTGGTCGATATCGGCGCCACCATGACCACCCTCAGCGTCCTGCACAACGGCAAGATCATTTATACCCGCGAGCAATTGTTCGGCGGCCGGCAACTGACCGAGGAAATCCAGCGCCGTTATGGCCTGACCGTCGAGCAGGCCGGGCTGGCGAAAAAGCAGGGCGGCCTGCCCGATGATTACATCAGTGAGGTCTTGCAGCCGTTTCGTGAGGCACTGGTACAACAAGTTTCGCGCTCGCTGCAGTTCTTCTTCGCTTCCGGACAATACAACGCGGTCGATCACATTCTGCTGGCCGGCGGCACGGCATCGGTGCCCGGGCTGGACCGGTTGATCGAGCAGCGCCTGAACACGCCGACGCAAGTGGCCAACCCGTTTGCCAGCATGGCCTTGAGCAGCAAGGTCAATGCCGGTGCACTGGCCAGTGATGCGCCGGCGTTGATGATCGCCTGCGGGCTTGCGCTCAGGAGTTTCGACTGATGGCGCGGATCAACCTCCTGCCCTGGCGCGAAGAGCGTCGCGAAGAACGGCGCAAACGCTTTCTGCTGGCATTGATTGGTGTAGTGGTCGGCTCGGTTGGCGCAGTGCTGATCGCCGATCAGGTGATCAGCGCAGCCATTGAGCGGCAAGTGGCGCGCAATGACTACATCGGCAAGCAGATCGCAGTGGTCGACGAACGGATCAAACAGATCAGCGATCTCAAGGCGCGCCGTCAGCAACTGGTCGAACGGATGCGCATCATCCAGGACTTGCAGGGCAACCGGCAGATCAGTGGGCGAATCTTCGATCAACTGGCGCGCACGCTGCCGGACGGGGTGTATTTCACCGATGTGAAGAGGGTCGGCAAAACCCTGTCGATCAGCGGCGCCGCCGAATCGAACAACCGCGTCTCCGAGCTGATGCGCAATCTGGATGCCTCCGACTGGTTCGACGCGCCGAGCCTCAATGAGGTGAAGGCGACGACTGCGGGCCAGGTGGATCAAGCCAACACCTTTGAACTGACGGTGCGGCAGACTCAGCCCCGTACCGTGGAGGACGAGCCATGAAGCCGTCCGAATGGCTGGAAAGTCTGCGCGACATTGATTTCAACGACCTCGATACCAGCAATATCGGCTCGTGGCCTGCAGCGGTGAAAGCCATCGCCGGTGCGCTGTTGATGGTGCTGGTATTGGCGCTCGGCTATAACTTTTTCATCAGTGACATGCAGAACCAGCTGGAGGCCAAACGCGAAGAAGAGGCCACGCTCAAGGAGCAGTTCGCCAGCAAGGCGCGCCTGTCAGCCAACCTTGAGTTGTACACCCAGCAAATGAAGGAGATGGAAAACACCTTCGGCGTACTGTTGCGCCAGTTGCCCAGTGACACCGAAGTGCCGGGCCTGCTTGAAGACATCACTCGCACTGGTCTGGGCAGTGGTCTGGAGTTCGAAGAGATCAAACTGCTGCCAGAGGTCACTCAGCAGTTTTATATCGAGCTGCCGATCCAGATCACCGTCACCGGCGCCTATCACGACCTTGCGACCTTCGTCAGTGGCGTGGCCGGGCTGCCGCGCATCGTCACCTTGCATGATTTCGAACTCGCTCCTGCCGATAAAGAGGGCGGACCGAAGCTGCGCATGAGCATCCTCGCCAAGACCTACCGCTATAACGACAAGGGGCTGCAGAAATGAGCCTGATTCGTTATTTCCTGTTGCTGGCGACGCTGCTCGCGTTGAACGGTTGTGGTGGCAGCGATGACTTCAGCGATCTCGACGCCTACTTGAATGAAGTGCGCCTGCGCCCGGCAGGCAAGATTGAACCAACCCCGACATTCCGGTCTTACCCAACATTCACTTACAGCGCGGCCAACCTGCGCAGCCCGTTCTCACGTCAGGTGCGGGTCGATCTGGCCGGGCAGAAACAGGGTTCACGCAGCGTCAAACCCGACCCCAATCGGGTCAAGCAATACCTCGAAGGTTTCAACATCGAGCAGTTCGAAATGGTCGGCACGATTGCCAATGCTTCCGGCTCCTTCGCGTTGTTGCGCGGTGCTGGCGGCGTGCATCGGTTGAAGGTCGGCGATTACCTGGGGCGCAACGACGGCCGCATTGTCGCCATCAGTGCCACCCAGGTCGATGTAGTCGAAATCGTGCCGGACGGACAGGGCGCCTGGCTGGAGCGTCCGCGCACCATTCCTTTGAAAGAGCACTCATAGTGGAAGTCGAATAATGAACAGGATTTTCTCCACCCTCGGTTTTTCGCTATGGATAGCGCTGATGTCGCCGATGGTACTCGCGGCCAATCTGAAGACGCTGGACGTCGCAGCGTTGCCGGGTGATCGCATCGAGCTGAAGTTGTCATTCGACGGCCCGCCGCCACAACCCAAGGGCTACACCACCGAATCACCGGCGCGGATCGCGCTGGATCTGCCCGGTGTCGCCAGTCAGTTGACCAGCAAAAATCTCGACCTGGGCAGCGGCAATGCGCGCACGGCCACCGTGGTTGAAGCCAAGGAGCGTACGCGGCTGATTGTCAGCCTGACGCAACTGGCGCCGTACAACACGCGGGTCGAGGGCAATAATCTCTTCGTAGTGGTCGGTCAGGGCGCATCGGCAACCGCGCCGCGTTCTGCTGCCGTTGCACCTCGCACGACTGCTAAAGCGGCTGCACCTGCCAAGGCGTTCGTGCCGAAAAGCCGGGCGATTCGCGGTGTTGACTTCCAGCGCGGCACGGCGGGGGAAGGCAATGTCGTCATCGACCTGTCCGATCCGACCATCGCTCCGGATATCCAGGAGCATGACGGCAAGATCATCCTCAGCTTCGCCCGCACGCAATTGCCGGAAAAGCTGCGGGTACGCCTCGACGTCAAGGATTTCGCCACTCCGGTGCAGTTCGTCAATGCCGCAGTGACCGCTGATCGCACGGTTATTACGGTTGAACCCAGTGGCACCTACGAGTACTCCACCTTCCAGACCGACAACAAACTGACCGTCAGCATCCGCCCGATGACGGTCGATGACCTGCAAAAACGCAACGCTGACCGTCAGGCATACGTCGGCGAAAAGCTCTCGCTGAACTTCCAGGACATTGATGTGCGCTCGGTGCTGCAACTGATCGCCGACTTCACCAACCTCAATCTGGTCGCCAGCGACACGGTGCAGGGTGGCATCACCCTGCGCCTGCAAAACGTGCCGTGGGATCAGGCGCTGGATCTGGTGTTGAAAACCAAAGGTCTGGATAAACGCAAAATCGGCAATGTGTTGCTGGTGGCTCCGGCCGACGAAATTGCTGCCCGCGAGCGTCAGGAACTGGAGTCGCAGAAGCAGATCGCCGAACTGGCGCCGTTACGCCGCGAGCTGCTGCAAGTGAACTACGCCAAGGCAGCTGACATCGCCAAGCTGTTTCAGTCGGTGACCAGTGCCGAGGCGAAAATCGACGAGCGCGGGTCGATCACTGTCGATGAGCGGACGAACAACATCATTGCCTACCAGACCCAGGATCGCCTCGACGAACTGCGACGGATCGTGGCGCAACTGGATATTCCGGTGCGCCAGGTGATGATCGAGGCGCGGATTGTCGAGGCCAACGTCGATTACGACAAAAGCCTGGGCGTACGCTGGGGCGGGTCGATCCAGAACAAGGGTAACTGGAACACTTCGGGCGTGAGCAATGGCTCATCGACCACCATCGGCACGCCGGGCAGCACCAGCACCAACTCGCCGTTCGTTGACATGGGCACGGTGGGCAATACCTCGGGGATCGGTATCGCCTTCATCACTGACAACGTATTGCTCGATCTTGAACTGACCGCCATGGAAAAGACCGGCAACGGCGAAATCGTCTCGCAGCCGAAGGTGGTTACTTCCGACAAGGAAACCGCAAAAATCCTCAAAGGCACCGAGATTCCGTATCAGGAGGCCAGTTCCAGCGGCGCGACGTCGGTGTCGTTCAAGGAGGCTTCGCTTTCACTGGAAGTCACCCCGCAGATTACCCCTGACAACCGCATCATCATGGAGGTCAAGGTCACCAAGGATGAGCCGGATTACCTGAACAAAGTACAGGATGTGCCGCCGATCAAGAAGAACGAGGTCAACGCCAAGGTGCTGGTCAACGACGGCGAAACCATCGTGATTGGCGGTGTTTTCTCAAATACTCAAAGCAAGGTCGTAGATAAGGTGCCATTTCTTGGCGATGTGCCGTATCTTGGCCGCCTTTTCCGGCGTGATGTGGTTTCGGAGAAAAAATCCGAGCTGCTGGTATTTCTCACACCACGTATCATGAATAACCAGGCGATTGCTGTGAGTCGTTGATTCTGTGCGAAATTTGATTCTTGTAGGACCGATGGGCGCTGGAAAAAGCACCATCGGCCGGTTGCTGGCCAAAGAGCTGCGCCTGCCGTTCAAAGATTCCGACAAGGAAATTGAACTGCGCACGGGCGCCAATATCCCGTGGATCTTCGACAAGGAAGGCGAACCCGGCTTTCGTGACCGTGAGCAGGCGATGATCGCCGAGCTGTGCGCGTTCGATGGCGTGGTGTTGGCGACCGGCGGCGGCGCGGTGATGCGTGATGCCAATCGCAAGGCCCTGCATGAGGGTGGGCGAGTGGTGTATCTGCATGCTTCCGTCGAACAGCAGGTCGGCCGCACGTCGCGCGATCGCAATCGGCCGTTGCTGCGCACCGCCAATCCGGAGAAAACCCTGCGTGACCTGTTGGCGATCCGCGATCCGCTTTATCGGGAAATCGCCGATCTGGTGGTGGAAACCGACGAACGGCCACCGCGCATGGTGGTGCTCGACATTCTCGATCGTCTGGCGCAACTTCCTCCCCGTTAAAGCAGCGCTCGAAATGCGCTATCCTCGGCGTCCTGTCACAGCCCGCCGAGTTGTGGCGGATGGCGTGCGAGCGGCGTCATACCCGCTATAGGCCGCAGACAACCAATAATTCAGGGCAGGACGCCTGCTTCCATCTTCACTGTGGGGACACATGCAGACACTCAAGGTCGATCTGGGCGAGCGCAGCTACCCGATACATATTGGCGAAGGTTTGTTGGATCAGCCCGAACTGCTGGCTCCGCATATCCATGGGCGGCAGGTGGCAATCATCTCCAACGAAACCGTCGCGCCGCTCTATCTTGAACGTCTGACCCGCAGCCTGGCGCAGTTCTCGGTGATTTCCGTGGTGTTGCCGGACGGCGAAGCCTTCAAGAACTGGGAAACCCTGCAACTGATCTTCGACGGTCTGCTGACCGCCCGCCATGACCGCCGCACCACTGTGATCGCTTTGGGCGGCGGTGTGATCGGCGACATGGCCGGTTTTGCCGCTGCCTGCTACCAGCGCGGCGTCGACTTCATCCAGATTCCTACCACTCTGCTGTCCCAGGTCGATTCGTCGGTGGGCGGCAAGACAGGTATCAATCATCCGCTGGGCAAAAACATGGTCGGCGCGTTCTATCAGCCGAACGTGGTGCTGATCGATACGGCGTCCCTGAAAACCTTGCCAGAGCGTGAGTTGTCCGCTGGTCTGGCCGAAGTCATCAAGTACGGTCTGATCTGCGACGAGCCGTTCCTGACCTGGCTCGAAGACAACGTTGATGCCCTGCGCGCGCTGGATCAAAGGGCCCTGACTTACGCCATTGAGCGCTCCTGCGCAGCCAAGGCTGCCGTGGTTGGCGCCGATGAGAAGGAAACCGGCGTACGGGCCACGCTCAACCTCGGCCACACCTTCGGCCACGCGATCGAGACTCACATGGGCTATGGTGTCTGGTTGCACGGGGAAGCGGTCGCGGCTGGCACCGTGATGGCGCTGGAGATGTCCGCACGTTTGGGCTGGATCAGCGACGAGGAGCGCGATCGCGGCATTCGTCTGTTCCAGCGCGCCGGCCTGCCGGTGGTGCCGCCCACTGAAATGACCGAAGCCGATTTTCTTCAACACATGGCAATCGACAAAAAAGTGATCGACGGTCGTCTGCGCCTGGTGCTGCTGCGCCGGATGGGCGAAGCGGTAGTGACCGACGATTATCCGAAAGAGGTTCTACAGGCCACGCTGGGAGCGGATTACCGCGCCCTGGCTCAGCTTAAAGGTTAATAAGATTCCGATGACTAGTTTGCATGCCGACGAGGCGTTCCTCGGCCATTTCCAGTTAAGTCACGACCCGTTCGCGCCGCGCGTGCCGGGCTTCAAGTTCTTCCCGGCTCAGCGCAAACCGGTGCTGGGTCAACTGCATCATCTGGCGCGTTACAGCCAGTTGCTGTTGGTGGTCACCGGCCCGCAAGGCAGCGGCAAGACTCTGTTGCGTCAGGCGCTGGTCGCCAGCACCAACAAGCAGTCGGTACAGAGCGTGGTGGTTTCCGCCCGTGGCGCCGGTGATGCCGCTGGCGTGTTGCGTCAAGTGGCACAGGCACTGAACGTCGCTCAGGCCGAAGTTGGCGCGATCCTCGATCAAGTGGTGCAACTCGCACTGACCGGTCAGGAAGTCTATCTGCTGGTGGACGACGCCGAGCAGCTCGACGAATCCGCCCTCGAAGCGCTGATGGCGCTGGGCGCCGGCGCACCGGAAGGTCGCCCGCATGTTTTCTTGTTTGGCGAGTCGTCGCTGATCGCTCAGCTTGAGGCTTTGCACCTTGAGGAAGAGCGTTTCCACGTCATCGAATTGCAGCCGTACACCGAAGAAGAGACCCGCGAATATCTCGACCAACGGCTCGAGGGTGCCGGCCGGGGTGTCGAACTTTTCACCGCGGATCAGATCTCTGATATTCACGAAAGTGCCGAGGGTTGGCCGGGCAACATCAACCAGGTCGCTCGCGATGCTCTGATCGAAGTCATGATTGCCAGCCGCTCTGCGGTCAAGCGTCCAAGTATGGGGTTCAACATGCCGAAGAAACACGTATTGGCGATTTCCGCCGTCGTTGTGGTCGCGGTCGCCGCCGCCTGGCTGATGCCGGGTCGAAACAAGGCGCCGACCACCGGTGCACCGGCCAATGAACAGGCACAGTTGCCTTTGGGTCAGGGCGCAGCCAATGGCGGCGCGCCGAACGTCGAGTTCGCCGGTAATACGCAGCCGATGCCGTTGCCGCTGGTCGGCAACTCGCAACCGGTCATGCGCGGCCCGTTGGCTGAAGCCGCTGGCGGTATCACCGAAGGCGACGACGGTGTGCCTGTGGAAGGCTCCAGCGCTACACCGCCGACTGTGACCACCTCCGCGCCACCGGCGGGTGTCCCGGCAGGTCCTGCGCCGACACCGGTTCCGGTACCGGCGGCCAAACCGACTCCAGCGCCAACCCAGGTCGCCACCGCCAAGCCGGCTCCGGCTCCGGCAGCACCAGCGGCGAAACCGGCTCCAGCGCCAGCCAAGCCAGCCGTCGCTGCCAAACCGGCCGAGAAGCCAGTGACCGTGGCCAAAGCCGCCGGTGGCAGCTGGTACGCCGGTCAGCCGACCAGCAATTACGTGGTGCAGATCCTCGGCACCAGCTCTGAAGCGGCAGCGCAAAGTTTCGTCAAAGAGCAGGGTGGTGAGTACCGTTATTTCAAGAAAGTCCTCAACGGCAAACCGCTTTACGTGATCACCTATGGCAACTTTGCCAATCGTGATGCGGCCGTTTCTGCCATCAAGGCCTTGCCAGCGAAGGTTCAGGCTGGTAAACCTTGGCCTCGCACTGTCGCCAGCGTCCAACAGGAACTGGCAACAACTCGCTGAAGATTCGGCGGCCTTACCCAGGCCGCCTCTCCCGGCACCTCAAAATCTCCACGAGTGCGCGCTTCCTGAACAGGTCGCGTGCCTTGTGGTGTCTGCGTCACAGTAGTTTTTGAGTCGTTGCGGTCAGAATTTAAAAAAGTTTTGACTAGCACAGCAGATCGTTTTAAACCTTTCACAAATGCGACATGAATTTGCGACAGTTCGTCGTCAAATTTGTGAGCCTCTGTGTCGCTGTGTACAATGACCACCCTTTTGCCCCCGCCAAGCCGGCGTACGTTCGGCGCAGGATGCAAGTGGTTGAATTGAAAAGAAATTTGCCTCGAAAAGAGGCAGCCTGGTGAGAAAGTGTCTATGAAAGCAGGTCTGTACCAACCAGATGAATTCAAGGATAACTGCGGTTTCGGCCTGATAGCCCATATGCAGGGCGAGCCCAGTCATACCCTTTTGCAAACGGCCATCGAGGCCCTGACCTGCATGACCCACCGCGGTGGGATTAATGCCGACGGCAAGACCGGTGACGGTTGCGGTCTGCTGATTCAAAAACCTGATGCGTTCCTGCGAGCCATTGCCCGGGAAACCTTCAGCGTCGAGCTGCCCAAGCAATACGCCGTGGGCATGGTCTTCTTCAACCAGGATCCGGCCAAGGCCGAAGCCGCTCGCGAGAACATGAACCGCGAAATCCTCGCTGAAGGCCTGCAACTGATCGGCTGGCGCAAAGTGCCGATCGACACCAGCGTCCTCGGCCGCCTGGCCCTTGAGCGCCTGCCACAGATCGAGCAGGTCTACATCGGCGGCGAAGGCCTGAGCGATCAGGACATGGCCGTGAAGCTGTTCAGTGCGCGCCGTCGTTCGTCGGTCTCCAATGCCGTCGACTCTGACCACTACATCTGCAGCTTTTCGCACAAGACCATCATCTATAAAGGCCTGATGATGCCGGCCGATCTGGCGGCGTTTTATCCAGACCTGAGCGACGAGCGACTGCAAACCGCGATCTGCGTGTTCCACCAGCGCTTCTCCACCAACACCCTGCCGAAATGGCCGCTGGCTCAGCCGTTCCGCTTTCTCGCCCACAACGGCGAGATCAACACCATTACCGGTAACCGCAACTGGGCACAGGCCCGTCGGACCAAGTTCACCAATGATCTGATGGATCTGGAAGAACTCGGCCCGCTGGTCAACCGTGTCGGTTCCGACTCCTCGAGCATGGACAACATGCTCGAACTGATGGTCACCGGTGGCATCGACCTGTTCCGTGGCGTGCGGATGATCATTCCGCCAGCGTGGCAGAACGTCGAAACCATGGACCCGGATCTGCGTGCGTTCTACGAGTACAACTCGATGCACATGGAACCGTGGGACGGCCCGGCCGGCGTGGTGATGACCGACGGTCGCTACGCGGTGTGCCTGCTTGACCGTAACGGTCTGCGTCCGGCGCGCTGGGTCACCACCAAAAACGGTTTCATCACCCTCGCCTCGGAAATCGGCGTGTGGAACTACCAGCCCGAAGACGTGCTCGCCAAGGGCCGTGTCGGCCCGGGCCAGATCTTCGCGGTGGACACCGAAACCGGGCAGATCCTCGACACCGATGCGATCGACAACCGTCTGAAATCCCGTCATCCGTACAAGCAATGGCTGCGCAAGAATGCCCTGCGCATTCAGGCGACCATGGAAGACAACGACCACGGTTCGGCGTTCTACGACGTCGATCAGCTCAAGCAATACATGAAGATGTATCAGGTCACGTTCGAAGAGCGCGATCAGGTCCTGCGTCCGCTTGGCGAGCAAGGCTACGAAGCCGTCGGTTCGATGGGCGATGACACGCCGATGGCCGTGCTGTCCCAGCGTGTGCGCACGCCGTACGACTATTTCCGCCAGCAGTTCGCGCAGGTCACCAACCCGCCGATCGACCCGCTGCGTGAAGCGATCGTGATGTCGCTGGAAATCTGCCTCGGTGCCGAGCGCAACATCTTCCAGGAATCGCCGGAGCACGCCTCGCGCGTGATCCTCAGCTCGCCGGTCATTTCCCCGGCCAAGTGGCGCTCGTTGATGAACCTCGACCGCCCGGGCTTCGAACGGGCGATCATCGACCTCAACTACGACGAAAGCGTTGGCCTCGAAGCGGCGATCCGCAACGTTGCCGATCAGGCTGAAGAAGCCGTGCGCGCCGGTCGGACCCAGATCGTCCTGAGCGACCGTCATATCGCACCGGGCAAACTGCCTATCCACGCATCCCTGGCGACGGGGGCGGTGCACCACCGCCTGACCGAGAAAGGTCTGCGCTGCGATTCCAACATCCTCGTTGAAACCGCGACCGCCCGTGACCCGCATCACTTTGCCGTGCTGATCGGTTTCGGCGCCTCGGCGGTCTATCCGTTCCTGGCCTACGAAGTGCTGGGCGACCTGATCCGGACCGGTGAAGTGCTGGGCGACCTCTACGAGGTGTTCAAGAACTACCGCAAAGGCATCACCAAAGGTCTGCTGAAGATCCTGTCGAAGATGGGCATCTCGACCATCGCTTCGTACCGTGGTGCGCAGCTGTTCGAGGCCATCGGCCTGTCCGAAGAAGTCTGCGACCTGAGCTTCCGTGGCGTGCCGAGCCGCATCAAGGGTGCGCGTTTCGTCGACATCGAAGCCGAGCAGAAAGCACTCGCCAGCGAAGCCTGGAGTCCGCGCAAGCCGATCCAGCAGGGCGGTCTGCTGAAGTTCGTCCACGGTGGCGAATATCACGCGTACAACCCGGACGTGGTCAACACCCTGCAAGCCGCCGTGCAGCAGGGCGACTACGCGAAGTTCAAGGAATACACCTCGCTGGTGGACAACCGGCCGGTGTCGATGATTCGCGACTTGCTTAAGGTCAAGACTCTCGACACACCGCTGGACATCAGTGAAATCGAACCGCTGGAGTCGGTGCTCAAGCGCTTCGATTCTGCCGGTATCTCGCTGGGCGCCTTGTCGCCGGAAGCTCACGAAGCCCTGGCCGAAGCCATGAACCGCCTCGGTGCGCGTTCCAACTCCGGCGAAGGTGGTGAAGACCCGGCACGCTACGGCACCATCAAGAGCTCGAAAATCAAGCAGGTTGCGACCGGCCGTTTCGGTGTGACTCCGGAATACCTGGTCAACGCCGAGGTGTTGCAGATCAAGGTCGCCCAAGGCGCCAAGCCGGGCGAGGGCGGGCAATTGCCCGGCGGTAAGGTCAACGGGCTGATCGCCAAGCTGCGTTATGCAGTGCCCGGCGTGACGCTGATTTCGCCACCGCCGCACCACGACATCTATTCGATCGAAGACTTGTCGCAGTTGATCTTCGACCTGAAACAGGTCAACCCGCAGGCGCTGGTTTCGGTGAAGCTGGTGGCGGAAGCGGGCGTCGGCACCATCGCCGCCGGTGTGGCCAAGGCCTATGCGGACCTGATCACCATTTCCGGCTACGACGGTGGCACCGGTGCTTCGCCGCTGACCTCGATCAAATACGCGGGCGCGCCGTGGGAACTGGGCCTGGCTGAAACCCACCAGACTCTGCGCGGCAACGACTTGCGCGGCAAAGTCCGGGTGCAGACCGACGGCGGCTTGAAGACTGGCCTCGACGTGATCAAAGCGGCGATTCTCGGCGCCGAAAGCTTCGGCTTCGGTACCGCACCAATGATCGCCCTGGGCTGCAAATACCTGCGTATCTGCCACCTGAACAACTGCGCCACTGGCGTTGCGACGCAGAACGAGAAGCTGCGCAAGGATCACTACATCGGCACCGTCGACATGGTGGTGAATTTCTTCACCTACGTCGCCGAAGAAACCCGTGAGTGGCTGGCCAAGCTCGGCGTGCGTTCCCTCGAAGAACTGATCGGTCGCACCGATCTGCTAGAAATCCTCGAAGGTCAGACCGCCAAGCAACATCACCTGGACCTGACGCCGCTGCTGGGCAGCGATCACATCCCGGCGGACAAGCCACAATTCTGCGGCGTTGAACGCAACCCGCCGTTCGACCAGGGCCTGCTGGCCGAGAAAATGGTCGAGATGGCGTCGTCGGCGATCAATGACCTCAGCGGCGCCGAGTTCGATCTGGATATCTGCAACTGCGACCGTTCGATCGGCGCGCGGATCTCCGGTGAAATCGCGCGCAAGCACGGCAACCAGGGCATGGCGAAAGCGCCGATCACCTTCCGCTTCAAAGGCACTGCCGGGCAGAGCTTCGGCGTATGGAACGCCGGCGGTCTGAACATGTACCTGGAAGGCGATGCCAACGACTACGTCGGCAAAGGCATGACCGGTGGCAAGCTGACCATCGTGCCGCCGAAGGGCAGCGTTTACAAAACTCAGGAAAGCGCCATCATCGGCAACACCTGCCTGTACGGTGCCACCGGCGGCAAGCTGTTCGCCGCTGGCACCGCAGGTGAGCGTTTCGCCGTGCGTAACTCCGGTGCCCACACGGTTGTGGAAGGCACTGGCGATCACTGCTGCGAGTACATGACCGGTGGTTTTGTCTGCGTTCTGGGCAAGACCGGTTACAACTTCGGCTCTGGCATGACCGGTGGTTTCGCCTACGTGCTCGATCAGGACAACACCTTCGTTGACCGGGTCAACCACGAACTGGTGGAAATCCAGCGGATCAGCGGCGAGGCGATGGAAGCCTATCGCAGCCACCTGCAAAACGTGCTGAACGAGTACGTCGCGGAAACCGACAGCGAGTGGGGTCGTGAACTCGCCGAAAACCTCGATGACTACTTGCGCCGTTTCTGGCTGGTCAAGCCTAAGGCTGCCAACCTGAAGTCGTTGCTTTCCAGCACTCGTGCCAACCCGCAGTGATATGCGCCTGAAGAGTTTGATGAGGTTTTAACAATGGCTGAACGTCTGAATAACGACTTCCAGTTCATCGATGTCGGGCGCAAGGATCCGAAGAAGAAACTGTTGCGTCAACGCAAGAAAGAGTTCGTGGAAATCTACGAACCGTTCAAACCCCAGCAGTCGGCCGACCAGGCCCACCGTTGCCTGGGTTGCGGCAACCCGTATTGCGAATGGAAGTGCCCGGTGCACAACTTCATTCCCAACTGGCTGAAACTGGTGGCCGAGGGCAACATCCTCCAGGCCGCCGAGCTGTCCCACCAGACCAACACCCTGCCGGAAGTCTGCGGCCGGGTGTGTCCGCAGGATCGTCTGTGCGAGGGTGCCTGCACCCTTAACGACGGTTTCGGCGCGGTGACCATCGGTTCGGTCGAGAAGTACATCACCGACACCGCGTTCGCCATGGGCTGGCGCCCGGACATGTCCAAGGTCAAACCGACCGGAAAACGTGTCGCGATCATCGGTGCCGGCCCGGCAGGTCTGGGTTGTGCCGACGTACTGGTACGCGGTGGCGTGACCCCGGTGGTGTTCGACAAGAACCCGGAAATCGGTGGTTTGCTGACCTTCGGCATCCCCGAGTTCAAGCTGGAAAAGACCGTGTTGAGCAATCGTCGCGAAGTCTTCACCGGCATGGGCATCGAGTTCCGTCTGAATACCGAAGTCGGCAAAGACGTGACCATGGAGCAACTGCTCGCCGAATACGATGCGGTGTTCATGGGCATGGGCACCTACACCTACATGAAGGGCGGTTTTGCCGGTGAGGACCTGCCGGGCGTTTATGACGCGCTGGACTTCCTCATTGCCAACGTCAACCGCAACCTGGGCTTTGAAAAGTCGCCGGAAGATTTCGTCGACATGAAAGGCAAGAAGGTTGTGGTGCTCGGTGGCGGCGACACGGCGATGGACTGTAACCGTACCTCGATCCGTCAGGGCGCCAAGTCGGTGACCTGTGCGTATCGTCGTGACGAAGCGAACATGCCCGGCTCGCGCAAAGAGGTGAAGAACGCCAAGGAAGAAGGCGTGAAATTCCTCTACAACCGCCAGCCGATCGCCATTGTCGGTGAGGATAAGGTCGAAGGCGTGAAAGTGGTCGAGACCCGTCTCGGCGAACCGGACGCCCGTGGCCGTCGCAGCCCCGAGCCGATCCCCGGTTCCGAAGAGATCATCCCGGCAGACGCCGTGGTCATCGCGTTCGGTTTCCGCCCGAGCCCGGCGCCGTGGTTCGAACAGTTCGAGATCCAGACCGACAGTCAGGGCCGCGTGGTTGCGCCTGAGCAAGGTCAATACAAGCACCAGACCAGCAACCCGAAAATCTTCGCCGGTGGCGACATGGTGCGCGGGTCCGACCTGGTGGTGACGGCGATCTTCGAAGGGCGCAATGCCGCTGAAGGGATCCTCGATTACCTGGGCGTCTGATTACATTTCAAGCTGAAATGCGATCAAAAATGTGGGAGCGGGCTTGCTCGCGAAGGCTTTGTATCAGTCACCCGATGTAGTGACTGACACGCCGCTTTCGCGAGCAAGCCCGCTCCCACAGTTGTTTCCCGGTGTTGCTGATAACGCGTTTCCAGCGCGACAAATTGACCCGATAGACAAAAGGCTGACCTGCATCCGTGCCTTTTGCGTCGCGCTCTGAGAAAATGCCCGCACTTTTTTTCCGGATGCCGACATGACTGCCCTGAAGAACGACCGTTTCCTCCGCGCCCTGCTCAAGCAACCCGTTGACGTCACCCCGGTGTGGATGATGCGTCAGGCCGGCCGTTACCTGCCGGAATACCGCGCCAGCCGTGCCCACGCCGGTGATTTCATGAGCCTGTGCATGAATCCGGAATTTGCCTGCGAAGTCACCCTGCAACCCCTCGACCGCTACCCACAACTGGACGCGGCGATCCTGTTTTCCGACATCCTCACCATCCCCGACGCCATGGGCCAAGGCCTGTACTTCGAGACCGGTGAGGGGCCGCGCTTCAAGAAAGTCGTCAGCACTCTGGCGGATATCGAAGCCCTACCGATCCCTGATCCGCACAAAGACCTTGGCTACGTGATGGACGCGGTCAGCACCATCCGTCGTGAGCTGAACGGTCGTGTGCCGCTGATCGGTTTCTCCGGCAGCCCGTGGACCCTGGCGACCTACATGGTTGAAGGCGGCTCGTCGAAAGACTTCCGCAAGACCAAGGCGATGCTCTACGACAACCCGCAAGCCATGCACCTGCTGCTGGATAAACTGGCGCAGTCGGTGACCTCGTACCTCAACGGCCAGATCCAGGCCGGTGCGCAAGCGGTGCAGATCTTTGACACCTGGGGCGGCAACCTGTCGGCGGCGGCTTACCAGGAGTTCTCGCTGGCCTACATGAAGAAGATCATCAGCGGCCTGATCCGCGAGCACGACGGTCGTAAAGTACCGGTGATCCTCTTCACCAAAAACGGCGGGCTGTGGCTGGAAAGCATCGCCGAGGCCGGCGCCGACGCTCTGGGTCTGGACTGGACCTGCGACATCGGCAACGCCCGCGCCCGGGTTGGCGACAAGGTGGCGCTGCAAGGCAACATGGACCCGACCGTGCTCTACGCCAAACCGGAAGCGATCCGCACCGAAGTCGGGCGCATTCTGGCCAGCTACGGCAAGGGCAGCGGCCACGTGTTCAACCTCGGCCATGGCATCACGCCTGAGGTGGATCCGGAGCATGCGGGTGCGTTCCTGCGCGCGGTGCACGAGTTGTCGGCGCAGTACCACGAGTGATCGCCACACAATAAAAACGCCCGGCTAAATGCCGGGCGTTTTTGTTTGCACTATCCAAAGTCATACACAGATCAATTGTAGGAGTGAGCCTGCTCGCGATAGCGGTGTGTCAGCCAGTACATTCAGCGACTGACACACCGCTATCGCGAGCAGGCTCACTCCTACAGGGGGTTTGTGTCAGGCTTTGACACCCTGCAACGGCGGCAACTTCGCCAGCTTCAACGCCACGAGCAGTGCGATCAGCAGCAACGAACCGATGAACAGACCAATCCCGTTCCACCCGCCGAGATGCCAGAACACCCCGCCCGCCGTGCCAGCAATGCTCGACCCGGCGTAATAGCTGAACAGATACAACGACGACGCCTGCCCTTTGGCCTTGGTCGCGCGGCGGCCAATCCAGCTACTCGCCACCGAATGCGCGCCAAAGAAACCGAAGGTAAAAATCAACATGCCGACGATCACCAGCAACAGCGGGGTAAACATCGTCAACGCCAGGCCGGCAAACATCAGCGCAATGGTCGCCCACAGCACTTTGCGTCGCCCCAGTTTGTCCGCCAGCGAACCGATCTTCGCCGAGCTGTAGATCCCCGACAGGTACACCACCGACAGCAAGCCGACGAACACTTGATCAAGGTTGTACGGCGCAGCCAGCAAGCGATAACCGATGTAGTTGAACAGCGTGACGAATGCGCCCATCAACACGAACGCCTCCAGAAACAGCAGCGGCAGGCCGGCGTCGCGAAAGTGCATGGTGAAGCCGTCGAGCAAGCTGCGCGGGTGCAATGAGCGCGCACGGAAGTTGCGCGACTCGGGAAGAATCTTCCAGAACACCGCTGCAGCAATCATCGCCAGACCGCCGATCACCAGCATTGCCGTGTGCCAGCTGACAAAGTCGATCAGTACTCCGGTAATCAAGCGTCCGCTCATCCCGCCGATCGCGTTACCACCAATATACAAACCCATCGCCAGGCCAATGTGTTGCGGATGGATCTCTTCGCTGAGGTAGGTCATTGCCACCGCCGCCAGCCCGCTCAGCGAGAGCCCGATCAGTGCGCGCATGATCAGCACACCTTGCCAACTCGGCATCATCGCACTGGCCATGGTGCACAGCGCTGCCGCGAACAGCGCCGTCACCATCACCGGTTTGCGCCCGACCCGATCAGAGATCGGCCCGGTGATCAGCAGACCAATGGCGAGCATGCCGGTGGCCACCGAAAGAATCAGGCTGCTCTGCGCCGCGTTGATCCCGTACTCGTGGGACAGCAGCGGCATCATCGGCTGCACGCAATAGAGCAGGGCAAACGTCGCGAAGCCGCCGCTGAACAGCGCCAACACCGTACGCATGAACATCGGCGTGCCTTTTTCGATGTAAATCTCTTGCAGCTCGGCAACGACATCATCGGCCGCAGCCGGCGGGACTTCATGGGCAAGGGGCGCGACAGCAGTTTTCACTTCAGACCTCGGAGGGCACGGCCAGGCAGGCATTGAAAAAATCATATAGCTGGCTAATGTTTCTATCCAATATATTGTTCGACCTGTTTGATAGCTTTAACGACCTAATGGGGTTTCCATGGAATTGCGTCATCTGCGCTACTTCATCGCCGTCGCCGAAGAACTGCATTTCGGCCGCGCCGCACAGGTGCTCGGCATCTCGCAGCCGCCGCTGAGCCAGCAGATTCAGGCGCTGGAACAAGAGGTTGGCGCGCGGTTGTTCGAGCGTACCAATCGTCGGGTCGAGCTGAGTGAGGCGGGGCGATTGTTTCTGGAAGAGGCGCGGCTGGTGCTGGCGCAGGTCGATAAAGCCGCGGATGTTGCCCGGCGTGCGCAACTCGGTGAACTGGGTGAGTTGAAGATTGGCTTCACCTCGTCGGCGCCGTTCAACTCGACCATTCCCCAGGCGATCTTTTCCTTTCGTCAGCGTTTTCCGGCGGTGCATCTGAATCTGCGCGAGATGAGCAGCACCATGGTCGCCGACGCTTTGGTGGATGAGTCGATCGAGGTAGGCATCATGCGTCCGCTGGGTTTGCCGGATTCGCTCAGCGTGGTCGAGTTGATGCGCGAGCCGCTGGTCGCCGTGCTCGGCTCCAAGCATCCACTGGCGCAGGGTTCGGAGGAGGGCTTGTTCCTCTCGGCACTGGCGCTGGAGCCGTTCGTGTTCTTTCCGCGTAGCTATGGCAGCGGCCTGTATGCGCAATTGCTGAGCTTGGCGCGTGATGCCGGGTTCAGCCCGCACTTCGCCCAAGAGGCGGGGGAGGCGATGACCATCATCGGCCTGGTTGCAGCAGGGCTGGGGGTTTCGGTGCTGCCGGCGTCCTATCAGCGGATGCGCATCGACGGCGTGGTCTATCGACCACTGCTGGATCCGGAGGCGGTGTCGGCGGTGTGGCTGGTGCAGCGCAAGGATCAGAAATCGCCGATGGCCAAGGCGTTTGTCGACCTGCTCACGCGCAAGGTCGAACCCTCTAAGGCGTGATTGCTGCGCAATCAAATCGCGAGCAGGCTCGCTCCCACAGGGGAACGCGTTCCAGAGTGGGAGCGAGCCTGCTCGCGAAGACGTCAGCCCGAACACCCAATCTTTCAGGGCAGCCGAACCAAATCCCCCCTCAACGCCACCCGCGTCACAAAAATCCCCGCCCGGCACTCGTAGGTATTCAAATCCTTGCGTACATGCTGGTCGTAATAACTGACGATATTGACCACCGCATTCGCCCCGACCCGTTTGGCATCAGCCTGCAACTTGATCAGGTTCGACTGCAACACCCATTCGCAGGAATCATGGTCACTCTTGTTGAAACCGTTGGTTTTCAAATCACTGACCACCCCCCGGCGCAGTAATTGCTGTGTCCCCTGCGGCCCATTGCCGAGCAGATAGAACTTCACACTGCCATCCAGCCGCCCGGCACGAATCGCGTCCGACAGCACGGTTTCAAAGGGCATGTACATCAGGTGGGTGGCGTGGCTGGCGCCGGGCAGCAGACTAAAGAGCACAGCGGCGATCAGGGCTTTCACTTGCATAGTCATCTCCTTGACGGTGAAAGAGAACCGCGAGTGCAGGGCGGATAGGCTCGCCGTTCTACCAGGCGCGGTGCGACGGCCTGTCAGGACGAGTGTAGATGCTGAAATGACAAAGGGCGCCATCCGGCGCCCTTAGTCGTTTCTACAATCCCATCAATCCACGTGCGCCAAATCCCCGCGCAACGCCACGCTCGACACCACCATCCCGGCACGGCACTGGAATTTTTCGGTGTCCTTGTACAGGTCGCGCTGGTCGACGCTGGCGATGTTGATCACCGCGTTGGCGTCGGCTTTTTTCGCTGCGTTCTGCAAGGTTGCCAGGGCCGATTGCAGCGCCCAGAAGCAGGCGTCTTCGTCGGACTTGTTCGAGCCGTTGGTCTTGCGGCTGCTGCTCACGGTGTCGAGTTTGCGCACTTGCTTGGGCAGGGTTTCGCCGGCCAGGTAGAACTTCACGCTGCCGTCGAGAAGGCCTGCGTCGGTGGCGCGTTTGACGCCTTCGCGAAAGCTCAGGTAAGTCGGCTCGTCGGCGCCTTGTTTGACGATGCCCAGGTCGTTGACGAACTCGATGTCCGGGTTGATCGACAGCTCTTTGAGCACGTTGTCGCGCAGGCGGTTGACCCAGCGGTTGTAGTTGCCGTGGATCTTGCCATCCTTGGCGTCGAGGCCGTAGCTGCTGCGGTAGTCGATCTCAAACGAAGTCGGGGTAAACGGAATATCGACTTCGGCGTGATGGCGACCGCGTACGGTGATCGCCGCTTTGATCATGCCCGGACGCACCGATTGCACGACCCATTGGCGGTCGTTGAGCGCCGTAACGATCGCGCGGCTCATCTGTTGCTGGGTGAAGCCGAGGTTGGGCGAGAACTCTTCCTTGGCGTTGTAAACCGGTTTGCTGGTGCAACCGCCGAGCACGAAAGCCAGGGCCAGTAGCGCGGCGATGCGATGAAACTGAGTCATTCCCTTCACTCCAAAGGTATTGCGGTCATTGCCAGCGGCGGAAAATCAACGAGGTGTTGACGCCACCAAAAGCGAAATTGTTGTTCATCACGTAGTCGTGATGCATCTGGCGGAATTCGCCGCGCAGGTAATCGAGCTTGCCGCAGTGCGGATCGACTTCGTCGAGGTTGAACGTGTGCACGTACAGGTCGCGGTTCATCATCTCGATGCTGAACCACGACTCCAGCGCGCCACAGGCGCCGAGGGTGTGGCCGAGGAAGCTTTTCTGCGAGCTGATCGGCATGTGTTCACCGAACAAACTGCTGGTCGCCATTGTTTCGGCAATGTCGCCCTGTTCTGTAGCGGTGCCGTGGCCATTTACATAACCGATGGCGTCCGGCGCGAGTCCGGCGTCTTCCAGCGCCAGTTCCATGGCGCGGCGCATGGTCACTTGTTCCGGGCGTGTGGTGTGCTGGCCGTCGGCGTTGCTGCCGAAACCGACGATCTCGGCATGGATGTGCGCACCGCGGGCGAGGGCGTGTTCCAGCTCTTCGAGCACCAGCATGCCGCCGCCTTCACCGATTACCAGGCCGTCGCGGCCCTTGTCGTAAGGGCGCGGGCTGGTCTGCGGTGCATCGTTTTTCAGGCTGGTGGCATAGAGCGCGTCGAAGACCATGGCCTCGGTCGGGCATAGTTCTTCGGCGCCGCCGGCGAGCATCAACGGCAGGCGGCCGAACTTGATCGCCTCGTAAGCGTAACCGATGCCTTGGCTGCCGCTGGTGCAGGCGCTGGACGTCGGGATCAGCCGCCCGGTGAGGCCAAAAAAGATGCTGATATTGGCCGCCGTGGTGTGCGGCATCATCCGCACGTAGGAGTTGGCGTTGAGGCCCTCGGCCACCGAGTTGAGCAGCATATTGCCGAACGCTTTGATCTCGTCGGTGCTGCCGGTGGACGAACCGCAAGCGACGCCCATGCGCCCGTCCGTGATCGATTCGTCGCCAAGCAAACCGGCGTCAGCCAGGGCTTTTTCCGCCGCGCCGACCGCCAGTCGCGACACCCGCCCCATGCTGCGCAGTTGCTTGCGGGTCCAGTGCGCGGGCACTGCAAAGTCATCGATCGGCCCGGCCAGACGTGTGTTGAGTTCGCTGAAGCGATCCCACTCGTCCATGCGACGGATGCCACTGCGGTTGGCCGCAAAGTTGCCGGCGATGGTCTCCCAGTCGCTGCCCAGCGAGGTGATGCCGGCCATGCCGGTGACGACGACGCGCTTCATCAGCACAAGCCTCCGTTGACCGCCAGAACCTGACGGGTGATGTACGAGGCTTCCGCCGACATCAGGAAATTCACCGCAGCGGCCACCTCTTGCGGGGTGCCCATGCGTTGCGCGGGGATCATTTTCATCAATTCTTCCACCGGCACGTTTTCATCCAGCATCGCCGTGTCGATCAGGCCCGGCGCGACACAGTTAACGGTGATTTTGCGCTTGCCCAGCTCGATCGCCAACGCCTTTGCCGCGCCGATCACGCCGGCCTTGGAAGCGCTGTAGTTGACCTGGCCACGGTTGCCGATCAGCCCCGACACCGAGGTGATGCAAACAATGCGTCCGGCGGCGCGACGGCGGATCATCGGCATCATCACCGGGTGCAGCACGTTGTAGAAACCGTCGAGGTTGGTGCGCAGGACCACGTCCCAATCGTCATCGCTCAGCGCGGGAAACGCGCCGTCGCGAGTCAGCCCGGCGTTCAACACCACGCCGTAATAGGCACCGTGGCTTTCAACGTCGGCTTCAAGAATGGCTTTGCAGGTTTCCCGATCGGCAACGTCGAATTGCAGGATCCGCGCCTGCCGGCCCAGCGCTTCGATTTCCACCTGAACGGCTTGCGCTTCAGCCACACCGCTGCGGCAATGCAGAACGATGTCGTGCCCGGCTTGTGCCAGGCGCAAGGCAATGGCGCGGCCGATGCCACGGCTGGAGCCGGTGACCAGTACGGATTCAGTCATCGTTCGACTCCTGTGTCTGTTGCAGATATTGATTGACCTGAGGCGGACGGAACACATTCAGGCGCGCGCTGGCGTGAATGCCGGCGCCGTTGATATGGCATTCGAAGACGCCCATGCCGTTGTCGTCTTCCAGCGAGCGCAGGCCATGGACGGTCAGCTCGCTGCCCGCGGGAAAGGCTTCGACATTGCACTCGAACTTGCGCGTGCCGAGCAGAAAGCCCAGCTCCACCGGATTGCCTTTGTGCCGCGCGTGGCACCCGGCAAATGCGGCGACGCTCTGCGCCATCAGCTCAATGCCGACCCAGGCCGGCAGGCTGCCGTCGGGCAGGTTGAACAGGCCATCGGGCTTGACCGTGAGCCGGGTGTAAATCTGCTCATCGTCAAAGCTTGTGATGCTGTCGATCAGAATCATGTCGCCCGCATGGGGCAGCAGTTCGGCGAGCGGCCAGGGAGTCATGGGGCGTCTCCGATAATCAGGCTGACGTTGTTGCCGCCGAAGGCAAACGAGTTGCTCATCAGGTAGCGGGGTGCAATGGACGTCAGGCGCTCGCTCGCGGTCACCCAGTGCAGCGGCGGCAGCGCCGGGTCGGCCTGCGCGTCCCAGACGTGCGGCGGCAAGGCGCGATCGGGGTTGTCTGCGCTCAGGCTCAGCCAGCAGAACGCCGCTTCCAGCGCACCGGCCGCGCCGAGGGTGTGGCCGGTCATCGGTTTGGTAGAGGAACAGGCGACGCCGTCGGGGAACAGCGTGGCAACCGCCAGACTTTCCATGGCGTCGTTGTGTTGGGTGGCGGTGCCGTGCAGGTTCAGGTAGTTAATCTGCGTCGCTTGCACGTGCGCGCGGTTCAAGGCTTTCTGCATCGCTTGCAAGGCGCCGCGGCCGGTTGGTTCAGGGGCAGAAATATGATGGGCGTCGGAACTGGCACCAGCACCGAGCAAGGCGATGGCCGGGCCGCCAGCAGGTTGTTTGCTCATGACGAACAGCACCGCGGCTTCGCCGATATTGATGCCGTTGCGGTTGGCCGAGAACGGATTGCAGCGCTGGTCGGACATCGCTTCCAGTGACGAGAAACCGTTGAGGGTCAGTTTGCACAGGCTATCAACGCCGCCACACAGCACCGCGTCGCACAGGCCCAGATCGAGCAAACGCTGAGCACTCATCAACGCCCGGGCGCTGGAGGTGCAGGCGGTGGAAATCACATACGCCGGGCCGCTGAGTTGCAGCCAGTCAGCGAGGAAATTGGCCGGGGCGCCGAGTTCTTGTTGCCGATAATCGTATTCCGCCGGGAACTGCTGCTCGCGAATGTAGTGCGCCAGCCCACGGCTGGCCTCGTCGATGCCCGAGGTGCTGGTGCCAAGCACCACACCGATGCGCTCACGGCCGTAGGTCTGGATCGCTTGATCGATGTCATCGCGAATCTGCAACGCCGCTTCCAGCAGCAGCTGATTGTTGCGGCTGCGCTGATCGGCGAGTGCTGCCGGGATCGCCGCCAGTTCGCCCTGGACGGCGGCCACGGGCAGCTCGCGCCCGGCTATCCAGCCGGATTCGCGGCGCATGCCCGAGCAGTCGCCGGCGAACAGGTTGCGCGCGACGGTTTGTTTGTCGCGGCCCAGTGCGCAGATCACGCCGAGGGCATTCAGGTAAGCGGTCATGGCGTCGATTCACCGAGCGGGGAAACGCGATAGTGCGGGCCTTGGGGCAGGTTCAATTCGAAGCTCAACGGTTGTGAATAGTGGATATCCCAACGTGCCGGCAGAGAACGTTGTTGTCCCAGTTGTTGCGCGGCGGGGTAATTGCGCAGCAGTTCGCCGGACGGGGTCAGAGCGAACAACAGCGCAGCAAACAGTTCCCGGGCTTCCGGGTTCGGCGGCAGCAGCCCATCGGCTTGCCAGTGGCCGTCGATCAGTTGTTGACGCGCCTGGGGAATGCCCAGCGGGTCCATCATCGACCAGCGAATGCCCGGACCTTCGCGCTGGATCACTAGCAGCCAGTCCTGGCGTTGCTCGGCTTGTTGGCGTTCGATGTGCAGTTGCAGCGGTAGCGGCAGTGTTGGATTGCCCACCGGCAACGGCGCCTGGCTGGCGCAGGCACTCAACAGAAGCATCACGCCGACCACAAAAAGTCGCCACACCGCGGACACTGTGGGAGCGAGCCTGCTCGCGATAGCGGTCGCACACTCAACATACAGGTTGGCTGACCCACCGCTATCGCGAGCAGGCTCACTCCTACAAGTATTTGTGTACATCAGGAAACCTCTGCCAGCGGCTTGCGCGCTACGACGTTGACCAAGGTCTCTTCGCGCTCACCAAACGGCTTCGGCTTGCGCAACCCGAACCGCTCCAGCAAACCGAAATCCTTCGACCGGCTCCACCACAGATACGGGTAGGAAACATTGCGTTCGCCAAACTCGAAACCCTGCTCGCGAATCATCTGCAGATACTGCGCCGCACTCTTCTGCACGTGCATCGGATGACGGAACAGCCAGCGAATCACCCACGTATCAATGTAAGCCTCGGTGGACTCGGCGAACAGCAAATAGCCACCCGGCTTCAATACGCGATAAAACTCGGCCAGGGCTTTTTCCTGTTCGACCAGATGATGAAAAGTCTGATGGCAGAACAACAGATCAACGCTGGCGTCCGGCACATTGAGCGTCGCGCAGTCACTGCCGATCAGCTCTACGTGCAGATCCAGACGCGCCGCTTCTTCACCGCTCAATTCAAGGCTGTGCGGGTCGGCATCAACGCCGATCAAACGCTGTGGCGCAAAGGTCTGGCGCAGATGAGCGAACGACTTGCCCTGACCACAACCGGCATCCAGCAACACCGGGTTTTGCGGCAACGACTCGCTGAACAGCCCGCGCAAATCATTGATCGCCACGCGCAACACATGGTGCTGCCAGGTGTGGCTGCGCAGGAACCAGAAACCGAAGCGGGTTTCCTCGACGTAGCTGTCGCTCAAGTAATTCATGGGGCGTCCTTTGCACAAAGTTCGGAAATCATCTTCAAGCGCCGGCGCGCTTCACTGACGAACGGGTTGCGCTCATCCCAGGCATAACCGGCGAGGATCGAGCAGATCATCCGGCGGATGTCGGCCTGGCTGTCTTCATAGAAAATCACGTCCTGGAAGGTGCCGGCGTACCAGCCCTCGACGTAGCAGCGGAAGGTGTCGACGCCGCGCTTCAGTGGCTCGGCGAATTCGCCTTGCCAGTCGACGGTTTCACCCTGCAACTGACGGTGCAGTACTGCGGCGGCCATGCTCGCCGAGCGCATCGCGATGGTCACGCCGGAGGAGAACACCGGGTCGAGAAATTCCGCCGCGTTGCCGAGCAAGGCAAAGCCCGGCCCGTGCAGGGTTTTCACATTGGCGGCATACCCGCCGAGCGTGCGCGCCGGGGTGTCCCATACGGCATTATCGAGTACACCGGCAAGGCTCGGGGTTTCGGCGATGAAACCGCGCAGGCAGGCATCCAGATCGCTGTCGCGGCCCTTGAAATGTTCCTCGGCCGCGACCACGCCCACCGAGCAGCGACCGTTGCTGAACGGGATCGTCCAGAACCAGATATCGCGGTGTTGCGGATGGGTGGTGACGAGGATTTTTTCGCGGTCGAACGCCGGGTTGTCGATGTGATCTTCAACGTGGGTGAACACCGCTTGGCGCACCGGAAAGTTCGAAGGTGCTTCGAGGTCCAGCAAGCGCGACAGCACGCGACCGTAGCCGCTGGCATCGAGGACGAAGTCCGCTTCGACGCGATACGCGCTGCCGTCCTCGCGACGCACCTCCAGTTGCGGTTTCGTCCGCTCGAAATCGACGCTGACGATGGCATCGCCGTAGCGGATTTCCGCGCCTTGCAACGCCGCTTGATCGGCCAACAGTTTGTCGAAGTCGGCGCGCTGCACCTGGAACGTGGTCGGCTTGCCGTCGGTAAACGTGTCGCCAAAATCGAAGGCGCTGTAACGCTCGCCCCAGGCGAATGCGGCGCCGGTCTTGCGCTGGAAGCCGGCGGCGTTGACGGCGTCGAGCATGCCGGCTTCTTCGACGAAATCCAGGCAATGGCTGAGCAGGCTTTCGCCAATGGAAAAACGTGGAAAATGCTGGCGCTCGAGCACCAGCACATCGTGGCCCTTGTGCTTGAGCAGCGCGGCGGCGATGGCGCCGGACGGGCCGGCGCCGATGATCACGACCTGACGGGATTCCATTTCAACGATTGGCACGTGAGCTCCGGGGCAGAGGCTGCTTCAGATTCAAGGGTGCGCGATGCAGGCCGATCAGGGCCGGTAGCAGCGTCGCGATCAGGCCCATCAGCATCAGCGCGAAGTACAGCGCCGGGGTGATGAGTTGTTGTTGCAACAACAAATTGAGAAAGACGATTTCGCTGAGGCCACGAATGTTCAGCAACACACTTTCACGCCAGCGGCTGGCGCCGTCGAACGAGGCGCCGGCCCAGCCGAGGCCGAGCCAGTTGCCGAGCAGTTTACTGGCAATCGGTAACAGCAGCAGCGCCGCCCATTGCACCGCGCCGAGGCTGGCGAGGGCGCTGTGCACGTCGATCTGCACAACGCCGAAGGTGAGGATCAGCGGAATCGCCAGCCACGTTTGCAAGCGGCTCATCCAGCGCGCCGGCAACGGTAGCACCAGTGGCACTTTCAATGCGGCCATACACAGCAGATAACCGATGCCGAAGATCAATGCGTTGAGTTTGTAATGCTCGGCCATCACCAAAAGCGCAAAGAACCCGAGGCTGTAGGTCAGCGGCCGACGCACACGCAACAGATTCAATAGCAACGGCACACAGGCGAGACCCAGCGGCAGCAGCAGACTGCTCAGATGCAGACTGCCCTGGGCGAGGCCGAACAGCGTCCAGCAGGTCAGATCAATGAGGATCGCGGTCTGCACCAGGCGGCGCGTGGCGGCGGGCGGGTAATCGATGTGGCGCAGATACAGGTACAGCACCGGGATCGCGGTAATCGCGAACACCAGGCCGATCGCCAACGAGTTGAGCCACGGCTGCGCGGGCAATAGCCAATAAGCCGCGGCCAGACCACAGGCGAACGGCACGACGAAACTCGGCAGGGCAATTTTCACGCTCTGCCGATCGAGTTTCAGATCGATTACATCACTGAGGATATGCCCGAGCAGCAAGGCGAAACTCAGGCTGTAGAGGTTTTTCAGCCAGTCTGGCGCGATCAGCTGTGCGCCGCTGAGCTGCCAGCCCGGCTCGATCCAGAAATACATCAGCAGCGGCAGGCCGAAGCTTGCCAACAGCAACTGGCTGACGATCGGGATCAGACCGAAGTGGCGCCCAATGCGAGTGGCGATGGCGAACAACGCCAAGGCCAGCAGCCAGAAACCGACGACCATCACGCTGCGGGCTCCGTGACGACGGCGGCCTGTTCGTGACGCCCGGCCCACGGTGCGAGCATGAAGCTGAACGCCAGACCGAGGCTCACCGCCAGACCGAAGTTGCTCACCGCCGGTGTGCTGGAAACCGCCAGCAACCCAAACGACAGCCACGTCGTCACAGCGGCCAGCAAGGTACCCAGCAAGCTCACCGCCGCACCACCGACTTGCTCACGCATGAGAATCGCGTAGTCGACGCTGATCGCCGTCACCAGCAGCAGGCCGAACAGGCTGAACAGGGTCAGCGGCTGACCGAGCCAGCCCAGACTGGCCAGACTGCACAGGGCGGCGAGCAGTGGCAGGGCGACGATGCGCAGCGCCCCGCCGAGACCGAATGGAAGCATCAGCACCAGCACGATTAACGCGCAGGAAGCGAGTTTCAATTCAGCGGCACTGATTTGCGTCGCCGCAAAGACTTCATTCAATTCACCGAGACGATCGACCAGCGTCACCCCCGGCAAATCCAGTGCTTGCACACGCAACAGCGCCGGATTGTTCAAACCTTGCAGGCTGGTCATCGCCGCCACGCCGCCTTCGCTGGGTCCGAGCCAGAGCGTGCGATAAGGCTCGCCGAGCGGGCCGGCCAGCGCCGCGTCGATGTCTTCGGCGGGCACAGTCTGCAGCTGTTGCAGTTCGTTTTGCAGGGCGGCGAGTGGCACGCCGAGTTCGAGCAGTGGCTGCCAGTATTGCGGCAGTTGATTCAGTGCCTGGCGTACCTGTTCCTGCTGGTTCGGCGGGCTGACCAATTGGTCGAGGGCCAGATAGCCTTGCAGTTTGTCGAGGTTGACCAATTGCTCCAGGCGCTCGCTCAGTGCGGCCTGCCGCTCGAGCAATTGCTGCTGATTGTCGGCGCGCACCAGGAAGAACTGGCTGGTCGGCTGATAGCCGGTGATGCGCGCGATGGTCTGCGCTTCGTCGGTCAGCTGTTGCGGTGCGCCGACCCATTGGCGAATGTCGTTCTTGCTTTGCAGCTGCAGCAGACCGCCGACACAGAAGGCGATCAGCAGCGCCAGCAATACGGGCGTGCGCACACGTTCGAGGAGTTTTTCCCGCAGCGCGATCAGGCGCTCGGCCAGATGCAGCGGCCATTGCGCGGGGCGCAGTTCGACGTTGTTCAGCAGCGCCGGCAACAGGCACACCGCCGACAGATAGGCACCGAGCAATCCGGCGGCGGAGAACACCGCGATTTGCGTCAGCGCCGGGAACGGCGTCCACGCCAGCGCCAGATAACCGATGGCACTGGTGATCAGGCTCAGGGTCAGCCCGGAAAGCGTCAAACGCAACGCCGGCCAACTGCGCCACGGCTTCAGGCTCCAGCTCTTCGACAAATAGTGCAGCGGGTAATCCACGGCCACGCCGATCAGGCTGGAACCGAGCACCAGCGTCATCACATGCATGTGACCGAACAGCGCCACACACGCCACCGCACCGAACAACATGCCCACCAGCACCGGCACGAACGCCAGCAACACGCGCCAGCGGCGGAAGGCGAGCAACAGCAGCAACAGAATACCGACCGTGGCGCCACCGCCAACCCAGGTCATTTCGCGTGTGGCTTGCTGCTGGCCGTTGGCCGCGTACAGCAAGCCGCTGGCGGCCAGCAATTGCACGTCGGATTTAGCCGCCTGCTCGCGGCTTTGCTGTAACAGCGCCGCGACTTGCAGCGGCAGGTTCATATCGAAAGCATTGCCGGTGGTGCGCGCGCGCAGCAGCACCCAGCTCTTGCCGTCGGCATCGGCAATCAGCGCCCCACTGCCGATATCCAGTTGCACCGCACCATGCTGCGGCTGACTGTTCTGAATGCGCCCGGTCAGGCCCAACCAGTCATCCTGGCTTGGCACCAGACTGAAACCGCTGAACGGGTCGAACATGGCCTGTACGCGTTGCTGAATGAACACGTCGGGATGTTCGATCAGCAGTTGCCGATCATCCGCCGAGAGCATCGCCAGCCGCCCGTGCAGCAGTTGCGTGCGCAGCGCTGGCAGATCCGCCTGCAGGTTCCACTGCACTTTTTCGAACAGGCCACTGGCCTGCCATTGCTCGCCCAGCGTCTGCGCCATGGCCACCGCGTGCTGACGATCGGCGTGGCCGACCAGCACCAGCATTTCGCGGTTGAGCGGTTCCTGCATGCGCTGCTCGGCGCGCTGTTCGAGAGCGTCGGGGTGGGTGCCGGGCACGAGTTCCATTAGGTTCGCCGACAGCGGCGCACCGTCGCGCCACTGCCAACCGGCCAGCGCGACGACCGCCAGCAAAAGGATCAGAAACAGCCAAGGCAGCCTGCGTTCACTCGGCAAAGTCATGTTGCTCCGCGTCGCTCAACGGTTGCCCGGCGGTGCTGTCCTGCATGCGCAGCACGGTGCTGTCGCCCTGGGTTTCCAGCAGTTCGATGGTTTGCACCAGCGCGCCGCCGTCGATATTGATCTGATTGAACACTTGCTTGAGCAGCAGCGAGCGTGGGGTCAGGGTCAGTTTCCACTGCTGTGCGTCGCCGCTCAGGGCCAGTTCGAAATCCCGTTGCAGACCGCTGCTGTCACCCTGCAGTACGGCGAGGAACAAGCGGTTCTGCTCAGCCCCGGCGCTCTTGTTCGGCAGCAGTTGCCAGCCATTGCCGTCACGCCGGGCGATGCCCTTGGCGGTGATGCGGTAGTCCTGTTGCAGCGGGGTTTTCAGCAGCCAGAGCAGGCCGTGATTTTTCGCCAGGACGAAATTGCCCTTGCTGATCAGCGGCTGGGGCAGGGCGCGCAGGTGTTTTTCCTGGATGAACTGGCCGTGAATCACGTCCGGTTTCGCCAGTTGCTCGCTGAGCTGTTGCAGATCGAAGGCGTTGGCCAGCGCTGACAGCGTCAGCAGCGCCAATACACTCAGGCTTTTAACCAAAACATTCATCGCAGCATCCTTTCTACGGCATCGGTGAAGACTTTCGGCGAAGCCAGTTGCATCTCGCGGCTGCTCACTTCGACGGCGACTTGCACCGAGCTGGCGCGGGTCAGGCGTTCGCCGCTTTGCAGGTCGGTGATCAGGTAGTTGATCTTCAGGCGGTTTTCCCACTCGACCAGGCTGGCGCGCACATTCAGGCGTTGACCGAACACCGCGCCACGGACGTAGCGCAATTGCAGGTCGATGATCGGCCAGGCGTAACCGGACTCGGCCATTTGCGTGTAGTTATGGCCGATCCTGTCCAGCAGCGCACAGCGGGCGACTTCGAGGTATTTGACGTAATGCCCGTGCCAGACCACGTGCATGGTGTCGACGTCGAAGAACGGCACGAGGATTTCCGTGTCGGCGTGAAGCACTCCGGCGCTACGCATGCAGCCTCCAGTGTTGCGCGGCGATGCGTTGCAGGCACAGGCGCAGTTCGCCCTCGAGCGCGCGGTCTTCGATGACCGGCGGGAAGTCCTTGGCCAGTTCTTCATGCATCGCCGCCAGCGAGGGTGGCAGCGGTCGCGCATCTTCAGCCTGGGCGCGCAGCCATACGCCCTGATTGGCGGCGAGCAAGGTGGCGGCGGCGACCTGTTCGGTCAGCTCCAGCACACGGATCGCGTCGCGAGCGGCGATGGTGCCCATGCTCACTTTGTCCTGGTTGTGGCATTCGGTGGAGCGCGAGAACACGCTGGCCGGCATGGTGTTTTTCAATGCTTCGGCGGTCCAGGCGCTGGTGCCGATCTGCACGGCCTTGAAACCGTGGTTGATCATCGCCCGGTCTGCCGGCGCGCCGGAGAGGTTGCTCGGCAGGCCGTGGTTGTAACGCTCATCCACCAGCAGGGCGAGTTGCCGATCGAGCAGGTCGGCGACGTTGGCCACCAGGTTTTTCAGGCTGTCCATGGCGAACGCAATGTGCCCGCCGTAGAAGTGCCCGCCGTGCAGCACGCGTTCGGCTTCGGCATCGATGATCGGGTTGTCGTTGGCGCTGTTCAGTTCGGTTTCGATGAACGAACGCAGCCAGTTCAAGCTGTCGGCCAAAACGCCGAGGACATGTGGGGCGCAACGCAGCGAGTAACGATCCTGCAGGCGATGCAGCGGCGCCGTTGGTGCGTCGATCGCCAGATCCTTGCGCAGCCACGCGGCGACCTGCATCTGCCCCGGATGCGGTTTGGCGGCGAACAGGCGCTCGTCGAAGTGTTCCGGATTGCCTTGCAGTGCGACCACGTTGAGCGCGGTGATGCGCGTGGCCAGTTGCAGCAGATAGTCGGCACGGGCGAAGGCGAGGCAGGCGAGGCCGGTCATCACAGCGGTGCCGTTCATCAGCGCGAGCGCTTCTTTCGGGCGCAGCACCAGCGGCGTCCAGCCGAGTTCGCGATGTACATCGGCAGATTGACGGCGCTCGCCACGGAACATCACTTCGCGCTCGCCGGACAAGGTTGCGGCGACGTAGGACAACGGCGTCAGATCACCGCTGGCGCCGACCGAACCCTCTTCCGGGATCAACGGCAGGATGTCGTATTCAAGGAACGCGTGCAGACGCTCCAAAAGTTCGACGCGCACCCCGGAGACGCCGTGGCACAACGACTGCAAACGTGCTGCGAGCACCGCGCGAGTGGCTTGCGCATCAAGCAGTTTGCCCAGCCCGCAACCGTGGAAAGTGTAGAGATGACGCGGCAGCGCTTCGACGTGATGCAACGGTACTGCAACCACGCAGGAGTCGCCGTAACCGGTGGTCACGCCGTAGATCACGCCTTCCTTGTCCAGCAGCGAATCGAGGAAACGCGCACCCTTGGCGATGCGTTCGCGATAGTCGGCGTCGCTCTGCAACTGCACGGGCGCCTGACGGTTGGCCAGAGCCAGCACGTCTTCGATGCGCAAGGGGCGTTCGCCGAAGGTTACCGGCTCATGGGTTGGCGTCGTCATCGGTCTTCCAGAAAGGGTAAAAGTTGAACCATTGTTGCGGTGCTTCGAGGCAATAGTGACTCAAGCGCTGCGCATAACGGGTGGCCCACTGATGAATGACCTGCTCGCGCTCGCTGCGCTTCCACACCACGGCGTCAGCGAAGGGCTCGAGGGTCAGGCGATAGTGGCCATCGGGCTGCTTGAGACACATCAGCAGATTGACCGGGCATTTCAACAGACCGGCGAGTAGCCATGGGCCTTGCGGGAATGGCGCCGGATGGCCAAGGAAATCGACGGTGACACTCCGCCCGCCGTGCAGCGGCACGCGGTCGCCGGCAATCGCCAGCCACTCGCCGCGCTCCAGGCGTTCGTGCAGTTGCAGCATGATCACCGGGTCGAGTTCGCTGACCTGAATCAGGCGCAGATTGGTCGCCCCGGCTTCGCCCAGCAAACGGTTGAATTGCTCGGCGTGCTTGGTATGCACCAGCACATTCATGGTGACCTTTTCACCGATCTCCGCCAGTGCCCGGCACACCTCGAGATTGCCCAGGTGCGCGCCGACCAGCAGCTGCCCGCGACTGCCGCGCAACTGATTACGCAGCAAAGCCGGGTCGATGATTTCGATCTGTTCGATGCGCAGCTTGCCGTTCCACACGTCGAGCTTGTCGAGCATCGAATCGGCAAACGCCATGAACTGGCCGAACACGCGCCAATGGGTGGGACGCAATTCCTCGCGCTGACTCCACGCGGCCAGGCGCTGCTGGTATTGCCAGGCACTGTGCCGAGCGGTGCGGCCGAACAGGAAAAAGTACAGGACGATGCCGTACAACAACGGGCTGAGCAGGCGTCGGCCAAGGACCTTGGCGGCGAACGCGGTGAATTTCATCAGCAGAAAACTGCCGCGTTCTTCGCGGTCAGCCCAGTGCTGCTTGTCGGCTTCGCCAGTCATGCGCGCCACCGGCGCCAGAGGATTACCGGGAAACGCAGCAACATGCCGAGAAACAGCCGCGTATGCATGCCGGAAATCAGCGCGTTGTCGTGGAACAGGCGGAAGTGCGACACACCGTCCAGCGGGTAGTGGACGCTGGTTTGCAACCAGCGCATCGGCTGATTGCGCCACGACAGGCGCACGAGAATATCCGAATCGAAATCCATGCGTTTGCCGACTTTCGCCGAGTCGATCACCGCCAGCGTCGGGGCCAGTGGATAGACGCGAAAACCGCACATCGAATCGCGGATCTGCAGCGACAGCGTATTGATCCAGACCATCACGTGGGTCAGGTAGCGTGCGTACAAACGGCCTTTCGGCACGCTCTCGTCGAACAGCGGATAACCGCAGATCATCGCCTCGGGATGGGCGCGGGACTCCTCGACAAAACGGGCGACATCGTGCAAATCGTGCTGGCCGTCGGCATCGACCTGCAGCGCATGGCTGAAACCCAATAGCGCGGCTTCGCGCAAACCGGTCATCACCGCGCCGCCCTTGCCCTGATTGGCGGTCAGGCGCACCAGATGCACGTTGTCGTGCCCGGCCAGTGCGTCGAGCACTTTCGCGCAGGACGGGCTGCTGGCGTCGTCCACCAGAATGCACGGCAGGCCTTGCTCGAGCAGAGCGTCGACCACGCTACCGATTGCCGTTTCGTGGTTGTAGACCGGGATCACGGCGCAAGGGTTATGCATACGTTTTCTCCACTGGAAGACCGCGATCCCTGTAGGAGTGAGCCTGCTCGCGATTGAGTGCGCAGCACTCACCAAGGTCAACCATGCTCTACACCCAAAAGAATCCGCCCACTGGAGCAGGTCGCCGTGTCATTACGGTAAGCGAAATACAATTTGCGCCGCTCGGGATCAAACCGCAGGTGCAACTGGACTTCATCGCCGGGACGCACCAATTGCTGGAATTTCAACACTTCCATGCCAGCGAACGGGCCGGTCAGGTTGAGCAATTGCCGACCGAGGTTCAGCGCCCATTCCACCTGCACCACGCCGGGCAAGACCGGTGCCTTGGGGAAGTGGCCGCTGAAGTAGGCCAGATCCGGTGGCACGCTGAGTTGCAGGCTCCACTCGCCAGCGGTTTCGAGTTGTTCCAGCACTTCGGGTGTTTTCGGTCGCGGCGCCATCAGCAGCGCTTCGATATCGGCTTGCGGCAGCTTGCCTTGGCTGTTCAACGGCAATTGCCGCACCAGCCGCCAGCGCCGGGGTAGCGCGAGGGCTTCACAGTGTTGGCGCAAATGCTGGCGCAGGGTTTCGGTCAGGCTGCGGCGGCCGTGCTCACGCAAGGCAAACAGGCCGGCCTCGGTCAGCACCAGCAGAGCTCCTAGGGAGGCGCGATTTTCTTGCACCACGCCCAGGCGCGCTTCGGCGATCCATTCGTGGGCAATCAAGGCTTGCTCGAGCATCGGCAGCGAGATGCGTTTTTCTTCGAGTTTGACGATCCGGTCCAGGCGTCCAAGCAGTTCGAAGCGGCCATCGGCGGCGATACGCGCGGCGTCGGCACTGTGCTCGACGTGGCCGGCAGGCAAGTAAGGTGAAGCGATCAGCAGGGCGCCGTCGCTGTCCTGACTCAATTCGACACCGGCGAACGGTTGCCACAGCTGTTCGCCCTGACGCCAGGCGATACCGCCGGTTTCCGAGCTGCCGAGGATTTCCGTCGGCCATTGCTGCAAGCGTTGCTGCAGACTTTGCGCCGCCTCAAGTGGCAATGCACCACCCGAGGAAAACACCCGGCGCACGGCGCTCAGGGCCGGCCAGTCGAGGTTGTCGCCCATGCGCTTGAGCAGCGCCGGGCTGGCCACCCAGGCGAAGGCCGGATGTTCGCGGCTGGCGCGTTGCAAGTCCTCGGGAAATGCCAGTTGCCGACGCACAAACGGCCGCCCGGCGCACAGCGGCCACAGCACGCGAAACAGCAAACCATAAATATGTTGGGTGGCGACGCTGCCGATGATGCAGGCCTCGCCGAGATCCGCGCCCCACAGTTGCTCCAGCGCTTCGACTTCATTGGCCAGTTGGCGCAGGGTCTTGTCGATGCGCTTGGGTTCGCCGCTGGAGCCGGATGTGCACAGGCTCAAACGGTATTGGTCGAGATTCAGTTCGGCGCCGGGTAACGGCGGCTGCTGAAAGTCGTTCAATTGTGCGTCATCGGCTTGATCCGTCAGCCATAGATCAACTTCACTCGACCAGCGCTGGCGGGTTTGCGCTTGGAGATCCGAAGGCAGCAGAACACTCACGCCTGCCCGCCACGCACCCAGCAGCGCGATGGCCAGTTCAGCGGCATCTTCCAGGTGCACCGCCAGACGTTTCACACCTTGCGCTTGCAGGCCGGCGGCTACGCTCAACGCGTGTTCGCACAGTTGCCCATGTTCAATGGCCGGTGCGTGGCTGATGGCCCGCGCCGGGACAGGCTTGAGCAACAGCTGCTCAAGTTTTATCCAGTTCATGTACGGCCTCTTACCCGTTGTCGTATCAGCCATTCAATGGCAAACATCAGGCCGATCAATCCATAGGAGATCAGGCCGGTGTACAACATCCACCAATTCAGCGGCGCCCACAGCGTCAGGAGGGCGGCGCACAAACCGTTGCAGAAGAAAAACACACTCCAGGCCACGGTGACCTTTCGCGTATAGCGAATCGCAATGTCCGGGAGTTCTGGCTCACGCAAGCGCGCCAGGCGCTCGACCATCGGTGGCCCGAATTGCAGGCTCAGGCTGAACAGCACCAGCATGAAGGCGCTGATCAGCACCGGGTACCAGCGCAGCAGCAGAGGGCTGTCGAACAGTGCCAGCAGCAGGCAGAACACGATCGCCACGGCGGCCATCCACAGGCTGCCGGGTTTGCGCTCGCCGGTCAGTGCCCGCGCCAGCCACAGGCTGCCCAGCAGCAGGCCGAACTGCCATGGCGCAAAGTGTTCCATGCCGAAATACACCGCAAACGGGTACAGCAGACCGGCCAGCAGCAGGCCCAGGCCGATCAAACGGCTCATGCGGCCGGTTGAACCAGACGGTAGACCGCCTCGACCACGTCACCGACAGTGCGCACCGATTTGAATTCTTCGGCGGCGATTTTCTTGCCGGTTTGGCGTTTGATGTGATCGATCAGATCGACCGCGTCGATGCTGTCGATTTCCAGATCCTGATAGAGGTTGGAGTCCAGGCTCACACGGGCCGGATCCAGTTCGAACAGCTCGACCAAGGCATCGCGCAGGGTGTTGAAAATATCGTCACGAGTTTGCATGGTCCGGTCTCAAGCTGCCTGTTTTGCCGTGACGAACGCCGCAAGGCTGGCCACGTTGGTGAAATGGTTACGGGTGTCTTTGGCGTCGGCGTCGATCTTGATGCCGTATTTCTTCTGGATGGCCAGACCCAGTTCCAGCGCGTCGACGGAGTCCAGGCCCAGGCCTTCGCCGAATAGTGTCTGGTCATCACCGATGTCGTCGATGCTGATGTCTTCGAGGCCAAGGGCGTCGATGATCAGCGCTTTGATGTCACGCACCAGGCTAGCGGTGTTCAGTTCGCTCATCTGCGGCGAGCTCCTTAATGAAATAGTCATGCAAATAATCGTTGAGCTTGCGCGAGGCCTGCGGTGCAGGGCCTTGCGCGGCGAAGGCTTGTGGGTCTATATCGGCCCCGACGCGAAAACTGAAGTGCACGCGGCGGCTGGGGATCCGGTACCAGGGTTCGGCTTTGGTCAGAGTAGTCGGGCTGACCTTGATGATCACCGGCGTGAGGATTTTCGCACCGCGCAGGGCAATCGCCGCGGCGCCCCGATGAAAGGCCGGCGCCTGACCCGGCCGGGTGCGTGTGCCTTCGGGAAAGATGATCAGGGTCTGGCCGTTTTGCAGGGATTGCGCAGCGGCATCGAGCATGTCCATGCTGCCGTCATTGCTGATGTATTCGGTGCGGCGCAATGGGCCACGGGTGAAGGGGTTTTCCCACAGGCTTTTCTTCACCACGCAATTGGCCTGGCGCACCAGACCGATGAGGAACACCACATCGATCAATGAAGGGTGGTTGGCGATGATCATCTGCCCCGGCCGACCCAGACGTTCGGCGCCCTGAATGTCATAGGTCAGCACGCCGGTACGAGCCATGAATCGCACGAAGAACCAGAACAGCCGACTGACGGTCTGCCGTGCGCGTTGGCGATGCGCAACGGCGTCACCGGGCAGGCAACCCAGCAGCGGAAAGACCAGCACCCGCAGGCACAGCCCGCCCAGCCCGAACAGGACGAAGCTTGCGGCGGTGGCCAGCAGGCGCCAGTAATAGGCATCGCGTTTTTTTTCGGTCACGGGTTGCGTTGCCAGGTCCATACACGATTTTTCCAGGCATGTTGGCAATGGGTTTGCTGGCCAAGCAGGGTCTGCAGCAGATTGAGCGCGTGTGGCCAGTGCGCCTTTGACCGTGTTTGCGGGGTGCTGTTCAGGGTCAGCCGCCAGTCGGTACCGGGGGTGATCAAAAGACCGAGCGCGTAGGGAAACGGCACGTCATCGATCCATGCCGAATAGGCTTCGGGCGGTTGTTCTTCGGTGATTACCAGGAGCACCGCCGGGGCGCCTTCATTGAGCAGCGCCGCCGCTTCGAGCATGCCGTGCTCAAGGCCGTCGCCGGCCGCGGCGAGGGCCGTCATCTCGCTGGTTTCGCCACGCATGATCGACCACAGGCCGATGATCGCGTTGTGCACGGACAGGCTGAACTGGGTCGGCGACAGCGGCTGCTCGGTCGCCAGATCGCTGAGGATCTCGTAAGTACGCGGGGTTTCACCGTGGCGCGAGACGAATACCAGCGGCAGATTGTCCCGCCCGTCGGCCAGTGGCCAGCCGACACTGAACGCCATGCGTGCCAGTCGACTGAGGCGGCGGCGCTGCATGGCCGGTAAAAACGACACATCGGGCGCGGCATCACTGCGCTGGAGTACGACCGGTTGTCGGCTCCAGGCCTGCCAGGCGTCCACGCTGTCGAGGCCAGGGGCCCACGCGCGCCATTGGGCGATGTTGAAGTTGATCACGGACATTCATCCCGCCCCTGCAGGCTTTTGTTGACGCGTTGAATCGCCAAAGCCGCAGCAGGCTTGACGTGGCGCTTGGCGCCGGGTGGCGCGCATTATCCCGGTGCGACGAGTGTGTAGCAAATGCTGGTTACATTCTGCGCAACGAAATGTACCGAACGGTTCGCCAGAAAAGTGTCACTTGGCCATTATCCAGATTATTCACGGCTTGTCTGTCAGGCATCTTGGCGGTCAAGGGCGGTTATGGCGCGTGCTGTCTGCGGATATTCGCACCTGACGCTGTAGTCCATGTCCATGAAGGTAGCGAAGCGAGGTCGCGCGCATCTACACTCGGTCATTCTTTGATACACGGAGGTTTGGTCATGCGGCGCGTGGTGTTCAATCAGAAAGGTGGCGTAGGCAAGTCCAGCATTGCCTGCAATCTGGCGGCGGTCAGCGCCAGCGAGGGTTATCGCACGCTGTTGGTGGACCTCGATGCCCAGGCCAATTCCACTCAGTATCTGACCGGGCTCACCGGCGACGACATTCCGATGGGGATTGCCGACTTCTTCAAGCAGACCTTGTCTTCAGGGCCGTTTTCGAAAAAAAACCAGGCGGACATTTACGAAACCCCGTTCGACAACCTCCACATCATCACTGCCACGGCCGAACTGGCCGACCTGCAGCCCAAGCTCGAGGCGAAGCACAAGATCAACAAGCTGCGTAAGTTGCTCGATGAGCTGGCCGAGGATTACGACCGGATCTACCTCGACACCCCGCCAGCGCTGAATTTCTACGCGGTATCGGCGCTGATTGCCGCCGATCGCGTGCTGATTCCTTTCGATTGCGACAGCTTTTCCCGTCAGGCCCTGTACGGGCTGATCGCTGAGATCGAAGAGTTGAAGGACGACCACAACGAAGGCCTGGAAGTCGAAGGCATTGTGGTTAATCAGTTCCAGGCTCGGGCAAGCCTGCCGCAGCAGATTCTCGATGAGCTGATTGCCGAAGGTCTTCCGGTGTTGCCGGTGTACCTGAGCAGTTCGGTGCGCATGCGCGAATCGCACCAGGCGAGCATGCCGCTGATCCACCTCGACCCGCGCCACAAACTGACCCAGCAGTTCGTCGAACTGCACAATCTGCTCGAAGATCACTGATCTTTCGAGCTATCCATGACCCCCTGTGGGAGCGAGCTTGCTCGCGAATGCGTCAGTTCAGTCGACATCCTCGTTAACTGATCCACCGCTTTCGCGAGCAAGCTCGCTCCCACAGTGGGTTCTGGGTGGGTCAGATCCCCTGGTTACGCAGCCACGCCATCAGCTGCGGCAGCGGAAACGCGCCGCTCTGCCGTGCCACTTCCTTGCCGTTCTTGAACAGAATCAGACTCGGAATCGAGCGAATCCCCAACTGCGCCGACAACTGCTGATTGGCCTCGCTATCAAGCTTGGCCAAGCGGCACTTGCCCGCCAACTGCGCCGCCGCCTGCTCGAACACCGGCGCAAACGACTTGCACGGCCCACACCAGTCTGCCCAGACATCCACCAGCAGCGGCAGATCACCTTTGATCTGGCTGGCGTAATCGCCTTGTTTGAGTTCAAACGGTTTGCTCAACAGTACGGCGGATTTGCAGCGGCCGCATTTTGGCTGATCCGCCAGGCGCTCGGCCGGGATGCGGTTGAGGCCGTTGCAGGAGGGGCAGGGGATGATGAGTGGGGTGGTCATATTCGGCTCGTTGAGTTCAGCGGTTCGTACGACTTATCTGGTGCCGTACGAACTGTTTATCAAGATCAGGTGCTGGCACTCAGGAAGAACAACTGATCTCCAAATGCTTGCCCCACTCCGGTGGCCGCTCGGCATAGTTCTCCATTCCCGGCTGCTCCTCAAACGGCTTGCTCAGCACCGCGTGCAGCCGGCGTACCTCTGAGTAATCCCCTTTCTCGGCCGCATCGATGGCTTTTTGCGCCAGGTAGTTGCGCAGGATGTACAGCGGATTGACTGCGTGCATGCGGGCGCGGCGTTGTTCCTGATCGGCGTCGCCATCGCGGGCAACCCGGGCGACGTAGCGTTCGCCCCAGGCATCAAAGCCTTTGATGTCGACGAAATCGTCGCGCAAACGGGCCACGGCCTGCTCGGCTGATTCATCGCCGAGTCGACGGAAGAACAGCGTGTAATCAACTCCGCTGTTCTGCATCAGTTGCAGCAGGTTCTCCAACAGTTGCTGGTCGTCGTCCTCAGCCGTGGTAAAGCCGAAACGGCGGCGCATCAGGTCGAGGTAATGCGCCTGGAACAGCGGCAGGTACAGGCTGAGGGTTTCACGCAGGGCCTCGACGCTGATGAACGGCGTCAGTGCCTGCGCCAGCGCACTGAGGTTCCACTGGCCTACCGGCACTTGATTGCTGAACGAGTAGCGCCCCTGATCATCCGAGTGGTTGCAGATGAAGTTGGCATCGAAGTCGTCGAGGAAGGCGAACGGGCCGAAGTCGAAGGTGATGCCGAGGATCGACATGTTGTCGGTGTTCATCACGCCGTGGCAGAAACCGTAGGCCTGCCACTTGGCGATCAGTTCGGCGTTGCGCTCGACGATTTCGCGGAACATTGCCAGATACGGTTCCGGTTGTTCCAGGCACTCGGGGAAGTGCATCGCCAACACGTGCTCGCCGAGCTGTTTTTGCTGCTCGGGGCGTTTGGTGTAATAGAAATATTCGAAGTGGCCGAAGCGGACATGGCTTGGCGCCAGACGCAGCACCATCGCTGCGCGCTCCTGCTTTTCACGCCAGACCGGAGTATCGGAGCCGATCACGCAGGCCGCGCGCGACGAAGGTATGTTCAGCGCGTACAAGGCTTCGGAGGCGAGAAACTCGCGGATTGACGAGCGCAGCACCGCGCGGCCATCGCCCATGCGCGAAAACGGCGTCTGTCCGGCGCCCTTCAGGTGCAGGTCCCAATGCTCGCCGGCGGCGTTGTACACCTCGCCCAGCAGCAAGCCGCGACCGTCACCCAGTTGCGGCGTGTAGCCGCCGAACTGATGCCCGGAGTAAACCATCGCCCGTGGTTCGGCATCGGCCCACAGCTTGTGGCCGCCAAACAGTTCGGCAAATTCCTGGGTTTCGGCAGTCGCCGGGTCGAGATCGAGCAAGGCCAGCGCCGCTGGGCTAGCAACGACCAGGCGCGGATGGTCGATCGGCTCAGGCAGCACATGGGCGGAGAACGCATCTCCCAGGCGGGCGAAGCGATTGTCGAAGGTCAGTTCGTCGAGGGCTTTCAAGGGCCGGCTCCAGCAGAATGTCCGAGTATTCTGCTGGGAGTAAACCGGTTAGTCGAGTTTGGCTGGTGGCGGCTCTTGCAGCGGTTTCTGATCGTCGGCAATCGGCACGATGGTTTTCGTTTCCGGCTCGATCGGCACCATCTTGTATTCCTGACCGTGAAGGTTCTTCAGGTACACCTCCATCTGGCGGAACGAGATGTTGATGTGTTGCTTCTTGAACTCGCGGTTGATGAAGCGGTTGACCTCATCGAGTACCGGGTTGCGGTCGCCGAGATCGCGCACGTGCATGCGCAACTCGTGGTCGAGGGTGCTTTCGCCGAAGTTGAGGAAGTACACGTGCGGCTCGGGCTCCTTGAGTACGCGCGGGTTCTCGCGGGCGGCCTTGAGCAGCAGTTCCTTGACCAGATCCAGATCGGAGCCGTAGTCGACGCCGAGTTTCAGCGTGACGCGGGTGATGGTGTCGGTCAGCGACCAGTTGATCAGTTGTCCGGTGATGAACGTTTTGTTCGGGACAATGATGTCCTTGCGATCGAAGTCGGTAATGGTTGTGGCGCGGATGCGGATCTTGCTCACGGTGCCCGACAGGTTGCCGATGGTGATGGTGTCACCGATCCGCACCGGACGTTCGAACAGAATCATGATGCCGGAGATGAAGTTCGCAAAGATCTCCTGCATGCCGAAACCGAGGCCGACCGACAGCGCCGCCACCAGCCATTGCAACTTGTCCCAGCTGACGCCGAGGGTCGACAGGGTCGAGACGAAACCGACACCGGCGATCACATAGGACAGCAACGTGGTGGTCGCATAAGCACTGCCTTGAGCCAGATTGAGCTTCGACAGCACGAACACTTCGAGCAGGCCGGGCAAGTTGCGTGCGAGGGCGAAGGTGATGCCGATGATGATCAGCGCGCCGAGCATGTCGCCGATGCTGATCGGCACCATGCTCATGTTGGCGCCGGTGCCGCTGGTGTATTCGTACAAGGTGATGTTGTCGAGGTACGAGAACACCGAAATCAGGTCCGACCAGACCCAATACAGCGCCGCGATGAAGCCGCCGAGCAGGGCCAGACGGATCAGGCGCAGGGACTGTTCGTTGACCTTTTCGATGTCCAGGGTCGGCTCTTCGATCACCGCTTCGCCATCGCCGGCCTCTTTCGCTGCCTGACGTTTGGCCAGGGCGCGCTGATAGGCCAGGCGTCGTGCGGCAACGCTCAGGCCACGGACGAAAGTGGCTTCGATCACGAGCCAGAACATCAGCAGGTACAGGGTGTTGATCAGGCGGTCGCTGAGTTTCAACGCGGTGTAGTAATAGCCGAAGCACACCGCGACAAACAAGGCGATCGGCAGCAGGGTGAACATCACGCCGACGGCTTTGCGGAACAGCGAGGCATTCTGGTGCGTCGGGCTGCTGATCAGCAGGCGGCTGAGCAACCAGGCCATCAAGGCGTAGCAGGTCAGCACCACTGGCATGCCGAGCACATCGTCGGCGAGCGCCGCCGGTTGCAACTCGGCGACCGCCACCACGGCCACCAGCGCCATCACCACCAGCCCGAGCCGGCGTACCCAGCCTTGCAGGAACTCGACCTGGGGTTTTTCCCAGCGGAAGTGCAATTCGGCCACGCCACCCGGCGCGAGAATCCGGTAAGCGGTGTAGAACACCAGCCATGCCTGACCCATTTGCAGCAGCGCCGCGCCCATGTTGGCGTTCTGGCCGCGCGCGTCGATCTGCAGGGCCAGACCGCACAAGGCGAGGCCGAGCGCTACCGGCATCGCCAGCAGGATGTTGATCAGGATTGCCTGCGGGGTGTGCCACTGGCTGTCGCGTTTGAAGTGGCCGATGTCCAGATGAACCTTGTTGAGCCGCGCGTACAGATGCTTGCGTCGCCACAGCAGGGCACCGATCAACAGTGCCAGCGGCAGGAACAGCAGTGGCCGTTGGGTCAGACCGTCGGTCAGTTCGCTCAGGCTGGAGGCCCATGGCAGGGTGTCGACCTGGCGTTTCAGGCGCTCCGGCACACCACGCATCCACTCAAGGTCCAGCGGCTTGTTGCTCGGAATCCAGAACATCTGTTCGTCCAGCGTTGCGCGCAGGCTCTGCGCAGTGCTGAGCAGTTGTTTCTGGTTGAGTTGCAGGGTGATCGATTCGTTGAGCATCGAGCTGAGTTCGCGGTTCAGGCGCTCCAGCAGATCGACGCGGGTGTTGGCCAGATCCAGCAGGCTTTTGCGCAACTGCGGGGTGACTTGTTCCGGTGGCTGGGTGGCCAGCAGGTTGTCGACGTAGGCCGCCGGATTACTCAGCAGCTCGCGCTGCTGGCTGACATCAAACTGGTACAGGCGAATGTCGGCGATCTGGTCCGCCAGATCGCGGTCGACCTTGAGGCGTGGCAGCGCCTGTTTCTGTTTGTAGAGAATCTTCGACAGCAGCAGGCTGCCCTTGAGCACGTTGATCTGCTCATCCAGCGCCGAGTCGCTTTGGGTCAACGTGTCGAGCTGTTGTTTGGTTTGCAGATTCTGCTGAGTGACCTCGTTGAGACGGTCGGTGCTCTTGAGCAGATAGTCCGAGAGCTTGAGGTTGGCGGCGCTTTCGGTGGCAAGCAGGCTGCTGCTGCCGGCCTTCTGTGCCTCGATGGATTGTTGGGTAACGGTTTCCTGGGACTGCGCCAGACGCTTCTGGTTGATCAGAGTTTGCAGTTCCTGAATCTCGCGGTCGAGGCGGTCAGACTTCTCCGAGAGCAGGTCGTGCTGAGCGTTGCCCAGATCCTGCAATTGGCTGTTGCCGGCCAGTTCCTGACGGCGCAACGGGATCAGCGCATTCAGCGCCGCCAGCTCGGCATTCAACTGGTCGCGTTGCTCGGCGCTGACGGTTTTGCCCGCGTCCTTGCCAGACTTGAGGATGTTATTGATTTGCTGGATGCGCGTCTGACTGGCGGAGATCTCTGCCTGGGCGCGCTCGGGCCGGGTCTGGGCGGTGATGATCAGGCTGTTGGCGTCGGCCAGAGCCTTTTGCATGTCACTTTGCTGGGTCGAGCGATCGGTGAGGATCTGTTCCAGCTGCGGAATCGACTCCTTGGCGAAACGCTGCGCCACCGGTACCACGGGCGTGGCTTTGAGGCGCGTCAGTTCGCGGGTGTTTTCGATCGTCTGCTTGGGCGCGGTGGCCAGTTGCCGCTTGAGATCAATCAGCTTCTGCTCGTAATCACGCTGATTGTTCAGTTGATTGAGCGTGTTCTGCAGGACAGTCTGCAGGCTCTTTTTATCGGCATCCGGCAGTTTGCTGTCGGCGAGTTTGTCCAGACTGGCCTGCACGGCGTCGCTGGACGGTGGATCGGCGGCGTACAGCGGGCCGACGGTAAGACTCAGACCCAGCAGGGCCGCGGCGAAAAAGGAGCGCAGGGTAGGCATAGAGACCGGTCAAGCAAGTGAGAGTGGACGCAGTTTAGAGGAAGAGCCCGGGGCCCGGGCGACTTCCTTCGGGGAATCTGACGCCCACTTTGCCGATCTTGTTCCCGTCCATGACCGCAACCGTCCAGTGGGTGTTGTTCCACTCCACCTGGTCGCCGACGATGGGGGCGCCCCCGACTTTGTGGGCAATGAAAGCGCCCAGGGTCATGTCCGGATCGATACCCTCGGCCGGCAGGCCATAGAGTGCAGCAACCGCTTTAAGCTGGGCGTCTCCTTCAAGCACGAAATCGCCGAAAAAGCGCAGATCGAGGCCTCGCTGCGGCGCCTGACTGAACAGTTTTCCGAGTGCGCCGAGATTGTGTTCATGGCCGATAACACACAGCAAATCATCGACTTCCAGCACCGTACTACCCGACGGATGGAGCAATTGCTGGCCTCGAAACAGGGCGGCGATGCGCGTGCCTTCGGGCATTTTCAGTTCGCGCAGGGGCGAACCGATGCACCATTTCTCTGCGCCGAGCTTGTAAACGAACAGTTCCCACTCGCTGGTCACGTGCACTTCCAGCGCAGCCCGGGAAATCGGTGCCGGTTCTGGCGGTACGGTCACCTTCAATAGCTTGGCGACCCACGGCAGGCTCGTGCCCTGCACCAAAAGCGACACCAGCACAATGAAGAACGCGAGGTTGAAATACAGCTGCGCATTCGGCAGCCCGGCCATCAGCGGGAACACCGCGAGGATGATCGGCACCGCGCCGCGCAGGCCAACCCAGGAAATAAATGCTTTCTCGCGGCCATGGAAAGCCTTGAACGGCAGCAGGCCGACCATCACCGACAGTGGCCGCGCAAACAGAATCATCCACAGCGCCAGGCCGAGGGCGGGCAGGGCGATCGGCAGCAAATCATGCGGCGTCACCAACAGCCCCAGCACCAGGAACATGCCGATCTGCGCCAGCCAGGCCATGCCGTCGAGCATGTGCAGAATGCCGTGACGACTGCGTACCGGGCGGTTGCCGATCACCAGGCCGCACAGGTAAACGGCGAGGAAGCCGCTGCCATGCAAGGCGTTGGTCAGCGCGAACACCACCAGACCACCGGCAATCACCAGAATCGGATACAGGCCGGTGGCGAGGTTAATGCGGTTGACCAGTTGCAGCATCAACCAGCCGCCACCGAGGCCGATCAAACCGCCGATACCGAATTCGCGGATCAGGTGGGTCAACAGGCTCCAGTGCAGACCGGTCTGGCCACTGGCGAGCATGTCGATCAGGGTCACGGTGAGAAACACCGCCATCGGGTCGTTGCTGCCGGATTCGATTTCCAGGCTGGCGGTCACCCGCTCGTTCAGGCCCTTGCCGCCGAGCAGCGAGAACACGGCTGCGGCGTCGGTCGAACCAACGATGGCGCCGATCAGCAGGCCTTGAATCAGGTTCAGATCGAACAACCACGCCGCCGCCATGCCGGTCAGCCCGGTGGTGATCAACACCCCGACGGTGGCCAGCGATAATGCCGGCCACAAGGCCACGCGGAAACTCGACACCCGCGTGCGCAAGCCGCCGTCGAGGAGGATCACCGCGAGGGCGAGGTTGCCGACCAGATAGGCCGTGGGGTAGTTATCGAAAATGATCCCGCCGCCATCGACCCCGGCGGCCATGCCGACCGCAAGAATGATGACCAGAATCGGGATGCCGAGACGGGAAGAGAGTGAGCTGACGAGAATGCTTGCACCTACCAGCAACGCGCCGATCAAGAACAGGCTGTTGATGGTCGTCGCATTCAAAGGCAGTACTCCAGAAGCGGAAAGACGGGCACAAACTGACCATGCAGTCTGCGTGCCAGCGATTCTAACCTGTTGAAATGTGATGCTGTCAAAAAGGTTTTTTGGCTGGGGGATTCGAGGTTTGGGTTCGGCTGGCGATTGCGGCCCTCACCCTGGCCCTCTCCCAGAGGGAGAGGGGACTGATCGCGGTGATTGTGCGAGGTACATCGACCTGAAAATTCTGAGTCGAACTCAGGTTTGAAAAGCACAAAGATCTGCTCCCTTTCCCCTCTCCCTCTGGGAGAGGGCTGGGGTGGGGGTGCTTTTGATCTTGATCTACTAAATTAAAGGCTGAACCGCCCAACCATATTGTTCAGATCCAGCGCCAGACGAGACAGCTCATTGCTTGCCGCACTGGTCTGATTCGCGCCGGTCGCCGATTGCACCGACAGATCGCGGATGTTCACCAGGTTGCGATCCACTTCCCGCGCCACTTGCGCCTGCTCTTCAGCGGCGCTGGCGATCACCAGGTTGCGCTCGTTGATCTCGACGATGGCGGTGTTGATGGTGTCCAGCGACATACCGGCGCCACGGGCGATATTCAGGGTCGATTCGGCACGTTCGGTACTGTTGCGCATCGAGTCCACGGCATGTTCGGTACCGCTCTGAATACTGCCGATCATCCGCTCGATCTCACTGGTCGACTGTTGAGTGCGATGCGCCAGGGCACGGACTTCATCCGCCACCACGGCAAAACCACGACCGGCTTCACCAGCCCGCGCCGCTTCAATCGCCGCGTTCAGTGCCAGCAGGTTGGTCTGATCCGCCAGACCCCGAATCACGTCGAGCACCTTGCCGATGTCACGGGATTCGTTGGCCAGATCACCGATCAGGCTGGCAGTGCTCTGTACATCGGCGCTCATGCGTTCGATGGCGCTGACGGTTTCCTGGACCAGATCACGACCGTCGCCCGCCGAGGTGGTGGCGTTCTTCGAGGCTTCCGAAGTGCTCACCGCATTGCGCGCGACTTCTTCTACGGCGCTGGTCATCTCGTTGACTGCAGTGGCCGCCTGTTCGATTTCATTGTTCTGCTGGGTCAGGCCACGGGCGCTTTCGTCGGTGACGCTGTTGAGTTCTTCAGCTGCCGAAGCCAACTGAGTGGCCGAGCCGGAAATACGCTGCAGGGTGTCACGCAGCTTCGCTTGCATCTTCGCCATGGCTGCGAGCAGACGACCTGCTTCGTCGCTACCATCAACGTGGATCGGTTGAGTCAGGTTGCCTTCGGCAATGGTTTCCGCAGCTTCCAGTGCTTTGGAAATCGGTTTGGTGATGCTGACGGTCAGCAGCCAGGCGAACAGCAGGGTCAAGCCGCTGGCGATCACCAGCAGGGTGACCACCAGATCGAAGGACATCGAATACTGATCTTTGGCGCCTTGATCGGTTTCGGCGATTTGCTGGGTGTTGATCTCCAGCAAGCGCGCGAGGGCGGTGTTTACCGCTTCAGAGTTGGTCAGCAGATCGCTATTGAGCATCTGCCGCAACTCGTCGACCTGATTGTTGCGCGACAGGGTTTTCATGCGGTCTTCGAGTTGACGGTACTGCGCCAGCAGTTGCACGTACTGATCGTACGCCGTACGTTCGTCGGGGCTGGAAATCAGCGGCTCGTAGGCGCGCTGGGCGTCGGCGATCTGCTTGTTGCGCAACTCGAACAGTTCGACAGTCTTTTGTTGAACGTCCGGTTCACGGTTGATCAGCAACCGATACGACAAAACGCGCAGGCGCAGGGTCAGTTGGGTGAATTCGTCGAGGGCTTTGATGGAAGGCACGCTGGCCGTGGCGATGTCTTCGCCTGCTGCGCGGATTTTGCTCATCTGATTCAGCGCGAACACGCCGAGAATCAGCATCAGGCCGCCGATCAGGGCGAAACCGGTAAACGCCCGTGGGGCGATATTCATATTGCGGAGGGACATGGGCGGATACCAAGAGAGGGCCGCTTCCATGCGGGCTGAGACGGCTGTATGGATGACTTATCGGTCATACGACTAAAGTCTTGAGGCACTGTGCGTATTTGTCGCAGAAGGGCTTGGGCGACGAAGTGCAGGAACCAGATCGGCAGATCACAGTCTTTTAAACTCGCGAGAACGGTCGGCCACCAGGAAAATCAAGGCTTTGCGCCGGTTTAACCCTGGCATCCGCAGTGACTTTTCTTTATCGTACGCGCCCTTTGAAAAACGCTTGGAAGATCAAAATGTTGGAAGCATCCCTCAGCCAATTGGAACAGCTCGTCAGCGACCTGGTGCAACAGAACCAGACTCTCGCGCAAACCAACCAGACTCTGTCCACGGAACTGGCCCAGGCCAAGGATGAAAACGAAAGCCTGCAACTGAACCTGATGGAGCAGGAAGAAAAGCACGGCGCCACCGCTGCGCGCATTCAAGCCCTGGTTGATCGCGTCAACGCCGGTCCTGTCAGCGCATGAACCATCACACAGCAGGGGTAAAAGTCATCTCCATTCTCGGGGAGGACTATTCGATCAAGGCACCGGCCGGGGAAGAACAGACCCTGCTGGACGCAGCCATGATGCTCAAGGCCACGCTGGAAGACACCAAGCGCAAATACCCGACACTGATCGGTGACCGCTTGCTGGTACTGGCGGCGATGAACCTGTGCTCGCAGCAGATCGAAATGAAGAAGCAACACCAGGAAGAACTCGACCGTTACCAAGAGCAAGTCAGCGCCACGGTCGACACCATCGCCAAGACCATTAACCAGGGTTGACGGAGCTGCGCACAACCAAAGAATAGATTGTCGATTGTTTTGTATACAATCGGCACGGCTGTTGCAGTGTTTCGGCCACTTATTCTTTGGGGGTGCTCCATGCAGTGGTGGCGACGCAGTATTCAATGGCAACTGATTCTCAGCATGGGCACCGCCCTGCTGGTCAGTATCCTGATCGTGGTTGGCATATATACCCTGGTGGTCAATCGCCTCGCCCAGAGCTATCTGGTGGAGCAAGCACTGCCGTCGAGCATTGAAGCGACGCGCAACGATATCGAACGCATCCTCGTGCAACCGCTGACAGCGGCCAAGGATATTGCCAGTAATACGATGGTCCGCGACTGGCTCGCCTCGGGCGAAGACAGCAGCAAAACCGCGGCCTTCGCGCAGTATCTGGAAGGCATCCGCGCCGAACATAAAGCCTTCACCGCTTTGATCATCGGCACCGAATCCAATCACTACATCACCGAAAAAGGCCTGGATCGCACCCTCAGCCGTTCAAAACCGGCCGATGCGTGGTTCTATTCCTTCCTCGACAGCAATCAGCCACGCACCCTCAATATCGACAACGACGGGGCGACCGGAGAGTTGGCGCTGTTCATCGATTTGAAGGTCGAGCAGGCCGGCAAAGTGGTGGGTGTGGCCGGGCTCGGTCTGAGCATGAAAGAGCTGTCGGAGCTGATTCACAACTTCAGCTTTGGTGAGCGTGGCAGGGTCTATCTCGTGCGGTCCGACGGGTTGATCCAGGTGCATCCTGAGGCGCAATTCAGCGGCAAGCGCACGCTTACGGAGCAGATTGGTGCTGCAGCCGCGCAGGCCGTCATGGGCCAAAAAACGGCAATCAGCAGCAGCTTCCAAAGAGACGACGAAGACTTCCTCGCCTTCAGCCTGCCTTTGCGTGATTTGGGCTGGACCCTCGTGGCCGAAGTGCCACAGTCGCAGATCTATGCCGAAGCCCGAAAAGCGATGTGGATGAGCGGCGGCATCGGTCTTGCGGTGGCGCTGGTGTGCCTGGCATTGGTGGTTTGGCTGGCGCAAGGGCTGGTGCGGCCGATTCGTCAGGTAACAGCCGCGCTGGTAGCGATTGGTAGCGGCGGTGGAGATTTGACCCACCGGTTAGATTCCAGCCGCGCCGATGAGCTGGGCGACCTCGCCCGCGGCTTCAACCGTTTTCTCGACAGCCAGCGCGGGATGATCGGTGAAGTGCTGACCACCAGCGAGCGTCTGCGCACGGCCGTGGGGCAGGTGGCGAAAGTGGTGGAGAACACCGCTGAACGCTCCGGCCGTCAGCAGGAAATGACCGATATGGTCGCGACTGCCGTCCACGAGATGGGCCTGACTGTGCAGGAGATTGCGCAGAACGCCGGTAACGCGGCACTGGCCTCGCAAACCGCGCGGGATGAAGCGATGCAGGCGCGGGAAGTGGTCGGCGGTTCGATCCGGCATATTGAAAGCATGTCCGATGAGATTGGCGTGGCGGCTGGCGCGGTGGGTGATTTGGCGCACCAGGTGGCCTCGATTGATTCGGTGCTGGCGGTGATTCGCGGGGTATCCGAGCAGACCAATCTGCTCGCTCTCAACGCAGCGATCGAAGCAGCGCGTGCTGGTGACATGGGTCGGGGTTTTGCCGTCGTCGCCGATGAAGTGCGCACCTTGGCGCGCCGCACGCAGGCGTCCACTGACGAGATTCAACAGATGATCGGCAGCCTCAAACAAGGTGCTGAAAACGCCGTGTCGTCGATGCGCACCGGTCAGGCGGCGACGGGCACAGGGGTTGAATCGAGCCAGCGTACCGGGGCGTCGCTGACGGCGATTACCGGTCAGGTCGAGCGCATTAGCGACATGAACCATCAGGTGGCGACGGCGACGGAAGAGCAGTCAGCGGTGACGGAAGAGATCAACCGGAATGTGCAGGGAATTTCTGATCTGGCGCGGGCGACGGCGGGTGAGGTCCGAGCGTGTCGTGAGGATTGTCAGATGCTGCAGAGGCTGGCGGATGATCTGGCGCGGCAGATGGGTGGGTTCAAGTTGAGCTGAGTGTTGAGCCAGAATAGCCCCTCACCCTAGCCCTCTCCCAGAGGGAGAGGGGACTGAATGCGGGATGCTTGAGAAGTACGCCGACCTGAAAGTGCTTTACCGAATCCATAATCGACGCGGTTTTTCAGGTCGATGTATAGCGCCAGACACCTCGGTCGGCCCCCTCTCCCTACGGGCGGTCCGACGTTTCGGGAGGGCTGGGGTGAGGGTAGCGTTTCAGAACCACGCATCCTGCATCGCCAGACACGTATCATCCCGCGCCTCCAGCAACACCAGCTCATGGTGGCAACCCGGCACTTCCCACGTCAGAAAGTACCGCGCCGCCTGCAACTTGCCCTTATAGAAGTCGGCATCCGCCGCGTTACCCTTGGCCAACCCTTCCTCGGCACGAATCGCCTGCTCCAGCCAGCGCCAGCCAATCACCGTGTGGCCGAACACCTTCAGGTACAGTGCCGAATTCGCCAGGCTGCTGTTGACCTTGCCCTGCGCCAGATCGGTCAACAAACCGATGGTCACCGCTTGCAGGCGCGCCACCAGTTTTTCCAGCGGCTCACGCAATGCTGTCAGTGACTCATACGCCGTTGCACGTTCGGCAGTGGTGGCGATCAGGCGGATCAGTTGCTTCAATCCCGCGCCACCGTTCTGCGCCAGTTTGCGCCCGAGCAAATCCAGCGACTGAATGCCGTGGGTGCCTTCGTGGATCGGGTTCAAGCGGTTGTCGCGGTAATACTGTTCCACCGGGTATTCACGGGTGTAGCCGTGGCCGCCAAGAATCTGGATCGCCAGTTCGTTGGCCTTGAGGCAGAACTCCGATGGCCAGGATTTGACGATCGGCGTCAGCAGATCCAGCAATTCGTGAGCCTGTTTGCGCTCGGCTTCGGACTCAAGCGTGGTGGTGTCGTCGAACAGGCGAGCAGCATACAAGCCGAGGTCAAATGCACCCTCGACGTAGGATTTCTGCGTCAACAGCATACGTCTGACGTCGGCGTGTTGAATGATCGCAACCGGCGCGGTGGTCGGGTCTTTGCTATCCGGCACCCGGCCTTGCGGGCGTTCGCGAGCGTATTCCAGCGAGTACAGGTAACCGGCGTAACCGAGCATCACCGCGCCCATGCCGACACCGATCCGCGCCTCGTTCATCATCTGGAACATGTAGCTCAACCCGTGATGCGGCTTGCCCACCAGATAACCGACGCACTCACCGTTATCGCCGAAGTTCAGCGCTGTGGAGGTGGTGCCGCGCCAACCCATCTTGTGGAACAGCCCGGCCAGCAGCACGTCATTGCGTGGGCCGAGGCTGCCGTCATCGTTGACCAGAAACTTCGGCACGATAAATAGCGAAATGCCTTTCACCCCCGGCGGCGCGTCGGGCAGCTTGGCCAGCACCATGTGCACGATGTTTTCCGAGAGCGGGTGATCGCCGCCGGAAATAAAAATCTTGTTGCCCTTCAGGCGATAGGTGCCGTCGGACGCCGGCTCGGCGCGCGTACGAATATCCGACAGCGATGAACCGGCGTGGGGTTCGGTCAGCGCCATGGTGCCGAAGAAACGGCCGTCGATCATGGGTTGCAGGAAACGCTGTTTCTGCTCGTCAGTGCCGAAACTCTCGATCAGGTTCGCCGCACCCATGGTCAGGAACGGATACGACGTCGACGCAGCATTGGCCGACTGGAAGTGCGCGAAGCAGGCTTGCGACAGCAGTGTAGGAAGCTGCATGCCGCCGGCGTCGAAACTTCTCGCGGCGTTGAGAAATCCGGCTTCAAGGAAAGCATCGACCGCCGGTTTCACTTCAGGAATCAGAATCGCCTGACCGTCTTCATAGCGCGGCTCGTTCTCGTCGCCCTTGCGGTTGTGCGGCGCGAAGTACTTTTCGGCGATGTTGCGCGCGGTGCCGATGGCGGCGTCGAAGGTCTCGCGATTGTGCTCGGCAAAGCGCTCACGCCGGGTCAGGCCCTCGGCATCAAGGACTTCATACAGCTCGAAAGCCAGATTGCGGGAACTGAGCAGCGTCTCGGACATGGCGGCCTACCTGAGATTGGGGTTGGGCCGAGTCTAGGCGTGCTGATAAAGGCTGAACAGGATGATTGATAAGCGTGATGTTGGAGCCGCGCGGCAACTTTGCAAACACCACAAACCACTGTGGGAGCGAGCTTGCTCGCGAAGAGGTCAGCACGTTCAACAGATGAGTTGACTGGCAAACCGCTTTCGCGAGCAAGCTCGCTCCCACAGGGATTGTTGCTATGCAGGGCACCTATGCAGGTGCCCGGTTTATCAGTATTAGCCGATGGTCATCAGGCTGGCATTACCACCCGCCGCCGCAGTGTTAACACTCAACGCCCGCTCGATCACCAGACGCTCCAGCGCAATGTTGGTCTCGCCCTGGGACAAGCCCTGAACCCCGACGATCGCGCCGGCACGCTTGGCAATCTGCTGGCAAACACTGCGCAACTGGTCGGAATGGCCGTGATGCAGAACCGCATCAAACACCACCTCGTCTTTATTCCAGTCGGCAACCAGTTTGATTCGCGCCTGAATATCCTTCGGCAGGCGTGCGAACAATGCCTTGCTGATGTCGGATTCCGGCCATACCGCCGAACCGCCTACCGCCAATACCGCTGCCAATTGCGTCAGCAGGTCACCTTCAACCTCCGCGAGGCACAGCACGTGCTCACGCGGCAGGATCGCGTAGCTGTTTTTCTCACCGGTCGGGCCGGCCAGTACGCGGGTGATGCCGCTCTGCGATTGCGCCGCGTACTGCACGCACAGGGTGCTCAGGTCGGCGTATTTGTTGCTGTCAGCCCAGGCTTTCAGCGCGGTCAGCGGTTTGCTCATGGCGTCGCGCAGACGAACGTCCGGCGCCACGGCAGCATCACCACGAGCGAAGGATTGTTCGATGGCGTCAGCAGGACGCGTCGACAGCAAGCGGTAAAGGTACAGTGGGCCGCCGGCTTTCGGGCCAGTACCCGACAGGCCTTCGCCGCCGAATGGCTGCACGCCGACCACGGCACCGACGATGTTGCGGTTGACGTAGACGTTACCGGCGTTGACGTTATCGATCACCTTGGCGATGGTCTCGTCGATGCGCGTGTGCACGCCCAGCGTCAGGCCATAACCGGAAGCGTTGATCTGGCCGATCAGTTGATCGATTTCTTTGCGCTTGTAGCGCACCACATGCAGCACCGGGCCGAAGATCTCGCGTTGCAGCTCGTCGAAGCTTTCCAGTTCAATCAGGGTCGGCATGACGAAGGTGCCGCGTTTGACCTCTTCGGTGTCGGCGATAGCGACCTGGTAGACGTTGCGCCCTTTGTCGCGCATGCCCTGGATATGCTTGTCGATACCCGCCTTGGCTTCGGCGTCGATCACCGGGCCGATGTCCACGGACAGGCGCTCAGGATTGCCGAGACGGCTTTCCGCCATGGCTCCTTTGAGCATTTCGATGACACGATCAGCGGAATCTTCCTGCAGGCAGAGTACCCGCAGCGCCGAGCAACGCTGACCCGCGCTGTCGAAGGCCGACGAAACTACGTCGATCACCACTTGCTCGGTCAGAGCTGACGAATCGACGATCATCGCATTCTGGCCACCGGTTTCGGCGATCAGCGGAATCGGGCGACCCTGATTGTCGAGACGACCGGCAATGTTGCGTTGCAGCAGACGGGCGACTTCGGTGGAACCGGTGAACATCACACCTTTGACGCGCTCATCACCCACCAGACCGGCGCCGACGGTTTCACCGCGCCCCGGCAGCAGTTGCAGCACGCCTTCCGGGATGCCGGCTTCGAGCAGCAAGCGCACGGCTTGAGCCGCCACCAGCGGAGTTTGCTCTGCAGGTTTGGCCAATACCGGGTTACCGGCAGCCAGTGCGGCAGCGACCTGGCCACTGAAGATCGCCAGCGGGAAGTTCCACGGGCTGATGCACACCACCGGACCCAGTGGGCGGTGGGCGTCGTTGCTGAAATCGTTGCGTGCCTGCACCGCGTAATAACGCAGGAAGTCGACCGCTTCGCGGACTTCGGCGATGGCGTTGGCGAACGTCTTGCCGGCTTCGCGAGCCAGCAGGCCCATCAGCGGCTGGATCTCGCCTTCCATCAAATCAGCGGCACGTTCCAGAATCGCTGCACGTTCGGCCGGCGGGGTGGCCTGCCAGATTGGCGCTGCATTCAGGGCGCATTGAATGGCGTTGTCGACGTCTTCGACGGTGGCCTCCTGAACATGACCGACCACGTCACGGTGATCGGCCGGGTTCAGAACAGCTGCCGGCGTTTCGTTGCTGGACGCGCAGCCGAGCATCGGCGCCGCTTTCCAGTCGTTGTGCGCAGTGGCGAGCAAAGCGCAGGACAGCGACGCCAGACGATGTTCGTTGGCCATGTCGATGCCGCTGGAGTTGGCGCGCTCGGAACCGTACAGATCACGCGGCAGCGGAATGCGCGGGTGCGGCAGGCCGAAACCGCCTTCCACGGTCGCCATCTGCTCGATCTGCGCCACTGGATCGGCCACCAGCTCCTGGATCGAAATCGACTGGTCGGCGATGCGGTTGACGAACGAAGTGTTCGCGCCGTTTTCCAGCAAGCGACGTACGAGGTACGCCAGCAGGGTTTCGTGAGTGCCGACCGGTGCGTACACGCGGCACGGACGGTTCAGCTTGCCTTCGGAAACTTTACCTACAACCTGTTCGTAGAGCGGTTCGCCCATGCCGTGCAGGCACTGGAATTCGTACTGGCCCGGGTAATAGTTCTGACCGGCAATGTGGTAAATGGCCGACAGGGTGTGGGCGTTGTGCGTGGCGAATTGCGGGTAGATGACTTCCGGCACCGACAGCAGTTTGCGTGCGCAAGCGATGTAGGAAACGTCGGTGTACACCTTGCGGGTGTAGACCGGATAGCCTTCCAGGCCTTCGACCTGGGCGCGCTTGATTTCGCTGTCCCAGTACGCGCCTTTTACCAGGCGGATCATCAGGCGATGACGGCTGCGGCGCGCGAGGTCGATCACGTAGTCGATCACGTACGGGCAACGCTTCTGGTAAGCCTGGATGACGAAACCGATGCCGTTCCAGCCGGTCAGTTGCGGCTCGAAGCACAGGCGCTCGAGCAGATCCAGCGACAGTTCGAGACGGTCGGCTTCTTCAGCGTCGATGTTCAGGCCGATGTCGTATTGCTTGGCCAGCAGGGTCAGCGACAGCAGGCGCGGGTACAGCTCATCCATCACGCGTTCGTACTGAGCACGGCTGTAACGCGGGTGCAGTGCTGAGAGCTTGATGGAAATGCCCGGGCCTTCATAAATCCCACGGCCGTGGGAGGCTTTGCCGATCGAGTGAATGGCTTGTTCGTACGACGCCAGGTACTTCTGCGCGTCGTGTTCGGTGAGTGCCGCTTCACCGAGCATGTCGTAGGAATAGCGGAAGCCTTTGGCTTCGAACTTGCTCGCGTTGGCCAGCGCTTCGGCGATGGTTTCGCCGGTGACGAACTGCTCGCCCATCAGGCGCATGGCCATGTCGACACCCTTGCGGATCATCGGCTCGCCGCTCTTGCCGATGATGCGGCTCAAGGACGAGGTCAGGCCGGCTTCGTTGTGCGTGGACACCAGTTTGCCGGTCAGCAGCAGGCCCCAGGTCGCGGCGTTGACGAACAGCGACGGGCTGTTGCCCAAGTGCGGATGCCAGTTGCCGGTGCTGATCTTGTCGCGGATCAGCGCATCGCGGGTGCCTTTGTCCGGGATACGCAGCAGCGCTTCGGCCAGGCACATCAGGGCTACGCCTTCCTGGGACGACAGGGAAAACTCCTGCAGCAGACCCTGAACAATGCCTGCACGACCGCCGGCACTTTTCTGGTTACGCAGTTTTTCCGCGATGGTCGCAGCGAGCTTGTTGGTGGCTTCGGCCATCGCTGCCGGCAGACGCGCCTGCTCGATCAGCATCGGCACCACTTCCGGCTCAGGGCGGCGGTAAGCGGCGGTGATCGAAGCACGCAGTACCGACTGCGGCAGAATGCTTTCGGCGAATTCGAGGAAGCATTGGTGAGCGTGATCGGTGTGGACTTCGCCCGCGTCGTCGGCGTCCTTGGCGGTCAAACCGTTCAGCTCGGTCAGGGTTGCACCACCCTCGAGTTTTTCCAGGTAATTGAAAATTGCCTGCTTGATCAGCCAGTGCGGTGTGCGATCAATCGAGGTCGCGGCCGCCTTCAGGCGCTCGCGGGTCGGGTCATCGAGTTTGACCCCAAGGGTGGTGGTAGCCATATTTTTATCCTCATGGTTGCCACAGTTGCGTGGCATCAGCTGGCGGCAAGATTAGCCGTGCGCCGAATGAGGTGCAACCGGGTGCAACCCTTTTTTTGTCGGAAAAATAAACGCTTCGTCAGGAATTATTTTCTGGTACGGAAGTGCCGCACTTGCTTGGTGCTTTTGCTTCTAGCAAAGCTCTCTGACTGCGCTAAAAGGGAGCAAAAACCGCCTGATTCGCGGAATATCCGACTGGGTGCAACTAATTCTCGCGAAACTGGTTGCACCTTTTTTACTTTGTTGCATAGCATTCGCGCCCTAGGTGCAACCGGGATAACCCGGTGCATCGGCTGGTGGCTTTCCTGGGGAAACATCAGTCCTAAATGCGCGGGATCCCGAATCGTCTGCCAAACGTTGTCGTTTGCGCGCGGTTCATCACCGCTGCTACATAAAAACAAAGCCAGGGCGTAACTTAATGAGCGTAAGCAATCCAACACTGATCACGTTCGTGATCTACATCGCAGCAATGGTGCTGATCGGCTTCATGGCCTATCGCTCCACCAACAACCTTTCTGACTATATTCTCGGTGGTCGCAGCCTTGGCAGCGTCGTCACCGCGCTGTCTGCCGGTGCTTCCGACATGAGCGGCTGGTTGTTGATGGGCCTGCCGGGCGCCATCTACATGTCTGGTCTGTCCGAAAGCTGGATCGCCATCGGCCTGATCGTCGGCGCCTACCTGAACTGGCTGTTCGTTGCCGGCCGTCTGCGTGTGCAGACCGAGCACAACGGCGATGCCCTGACCCTGCCGGACTACTTCTCCAGCCGTTTCGAAGACAAAAGCGGTTTGCTGCGCATTATTTCGGCAATCGTGATTCTGGTGTTCTTCACCATTTACTGCGCTTCCGGCATCGTGGCTGGCGCCCGTCTGTTCGAAAGTACCTTCGGCATGTCTTACGAGACAGCGTTGTGGGCCGGTGCTGCGGCGACGATTGCCTACACCTTCGTTGGCGGTTTCCTCGCGGTAAGCTGGACCGACACCGTGCAAGCCACGTTGATGATTTTCGCCCTGATCCTTACGCCGATTATCGTGCTGCTGGCGACCGGTGGTGTCGATACCACGTTCCTGGCCATCGAAGCGCAGGACCCAAGCAACTTCGACATGCTTAAAGGCACCACTTTCATCGGCATCATCTCGCTGATGGGCTGGGGTCTGGGCTATTTCGGTCAGCCGCACATCCTCGCGCGTTTCATGGCCGCGGATTCGGTTAAGTCGATCGCCAAGGCGCGTCGCATCTCCATGACCTGGATGATCCTCTGCCTGGGCGGCACCGTGGCCGTGGGCTTCTTCGGCATCGCTTACTTCTCGGCACACCCGGAAGTCGCCGGACCCGTGACCGAGAACCACGAGCGTGTGTTCATCGAACTGGCGAAGATCCTCTTCAACCCATGGATTGCCGGTGTGTTGCTGTCGGCCATTCTGGCTGCGGTGATGAGCACCCTGAGCTGCCAGTTGCTGGTGTGCTCGAGCGCCCTGACCGAAGACTTCTACAAAACCTTCCTGCGTAAATCCGCTTCCCAGGTTGAGCTGGTCTGGGTCGGCCGCGCCATGGTGCTGTTGGTTGCCCTGATCGCGATCGCGATGGCCGCCAACCCGGAAAACCGCGTTCTGGGTCTGGTGTCTTACGCCTGGGCCGGTTTCGGTGCTGCGTTCGGTCCGGTTGTACTGATTTCGGTGATCTGGAAGGGCATGACCCGCGACGGCGCACTGGCCGGTATTCTGGTCGGCGCGATCACCGTGGTGGTCTGGAAGCATTTCGAACTGCTGGGTCTGTACGAAATCATCCCGGGCTTCATCTTTGCCAGCCTGGCCATCTACATTGTCAGCAAGATGGGCGAGCCGACCAAAGGTATGGTGCAGCGCTTCGAAGCGGCGGAAAAAGATTTCCACCTGAACAAGTAACTGTTCTGAGCTGAGGCTCACCTGAAAACGGCCCGTTTCCTACAGGAGACGGGCCGTTTTTTTGTGCCTGTGATTTCTCTGATTCACCACGCTCCCCTGTAGGAGTGAGCCTGCTCGCGATAGCTGTGTGTCAGTCGACATCAACGCTGAATGTCAGACCGCTATCGCGAGCAGGCTCACTCCTACAGGGATTCGGTGGTGGGTTTAGGGGATTTGTCTGTAGTTGAAGGCGCCGCTTTTTGCAGGGATTTTCGTCAATGAAAGTAGGGCAAATCTGATTTTCCCGTCACCCATTCATCACCCCTTGCCCCTCATGCAGAATCGCCCGCCCTCACACTGCAGAGAGACATCGGATGTTCGCGCCTGCCAATCAACCGCGTTTCACGTTGACCCTTGAAGGCGCCCAACATGACCTCAAAGTCCTTGAGTTCACGGGCAAGGAAGCCATCAGCCAACCCTTTCGTTTCGAGCTGGAACTGGTCAGCGAACGGCCGGATCTTGATCTCGAAAGCCTGCTGCACTGTCCGGCGTTTCTGAGTTTTGATGCGGACGCTTCTGGTATTCACGGTCAGATTTATCAGGTCGGGCAGGGCGATTCCGGGAACCGTCTGACGCGCTATCACTTAAGCCTTGTCCCGCGTCTGACCTACCTCGGGCATCGGATCAATCAGCGGATCTTCCAGCATCTGACGGTGCCGCAGATTGTCGCGCGCGTGCTCAAGGATCACTCGATCCTGCGGGATGCCTTCGAATTTCGCCTCGGCAGCGATTACCCGCTGCGCGAATATTGCGTGCAGTACGCCGAGAGCGACCTGGCCTTTATCCAGCGCCTGTGTGCCGAGGTCGGCATTCATTACCACTTTCAACACAGCCCGCAAGGTCATTTGCTGGTGTTTGGTGATGATCAGACCGTGTTCCCGCGTCTGGCCGAGCCGACGGTTTATCTGCCGGGCAGTGGTATGTCGGCGGGTGCGCCGGCGGTTCAGCGTTTCAATGTTCGTGTGGAAACCCGTACCAGCGTGGTCACCCGGCGTGATTACAACTTCGAAAAGCCGCGGCTGCAGTTGCAAAGCCGTGTCGACGGCGAACAGCGTCCGGTGCTTGAGGACTATCACTTCCCTGGCCAATTCAATGATCGGGAAACCGGCAAGCACCTGGCCCAACGGACGCTTGAGCGACATGTCGCCGATTACCGTCAGGCTGAGGGCATCAGCGACGAATCCACACTGGTTTGCGGACATTTCCTGCAACTGACCGAGCATCCGCGCCACGACTGGAACGACCTGTGGCTGCTGACCGCCGTCGAACACCATGGCCGTCAGCCGCAAGTGCTGGAGGAATCGGTGACCAGTGATGGGGAAGGATTCCAAGGTTACCGTAATACCTTTCTCGCCACGCCGTGGAACGTGTTCTTCCGTCCGGCGCTGGGGCCGGGAAAACCACGCATGCTCGGTTACCAGCCGGCCGTTGTGACCGGGCCGAAAGACACGGAAATTCACTGTGACGAATACGGTCGGGTCAAGGTGCAACTGGCCTGGGATCGCGACGGTGAATTGAACGAGCATTCCAGTTGCTGGCTACGCGTTGCGACTAACTGGGCTCACGACCGTTACGGCAGCGTATTGATTCCGCGCGTGGGCATGGAAGTGCTGGTCGGTTTCATCGATGCCGACGCCGACAAACCCTTGGTCGTGGGCTGCCTGCCCAATGCCGCGACGCCGATTCCGCTGGATCTGCCGGCGGACAAGACTCGTAGCATTTTCCGCAGTCAGAGCAGCCCTGGGGGCGGTGGCTACAACGAACTGCGCATCGAGGATCGCCAAGGCGCCGAGGAAATCTACCTGCGCGCCCAGCGCAACTGGACGCAGCATGTATTGCACGATCAACAGATACAGGTCGATAACCAGCGCAGCATTGTCGTCAGCGGCACCGCTCGCCATGAGTTGAAGGCCGACGAGCAACGCATCACCCACGGCCAGCGTCAGACCGAGGTGAAGCAGGACGACCATCTGAGCGTCACCGGCAGCCGACATATCAAGGTGGCCAATCAGGCGACCAACGCCAGCCAGCAGTTCCACGTCAGCGCCGGCCAGCAAGTCGTCATCGACGGCGGTGCGAGTGCGACAATTCAGGCCGGCGGACAGTGGATCAACATCGGCCCCGGGGGGATTTTCAGCAGCGTGCCGATTGTCGTGGGTGGTGCGCCGATGGCGGCGATGAGTGCCGCGCCGGTTGTACCGGGATTGCCGCAGAAACTCGCCGCCGCGCCGGCAGCCATGCTCAGCGCCGCACAAATCATGAGCTTCAAGGGCGATGCGCCATTCTGCGAAGAGTGTGAGCGTTGCAAGGACGGTCTCTGTGCGGCCTGATTTCCTTTTGCCTGCCGACTGGCTGGCGCGTGAACCGTTGAGAGCATCCGAGCAATTGTTCGCGGTGTTCAGTAATGCCAGTAAGGCAAAACCGCCTGCCGCTTGGCGAGACACGGCGAGTCCGATCTGGGCCGAGACGATCTATGCCGAGTGGGATACGGTGATGCCTTACGTGGGAATTGTCGCCGCCGACAGTGAGTTTCTGCATTGGGTCGCCACCACCGAGTCGCGGGATTGGGGATGGTTGGCGGTTTCTTCGGCGAGTCTTGAAGAGGTGGTGGCGCACTTTCGCAGCCTGACCCAAGTGCTGATGCCGGACGGCAAAACGGTGTTCTTCCGTTTCTGGGACGGGCGCTTTCTGTTGCCGATTTTGCAGGCCGATGAGGTGGATGCGGCACAACTGTTTCCGCTGATCGGGCGTTGTTTGATCAATGGTCAAGCACTGGAAATGGGTGGCAGGTCGCAGGTATCAGGGCGGTCCTTTCCGTGGTGGCAGGTGCCGGAATCGGTGCAGGCGCAGCAGGGCAATGACATTCGAGCGGCCAATGCGTTGCAGTGGTTGAGCGAAGAGTATCCGGCACTTTTCGAGGCCTTTCCCGAGGCAGTTTTGCGCTGCAAGGTCAGGCGGTTTTTTCAGGTTTCAATGTCGGAAGAATCGTCGCAATCGGCGTTGCTGGCGTTTTTGCTGGCAGAGTCAGAGTGAATTTTCGGGGCGAAGGTCTCGGACGATTCCTTCGAGTTGCGGCGGTTTTCATGAACTGGTGGGCGGTGGGTTGCAGGGATAGTCTTTTCGTTGTCACTGCGAGAGTGGTGACAGGGTGTAGGAACCCTTGGAATTTACCGTGCACCAGCCCTGTTGTCTGATTGCGGCACCTAACCTGTGTCCGTAACATCTTTCGCGGCGGCTGTGCGCGGGAACGCTTCGGCGTAGCTGAGTTTTTGGCTGGTTCCTCAGTTTCCTACTCTCGCGTACGGCTGCCACCCAAACCTGTAGGAAGGTCATTGGTAGCCTCATTTAATCAGTTGAGGTGCAAAATATGACAACGCTTAAACCGGCTCCACCCTACGAAAAAATCATCCCCCATCCCGACAACCGCTTCATGGCCCTGACCGGCAACTGCAGCGACATGCCGACCCTGTTCATCGACACCCACGTGCCCCTCGACATCCTCATGGACGCCGCCAACCACCGCCTGCGCGCCGTGATCCAGGTGCTGGAAAACATGTGCATGCGCGGCTCGGTCGAATGCGACTCCGTCATCCTCAGCGACTTCGCCCAGCTCTGCGTGATTCCCTTGCGTGATGGCTGCGATGTGCTTGATGTCATCGGCAAGCGCCTGCGCAGCATGCCCGCCTGAAAAAGATCAAAAGATCGCAGCCTGCGGCAGCTCCTACACCGGAATAACGTTCACTCTGTAGGAGCTGCCGAAGGCTGCGATCTTTTGATGTTGATGGCGATCGGAGCGTCAGTCGGAAATGTACGCATCCTGAGTTTTGATAAAGCTGTTGAAGGCCTCGGAGTTGTAGATCTTCATGCACCCGAAAAACACTACTTTTTCATTCGAGTATTTGCTGTTTGAAGGTGTCTGCTCGTAAGCCGCCAATACGTAGTTTTGGGTTTCTTTGTAGGGATCGTGCAGAACCTGCAACGTGTCTTCATTTTGCAGGATGGAATGTATGCCTTTGCCCATGAAGGAATAGGCATTAGCGGACAGTGCAATGTCTTTTTCCAGTGCGGAGCGTTCGTTGAATGGCTTAAGGATACAGTGGCTCAGACCGAAGTTCTTCAGTGTCTGGCGTGCCTGCTCAATGTGGGTTTCGTCGGCAAGGGCGAGGTATGGGCCAAGCAGACTGAGTAAGCAGATGATCAGATATCGCATGAGTTTTTGACTTCCTGTCGTCATGGTTAGCCAGTTTAACGCCATAAAAGCAAAGCCCCTCACCCTAACCCTCTCCCAGAGGGAGAGGGGACTGACCGAGTTGTATGGGTGATGTACGCCGACTTGCGACTTCAGTGGTGAACTTGGCTTGGCCAAGCCTGGATGGTGGTGTTGTTTCGGGGAACTGACCGAGTTGTCTGGGTGATGTACGCCGACCTGCGACTTCAGTGGTGAACTTGGCTTGGCCAAGCCTGGATGTTGGTGTTTTTTCGGGGGGACTGACCGAGTTGTCTGGCTGATCTACGCCGACTTGCGACTTCAGCGGTGAACTTCGCTTGGCCAAGCCTGGGTGGCGGTGTTCTTTCGGGGGACTGACCGAGTTGTCCGGGTGATGTACGCCGACTTGCGACTTCCACGCTGATCTTCGCTTGGCCAAACCTGAGATCACGCTGATCTTTCAGGTCGATGTAACTCGCAAGATCACTCGGTCAGTCCCCTCTCCCTCCGGGAGAGGGCTAGGGTGAGGGAAAGGCTTTTGCCCGCTCAGCCGCCAACCCCTGACTTGCCGCCCGGTAAAAGGTAAACTTTGCGCCCTTCGCAGGAGCAGCCATGAATTATCGTCACGCCTTCCATGCCGGCAATCACGCCGATGTGTTCAAACACCTGACCTTGACCCGCCTCATCGCCCTGATGTCGCGCAAGGAGCAGCCGTTTGCCTATCTCGACACGCACGCCGGCATCGGTCTGTATGACTTGCAGGGCGATCAGGCCAATCGTACCGGCGAGTACCTGGAAGGCATCGCGCGCTTGTGGGATCAGCCGGATCTGCCGGCGCTGACCGCCGACTACATGAAGGTGCTGCACGAGATGAACCCGGACGGCCAGTTGCGCTACTACCCGGGTTCGCCGGAGCTGGCACGGCGTCTGACCCGGCCGCAGGATCGGGTGATGCTCAACGAGAAGCACCCGGAAGACGGCGTTTTGCTCAAGGACAACATGGCCGGTGATCGTCGAGTGAAAGTTCATCTTGGCGAGGGCTGGCATGTGGCGCGGGCGATGTTGCCGGTGCAGGAGAAGCGCGCGGTGATGCTGATTGATCCGCCGTTCGAACAACTCGACGAGATGCAGCGTTGCGCGGCGTCGTTGAAAGAAGCGATTGGCCGCATGCGCCAAACGGTGGCGGCGATCTGGTATCCGGTGAAGGATCAGCGTGCGTTGCGTCGCTTCTATCAGGATCTGGCTGGCACCGGTGCGCCGAAGTTGCTGCGCGTGGAACTGCTGGTGCATCCGCTGGATACGCCGAACAGCCTGAACGGTTCGGGCATGGCGATTGCCAATCCGCCGTGGGGGCTGGAGGAAGAATTGCGTGAGCTGCTGCCGTGGTTGTCGAAGAAGCTTGGGCAGACCCAGGGCGGGTGGCAGATGGATTGGTTGATTGCCGAGAGCTGATCAGTTGCTTTGATGGTGTCTGAACGGACGCCTTCGCGAGCAAGCCCGCTCCCACATTTGGAACGCATTTCAAATGTGGGAGCGGGCTTGCTCGCGAAGCTTTTAAGCTTTAATTACCCGCCAGGCTCGGCGGCATGCACACGCCGGTGCCGCCAATCCCGCAGTAGCCTTCAGGATTCTTCGCCAGATACTGCTGGTGATACGCCTCGGCGAAGTACACGGTCGGCGCCTGTTCGATCTCGGTGCTGATTTCACCCAGACCCGCCTTCGACAGTTCAGCCTGATACACCGCTTTGCTGTTCAGCGCCGCGTCCAGTTGCTCAGGCGAGGTCGCGTAGATCACCGAGCGGTACTGCGTACCGATGTCGTTGCCCTGGCGCATGCCTTGTGTCGGGTTGTGCAGTTCCCAGAACATTGCCAACAGTTCTTCGTAGCTGACCTTGGCCTTGTCATACACCACCAGCACCACTTCCGCGTGGCCGGTCAGGCCCGAGCAGACTTCTTCGTAGGTCGGGTTCGGCGTGAAGCCGCCGGCGTAACCGACCACGGTGCTGACCACGCCTTCGCGCTGCCAGAAGCGGCGCTCGGCGCCCCAGAAGCAACCCAGACCGAAAATCGCAAAGTCGACGTCCTGGAAAAACGGGCCAAGCAACGGGGTTTCTTCGAAGACGAAGTGCTTTTCAGGCAGGGTCATCGCGGTTTCGCGGCCGGGCAGAGCTTGTTCTTTGGTCGGGAGCACGTTTTTGTTCACCAGAATTTCCGAGCGCAGAACCATGATCGTTCCTCTCAGTCAGGTTGGATGTAAAAAGTCAGACCGCCAGTGTGCCGAATGATGCCCGATTTCGCACTATTCAAATGTGGGAGCGAGCTTGCTCGCGAAAGCGCTGTAGCATTCAACATTTGCAGTGACTGACCCACCGCTTTCGCGAGCAAGCTCGCTCCCACAGTGGGAATTCATCCATAGGGGGAGTTTGCGGTGTTTTTACAGGCAGAGCGGGCCGCGAGGGTAGCGTTTCAGCGCTTGGATGAGTTCTGCGCCGGGGATCGGCCGGTCGAACAGGTAGCCCTGGCCGACGTCACAACGGTGGCGACGCAGGAACGCCAGTTGTTCGGCGGTCTCGATGCCTTCGGCCACGACTTTGAGTTTCAAGTTGTGCGCCATGGCGATCACCGCCGAGGTGATTTCCATGTCGTCCTGGTTGTCGGGGATTTCGTGGATGAAGCTGCGATCGATCTTGATGATGTCGATCGGGAATTTCTTCAGATAGCTCAGCGACGAGTAACCGGTGCCGAAATCGTCCATCGCCAGGGTCAGCCCGAGACGTTTGAGCTGGTCGAGCTGCAAGTGCGTGTCTTCGGTGGCTTCCAGCAGCAGCCCCTCGGTCAGTTCCAGTTCGAGCAGATTGGCCGGCAGCGCTTCTTCCTTGAGGATGTTGGCGATGGAGGCCACCAGATCCGGGTCGGAGAACTGTTTCGGCGACAGGTTGATCGCCACTTGCAGATTGCCCATGCCGGCAGCGGTCAGCGCCTTGCTCATGCGGCAGGCCTGACGGGCAATCCACTTGCCGATTGGAATGATCAGGCCGGTTTCTTCAGCGACGCTGATGAACTGGTCCGGGCGGATCATCCCGCGTTCCGGGTGATTCCAGCGCAGCAGCGCTTCCATGCCCAGCAGACGACCGCTGCGCAGGCACAGCTTGGGCTGGTAGAACACGTCCAGCTCGTTCTGGGTCAAGGCGCGGCGCAGGTTGTTCTCGACGAACAGTTTGTAACTGGCCTCGGCATTCAACGCTTCGGTGAAGACTTGCACCTGATGTTTGCCGTTGGCCTTGGCCTTGTGCAGCGCCAGACCGGCGTTGCGCATCAGGGTTTGCGGGTCACGACCGTGCAGCGGCGCGCAGGCCAGACCGACCGAGCCGGTGACACTGATCAACTGGTTATCGACGAACATCGGTTTATCCAGCGTCGCCAACAACTGATTGGCGATCTGCTGACCGGTCGCAAGATCAGTGTCATCGAGCAGCACAGCAAACTCGTTACTGGCAAACCGCGCGAGGCTGCCGCTCGGGCTCAGGCTGTTGCGCAAGCGTCGGGCCAGGCTGATCAGCAGTTTGTCGCCGGTCTGGTGACCGAGGCTGTCGTTGATCCGTTTGAAGTTGTCGATGTCCACCAGCAACAGACTGATGGGCGTATCGCTGTCGCGGGCGAAGCGTTCGTCCAGATTGCGGATAAACGCCGGGCGGTTGCCCAGATTGGTCAGGTTGTCGGTGTAGGCCAGACGTTCGATGCGCTGTTGCGCCAGTTTGGTCTGAGTGATGTCTTCGTAGATGCCGATGTAATGCGTCAGCTCGCGGTTGTCGCCGTAGACTTTGGAGATCGACAACTGGCCCCAGTAGGGTTCGAGATTCTTGCGCCGGCTCTTGAACTCGCCTTGCCAGCTGTTGCTTTTGGCCAGCGCCGAAGGCGCGTCGAACAGTAATTCGCTGAGATTTTCCAGGGCCGGCAGCTCGGACAGCCGCTGGCCGTGGACTTCTTCGGTGGTGTACTGGGTGATCGCGGTGAAGCTCGGATTGACGTATTCGACAACGCCGTCGCAATTGACCAGCAAAAACGCGTTGGCGCTTTGTTCGACCGCACGCTGGAACAGGTGCAGAGCACTGGTGGCGGTGCGGCGGTTGTGGTTGTTGATGACTTGCGCGAACTGATCGGCCAACTCGCCGGCAAAAGCGATTTCATCGGACTGCCAGGCGCGGGTAACGCCAGTCTGCTCCAGGCAGAGCACGCCGACCACTTGGCCGTCGACGCGAATACTGGCGTCGAGCATCGCGTTGACGTCGCGCGGGCGCAGGGCTTCGGCCATCTCGCGAGTGCGCGGGTCGCGCATCGCATTGTGCGCGTCGATGGCGCGGCTGCCATGCAGGGCGTCCATGTAGTCGGGGAAGCTGCTGATGTCGATCGCGTCCGGGAGGATGTATTCCTGGGTCGCGCGGTGGTACGCCGAGATCGGCACCAGAAGCTGGCCTTCGAGGTTCCACAAGCTGGCGCAGTCGATTTCATAGATATCGCAGGCGCAACGGGTAATCAGTTCGGCGGCTTCCTGCAGCGAGTTGTGCGTGCTGTAGCGCTGGCGCGCGAGCAGCAGAATCAGGTCCTGCTGGGCGCGTACTCGCTCCAGATGCTGCAGTTGTTCCTGCTGGGCGCGTTGATTGAGTTCAAGAGCGATTTGAAGGCGCGAGTTCTGGGTTTCGAGGTCGACTGAAGGGGCAGGTGGCGCTTCGTCGAAGACCTGATCGACCGCCAGCAGATAGCCGCGCAGCAGATGACGGTTGTGTTGTTTGTAGGCTTCGCCCAGTTCCAGGATGCTCAGTGCACCGGCCGCCGTGTGCAGGGTATAGCGCACCAGGTAATGCGGGCTGGCGGTCAGCTGTTGCTGGATCGCGTCGTGCAGTTGATAGCGCGCTTCCGGTTCCATCAGGCTGGCGTAGGGTGAGCCGACCAGCGCGCAGAGTTCGACGGCCGGCTGGCCGAACTGGCGCTCACAGTTGGGATCGAGAAACAGCATGGCCCAACTGGCTTCATTCAAGCGCTCGAAACGCAGCATGCCGAGCCGCGAGGGCACAGGCAACTGCGTCACTACCTCGGCCGCCATACGGCTGGCGGCATCGGGTTGGCTCTTCATGAAGGGAACTCGCTTGGAAATATGCTGAACGCGCCGGGCTCTCGCCCTCTTTACTGTTGCCTGCGGCAAGGTTGCATCATTGCGGCACCGACTGACAAGAGAGATGAAGGCCAAGTGCTATAAGAATATGTCGGCTGCGCTGAACATTTCTCCAGCCTGTGGTTGAAAAGAACCAAAGATCGCCGCCTTCACCAGTTTCTATAGGGGGATGCGCGCGCTGTGGGAGCTGCCGAAGGCTGCGATCTTTAAGGCTTAGCGCAGTTTTATGGCGATCGACTGAAGCTGTTTGCCATCGCGGTCGTGGTAATTCACCTGAATCTGCCCGGCCTCGACTACCAGGTGGGCAAAATTGTCTTCACTCACCACCGTGCTGGTCAGTTCATGCCGATAATCGCCCGCCGCCGTACGCACCAGCGGCTGGTCGAGCATGAACGTCGACGCTTTCGCATACGGCAGCAGTTTGCTGTTGCACAGCGGTGAGGAGACGATGGTGTGAACTTCGAAGTCGGGGTCTTCGCTGTGCGTCAAACGTGCGGTCAGCGAGCCATGGACGTCTCCGGAGATGAACACGACATTCTTGATCTGCCGGGTTCGAATGGTTTCCAGCAGGCGCAGGCGCTGCTCGGGAAAGGCTTTCCAGGCGTCATCGCCGTGAAATTTGCGGTCGGGATAGAACATCACGCTGGTGACCACGAACTTGACCCGCGCCGTGCTGTTGCTCAGCCATTTGAGCAGGGCCTGTTCCTGCGCCTCGTCGAGAATACGCCGGTCATCGGCAGACAAGTTACGGCGGGTGCGACTGTCGGTGACAAACCATTCAATATCGCCGTCGCTGAATTGATACCAGTAATGCTCAAGTATCGAGTGATCTATTTCACCGTTAGTTGTCAACGGATGGATCGGGCTGTGACTGGCCTGATACAACTCATAAGCGGCCATGGCGTTACGGTATAAGTCGTTGTCGGACTTGCTGGCGTTGGCGGGCCAGTTATCTTCGATTTCGTGATCATCGAGAATCATGTAAGTCGAAGTGCCAGACATCAAGCGTTGAATATTTGCCTGGGAAAATGCTGCGCGGTATTTATTGAGGATGTCCTTGTATTCGCGATCCGGTGCGATCAGGTTCAAGTCGTCCACATAAATTTGATCGCCGGTCATCATTACCGCGCTGATCGGTGGTTGTATGCCTTCGATTACCTGGTTGATGGACGCAAAGATCCGGTCGCCCAGTTGCGGCAGGGAGGCGATGCCAGCGGTCATGCGCAGGTAGCGGCAAGAACCGACGATATACCCTCGGGGTTGCAGGGCTTTGCTGGAGCGGGTGCGCAGTCGGAAGATCTCTCTTGGCCATTGCAAGGGCAGCTCGGCGACGCTGTCCGGGGTGTGCACCGGATTCATCGGGCTGAACCAGCCTGCCTGAAACTCATATTCAGTGTCGGCACTCAAGTTGTTGAGGGCGAACACATGGGACATGTCGCGTAATTCGCTCAGAGGCGTAAAGTTACCTTTGGACCATTGTTGTGTGCCGGAGGTGCGATAACGTAATCCGGCAAACACCTGTGAATTATTCTGGCGGTCGCCACGCATGAAGATGCGCGCATGATGAGTTGTAACGTGGCCGACAATCGGCCCGATAGTTGGTTTTAACATATCGAATCCATTCGAATTAACTTGAATTGACAGGGGTTTACTAAGTTTTCTTAGTTGAATTGGCTGCGCCTAGGTTAGTTGCGTATTCAATAAAAAAGATCGGTGCCAAGTCGACCGGGGTTGTGGCCGATATCAGCGCAACATGTGGGAAAAAGGTGTAGGGGTTTTTTCAGGCAAAAAAAAGCCCCGCCAAACTGACGGGGTTGAGGTACGAGCGTGTGGCGCTCGAAAGGGTGCAGCAATCGGCCCTCCGTTGTCGGAGGGCCGATCGAATTACAGCAGGATCGTGCGGATGTCCGCCAGCAGGCTGCCCAGACGCTGGGTGAAGCGTGCAGCAGCGGCGCCGTTGATCACACGGTGATCGTAGGACAGCGACAGCGGCAGCATCAGTTTCGGCTGGAAGGCTTTGCCGTCCCAGACGGGCTGGATGGTTGCCTTGGAAACACCGAGGATCGCCACTTCCGGCGCGTTGACGATCGGCGTGAAGCCGGTGCCGCCAATGTGGCCGAGGCTGGAAATGGTGAAGCAGGCGCCTTGCATGTCGTCAGCGGTCAGCTTCTTGTCGCGGGCTTTGGCAGCCAGCGCAGCGGCTTCGGCTGCCAGTTGCAACAAGCTCTTCTGGTCGACGTTCTTGATGACCGGTACCAACAGGCCATCCGGGGTGTCGACGGCGAAGCCGATGTTCACGTATTTCTTGCGGATGATTGCCTTGCCGCTTGGTGCCAGCGAACTGTTGAAGTCCGGCAGCTCCTTGAGCATGTGCGCGCACGACTTGAGCAGCAGCGGCAGGATGGTCAGCTTGACGCCGGCCTTCTCTGCTACGGCTTTCTGCGCAACGCGGAAGGCTTCCAGCTCGGTGATGTCAGCCGAATCGAACTGAGTCACGTGCGGGATGTTCAGCCAGCTGCGGTGCAGGCTCGACGCGCCGATCTGCATCAGGCGAGTCATCGGCACTTCTTCGATTTCGCCGAAACGGCTGAAATCGACGACCGGAATCGGCGGGATGCCCGCGCCACCGGTTGCGCCCGCTGCAGCGGCCGGTGCTTCCTTGGCCTTCTGCATCATCGCTTTGACGTAAACCTGCACATCTTCTTTCAAGATGCGACCGTGCGGACCGCTGGCGCCGACAGCGCTCAGCTCGACGCCGAACTCACGGGCCAGTTGACGCACGGCCGGGCCGGCGTGAACTTTCGCGCCCGGCTTGGCCGGTGCGGCGGCTGGAGCGGCAGCAGGTGCAGGTGCAGCCGGAGCAGCTGCGGCAGGTGCCGGAGCGCTCGGAGCAGCGGCCGCTGGAGCCGGTGCAGCAGCAGGCGCTGCACCTTTGACTTTCAGCTTGAGGATCAGGTCGCCGGTACCGACTTCGTCATCCAGCTTGATGGAAACGCTTTCCACCACGCCGGCGGCAGGCGACGGGATTTCCATGCTCGCCTTGTCGGATTCCAGGGTGATCAGCGACTGGTCGGCTTCGACGGTATCGCCCGCCTTGACCAGCACTTCGATGATCTTGGCTTTGCCGGCCGAGCCGATGTCCGGAACATGGATGTCCTGAACGCTGTCGGCAACCGGTGCTGCTGGTGCGGCTGCCGGAGCAGGCGCAGCGGCAGCGGCCGGAGCAGCGGCCTGGGCGGGAGCGGCCGCAGCAGGAGCCGCAGCACCCGCCACTTCCAGATCCAGAATCAGATCGCCAGTGCCGACTTCGTCGTTGAGCTTGACGCTGATGGCCTTGACCACGCCAGCGGCAGGCGACGGGATTTCCATGCTCGCCTTGTCGGATTCGAGGGTGATCAGCGATTGATCAGCCTCGACGGTATCGCCGACCTTGACCTGGATCTCGATGATCTGCGCCTTGCCCGACGAGCCGATGTCCGGCACGTGCACTTGCTGAACCGAAGCGGCAGCAGGGGCAGCGGCAGGCGCAGCAGCGGCAGGAGCAGCAGCCGGTTTGGCTTCTGCTTTTGCAGCCGGCGCAGCAGCAGGAGCAGGGGCCGCTTCAGCGGCGCCCTCGACTTCCAGCTCAAGCAGTTCGTCGCCTTCTTTCAGACGGTCGCCCAGCTTTACTTTCAGGCTTTTGATGACGCCGGCTTTCGGGGCCGGCACTTCCATACTGGCCTTGTCCGATTCCAGGGTCAGGATGCTCTGGTCGGCTTCGATACGGTCGCCGACCTTCACAAACAGTTCAATTACTTCACCTTCACCGCTGCCGATGTCAGGTACGCGAATGAGTTCGCTCACAAAATGTCTCCTCAGCAGTCCAGTGGGTTGCGTTTTTCCGGGTCGATGCCGAACTTGACGATGGCCTCAGCCACCACCTTAGGTTCGATATCACCACGGTCAGCCAGTGCTTCCAGGGCTGCCAACACCACGAAATGACGGTCGACTTCGAAGAAATGACGCAGTTTCTTGCGGCTGTCGCTGCGGCCGAAACCGTCGGTGCCGAGGACTTTGAATTCCTTGGACGGTACCCACTGACGGATCTGCTCGGCGAACAGTTTCATGTAGTCGGTAGAGGCGATGACCGGACCTTTACGGCCGTTCAGGCACTCTTCGACGTAGCTCAGCTTAGGCTTCTGGCCAGGCTTCAGACGGTTGCTGCGCTCTACGGCCAGGCCGTCGCGACGCAGTTCGTTGAAGCTGGTCACGCTCCACACGTCGGCGCCAACGTTGAACTCTTCACGCAGAATCTTCGCCGCTTCACGGACTTCACGCAGGATGGTGCCGGAGCCCATCAGCTGTACGTGATGCGCCGCATCGCGGGTATCTTCTTCGAGCAGGTACATGCCTTTCTTGATGCCTTCTTCGGCACCGGCCGGCATGGCTGGCTGCTGGTACGACTCGTTCATCACGGTGATGTAGTAGAAGATGTCCTGTTGCTCTTCGGTCATCTTCTTCATGCCGTCCTGAATGATCACCGCCAGCTCGTAGCCGTAGGTTGGATCGTAGGTGCGGCAGTTCGGGATGGTCGCGGCCAGCAGGTGGCTGTGACCGTCCTCGTGTTGCAGGCCTTCACCGTTCAGGGTGGTACGGCCGGCGGTGCCGCCGATCAGGAAGCCACGGGTACGGCTGTCGCCGGCAGCCCAGGCCAGGTCGCCGATACGCTGGAAGCCGAACATCGAGTAGAAAATGTAGAACGGCAGCATCGGCTGGTTGTGGCTGGAGTACGAAGTACCGGCAGCGATGAACGAGCTCATGGCGCCTGCTTCGTTGATGCCTTCTTCAAGGATCTGACCTTTCTGGTCTTCCTTGTAGAACATCACCTGGTCTTTATCGACTGGCTCGTAGAGCTGGCCGACGGACGAGTAGATGCCCAACTGACGGAACATGCCTTCCATACCGAAGGTACGGGCTTCGTCCGGGATGATCGGAACGATGCGCGGGCCGATTTCCTTGTCCTTGACCAGTTGCGCGAGGATTCGCACGAACGCCATGGTGGTGGAAATTTCACGGTCACCGGAACCATCGAGGATGGCCTTGAGGGTGTCCAGATCCGGAGTCGGCACGCTGAAGCTTTGTGCGCGACGCTGCGGCACGAAACCGCCCAGTGCAGTGCGACGCTCGCTGAGGTAGCGGGCTTCGGCGCTGTTTGGCTCTGGCTTGAAGAACGGCAGGTGCTCCAGCTCTTCGTCCTTGACCGGAATGTCGAAACGGTCGCGGAACAGCTTCAGGCTCTCGACGTCGACCTTTTTGGTGTTGTGCGCAGTGTTTTTCGCTTCGCCGGCACCGGTGCCATAACCCTTGATGGTCTTGGCGAGGATGACGGTTGGTTGTTCTTTGTGGTTGACCGCTTCGTGGTACGCCGCATAGACCTTGTACGGGTCGTGACCGCCACGGTTGAGTTTCCAGATCTCGTCGTCGGACAGATCGGCAACCATCGCCTTCAGTTCAGGCGTGTTGAAGAAGTGCTCACGCACGAACGCGCCGTCTTTGGCTTTGTAGTTCTGGTACTCGCCGTCGATGACTTCGTCCATGCGACGTTGCAGGATGCCGTCGACGTCTTTGGCCAGCAGTGGGTCCCAGAAACGGCCCCAGATGACTTTGGTCACGTTCCACTGAGCACCGCGGAACACGCCTTCGAGTTCCTGGATGATCTTGCCGTTGCCGCGAACCGGGCCGTCGAGGCGCTGCAGGTTGCAGTTGATGACGAAGATCAGGTTGTCCAGCTTCTCGCGGCCGGCCAGGGAGATCGCGCCCAGGGATTCCGGCTCGTCGCACTCGCCGTCGCCCAGGAAGCACCAGACTTTCTGTTTGCCCGGCTGGATGAAACCGCGGTGCTCCAGGTATTTCATGAAGCGTGCCTGATAGATCGCCTGGATCGGACCCAGACCCATCGAAACGGTCGGGAACTGCCAGAAGTCAGGCATCAGCCACGGGTGCGGGTAGGACGACAGGCCCTGACCGTCGACTTCCTGGCGGAAGTTGTTCATCTGGTCTTCGGTGATGCGGCCTTCCATGAATGCGCGGGCGTAAACGCCTGGCGAGGTGTGGCCCTGGAAGTAGATCAGGTCGCCGCCGTGTTCGTCGGTCGGGGCCTGGAAGAAGTAGTTGAAGCCGATGTCATACAGGGTCGCACTGGAAGCGAAGCTGGAGATGTGACCACCCAGGTCAGAATCTTTCAGGTTCGTACGCATTACCATGGCCATCGCGTTCCAGCGCACCAACGAGCGAATGCGGCGTTCCATGAACAGGTCGCCAGGCATGCGTGCTTCGTGGGTTACCGGGATGGTGTTGCGGTACGGCGTGGTGATGGCGTAAGGGAGCTGCGAGCCGCTGCGGGTCGCGAGTTCGCCCATACGGGTCATCAGATAGTGAGCACGGTCTTCGCCTTCTTTGTCGAGAACCGATTCCAGGGCGTCCAGCCATTCCTGGGTTTCGACGGGATCGAGGTCTTGCATGGCTTGCTCCAGGGCGGAAAGGCTTCCAGAATCGGTTGCCTGAGTTTGCGACTGGCCTTGTGGGCAGACGATTTAAAATTCTTGGATTGCCGATAGGTTGTTCCGGCGGCGTGTAGTTTTACTACAAATCTTCTGGCATTTCAGCCTTTCGAATGTATAGACGAGTAGTAAAACTACAGAAGAATGGCTTGTGGCCTCCGGCTGCGTTGTGAGAATAATCGTTAAGGTTGGTCTTTTACCATCCGAAAAAGGTGAAACTTTGATGTTCACTGCCAAAGAGAAAGAAATTTCAGCTATTTCTAACTTTTGTTCGACACTCCTCCGGGTAGCGGCTTTTCACCAATCACTACACGCGGCCATTTATACGCCGATCAAGGATAGACCATGACCCTGCCCGCGCTTGCCGAACTGCCCGCCACTCTCCTGCCGTTGGTCACTCGATCCGAGCAGTCGTTCCGTACGGCCGTCGCCGTGCTGGAAGACGATCACGGCCTGGCGAGCTGGACGCCAGAACGCTGGGCGCAGTTCGCCCGCGTCACGGCGGCCAGTGAGTTTGTCATTGAACAGAGCGTTCGTGACCCTTTGATGTTGCTCACGCTGGTGCAGTCCGGCGAACTCGACCGGGCCTTTGCGCCGGGTGAATTGTGTGCACAGATTGCCACCGCCGTGAACGCCGCGCAGAGCGAGGATGAACTCGGTCGCGCCTTGCGTCGCCAGCGCGCCCGCCATCAAGTGCGGATCATCTGGCGCGATCTCACCCGTCAGGCCGATCTGGTGCAGACCTGCCGGGATCTTTCCGACATGGCCGACGCCACCATCGACCAGGCCTATCAATGGTTGTACAGCCGCCATTGCGAACAGTTCGGTACGCCGACCGGTCGCCGCAGCGGTCTGCCGCAGCAGATGGTCATCCTCGGCATGGGCAAGCTCGGCGCAGTCGAGTTGAACCTGTCTTCGGACATCGACCTGATCTTCGCCTACCCGGAGGGCGGCGAGACCGTGGGCGTAAAGCGCTCGCTGGATAATCAGGAATTCTTCATCCGTCTCGGCCAGCGCCTGATCAAGGCGCTCGATCCGATGACGGTCGATGGCTTTGTGTTTCGCGTCGACATGCGCCTGCGCCCCTACGGTTCGTCCGGCGCGCTGGTGCTGAGCTTCAATGCGCTGGAGCAGTATTACCAGGATCAGGGCCGCGACTGGGAACGCTACGCGATGATCAAGGCGCGCGTGGTGGCCGGCGATCAGGTGGCGGGTGCGCAGTTGCTCGACATGCTGCGGCCATTCGTTTACCGGCGCTATCTGGACTTCTCGGCGATCGAAGCGCTGCGCACCATGAAGCAGTTGATCCAGCAGGAAGTGCGGCGCAAGGGCATGGCCGACAACATCAAACTCGGCTCTGGCGGCATCCGTGAGGTCGAGTTCATCGCGCAGGCTTTTCAGTTGATCCACGGTGGTCGCGACTTGAGCCTGCAACAGCGTCCTCTATTAAAGGTGCTGAGCACACTGGAAGGGCAGGGTTATCTGCCGCCGGCGGTGATCAGCGAATTGCGCGAGGGCTACGAATTTCTGCGGTACACCGAGCATGCGATTCAGGCGATCGCCGACCGCCAGACCCAGATGCTGCCGGATGGCCCGCAAGATCAGGCGCGGATTGCCTTTATGCTCGGTTTTTCCGATTGGGCCGCCTTCCACGAGAAGCTGATGTTCTGGCGCGGCCGCGTGGCCTGGCACTTCGCCCAGGTGATTGCCGATCCCGACGAGGATGAAGGCGCCGAAAGTGAGGTGGTGGTCGGCGGCGAATGGCTACCACTGTGGGAAGAGGCGCAGGACGAAGAGGCCGCGTGCCGGCAGTTGGAGGAGGGTGGTTTCGCCGATGCCAGCAAAGCCCTGAAAGCACTGGCCGGATTGCGCAGCAGCCCGCAACTGCGGGCGATGCAGCGGTTGGGGCGCGAGCGTCTGGATGCCTTTATTCCGCGTCTGCTCGCACAGGCTGTGGAACACGCCAATCCGGATCTGGTGCTTGAACGGGTGTTGCCACTGGTGGAGGCGGTGGCCCGACGTTCGGCGTATCTGGTCTTGCTGACGGAAAACCCCGGCGCATTGCGGCGCTTGCTGACGTTGTGTGCGGCGAGCCCGTGGATTGCCGAACAGATCACGCGTTTTCCATTGCTGCTCGATGAATTGCTTAATGAGGGGCGTCTGTTCAAGCCGCCCTTGGCACCAGAGCTGGCGGCTGAATTGCGTGAGCGTCTGACGCGGATTCCGGAAGACGACCTCGAGCAACAAATGGAGGCCTTGCGCCATTTCAAACTGGCGCACCGCTTGCGCGTGGCGGCGTCGGAAATCGCCGGCAGCCTGCCCTTGATGAAAGTCAGCGATTACCTGACCTGGCTGGCCGAGGCGATTCTCGAGCAAGTGCTGGCCCTGGCCTGGCGCCAGACCGTAGCCAAATACGGTACGCCGCTGCGCACCGACGGCACCTTGTGCGATCCCGGTTTCATCATTGTCGGTTATGGCAAAGTCGGCGGCCTCGAATTGGGGCATGGTTCGGATCTGGACCTGGTGTTTATCCACGACGGCGATCCGCAAGCGGAAACCGACGGGCCGAAGTCGATCGATGGCGCGCAGTTTTTCACGCGACTGGGGCAGCGGATCATTCACTTGCTGACGGCGCAGACCAACTCCGGTCAACTCTACGAGGTGGACATGCGTCTGCGGCCATCGGGCGCCTCGGGGCTGTTGGTCAGTTCGCTCGGTGCGTTTGCCCGCTACCAGGAAAATGAGGCCTGGACATGGGAGCATCAAGCGTTGGTGCGGGCGCGGGTGCTGGTCGGCAGTCAGGATGTCGGCCAGGCGTTCGAGAAAGTCCGCGCGCAGGTCTTGGGCAAGGCGCGCGATCTGGCCACGTTGCAACAGGAAGTCAGCGAGATGCGCGCGAAGATGCGCGATAACCTCGGCACCAGGAGCACCGCGGCCGGTATGGCGGCAAATGCTTTCGACGCCGCAGCGCCCTTCGACCTCAAGCAGGACGCCGGAGGTATCGTCGATATTGAATTTATGGTGCAATACGCGGCTCTGGCGTGGTCGCAAAGCCACCCGCCACTACTGCGCTGGACCGATAACATCCGCATTCTGGAACAGCTGGAACACGAAGGGCTGATGCCTGCCGAAGACGCCAGCCTGTTGCGCGAGGCCTACAAAGCCTACCGCTCCGCCGCGCACCGGCAGGCCTTGCAGAAGGACGCCGGGGTAATACCGGGCGACCAGTTTGCCGACGAACGCCGGCAGGTTTTGCGGATATGGAAAGAGATGGGGCTAAGCTGAGCCGCAGATGTATGAATGAATGCAAAACCCTGTAGGAGTGAGCCTGCTCGCGATAGCGGAGTATCAGACGACAACAATGTTGAATGTAACGACCCCATCGCGAGCAGGCTCACTCCTACAATAGATCTGCGCTGAGTCGCAGATATGTGAACAGATGCAAAACCATGTGGGAGCGAGCCTGCTCGCGATAGCGGAGTAACAGTCGACAGTCATGTTGAAGGTAATGACCCATCGCAAGCCGTGCCGCTCCCTCAGTGATTCTCGAGGCGGGGAGGCGTAAATGCCTCCCCGGTTCGTTTATGGAAACCACATGAATATTTTGATCGTTGGGCCCAGTTGGGTCGGTGACATGGTGATGGCGCAGACACTGTTTCAGTGTCTCAAACAGCGCCACCCGCAATGCGAAATCGACGTGCTGGCCCCCGAGTGGAGCCGGCCGATCCTTGAGCGCATGCCCGAAGTGCGCAACGCCTTGAGCTTCCCGCTCGGCCACGGCGCGCTGGAATTGGCGACGCGTCGGCGCATCGGCAAATCCCTGCGCGGCCAGTACGATCAGGCGATCCTGCTGCCCAACTCGCTGAAGTCGGCGCTGGTGCCATTTTTCGCCGGCATCCCGAAACGCACCGGCTGGCGCGGCGAGTTCCGCTACGGCCTGCTCAACGACGTGCGCACCCTGGATAAAGAGCGTTATCCGCTGATGATCGAGCGCTTCATGGCCTTGGCCTATGAAGCGAATGCCGAATTGCCGAAGCCGTATCCGCGTCCGAGCCTGCAAATCGATCCGGTCACTCGCGAAGCCGCGCTGGCCAAGTTCGGCCTGACCCTCGACCGCCCGGTGTTGGCCCTGTGCCCCGGCGCCGAGTTTGGCGAATCCAAGCGCTGGCCATCCGAACATTACGCGAAAGTCGCCGAAGCACGTATTCGCGAAGGCTGGCAGGTGTGGCTATTCGGTTCGAAGAACGATCACGCGGTCGGCGAAGACATTCGTGCACGTTTGATCCCGGGCCTGCGTGAAGAATCGGTCAACCTCAGCGGTGGCACCTCGCTGGCCGAGGCCATCGACCTGATGTCCTGCGCCGACTCGGTGGTCTCCAACGACTCCGGTCTGATGCACGTTGCCGCTGCGCTGAACCGCCCGTTAGTCGCCGTTTACGGCTCGACCTCGCCGGGTTTCACCCCGCCGCTGGCCGAGCACGTCGAAGTGGTCCGCCTGGGGCTCGATTGCAGCCCGTGTTTCGACCGTACCTGCCGTTTCGGCCATTACAACTGCCTGCGCCAGCTGATGCCGGACGCGGTCAACGATGCCCTGCAGAAGTTGCAAGGCTCTGTGGTCGAGGTTCATTAAGTTGCGGGTACTGCTGATCAAGACTTCATCGCTGGGCGACGTGATTCATGCGTTGCCGGCGCTGACCGACGCCGCTCGGGCGATCCCCGGAATCAAGTTCGACTGGGTGGTGGAAGAAGGCTTCGCCGAGATCCCGACCTGGCACCCGGCCGTTGCCAAGGTGATTCCGGTGGCGATCCGCCGCTGGCGCAAGAACCTCTGGAAAACCATCACCAGCGGTGAATGGAAACGCTTCAAGCAAAGCGTACGCGCCAACAAATACGATTTGGTCATCGATGCCCAAGGCTTGCTGAAAAGCGCTTGGCTGACCCGTTACGTCAAAGCGCCGGTGGCCGGCCTCGATAAAGGTTCGGCCCGCGAGCCGATGGCTTCGCGTTTCTACGACCGCAAACTGGCCGTGGCCCGTGGTCAGCACGCCGTCGAGCGCGTGCGCCAGTTGTTCGCTATTGCCTTGGGCTACGACTTGCCTAAGGGTCTGGGCGATTACGGCCTCAACGTCGAACGTCTGGTCGAGTTGCCGCGCAAAAACGCTTTTGTGGTGTTCCTGCATGGCACCACCTGGGACACCAAACACTGGCCGGAAGCCTATTGGCGCGAGCTGACCGAACGCGTCGGCTACCTCGGCGTCGGTGTGAAACTGCCGTGGGGCAATCCGCAGGAAAAGGCTCGCGCCGAACGCATTGCCGCCGGTTTCAAGCACGCCGAAGTGCTGCCGAAACTCAATCTGGCCGGCGTCGGCAAAGTCCTTGCCGGCGCGCAAGCCTGCGTGGCGGTGGACACCGGGCTCGGCCACTTGGCCGCCGCGCTGGACGTGCCGACCATCTCGCTGTTCGGCCCGACCAATCCGGGTCTGACCGGCGCCTACGGCAAATTGCAGATTCACCTGGCCAGCGACTTCCCGTGCGCACCGTGCCTGCAAAAGAAATGCACCTATCAACCGACCGCGCAGGATGCCCGTCAGTTTGACTTGAAGCGTGAACAGCCGCTGTGCTTCACGCGTTTGAACCCGGAGCGTGTCGCCAGCCGACTGAGCACGTTGTTAATGGCTGAGGAGCTGCGCTGATGCAATTGGCATTCGTCCTGTACAAATATTTTCCGTTCGGCGGCTTGCAGCGCGACTTCATGCGCATTGCCCTCGAATGCCAGAAGCGCGGGCATCAGATCCGCGTCTACACGCTGATCTGGGAAGGCGACGTGCCGCCCGGTTTCGAAGTGCTGGTGGCGCCGGTCAAGGCGTTCTTCAATCACCGCCGCAACGAAAAACTCAGTGCGTGGATGGCAGCGGATCTGGCCAGGCGTCCGGTCGATCGCCTGATCGGCTTCAACAAGATGCCGGGCCTGGACGTGTATTACGCCGCCGATGGCTGTTTTGAAGACAAGGCGCAGAACCTTCGTCACTCGCTGTACCGTCGCTGGGGCCGCTATCGCCACTTCGCCGAATATGAGCGCGCGGTGTTCGGCAAAGACGCGAAGACCGAAGTGCTGATGATTTCCGAGGTGCAGCAGCCGCTGTTCATCAAGCATTACGACACGCCGCTTGAGCGTTTCCATCTGCTGCCGCCGGGTATCGCCCAGGATCGTCGGCGTCCGGCGAACGCCGATGAAATCCGCGCCGGTTTCCGCGCTGAATTCAATTTGAAGGACGACGAACTGCTGCTGGTGCAGATCGGTTCCGGGTTCAAGACCAAAGGCGTCGATCGCAGCCTGAAAGCGCTGGCGGCGTTGCCCGCTGAACTGAAGAAACGTACCCGGTTGTTTGTAATCGGCCAGGATGACCCCAAATTGTTCCAGATGCAGAGCGCGACATTGGGGTTGGGCGATAACGTGACGTTCCTCAAGGGGCGCAGCGATATCCCGCGTTTCCTGCTCGGCGCTGACCTGTTGATCCACCCGGCGTACAACGAAAACACCGGCACGGTGTTGCTGGAAGCGCTGGTCGCCGGCCTGCCGGTGCTGGTGAGCGCGGTCTGCGGTTACGCCCATTACATTGCCGAGGCGGACGCCGGACGAGTGTTGGACGAACCGTTCGATCAGGCGCAACTGACGCAATACCTGACCGAGATGTTGAATGACGACGCTGCACGCGCGGCCTGGAGCCGCAAGGGTCTGGCCTTCGCCGAGACGGCCGATCTCTACAGCATGCCGCAGCACGCGGCCGATGTGATTCTGGCGGAGCACGCTTAATGAAGTTGATGCTGGCTGAACCGTTCAAAAGCCTTTGGGCCGGACGCGACCCGTTCGCCGAAGTCGAAGGCTTGCAGGGCGAGGTATACCGCGAGCTGGAAGCACGCCGGACACTGCGCACGGAAGTCGACGGCAACGGATTCTTCGTCAAGATCCACCGTGGCATCGGTTGGAGCGAAATCTTCAAGAACCTGCTGACCGCCAAACTGCCGGTGCTCGGTGCGGGCCAGGAGTGGCAGGCCATTCAGCGTCTGCAGGAAGTCGGCGTGCCGACCATGACCGCCGTTGCGTACGGCGAGAAGGGCAGCAACCCGGCGGACCAGCACTCGTTCATCGTCACCGAAGAACTGGCGCCGACCGTCAGCCTTGAAGACTTCAGCATCGACTGGGTCAAGCAGCCGCCTGAGCCGAAACTCAAGCGCGCGCTGATCGCCGAAGTGGCACGCATGACCGGCATGATGCATCGCGCCGGCGTCAACCACCGCGATTGCTACATCTGCCACTTCCTGCTGCACACAGACAAACCGGTGACCCCGGACGACTTCAAGCTCTCGGTGATCGATCTGCACCGTGCCCAGACCCGCGCGAAGATCACCCAGCGCTGGCGCAACAAGGATCTGGCGGCGCTGTACTTTTCCGCGCTGGATATCGGCCTCACCCGCCGCGACAAACTGCGTTTCCTCAAGGGCTATTTCCAGCAACCGCTGCGCCAGATCCTGGCTGAAGAGGCGCCGCTGCTGAACTGGCTGGAAGGCAAGGCCAACAAACTCTATGCGCGTAAGCAGCGCTACGGGGATGCGCTCTGATGGCGGGTTGGACGCTTGAGCCGCAATACAGTGAGCTCGCCGGTGATTTCGGCAGCCTCGAAGCCGTATTTGCGTTGCAGGGCGAACGTCTGACCCGTGATCCGCTGTCGGAAGTGATTCGCGTGCAGCGCAACGGCGTCAACTATTACGTCAAACGCTACGTCGGCGCTGGCAAAGGCTTACGCCGTTACCTCGGCAAGCCGCGGGTGAAGATGGAGTGGCAGAACCTCAAACGGTTCGCCAAGTGGGGCATTCCGACGGCGGAAGTGGTGGCCTGGGGCCTGGAGCGAAGGGGCGCGGCCTATGATCGTGGTGCCATGATCACCCGCGAGTTGCCCAACACCGAGGACCTTTCGGCGCTCGCTGAGCGCAAGGATCCGAAACTCAAGGATCGCGCCTGGGTCGACGGCGTCAGCCGGCAACTGGCCGGTTATACCCGGACGATGCATGATCACCGATTCACCCATAACGATCTGAAATGGCGCAATCTGTTGATTGATGAGCAGGCGCGGATATTTCTGATCGATTGCCCTAACGGGGAGTTCTGGCGCGGCTTCTGGCTCAAGTATCGGATCACCAAGGATCTGGCCTGTCTCGATAAGCTCGCCAAATACCACCTTTCCAATACCCAGCGCCTGCGTTTCTATAAGCAATATCGCCAGTGCGATCGGCTTGATAGCGCCGACAAGAAACGGATTCGGCACGTGGTGAGATTTTTCGAGGGACGCGAATGACTGATTTTCTCGCCGCTGAAGACCGTGCACTGCTTGAACGCCATGGTCTCGGCACTTTCGACGCACTGTGGGCCAAGCAGCTTGAAGCTGTGGACGAACCCAATACCGCCCGTGGCGGCTGGAGCAGCGTCTTCCGTCTGGACCTGGAAGGGCAGGGTTATTACCTCAAGCGCCAGAGCAACTATCTGACGCGTACCTTGCACGCACCTTTTGGTGAGCCAAGTTTTGCCCGCGAGTTTCGCAATATCAGCCGCTATCGCAAGCTCGGTATTCCGGCGCTGCAGGCGGCGTTCTTCGGTGAGCGCAAGGTCGGCGGCGAAGTCCGTGCCATCCTGTTGACCCGGGCACTCGATGGCTGGAGTGATCTGGAATCGCTGTTGCAGCGTTGGACGCAGCTCAGTGCCGCGCAGCATTCGGCCATCCTCAAGGCCTGCGGCTTGCTCGCGCGCCATCTGCACGGTGTGCGCCAGGTGCACGGCTGCTTCTACCCCAAGCATATTTTTCTGCGCGCCACCGGTGACGGGTATCAGGCGCAATTGATCGACCTGGAAAAGACCCGCCCTTTGTTGTTCGGCATGCGCGACCGGATCAAGGATCTGGAGCCGCTGCAACGCCGCGCGCCAGAATGGAACGAGGCACAACTGCGTGAATTGCTGGCGGCTTATCTCGATCAGCCCACCGATAGCTCGCTGCTGGATAGTTGGCTCGCGCGGCTGACCGCGCGCCGCAGTCACAAGGAGACCCGCTGATGCAATTGTCCGAGCTGGCCGGTGCCGGGCGAGCCCCGCAACTGCCGCTGACCGTGACCCTGGCCGATGCCGCCGGCCGTGCGGATCTGCAATTGCTGAGTCTGCTACGGGTCTTGCCGGGGCAGCGTTACGTCGGCGCCGGTGTCTGGCGCGGTCGTCCGGTGTTGGCCAAGTTGCTGGTTGGCAGCAAGGCTGCCCGGCATTTTCAGCGCGAGCTGGAAGGCGTGCGCTTGCTGGCTGCGCAAAGCCTGACCACACCGCTGCTGTTGGCTGATGGTTTGAAGAGCGGCGAGGGCGGCTGGCTGCTGTTCGATTTCCTGGAAGGTGCCGAAAGCCTTGGCGATGCCTGGGCGAAAGTCGAGTCGTTGCCGGTACTGGCCGACGAGCAATCGGCGGTCTTGGCCGAGGCGTTGGGCGCCATTGGCCAGTTGCACGGCAAGGGGCTTTGGCAGGAAGACCTGCATCTGGACAATCTGCTACGTCACGGCGGCCAGTTGTACTTGATTGACGGTGCCGGCATTTGCGCTGAAACCCCCGGCCAGCCGTTGTCACGGCAAAAAGTCCTGGAAAATCTCGGGGTGTTTTTCGCCCAGTTGCCCAAAGCGCTGGAGCCATTCACCGAAGAGCTGCTGGTGTATTACCTGCTGAGCAACAGCGAGCACGCGTTGCCGCTGGAAGCCTTGCAGAAGCAGATCGACAAAGTCCGCCGTTGGCGTTTGAAAGACTTTCTGATCAAGGTCGGTCGCGAGTGCACGCTGTTCAGTGTGCAGCGCGGAGCGTTCGCGCTGCGCGCAATCCGTCGTGAAGAAGAATCAGCCATGCTGCCGGTGCTGGATCAGGCCGATGCGCTGCTCGATCAGGGCCATCTGTACAAGACCGGCGGAGCGGCGAGTGTCGGCAAGGTGCAGGCGGGGGCGCGCACGCTGGTGATCAAACGCTACAACATCAAGGGTTTTGCGCATTGGCTCAAGCGGTTCTGGCGGCCGAGTCGGGCCTGGCATTCATGGCGCGAAGGCAATCGTCTGGCGTTCCTCGGTATTGCCACGCCCAAACCGCTGGCGGTGCTGGAAAAGCGTTTTCTGTGGCTGCGCGGCCGTGCGTATCTAGTGACCGAGTTCCTGCCGGGGCCGGACATCATCGAGCGCTTCGCGCCTTATGTTGAAAGCGGTGAAGCGCCGGAGGCGGAGCTGCAGGCGCTGGATCTGCTGTTTGCGCGACTGATTGACGAGCGCATCAGCCATGGCGACTTCAAGGGGCACAACCTGTTCTGGCAGCAGGATCGCTGGGCGCTGATCGACCTGGATTCGATGTGTCAGCATGGTTCTGTCAGCAGTTTCGCGCCGGCCTATGCCCGTGACCGTGCGCGATTCATGCGTAACTGGCCCGAAGGCAGCGCGTTGTATCAGGTTATTGATCAGCGTCTGCCCAGGGAAATTTCCAGCACGGCCTGAATAAACCACTCAAGCAATAGAGGACAAGATTCCGCGACTTGTCCTACAGCTTCTCCAGAAGCCATGAACTGTGTCCTGCTCAGCCTCGATGCTAATTTGCCCGACGACCTTGGAGGGCGAATCTTGACCATTAAACAGGCTTTGATAGTAGGGGCATTTTCATCCGGGCTGGCCGGCTGCGGCAGCGTCATGAGCGTCTTGCAGGATGATGCAGATGTCGCTCGGGACATGCGCAAACAAAAAACCTATTGCCAGTCCATTCCGCGGGTCTACAGCGGTCTGGCGTTCGATTTCTGCGTGTTGAATGCGCCCCCCGATCCCAGCGGATATCTGGTGCCGTTCGTGCTGCTGGATCTGCCATTGTCCGGGGTATTCGATACGGTAGCGTTGCCCTATACGGTTTATCGTCAGGTGACTGATGGCAATCTTGGTATTTACTGGCGCAAGGGCGGTTATTGAGTCGCAGAGCAAGGTTTCTCCCAACCATTCACCCTGGGGCAATCGCGCAGGGTAATTCCCCACGCGTTTACGCTATAATCCCGCCCTTTAGCTGTCACTCGCCCTGCGCGAGGGCACATCAATTTTCAAGGCGCATCGCGCCTGCACGCAGACTAAAGAGGCTAGACCCCTGTGGCATTGACGATTCTTGGCCTGTCCGGCGCCCTTAGCCATGACCCTTCAGCAGCCTTGTACATCGACGGCAAGCTGGTGGCGGCGGCTGAAGAAGAGCGCTTCGTACGTGATAAACATGCAAAGAACCGCATGCCCTACGAATCGGCGAAGTTCTGTCTCGAACAGGCCGGCATCAAGCCGTCGGACGTTGACGTAGTTGCGATTCCGTTCGCACCGATCAGCCTGTTCGGCAAGGCGCGCTGGCATTACGCCAAGCGTTACTGGTACGCGCCGGATCGCGCGCTGGACGCGATCCTGATGGGGAACCGCCGCTACAAGCGCTATCGCAACAAGATTGTCTGGTGCCTGGAGCAACTGGGTTTCGATCCGAAGAAGATCAAGATCGAGCCGGTCGAGCACCATCTGGCTCACGCTTCCAGCGCCTACCACTGTTCCGGTTTCAAAGAAAAAACCGCGATCCTCGGTATCGACGGCAAGGGCGAGTACGCCACGACCTTTTTCGGTTACGGTGAAAACGGCAAGATCCACAAGATCAAGGAATTCTTCGATCCGGACTCCCTTGGCGGTCTGTATGGCGCGATCACCGAATTCCTCGGTTTCGAGATGCTCGATGGTGAATTCAAGGTCATGGGCATGGCGCCATATGGCGACGCCAGCAAGTACGATTTCTCGCGGCTGGCTTCGTTCGAAAACGGCGAACTGGTGATCAACACCGACTACGCCAACGTCATCGGCCTGCGTCGTTATAAAGAAAAGGGCAAAGGCTTCTATTTCTCGCCGAAGCTGATCGAGTGGCTGGGTCCGAAACGCGAGGGCGACATCGCGGACGAACCGTACATCCACTACGCCGCGAGCATGCAAGCGCTGTTCGAGAAACTGGCGTTGCAGATGATCGACTACTACCTGGGCGACGTGCTCAAGGAAACCGGCAAACTGGCCTTCGCCGGTGGCTGTGCATTGAACGTCAAGCTGAACCAGAAAATCATCGCCCGCGACGACATCAAGGAACTGTTCGTGCAGCCGGCGTCCGGCGATGCCGGCACAGCGGTCGGCGCCGCTGCCTACGTGTCCCACGCTCGTGGTGTACCGGTCGAGAAGATGGAGCACGTCTACCTCGGCCCGTCGTACAGCAACGAAGACGTGATCGCCGCGTGCGCCCGTCACGAGAGCAAACCGGCCTGGCGCAAGCTCGACAACATGCCGGAACAGATCGCTAAAATCATGGTCGATGGTAATCCGGTGGCCTGGTTCCAGGGGCGCATGGAGTTCGGTCCGCGTGCATTGGGCGGTCGTTCGATCATCGGTTGCCCGAGCGTGGCCGGTGTGGCTGACCGCATCAACCACCAGATCAAGTTCCGCGAGCGCTGGAGGCCGTTCTGCCCGTCGATGCTCGACACTGTTGCGCCACAGATGATCAAGATCGATCACCCGGCGCCGTTCATGACCTTTACTTTCGAAGTGGCGGAAGAGTGGAAAACCCGTGTACCGGAAGTCGTCCATGAAGACGGCACTTCTCGTGCCCAGGTGCTCAAGCGTGAATACAACCCGCGCTATTACGACATGATGAAGGCACTGGAAAACCTGACCGGTAACGGTGTATCGCTGAACACCTCGCTGAACCGTCGCGGCGAACCGATGATCTGCTCGCCGACCGACGCGCTGAACATGTTCTTCGGTTCCGATCTGGAATACCTGATCATGGAAGATATTCTGGTCGTAAAAGAGAGTGCAAAAGGATACGAACTTGACTGAAACACTGATCAGCGTCGTCATTCCGGTTTACAACTACGCACGAACCCTGCCACGTGCAGTGGAGTCGGTATTGGCGCAGTTGGATGAGACGACGGCGGATCTGCTGGTCATCGATGACGGGTCGACGGACGATACGCCCGAGGTAGTCGAAAAACTCCTGCTCAAGCATGGTGGGCGTTTTCGCGCGCTGCGCAAAACCAACGGCGGATTGTCGTCGGTACGCAATCGTGGTCTGGAAGAGACAACCGGGCGGTATCTGGTGTTTCTCGACTCCGATGATGAAATGGCCCCTGGCGCGTTGGCTGCGCTTGCGCAGCACATTGCCAGTCATCCTCAAAGCCTGATGGTGATCGGCGCCCACTGGTCGGTGTTTGCTGACGGCCGGCGCAGCTTGCAGTCGGTCAAACCGCTGCCTGTAACGCCGCGACAACGCCTGCAGAGTTACCTGCTGAACAAGACAGTGTCGATTTCCAACGGCGCCTGCGCGATGCATCGCGAGGTGTTCGCTCTGGGTAATTACCCGGAACATTTGCGTAATGTCGAGGATCTGCCAGTGTTTGCCCAGGTGCTGGCGCGTTACCCCTGCACCGTGCTGGACAAGCCTCTGGCGCTGATCTACAAGCATGCCGACAGCATGCGCCATGATTTGCGCCAAAGCCTTGCAGCCGGTACGGAGCAGGTTGTCAGCGAAGTGTTTTCCAGTCGACGAATGCCCGAAGAAATGCGTGATCTGCGCCAGGCGTTTCTGGCTCAGCGCTGTTTGTCGCTGTTTCGCGACTGTTATTCCCATGGCGAGTACAAACTGGCGAAGTCGTTCTATTTCCAGGCCTTGCGTGCAGACTGGCGGACTTTTTCGCGCTGGTCATACACACGCAAGGCGTTGCGGTTGCTGTTTCGGTAGCAGGTTGTGGTGATGGCGTACCTTGACATGAGTGTCGATGAGGTGGCGGGGTGAAAGGTACGGGCAGCAAAGTGAGAGTGCAAATCTCCAGAGTCATCGACGAATACCCGGTTTGGCTGGCGTTTCTGGGCAGTACAGTGCTATCGCTGATTGCGGTCCTGGGCACCGCGACAGTGGGGCGCGATGCGGCGCTATACATCGATATTGCGCAACAGGTTACCGAGCACGGGCCAAATGTGGCCTGGGCTGCTTTTGACTGGCCCTGGTTTTCCTTTCTGCTGGCCGCTACGCATACCGTTCTGCATCTGCCGCTCGAACTGAGCGCCTATCTTTGGTGTGCACTCTTTTTTGCCGGGACCAGCGCGCTGATGGTGGACTGCGTTCGTCAGCGGTCTGCACATCTCACCCGTTGGGCATGCCTGGTGGTCTTGGCGATGCCGGCGGTGAATGCCTTTCGCAATGACATCATCCGTGAATGCGGTTTCTGGTTTTTCTGCACACTGACGCTTTGGCTCGCGCTGCGCTGGCAGACCCGTGGCGGCTGGTTGCGCGCGGCATTCATTCATTTGGCAATCGTCGCGGCAGCCCTGTTTCGACTGGAGGCGTTGCTGCTGGTGCCGGCACTGGCGCTCTGGCAGTTGCCCAGCCTGTGGTCATCCGGCCGACGGATGCAGTTCGTTCAGTTTTCCTTGCTACCGGTTTTGGGGTTGCTGGTCGTTTCGGTGTCAGGTGTGCTCATGGCGGCGCGCGTGATGTTGTATCTGGACATGATTGCGCCGCACAGTGTTTTTGCTTCTTTTCAGATGCTGTGCGATCAGTTTGCCAATTCGCTCATCAACAAGTACTCCCAGGATGAGGCCGGCCGGATTGTTTTCTTCGGCATTCTGGCAACCATGACCATCAGTTTCGTAAAGTTGATGGGGCCATTTGCTGTTCCGTTCATTCTGCGGCGCAACTGGGGGGTGCTAGGTGTCTACTGGCGCGACTATCGACCCTTCGCCTGGGCGGCGTTGCTGTATCTGGTCGTGCTGGTGGTGTTTTTCATCAAGCAACAGTTCATGAATACGCGCTACCTGAGTTTTCTGAATCTGTTGTTTGTGCCCGTGCTGGCGATGGGGCTGGCGGCGTTTTTTCGCCAATTCCCGCGTTGGGGCAAGTGGCTGGTGGCTCTGTGTTTGCTGGTGATGCTGTCGAACGTCATCTCCACCGGGGCCGGCAAAACCCATTATGTCGAGGCTGGGCGCTGGTTGGCGGCCCATGTCGAGCCAGGGGCGAAAACCTATTTCGAAGATGGGCGGATCAGCTACTACGCCGGTCGTGGCTACGTGATGCCGGTACTGACCGCGGAGGAAGCGATGTCGGCAGCGCACGCTGGTGACTATCAGTACTTCCTCATCGAGGCCAAAGGTGACGAGCCGTGGCTGAATGAGTGGCTGGTGGCACACAAGCGGCGAGTCATCGAGCATTTCGCCAATCGCAAGGGTGCCACTGTGGTGGTCATCGGCCCCTGAGGTTCAGCCGAGCAGCGGGCGCAGGCGCGAGATCAGCGGCGCTTGGCGGTTGCTCGGCAGTGCCTGCCGGTAGCCTTCGATAAACGTGTCACCGGCATCCTGGCCGAGCAGCCATTGGCGGTCTTCCTTATAGCGCAGCAAGTGAGCGAAATTGCGCAGCCGTTTGCTGTCACTGAGTGCGCGCTTCTGGCAGCGCAGGTCGGCGATATCGATCAGGCCCAAGCGGTTGTCCGGGGTCTGCACCACATTGCCGAAGTGCAGCGATCGAAAGTACACACCTTTTTCGTGCAGCAGGGCGAAGTACCCGCCCAGCTGGAATCTCAACGTGTCAGCCTCGTCACCCGTGCTCTGCAACTGACGCACCGTATTGCCTTCCAGCGGACTGTAATACACGCAGTCACGTTCGATACTCGGGATGCGATAGACCGCGATGACCTTCGGACAAAGGATGCCGCGTTGTTCGAGTGCCCGGGTATTGTCGGCAAAGCGTTGTGCATAGGGGTAGAAAAGCGCCGAGCTGAGCAGTCGCTTGCGGCGGAACAGCTTGAGCATGCGTCCATCGGCCAATCTGAGCACCTTGTCGCCGGAACCGTCGGCCTCCAGTACGTGTGCACCTTTGCGCAGTGCCTCGTAAGTGCTTTGATCAATCGATTGCATGTCGGGCTCCCCATCATTAGCGGGGTATCTTAACCGACTTGGTCGAAGGCTGGCTTGAAGTCATGTTTATCGGGGTAAAAACGCGTGTGATATCATCGGCGCCTCAATGAATTGCGCGGATCACCATGAGCAGTCCTGAACCGAAAGCCCAGTCCACGCTGGCGATCTATTTCCGCCTTTTGGCTTACGTGCGGCCTTACGCCGGCCTTTTCCTTCTCAGCATCGTCGGGTTTCTGATCTTCGCATCGACTCAGCCGATGCTCGCCTACATCCTCAAATACTTTGTCGACGGTCTGGCCAATCCTGAGGCCAGTCTGTTCCCGGGCAACCCTTATCTGGGCAAGCTGCAATTGCTCGAGACCGTGCCACTGATGATTGTGTTCATCGCGCTGTGGCAGGGTGTGGGTTCGTATCTGGGCAACTTCTTTCTGGCGCGTGTTTCGCTGGGTCTGGTGCATGACTTGCGGGTCGTGCTGTTCAACAAGTTGCTGGAGTTGCCCAATCGTTTCTTCGACAAGAACAATTCCGGCCACCTGATTTCCCGGATCACCTTCAACGTGACCATGGTCACCGGTGCTGCCACGGATGCGATCAAGGTCGTCATTCGTGAAGGCATGACCGTGATTTTCCTGTTCTGCACGCTGTTGTGGATGAACTGGAAACTTACCCTGGTGATGGTTGCCATCCTGCCGTTGATCGGCTTGATGGTGAACAGCACCAGCAAGAAATTCCGCAAGCAAAGCAAGAAAATCCAGGTCTCGATGGGTAACGTCACGCACGTCGCGTCCGAGACCATCCACGGCTACCGTGTTGTGCGCAGCTTCGGCGGCGAGCAATACGAAAAGGATCGCTTCCGCGACGCCAGTCAGAGCAACACTGACAAACAGTTGACGATGACCAAGACCGGCGCGGTCTACACGCCGATGCTGCAACTGGTGACGTACAGCGCCATGGCCGTGGTCATGTTCCTCGTGCTGTACCTTCGCGGCGACGCATCGCCGGGCGATCTGGTGGCGTACATCACCATGGCGGGCCTGCTGCCCAAGCCGATTCGGCAGTTGTCGGAAGTCAGTTCGACCATTCAGAAAGGCGTGGCCGGTGCCGAGAGCATTTTCGAGCAACTGGACGAGCCGGCGGAAGTGGATCGCGGCACGGTCGAGCACGATCGTCTCGAAGGCCGGCTGGAGGTACGCAATCTGAGCTTCCATTATCCGGACACTGACAAAGCGGTGCTCAACGACATCAGTTTCGTCGTCGAGCCAGGGCAAATGGTCGCTCTGGTTGGCCGCTCGGGCAGTGGCAAGTCGACCCTGGCCAGCCTGATTCCGCGCTTTTATCAGCACGATGATGCGCAGGGCCAGATCCTGCTTGATGGCGTGCAGGTGCAGGACTTCACCCTGCGCAGCCTGCGTCGGCAGATTGCGCTGGTGACCCAGCAGGTCACGCTGTTCAACGATACGGTGACCAATAACATCGCTTACGGCGATCTGGCCGGTGCACCGTTCGATGAGGTCAAGCGCGCCGCCACCGAGGCGTACGCCGATGAGTTCATTATCAAGATGCCGCAGGGCTATGAAACCATGGTTGGCGAAAATGGCGTGCTGCTGTCCGGCGGCCAGCGTCAGCGCATTGCCATTGCCCGGGCGCTGCTCAAGGATGCGCCGCTGTTGATTCTTGATGAGGCCACCTCAGCCCTCGATACCGAATCGGAACGGCATATCCAGGCTGCACTGGATCATGTGGTGCAGAACCGCACGACCCTGGTGATCGCCCACCGTTTGAGCACCATCGAAAAAGCCGACCTGATTCTGGTCATGGACGAAGGTCGCATCGTCGAGCGCGGCTCTCACGCACAACTGCTTGAGCAGAACGGCTATTACGCCCGCCTGCATGCCAAAGAGTTTGAAGAGGGTGACGAGCCTCAGCCGGCACACGCGACCGACGTATGCTGACGATGTTTCGCAGCTTTCGCGAGCGTGGCTGGAGCGAAATCGATCGGGACAGCTACGCAGGGGCCTGGCAGCGTTTCGGCGGCAGCTTTGCCACGCATCCCGAGGTTGTCGAGCGTTTGTCGACATTTCTTGGCATCGAATTGCGCTACCTGGGCTGGATCGTTGGCGGTGAGGTTCTGGCCGCCATCCCTTGCTGGGGGCGGCATGTAGCCTTGTCCAAGGAAGTGCTCAAGCGCGAGGGCAAGCGTGGCTTGCTGGACATGGGCAATGCGGAAGTCATTCTGCCGATCGCGCCAGACGTCATCGTGCCGGTGCGTCAGCGCATGGCGTATGTGTCCCAGCTCAATGCCGGACAGATCAGCACGTTGAAGCCGCAGCCCGAGGGCTTGGCCCTGGCCCGGTTGCCCGAAGAGTATTCGAAGAAATTCCGCTACAACCAGCGTCGTGAACAGCGCCTGCTGGAAGAGGCCGGTGGATCACTGGTGCCGATGTCCGACTTTACCCCGCAGGAACAGGCTGCGGCTTACGGCGATCTGTTTCAGCGGCGCTGGGGCTTTGAAGTGCCGGGCAAGGCCGGGCTGGTTGAAGTCTTTACCTTGTTGCGCGAGTTCATGACCGGTTCGGTGGCGATGCTCGATGCGGCGCCCGTGGCCATTCAGGTGCTGTACCGCGTCGAGGCGCCGCAATGGGTTTCGCTGGAGTACATCAACGGTGGTGTCGACCCGCAGAGCCGCGAGTTCAGTCCCGGCAGCGTGCTGAGCTTCGTCAACACCCAGGAGGCCTGGGCGCACGCGCAGGCGCTGGGCAAGCCTCTGCGTTATTCATTCGGTCGTGCCGACCGTGAGTACAAGGATCGCTGGTGCCACACGGTGCCGGTCTACAAGGTCTGAATTCATGAGCGCTCGCAAGCAACAGCTTCTCAAGGCCCATCGGCGCAACAAACGTCTGTTCCTGATTGCCTTTGTACTGGTGCTTCTGCTGATCGGCGTGCTGATTGCGTGGTGGCTGGTGCCGCTGTTGCTGGTGCTGGCCTTTGTGGCTCACGAGGCCTGGTTTGCCGACCATTTGTTCTACCGGCCTGCTGACGACTATCAATACACCTTCCCGCCACAAGCCGCGCGGCAGGCGGTGAGCCTTGCGGGCGGTCTCGTGCATCTGAGCGAACCGCTGGCGCAGGGTGAGACGCTGGTGCTCGAGCTGGAAGTGAAATCTACCTGGCTGGGGCGCTGGCTCGACCCCTGGGTTGAGGTCGGCGATGATCGCCAGGATCTCGAGCGCGGTGTCAGAGGGCGGCGTTTCCTCAATCTGTCGGGACAGGCCGATGCACTGGCGCAAGGGGCCTTTGCGCTGCGTGGCCGATATTGTGTGCCGGCTGCGACCGGCGTGTTGTGGGTCATGGCCAATCCGGACTACAGCCGTCAGCGGGTGATGGTCATCGCGCCCCATGCCGATGATGCTGAACTCGCCGCGTTCGGCCTGTACAGCCGCTGCGAAGACGTCAGCATCGTGACCCTGACCCAGGGCGAAATCGAGGCTGAAGCGTTCCAGCGTCTGGGCCTTGATCGCGCCGCAGCGGCCCGCTTGAAGGGCCGTTTGCGCAGTTGGGACAGCCTGGTGATTCCTCTATGGGGTGGCGTGCCTGCCGAGCGCTGTGTGCAATTGGGCTATTACTGCCTGCAACTGCCGTCGATGGCGGAGCAGCCCAATCAGGCATTCGGTTCGCGGGAATCGCAGGAAAACGACATTCGCAGCGTGCGCCGGCATAACCCGCTGATCCTGCCCGCCGACGCCGATGGGCAGCCGACCTGGCAAAACTTGCTCGCTGATTTGACGGCACTGCTTGAGCACTATCGCCCGGAAGTGGTGGTGACACCGCATCCTGAACTCGATCCCCACAGTGATCATGTGGCGTCTACCCAGGCGCTGCTTGAGGCTGTCGCATTGAGTAGCTGGAAGCCAAAAACCCTGCTGATGTACGCCAATCACCTGCACGATAACGATCGCTGGCCAATGGGCCCTGCCGGTGCCGGTATTGCGCTGCCACCGGCGATCGAGGCGTTGCCGGCCGACCGCCTGTGGAGTCCGTTGTTGTCAGCGGATGTGCAACTGGACAAAGCCATGGCGCTGGCCATGGAGCACGATCTGCAAGGCGGGCAGGGGTTCAAAAGACAGTTGCGCCGCTGGATCCAGCAAGGACTGGCCGGCCGCCGCTGGCCTGAAACGGGCAGTAACGAGTTTTTCCGCAAGGCCGTCCGGCGTCACGAGTTGTTCTGGGTGCGCGACCTTTCAGATTGAGGCGGACGGCGCTTGACCCTGTGTTAATATCGCGCCCCTGTTCATTTTGTATGTGGGTTGCTCCATGAAGTTGTCCATGCCGCGTTTCGATCAAGCCCCGGTCTTGGTAGTCGGCGATGTCATGCTCGACCGTTACTGGCATGGCGGAACCTCACGGATTTCCCCTGAGGCGCCGGTGCCGGTCGTGAAGGTCGAGCAGATCGAAGATCGTCCGGGCGGTGCCGCGAACGTTGCCTTGAACATTGCCGCGCTGGGTGCGCCGGCGTCGCTGGTCGGTGTGACCGGAGACGACGAAGCCGCCGACAGCCTGAGCAACAGTCTCAAAGGCGCGGGCGTACGTGCCCTGTTCCAGCGCATTGCGCACCAGCCAACCATCGTCAAGCTGCGGGTCATGAGCCGGCACCAGCAACTGCTGCGTATCGACTTCGAAGAACCCTTCGCCACCGACGCCTTGGCCCTCGGCTCGCAGGTCGACGATCTGCTCGAAGGGATCAAGGTGCTGGTCCTTTCCGACTACGGCAAAGGCGCCCTGAAAAACCATCAGGCGCTGATCCAGGCTGCCCGCGCGAAGAACATTCCAGTGCTGGCCGACCCCAAAGGCAAGGATTTCTCGATCTATCGCGGCGCCAGCCTGATCACGCCTAACCTCAGCGAGTTCGAAGCCATCGTTGGCGGTTGCGTCGATGAGCATGAACTGGTGAGCAAGGGCGCTGCGTTGATGCACGACCTTGAGCTGGGTGCGTTGCTGGTGACGCGTGGCGAGCATGGCATGACCCTGTTGCGTCCGGATCAGCTGGCGCTGCACCTGCCGGCCCGTGCCCGCGAAGTGTTCGATGTCACCGGTGCCGGCGACACAGTGATTTCTACCCTGGCCGCAGCGATTGCCGCCGGTGAAGACCTGCCCCACGCCGTCGCGCTGGCCAACCTGGCCGCCGGCATCGTGGTTGGCAAACTCGGTACGGCCGCCATCAGTGCCCCGGAACTGCGTCGCGCCATTCAGCGTGAAGAAGGTTCCGAGCGTGGTGTGCTGGGGCTGGAGCAGTTGCTGCTCGCCGTGGCCGATGCCCGCGCGCACAACGAGAAGATCGTCTTCACCAACGGCTGTTTCGACATTCTGCACGCCGGCCATGTGACCTACCTGGAGCAGGCGCGGGCTCAGGGCGATCGCCTGATTGTCGCGGTCAACGATGATGCCTCGGTCAGCCGTCTCAAAGGCCCGGGCCGTCCGATCAACAGTGTTGACCGGCGCATGGCGGTACTCGCCGGACTTGGCGCCGTGGACTGGGTGATCAGTTTTCCTGAAGGCACCCCGGAAAACCTGCTGCGCGAGGTCAAGCCGGATGTGCTGGTCAAGGGCGGCGATTACGGTATCGATCAAGTGGTCGGCGCTGATATCGTCACCGCTTATGGCGGCACCGTGAAGGTGTTGGGACTTGTGGAAAACAGCTCGACAACTGCGATTGTCGAGAAGATTCGCAGTCGTTGATCAGATGAATTTTTACCGTTGTGTACTGCGTGTGAACGGATTTTGCCTTGGGGATCTTACCGTTTCCGTTGATGTAGGCAGCTTTGAATCCGATGCGCTTGCCTGCCTACGTCGCGTGGTTGAGTAACCTATGAAAGTCATGCTCCTGGTGATGGACGAACAGCGGGTCATTCTCGACCGGCTCTACGACATCGTGCAGCAGAACTGTGATGAGTGTTTCATCTATCGTTTGAGCAAACAGCAGCAGTTGAATCTGGGGAAGTTTCTGGCCTCGGTGGATTACCAGACCTTTGATCGCGTGGTGATTTTCTCCCGGGTCAAACGTCTGGCCACGCAACTGCAGGTGCTCAAATGCATACCCGGGCTGGTCTTCCTCGAGCACGACGCCTATCAGAACTACATGCCGGCGAGTAAGTATCGCGGCGTGTATTCGCGGCTCTACCGTCGCCTGCCGAGTTGTCGGGCGCTGGTGTCGGGTGCCGTGGTCGCGCGCAAGATGCTCGCCGAAGGCATCGACACGGTGTTCGTCTCCAAAGGTTATGACGAGCAGATGTTGCACAACACTGGCGTTGAACGGGACATTCCCATCGGCTTTCTTGGCAGCCTGAAAAGCACCGAGTATGCCGAGCGTAAAGCCATGCTCGAGTCGCTCTCCAGGCGTACCGGGATGCTGGTGACTCGCACCAAGTCGGGTGAGGAATACCTGCAGACGCTCAATCGCATACGGATTTTCGTCAGCGCCGACATCGGCATGAACGAGTTCATGATCAAGAACTTCGAAGCCATGGCGTGCGGCTGCGTGCTGCTGGCCTGGAGCCAGGGCGAAGAAGACCGCTTGCTCGGTTTTGAAGACATGCACAACACCGTGTTCTACCGCAGCGAAGAAGAGGCGGTGGAGAAGATCAAACTGCTGCAGAGCGACCCGGAACTGGCAGAACGCATTGCCCGCAATGGCCAGGAGTTCGCGCAAAGCCGCTATTCCTTTGCCCGCGTCGGTCAGGCACTGGCCACGGAAATCCAGCGGGAAATGCGCCCATGGCAACCGCCTTCGGCGTTCACGCAATTCTGGGTGAAACTGCGTTACGGGATGAAGGTGCCAGTCTGAATGAAGGATCATCAATCGTCGCAACCCGGCGAGCACATGGCGCTGGATGCGCTGCCCGGTGGTGATCAATCCGTTCTCGGGGCCTTGCCCGCCGAGCTTCTCGACTGTCTGAGCCGCGCGCCCCGGGTTGTACTGATTGCCAACAACCCGGCCATCACGACGGCGGACTTTCAGGCGCTGGCCATTGGCGTCGATGACGTCGTCGTCAGTTTCAATACCTGCATCAAGGCAGCGCTGCTCAACGAGCGCAGCGTCAATGTTTTCGTGCATGGCTATAACGCGCCTGACGCGTATTTTTTTGGTCTGCCTTACGGGCCGCCGGTACAGCGGATGTTCGAGCAGGCGCGCGAGCGTTGTTTCAGCATGCTGGTGGGTTGCGCTGCACCGATGTGCCCGCTGCCACGAGTGGCCATGTACTGGGATCGCATTCCTTTACCGCCGCTGTGGAACTACCCGGTCGATCGCCCGGGCGGCAAGCGCTACGTCGGGCCCTCCACCGGCTTCAACACGCTGGTGCTGTTCGACTGGCTGCGCACTCATGCCGGTTATACCTATCAGCTCATGACTCTAGGGTTTTCCAATGAAGCCGGAAAACTGTGGGGCGGCCATGCCTGGGACTATGAGCGCGCCTGGCTGCAGAAGTCGGACATCATTGTGGTGCCTCTGCAACCTCGTCGCTGGTGGCAAAAACTGTTTCGGCCAAAGTAAGCGATATCGTCTATCCGGTTGCCAGCAGGCCCGATCTACTTTCAAAAGGTGCTGTTGAGTGTTGAAAATTGCCGTGGCTTTCTTCGGGATCCCGAGAAATTCGCCGATCTGTTTCCCTTCCATCGAACAGAACGTGCTGGCGCAGTTGCCTGCGGGCAGCGATGTAAAGTGCTTCTACCATCTGTACAGGATCGATGAGGTGCAAAACACGCGCTCGGGCGAAAAAGGCGCGCTGACGGCGGATAACTACCAGCCCTTCGAATCCATGACCGGCACGCTGACCTCAACCGAGGGTGTGCTGGAGCGCTGGGATTTCGAGCAGGTCAAGGCGCAGGGCGACACCTGGGCTGATGACTACGCATCGCTGCGCAATCTGGTCTATCAGCTCAACTCGCTGCATACCGTGACCACGATGATCGAATCCTTCGATCCGGATTTTGTCGTGTTCGTGCGGCCGGATAACTTTTTCCACACGGCGTTGCCCGGCTATGTGTTCAATCATCCGCAGGCGCGGCGACACAACGCCTACATTCCTGATTGGCAGTGGTGGGGTGGTTTGAACGACCGTTTTGCGGTGTGCGGGCGCGATACCTATATTGCGTACGGCAAGCGGATCGAGCGCATTTTCGATTTTTGCAAGGCGACGGGCAGAAAACTGCATTCCGAGCGCCTGCTCAAATATGCCCTGCAGCAGGTGGACGCGAAAATCTGCACACTGCCGACTCAGGCATCACGAGTGCGCATTACCGGCGCATTTGCCGAGGAGTCGTTCTCGCCCAAGCGCGGCATGGGCAAGCGCGAAAACCGCTACTTCCATTTCTTCGCCGCGTTGCGCACGTGGTGGGATCGCCGCCGTTAAACCGCTATTTGGCGGTTTTCTTGCCCAGACCGACCAGGCGTAGCGCCTTGATACTCAACTGCTTGAGCCCCTGACGCGGGGCTTTCGCCGGCTGCAGGCCCTGTTGCACCAGCCAGTCCTTCCAGCGAATCCGCTCCTCGCGCACAACCCAGCCGGTTTGTGTGGCAAAGCTCTCGGCCAGATAAAGACCTCGGGTACTGGCGGGTGTGAGTTTGTCGCGCTTGAGCGTGTACAGCTCGGCCAGTGGCGAGCCGTCCTTGAGGGGCATCAAGTACAGATCCGGGCGTTTGCGGTCGAGCCGGGCCACCAGTTGATCGCCCTCCAGACGCTCGTCGACATGGAACAGGCTCAGGGACTTGGCTTCCTTGGGCACATCCAGGCGCAGGTCGTAGATCAATTGCAGCGATGCGGTCGGCAGATGCACATAGGCCCGTGGCCGTTCGAGCAATTGCAGATTGGCGCTACGGATCGGCCGCGCCGAGCCGGACAACGGGGTCAGGCGAAACGGCAGCGCTTCGCGATAATGCAGTGCGGCGGCGTAGGGCGCCGGCAGCCAGGTGTCGTTGAAACGCCCGCCGAGCCAGCCTTCCGGCGTCTCCAGCAAGCATTCTTCGGCAATTTCTTGAATGGCCGTGTGCAGCGGAATATTCAGCTCATGAGCCGGCACGTAACCGGAAATCAATTTGAGCACGACGTCGCCGCGATCCTGCCGGCGCTGGCGCACCAGCACCCAATAATCACGATTCTGCCAATGCAGGGTCAGGCGCACCGAGACCCCGAGGTTGGCCAGTTCCAGCGAGAAGCGCTCGGTGTCGGCCACGCTCACCGGTTTGCGCCGCTGCAAAGTCTGCGCGAAGTTCAGCGGCATGCCGACGCTCTGATAGGTCAGGCCTTCGGGAGTGGCTTCGACGAACAGCGGCAGGGTCTTGAAGTTGCTCGGGTTCTTTCTGATGAGCGTGCGCGGCATATCGGCTCCTGCTTAAGGCCGCGAGGCGGCGTCAGTGACCACGTAGGACCTGGGCAACGGTCGCAACGTTGTGGGCGAGGTGCAGCGGATTGATCGTCCCGACAATAGCACTGGCCACGCCAGGTTGCGCGAACAGCAATTCGAAGCTGGCGCGCACCGGGTCCACGCCCGGGCTGAGGCATACGTGACCGCTGGCCAGGGCTTTTTTCACCAGAATGGCTTTGCCGTGGGCAGCAGCATAGTCAATGACAGCCTTCTCGTTTTGTTCGTTCAGATTGTAGGTGACCATGGCGCAGTCGCCTTGCTCCAGTGCTTTCAAGCCGCCTTCGACGGTTTTGCCGGAGAAGCCGAAGCCGCGAATCTTGCCTTCGGCCTTGAGCACAGCGAGTGTCGCGTAAACCTCTTCGTGCTCAAGGATCGCCATGTCGTTGCCGTCGGAATGCACGAGCACCAGGTCGATAAAATCGGTTTCAAGACGTTGCAGGCTGCGTTCCACCGACATTCGTGTGTGCGCCGCGCTGAAGTCATGGCGCGACAGGCCATCGGCAAACTCCTCGCCAACCTTGCTGACGATCACCCAATCCTGACGCTGGCCGCGTAGCAGCGGGCCAAGGCGTTCTTCGCTGCGACCATAGGCCGGGGCGGTGTCGATCAGATTGATGCCGAGTTCGCGTGCCTGACGCAGCAGCATCCGCGCTTCATCGTCGCCGGGAATCTGAAATCCGTTGGGGTATTTCACCCCTTGGTCACGGCCGAGTTTGACCGTGCCCAGGCCCAGCGGCGAAACCGTCAGGCCGATGCTGCCCAAAGGGCGATGCAGATCGTGCAGGGTGGCGATCGTCATGGCAGCAGTTGCTCCCAGGCTGGAACACCCAGCGGTGGTTTTGGCAGGGTCGGTAAAGTTTCAGTGGCTTGTGGCTGAACGCCGTCGCGCTCAAGGGAGGCGATGACCCGGTCAGCAAAGTCCGGCGCCAGCGCCAGTTTGGTTGGCCAACCGACCAGCAGGCGACCCTGTTCGGCGAGAAAGGCGTTGTCCGGACGCGTCAATCCGGTCTGCAGCGGCTCGGCCCGGTCAACCCGCAGGGTCGCCCATTGCGTGGTGCTGAGGTCGATCCACGGCAGCAACTGGGCGATTTCCTTTTGCGCGGTGGCGATCTGCTCGGCCGGCTCGCGGTTTACGCCTTCGCTTTCGGCGATGTCGCCGCCCATGTACCAGACCCACTGGCCATCAGCGGCCGGATGGGTGGTCACGGTGATGCGCGGTTTGGTGCCGCCGCCCAGGCAGTGGGCGTACAGCGGTTTCAGGCCCGGGCCTTTGGCGATGATCATGTGCAGCGGACGGCGTTGCATGGCCGGCTGAGTCAGGCCAAGGTCTTCGAGCAATTGAGCCGTGCCGGCCCCGGCACTGAGGACAATGCGTTGGGCGCGAATCTCGCGACCGTCGACTCTCAAGCCGACCAGCACGCCCGCCTCCAGCAATGGCTCGATGGTTTGCCCGGCGAGAAGGCCGTCGCCAGCCAGGTCGGCCAGACGCTGAATCAGGCTTGGCACGTCGACCACCAGTTCCGCGAGACGGTAAACCTTACCCTTGAAGCGCTTGTCTTGCAGGGCCGGCGGCAGTTGCTCACCCTTGACCTGATCGACCCGGCCGCGCACGGCTTTGCTGGCGAAGAAGCTGGTGAGGTTGCCGGCCAGAGTGCCCGGCGACCACAGGTAGTGCGCTTCGGACAGCAGGCGCACGCCGGACAGATCCAGCTCGCCATTGCCGGCCAGCGCCTCACGCCAGCGGCGCGGCATGTCGGCGATGGCTTCCGAGGCGCCAGTCAGCGCACCGTGCAGCGCGTATTTGGCGCCGCCGTGGATGATGCCCTGGGACTTCACACTCTGCCCGCCGCCGAGGCTGGCGCTTTCCACCAGCACGGTCGAAAACCCCTGGCGGCGCAGGCGCGCATTCAGCCAGAGGCCGGCGACACCAGCGCCGACAATCAGAACGTCGGTGGAAATAACGGATGGCATGCAGCGACCTCAGTGTTCAAGACGAGGGCGCAGTATACAGACTCGGGAAAGCGCGGGATTTGTCGATGATCAACAGAGGGAATGCATCGGCCAATGTGGGAGCGGGCTTGCTCGCGAATGCGCTGTGTCAGGCAACATTATTGTTAACTGAGGCACCGCCTTCGCGAGCAAGCCCGCTCCCACATTTGGGTAAATGCGTTAATTCTGATTAATGCCCGGCAGTTTTCGAGAACAGCTGAATCACCACCACGCCGAGCACGATCAACGCCATCCCGAGCATCGCCGGGATATCCAGCTTCTGCCCATAGATAAACAACGCCGCCACGCTGACCATCACAATGCCCATGCCCGCCCAGACCGCATAGGCCACACCGACCGGCACCGTGCGCACCACCAGCGTCAGCATCCAGAATGCAATCGCGTAGCCGACGATGACCAGCACGAGCGGCAGCGGCGTACTGAAGCCTTTGACCGCTTTCATCGAAACGGTGGCGATCACTTCGGCGCAGATGGCAATGGCCAGGTAGGCGTAGGCGTTCATGGTTGGAAATCCTCAAGGTGAAACATTGTTGACTGAGGCGGCATTTTAGAGACTCGCCAGATGGGGTAAAGTCATTACCTATCTGTTTTTAAGATGGGTGAGCGAGCAGCATGCAATGGAATCTCGATCAACTGCGGGTGTTTGTCGACGTCGCCGAATACCGCTCGTTTTCCGCCGTGGCCCGCCAGCAGCGCAAGGCGCAGTCCGCGATCAGCAGCGCGATTGCCATGCTTGAGGATGACTTGGGTGTCAGCCTGTTTGAGCGCAGCAGCGGTCGTCAGCCGACGCTCACTGAAGCCGGCGAAGCGTTGCTTGAAGAGGCGCGGGAAGTGTTGCGCCAATGCGAACGCCTTAACGGTCGGGCCATGGCGATGCTGCGCGGCCAGGAAGCGCAATTGCGCGTGGCTCAGGATGAGGCAATGCCGTATCAGGCGCTGGTGGAAAGTTTCGGTGAACTGGCCGAGCAGTTTCCCAGCCTGGAAGTACAACTGACCAGCGCCGCTCAAGGCGAAGTCGCGCACAAACTGGTGGAGCGTCGCGCCGACCTCGGTTTGCTGTTTTATCACGACGAAATCCCCGAAGCGCTGGAGCGCCGCGTGCTCGGCAGCGTGGAAATGGTCACGGTGTGCGGCATCAATCATCCGCTGGCGAAGCAGTCTTACGTGACCTGTCAGCAACTGGCGCAGCACCGGCAATTGCTCATGTCTACGCAAACCAGCGTTTATCCCGGCAACGAGCCGGCCAGCCCGCAGGTGTGGCGCGCCGACAGTTTTTACGTCATGTCCGAATGGCTGGTGCGCGACCTCGGCTGGGCCTGGTTGCCGCGTCATGTGGTGCAGTACTCGGCGTATCAAGGTTTGATGGTTGAACTGGACAGCGAATGGACCCCACCGGCGCTGGTGGTGGAACTGGTCTGGCGCCGCGACGAGCCACTCGGCCCGGCCGCGCGCTGGCTGGCCGAACGTTTTGCCGTGCACTTGCGGGCGATCGGCGACAAAAGTCGATAAACTCCGCCGCCATGAATAGAACTCTCTACACCGCGCTGTTTTACCTGGGGCTGCCATTGGTGGCGATTCGGCTGTGGCTGCGCGCACGCAAGGCGCCGGCGTACGCCAAGCGGATTGGCGAACGTTTCTCCTATGGCATGCCGACGCTGCAACCCGGCGGCATCTGGGTGCACGCCGTGTCGGTGGGCGAAAGCATTGCTGCGGCGCCGATGATTCGCGCCTTGCTGCAACGTTATCCACAGCTGCCGATCACCGTCACCTGCATGACGCCGACCGGTTCGGAGCGGATTCAGGCGCTGTTCGCCAACGAGCCGCGCATCCAGCATTGCTATCTGCCCTACGACTTGCCCTGTGCGGCGGCGCGTTTTCTTGATCGTGTTCAGCCGAAACTCGCGGTGATCATGGAAACCGAACTGTGGCCCAACCACATTCATCAGTGCGCCAAGCGCGGGATTCCGGTGACGCTGGCCAATGGCCGTTTGTCCGAGCGTTCGGCCCGTGGTTATGGCCGCTTCGGCAAACTGACCGCGCCGATGCTCGCCGAGATGAGTCTGTTCGCCGTGCAGACCGAAGCTGAAGCCCAGCGTTTCCGCGATCTGGGTGCGCGCCCGGAAACCGTCGAGGTCACCGGTTCAATCAAATTCGACCTGACGATAGACCCGCAACTGTTGCAACGCGCCGCCGAACTGCGCGGCCAGTGGCAAGCGCAGGAGCGTCCGGTGTGGATCGCCGCCAGCACCCACGAAGGTGAGGACGAAGTGGTGTTGAACGCTCATCGTCGCTTGCTGGCCAATCACCCGGATGCGTTGCTGATTCTGGTGCCGCGTCACCCGGAACGCTTCAATTCAGTGTTCGAGCTGTGCCAGCGCGAAGGCTTCGCCACGGTGCGGCGTTCGACCGCGGCCAATGTTGATGCGCAGACTAGCGTGCTGCTCGGCGACACCATGGGCGAGTTGCTGTTTCTCTATGCCTTGGCGGACAGCGCGTTCGTCGGCGGCAGCCTGGTGACCAACGGTGGGCACAATCTGCTGGAACCGGCAGCCTTGGCCAAACCGGTGATCAGCGGCCCGCACCTGTTCAACTTCCTCGACATCGCCGCGCAATTGCGCGAAGCCGGGGCGTTGGCCGAAGTGGATGATGCCGAAGGGCTGGCGGTGGAAGTGCAGCGCTTGTTTGAGCTGCCGCGTGATGCGCAGCGCATGGCTGAGGCCGGGCTGGCAGTGATGCGCCGCAATCAGGGCGCGTTGCAGCGTTTGCTGGATGGTTTGGGCAGACTGATCAAGTAACGTAAAAAGATCGCAGCCTGCGGCAGCGCCTACAGGGAACGTATTCCAATGCAGGCTGCGATCTTTTTATTTCAGGGACGCGCCTTGAGCTGTGCTTCAGCAGCCTTGGCCAGATCCGGCGGGAGGAAATCCTTGTCCGGGTTGTAGTCGGCTTTCAGATAGCGCCGCAGGTCTTCCAGATCACCCGGGTTCAATGTCCCCGCTGCCTGCTTCAGGCGCAGGTTGTCGAGAATGTAGTCGTAGCGGGTGTTGTTGTAGTTGCGCACCGAGGTGTACAGCTGACGCTGCGCATCGAGTACGTCAACGATGTTGCGCGTACCGACCTGATAACCGATTTCCGTGGCTTCTACCGCACTCTGGTTGGAAATGATCGACTGACGGCGCGCCTGCACCTGTTCGACATCGGTGTTCACTGCGCGGTGCAGGTTGCGAGTGTTTTCCACAACCTGACGACGCAGGGATTCGCGCTGCTGCTCGCTCTGATTCAGTTGTTCATAAGACTGACGCACTTGCGAACTGGTCAGCCCGCCGCTGTAGATCGGGATGTTCAGTTGCAGGCCCAGCGTGCTCTGCTCGACGTTGCCGCCGTAGGGTGCGCCAAACGAGTTCGGGTTGGCGAAACCGAGGGCGTCGTTGTCGCCTTTCTCGTATTTTGCCACGGCGTCGAGGGTCGGCAAGTGGCCGGCCTTGCGTTGCTTGAGCGTTTGCTCGGCGGAGCTGACCGCGTAGTTGCTGGCGAGCAGATTGAGGTTCTGCCGCGCCGCCGTGTCGACCCAGGATTTCGCATCGTTGGGTGCCGGCGGCAGGATCGGCAGCGTATGGACGATGCCCTGAATCGAGTTGTACTGACGGTTGGTCAGGGTGATCAGCGCTTCGAACGCATCATCGACCTGACGCTGCGCGACGATGCGGTTGGCCCGCGCGGTGTCGTAACTGGCTTGCGATTGCAGCACGTCGGTCTTGTCCGACAGGCCGACATCGAAGCGTTCGTTGGACTGGTCGAGCTGGCGCTTGAACGCGGCTTCTTCGGCCTTGGTCGAGGCCAGGTTGTCCTGGCTGCGCAGCACGTTGAAATAGCTCTCGGCCGATTGCAGGATCAGGTTCTGTTCGGTGGCTGACAGTTGCAGCGCGGCTTGCTCGTTGACGTCTTTCGCGGCCTGGTACTGGAACCAGCGATCGGCGCGGAACAACGGCTGCGCCAGAGTGGCTTGATAAGAGTGAGCGCTGCGATTGGCAATGGCCGAAGGCTGATCGATCGAGGTGCGCACATTGGCCACTTCGGCACCGCCCGACAGGTTTGGCAGCAACCCGGCGCGGGCCTGTGGCACCACTTCTTTCTGTGCGCCGTACTGCGCACGGGCGGCGGCCAGATCGGCGTTGTTGTCGACCGCTTCCTGATAGACGCTGACCAGGTCGGTTTTGGTCGACAAGGGCGCTTCTGCTGCCCAGGCCATTGCGTTGGACGCACAAGACACGGCAACAGCCAGTGAGAGTTTGCGCAGCATGAGGCGATCCCTAGCATTAATATTATGGAAGTAATCCGGGCGCCAAAGGTAAGGCGCAAGCCCAGCAGCGTCAAGGCGTGGCGGGGCAAAGCGAGTGTAGTTGCGCAATCGGATCACAACAATCGGCCCAACCTGTGTATTTGCGCCATTCATCATGGTGTTTGCTGCGGTGTTGGCGTTCTTTGCCCGTTGTGTCTAGACTGGCCGGGTTCTTGTCGGGGTGCCTTGCTATGAGGCTGAGATCGAATAATTTCGGATCCCGTTGAACCTGATCAGGTTAGCGCCTGCGTAGGGAACAAGATTTCTCGTCACCCGGCGAGTCCTCTTGTGCTTCGTCCGGGAAATTGTTCGACAATCGAACGCTCGACGACGATGCACAGCACCGGTTCTGGTGCGTCCGTGCCTTTCAGGTTCTGCTCCGACAATCCACTGCCTGGATGCTGTCTGGAGAGCCCGTGATGACTACAAAATCAAAAAACGCGATCAACCTGAGTGACTCGGCCAAGGTCGACGAGCAATCGGTCAAGCCGTTCACCCGTTCGCAAAAAGTCTACGTTCAGGGCTCGCGCCCGGACATCCGCGTGCCGATGCGCGAAATTACCCTTGATGTGACGCCGACCGACTTCGGCGGCGAAATCAACGCGCCGGTCACCGTCTACGACACCTCGGGCCCGTACACTGATCCGAACGTGGTGATCGATGTGCGCAAAGGTCTCGGCGATGTGCGTTCGGCATGGATCGACGACCGTGGCGACACCGAGCGTCTGTCGGGTCTGAGTTCGAACTTCGGTCAGCAGCGTCTGGCCGATGCCGAGCTGACCAAGCTGCGCTTCGCCCACGTCAACAACCCGCGCCGCGCCAAGGCCGGGGCTAACGTCAGTCAGATGCACTACGCGCGCAAAGGCATCATCACCGCCGAGATGGAATACGTCGCCATCCGCGAAAACATGAAACTGCAAGAGGCCCGCGCTGCCGGCCTGTTGCAGCAACAACACGCCGGCCACAGCTTCGGCGCGAGCATTCCGAAAGAAATCACCCCTGAGTTCGTCCGCGAAGAAATCGCCCGTGGCCGCGCGATCATTCCGGCCAACATCAACCACGTTGAACTGGAGCCGATGATCATCGGCCGTAACTTCCTGGTGAAGATCAACGGCAACATCGGCAACAGCGCCCTGGGTTCTTCGATCGAAGAAGAAGTGGCGAAACTGACCTGGGGCATTCGCTGGGGTTCGGACACCGTGATGGACTTGTCCACCGGCAAACACATTCACGAAACCCGCGAGTGGATCATCCGCAACTCGCCGGTGCCGATCGGTACCGTGCCGATCTATCAGGCGCTGGAAAAGGTCAACGGCGTCGCTGAAGACCTGACCTGGGAGCTGTTCCGCGACACGCTGATCGAACAGGCCGAGCAAGGCGTCGACTACTTCACCATCCACGCCGGCGTACTGCTGCGCTATGTGCCGCTGACCGCCAAACGCGTGACCGGCATCGTGTCCCGTGGCGGTTCGATCATGGCCAAGTGGTGCCTGGCGCACCACAAAGAGAACTTCCTCTACACCCATTTCGACGAAATCTGCGAAATCATGAAGGCCTACGATGTCAGCTTCTCGCTGGGCGATGGCCTGCGTCCGGGTTCGATTGCCGACGCTAACGATGAAGCACAATTCGGCGAACTGGAAACCCTTGGCGAGCTGACCAAGATCGCCTGGAAGCACGACGTGCAATGCATGATCGAAGGCCCGGGCCATGTGCCGATGCAGTTGATCAAAGAAAACATGGACAAGCAGCTGGAGTGCTGCGACGAGGCGCCGTTCTACACCCTCGGTCCGCTGACCACTGACATTGCGCCGGGCTACGACCACATCACTTCGGGTATCGGTGCGGCGATGATCGGCTGGTTCGGTTGCGCGATGCTCTGCTACGTGACGCCTAAGGAACACTTGGGCCTGCCGAACAAGGATGACGTGAAGACCGGGATCATCACCTACAAGATCGCCGCGCACGCAGCGGACCTGGCCAAAGGGCATCCGGGCGCGCAGATTCGCGACAACGCACTGAGCAAGGCGCGCTTCGAATTCCGCTGGGAAGACCAGTTCAACCTCGGCCTGGATCCGGACACCGCGCGTTCCTATCACGATGAAACCCTGCCGAAGGATTCGGCCAAGGTCGCGCACTTCTGTTCGATGTGCGGGCCGAAATTCTGCTCGATGAAGATCACTCAGGAAGTCCGTGAATACGCGGCCAACCAACGGATCGACGCGGTCGACGTGGACGTCGCCCAAGGCCTGGCGGAACAGGCCGAGCGATTCAAAAAGGAAGGCAGTCAGCTGTACAAGAAGGTTTGACCTGACCTGAAGTTCGGTGCCTGTACCGGCCTCTTCGCGAGCAAGCCCGCTCCCACATTGGAATGCATTTCAAATGTGGGAGCGGGCTTGCTCGCGAAGGGACCATCACAGGTACCAGAGATCTCAATGACAAAAAATACTCCTCCGAGATAACACCCTTGAGCATTCAACCCGGCACTTATTCCCCCGACCTCGCCGTACCCGCCGACAAGCGTGTATTCGGCGGTCGCGATCTGTTTTCCCTGTGGTTTTCCCTCGGCATCGGCCTGATGGTTTTGCAGACCGGTGCATTGCTTGCTCCGGGTCTGGGCCTGTCCGGTTCGCTGCTGGCGATTTTCCTTGGCACGCTGGTCGGCGTGTTGTTGCTGGCCGCCGTCGGCGTGATTGGCAGCGACACCGGCCTGTCGTCGATGGCTGCGCTGAAACTGAGCCTCGGTCGCAGAGGCGCGAGCCTGCCGGCGCTGCTCAATCTTTTGCAACTGATCGGTTGGGGCTCGTTCGAAATCATCGTCATGCGCGACGCCGCGAGCCTGCTCGGCACACGTGCGTTCAGCGACGGTTCGCTGTGGTCGAACCCGCTGTTGTGGACAGTGTTTTTCGGCGCGCTGGCAACCTTGCTCGCGGTCAGCGGGCCGCTGACGTTTGTGCGGCAGATCCTGCGCAAATGGGGGATCTGGCTGTTATTGGCCGCGTGCCTGTGGCTGACCTGGAACCTGTTCGCCAAAGCCGATCTGGCGGGTCTCTGGTCGCGCGCCGGTGACGGTTCGATGCCGTTCGCGGTGGGCTTCGACATTGCCATCGCCATGCCGCTGTCGTGGCTGCCGCTGATTGCCGATTATTCGCGTTTCGGCAAGCGCGCCAGGAACGTTTTCGGTGGCACCGCCGTCGGCTTCTTTATCGGCAACTTCTGGCTGATGAGCCTTGGCGTCGCCTACACCCTGGCGTTCGCGCCGAGCGGTGAAGTCAATGCGCTGCTGTTGGCGCTGGCCGGTGCCGGATTGGGTATTCCGTTGCTGCTGATTCTGCTCGATGAGTCGGAAAATGCCTTCGCCGATATTCATTCGGCAGCGGTATCGAGCGGGATTCTGTTGCGCCTGAAAGTCGAGCATCTGGCGTTGGCCATCGGCGTGATCTGTACGCTGATTGCCCTGCTGGCGCCGTTGGCGCAGTACCAGAATTTCCTGCTGCTGATCGGCTCGGTGTTTGCACCGCTGTTCGGCGTGGTGCTGGTCGATCACTTCATCCTGCGCAAGCGCAGCGCTCAGGTCGCATCAGCCGCGTTGCGCTGGCCGGCGTTGTTGGCGTGGCTGGGTGGCGTGAGCACTTACCACGTGCTGGCGAATCTGTATCCGGATGTCGGCGCAACCCTGCCGGCGCTGGTGCTGGCAGGGCTGTTGCAACTGGTGCTTGGCCGGGCCTTCAGTTACGGCCGGGAAACAGCTCGGGCTTGAGAATGCCGTTCAGGCGCGGGTAAGGAATCTTCAATTCGACGTGGCCCAGCGCGTAAGGTGCAAGGGTACTCACGTCGTACTTGAGGATCACGCCGCCATAGGTCAGCGCCACGTTCGGGGTTTTCACGAACGGCCAGCTCTTCACGAAGTCCGCTTCCTGATCGAGCTTGGTGCTGATCAGCCAACTGTTGTGCGCCACTTGTGCGGCTTTCCAGAACGCCTCTTCCTGCCCCGGGACCAGCATGTCGGACAGGTTCAACACTTTGTGCTGCTGGCGCGAATAGTTGATGAACCCGCGACCCGGTGTGCCATGGGCGCCGCCGGTGTCGAGGTAGCTCGACAACTCGATGATCACCAAGCCGTCATGCTGCTCGCGTACTTTCGCTTGCAGATAGCTGCTGTTGCGCGGGCCGGCGCTGGCCAGGAACTGCTCGCGGTAGGCGGCCAGGGTCGGCGCTACCGGTGCGTTTGGCTCGGTGCGGGTCATTTGCAGCAGACGTTTTTCGATGATGCCGTCCAGTGCAGGCTCGGCCGGGAAGCGCAGGGTATCGATGTTCACCAGCGGGCAATCAGGGTTGGAACAGCCCGGTTTCAGTTGTTCCGACGCATCGCGGGTGGTTTCCAGCGGCGTGCGGTAGTTGGGCTGGAACAGGCTTGCGCACGCGCCGAGGGTCAGGGCGATGGCGGCCACGGAGGCAATTTTGAAAAGCGACATGGGCGTCCTTTCGAAAGCAGGGGAAGGCAAAAAGATATCCGCTTCGACTCTCGCAGAAGCAGTCAGTTCGCCACTAAGCTAATTAGAGTGGGTTTCGCCGTCACCGTCCATCCCGCTGACGGTAAAGGGGCTGCATCAAACGGTGCGGGCGCGTTAGGATGGCGCGAAGCCGAGCCTGCCAGTCACACAAAGGCCGCTCGTAATGGATCTGCAGTAAAGAGGATGCTCATGACTGATTTTGCCAACGCCACGCCGACCGCCGTCGATATCGTGCGGCGCGAAAAATGCTACGAGGGCTTTTACAAGCTCGACCGTGTGCATCTGCGCCATGAATTGTTCGCCGGTGGCATGAGCCGTGAAATCAACCGTGAAATCTTTGTCCGCCACGACGCCGTGTGCATGCTGCCGTACGATCCGCAGCGCGACGAAGTGGTGCTGATTGAGCAGTTTCGCATCGGCGCCATGGGCAAGACCGATAACCCGTGGCTGGTCGAACTGGTCGCCGGTCTGATCGACAAGGATGAACAACCGGAAGAAGTTGCTCACCGCGAGGCGCAGGAGGAAGCTGGGCTGGACATCAAGGCGTTGTGGCCGATGACCAAATATTTCCCGTCGCCGGGCGGCAGCAACGAATTCGTGCATTTGTATCTGGGGCGTTGCAGCACCGAGGGCGTTGGCGGCCTGCATGGCCTGGAAGAAGAGGCAGAAGATATCCGCGTCACGGTCTGGGCCTTTGAAGATGCCTTGCAGGCCGTCCGTGACGGACGCATTGCCAACGCGGCGAGCATCATCGCTTTGCAGTGGCTGGCGCTGAACCGCGCCGAAGTGAGGGGGTTATGGTCGTAAACAAGTTGCGCGATCGCTATCGAGTCGACCTCGCAGGGCTGCAAGCCGCCTGCGAGGCCAACTATGCGCGCCTGATGCGACTGCTGCCGGACATGCGTAACGAGCCCGAAGCGCGGCGCATTGCCGTGACCCAGGGCGAGCAGATGCTCGGCGTGCTGGCCCTTGAAGTGCTGCAGACCTGCCCGTACACCACCACCTTGCAGGTGCGTCAGGAACACAGTCTGCCATGGCTGCCGGTGCCGCAACTGGAAGTGCAGGTCTATCACGACGCGCGCATGGCCGAAGTGGTCAGCGCCGAGCATGCACGACGCTTTCGCGGCATCTATCCTTATCCGAATGCGGCGATGCACCAGCCGGATGAAAAGGCTCAGCTCAATCTGTTCCTGGGGGAGTGGCTGAGTCATTGCCTGGCGTTGGGCCACGAGTACGAAGTCGTTCGCTAGTTGTGAACTGCGTCCGCTTCGCCGGTTTCCTCTTTTACTGATCCCCCAGCATAATTGCGGCACTTGATCGATTCCGTGCATTTGCCTTGGGAGAACGCCTTGCCGAGCGTATCCACGTTGACCACCGCCGATGCGGCGCTGCTTGTGCAGTTGTCCGACAGCCACCTGTTCGCCGAGGCGAGTGGCACGCTGCTGGGCATGAACACCCGCGAGAGCTTGCAAAAAGTCATTGAGCTGGTGCTGGGGCAGCAGCCGCAGATCGACCTGATTCTGGCCACTGGTGATATTTCCCAGGACGGCACGCTGGAGTCGTATCAGGCCTTCCGGCAGATGAGCACGCAGATCGACGCGCCGGCGCGCTGGATTCCCGGTAATCATGACGAGCCTGTGATCATGGCCCAGGCTGCGGTGCAGAGCACGTTGCTGGAGCCCGTGGTCGATATCGGCAACTGGCGGGTGACGCTGCTGGATTCGGCTGTGCCGGGGTCGGTTCCCGGTTATCTGCAGGACGATCAATTGCAGTTGCTGGCGCGCTCGCTGAGCGAAGCGCCAGAACGCCATCATCTGGTGTGCTTCCATCATCATCCGGTGCCGATCGGTTGTGCGTGGGCGGAGCCGATCGGCTTGCGCAATCCCGAAGCGTTTTTCGAGGTGCTGGATCGTTTCCCGCAGGCCCGTGCAGTCTTGTGGGGGCATGTGCATCAGGCGTTTGATCGCGAACGCAATGGCGTGCGCCTGATGGCATCGCCGTCGACCTGCATTCAGTTCGAGCCCGGCAGTGAAGATTTCAAGGTCGGCGAACAGGCGCCGGGGTATCGCTGGTTGCGGTTGTTGCCGGATGGACGGTTGGAAACCGACGTGGAGCGCGTCACCGATTTTGCTTTTACCGTTGATTACGGCTCTGACGGTTACTGATTGCCAATCACAAGCCCCTCACCCCAGCCCTCTCCCGGAGGGAGAGGGGGCTGACCGAGGTGTCTGGCGTCATACGCCGACCTGAAATACCGAGTCGATTATGGATTCGCCCAATCACTTTCAGGTCGGTGTATCTCTTTAATATCTCCCAATCAGTCCCCTCTCCCTTTGGGAGAGGGCTAGGGTGAGGGCCGCCCCTGCTGAATGACCAATTTCTCGAAACCACCCCCAATCCGCTCTTCTCTCCCTGTAAACTCCGCAAACCCAAACCGACACCCAGGGAGCTCCAATGTCCGGTTCGATCCTCTATATCCACGGTTTCAACAGCGCCCCGGCCTCGAAAAAAGCCAGTCAGCTGGTCGCGGTGATGGAGCGGCTGGGTTTGAGCGAGCAACTGCGTGTGCCAGCCCTGCATCACCACCCGCGTGAAGCCATCGGTCAGTTGGAGCAAGCGATTACCGAACTGGGCAGCCCGCTGCTGGTGGGAAGCTCACTCGGCGGCTACTATGCGACTCACCTGGCCGAGCGCCATGGCCTGAAAGCCCTGCTGGTCAACCCGGCGGTCAGCCCGCACCGGATGTTCGACGGCTATCTGGGCCCGCAGAAAAACCTGTACACCGATGAGACCTGGGAATTGACCCACGACCACGTTACGGCGCTGGCCGAACTGGAAGTGCCGGCGCCTCAGGATCCGCAGCGCTATCAGGTGTGGTTGCAGACCGGCGATGAAACACTGGACTATCGCCTCGCCCAGCAGTATTACCGGGCCTGTGCCCTGCGCATTCAGGCCGGCGGCGATCACAGTTTTCAGGGCTTTGCCGGGCAATTGCCGGCGTTGCTGAGTTTTGCCGGCATTGGCGCCGATTTGTATCAGGCCATCGACTTCACCGCATTGTGAGCGAAGGCCCCATGAATTCCTTTTTCACCGAACACTGACGACGAGACCTTATGGCCACTCCCAGCGCTAGCTCTTATAACGCCGACGCCATCGAAGTCCTCTCGGGCCTCGACCCGGTGCGCAAACGCCCCGGCATGTACACCGACACCAGTCGGCCGAACCATCTCGCTCAGGAAGTCATCGACAACAGCGTCGACGAAGCCCTGGCCGGCCACGCCAAATCGGTGCAGGTCATCCTGCACGCCGACCATTCGCTGGAAGTCAGCGACGACGGCCGTGGCATGCCAGTCGACATTCACCCGGAAGAGGGCGTGTCGGGCGTTGAGCTGATCCTCACCAAGCTGCACGCGGGCGGCAAGTTTTCCAACAAGAACTACCAGTTCTCCGGCGGTCTGCACGGGGTGGGTATTTCCGTGGTCAACGCCCTGTCGACCGAAGTTCGCGTGCGCGTCAAGCGTGACGGCAACGAATACCAGATGACCTTCAACGACGGCTTCAAAGCCTCGGAACTGGAGATCGTCGGCACCGTCGGCAAGCGCAACACTGGCACCAGCGTGTATTTCGCGCCGGATCCGAAGTATTTCGACTCACCAAAATTCTCCATCAGCCGCCTCAAGCATGTGCTCAAGGCCAAGGCTGTATTGTGCCCGGGCCTGTTGGTCAGCTTCGAAGACAAAGGCACCGGCGAGAAAGTCGAGTGGCATTACGAAGACGGCCTGCGCTCGTATCTGGTCGACGCCGTCAGCGAATTCGAACGCCTGCCGGACGAGCCGTTCTGCGGCGCTTTCGCCGGTAACAAAGAAGCGGTCGACTGGGCGCTGCTGTGGCTGCCGGAAGGTGGCGATGCGGTACAGGAAAGCTACGTCAACCTGATCCCGACGGCGCAGGGTGGCACCCACGTCAATGGTCTGCGGCAGGGCCTGCTCGATGCGATGCGCGAGTTCTGCGAGTTTCGCAGCCTGCTGCCGCGCGGTGTGAAACTGGCGCCGGAAGACGTCTGGGAGCGCATCGCTTTCGTGCTGTCGATGAAAATGCAGGAGCCGCAATTCTCCGGCCAGACCAAAGAACGCCTGTCATCCCGTGAAGCGGCGGCGTTCGTCTCCGGGGTGGTCAAGGATGCGTTCAGCCTGTGGCTCAACGCCAACCCGGAAACCGGTCTGGCCCTGGCGGAACTGGCGATCAACAACGCCGGTCGCCGCCTCAAGGCCAGCAAGAAGGTCGAGCGTAAACGCGTTACCCAGGGACCGGCGCTGCCGGGCAAACTGGCGGACTGCGCCGGGCAGGACCCGATGCGTTCCGAGCTGTTCCTGGTCGAAGGTGATTCCGCCGGTGGTTCCGCCAAGCAAGCGCGGGACAAGGAATTCCAGGCGATCCTGCCGTTGCGCGGCAAGATCCTCAACACCTGGGAAGTCGACGGCAGCGAAGTGCTCGCCAGCCAGGAAGTGCACAACATTGCCGTGGCCATTGGTGTCGATCCGGGGGCGGCGGACATGAGCCAGCTGCGCTACGGCAAGATCTGCATCCTCGCCGACGCCGACTCCGACGGTCTGCACATCGCAACCTTGCTCTGCGCCTTGTTCGTCCAGCATTTCCGCCCGCTGGTGGATGCCGGTCACGTCTACGTCGCGATGCCGCCGCTGTACCGCATCGATTTGGGCAAAGAGATCTACTACGCCCTCGACGAAGCCGAGCGCGACGGCATTCTCGACCGCCTGGTCGCGGAGAAGAAACGCGGCAAACCGCAGGTCACCCGATTTAAAGGTCTGGGTGAAATGAACCCGCCGCAGCTGCGTGAAACCACCATGGACCCGAACACTCGGCGTCTGGTGCAACTGACGCTGGGCGAAGACTTCGCGCAAACCTCGGAAATGATGGACATGCTGCTGGCGAAGAAACGCGCCGGTGACCGCAAGACCTGGCTCGAATCCAAAGGCAACCTCGCCGAGGTGCTGGCCTGATGCGGTTTGGCTGGGCCTTGGCGGGTGCCTTGCTGCTGAGTTCGATGAGTGTGTCGGCCGAGCCGTTGCAGGAATTGCGCGTGCTCTCCGAACACCCGGTCGATGGCATGCGCGGCGGTAACCTGTCGGGGCTGGCCATGTGTGGCAGCGAGTTGTGGACGGTGTCGGACCGCGATGACGATCAGATCTATCGGCTCAATACCGCCGCTCAGGTCTGGCAGGCCGAAGCCGTGCATATCGACGTGCCGCTGGTGCCGGAGACCGGTTTGCCGTGGGGGTTGCGCTCGCGCAATTGGGCCGCGTCGTTCGTGCGCGGTGGCGACCTGGATTTCGAAGGCATCACCTGCGACAGCGTCGGCAACCGCTATGTTGTCAGCGAAGGTCATGCCGCGGTGTTGCAGGTGCCCGTCAGCGGTCCGCCCAACTGGCTGAAGATCTCGCCGATGATGGTGCGCGAAGCGCGGGCCAGCGGCATGCTCCTGCATTTCAATGCGATCCTCGAAGGCCTGGCGATCAGCCCGGCGGGCGATCAGATGTGGTTGGCCGCCGAACGGCAAAGCCGTGGTTTGCTGCTGATCAAGCGCCAACAGACGGTGTGGGATTGCGACGGTCGTTGCGTGCTGCTCAGTGAGGGCGGCAAGGAGATGCAGCCGCCACAGTTCCCCCACGCCAAAGCGGTTAATAGGGACTTTTCCGATATTTCGTTGTTCAACGGCAAATTGTTTACCCTTGAACGCAACGCTTTCCGGATTTGTCGCCGCGACCCACAGACCGCTCTGGTCGAGCAGTGCTGGTCGTATGCTGCGCAACTGTTGCAGGCTGACCGCCGTTACTCGCAGAACTACGGGCTGGAAGAGGCGCTGATCGTTGACGCTGACGGTGCATGGGTCGGCGTCGACAATAATTTTGGTCCGCGTGCCGACGGTGAGTTTCGACCGATCGTCTGGCGTTTCGCCGCGCCGGACGGTGGCTGGAGTGCCAAGCCGTGAGCCAGCAACCACCGGGCAAACGCGCCGGTCGGGTGTTGATGATTCTGGCCTGGTGCGCGGCGCTGTTTCTCGCCACGCGGTTTTTCGGCCAGTGGGAGCAACGCCAGCAGAATCCGAACGTCGTGGTCAGTTCGCAGCAGGGCGAAGGTTTTATCGAAGTGAAACTGGCCGGCAACGCCCAAGGGCATTTTGTCGCCAGCGGTCAGATCAACGGCGAGCCGGTCGAGTTCATGCTCGACACCGGCGCTACCGATGTCGCGATCCCGGCGGATCTGGCCAAGCGTTTGAAGCTGGAAGAAGGTTTCGGTGTGACCCTGAGCACGGCCAACGGCCTGAGCCAGGGCTATCGAACCAAAATCGACCGCCTGCAACTGGGCGACATCGTGCTGCGCGACGTCCGCGCACTGGTGGCGCCGGGGCTGCATGGCGATCAGGTGCTGCTCGGTATGAGCGCCCTGAACAAACTTGAATTTACTCAGCGCGGTGGCACCATGCTGCTGCGCCAGACAACGAACCGATGAGGCCCGCATGAGCGACTCCCTTGATCTCAGCCTGGACGGTGTAGAACGCCGCTCGCTGGCTGACTTCACCGAAAATGCCTACCTCAACTACTCCATGTACGTGATCATGGACCGTGCCTTGCCGCATATCGGCGACGGCCTGAAACCGGTACAGCGGCGTATCATCTACGCCATGAGCGAGCTGGGGCTGGATGCCGATTCCAAGCACAAGAAATCGGCGCGTACCGTCGGTGACGTGCTCGGCAAGTTCCACCCGCACGGCGACTCGGCGTGCTACGAAGCGATGGTGTTGATGGCGCAGCCGTTCAGCTATCGCTACACGCTGGTCGACGGCCAGGGCAACTGGGGTGCGCCGGACGATCCGAAGTCCTTCGCCGCGATGCGTTACACCGAAGCACGGCTGTCGCGTTATTCCGAAGTGCTGCTCAGTGAATTGGGCCAGGGCACTGCCGACTGGGGGCCGAACTTCGACGGAACCCTGCAGGAACCGCTGGTGTTGCCGGCGCGCCTGCCGAACATTTTGCTCAACGGCACCACCGGCATTGCCGTGGGTATGGCCACCGACGTGCCGCCGCACAACCTGCGCGAAGTCGCCACGGCGTGCGTGCGTTTGCTCGATGAGCCGAAAGCCACGGTCGAACAGCTCTGCGAACACATTCAAGGCCCGGACTATCCGACCGAAGCAGAAATCATTACGCCGCGCGCCGACCTGCTGAAGATGTACGAAACCGGCAAGGGCTCGGTGCGCATGCGTGCCGTGTACCACGTCGAAGACGGCGACATCATCGTCACCGCGCTGCCGCATCAGGTTTCCGGTGCCAAGGTACTGGAGCAGATCGCTGCGCTGATGCAGGCCAAGCCGTCGAAAGCTCCGCAGATCGCTGACCTGCGTGACGAGTCCGACCACGAAAACCCGTGCCGCATCGTGATCATCCCGGTCAACAGCCGCGTCGATCACGAAGCGCTGATGCAGCACCTGTTCGCCAGCACCGAGCTGGAATCGACCTACCGGGTCAACGTCAACATCATCGGCCTGGACGGCAAGCCGCAGCTGAAAAACCTGCGTGCGTTGCTGGTCGAATGGCTGGAATTCCGTGTGCTGACCGTGCGTCGCCGCCTGCAATTCCGCCTCGACAAGGTCGAGCGTCGTCTGCACCTGTTGGACGGTTTGTTGATCGCTTACCTCAACCTGGATGAAGTGATCCACATCATCCGCACCGAGGAGCACCCGAAAGCCAAGTTGATCGAGCGTTTCGCCCTCAGCGAGATTCAGGCCGATTACATCCTCGACACCCGTCTGCGTCAGTTGGCGCGGCTGGAAGAGATGAAACTGCGTGACGAGCAGGACGAACTGCTCAAGGAACAAGCCAAGCTGCAAGCCTTGCTGGGCAGCGAAGCCAAACTGAAGAAGCTGGTGCGTACCGAGCTGTTGAAAGACGCCGAAACCTACGGCGATGACCGTCGGTCGCCAATCGTCGAGCGCGCTGAAGCCAAGGCGTTGACCGAACACGATCTGCTGCCGAACGAAAAAGTCACCGTGGTGCTGTCGGAAAAAGGCTGGATTCGTTCCGCCAAAGGTCATGACATCGACGCCACCGGCCTGTCGTACAAGGCTGGCGACGGCTTCAAGACCTCGGCGGCGGGGCGTTCCAACCAGTTTGCCGTGTTCATCGACTCGACCGGGCGCAGCTACTCGGTGGCCGCGCACACCTTGCCGTCGGCCCGTGGCCAGGGCGAACCGTTGACCGGTCGTCTGACGCCGCCGCCAGGTGCGAGCTTCGAATGCGTGCTGATGCCGGAAGACGATGCGTTGTACGTGATCGCCTCCGACGCCGGTTACGGGTTCGTGGTGAAAGGCGAAGACCTGCAAGCCAAGAACAAGGCCGGTAAAGCCCTGTTGAGCCTGCCGAACAACGCCAAAGTGATCGCGCCCCGCCCGGTGGCTGACCGTGAACAGAACTGGTTGGCCTCGGTAACGACCGAAGGTCGCCTGCTGATCTTCAAAATCAGCGATCTGCCACAATTAGGTAAGGGCAAAGGCAACAAGATCATCGGTATTTCCGGTGAACGCGTGGCCAGTCGCGAAGAATATGTCACGGACATCGCCGTGCTTCCGGAAGGCGCCACCTTGGTGCTGCAGGCCGGAAAACGGACCCTGTCGCTGAAGGCTGACGACCTCGAACACTACAAAGGTGAGCGTGGCCGTCGTGGCAATAAGCTGCCGAGGGGCTTCCAGAGAGTGGATGCGCTGCTCGTCGAAAACCTCAATTAGGCGTCCTAGAGAGCTCGATCCACGATTTAACGCGTAGATCGACGCTTTGGCGCTGGAGTCGGAACGCATATTCACGGATGATATGGCCTTTCCAAGCGCCGGCGTGGCTGAGCGTTCTTCATATTTATTGAGTATTTTCACTGTGGTCAGCCTTGTGGCGGCCACCTGGACGGGATGATGACTGCTCTGCGCCCCCTTATTTTCCTGCTCGCCGGCGTTTTGGGCCTGGCGGGTTGCAGCGTTCACCAGCCGGTGTCGCTGTATCAACTGGACAGCGGAAGTCCGGTTCAGCCTGCGCAAAGCGCAGGCATGGCGGTTTTGTTAGGCCCGGTAGTCGTAGCCGATTACCTGCAACGTGAGACATTGCTGCAACGTCAACCGGACGGCAGCCTGCAAGCGGCGACCGACGGTCGTTGGGCGGGCAGCCTTTCGTCGGATATCGATCAGTTGCTGATGCGTCAGGTCGCTGGCCATCTGGACAGCCAGCGTGTGGTGCTGGCACCGGCCACAACGGGGTTCACTCCGGATGTACAGGTGTTGTTGACGATTACGCGTCTGGACTCCGGCCAGAAACAACCGGCGATCCTTGATGCGCAATGGCGTCTGATCGACCGTCGAGGTCAGGTGCGTGATAATCGCATCGTTCATCTGCAGGAGTTGCATGCTGGCAGTACCGCGTCGCAGGTACAGGCTCAAGGCATTTTGCTGCAGCGTCTGGCCGAGCAATTATCGGTAGCGCTCAAGCCCTTGGCCAATCAGCCGCCAGTGGCCGAGGCCCCGCGTAAAGCGGCACCGAAGCCGGCAGCGCCAGCGGCCGAAGCCGAAAAGCAGCCGAAGATTCCGATGGCATCACCGATTCGTACCGATATGGAAGTGTTCCGCTTCTAAGCCTGGATCGAGTCAGAACAGAGCCCGCCTTGTGCGGGCTTTGTTGTTTCTACCCTCACCCTAACCCTCTCCCAGAGGGAGAGGGGACTGACCGAGGTGTCTTGCGTCATACGTCGACCTGAAAGAGCTTGGCGATTCTGGATTCACAGCAGGGCGCTCAAGTCGGTGTAGCTCTCCAATATCCCCAAATCAGTCCCCTCTCCCTTGGGGAGAGGGCTAGGGTGAGGGGCTTTTCAGTCACCCACAAAAAAGCCCGCAGACAATCACTCGTCTGCGGGCTTCTTCACATCAGGCCTAAGGCTTAAGCCCGACGCTCATGCATCCGCGCCAGTTGCCGTTCGAGCATCGACGGATACGGCTCCATCAAACGCTCGACACAGCAAGCACCCTCAGGGCTGGCAATCGGCCGGATCCGCGCACGCTGGCGAATCAAGGCATCGTCGCTGATCTTGCGCTCAACCAGCAGCAAGTTGCGGCTGTGCTGCGACAAGGCCAGGGCGTCCTGCGCCGAGTCGGTGAGCAGCAGATCGATCTGGCTCAGGCCGAACAACTCATCGCCCAGAGTCAGGCCCAGTTGCAATTGCAGGGTGATGCCGCTGTCCGCCACTTCAATCTGCAGCTGGTGACCCAGCGCCCGCAGCAGCTCGCCGCAGCAGATCGCGTTGGTCAGGTAGTCGTCGCCGCAGTCTTCGGTGTGGAAGAGCATCAGCGTGCTGCCATCGTTCAGGGTTTCGATTTCGCCCTGATACAACGAAGCGGCCTGATCGAGGCAGTCGCGATAACGTTCCTGCAATTCTTCAAGGCGTGCCCGCGGCAAGCGCCGCAGTTGCTCCTGCGAGCCCAATTGTACGGCCAGCACGGCGGAGTGCTGCGGCACGCTTGGAGACGGTTGGCGGACAACGGCTTGGGGGGCGTCGTTGAGCGACTCGTCGCGCAGGTCGGCGAATGCGTCATCGTCATCATCGTCTTCGACGGTGCTGACCAGATGTCGCGGTGCCGGCTTCTGGGCGGCCATCGGACGGGATTCGTCAAAACTCGGATCACGCAAGTTGCGCACCTCGAATTCCGGCTCGTCTTCTTCGTCCTCGAACTCAGGCTCCGGCTCAGGTGCAGGCTCCGGCGCGTAGTTGGCGTGCAGCTGGCGCGCAAGATCGCCGATTTCATCCTGACGATCGATGCCCGGCGTGTGTTCGTCGATGCGCCGCAACCAGACGCGCAATTGCAGCAACGGCGTCGACAGATAGCGGCCCATGCGCAGGCTCAAGGCCAGCGACAGCGCCAGCAGAATGCCGCTGAGAATGCCCATGCTTTGCAGGCTGATGGTCATCGGCTGCTGGAACTGATCCATGTCCAGGCTGATGCGCAGTTGCCCGGCCGTCACGTCCTGAAACGTGATCTTGCTCTCGTACATGCCTTCGGCTTCGCCCAGCAGGCTGTGCTTGGGCCGCTGACCGGACTCGGCGAGGATGCGGTTATCCACGCTGTAGATGGCCGCGTGGGCCACCAGTTTGTTCTTGGTCAGGTTGTTGAGCAGCACGTTGAGGCTGAGGATGTCATTGGACACCAACAGCTCCGTGGCCGAGGTCGCGGTCTGCGTGGTCAGGCTTTCGCCCAGCGCATCGGCCTGCTGATGCATGGCCTGCTTGAATTGCAAACCCATCACCCCGGCATAGATCACCAGGGCCAGAGCGACCAGGATCACGTTATGGCTGGCAATGCGCAATGCAATCGGTACACGGCGGTGGCGCAGTGCACGGAAGATCAGCAGGAAGAAGTTATCGGTTTTAACTGGCGTGGGCCGGTTCACTGAGCTCGGCTCTTTTGTCCGTGAAGTTGACGCGCAGTATAGCGACAGGCCCTAGACCGGCAAAGCGCTCGCGGTGCCCGATGGTCACTGAAAGTGGGTAGAATGCGGTTTTTTTCCAGTTGCGGGGGTGCGCGTTGCGCGAAATCGTCCTGATTAACATCACGGGAGTCGACCGTCCGGGTCTGACGGCAGCCATTACCGGCGTTCTGGCACAAGGTGGTGTGAACATTCTCGACATCGGTCAGGCGGTGATCCACGACACCCTGTCGTTCGGCATCCTGGTTGAAATCCCCGATTCCGAGCAGGGTAAGTCCGTGCTCAAGGACATCCTGTTCAAAGGTTACGAGCTCGACCAGCAGGTACGTTTCACCCCGGTGTCCGAGGAGGATTACCAACAATGGGTGGGCAATCAGGGCAAAAAACGCCACATCGTTACCCTGCTGACCCGCAAAGTGACCGCTGGCCAATTGCAGGCCGTCAGTTCGATCACGGCCAAATATGGTTTGAACATCGATCACATCGACCGTCTGTCGGGTCGCATGCCGCTGGATACGCCGGCCGATAAAGGCAAAGGCTGCATCGAGTTCTCCGTACGTGGCGAAGCGGCTGACCCGCAGGCACTGCGGGCTGAGTTCCTCAGCGTTGCCCAGGAACTGAACGTCGACATTGCCTTCCAGGAAGACTCGCTGTTCCGGCGTAACCGTCGTCTGGCGGTGTTTGACATGGATTCGACGCTCATCGAAGCCGAAGTCATTGATGAACTGGCCAAGGCTGCCGGTGTGGGCGAGCAAGTGTCGGCCATCACCGAGCGCGCCATGGCCGGCGAGCTGGATTTCCGCGCCAGTTTCAAAGAGCGTTTAGCTTTGCTCAAAGGTCTCGACGTCAGCGTACTCGACTCGATCGGCGCTTCGTTGCGCCTGACCGAGGGCGCCGAAACGCTGTTCGCTGAACTCAAGCGTCTGGGCTACAAGACCGCGATCCTGTCCGGTGGCTTCACCTATTTCGCCAAGCAATTGCAGGCCAGACTCGGCATCGACTATGTGTTCGCCAACGAACTGGAAGTGGTCGACGGCAAGTGCACCGGGGTGGCGATCGAGCCGATTGTCGATGCCCAGCGCAAGGCTGACTTGCTGAAAGAGCTGGCACACAAGGAAGGGTTGCGTCTGGAGCAGACCATTGCGGTCGGCGACGGCGCGAATGACCTGCCGATGCTGGCGATTGCCGGGCTGGGCGTAGCGTTCCGTGCCAAGCCGCTCGTAAAACAGTCGGCGAAGCAGGCGATTTCGACGTTGGGCCTGGATGGCGTGCTGTATCTGCTGGGTTTCCGTGATCGTGATGGGCAGCTCTAAGTTTTCTGCTATCTGAGCTGGCCTCTTCGCGAGCAAGCCCGCCCCCACATTGGAATGCATTTCAAACGTGGGAGCGGGCTTGCTCGCGAAGGCCGCGCCTCGGTCTAGAGTGATTTCCACAACGAATCAAAATCCTCCTCGCTCCCGCCATTGCGCGCAGTCTCCAGTGAGCGATAAGCGAACTGATTGAAACTGTGCGTACTCGCCACCCGTCGATCCAGCCCGGCGCGGTGTTCTTCGCCCTGAGTGTTGATCAGCACTTTATTGCCTTCCTGAAACGGCAAGCGCGGTGCCAGCAAGGTCGCCGGCAAGTCGATCGCGCTGATCTCAGGTAGCAATAATCCGCGCAGATACTGACTGTGGTCGTCCTGCGAGCGCACCAGTTGCAGGCCACAAGGCTGGGCATGGGGCGCCACCAGCTCAATGCCCATTTGCGTGGCGCCGCCGCGTACCTGGCGGATCCAGCGAATGACCGCGATGCTCCAGCCCAGACTGACACTGTCGTGGATGCCGAGCATTTCTCCGGCCTGCAATTCGGCGGGCACTTCATTTGGCCACGCCAGGCAATAACCGCCGGGACTGTGATTGATCACCGGCAGGGCGTAGGTCGGGTAATGCGGCGTACTGCCCGTGCCGCTTTCATCCTCGGGCAAATGGTCGTACTCGATTTCCTCGTAGGGAAGAAACTCATCAGCCTTGCTCTGCGGTGCTGCGTCGAAGGCCTGGCTCCAACTGTCTTTTTCACCTTTGACCACGGCACGGCTGAAGTCGGCCGCGCGTGTTCCGGGGTGTCTGAGCAGTTCGCTGAAACTGCGCTCACCGCCAAGATAAAAGTGCAGGGCGCTCATGCCCACGCACACGGTCAGATGGCCTTGACCGACCGTGCGCTGAAAGCTGCGCTCGGCGGCTTGTCCCCAGGTCGCGTGCAGGTGTTGCAGAGTGTCGAGGCTCAGTCCGGTCGGCACGGGCAATGGTGCGGGTGTGTCCTGATGCTGCAAGTGTGCTTCGATGGCGCTCACCAGCGGCTGTGGATCGAAGCCGAGCAATCCGGCCTGTTCTTCGCTGCGGAACATGTTGCGGTAGCGCGGGCCGGCATCGATTGCCGGGCTGATCGCAAAGAGGCCTTCGCTTGTGCGACCGGGATGCAATTTGAGCAGGGCGCTCCACGGCTCCACTACTTCGGCCAATCGCGCGATCTGGTTCTGCCGCAATTGATTGCAGCGGGCACTGCCCAGGAGCAGAGCGGCGATGTAGGTCTGTTCGAGACTGAGTTCGGTGGTAAGGCTGGCGAGATCGTCATGGACCCGACGCTGTTGCAACTGCAGTTCGCAAGCGCAGCGATAGAGTTGATGCAGTTCGAACCACACATGTTCCGGCGGCGAGCTATATAACTGCGTCGCACGCAGCAGTTGACCGTTGAGTGCATGGGCTGCCCGTTGCAAGGCCATGCTGAGCAATGCCGCGCGATCCTTGCTGTACTTCGGCGCAATCCGCAGCACGATCTGTTTGTAGCCGATGGCCAGATGGCTTTGCAGCGCCTGGCACAGATTGCTGATTTTGCGCGAACGCTCGTCGAGCATGATCGCCTGATGCAGGAAGTGCCGCTCCAGATGCTGACAGACGAAATACACCTCGGGGCGCAACAGCTCCAGCAGGTTGAGGCGGTTGTCGCTGGGGGTGAGCAATTGATCGAGTTCGCCCAGGCCTTGATACAGCAGGCGAGCGGTTTCGCCGATGTTGGCCTTGGGCAGGCCGGCAATCCAGCGCTTGAGGTCGCGCGGGGTGGCTTCGCAAAACGACAGGCGCGATTGCGTCGGGATCGGGGCGCGCAGATGTGGGGGGGAGATGGTCTGGCTCATGCCAAAAACCATAGCAGTAAAAATTGCGGTCTGTCGCTACGGCGAACACTGCAGGAGCTGCCGAAGGCTGCGATTTTTTGATTTTGATTTAAAACCAGGATCAAAAGATCGCTGCCTTCGGCACCTCCTGCAAGCAATCAGGCTTTTGGCAGCGCCAGGCCTTGGCCCATCTGCACAGGCGAACCAGCGACCAGTTCTTCAGCCCACTTCACCTGATCCGGCCCGAACAGCACGATCGCGGTCGAACCCAGCTTGAAGCGCCCCAGTTCCGCGCCTTTTTCCAGATGGATCGGCGCACGGGCGGCTTCGTCGTAGCGGAAGGTTTTCAGTTCGCGCTTCGGCGGGGTGACCAGACCGGCCCATACGGTTTCGATCGAAGCGACGATCATCGCGCCGACCAGCACCACGGCCATCGGCCCGCGCTCGGTGTCGAAGATGCACGCCACGCGCTCGTTGCGGGCGAACAGTTCCGGGACGTTTTCCGCGGTGGTCTGGTTGACCGAGAAGATCCGGCCCGGGATGTAGACCATTTCGCGCAGGGTGCCGGCCAGCGGCATGTGCACGCGGTGGTAGTCCTTCGGCGACAGGTAAATAGTGGCGAAATCACCGCCCATGAACGGAGCCGCGTTGGCCGCATCACCGCCCAGCAGTTCCAGCACACTGAAGCTGTGACCCTTGGCCTGGAATACGCGACCGTGTTCGATCGGGCCGAGTTGGCTGACCGCACCGTCAGCCGGGCTGAGGATCGCACCCGGGGTTTCGTCCAGCGGACGCGCGCCGTCTTTCAGGGCACGGGTGAAGAACGCATTGAAGTGCTCGTAAGCCGTGAGGTCTTCGACCAGCGCTTGCGACATGTCCACTTGATAGCGCTTGGCGAACCACTGGGTGAAGGCATTCTTGAACCAGCGTACGCGGCACTCGGCAATGCAACCGGCCAGGCGCGACAGCAGGTGGTGAGGCAGCAGGTACTGGCTGAGGATAAACAGACGCTCTTTCATTAGTTGTCCTTGGAAGCTTGAATCTCGACAGGCGTGTCAGGGTGGTTACCCCATTCGCCCCAGGAACCGGCGTAGCCCTTGACCCGCGGATAACCGAGGGACTTGGCCACCAGATAAGTGAAGCCCGACCGGTGATGGGTCTGGCAGTGGGTAATGATTTCTTTGTCCTTGGTGATCCCCAGACCTTCGAGGATCTGCGGCATGTCACTGCGAATGCGCAGCTGACGCGCCTTGTCCATGCCCGCCGTCCATTCGAAATTGACCGCGCCGGGGATGTGCCCGCCCTTGGCTGCCAGCACTTTCTCACCGGAGTATTCCAGTGGCCCGCGCGCATCCCAGATCGCCAGATCGGCAGCACCGAGGCGGCTTTGCAGGTATTCGCGTGTGGCCGTCGGATCATCGTGCAGGGTCAGCTCCACCGGGCCGCCCACCGCAGGCGGAACCTGGATGGACATCGGCATGCCTGCCGCCAGCCACGCCGGCAGACCACCGTCGACGTAGTGATATTTGTCGTGACCGATCACATCGAGCAACCAGATGAAACGCCCGGCCCAACCGCCGCCTTCATCGTCATAGACCACGTAGACCGCGTCTTTGCGATGGCCCAGTTCACCGAACAACGCTTCCAGATCGGCTTTCGCCGGCAGCAGGCCCGGTGCCGGCGGCTGGCCGAGCTGGGTGCGTTTCGGGTCGACAAAGCGTGCGCCGGGAAGATGACCTTCGGCATAACGGGCAGGGCTGGTCAGATCCACCAGAATCAGTTCAGGGGATTCGAGACGCGGGAGCAGGTCGCTCGCCTCGATGACGAGCGGCAAGCCAGAGAAGTCAGACATGTGAGGTCTCCAGAGCACAAAGGGGAGGATTGTAGCGCAGCCTCATCGGCCACGGCTGCTAAAGCTGTGCAGGGCTTTTTCGATGCACTGCGCGGTTTTGCCAAAGGCTTGCACGGTGATGTCGGCGAACGGCCCGCCGCCCTGGTCGGCGACGACGATCATGATCACCCGGCCATTGTTGACCAGAGAGCGCAGGAACAGGTGCTCGCCGCGAAACAGCGTGCGCAGGCTCGCCGGCAGCAAGGCAGAGAATTGTGCGTTGTTCTCGGGAGTTATCCGCACCTGCGCCTGTTGCGCGAGCAAGCGTTGCAGGACCTTGCTCTGGCTGACGAGAAAACTCAGTGCCGCCGCTTCTTTCGGCAGACCGGCGATTTGATGCACGCGCAGGGTCGAGTGCGTGCGGTCAGCCATCAGAATCATTACCCGGCGCATGCCGCTGGCCACTAATGCCTCGCGAGCCGCAACCGTCAGACTCATCGCGTTGGTGAACCGGCTGGGTTCGGCCAGCAGCTCGGCGCATTGCCGGCGCCATTGGCTCAGATCCTCGGCATTCGGCGCCGCGGCCGGGAGCATGCCGGCGGGCAAGCGACGTGAGCCCCACGGCCAGATCAGCGAAACCGCCGGGTGCCAGAGGTCGGGCATCGCATGATGACGCGCACTGTTGGCGGCTTGCTGGTGCAACTGTTGTTGCACTTCGTCCATGGAAATTTGCAGGTAAAGGCTGGTCAGGTACTGCCAGCGTTCGCTGTGCGGACTGTCCCACGCCTGTTGCGCCGACAGCGCCAGGCCGTTGGCCAGCAGCACCGTGTTGGCCGGCTGGTTGAGCCAGCGGCGCAAGGTTGGATCGTCATCGAGGCGATTTTGCTGGCGCAGTGGATGGTCACTGTCGCGGGCGATGCGCAGCACTTTGACCAGTTCGCGCTGTTCGCTGAGCAGCAGTTTATAACCCTGCTGCACCCAGATCGGCAGATGCCAGGCTTGCACCAGCGCCTCGGCGACTTTCAGCAGGCGCACGCCGAACAATTGTTTCTCGACCACGCGGGCCGATTCACCCTTGTGGATAACCCGTATCTCCCACTCTTCGAGCAACTGCGGATAGGTCAACGCCAATGGCCATAGCGGCGACAGAAACAGCAGGCTGCCCCAATGAATGTCCTGCCACAGCCGTGCCAGGCGGCTGGCGAAAAAACCGTTGGCCTGTTGCGTCGCGTGCTGGCTGATCATCTGCAATTGGCGCAGGGCCTTGGGGATTTGCATCTGCGGTTCGGCGGGCAGGCGCGCGAGCAATTCTTCGGTGCGGGCAAGGCCCAGGCGATTGATTGCCACCTCGAGATTTTCCGCTGGCGTGGCCATGGTGCCGTGGGTGTGACGATTCGCCTCACGGATGATGCTCAGGGCCAGCGCCGGACTGTCCTGCATCAGGTCGGCGATGTCGCGCAACGAGCTGCGGTTGTCGCGGATCGCCCGGCAGACTTTGTCGTGAGCCTCTTGCGGTACGGGCAGCCGGACGCTGTCGAGCAGCTTGACCCAGCCGTCGAGCGTGGCCGGTTTTGCGTGTGGGACGTTCGTTTCATTAGCCATGTCTGGACGGGATCTTCACTGACTGTAGACGCGCCCGGCATGGGCTAAATTGGCTTTTCGCCTGAACTGGCTATAGTCTGGCGCAGTTTTGCCGATAAGTAGAAGAAGAGATTTTTTAACTTCCGAATATGACCTTGAACCCGACTTAAACAAGTACTTTCTACCTATGGCTAAAATTATCGGCATCATCGTCGTATTCGCGAGCGTGCTCGGCGGATACGTGCTCTCCCACGGCAAGATTGCCGCCCTGATCCAGCCCTTCGAGGTGATGATCATCGGTGGTGCGGCACTGGGTGCATTCCTCCAGGCCAACCCCGGCTACATGACGATGCACGTGCTCAAGAAATCCCTGAGCATGTTCAGTTCGCGCTTCAGCCACACGTTCTATCTGGAAGTGCTCGGGCTGATCTACGAGATCCTCAACAAGAGCCGCCGCGAAGGCATGATGGCCATCGAGGGCGATATCGAAGACGCCGCCGCGAGCCCGATCTTCGCCAAGTACCCGGCAGTGCTCAAAGACGAGCGCATGACCGCGTTCATCTGCGATTACCTGCGCATCATGTCGTCCGGCAACATGGCGCCGCACGAGCTGGAAGGCTTGTTCGACATGGAGCTGTACAGCCTCAAAGAAGACCTCGAGCATCCATCGCACGCGGTGAACGGCATCGCCGACGCCATGCCCGGTTTCGGTATCGTTGCGGCGGTACTCGGTATCGTGGTGACCATGGCCTCGCTGGGTGAAGGCGATCAGAAGTCCATCGGTCTGCACGTCGGTGCGGCACTGGTCGGTACCTTCTTCGGTATTCTCGCGGCGTACGGTTTCTTTGGCCCGCTGGCGCATTCCCTGGCCCACGATGCCAAGGAAGAGCTGAACGTCTACGAAGCCATCAAGGCCTCGCTGGTGGCTTCGGCCTCCGGCATGCCGCCATCGCTGGCGGTCGAGTTTGGTCGCAAGGTGCTATACCCGGCCCACCGTCCAAGCTTTGCCGAGCTGGAACAAGCGGTTCGCGGTCGCTAAGTCATGGAAAATAATCAGCCGATTATCATCAAGCGCGTCAAGCGCATAGCCGGCGGGCATCACGGCGGGGCGTGGAAAATCGCCTTCGCCGACTTCGCCACGGCGATGATGGCGTTCTTCCTGGTGTTGTGGCTGCTGTCCACCGCCACACCGGAACAGAAGATCGCTATCGCCGGTTACTTCAAGGATCCGGTCGGCTTCTCCGAAAGCGGCACGCCATACATCATCGACCTGGGCGGCACGCCGACCCTGGCGCCGGAAAACACCCTCAACCCGGAAGTGAAATCGCAGCCGCAGCCTGACAAGGTCACGGTCGATACCGAACAGGTTGAAGGCATGGCCGAGCAGGTCGAGAAAGAACGTCTGGAGTTGCTGCTGCAAGAACTGCAGAACAAGGTCGACGAGAACCCGCAACTGCAGAAGTTCAAGGATCAGATCCTCTTCGAGATCACCCCGAACGGCTTGCGCATCCAGATCATGGACGCCGAGAACCGGCCGATGTTCGACTCAGGCTCTGCCCGCCTGAAGCCGTATTTCGAAGACATCCTGCTGGCCATGGCTGACACCATCAAAGCGGTGCCGAACAAGATCAGCATCAGCGGCCACACCGATGCCAAGCCGTACATCGGCACCGGCGATTTCGGTAACTGGGAACTGTCGGCCAACCGTGCCAACGCTGCCCGTCGTGCCTTGGTCGCCGGTAGCTACCCGGACTCGCAGGTGGCGCGGGTGGTGGGTTATGCCTCGTCGGCGCTGTTCGACAAGGAAAACCCGTTCAACCCGGTCAACCGCCGCATCGATATCGTCGTGCTGACGAAGAAGGCCCAGGCGGCCATCGAAGGCGCGCAAGGTGCCGACGCGGCGAAACCGGCGGATCAGAGTCAGAACGGCAACGCTCCGGCGACACCGGTTGATCCGAACGCGCTGCCGGCGGATCAGCAACCGGTGCCTGCGCACGAGTTGCGCGAACGGCTGAATCTGTTCGACGACGCCGCACCGAAGCCGGCCGGGCCGGGGAGTGCGGCGCCAATGCCTGCGCCCATTGCACCGGCAGGCACTGCTCCGGCTCCCGCGCCAAGGCAGTGATCCACAAATAAGCCGCGAGATGATCGCGGCTTTTTTACGTCTGTCAGAACCCGCGCCGAATGCGGTTTTTCAGTTGCTCATGGAAAATCTCGGCGTTGCGTTTATAGGTGCCGCTAAAGGACTCGTTGCTCGAATCCAGCGTCATTGAACGCTTGCTCGAGACCTCCTCACGGTAGGCATCAATAAAAAAATCCAGATCACTGGCCGTGCTCAACTTCGGCCATTTATCCAGATACAGCGGCAATTGCGCCGGCCCTGTCTTGAACGAACAGATTCTTCGGTTGCTGATAGTCGCCTCACCGATTTCAAACGGCACCCACCACGACAGCGCGGTCTGCTCCGAAACCACCGCCAGCAAGTGCGTGCACTCGGTGATGTTGCGGGTAATGACGCCGGTGATGTCGTCGGTGGTTTGCGATTCCGGGTCCAGCACGTCGAGGTAGGTCTTGATGTTGGCCTGCATCAAGCGGCTGTTGATGGCGATGGCGTGGGCGCGATCCATGTGGCGGTAGCTGATGAAAACGGGCATCAGAAGTGTCCTTTCAGGGCGAGTTCACGATAGTAGGCGCCGAGGGCGGTGAGGCGGCAGCCGGTGGAATGGATGGCGGCGTAATACATGTGCTCGGCGTCTACCGGTTCGATCAGGCTGTGGCGATTGCACATTTGCAGTTGTTTGAAGATGTCGCCGTGATCCGCATCGAACGAGGGCTCGGTGGGCTCGTAACTTGGATCGAGCCTGAAGACGAAACTCGGCTCGGGGAACCAGTCCTTGAGTTTGCGCAGGGTTTCTTCGGCAATCAGCGGCGCCACTTCACGCAGCGGTACAAACTGAGAAACATTGGTCTTGAACACCGGGCGCTGCTCCCAGGCGCCCAGGGCATTGTCGACAAACGAGTAAACGCTACCCGGCGTGACCTTGCCGAGCACGTTGGCGGCTCCCCCATGCAGCGCTTGCAGCAGCAAATCGGTGAACACGCCATGGCCGCGACTTTCCAGAGCAGGCTGTTCTTTTTTACAGGCCGTGAGAATGGTCATGCCTTCGCCAATCACACTGCGACCACCGCGCAAACCGCGCATGGCAGCGGCCGCGCCGGCCTGGCAGCAATCGAGGATGATGATTTTGTTCTTGATGTGCGGGGCTTTGTCCGCCCATTCCAGAATGTCGCTTATACGAATGCCTTCGCCACCGATCTGATAGTCCTGTGGAATCAGCAGCCCTTCGTCGATGCTGGTATCGAACTGACCGTGACCGGCGAAGTACAACAGGGCCACGTCGCAGTCGCCGGAAAACAGGCTCTGAATCTGTTGCTTCATGGTGTTGAGGCTCAGATTCTCCTCCGCTGAGGTCAGCACTTTACTGGCGAAGTTCGGGCGCCCGTTGGCGTGACGTTCCAGCACCGACGCCATGGCCATTGCATCGTTGTTGCAGCCGCTCAAAGGTGCGACATGGAGGTAATGATTGATGCCGATAAACAGTCCCTTGCGCATGGTTAAACCGCCGTATGCAGGCGAATCGCGCTAACGATGCTTTTGGTGCTCCATGCGCATTCGGCGTTTGCGGCGTTGCGCACGACCGTGGAAATGCGCTCGGCGCCGAAAGGCTTGATCGCGATGATGACCTTGCCCATACGCTTGGCGATCTCGATTTCCTTGTTGATCCACTTACTGTAAGTCGAATACATGCCCGCCATGATCAGCACCGCTGAGCAAGGGCGGATCTTGTTCTCGATGGCTTCTTCCAGTTGCCTGTCGGTTTGCGCGCCCATGATCGGGTTGTGCGGCGGCACGGAAAAATTCTTGAAGGTGAAACCCGGTTGCGCGCCGAGCAGGCGTACCAGATTGTCGTGGGCGTGGGAATAGCTCCACGAATGGCTGATGAACAAATGATAGGTTTGCATAGGGTTCCTCGGAAGTCGCGAAAAGGCGAAGGAGGAAGTGACTGTAGGCATCTGCGTGATGCCTACAAGGTGCTGAAGACAAAAGAGAAATGTCCTGCAAGCAGGCGTGCTGAAGCCCTACAGAAAGCTCTGAAGTTTAAGTGTTCGGGGGAATTGTCAGACGTGATCCTACGGCCGGCAGCCCTGCGCTTCAGGGCCGCCGGTACGGCTGTTTAATAACCGTTTTCGGGGAGGCTGGCGATGATCGAGCGGTAGCTATTCATGCGCTGCTGCTGGATACGACCATCCTCCAGCGCCTTGAGCAATGCACAACCCGGTTCGCGATCGTGCTTGCAGTCGCGGAAACGGCAAGTGCCGAGCAAATCATCGAACTCGATGAAACCCGCTTCAACGTCGGCACGGCTGACGTGGCCGAGGCCGAATTCGCGGATACCCGGAGAGTCGATCAACTCGCCGCCACCGGGGAAGTGGAACAGGCGTGCAGTGGTCGTCGTGTGCGTGCCCTGGCCGGACAGCTCGGACAACGGTCCGACGCGGGTTTCAACCTCAGGCAACAGGCTGTTGACCAGCGATGACTTGCCGACACCGGACTGGCCGACGAAGACGCTGATGCGGCCGTCGAGTTGCTGTTGCAGTTGTTCCATGCCGTTGCCGTGGTGCGCCGACACTTCCAGTACCGGATAACCGAGCGTGCGATACACCGCCAGCAGCGCATTCAGCGCCGGGGCGTTCTGCTCGTCGATCAGGTCGAATTTGTTCAGCAGCAGCAACGGCCGGATGCCGGCGTGTTCGGCGGCGACCAGGTAGCGGTCGATCAGGTTGGCGTGGGGCTCGGGCAGCGGTGCGAAGACGATGACGATCATGTCGACGTTGGCCGCAACCGGTTTGAGCTGGCCGCGGCTGTCCGGGCGGCACAGCTCGGTGGTGCGCGGCAGTTGCGCGACGATCACCCCGATGCCCTGGTTGCCCGCACGCCAGACCACTTTGTCGCCGGTTACCAGTGCTGGCAGGTTGGCGCGCAAATGGCAGCGGAACACCTGGCCTGCCAGTTCGCCGTCAACGGCTTCGACTTCGACCTGCACACCGAAGTGCGCGATCACCAAGCCATGTTGTTCAGGGCCAAGGTCGCCGCCCTCGAGGGCTTCGACCGCCGAGGACTCGCGTTTGGCGGCGCGTGCGGCGCGCTCGCCCTGAATCTTTTCGATGCGCCAGTTTTGACGACGATTGAGTTGGCGTTTGGCCATGGGTGTTCCGTCTGAAGAATGCAGCGATTAGGTAAAACGGCCGCGAGTTTAGCACGCCCGGGCACCGGCCTAGGCTAAACTGCGCAGCATTGCCTAGGAGCCCGAATATGCAAAACCCGCAGAACCTGATCTGGATCGACCTGGAAATGACCGGTCTGGATCCGGAAAACGACGTCATCATCGAAATGGCCACGATCGTCACCGACAGCGATCTGAACACCCTGGCCGAAGGCCCGGTGATCGCCATTCACCACAGTGACGAAGTGCTCGCGCGCATGGACGAGTGGAACACGCGCACCCACGGCAACTCCGGCCTGACCCAGCGTGTGCGCGACAGCCGCATCAGCATGGCCGAAGCCGAGGCCGAAACCATCGCCTTCCTGGAAAAATGGGTGCCGAAGGGTAAGTCGCCGATTTGCGGCAACAGCATTTGTCAGGATCGTCGCTTCCTTTATACCCACATGAAAGCGCTGGAAAGCTATTTCCACTACCGCAACCTCGACGTCTCTACGCTCAAGGAACTGGCGGCGCGCTGGGCGCCGGACGTGCGCGACAGCTTCCAGAAAGGCAGCACACACCTGGCGCTGGACGACATCCGCGAATCGATCGCCGAGCTGCAGCATTACCGCAAGCATTTCATCAAGTTCTGATACAACGGCTGCGCCTTGACGCTTTCGCGAACAGGCTCGTTTCCACAGTCAGGATTGCGCTTTCCCTGCGCAAGCGAGCCGGCTCGCAAAGGTGCCGTCCTGCGCCCTCTTCTGGTGCGGCGCCGAAATGGCTAGACTGCGCGCCTTCCTGCCAGGACCGCCGCCATGTTGCTGATGCTCTATCTGATTGCCATCACCGCCGAAGCCATGACCGGCGCGCTGTCTGCCGGCCGTCGCGGCATGGACTGGTTCGGGGTGGTGCTGATCGCCTGCGTCACGGCATTGGGTGGCGGATCCGTGCGCGATGTGCTGCTCGGCCATTACCCGCTGACCTGGGTCAAACACCCGGAATATCTGGTGCTCACCTCAGTGGCAGCGATGTTCACAGTGTTTACCGCGCGCTGGATGCGTCATTTACGCTCGCTGTTTCTGGTACTTGATGCGGTGGGACTGGTGGCGTTCACCCTGATCGGCTGCATGACCGCTCTGGAAATGGGCCACGGTATGTTGGTGGCGTCAGTCAGCGGGGTAATCACCGGGGTATTTGGCGGCATCCTGCGCGATATTTTCTGCAACGACATTCCTCTGATTTTTCGGCGTGAACTGTACGCGAGCGTCTCCTTCGCCGCAGCATGGTGCTACATGCTGTGTCTTTATCTGAATGTGCCCGGTGAACAAGCCATTCTGATTACGCTGTTCGGCGGATTTTTGTTACGTCTGCTAGCCATCCGTTTTCATTGGGAAATGCCCAAGTTTGTTTATAACGACGAGCATTGATAGTTCACTGTTTATCCGCGTGAGTCGGGTTTGTTGCTTTAAGTGATGTTCGCGTGAGTGCATGTTTCTTACATTTTTGGTTTTTGCTTTCTTTGAGTTGCGTGTTACTACTTTTACGACATCAATTTTGATGTCGAATTTTTGGAAGTAACATTAAGTCAAAGGTAGTCTGTCATGAATGAAATCACGGAAGAAGCACAAGGCCGACCAGTCAATACTGGAGCTTTTGATAGCCTTACATTATTCAAAGTGAAGTTTGACGCCGCTGAAAGTACGCAAAGCAAAGAATTGTTCGGTAATGGCCGCATGCAGATCAAGGTGCAAGTACTTGTTGCCGGAGCCGACGCCAATGGCAATGCGGTTCATGTGCCGACAGAGGTGATGGACAGCATCAAGCTTGTTCATTACCAGACCGGCCAGTCCCTTGCCGATGGCTGGCAGGCCAGCAACGAGCAAGGCCGATTCACGCTGGAGTCGCATTACACTGCCAATACCGTGCTCGACTCCGATGACGATGACTCCGTACATCCGCAAGTGCGGACCTTCTGGGTATCTTCCGCTGGCGCCGGAGAAACTCAGGTTGCTGCTCGTTTGACTTTCAACCAGCAAGTCATTCGCAGCAATGGCACGACCCTTTCCAGTGTTCACGACAGCAGTGTGACGCTGATTGCCAAGGCACCCGTCGCTTATTCCATCGACAGTTTCAGGTGGCAACAGGTTCGGCGGGGTAATGAAGAGCCTGGCAACCGGATCTGGAATTATTATCTGGGGCTTTATCCGCCAGGAGGGCAGCAAATCAGACTGGTGGACTGGGCCTTCGAAGGTGAGCGCGGGAATCATACATTTGCCTGGGGTAATAAGCTCTACGAGTGGAAAACCAATTATCTTAACGGAACCCTGGTTTTGCCCGAGCCGAGATATTTTAATCTAGTGCTGCCCTATGCCGGCGACCCTATCGCCTTTACGCTGTTTTCTGATGCAATTGCCACACAAACTAAAAGTTACAAAGTTGCGGTTAATGATCGCGACGGAGAACTGACCGTAGTACAAGCGCTGTCCGAATATTCCACCGTAAATCCGAAGAGCAGGCACGGTGACGTATTTCATTTTCGTGCCATCGATCAATACGGCACCGAGCATAAACTCGCCATTCATACGGATTTTGAAGAGCGCAGCTTTTCGCTGGCGCGTGGATGAGTTCGATGCAGTGAACGCTGGTTGTTAAAAAGGTAGGTATATATACCGCTTCAGGTGGTGCGCATCTGTAAAGTGTTTCTTCAACAACTTCATGACTGATTGCAGTCTTGAAACTTATAGACCAGCGTTTGTTGACTCCGTGGTGCTACGGAGTCAGCACACCACCACTCAAGGATGAGTTTCCATGGTTGGCAAACCACCCCGTAAACCTGTAACCGGAGTCTGGAAAAAGCCGGACCTCGACGCTGACGGCTCGCGGCGGACGCCGGATGGCGAAATCGGCTTATTGCCGTCGCTGCACGTTACTGAGCCCAGGCTTCCTGCGATCAGGTCGGAACCAGCGATGGTGAGCGCGGTTACTCCAGAGCAGGCGATCAGCGTCAGTCTGATGAACTCTATTACCGATGAAGTGATGCGGACCGCTGCAGGAGAGGTGCTGGCAGACTTTCGAATTGCGGCGCCGAGTTCGGTGACGCTCGACGCTCGAGGCATCTGGACATTCAAGCGGCGCGACTATGTAGCGATTGCCGAGGACCAATTTGTTCAGGTTGTCACCGATCCGGACAGCGGTCTGTTCAGGGCGACAAATTCCCGAGAGCTCAAACCCTCCGGCCCGTTGCTGGTTCCAGATAATGATCGCCGGTTCTGGTATCCGCTTGAGAGCGATGGCGTCACCTTCATTGATTCGATGCCAATGCACGCCGCGCAACTTTTTCGCCGCATGGGCCGCTCCGTGGCGAAGTTTTCCGGCGTCACGGTTGCACGCATGTTGGCGGTGAGCGGAGTCAATGAGTCAATACTGCGTGATGTGCTCGTTCATGATCGCCACGTGCCTTTTCTGCTTGAAGACACCGTCCGACGATTTGAACTTGATCAGCAGATTCAGGCAGAGGGGCGCCGGCTGCCAAATGAGAGCTTCGTCCGCTTCAAAGACCTTGAAGAGGTGTTCGAAGCCGATTGTGATGAAAGTACGTCGCGAATGCGCCGGGTGTTTCCTGATCTGCCAAAAACGGCTGCGCAGGCGATATGGCGTAATGCGAGCGCTGCCGAGCACTTGCATATGCAAAATCACCCGGGCATACCGCAGGCGCTGGCGAAAGAAGCACTGGTGGCGTTGCGGGATATTCGTCTTGCAAGAGCATGTGAAGGTATTTATCTGGAGACAGTTTCCAATCCGGACAGTGACCGGTTGGTGCTGCACATGATCGGCAATATTGCGGATTGGCCACGGCAGATTCGCATCGAGATTCGCCGGGGTGCGATCGACGGAGAGGTTTTGAGCGCTATAGGGGATGTCCGGTCGCCGGTTCGACACATACTGATCCGGCAGGATACGGGCTATACCATTCCCGGCAGTGGCGCCTCGACACTTCAAGGAGCGCACGATCTGTATTCGACGGTCGTGTCGCTATTGTCGCCAGTACAACGAAAGTCGTTTGGTGTAACAGAGGTGGGGAGTCGGGCGCTGCAGGAATTGATCCGCGCCCAACCTTTACCATCGCGTCAGCGCGTCAGTGACGTGCTGCGCCTACCCCCGCTGACACCTTTGAGTATCGGGACTTCAGAGCAAAACAGGCACACGGGTTTTCTGCGTGGGGGAGCCGATGACAGCCTCAAATCGAAAAAGTCTTTTGAAGATCGCCTGCGGGATCTTTACCCGGAGATGTCGGGCGATGACGTGACGGCGTTTATCCACGAACACCTGCAGCATGATTCTTCCGGTGTTTTGAATAGACTGGAGATAGAATTCTCGACACTGCGCCAGGAGTTAGAGGTGTGGTGTGATGAAGTGCCTCCACCTCCAATACTGGCGGGAGGGTGGAGCGCCGAGGCACTTGCTGAGCAACGGCAGTTGCGCCAGCGGTTCAGTCAGAATGTGCAAGCCATGTGGCAACGACAGCTGACGGCCAGTGCCGGAGAGGAAAGTTTTTCCTCTTTCGTCGATTTCATCGGTGAATTGCCGCCAATGAGCGTCCGATTCGAGCACGTGGCGGAGCTGGTGCTGGAGGCCCGCCATCCAGGCGTGAAGCTGGGTAGATTTCTCGACAGCTTCCCCACGCTGAGTTATCTGGTCCTTGAAAAGGTGCGCATGGATGATGGATTCGCTCCGGGTATTTTCCAGATGCGCGGCTTGCAACATTTGATCTTGAAAGATTGTTCACTTCGACTTTCTGAAGCTGATGCGGAAGGGCTTTCGAGAATCGAAACGCTGACCCTGCTGAGACTTGACGGAAATCCGTTGGGTGTTGCGCCTCATGTAGGATTTATGCAGCAGATGAAAGAGTTGTACTTTGGGCGTGCAGGCCTGAAGCAGATACCTTCCGGTATAGAGCAACTGCGGAGCCTGAAGTTGCTTGACTTGCACGATAACGACATCGTCGATGTAGGGTTTGATTTGTTTGAGATACCCGATACTCAGGACGTGTATGTCAACCTGATTGATAATCCGTTGAGTCAGACTGCACGATTGCATATCGATGAGTATCTTCAGAGTGCCAGTATGGATAGCCAGATCATTATCAGAACCCAGGAGCAGGAAGTAGAAGGGGTTTTCGAACTTTCCGATTTTTCTGATAGTGGTATGGGGTCTGACAGCGATTAAATAAATGCCCGGATATTCTTTCATATAGCAAACATCGTGCAGCGGCAATGTTATAGAGCCCATCTCTGTTTTCGTTTTTCAAACGACTTCAGAAGGTGGGTTTCAGGTGGGTAAGTGATTCGTGAATGAATGTTATGTGCGCTGTGCATTTCGACCGGTCGGATTTCGTGACGAATGACGGTTAAATTGTTTTAAGGTTTTTCCTGTTTATTTTTCATTATCACATTGGTTATGAAGCGTTTATTTATTTGATCTAATTGCATGGGTCAATGTGCGGGGTCGAGTGCGTCAAAAGGGTTTCGCTGCGTGACGCAGGATCCGGGGACAATATCGATACTGAGTCATTTGACACAGGATTATCCAAATAAGCCCGTGCGCACAGCTCAATTGGCTTTACACGTTTTTGATGAATACGGTACTGAACATAGAATTCGTATCAATCCCGATTTTGTCAGTTGTTCGTACATATTAAGTTGACGGAGGGGCAGGGATGTTGTGGTTTCATTGTTCTTTATGAAGTCAGCGGGACGCTGCTTTGTGTGCTTTTTCCAATAATAAAAGGATGTAATACATGGATAGTAAAACTTCTGATTCAGTGCATTCCAATGCATTCAATTTCGGTAGCTTCGTCGCCGGTGGGGTGGATCCGCGAACAGGTATATATAGCCTGGCGTTGACACTCGGGACCATACGCTCTGCCGATCTTAACGGTCCTGCATTTAATCTTGCCTTGGGCTTCAGCCCCCTTAATACGCATAACGCAGGCTATGGCACAGGGTGGTCGCTGTCGACCAGTCGCTATGACGTGCGCAGTAAGGTCATGACATTGGCCAGCGGCGAGATCTATAAAGCCTCTGAAACACCTGATGCATTGTTCTTCAAGGAAATGAAGCTGGAGAGCGCCAAGGTTCTGAAAACAGGCACCGGGCGCTTTGAAGTTCGCTACAAGGATGGCCGGCGCGAAGAACTCGAAGTGTTTGGCGCCACGCATATCGCCGTCCCCATCAGGATCTTCGCGGCGAACGGTGCAAGCATCGCGTTGAAATATGCTCTGTTCAATGAGCAACCCATGCTTGTGGAAATCAGCGACGCAAAGAGAAAGTTGCTCAAAGTCAGCCGCACTGCTGGCGGGCTTACGTTGACCCAGAATCCTGATACGCCAGACAGCGCTGATTTTTCGATGACGTTCAAGAATGCACGCGTCACTGCTATCGGTTTACCGCAAGGCAGGGGGTGGGACCTCCAGTACGAAGTCATAGACGGCATCAGCTATGTCAAACGTGTGGAGTCGCCCCTCGGCGCCGTGGAGAACATTCGCTACAAACGCGTCGGTCATCTGATTCCAGGTTTGGGGGGCGTGCAAAGTCTGCCATACGTGATTGCCCATGACATTTTCGCCAAGCAAGGGCAGCGAAAACTGGTCAAGACGTACACCTATTCGGACCGGAACTACCTGGGACATGGTGTACCGCCTGACAGCGCGGATGACGGTGATCCTCTGTATCGTGCTCCGGGAAATTACCAGTACAGCTCCACTGAGAAGTTGATTGTGGGAGAGAGGCTTCATACTCACACCAAACGCACTTACAACAAATTTCATCTGTTGGTCTCTGAAGTCACCACGTGCAATGACGCTGTCGCTTCGACTTCTACCGAGTATCACTGCGACGTCAACAAGCCGCTTGCCCGGCAGAATGCGCAATTCCGGATGCCTAAGTCGCAGACCCTCGGTTACCAAAACAGCACCACCAAGAAGACGCGCACCGAGACGTCCACCACTGAGTTTGATTCAGCCGGCAATCTGGTCAGGCAGGAACACACCAGTGGTGTGGTCACGCAGTTCGAATACTATCCGGACACCGAATCAAAGGACTGCCCGAAAGATCCTCTAGGATTTGTCCGCTTTCTGAAACAGAAGACGGTGACACCCGCGGTTGGCGGTGGTGCCTCTACCGTTACGCGCTATCGATATGCTCTGCATCCCGCTCTCGAAGGCGCAACGCTGGCCAATGTCCTACCCGTCCAGGAGTGTTTTTTCGAGTTGGTCGGCGGAAAAGAGATTCTACGTTCCCAAGTCGACCTGACTTATCTGCAGGCACCCACCGACCCCGCCAGGCACGGCTTGCTGCATCGGCAAAGCGTTACCCGCAATGCCATGACGACCCGCATCGATTACTCGTATGCGCTCGACGGTACCAAGCTGGTGCTGAAGAAAACCGTGTGCGGTTTTGACGGTACATCCAGCTCGAGCGAGCAAACCTTCTCGACCTTGAGCGGACTGGTGTTGTCCGAGTGCGATGCCGACGGCAGCGTAATCGAGTACCAATACGACAAGCTTGGCCGGCGTCTGCGCAAGACACTCGCCCCCGGTAAGTCTTGCGCCTTTTCTACCCATTGGAGCTACCAGGCTGCTGAGGGTAACGAGCCTGCGACAATGACGACGGCAGACTCGTCAGGCGGCATGCAAATAGCCACTTACGATGCGCTGGGACGCCTCTGTAAAATTCAGGAAAAGGATTGCGACCACCCTGACCCGCAAGGCAACTGCCTGATGCGCACGGCCTACACTGCCCTCCATGACCAGTCCGGACGGCCAGTCGAGGTCATCCACAGCGACTTTTGGGGTGGCCAGGTGCGAGAGGTCAAGACGCAATTCATTTATGACAGCTGGGGGCAGGTGACAGAGACCCGCCACGGCGATGGGCGAATCGAGCACAGTGTGTTCGATCCGACCAGCCGTCAGCAGCAACACTGGCAGCAGGGCTTGGGCAAGACGGTCACCGCCGTCAATGCTTTCGGTAAACCGGACAGTGTCGAGGTGTTCGGCCTCAAAGAGCAGAGCCTGGGAAAAACCGTTTATGAGTATGACGGTTTGGGCCGCACCCTTAATCAGACTGATCCGGCAGGCAACAAGACTTGCTACGAATACGATGTGTTCGACAGGATGGTTCGCAGTGTTTTGCCGGACGGCCAGGCCGTGGAAACCACCTTCGCAGTCCACAGCACCGACGAGCTGCCGGTAGACATCAAAGTTGCCGGTTTTCCGTTGGGGCAACAAAGGTTTGATGGCTTGAACCGTATGACTGAGATGTCAGTGGGAGGGCGTAAGTCGGTCCTCAGTTACGAGGCCGGTCGCAGCCTGCCCAAGTCATCCACCGATGCCTCGGGTCAGAAGATCGAGTTCGTCCATGCACCTGAGCTGGGCGGATTGTTGACTGAGCGCAAAGCCGTGACCGAGGGGGAAGGTGAAAGTGGGTTGACCACCTCGTTTACCTACGATGCCCTGAACGGAAAAACCAAAAGCTGCATCGAACAGGGTCGTGAGCGTCATTTCGAGTATTTTCCTTCGGGCCGCCTGAAGTCGGAAACCAGCCGTTATGGTGAGCAACGCAAGACGGTTTCTCATACCTATTCTTTCGCTGGTCTGCCGCTGACTTACACGGATGTACTGGGTACAAAGCATCAGACCGAGTACGACAACCGTGGGCGTAGAACTTCATTCAAGCAAGGTGCGCTGCAGGCTGGTTTTTTCTATGACCAGCGCGGTCTGCTGGAAAAGATCGAAACGCGCGACACTTCGACCAAGCGACTTTTGACGACGCGCCTGACGTACGACGATATCGGGCGTGAAGCAAGCCGGAGTTTTGAAGTCAACGGTCTGCCCACCCAGACGCTGACCTCCAGTTACACCCTGGCCGGCAAGCTGGCGCAGAGGATTTTGAAGCGCGGCGCATTTGTGCTGCGCGATGAGCGATTCACTTACGATGCGCGCGGACGCCTCACGCGTTACGACTGTGATGGCAGCCAGCGGCCACGGGATCCCTACGGCAAGGAAATTGTCCGGCAAATATTCACCTTCGACGCGCTGGATAACATCCTGACACTGCAAACCACCTTTCCCCAAGGCACCAATCTGACGACCTTCATTTTCAGCGAAGTCGATCCGGCGCAGCTCATTGGCGTGACGCACTCCCATGCTGACTATCCCGCGCCGGTCACTCTGGAGTACGACGCCAACGGCCGGATGATCAAGGACGATCAGTCGCGTACCCTGACTTATGACGCCTTCGGTCGGCTGTCTCAAGTGAACAACGCACGAGGCGAAGTGCTGCGGGGTTTCCATTACGACGGCTTTGACCGAATCGTCGAACTGTCGCAACCGCGAATGCCGGATTTGCAGCGCTACTATCACCACTCCACCGTCAGCAGCGAAATCCGCGGCGCCGATTCATGCAGTGTCGTGCGTAATGACGGGTGGTTACTGGGGCAGCAGCAATTCGGAGCGGACGCAGGCAGCCGGATCTTCGGCACGGATCAACAACAGAGTGTGTTGACCCAGCTGGATGGGGCGCAATGGCAAGACACCGCTTACAGCCCTTATGGGCATCATGCTGCCGAAGGCGGGTTGTTCAGTCTCGCGGGTTTCAACGGCGAGCAACTGGATACCGTCACAGGCCTGTACCTGCTCGGCAACGGTTACCGGGCCTACAGCCCGACCCTGATGCGGTTCACCAGCCCCGACAGCATGAGTCCGTTTGGTGCGGGCGGTGTGAATGCTTATGCCTACTGCCTGGGCGATCCGGTCAATCGCATTGACCCTACGGGACATGTCTCCTGGCAATCGATTGCGGGGATCGCCCTGGGTTTCTTGGGGATAGTCGCCAGCGTCGTGACTCTGGGTGCAGCCACACCGTTATCCCTGTTGGCCATGGGGTTGGGCATCGCGTCTGGAGTGACGGCCATCGGTAGTGAGGTAGCGTATGCGTATGACCCGCAATCCCGGGTTGGCGAAATACTCGGCTGGGTGAGCATGGGGCTGGGTATTGCGTCGGCTGCTGCCGGTGCACTGGCGGTTCGACAGGCCGTCGCGCAAACACTGAAGCCGCGCGCCTATCTTGTGAAACTGGCTGACGAGCCACCAGTCAGGATCGTTGAAAAGGAGTACGCGACGTTCGGCATGCCGCATAAGAAGGGAAGCGCCAAGTCAAGCGGAGCGAGAGGTGCTGCCGCGCAGGCGGAGCCGCCAACTGAATGGAGGCTGACCGAACAACCCGGTTTCAACAGCCTGCCAGATGGCAAGCCTGGCAACGTCGGAAGAACCCGATATGCCGACTTCGAAGCCGCTGTCAGAGGCAATGTCAAACCCAGTGAGGCTGTCCGGGCGTATCCGGGAAGCCTTCTGGAACCTTATCCCCATTACAAGGCCTATTACCCGAGAAGCATGCACTTGGGTTACGACCATATGCACGCGCGGATAGGGGGTGGGGCTCGGCTCTTTTACCTGGTGAACAACGAGACTAAACACTGTCACGTCGTGCAGCTTGGGATTCACGATCCGAGCTGGACGGTGGGGAGCCTGGCCATATGAATTTTTCTACTTCAAGCGTGGGTTAATAAAGTACCGACTTCAGGTATCTGATGGTTATGAACTACAGCGAGTGTTGACGCAACGCCCACTCCACATGCTCCCTGACCAGTTCTGACGGATAATCCCGTCGTGCCTTCAGCGCTTCCAGCACCGGAATCGTTGAAGGCGCGTTGCCCAGCCCCACCGCCAGATTGCGCAACCAGCGCTCATACCCGGCGCGGCGCAGCGGCGAGCCTTCGGTGTTGCTGAGAAACGTGTCTTCATCCCACATGAACAGTTCGGCCAGTTGCGCGTTGTCGAGATTGTGTCTTGGCTTGAAATCGCTTTCGCCGGACGGTTTGGCGAAGCGGTTCCACGGGCAGACGATCTGGCAGTCATCGCAGCCGAATACCCGATTGCCGATCAACCCACGCAGATCTTCGGGAATCGCGCTCTTCAGTTCGATGGTCAGGTACGAAATGCAGCGACGCGCGTCCAGCACGTAAGGGCCAACGAACGCGTTGGTCGGGCAGATATCGAGACACGCCGTGCAGCGGCCGCAATGTTCGCTACTGTGCGGTTCATCCACGGGCAATGGCAGGTCGACGAATAATTCACTCAGGAAGAAATAACTGCCGGCCTTGCGATTCAACACCAACGTGTTTTTACCGATCCAGCCCAGCCCGGCCTGTTCGGCGATGGCTTTCTCCAGCACCGGAGCGCTGTCAACGAAGGCGCGAAAACCGAAGGGGCCGATCTGTGCCTGAATCCTGTCGGCCAATTGTTGAACACGTTTACGGATCAATTTGTGGTAATCGCGGCCCAAGGCATAACGCGACACGTAAGCCTTTTCCGGCTCAGCCAGGCGTTTGGCCATTTCGGTATCGCCCGGCAGGTAGTCCATGCGCAGCGACACCACGCGCAAAGTGCCCGGCACCAATTCTTCGGGGTGCGAGCGTTTGCTGCCATGGGCGCCCATGTAGTCCATTTCGCCGTGGTAGCCAGCCTCTAGCCAGCGCGCAAGGTGCTGCTCATGCTCGGCCAGATCGAGGCCGCTGATGCCAACTTGCTGGAAGCCCAGCTCGCGGCCCCAATCCTTGATCGATTGGGCGAGGGCGGGCAGATCTGTAGTGATGGCGGACATGAGGCGAGAGAAACCGGAGCTGAGGTGCGTATAATTCTGCCAGACATCGGAGCCTGAAGACGCATGCCGCACACGAAAGATGAATTACCCGACGCGCTGTATGGCGCCGCACAGGTGCGCGAACTCGATGCACGGCTGATTGCCGCCGGTACGCCGGGTTTCGAATTGATGCAGCGCGCGGCGCATGCGACGTGGCGGGCGCTGGTTCGGCAGTGGCCGGCGGCGACTGAACTGACGGTGCTGGCCGGGCATGGCAACAATGCGGGGGACGGTTATCTGGTCGCAGCATTGGCGCAGCGGGCCGGTTGGCACGTGCGGGTGTTGGCGGTCGGCGATCCACAGCGATTGCAGGGTGATGCGGCGTTGGCCCATGCCGAGGCGCTGGCGGAAGGTGTCGCGGTGCAAGGCTGGCAGCCTCAAAGTGAACTGTGTGGCGTCATTCTCGATGCATTGCTCGGCACAGGTCTGAGCGGGGATGTGCGCGAGCCTTACGTGTCGGCGATCAAAGCAATCAACGCCAGCGGTTTGCCGGTGACAGCTGTCGATATCCCTTCCGGGCTGAGTGCTGACACAGGGCACGTGCTGGGTGTCGCCGTGCGAGCCGATCTGACGGTGACCTTTATCGGGCTGAAACTCGGCTTGTTCACTGGAGACGCAGCGGATCATGTTGGCTCTTTGCTGTTTAATGATCTGCAAGCAAGCGCCGACATCTATCGTGACATTCCGGTCATCGCCCGACGGCTCAATACAGCTAATCTTCCGAGGCTGGCGGCGCGTGCACCAACTGCGCACAAGGGCCGTTTCGGCCATGTGCTGCTGATCGGTGGCGACCACGGATTTGGCGGAGCGATCCTGCTCAGCACCGAAACGGCCCTGCGCAGCGGCGCAGGCATGGTTTCGCTGGCGACCCGTCCCGAACATGTGCCGGCAGCGCTGACTCGTGTCCCGGAGGTCATGACACTCGGAACATCGTCGGCCAATCAGTTGATGGCTTTGCTGGAAAAAGTCTCGACGCTGGTCGTCGGGCCTGGCCTCGGTCAGGCCAGTTGGGGGCGTGCGTTGCTGTCAGCGGCGGCCAACGCAGCCTTGCCGCAAGTGTGGGACGCCGACGCACTGAACCTGCTGGCCAGCGGTTTCGTCGAGTTGCCCAAGGATTGCGTGATCACCCCGCATCCGGGCGAGGCAGCGCGTCTGCTGGGTATCGGCACCGCCGAAGTTCAGGCAAATCGTCCGGCAGCGGCGCTGGCGTTGAGCAATAAATATAAGGCAGTGGTTGTGTTGAAAGGCGCGGGCAGCCTGATCGCGCATCCCGATGGCCGTCTGGTGTTGTGTCATCAGGGGCATCCGGCCATGGCCACCGCCGGGCTGGGTGATGTGCTGGCCGGTTTGACTGGCGCGCTGCTGGCGCAAGGCATGGACGGTTTCGAGGCCGCTTGCCTGGCCGTCTGGCTGCATGCCAATGCCGGTCTGCAACAAGGTAAATTCGGCCGTGGGCTGGCGGCCAGTGATCTGATTCCAGCCATTCGTCAGTTGTTGGAGGAGCAAGCACCGTGTCTGAAGTAACCCTGTACCTGGCCGATGAGCAGGCCATGAGCGACTTTGGTGCACGGATCGCCCGCGTGACCCAGGGCCATGGCCTGATTTTTCTCGAAGGCAACCTGGGCATGGGCAAAACCACCCTGTCGCGGGGCATCATTCGCGGGCTGGGCCATGTCGGTGCGGTAAAAAGTCCGACCTTCACCTTGGTCGAACCCTACGAAATCGGTGACGTCCGCGCCTTCCACTTTGACCTGTATCGCCTGGTCGATCCGGAAGAGCTGGAGTTTCTCGGCATCCGTGACTATTTCGAAGACGATGCGATGTGTCTGATTGAATGGCCCGATAAAGGTGCAGGCTTTTTGCCAAAGCCTGACCTGACCATTACCATTAGCCCGCAAGACAGCGGGCGTTCGCTGAAAATTTTATCCCAGGGCTCGCGTGGCGAGGCCTGGTGTGCCGCTTTGGCGTTGGAATCCAATTAAATGATGGGGTTTGGTATGCGCTTTCGCGCGTTGGTGGCTGCCGCTGGACTGATGTTGATGGCAGTAACCGTCAACGCTGTGGCCGACTCAAAGGTCAACAGCGTGCGCCTGTGGCGGGCGCCGGACAACACGCGACTGGTCTTTGACCTGAGCGGCCCGGTGCAGCACAGCGTCTTCACCCTGACCGCGCCGGACCGGCTGGTGATCGACATCAACGGCGCTACCCTCGGTGCGCCGCTGAATGTGCAGACCGCGAACACGCCGATCACCGCGATGCGTTCGGCCCAGCGTACGCCGACCGATCTGCGCGTGGTCATCGACCTGAAGAAAGCCGTTACCCCGAAAAGCTTCTCGCTGGCGCCCAACGCGCAGTACGGCAACCGTCTGGTGGTCGATCTGTTCGACAACCCGGCCGACGCCGCACCGCCGCCGGCACCAACGCCGCAGTTGGCGACCGTGCCTGCGGTGCCGGTAACCCCGACCGAACCGGCTATCAAACTGCCGCCAGCCCCGGCCGGCAAGCGTGACATTGTGGTGGTGATCGACGCCGGCCACGGTGGCGAAGACCCGGGTGCATCCGGCTCGCGCGGTCAGCGTGAGAAAGACGTGGTGCTGCAGATCGCCCGTGAACTGCAGCGTCAGGTCAACGGCATGAAAGGCTTCCGCGCCGAATTGACCCGTACCGGCGACTACTTCATCCCGCTCCGCGGCCGTACTGAAATCGCCCGCAAAAAAGGCGCCGACCTGTTTGTGTCGATTCATGCCGACGCCGCGCCATCTGCAGCGGCCTTCGGTGCGTCGGTGTTTGCCCTGTCTGATCGCGGCGCGACGTCGGAGACCGCTCGTTGGCTGGCCGACAGCGAAAACCGTTCCGACCTGATCGGCGGTGCCGGCAACGTCAGCCTCGACGACAAGGACCGCATGCTCGCCGGCGTATTGCTCGACCTGTCGATGACCGCCTCGCTGACCTCCAGCCTCAATGTCGGGCAGAAAGTCCTGACCAACATCGGCCGCGTCACGCCGCTGCACAAACAGCGTGTGGAGCAGGCCGGGTTCATGGTGTTGAAGTCGCCGGACATTCCGTCGATCCTGGTCGAAACCGGGTTTATCTCCAACGCCAACGAAGCGAACAAACTTTCCGCATCGAGCCACCAGCAAGCGCTGGCGCGTTCGATCAGCAGCGGCGTGCGCCAGTTTTTCCAGCAGAATCCGCCACCGGGCACTTACATCGCCTGGCTGCGTGATTCCGGCAAGATCGCCCAGGGCCCGCGCGATCACCGCGTCGGCCCGGGCGAAACGCTGGCAATGATCGGCGTGCGCTATCAGGTGTCGCCGGCCACGCTGCGCGCCGCCAACAACCTGAAAAGCGACGAGCTCAAAGTCGGTCAGCACTTGACCATTCCCGGCACCGAACTGGCGTCCAAAGAATGAACGAAGTGTTGAATGCTGCTGCCCGCATCGAACTGCTCAGCCCCCGACTGGCGAACCAGATTGCCGCCGGTGAGGTGGTCGAACGCCCGGCCTCGGTAATCAAGGAACTGCTGGAAAACAGCCTCGACTCCGGCGCCAGACGGATTGATGTCGACGTCGAACAGGGCGGCGTCAAACTGCTGCGCGTGCGTGACGACGGCAGCGGGATTTCCGCCGATGACCTGCCGCTGGCCCTGGCCCGTCATGCCACCAGCAAGATCCGCAACCTTGAAGACCTTGAACAAGTGATGAGTCTCGGTTTCCGCGGTGAGGCACTGGCGTCGATCAGCTCCGTGGCGCGCCTGACGCTGACCTCGCGCACCCTTGACGCTGACCAGGCCTGGCAGGTGGAAACCGAAGGCCGCGACATGGCGCCCCGAGTGCAACCAGCGGCGCATCCGGTCGGAACCTCGGTGGAAGTTCGCGACTTGTTCTTCAACACGCCGGCACGACGCAAATTCCTCAAGACCGAAAAAACCGAATTCGATCACCTGCAAGAAGTGATCAAACGTCTGGCGCTGGCGCGTTTCGACGTGGCTTTCCACCTGCGACATAACGGCAAGACCATTCTCAGCCTGCACGAGGCCCACGATGATGCGGCCCGCGCCAGGCGTGTGGCGGCGATATGTGGTTCCGGCTTCCTGGAGCAGGCGCTGCCGATCGAGATCGAGCGCAATGGCCTGCACCTGTGGGGCTGGGTCGGATTGCCAACCTTCAACCGCAGCCAGGCGGATCTGCAGTATTTCTTTGTAAACGGCCGCGCGGTGCGCGACAAACTGGTCGCTCACGCGGTGCGTCAGGCGTATCGCGACGTGCTGTTCAACGGCCGTCACCCGACCTTTGCGCTGTTTTTCGAAGTCGATCCGGCGGCGGTCGACGTCAACGTGCACCCGACCAAACACGAAGTGCGCTTCCGTGACGGGCGCATGGTGCATGACTTCCTTTATGGCACGCTGCACCGCGCGTTGGGCGACGTGCGTCCGGAAGATCAGCTTGCCGGCTCCGTGACCACCGCTGTCGTGCGGCCTACGGGCCTCGATGCCGGCGAGTTCGGCCCTCAGGGTGAAATGCGCCTGGCAGCCAATGCGCTGCTGGAACAACCGCAGGCGCAACCGGCGTTCAATACCTCGTCCGGTGCCAGTGCTGGCGGCGCTTATCAGTATCAATACACGCCGCGCCCGCAATCAGCCGTGCCGGTTGCTGAAGCTCAGGCTGCGTATCGCGAGTTTTTTGCGCCGTTGCCTGAGGCGAACGCCAACGCATTGCCGGCCGGTCAGGAAGACATTCCGCCGCTCGGCTATGCCTTGGCGCAGTTGAAAGGTATCTACATTCTTTCCGAAAACGCCCAAGGACTGGTGCTGGTGGACATGCATGCCGCTCACGAGCGGATCATGTACGAGCGCCTGAAAATCGCCATGGCCAGCGAGGGCCTCAGCGGTCAGCCGTTGCTGGTGCCGGAATCGCTGGCGGTCAGTCAGCGTGAAGCCGATTGCGCTGAAGAACACGCCGCATGGTTCCAGCGTCTGGGCTTCGAACTGCAGCGGCTGGGCCCGGAAACCCTGGCAATCCGTCAGATTCCGGCTTTGCTGAAACAGGCCGAAGCCAACCGCCTGGTTGGCGATGTGCTGTCGGATCTGATGGAGTACGGCACCAGTGACCGGATCCAGGCGCACCTCAACGAATTGCTCGGCACCATGGCTTGCCACGGCGCGATCCGCGCCAACCGGCGTTTGGCCCTGCCGGAAATGAACGGCCTGCTGCGTGACATGGAAAACACCGAGCGCAGCGGTCAATGCAACCATGGCCGACCGACATGGACCCAATTGGGTCTGGACGATCTGGACAAACTGTTTCTGCGCGGTCGTTGATGAGCCAGCTCCCTCCCGCGATTTTCCTGATGGGCCCGACCGCTGCGGGCAAGACCGACCTGGCCATCGAGCTGACCAAGGTGCTGCCGTGCGAGTTGATCAGTGTCGATTCGGCACTGGTCTATCGCGGCATGGACATCGGCACCGCCAAGCCTTCGAAGGAATTGCTGGCGGAATATCCGCACCGTTTGATCGATATCCTCGATCCGGCTGAAGCCTATTCCGCTGCAGATTTCCGTCGCGATGCTCTGCAAGCCATGGCTGAAATCACCGCGCGCGGAAAAATCCCGCTGCTGGTGGGCGGCACGATGCTCTATTACAAGGCTTTGGTCGAAGGTCTGGCAGATATGCCGGCCGCCGATCCAGAAGTCCGCGCGCAGATCGAGGACGAGGCTGCACGCCTTGGCTGGCAAGCCCTGCACGATCAATTGGCGATTATTGATCCGGTGTCAGCGGCACGGATTCACCCGAACGATCCGCAGCGCCTGAGTCGCGCGCTGGAAGTTTATCGAGTCAGCGGTCAGAGCATGACCGCGCTGCGCCAGCAACAATCTGCGCAAAGTACTGAAGCAGCCGCTTCGGGACTGCAACAATTGCCCTATACTGTCGCGAACTTGGCCATTGCCCCGGCAAATCGTCAGGTACTGCACGAGCGCATTAAACAAAGATTCACAAATATGTTGGAACAGGGGTTCATCGACGAGGTCGTAGCCCTGCGTAAAAGAAGTGACCTGCATTCAGGGTTGCCGTCTATACGTGCGGTAGGCTACCGCCAAGTCTGGGACTACCTGGATGGCAAGCTGACGTTGGCTGAAATGCAGGAGCGCGGCATCATTGCCACGCGCCAATTGGCCAAACGCCAGTTCACCTGGCTGCGCAGCTGGGAAGATATACACTGGCTGGACAGTCTTGATTGCGACAATCTGCCACGCGCCTTGAAATACCTTGGGACCATCTCCATATTGAGCTGAGTCCTTGCAATTGCCGTCTATCCTTGGGGGTGTGGCGGCCAAAGCCATCTGAATTACCTATTTTTTATTATTGAATCCTTAAAGGAGTGCGGCACATGTCAAAAGGGCATTCGCTACAAGACCCTTACCTGAATACTTTACGTAAAGAGAAAGTTGGGGTTTCCATCTACCTGGTCAACGGTATCAAACTGCAAGGCACGATCGAGTCGTTCGACCAGTTCGTGATCCTGCTGAAAAACACCGTGAGCCAAATGGTTTACAAACACGCTATCTCGACAGTAGTGCCGGTTCGTCCAATTCGTCTGCCAAGTGCCGCCGAAAGTGAACAGGGCGACGCTGATCCTGCACCGGGTAACGCCTGATAGGAGTCTCCTTTGTTCTTTGAGCGCCACGGTGGTGGTGAACGAGTAATCCTCGTTCACTTGGATGGACAGGACCCTGAGGCGCGCGAAGATCCGCAGGAGTTTCAGGAATTGGCTAATTCGGCCGGCGCCGAGACCGTTGCGTTTTTTAACGTGCCGCGTCATCGGCCAACCGCCAAATACCTGATTGGCAGTGGCAAGGTCGAGGAACTGCGCGACCTGGTCAAAGCTGAAGAAGCCGATCTGGTGATTTTCAATCACATCCTCACGCCCAGTCAGGAACGTAACCTCGAACGTGTTTTCGAGTGTCGCGTGATCGACCGTACCGGTCTGATTCTCGATATTTTCGCCCAACGCGCCCGTACCCATGAAGGCAAGCTCCAGGTCGAACTGGCCCAGCTTGACCACATGAGCACCCGCCTGGTTCGCGGCTGGACTCACCTTGAGCGTCAGGGTGGCGGCATCGGCATGCGCGGTCCGGGTGAAACCCAGCTGGAGACCGACCGCCGTCTGCTGCGGGTCCGCTTGCGCCAGATCAAGGGCCGGCTGGAGAAAGTGCGCAGCCAGCGCGAGCAATCGCGGCGTGGCCGCTCCCGTGCGGACATTCCGACCGTGTCGCTGGTGGGATATACCAACGCCGGTAAATCCACTCTCTTCAACAACGTGACGAAATCCGACGTGTACGCGGCTGACCAGTTGTTCGCCACGCTGGACCCGACCCTGCGTCGTCTGGATCTGGACGACCTGGGGCCGATTGTCCTGGCGGATACGGTGGGCTTCATTCGTCACTTGCCGCACAAGCTGGTCGAAGCATTTCGGTCTACCCTCGAAGAGTCGGCGAACTCCGACCTGCTGTTGCACGTGATCGATGCGGCGGAACCGGATCGCATGTTGCAGATCGAGCAGGTGATGGTGGTGCTGGGCGAGATCGGTGCCCAGGACTTGCCGATACTCGAGGTCTATAACAAACTCGATTTGCTTGAAGGCGTTGAGCCACAAATCCAGCGCGACGAAAACGGCAAGCCCCAGCGGGTCTGGCTTTCGGCACGTGATGGCAGTGGTCTGGAATTGCTTGAACAAGCCATCGCCGAATTACTTGGCAGTGATTTGTTCATCGGTACATTGCGCTTGCCGCAACGATTCGCCCGACTGCGTGCGCAGTTTTTCGAACTCGGTGCGGTGCAGAAAGAAGAGCATGACGAAGAAGGCATCAGTCTGCTGGCCGTTCGTTTGCCCCGTGTCGAGCTGAATCGACTGGTAAGCCGCGAAGGATTGCAGCCGATGGAATTCATCGAGCAACACACTTTGCAATAAAAGCCTGAAAAAGCGGTTGTGCCGCAACGGCAGGCATTCTGTAGCATTGGTCGGCGCGCCGTGGGTGCGTCTTTGCTTTATCAGATGGAGAGCGCTATGGCTTGGAATGAGCCGGGTGGCAACTCGAATAATCAGGATCCTTGGGGTGGCAAGCGCCGCAATAACGGCGACCGCAAGGGGCCACCGGATCTCGACGAGGCCTTCCGAAAGCTGCAGGAAAGCCTGAACGGGTTGTTCGGTGGTGGTAAGAAACGCGGTGGTGATGATGGCGGTGGCTCGGGCAGGAGCGGCGGCGGCTTCGGCGGTCTGCTCGGCATCGGCCTCGTTGTGCTGGCGGCTGTCTGGCTGTACAGCGCGGTCTACGTGGTGGACGAGCAGGAGCAGGCCGTGGTGCTGCGCTTCGGCAAGTACTACGAGACTGTCGGCCCGGGCCTGAACATCTACTTCCCGCCGATCGACAAAAAGTACATGGAAAACGTCACGCGTGAGCGTGCGTACACCAAGCAGGGCCAGATGCTGACCGAAGACGAGAACATCGTCGAAGTGCCGTTGACCGTGCAGTACAAGATCAGCAACCTGCAGGATTTTGTGCTGAACGTCGATCAGCCGGAAATCAGCCTGCAGCATGCGACCGACAGCGCCCTGCGCCATGTGGTGGGTTCCACCGCCATGGACCAGGTGCTGACCGAAGGTCGTGAGTTGATGGCCAGCGAAATCAAGGAACGCCTGCAACGCTTCCTCGATACCTATCGCACCGGTATCACCGTCACTCAGGTCAACGTACAGAGCGCAGCGGCACCGCGTGAAGTGCAGGAGGCCTTTGACGATGTGATCCGCGCCCGTGAAGACGAGCAGCGCTCGCGCAACCAGGCTGAAACCTACGCCAACGGCGTCGTGCCGGAAGCCCGTGGTCAGGCCCAGCGCATCCTCGAGGATGCCAACGGTTACCGTGACGAAACCGTCTCGCGCGCCAAGGGTGAAGCCGATCGCTTTACCAAACTGGTCGCCGAGTATCGCAAGGCACCTGAAGTCACCCGCCAGCGTCTGTACCTGGACACCATGCAGGAAGTCTTCAGCAGCACCAGCAAGGTACTCGTGACCGGCAACAAGAACGGCCAGAGCAACCTGCTTTACCTGCCGTTGGACAAAATGATTCAGAACAGTTCGGGCAGCAATGCGCCGGTCACCGGTTCGGCTGCCGCCAGCAACAACACGGACGTCACGCCGCATGTCACTGACCTGCCGCAATCGCGCACAAGGGAGACCCGCTGATGAGCAATAAATCGCTGATCGCCCTTATTGTTGGCGTCGTTGTAGTACTGGTGGGCTGGAACTGCTTCTATATCGTGGCTCAGACCGAGCGTGCGGTGCTGTTGCAATTCGGTCGTGTGGTTCAGGCCGATGTGCAGCCGGGTCTGCATGTGCGGGTGCCTTTCGTTAACCAGGTGCGTAAATTCGACGCACGTCTGATGACGCTGGATGCACCGACACAGCGTTTCCTGACCCTGGAAAAGAAAGCCGTGATGGTCGATGCCTACGCCAAGTGGCGCGTGAAAGATGCCGAGCGCTTCTACACCGCGACTTCCGGCCTCAAGCAAATCGCCGACGAGCGTTTGTCCCGTCGTCTGGAATCCGGTCTGCGTGATCAGTTCGGTAAGCGCACCCTGCACGAAGTGGTGTCGGGTGAGCGTGACGCACTGATGGCTGACATCACCGCGTCGCTGAACAAAATGGCGGAAAAAGAGCTGGGTATCGAAGTCGTCGATGTCCGGGTCAAGGCTATTGATCTGCCGAAAGAAGTAAACCGCAGCGTGTTCGAACGTATGAGCACCGAGCGTGAGCGTGAAGCTCGCGAGCACCGCGCCAAGGGTAACGAGCTGGCTGAAGGCATCCGTGCCGACGCCGATCGTCAGCGCCGCGTGCTGCTGGCCGAAGCCTATCGTGAGTCCGAAGAGATTCGCGGTGACGGCGACGCCCAGGCCGCAGCGATCTACTCCAAGGCCTACGGTCAGGATCAGGAGTTCTACGGTTTCTATCGTAGCCTGCGTGCCTACCGTGAAAGCTTCGCGAACAAGTCCGACGTACTGGTCCTCGACCCAAGCAGCGACTTTTTCCGTTACCTGGAAAAGTCCAAGCCTTGATACGCCGTTGACCTGAATCACTCCGCCCGGCGGCTAAAACCTCGGGCGGGGTGATCCTTTGGGAAAACGTGTGTATGATGCGGCAGCCGGGAAATTCCCGGCTTTTTTGCGTCTGCACGTTTGATTGCTGTTTTTTGTTGCAGGCATCGGGTTGAATGGCCCGAGAGTATTTCGAGGAAAGTGATGGGCGAAGCCGGTAACAGGCCTTTCGCCGCGTCGTTCATGCGCGTGCGTTTTGAACGGATCGGTCATTTTCTGCTTCACTCAAGGCTCGCCCGCAGGCTGGCCGCCCGGATCAAAGGGGAATGGCGTAATGGCAACGGTAGACCGCTGGCTGCTGCCAGATGGCATCGAAGAAGTACTGCCACCGGAAGCGGCGCGCATTGAAGTCGCGCGTCGTCAGGTGTTGGATCTGTTCCAGAGCTGGGGTTACGAGTTTGTCGTGACTCCCCATATCGAGTACCTGGAATCCCTGCTGACCGGCGCGGGCCAGGACCTGGATCTGCGTACCTTCAAGGTCATCGACCCGCAATCGGGCCGGCAGATGGGTTTCCGTGCCGACATCACGCCGCAAGTGGCGCGCATCGATGCGCACACCCTGCGGCGCGAAGGCCCGAGCCGTTTGTGCTATGCCGGTAGCGTGCTGCACGCCCAGCCGCGTGCACTGTCGTCCTCGCGCAGCCCGATCCAGTTGGGCGCCGAGTTGTACGGGGACGCCAGCCCGAGCAGCGACGTTGAAGTGATCAGCCTGATGCTGGCCATGCTGCAACTGGCCGACGTGCCGGATGTGCACATGGACCTCGGTCATGTCGGCATCTATCGGGGTCTGGCGCGTGCCGCCGGTCTGTCCGGTGAAGTCGAGCAGCAGTTGTTCGATGCCTTGCAACGCAAGGCCATCGACGAGGTCATTACCTTGACCGAAGGCTTGCCGGCCGACTTGTCCGGCATGTTGCGGGCGCTGGTCGACCTGTGTGGCGGCCGTGAAGTGTTGAGTGCTGCCCGCGAGCGTCTGGCCAATGCGCCGGTCCCGGTGCTGGCGGCGCTGGAAGATTTGCTGGCGATCGCCGAGCGGTTGTCGGTGCGTTTCCCTGATTTGCCGCTGTACTTCGATCTGGGCGAGCTGCGTGGCTACCACTACCACACCGGTGTGGTGTTCGCCGTGTTCGTGCCGGGCGTTGGCCAGTCCATTGCTCAGGGCGGTCGCTATGACGACATCGGTGCCGACTTCGGTCGCGCCCGTCCGGCAACTGGTTTTTCCACCGATTTGAAAACCCTGGTGACCCTGGGGCGTGCTGAGATCGAGCTACCGTCTGGCGGTATCTGGATGCCTGACAGTACGGATGCGGCACTCTGGCAGCAGGTTTGCCAGTTGCGCAGTGAGGGTCAGCGTGTCGTTCAGGCGTTGCCTGGACAACCTTTGGCCGCCGCCCGTGATGCGGACTGCGACCGGCAATTGATTCAGCAGAACGGGCTTTGGCAAGTATCGCCACTGGCTTCTTGAGTTTTCCTGCCGGCCATCGCCGGCACCAAGTTTGCGCGAATGAGGACAAGTGTTATGGGTAAGAATGTCGTAGTCCTGGGCACCCAATGGGGTGATGAGGGCAAAGGCAAGATCGTTGATCTGCTGACCGAACATGCTGCCGCCGTAGTGCGCTACCAAGGTGGCCACAACGCTGGCCACACACTGGTGATCGACGGCGAAAAAACCGTCCTGCACCTGATCCCGTCGGGCGTGCTGCGCGAAGGCGTGCAGTGCCTGATCGGCAACGGCGTGGTGGTTGCACCTGACGCCCTGCTGCGCGAGATCACCAAGCTGGAAGAGAAAGGCGTACCGGTGCGTGAGCGTCTGCGTATCAGCCCGTCCTGCCCGCTGATCCTGTCCTTCCACGTGGCGCTGGACCAGGCCCGTGAAAAGGCCCGTGGCGAGCTGAAGATCGGTACCACCGGTCGCGGCATCGGCCCGGCGTACGAAGACAAGGTTGCCCGTCGTGGCCTGCGTGTTGGCGACCTGCTGAACATGCCGCGTTTCGAAGACAAGCTGCGTGAACTGGTGGACTACCACAACTTCATGCTGGTCGGTTACTACAAAGAACCGGCCATCGAGTTCGAAAAGACCCTGGCCGAGTGCAAGGAATACGCTGAGCTGCTCAAGCCGCTGATGCTCGACGTCACCGCCGAGCTGCACGACCTGCGTCGCGCCGGCAAAGACATCATGTTCGAAGGCGCCCAGGGTTCGTTGCTCGACATCGACCACGGTACCTACCCGTACGTGACCAGCTCCAACACCACCGCTGGTGGGGTGGCGACCGGTTCCGGCGTTGGCCCGATGTTCCTCGACTACATCCTGGGTATCACCAAGGCTTACACCACTCGCGTCGGTTCGGGTCCGTTCCCGACTGAGCTGTTCGACGACGTCGGCGCACACCTGGCCAAGCAAGGTCACGAGTTCGGCGCGACCACCGGCCGTGCCCGTCGTTGCGGCTGGTTCGATGCCGTTATCCTGCGTCGCGCTATCGACGTGAACAGCATCTCGGGCATCTGCCTGACCAAGCTGGACGTCCTCGATGGTCTGGAAACCATCAACATTTGCGTTGGCTACAAAGATGCGCAAGGCAACGCCGTTGCGCCAACGGACGCTGACAGCTACGTAGGCCTGCAGCCTGTATACGAAGAAGTGCCAGGCTGGACCGAATCGACCGTGGGCGCCAAGACCCTGGAAGAGCTGCCAGCTAACGCTCGTGCCTACATCAAACGCGTTGAAGAGCTGATCGGCGCGCCGATCGACATTATTTCGACGGGCCCGGACCGCAACGAAACCATCGTTCTGCGTCATCCGTTTGCTTGATAAGTCGTTGATGTAAAAACACAAAGGCCCCTTAACCGGGGCCTTTGTCGTTTATGCCTGTTGGACGGCATGACCTTTGCTGTGAATCTGTCTACAAGAGTGCCATCAAATTAATGGCGTCAGAAGTAGAGGGATTCACAGTGTCGGCCGTTCTCTCACTGTTACAAAGCCGTTTGTTGCGGCCCGTGTTCGTTACCCTTGGTATCGCTCTTTTGGTGCAGGTGTTGGTGGCCGTTGCCCTGACGCGGAGCACCGTCACCGCGCTGGAAGCTGATTTGGCGCTGCGTCTGGGTGCCGACAGCCAGAAACTCTCCGGCGAGCTGGAGCAGGCCGGGCGTGAAGTCACGTCAAGTCTCGATGCCTTGTCTGCCAGCACGCGTCAGCGGCTTACTGCCGGCCTGTCTTCGCGACTGAAAGACGAGCAGGCGCAACTGCGTGCGACGCTGGAAAAGGATCTGAAGGACTCGGCCAATGACATGGCGCAATTGCTCGCCTCGGTGGCTCCGCGTGCCATGTGGGACAGCGACGTTCCAACTCTGTCCGAGTTCGCCCGCCGCGCCCAGCGCAATCCCAACGTGCTGTTCGTGGTCTACGACGACGCCACCGGCCAGCATCTGACGCGTTATCTCAACCGCGAAAATCCGATCAACAAGGCCCTGCTGGAAAAAGGCCAGGGCGAACGTGCGCTGGATAAGGTGCTGGATGCGGCGAAAAACGATCCGTCGGTTTACTACCTTGAGGCCTCGATCAATCCCAATGGCGTGGAAATCGGCAAGGTGCTGATGGGTGTTTCCACGGCGTCGGTGGAAACCGATCTGGCGGCACTGGACAAGCGTTTCTCCGCGCTGATCGCCAGCAGTGACCAGTTGGTCGGCGACAGCCTGAAAGGCGCAGCAGCAGACAGTGCCAAAGCCATGCAGGCGCGCCTGCAATCGGCGCAGTCAACGGCCGTCGAAATGAAAGCCAACACCGCCAATACTGTTCAAGAAGCAGCAGCGACCCTGCGGTGGCGGATCGGCATGGGCCTGGCGCTGGTTGGCTGCGGCGTGCTGCTGCTACTGGCCGTCGTGCTCGGTCATCGAGTGGTCAATCGCCTGAAGATGCTCAACGCCGCGATGGATGATCTGGCGGCGGGCGAGGGGGATCTGACCAAGCGTGTACAGATCAACAGCAAAGATGAAATCGGCGACATGGCCTCGGCGGTCAATCGTTTTGTGGATAAGTTGCAGCCGATCGTGCGCGAGGCAGGCGATGTCGCGCAGCGTACCGGCGTGGAAATCGGCGCGATGACGCTGCGCAATGCCGGTGCGGATGCAGCGGCGGGCATGCAGCGTGATGAGGTGGCAGAGAGTCTGCGCGCGTTGTCGCAAATGGCTGACGAGGCGCAATCGGAAAGCCATGCGATGCAAGCGGCTTTGAAACAGGTTGTGGATATTCGCCAGGCCACCGACGAAAACACCCGCACCTCCGCCAAGGTCGGCAGCCTGATCGAGGCGCTGGCGGGGCAGGTCGATACCGGGGCGAAAGTCATCGAGCGGCTGGCGCAGCAGAGCGAGCAGATCGAAGTGGTGCTGACGGTGATTCACGGGATTGCCGAGCAGACCAACCTGCTCGCGCTCAACGCCGCCATCGAGGCGGCACGGGCAGGCGAGACCGGGCGCGGGTTTGCGGTGGTGGCGGACGAGGTTCGCGCATTGGCCAGCAAGACACAAAGCTCTACCGGCGATATCCAGGCGCACATCGTCGCGTTGCAGCAGGGTGCGCGTGAGGCGGTCGAGGCGATCGGCCAGGCCGGGCGTCAGGCCAGCGAAGGCTTGCTGGTATTGCGTGACAGCGCGCGCTTGCAGCAGTCAGTGCAGGCGTCGGTCGAGCAAGTGCATGCAGCCATTGGTCTGGCAACGCAGGCGGCGGCGCATCAGGCGCAAGGTGCACAGGCGGTGCGTGGGCGGGTCGAGACGATTCATGCGCAAGCCGAGAAAGCGGCTCAGGCGGTGGTGGAAACCACGGCGAGTGGCAAGGTGCTGGATGGTCTGGCGGCGCAGCTGAAGGCGAGTCTGGGGCAGTTCAGGGCTTGATGGTGTAATTAAGGGCCCTTTCGCGAGCAAGCCCGCTCCCACATGTTGACCGAGTTCCAGCGCCGGAATGCGATCAAAATGTGGGAGCGGGCTTGCTCGCGAAGGCGATCTCAGCGGCTCAGATACATCCGAGTGGTCAGCAGATAAACCGGCAGCCCCGACACCAAAATCAACAACGCCGCATAAGGCGCCGCCGCCGCAAACTCGACATTCGCGGTATGCGCCCAAACCTCGGTTGCCAATGTATTCAGTCCGGTCGGACTCAGCAGCAACGTCGCCGTCAATTCCTTCATCGCATCCAGAAACACCAGCGCAAACGCCGCGCCCAATGCCGGGAAGATAATCGGTAGCGTTACCCGGCAAAACGCCGTGAACGACGAAGCGCCCAGTGTACGCGCAGCCTCTTCCAGTTGCGGCGCAGCCCTGTTCAGCGCCGTGCGAATCGGAGCTTGCGCCAGCGGCAGAAACAACAACGCATAAGCGATCAGCAGCAACCCTGAAGTCTGGTACAGCGCCGGCACGTAATGCAGAGCGAAGTACACCAGCGTCAGCGCAATCACCAGGCCCGGCAGTGCGTGCAGCAGATACGGCAAGCGCTCGGCCCAAATCGCCAGTTGGCCTTTGTAACGCACCACCAGTAATCCCACCGGCACCGCCAGCACCAGACACAACGCTGCGCCACCAAGAGAGAGCGCCAGGGAAGACAGCAACGCTTCAGTAATCGCTGCGACCGGGAAGGCTGCCGACGAACCAACCGCCAGCCAGTACGCCAGCATTCCCAAAGGAATCCCGCTGCCGACAATCGCCAGCATCAGGCAATACAGTTGACCGAGCGCTGCCCAGGGGCCCAGTCGAACCTGTTCAGCGCGCCGCGCCGCACCTTGCCCGGTGCGCACATGCCGGCCTATGCCGCGAACCCGCAGTTCCAGCCACAACAGCGTCAGACACAACGCCAGCAGCACGGCCGACAGCATCGCCGCGTTGGCGTTGCTGAATTCCAGTTCGAATTGCTGGTAGATCGCCGTGGTGAAGGTTTGCAGGCCGATGATCGACAGTGCACCGAATTCCACCAGCATGTGCAAAGCAATCAGCAGCGAGCCGGCCAATAGCGATGGCCAGAGCAGCGGCAGAGTAACGCGGAAAAACACGCCCCAGCGATGCTGCCCGAGGGTGCGGGCCGATTCTTCAAGGGAGGGATCAAGGTTGCGCAGCGTCGCCGCCACCGGCAGGAAGATCAGTGGATACTTCGACAGACTCATCACCAGAATCGCGCCGCCAAGCCCTTCGAACTGCGCGCTCAAAGAAACCCAGGTGAAGCTGCTGACAAACGCCGGCACCGCGAACGGCAGGCACAGAATCACGCCCCACAGGCGTCGTCCCGGCAAATTGCTGCGCTCCAGCAGCCACGCCAGCGACAGGCCGATCACGCCGCAGGTGATCGTGACGCCAACCATCAGTGCCAAGGTGTTGCCCAGCAGGCCGAAGACATACGGGCGCCACAACAAATGCAGCGCTTCGGCCCAACCGGCCTGCCAGGCTTTGAGCCCGACGTAGGCAAGCGGCAACAGGCTCAGCACCACCAGCAGCAATACTGGCAGCACCAGCCAGATTGATGGCCGCTTGCGCTTTGGCACGTAACCCCCGCGCGCGGCGGGGGCGGATAACGATGCGGCCATCAGTTCAAGCCAACTTCACGTTCCAGCTCCAGCGCTTCTTCGGCATTGCCCAGGTCGGCTGGCGTCACGTTCGGCGCTTCCAGTTCGCTGAACGGCTTGAGCCCGCGATCCGATTCCATGCCTTTGTGCAGCGGATATTCGGCGGTGGTCTGAGTGATCACGCGCTGACCTTCTTCGCTGGCCATGTAGGCAAGGAATTGCTGGGCTTCTTTTGGATGTTTGCTGGATTTCAGCACGGCAGCGCTGGACACGGTGATCAGACCGCCGACGTCGCCGCCGGTGAAGTAATGCAGTTTCGAATCGAGTTTGCCTTTCTCGCGTTGCAGGGCGAACCAGTAGTAGTTGTTCACCAGTACCGTGGCGACTTCACCGTTCTCCACGGCTTTGAGCGCGACCATGTTGTTGCTGTAGGTCTTGCCGAAGGCGCGCAGGCCGGTCAGCCATTCTTCGGCGGCGTCGCGACCGTGCATCTTGATGATGGCCACGGCTTGTTCCTGAAACGCGCCGCTGGTCGGCACGAAGCCTACTTTGCCTTGCCACTGCGGTTCGGAGAATTCCATCACCGATTTCGGCAGGTCTTTTTCATCGATCAGCTTGGGGTTGAACGCGACGACACGAACCCGGGCAGTCACGCCGATCCAGGTGCCGTTGGCTGCGACGTATTTTTCCGGCAGTACAGCCAGGGTGGCGTCATCAGCCTTGGCCAGCAGGCCTTGTTCGCCGAGATTGTTCAGCGGTGGTGATTCTTCGGTGTAGATGACATCGGCAGGGGAGCGGTCGCCTTCTTCGATGATCTGGCTGGCGAGCTGATTGCTGCTGCCTTTGCGTACGTTGACGTGAATGCCGGTCTTGGCTTCGAAGGCTTTGGCGATCGCGTCGCCGACTTCCTTGTGCTGGCCGTTGTAGAGAGTCAGGGAAACCGCGTCGGCAGCCTGGGTGAGGGGAGTGGCGAGCGCCAGGCCGAGCAGGGTGAAGGTCAGGCCTCGGCGCAGGGTATTTCGAAACTTCATTCGCAGGGTTCCTCACTGTCGCATTGCAAAAACTTGCAACAATGATAAACGATATTGTTTCTCAAGTGCGCCTTGCGAGAGGGCGCACGTTGCTGTAGGAGCTACCGGACGCTGCGTTTTTTAGATCAAAAGATCGCAGCCTCGTTTCACTCGTCAGCTCCTGCAGGAGAGGGGATAAGTTTCTGGAGGGCAGAAACGCAAAAACCCGCTTTCGCGGGTTTTTGTGAAATTCAAGGTTGTAACCTTGAATTTGAATTGGTGCCCAGAAGAAGACTCGAACTTCCACGACCGTAAGGTCACCAGCACCTGAAGCTGGCGTGTCTACCAATTTCACCATCTGGGCAATCATCGCTAGCGTTGCCGCTGTTGATGTGGCGCACTATACGGAGCGCGTTTTGATCTGTAAACCCCTGATTTAATTTTAATAAATCAGTTTTAAGAAAACCCGGGCTTAGAATGCAAAAAACCCGCTTTCGCGGGTTTTGTGTGAGCCTTGAAACTGATCTAGTCTCAAGCTCGAAATTGGTGCCCAGAAGAAGACTCGAACTTCCACGACCGTAAGGTCACCAGCACCTGAAGCTGGCGTGTCTACCAATTTCACCATCTGGGCAGTATCGGCAACGCTTGTGCGTCGTCGATGGCGCGCACTATACGGAGCGTCTTTTTAACTGTAAACCCCTGCCAGCAAAAAATATGATTTTTTTTACCAGTGGTGGTCAAAACGGCTTTCCAGCGTCGATACAAGGCCTCAGTTGGGCCTTATATAGTCGGAAATTTCCCGTTTCATGGCGCCTATGCCAAACTAACCCGCATATAGACAAGGTGAAAACTCTCTAATGGCCGATTGGCAGTCCCTCGATCCCGAGGCCGCTCGTGAAGCGGAAAAATATGAAAACCCTATTCCTAGCCGCGAACTGATCCTGGCGCATCTCGCCGATCGGGGTTCGCCTGCTGCCCGCGAGCAACTGGTCGAAGAGTTTGGTCTGACCACGGAAGACCAGATCGAAGCCCTGCGCCGCCGCCTGCGCGCCATGGAGCGCGATGCTCAACTGATCTACACCCGCCGTGGCACTTACGCGCCGGTCGACAAGCTTGACCTGATCCTTGGTCGCATCAGCGGTCACCGCGACGGTTTCGGCTTTCTGGTGCCGGACGACGGCAGCGACGACCTGTTCATGAGCCCCGCGCAAATGCGTCTGGTGTTCGATGGCGACCGTGCGTTGGCGCGTGTTTCCGGTCTCGACCGACGCGGTCGCCGCGAAGGCGTGATCGTCGAAGTGGTGTCCCGTGCCCACGAAACCATCGTCGGCCGCTACTTTGAAGAAGGCGGTATCGGCTTCGTCGTGGCGGACAATCCGAAGATCCAGCAAGAAGTGCTGGTGACACCGGGTCGCAACGCCAACGCGCAAATCGGCCAGTTCGTCGAGGTGAAGATCACCCACTGGCCGACGCCCCGCTTCCAGCCGCAAGGCGACGTAGTTGAAGTGGTCGGCAACTACATGGCGCCGGGAATGGAAATCGATGTTGCCCTGCGCACCTACGACATTCCGCACGTATGGCCTGACGCCGTTCTGAAAGAAGCGGCCAAGCTCAAGCCGGAAGTCGAAGAGAAAGACAAAGAGAAGCGCGTCGATCTGCGCCATCTGCCGTTTGTCACCATCGACGGCGAAGATGCCCGCGACTTTGACGATGCTGTCTATTGCGAAGCCAAGCCGGGCAAGCTGCGCCTGTTCTCCGGCGGCTGGAAGTTGTACGTGGCGATTGCCGACGTTTCCAGCTACGTGAAGATCGGTTCGGCGCTGGACAACGAAGCTCAAGTGCGCGGCAACTCGGTGTACTTCCCCGAGCGCGTGGTGCCAATGCTGCCCGAGCAGCTGTCCAACGGCCTGTGCTCGCTGAACCCGCATGTCGATCGTCTGGCCATGGTCTGCGAGATGACCATCTCCAAGTCCGGCGAAATGACCGACTACTGCTTCTATGAAGCGGTGATCCATTCCCACGCCCGTCTGACTTACAACAAAGTCAGCGCGATGCTGGAAACGCCGAAAGTGGCCGAAGCGCGCAAACTGCGCGGCGAGTACACCGACGTCGTGCCGCACCTCAAGCAGCTTTATTCGCTGTACAAAGTGTTGCTGGCCGCCCGTCACGTGCGTGGCGCGATCGATTTCGAGACTCAGGAAACCCGAATCATCTTCGGTTCCGAGCGCAAGATTGCCGAAATCCGTCCGACCACCCGTAACGATGCGCACAAGCTGATCGAGGAATGCATGCTGGCGGCCAACGTGGCCACCGCCGAATTCCTCAAGAAGCACGAAATCCCTGCGCTGTACCGCGTCCACGATGGCCCGCCACCGGAGCGTCTGGAAAAACTGCGCGCTTTCCTTGGCGAACTCGGTCTGTCCCTGCACAAAGGCAAGGACGGCCCGTCGCCGAAGGACTATCAGGCCTTGCTGGCGAGCATCAAGGACCGTCCGGATTTCCATCTGATTCAGACAGTGATGCTGCGCTCGCTCAGTCAAGCGGTATACAGCGCTGACAATCAGGGCCACTTCGGCCTGAATTACGAAGCCTATACCCACTTCACTTCGCCGATCCGTCGCTACCCGGACCTGCTGACGCACCGCGCGATCCGCAGCGTGATCCATTCGAAACAGGACACCCCGCACGTTCGTCGTGCCGGGGCGATGACCATTCCGAAGGCGCGCATCTATCCGTACGACGAGGCGGCACTGGAGCAACTCGGCGAGCAATGCTCGATGAGCGAGCGCCGTGCCGACGAAGCGACCCGCGACGTGGTGAACTGGCTCAAGTGCGAGTTCATGAAGGATCGCGTGGGCGAGTCGTTCCCGGGCGTGATCACTGCGGTAACCGGTTTTGGTCTGTTCGTTGAGCTGACCGATATCTACGTCGAAGGCCTGGTGCATGTCACCGCGCTGCCGGGCGATTACTACCATTTCGATCCTGTGCATCACCGCCTGGCGGGCGAGCGCACCGGTCGCAGCTTCCGTCTTGGCGATACCGTTGAAGTGCGGGTCATGCGCGTTGATCTCGACGAGCGCAAGATCGACTTCGAGATGGCGGAAAAAACCATCAGCGCGCCGATCGGTCGCAAAAAACGTGGCGCTGAAACCGCAGCTCCTGCGGCCAAGGTCCCGGAAGAAAAGGCTCCGGCTAAAACCACCAGCCGTCGTCCGGCCAAGGAAAAGGCTGCAGAAGCCTATCGCCCAAGCGACGCGGTGGCGAAAAACGCTGAGCTGCGCAAAAGCCGTGAAATGAAAAAGGCCTTGCTGGCCGATGCCAAAAACGGTGGTAAAGCGGCGTCCGGGGGAAAGACCGGACGGTCGGCGCCTGAAAAGGCCTCCGGCGGCAAACCAGCCAAACCGAGCAAACACCGTAAGGGCCCGCCAAAAGCGGGTTCCGCTCCAGCCAAAAGTGGCGGGGCACGTAAACCGAAGGCGAAGTCATGAGTCAGTTGGAAAAAATCTACGGCGTTCACGCGGTAGAAGCGTTGCTGCGTCACCACCCGAAACGCGTCAAGCAGATCTGGCTGGCGGAAAGCCGCAACGATCCGCGCGTGCAGACCCTGGTTGAGTTGGCCAACGAAAACCGCGTCCAGGTCGGCCAGGCCGAGCGGCGCGAAATGGACGCCTGGGTTGAAGGTGTGCACCAGGGCGTGGTCGCGGAAGTCAGTCCGAGCCAGGTCTGGGGCGAAGCCATGCTCGACGAACTGCTCGATCGTACGGAAGGCGCGCCGCTGTTGCTGGTGCTCGACGGCGTGACCGATCCACACAACCTCGGTGCCTGCTTGCGCTCGGCCGATGCGGCCGGTGCGCTGGCGGTGATCGTGCCGAAAGACAAGTCGGCGACACTGACACCTGTGGTGCGTAAAGTCGCGTGCGGCGCGGCGGAAGTGATTCCGCTGGTGGCGGTGACTAACCTCGCCCGTACGCTGGAAAAGCTACAACAGCGCGGTCTGTGGGTTGTCGGCACGGCGGGCGAGGCTGAGGTCAGCATCTATGACCAGGACCTGACCGGCCCGACCATTCTGATTATGGGCGCCGAAGGCAAAGGCATGCGTCGCCTGACCCGCGAACACTGCGACTATCTGGTGAAGCTGCCGATGGCCGGTAGCGTCAGCAGTCTCAACGTGTCCGTAGCCACTGGCGTTTGCTTGTTCGAAGCACAACGTCAGCGCGGGGCGAAAGCCAAGGCTGCCACAAAGAAATCCTGAGTCGTACACGATTCAAATGTGGGAGCGAGCTTGCTCGCGAATGCGGAGTGTCAGTCGACATGAATGTTGCCTGACAAACCGCATTCGCGAGCAAGCTCGCTCCCACAGTGTTTTGTGGTGTGCATAAATGGGTGGTTGTTCAAATAATCACCAATTGCCTTGCACCTCTTCTGTCCCTTCTCTACAATTGCGCCCCTTGCTGTGACGGCAGGCACGCATGTGCCCCGCGCCAGCAAGTCCATAAGTGTCATTCACTCCTTGTCTGACCGTTTTTGAGCGGCAGGCTACAACCCGTAAGGAGCATTCATGCGTCATTACGAAATCATCTTTTTGGTCCACCCGGATCAAAGCGAGCAAGTCGGCGGCATGGTAGAGCGTTACACCAAGCTGATCGAAGAAGACGGCGGCAAAATCCACCGTCTGGAAGATTGGGGCCGTCGTCAACTGGCCTACGCAATCAACAATGTTCACAAGGCTCACTACGTGATGCTGAACGTTGAGTGCACTGGCAAGGCCCTGGCCGAGCTGGAAGACAACTTCCGCTACAACGATGCAGTGATCCGTAACCTGGTCATCCGTCGCGACGAAGCCGTTACCGGCCAGTCCGAGATGCTCAAGGCTGAAGAAAACCGCAGTGAGCGCCGTGAGCGTCGCGACCGTCCTGAGCACGAAGGCGCCGAAGGCACCGACAGTGATGACAGCGACAACAGCGATAACGCTGACGAGTAATCCACGGACCTTATTAAGGAGCCTATCAAATGGCACGTTTCTTCCGTCGTCGTAAATTCTGCCGCTTCACCGCTGAAGACGTGAAGGAGATCGATTACAAAGATCTCAACACTCTGAAAGCCTACGTATCCGAGACCGGCAAAATCGTTCCAAGCCGCATCACCGGTACCAAAGCTCGTTATCAGCGTCAGCTGGCCACCGCTATCAAGCGCGCCCGCTTCCTGGCCCTGCTGGCCTACACCGACAGCCACGGCCGCTGAGACCGGGCAGTCGACAAGTAGCAAAGGATTGAATGCATGCGTGCCTTAGCTGAGTTCATCATGCGAGGCCGTATGCAGGCCACTCTCGTGGTGGCCGGATGTGCAACATTGCCGTTGTTGTATTGGTTGGGTGCTGCCGCGGGAAGCCTTGTGCTGCTGCGGCGCGGACTGACGGACGCCCTGGGTGTTCTGTCTCTGGGGCTGCTGCCGGCGTTGATCTGGTGGCTGTATGCCGATGACCCACGGGCACTTCTGGTGCTGCTGGGGTCTTCGGGACTTGCGTTGGTTTTGCGCGCAAGTGAATCCTGGGTCCGCACGCTGCTGGTCAGCGTAGTGATTGGCGTGGTGTTTTCAGTGGTGCTCGGGGCGGCGTTTGCGGCCCAGATCGAGATGCTCGCGCAGGCCTTGATAAAGGTCATGCCGGCGCTTCTCGGTGAGACCTACAAGCAATTGTCGGTCGATGAGCAAGCGCGTTTCGCGTCCCTGATTGCACCGGTCCTGACCGGACTGATTGCGGCGCTGTTGCAGATCGTCAGCGTGCTGAGCCTGATTGTCGGGCGGCATTGGCAGGCGTTGTTGTACAACCCGGGTGGTTTTGGTCGCGAGTTTCGCGCCATCCGGATCCCGCTGGGGCCGGCGATGTTGCTGCTGGCGTTGATGCTTCTGGGCCCGAATCTCGGTGCACAGATGGCCATGTTGACGCCGTTGTGCAGTGTACCGCTGGTGTTCGCCGGACTCGCCCTGATTCACGGGCTGGTCGGGCAGAAGCGACTGGCCGGTTTCTGGCTGGTGGGGTTGTACGTCACGCTGCTGTTGTTCATGCAGCTGATCTATCCGTTGCTCGTGGTTTTGGCCATTGTCGACAGCCTGATTGATTTTCGCGGTCGTCACGTGTCGAAAGACACCGATAACGCGAACGGTGAAGGTTAAAAGTTAAGAGGATTTCCACATGCAACTGATCCTTCTGGAAAAAATCGCCAACCTGGGCAACCTGGGCGACAAAGTAAACGTTAAGGCCGGTTACGGCCGTAACTACCTGCTGCCTTTCGGCAAGGCTACCGCTGCGACCGCTGCCAACCTGGCTGCGTTCGAAGAGCGTCGTGCCGAGCTGGAAAAAGCTGCCGCAGACCGTAAAGCATCGGCTGAAAGCCGTGCTGCCCAACTGGCCGAGCTGGAAGTGACCATCACTGCCACCGCTGGCGACGAAGGCAAGCTGTTCGGTTCGATCGGTACTCACGACATCGCTGACGCACTGACCGCCTCCGGCGTTGAAGTGCAGAAGAGCGAAGTTCGTCTGCCGAACGGCACCATCCGCAACGTGGGTGAATTCGACGTGGCTGTGCACCTGCACGCCGAAGTTGAAGCCACCGTACGCGTTGTCGTGGTAGCAGCTTAAGCAACATTGATCGGCTGGCGGCTTGTCCGTCAGACGGTTAACATCGGGCACGATCCTGTTTACAGGTCGTGCCCTTTGTCTTTCTGAATTCCCTGTTTTATCCAAACAACACAAGTGGCCATGAACGATATCTCCGCTCCCGAGCAATACGATCTGCAAACCGCTGCCCTGAAGGTGCCGCCGCATTCCATCGAAGCCGAACAGGCTGTACTCGGTGGTCTGATGCTGGACAACAACGCCTGGGAACGCGTGCTCGATCAAGTCTCCGACGGCGATTTCTATCGACATGACCACCGTCTGATCTTCCGCGCGATCGCCAAACTGGCCGATCAGAACATGCCGATCGACGTCGTGACCCTGTCCGAACAACTGGACAAGGAAGGGCAGACCTCGCAGGTTGGCGGCCTCGGTTACCTCGGCGAACTGGCGAAAAACACGCCGTCCGTCGCCAACATCAAAGCCTATGCGCAGATCGTTCGCCAGCGTGCAACGTTGCGCCAACTGATCGGCATCAGCACGGAAATTGCCGACAGCGCCTTCAACCCGGAAGGCCGTACCGCTGAAGAAATCCTCGATGAGGCCGAACGGCAGATTTTCCAGATCGCCGAAGCACGGCCAAAGACCGGTGGCCCGGTCGGCGTCAACGAACTGTTGACCAAAGCCATCGACCGCATCGATACCCTCTTCAACACTGACAACGCCATTACCGGCCTGTCGACCGGATACACCGACCTCGACGAGAAGACCAGCGGCCTGCAACCGGCCGACTTGATCATCGTCGCCGGCCGTCCATCGATGGGTAAAACCACCTTTGCGATGAACCTGGTGGAAAACGCCGTGTTGCGCAGTGAAAAGGCCGTTTTGGTTTATTCCCTCGAGATGCCAGGCGAATCGCTGATCATGCGTATGCTCTCCTCGCTGGGTCGTATCGATCAGACCAAGGTGCGTTCCGGCCAACTGGAAGACGATGACTGGCCACGCCTGACCTCGGCGGTGAACCTGCTCAACGATCGCAAACTGTTCATCGATGACACCGCCGGCATCAGCCCGTCGGAAATGCGCGCACGGACCCGGCGCCTGGTTCGTGAGCATGGCGACGTCGGCCTGATCATGATCGACTACCTGCAACTGATGCAGATCCCCGGTTCCAGCGGTGACAACCGGACCAACGAAATTTCCGAGATCTCGCGATCCCTGAAAGCGCTGGCCAAGGAATTCAATTGCCCGGTGGTGGCGCTGTCGCAGCTCAACCGCTCCCTGGAACAACGTCCCAACAAGCGCCCGGTGAACTCCGACTTGCGGGAATCCGGAGCGATCGAGCAGGACGCCGACGTGATCATGTTCGTCTACCGCGACGAGGTGTATCACCCGGAAACCGAGCACAAAGGTATTGCCGAAATCATCATCGGCAAACAGCGTAACGGCCCGATCGGCTTTATTCGCCTGGCGTTTATCGGCAAATACACGCGCTTCGAAAACCTCGCGCCGGGCAGTTACAACTTCGACGACGACGAATGACAGCAGGCCGGGGAATCCCGGCCTGCTGCACTGCTCTTTCAGTGGTTATTCGGTTTCAGCTGCTGCCGTTCCGGAATTGCGGATCGCATATTCGCTCAGTTCCTGCCGGCTCAGCGTGGTGATCAACTCCGCTTCCTTGATCGCCAGCTCGGCTTGCAGCGACATCGATTGCGCTTTGTAGTCGACGAATGAAAGCTCATTGGCCGAATGCGCATCATCGAGTGTTGCCTGGCGCTCCTGAAAGGGATCGCGTTGTGCTTCGAATTGCGACCGGTACTTGTGGGTGATGAATTCCTGCCAGAACTCTCTGGCCATCAGTGCCTGAAACTCTTCCGGGGAGTTATCCAGCGCAATCACTTTGTCGTACGCGGCGTTCAGTTGCGCCTCTGACACGTTTGCCAATCGGGCAAAGCCCATGCGTTCCGGTTGTCCCGGCAATTGCAGGCGATCCTTGAGATGGAAGCGATAGAACAACCGTATTTCGACTTCTTCGGGTACGTGAGGTGGTCCGAAGACTTGTGCCTCTCCCGGTGTTCTGGAAGCAATGATGCGGGCTTCACGCTGCGCGATATCCGCCGAGGCAATCTTGTCGACCTCATGCAGGCGGAACAATGCTTTGGACAGCGCCGACAGTTGCGGGCCCTGGGCTTCATCAAGGGCCCGGGCACGGGCCTTGTGCACCAGGGTCAGAACCTCCAGATTGGTGAAGGTGAACGCCGCCCGGTCACAACAAGCCGGGTCGCCCGCGCGCTCCAGCACTTCGCGGCGCAGACGTTCGGATTGAGGGGTGTTTTCGGTGATGCTATCGATCAGGCTCCAGATCCTGCGTTGAAGATCGGTGTGGCTGGCGGGCTCGTTCAGCAGGCGGTCAATCGTGTCGAACAGTCCATCCGAACCTTGCTCATCGCGCACGGTTTGCCATTGCTGGCGTCTTGTCGCGACTTCAGCAGCTGACAACCCGACGGTCCAGCGCGCCATGGGATCAAGGGGGCGAACCACGACATTCGCTGCGATATTGCTCAGGCCCGTGTCGATCAGATTATTCCGGCCGCTCATTATCGTCCCGGCGCCTGTCAAGCGATTGCGATATTCGACCAGACGTTCGCGGGACTGCCGGTCCAGCTGGTTGAAGCGGATATTGGTCACGTTGTTGACTTGCCATGGCCGCTCATTGAAGACGAAGTCAGGAATCTGCTCAATCCGGTTATTGCTCAAGTTGACGGTGTCCAGTGAGGGCTGTGCGCTGAGGCCGGTGGGGAACTGCGAAATGCCCGTGCCTGCCAGATTCACCGAACGCATGTCAGGTATCTGGCTGAAGTCCGGGATGAACGTCAGTTGCGGATTGTTGTTCAGCCACAGTGCTCGCAGGGTGGTGCGTTGTGACAGAATCCGTGCTGTATCGGCGGTCAGGGATATTTCATTGTTCTGCAGAAACAGCTTGGTCAGCCCGTTCATTTCCCCAATGGCCGGGGGCAGGGTGCGCAACTGGTTATGGGAAAGATCCAGCCAGCGCACATGCCTGAACCGCGTGAGAAAGCCTTCGGGCGAAGTACTCAAGTGCATGTTGCTCAGCTTGACCGAGCCTACATGGCTGAAGTCCACGTCGATATCCGGCAGGCTTGGCAGGTTCAGACCACTGAGGTTCAGCTCCAGGCCGATACTCGATCCGTCGAACGCCGTCTGCTGCGGTGTTTCCTGGCGCCAGCAACTGATGATCCGCTCACGTGCAGTGGTCCGGTCGGTGCGGTTTTCGGCGTTGATCACGAGTTGGTTGGCACGTATATACCCTTGACGATTGCCTCCCCCGGAGAACACCCACGCGTCAAGCTGCCCCTTCAAAACGCCAAATTCCCGTTCGAGTTGGCTCAATTTGGTGGCCACGGTGCCGGGTTCCAGGTCCCAGAGGTATGTGCGACAGTCGTTGATGTTTTTCGCCGGATAGAGGCGGTGGTAGCGTTGCGCTCTTGAGTTGTCATGGTCGAAGGCTGAAGGATGAACCGGGTTCATCAGTTCCGGATGCGTCGTGTTCAGGCGTCGCCAGTAGCCATCGAATTTTCTCCAATAGCTGGAGGGTATGCCGGGATTGTTCGTCAACAGCGTGACATTGTTGATACGGGCGACGGCGGCGAGTTGATCGGCGGGCGGGTTGAGATGGGCTTCAGGGACGTCGGTTAACAGGTTGTTGCTCAAATCGACGCCAGTCAAAGCGGTTTTGTTCAGCAGACCGACCGGCCAGTGGGTGACCTCGGCATGGCTCAGGTTCAGCGTGTTCAAACCGGACATGGCGCTGACATCCGGTGTCATCTTCAATGGATTGTGCGACAGATTCAGGTGGGTCAACTGGTTCAGACCGGCCAGGGTTGCAGCGCTTTGCGTATCCAGTTCGATCTGGTTGGAACCCAGGTCCAGCCACGTGAGTGTTTTCATTTCACTGAGCATGGCCGGTGGCTTGTCGAGCGTCGACTTTTCAATGGTCAGATGCTGCAAGTGGGGAAAGTTGGAGAGGAAGGTGTCGGCAGCGGGCGACCACTCGATGCCGATCAGCGTTAGCGTGCGCACGTGGCTCAGGTCTGCATTCAAGCCCGGCAGCATGCCTTGTTTGTTGCGCAGGCCGCGCGGGCCGAGGTAGTCGAGCGTCAGGCTCGTTTGCGTCTGATCGAGCCAGCACTGTCTGATTGCCGCGGCACTCTCGTCCGCCCTTTTACGTTGACTGGCGGTGGCCAGCAGCGCACTGGATTCCTTGTAAGCTTCAAGGCTCGCGTCCAGCCGGGAAAGGGCTTCTGCGCGGCGGGTGAGCACTGTGCCTGCCTCGTCACCGAGGCCCATGATGAAGGTCTTCGCGCCTGCTGCATCGAGATGTGAATACAGACTTTGCGTCCGGTCGATGACATCGATGCCTTCTCTGAGTCTGAAAGCGCCTTCGAGGGCGCCGGCTGCTTGCTCGGTACTCTTGGCCTCGACCTGCAGCCAGAACCGCTCGAACTTCTGCCAATAATCAGTGGGGAACGCATTGTCTTCCAGCAGGGTGTGACGGTTGATACGGACAATGGCTTCGAACTGGTCGTCCGGCGGATTCAGATGCTCGGCAGGCACCTCTTTCAGCTTGTTATGGCGCAAGTCGATCTTTGTCAGAGCGGCCGATCCCTTCAGGCCGGTCGGCCACTGCTCGATGCCGGTGGAGGCGAGGTCCAGTTCTCGCAGTCTGGACATTGCGCTGAGGTCGGGCAGCTTGCCCAGCGGGTTTTTCGTCAGAACAAGTGTTTCCAGATTCACCAGGGCGCTGAGTGTGGCGGCGCTGGCCTCATCCAGCTGGAGTTTGTTCGTACGCAGATTCAGCTCGGTCAGGTTGTGCATCTGGCTGATGGCGGCCGGCAGTTTTTCCAGGCCCGACCGGGTGATCTTCAAGCTCTGGAGACCGGTAAAGCCACTGAGGAACGTTTCGGCAGCAGGCGACCACGCCACCGAGTCCACTTCCAGAAAACGGACATGACTGAAATCCGCCTTCAGGGCCGGCAACGGTGCGTGGCTCAGGGGAAAGCGCAACTCCGCCGTTTCCTGGTGCCAGCAGCGTTTGATCCCGATGGACACGATAGTTGCCCAATCGGCGACGGGCCCTTGCTCCGAGGGGGCAGTCAGATGCTTATGAGCCTCCGTCCAGGCCCGCAAATCTTTCTTCAGAGTTTTGTACTCGGTTTCCTTCGCGGTAAGGCCCGCTTCAACGTCGTCACCCAGCGATCGAAGAAAAGCTGCAACCTGTTGATCGTCGAACGACGTAAACAGTTTTCGAACCCGGGTCTCGGGCCGGGTCAAACGATTGGCGAAGGCGATGAAGCGCTCGGCCAGACTTCGCCGAACGGACGGTTCTCGTTCGACCCGGCGCATGCCGCCGACGCCCCCGGTGTTGACACCCACCCAGCCGTCGCGCGGGTCGAGCACAATCGCTTGCGAGCTGCCCGGCCGTGAGGCGACGTAGCGATTGTCCGCGTCGCCAGCCACCGGATCTTCGGCTCTGACGATGCGCATTACTTGAGCCTGGGGCGACGAGGCGTCGAGGTCGTGCAACACCTGAAAGGTATGGTCGTGGATGACCACGTAGAGTTTGTTGTCGTGGCGCAGCAAGCCATCGCTGTCGGGTTCGATATTGGAAAAATCCAGTGGCGAGCGCAAAGACTCGAGACGCGTTTGCGTCAACGGGAAGAGGATTGCGTCCAGATCATCGCGCGGATGCCACAAGCCGGTCCCGACGTCTCGGGCCAATACCGGTCCGGAAGCGATCAGTTCGCTTTTCAGCCTGGCCCGGTGCAGGCCGGTGTGTGGATCGATGCCAATCTGCACGATGCCGCCCGGCACGTCGACGTACTGAAGTCTCTTGAAGGTGCGGAAACCCTGGGCGTCCGCCTCCGGCAATTTGATGGTGGCGGGTATCCAATAGTGCTCCACTGGTTGCCGCGCGGGGAGCGAGGGCATCGCGGGCGAAACGGCTAACGCATGGATCGTGATCGGCGGTGCCGGCGCGATAACCTCAAGATCGGCGTCAGCAGGCATCCTGGCCGTTGGCGGCTGCCGCAGTGGTGTCAGCGGCGGCAGATCGACGTCCGCGATGTCATGTCGGCGCGGTGGCAGTGCCTGCGGCTCTGCGGGTGAGGTCGGGCGTGCGTGGACGTCGACGGTGGTGGTGCCTCTGACCGGTGCTCTGGTTTTCATGCTTTCATCCTTGCAAGGTTGCCCTCGACCTCCCGTTAACAGGGGGGCGGGGGCGTTCGGCGTCATTGCCTGAGTGTGTTGCCGGGTGTCTGATGCGCGTTCAATTACGGTGATACAACCACCCGGTTGTGAAAAAATCCGTTATCGCACGCGATCAGCGGTGGTCGCCGCCAGATCGAAAACTCGTTGTGCGGTGCGTCCATCGAGGTATTGGCGCCAGATGGCCACATGCTGTCGCCCCGCACGTTCTTCTCTGCGTTGCGACATACTGCCCTGCGCGCTTTGCTCAAGGGTTTTCAGGTGAGCGCCGCGTACGTTGAAGTTCAGCGCCGGAGTGTCCGTCGCGCGATAGTGAAAATGCGCCTCCCAGAGGGCCGCGCCGGTTTGCGCATCCGTCAACGAGTAAATGTCGAGATATTCCCTGTCGTTGCCCTTGCCTCGTTTCAGCCGGGACGCGCTTTTCCGCGCCCGGACATGACCTCTGTCGATCAGGTAGATCAAGCGGTCGACGCTGAGAAAGTTTTGGTCTTTGTAGATTCGAATGCGGATGTTTTCGCCTACGGTCTGCAGGCGTTGACTGTCTTCCGTCAGGCGTTGGATCAAAGCCCTGGCGTTGGCATCGGTGTTTGCAAACGCCTGAAGTTGCTGCGCGGTGTGATCCAGCGCTTTGGCTTTCTTTTCAAGCGCCTCGACGATGTTGTCCGGGTTGAGGTGCCCCTGCTCTTCCTTGTAAGCGGCATTGACGTGCGAGTCGGACGCCTGCAGCAGTTGATCGGCTTCTGCACGTAGCGCGGGCAAGGCTTTTTCTTGAGTCGTCGTCAGCGCCGCGTGCCATTCGCCGTCTCTGCGCACATAGGTTTGTACGGGACGCGTCGGATCAAAGAGGTTGCCGACGTCAATCACTTCTTCTCCGAGCGCGGTCCGGCGTGACTTGCCGACATTGAGCTTGTAGACGCCATGTTTTTTCGCCCGAAACAGTCGCCAGGTCGTGGCTGGCGTACCGCTTCGGTCTTGTGGCGGAATAAAGTCGAAGTCGATCGGTTGTTCGTGGACTGGCACCGCGGAGCCGTCTGCCTGTTCGTGGTAGATGCGGGCCAGGCGAGTTTCCAGGGTGTGCTCAAACGCGTTGATTTCTGCGTTGATGTCATTACGTGAGGTGACGTGTTCGGGGCCTTCTGGCAGGTCAAGTCGGTCGTACCAGTCGCGCAGGGCTGCGCATTGTTGAGAAAGATCACTCAGTACAGCCGCATGCAGGTTGTCCGGAATTCTGCCGAGTGCCCCGTAGACGAAGGTGGCCTGGCCAAACCGGATCGCCAGCTCGGAAGCCTGGGGGGCGCTGCCGGTCGACTCAGAGTTGTCCAGCAATATGCTTTTGGTGAAGACCCACGAAGCAACGACGTTATGGGTGTCCATCTCGGAAAGAACGTCCACGCTCAACTCTTCCGGCGAGACCTTCCATTTTTTCACCAGATGGTCGGCAATGCGCTGGCGCTTTTTCAGATGGCCCAGCAGAGTGGTGAGGAAACCGATGGTTCGCGGCAGCCTTTCCGGGTCGAGGTCGAGTAACGGGCCCTCCAGCGCGCGGCGCGTCAGACCGCATTCGACGAGATACTGGTAGGCGAGCATTTTTCCTTTTTGCAGCGCAATGATTATGTTTCTGTAGTCATCCTTACTAGTGAAGGTCCTTATGACGGGCTTGTTGTCTTCATAGTATTGCAATGCCTCGCCAAGACTCTCCAGCTCCTGATGACTGTGCAGTTCGCGCCGAACAAGTGCGGTTCGTTCGTCTCTAACCACTTGGGCGTGTTCGCCCTCCGCTGCCTTCGCCGTCTGCCATGCGATTATCAGGTTTTGACGTGTTTCGTCATGGTTCTGAATCCGCTGATTTCTACGATCGACTCCGGCGGCCACCGTTAAGCGCTCCTCTAAACCACTTGGAGGTTCTGCCACGGTTTTCGGCATGCCGGCGGCACCGTACACAATGGTGCCCCGCCAGCCGTGCTGCGTATCGAAAACGATGGGTTCCGAATTGCCGGGGCGCGAAGCCACATAGCGGTTGTCCGCGTGAGTGGCGACCGGGTCCCCGGCGTGAACGATGCGCATCACTGCCCTGTTCGGCGACGAGGCATCGAGATCATGCAGGACTTGATAGGCGTGTTGTTCTATCGATGCGTAGAGCTTGCCATTGAAGCGATGAAGGCCATCACTGCCTGGATCGACCCTGCTGAAATCCAGATCGGTTTGATACGGCTTCAGGCGTGCGGTTGATAACGGGTAGGTCAACGGCACCAAGCGTTCAACGGGAAGCCAGAGCAGGCTCTGGGTGCGGCGTTGTAAAAACGGTCCCGAGGGCGTCAGTTCGTTGGGTAGTTTTGCGCGATAGAGACCGCTGGCGGGGTCCAGTCCGATCGGGACGTTACCGCCCGGTACTTCCGCGTACTGACGGCCCCTGAAGTGCGAAATCCCTTGGGCGTCGGGTTCCGGAAGCACGACCAGCGAAGTGATCAAATAGTCGCTCAGGGGGCGTTCGGGCAGAGCGGGTGCTGGCGCTGGATTGGCAGTAGAGCTGACTGATATGCGCGGTGGTTCGGGAGTAATGACGTTATGAGTTGTATCGGTGAGCTTTCGCGTCGTTGTCGAAGGTGTGTGCTTGAGGTGGGTGGGCGCCAGCCCGCCTTCGAATGCAGGTCGGGGAAAGAGCCGGGGCAGCGGGTCGCTGAGTCGCGTCCCGTGGACGGTTGCGGTTGTTATGACTCTGATGGGCGGTTTGACGGGCATTGCATGTCATCCTTTAACGTTTCACGCCTCGCTTTCCTTGATGGAGGGCGACGGTGCTCGGCTTCCTTGCCGTTTCGTGCGTCGTGCGCTCATTCGAACGCGTAAGTCGTGCCGGGTTGGCTGACGGGCGGCGTCATGGAGAAACCGACCATTGCCGTCGGAATTGGTTAATTTTTGTGCTATATTCCGCGCCCGCGATTTTTCACTCCAACACCGGTCGTCGACATGCAAGCAGCCAAGCCGTTATTTGACTATCCAAAATATTGGGCCGAATGTTTCGGGCCAGCGCCATTCCTGCCGATGAGCAGGGAGGAGATGGATCAGCTTGGCTGGGATTCGTGCGACATCATCATTGTTACCGGAGATGCCTACGTCGATCACCCGTCGTTCGGCATGGCGATCATCGGCCGGCTGCTGGAGTCTCAGGGCTTCCGCGTCGGGATCATTGCCCAGCCGAACTGGCAGTCCAAAGATGATTTCATGAAGCTCGGCGAGCCGAACCTGTTCTTCGGGGTTGCGGCGGGCAACATGGACTCGATGATCAACCGCTACACCGCGGACAAGAAAATCCGCTCCGACGATGCCTATACGCCCGGCGGCATGGCCGGCAAGCGTCCGGATCGCGCGAGCCTGGTTTACAGCCAGCGCTGCAAAGAGGCCTACAAGCATGTGCCGATCGTCCTCGGCGGCATCGAAGCCTCGCTGCGTCGCATCGCCCACTACGACTACTGGCAGGATCGCGTGCGTAACTCGATCCTGATCGATGCCAGCGCCGACATCCTGCTGTACGGCAACGCCGAGCGCGCGATTGTCGAAGTCGCCCAGCGTCTGTCGTGGGGCCACAAGATCGAAGACATCACCGATGTGCGCGGCACCGCGTTCATCCGTCGTGACACGCCGCAAGGCTGGTACGAAGTCGACTCGACGCGGATCGATCGTCCGGGCAAGGTCGACAAGATCATCAACCCGTACGTCAACACGCAAGATACCCAGGCCTGTGCCATCGAACAGGAGAAGGGACCGGTCGAGGATCCGCAGGAAGCCAAGGTCGTGCAGATTCTGGCCAGCCCGCGCATGACCCGCGACAAGACCGTAATTCGCCTGCCGTCGATGGAAAAGGTCCGCAACGATCCGGTCCTGTACGCCCACGCCAACCGCGTGCTGCACCTGGAAACCAACCCGGGCAACGCCCGCGCGCTGGTACAGAAGCATGGCGAGGTCGACGTCTGGTTCAACCCGCCGCCGATTCCGATGACCACTGAAGAAATGGACTACGTGTTCGGCATGCCTTACGCCCGTGTTCCGCACCCGGCGTACGGCAAGGAAAAGATCCCGGCCTACGACATGATCCGTTTCTCGGTGAACATCATGCGTGGCTGCTTCGGTGGCTGCACCTTCTGCTCGATCACCGAGCACGAAGGCCGGATCATCCAGAACCGTTCCGAAGAGTCGATCATTCGCGAGATCGAAGAGATCCGTGACAAGGTGCCAGGCTTCACCGGGGTCATCTCCGACCTCGGCGGCCCGACCGCGAACATGTACCGCATCGCCTGCAAAACGCCGGAAATCGAATCCGCGTGCCGCAAGCCGTCCTGCGTGTTCCCGGGTATCTGTCCGAACCTGAACACAGACCACTCGTCGCTGATTCAGCTGTACCGCAGCGCCCGTGCGTTGCCGGGTGTGAAGAAGATCCTGATCGCCTCCGGCCTGCGTTACGACCTCGCGGTCGAGTCGCCGGAGTACGTCAAAGAGCTGGTGACCCACCACGTTGGTGGTTACCTGAAGATCGCCCCGGAACACACCGAGGAAGGTCCGCTCAACCAGATGATGAAACCGGGCATCGGCAGCTATGACAAGTTCAAGCGCATGTTCGAGAAGTACACCAAGGAAGCGGGCAAGGAGCAGTACCTGATTCCGTACTTCATCGCCGCCCACCCGGGCACCACCGACGAAGACATGATGAACCTGGCCCTGTGGCTCAAGGGCAACGGCTTCCGCGCCGACCAGGTGCAGGCGTTCTACCCGTCGCCGATGGCCACCGCTACCGCCATGTACCACTCGGGCAAGAACCCGCTGCGTAAGGTCACCTACAAAAGCGACGGCGTGACCATCGTCAAGAGCGAAGAGCAGCGTCGTCTGCACAAGGCGTTCTTGCGTTATCACGACCCGAAAGGCTGGCCGATGTTGCGTGAAGCGCTGATCCGTATGGGCCGCGCTGATCTGATCGGTTCGGGCAAGGATCAATTGATTCCGACGCACCAGCCTTCCACCGACAGCTACCAGAGCGCTCGTCGCAAGAACTCGACGCCGGCCGGCAGCCATAAAGTGGCGAAAGAGGGCAAAGAGAAGACCACCAAGATCCTCACCCAGCACACCGGCCTGCCGCCGCGTGCCAGTGATGGCGGTAATCCTTGGGACAAGCGTGAACAGGCCAAGGCTGCGGCATTCGCGCGCAACCAGCAGGCGGCCAAAGAGCGCAAGGACGCCGCTAAAGGCAAAGGGCCGAAGCCGGCGCGCAAGCCGGTCGTACCGCGCTAAGCAACGCTTAAGCTGAATAGAACGCCAACCTTCGGGTTGGCGTTTTGCATTGCAGGGGCTGGATATTGGGTTGTCCGGAAGATCCATCCCCCTCACCCCAGCCCTCTCCCCCATGGGGGGCGAGGGGGAAGGGAGCCGATCGCTGTGCTTTTCAATATTTGAGTTCGACTCAAGACTTTCACGTCGGCGTATCTCCAACAGCCACCTCGGTCAGTCTCCCTCCGGGAGAGGGCTAGGGAGGGATCTTCGCAACAGATCTCCATGCTTTTCAAAATTCGGGTTCGACTCAGGACTTTCACGTCGGCGTATCTCCAACAGCCACCTCGGTCAGTCCCCTCTCCCTCTGGGAGAGGGTTAGGGTGAGGGCTCTTCGCAACATTTACGTGCAATGAGCACAAACCATTTCCCCGCACTGCCCGATTTTGGTGCTGTACTGCCCTGAGCATTCCGGGAAAGCGCCCAAGCCAGTGTATGGCATAAGTCTTGCGCGCTTTCGAATACGCTTAGGCTCGCAGGAGGCACGCCGTGTCGATTCATGTCGCATTGCATCACGTCACGCATTACCGCTACGACCGCGCTGTCGAACTCGGCCCGCAGATCGTGCGTCTGCGCCCGGCTGCCCACAGCCGCACGCGGATTCTGTCGTATGCGCTGAAAGTCTCGCCCGAGCAGCATTTCATCAATTGGCAGCAGGATCCGCAGGGCAACTACCTCGCCCGATTGGTGTTCCCCGAGAAGACCAACGAGCTGCGCATCGAAGTCGATCTGCTCGCCGAAATGGCTGTGTTCAATCCGTTCGACTTCTTCCTCGAACCCTACGCCGAGAAAATCCCCTTCGCCTATGCCGCCGATGAGCGCAAGGAACTGGCGCCGTACCTCGAAACCCTGCCGCTGACGCCGAAATTCAAAGCCTATCTGGATGGCATCGACCGCACGCCGCTGCCGGCGGTGGACTTTCTGGTGGCATTGAACCAGCGCCTGAGTGAAGACATCGGCTACCTGATCCGCATGGAACCGGGCGTACAGACGCCGGAACACACGTTAGAGCACGCGTCTGGTTCCTGCCGGGATTCGGCGTGGCTGCTGGTGCAATTGCTGCGCAACCTCGGGTTGGCCGCGCGATTTGTCTCCGGCTACCTGATTCAACTGACCGCCGACGTGAAAAGCCTCGACGGTCCGTCGGGCACTGAGGTCGACTTCACCGATCTGCACGCCTGGTGCGAGGTCTATCTGCCGGGCGCTGGCTGGATCGGCCTGGATGCCACGTCCGGGCTGTTCGCCGGCGAAGGACATATTCCGTTGGCCTGCAGTCCCGATCCGTCCTCGGCGGCCCCGATCAGTGGCTTGGTCGAGCCGTGCGAATGCGAGTTCAGTCACGAAATGTCGGTGGAACGGATCTGGGAGGCGCCGCGCGTCACCAAGCCCTACACCGATGAGCAGTGGCTGGCGATTCAGGCGCTGGGCCGGCAGATCGATGCTGACCTGTTGGCGGATGACGTGCGCCTGACCATGGGGGGCGAGCCGACTTTCGTTTCCATCGACGATCCGGATGGTGCCGAGTGGAACACCGCCGCGCTGGGGGCCGATAAACGCAGGCTTTCCGCCGAACTGTTCCAGCGCATGCGCAAGCATTACGCGCCGCAGGGCCTGGTGCATTTCGGCCAGGGCAAGTGGTATCCCGGCGAGCAGCTGCCGCGCTGGTCGCTCAATTGCTATTGGCGTCGCGACGGTGTGCCGATCTGGCACAACAACGCGCTGATCGCTGATGAGCAGCAAGACTACGGAGCCGATGGCGAACTGGCCGGACGCTTTCTGGCGAGTGTCGCCGAACGGCTGAAATTACCTGCGCGTTTTGTCTTTCCGGCCTACGAGGACAATTTCTATTACCTCTGGCGCGAGGGCACGTTGCCGACCAATGTCAGCGCTGAAGACTCGCGTCTGGAGGAACCGCTGGAGCGCGCACGTCTGCGCAAGGTCTTCAGTCAGGGCCTGAACAAGGTGATCGGTCAGGTGCTGCCGCTGGCGCGCACTGCCAAAGGCGATCAATGGCAGAGCGGGCGCTGGTATCTGCGTGACGAACACTGTCGTTTGGTGCCGGGGGATTCGCCGCTGGGGTATCGCTTGCCACTGGCTTCGCAGCCGTGGGTGAAGGCGGCTGAGTATCCGTTTATCCATCCACAGGATCCGAATCAGGACTTCGCCGCGTTGCCAGACACCGCGCAGCTCAAGCGTCCGGGCGAAGCGGCGGCGGCTGACGAGCGCGTGCCGAAGATCGACGAATCCGCTGACTGGCTGACCCGCACTGCGTTCTGCGCCGAGGCGCGTGAGGGGCGTTTGTACCTGTTCATGCCGCCGTTGGAGCGGGTCGAGGACTATCTGGAACTGGTGGCAGCCATCGAGGCGACTGCCGAAGAACTGCATTGCCCGGTGCTGCTGGAAGGCTACGAGCCGCCGAGCGATCCGCGTCTGAGCAATTTCCGCATTACGCCGGATCCCGGTGTGATCGAGGTGAATGTGCAGCCGTCGGCGACCTGGGACGAATTGGTCGAACGTACCGAGTTTCTCTATGAAGAAGCGCGACAAACCCGCCTGACCACCGAGAAGTTCATGATCGACGGCCGTCACACCGGCACCGGCGGCGGCAACCATTTCGTTCTCGGTGGCGCAACGCCGGCGGATTCACCGTTTTTGCGCCGCCCGGATCTGCTGCGCAGCCTGATCAGCTACTGGCATAACCATCCGTCACTGTCATATCTGTTTTCCGGTTTGTTCATCGGCCCGACATCGCAGGCGCCACGGGTTGACGAGGCGCGCAATGACGCCCTGTATGAACTGGAAATCGCTTTCGCGCAGATGCCCGAACCGGGCGAGGAATGCGCGCCGTGGCTGGTTGACCGACTGCTGCGCAACCTGCTGATCGACGTTACCGGCAACACCCATCGCGCCGAGTTCTGCATCGACAAACTCTACTCACCGGACGGCGCCACCGGGCGTCTCGGCCTGCTGGAGCTGCGTGCCTTTGAAATGCCGCCTCATGCGCGGATGAGCCTGGCCCAGCAGTTGTTGCTGCGGGCGCTGGTCGCACGGTTCTGGCGTGAACCTTATGCGCCGCCGAAGCTGGCGCGCTGGGGCACCGAACTGCACGACCGCTTTTTGCTGCCGCACTTTATCGAACAGGATTTCGCCGACGTCATCGTCGAACTCAACAACGCTGGCTATCCGCTGCGGGCAGAATGGTTTGCCGCGCATCTGGAGTTTCGTTTTCCCAAGGTTGGCGATTACGCGGTCAATGGTATCGAGCTGGAACTGCGTCAGGCGCTGGAACCTTGGCATGTCCTGGGCGAGGAGGGCGCGGCGGGCGGTACTGTGCGTTACGTCGATTCATCGCTGGAACGTTTGCAGGTCAAACTCAAAGGCTTGCCGCCGCAGCGCTATCTGCTGACCTGTAATGGCGTCGCGGTGCCGTTGCACCCGAGCGGGCGCATTGGCGAGTTTGTCGCGGGTGTGCGTTACCGCGCGTGGCAACCGGCCAACTGCTTGCAACCGACCATACCCGTGCATGCGCCGCTGGTGTTCGACCTGCTCGACACCTGGATGGGCCGCTCGCTGGGCGGTTGTCAGTACCACGTTGCCCATCCGGGCGGGCGCAATTATGAGACGTTGCCGGTCAATGCCAACGAAGCCGAAAGTCGGCGGATGGCGCGATTCTTCCGCGTCGGACACACGCCCGGGAAACTTCCTGTACCCAACGTGGAAATCAGTGACGAGCTACCGATGACACTCGATTTGCGACGTTTCTAAAGCCTACGCGACATGCGGATTTTTCGTCTATCCGCATGTCATGTGCCTGCGTTAGTCTGACCGTTCCTTGCTGTCTGCCGAGTTTTCCATGCCTGATCTGCTAGACCGCTACCCGCTCACGGCGGGTACTTATCACGAACTGCTCGATGGCAGTGGTGCGGTGCGTCCGCATTGGCGGCGGCTGTTCGATCAGTTGCAACGCAGCACGCCGGCGCAACTGGTGCAGCGGCAAGCACTGCTGGCGCGGCAGATTCAGGAAAACGGCGTCACCTATAACGTCTATGCCGATCCCAAAGGCGCTGATCGGCCATGGGAGCTGGATTTGCTGCCCCACGTGATTGCGGCGGATGAATGGCAGCAACTGTCGGCAGGCATCGCCCAACGTGCGCGGCTGCTCAATGCGGTGCTGGCCGATTTGTACGGGCCGCAACGATTGATCAGCGAAGGGCTTTTGCCGGCGGAACTGGTCTTTGGTCATAACAACTTTCTGTGGCCTTGTCAGGGCATCTCGCTACCCGAACAGGTCTTTCTGCACCTGTACGCCGTGGATCTGGCGCGCACGCCGGACGGGCGTTGGTGGGTCACCGCCGATCGTACGCAAGCGCCGTCGGGCGCCGGCTATGCCCTGGAAAACCGCACCATCGTGTCCCGCGCCTTTCCCGAGTTGTATCGGGATCTGAAGGTGCAGCATCTGGCGGGCTTCTTCCGCACGTTGCAGGAAACCCTTGCACGACAGGCACCCAGCACCGATGACGCGCCGCTGGTGGTGCTGCTCACGCCGGGGCGCTTCAACGAAAGCTACTTCGAACATTTGTATCTGGCTCGCCAGCTCGGTTATCCGCTGGTCGAGGGCGGTGACCTGACGGTGCGCGATGCCACGGTCTACCTGAAAACCCTCAGTGGCCTGCGTCGGGTGCACGCGATCATGCGCAGGCTCGATGATGATTTCTGCGACCCGCTGGAACTGCGTACTGACTCGGCACTCGGCGTTCCCGGGTTGCTTGAGGCGGTGCGCCAGGGTCGAGTTCTGGTTGCCAACGCGCTGGGCAGCGGTGTTCTGGAATCGCCGGGGCTGCTGGGCTTTCTGCCAAAGATCAACCAACACCTGTTTGGCGAAGAACTCATTTTGCCGTCGATCGCGACGTGGTGGTGCGGTGAGGCACCGGTGTTGGCCCAGGCCCTGGAAAAACTTCCCGAACTGCTGATCAAACCGGCGTTTCCCTCACAGAGCTTCGCGCCGGTGTTGGGCCGTGACCTGAATGCACAACAGCGTCAGGCGCTTGCCGAACGCATGCAGGCGCGCCCTTATGCCTATGTGGCGCAAGAATTGGCTCAACTGTCCCAAGCGCCGATCTGGCAGGCGGAAAACGGTCAACTGCAACCGCGGGCCATCGGCATGCGCATGTACGCCGTGGCCGGTGCTGACGATTATCGCGTGCTGCCCGGTGGTCTGACCCGGGTGGCGGCCGAGGCCGATGCCGAAGTGGTGTCGATGCAGCGGGGTGGGGCAAGCAAAGACACTTGGGTGCTGGGTGATCGCCCGCCCAGTGGCGAACAGTGGAAGGGGCAGCGCAACGTCGGGGTCCATGATCTGGTGCGGCGCGACCCGTATCTGCCGTCACGGGTGGTGGAAAACCTGTTCTGGTTCGGCCGTTACTGCGAGCGCTGTGATGACAGTGCGCGGTTGCTGCGCATCATGCTCGCGCGGTATGTCGACGGCGACGATCCGCAAGCGTTGCAGGCAGCGGTCGAACTCGGTGAGCGACTGACGCTGCTGCCGGACGAAGGAGAACTGCCGGAGCGTCTGTTGGCGGCACTGCTGGGCGACGACTGGTCGTTCAGCCTGCGTTCCAACCTGCAACGTTTGCAGTGGGCGGCCTCGCAAGTGCGCGGCAAGCTCTCGCGAGAAAACTGGCAGGCGTTGGTGGAATTGCAACGGGAAGCAATGGAACTGGACACCGACGAACCCGACTTCGGCGAGCTGCTGGATTTCCTCAACCGGCTGGTGATGTCGCTGGCGGCACTGTCCGGGTTTGCCCTCGATGACATGACCCGCGACGAAGGCTGGCGCTTTCTGATGATTGGCCGGCGTATCGAACGTCTGCAATTTCTCAGCAGCAGTCTGGCGGCTTTTCTGCGCGGCGCCGGGGCGTTCGATCAAGCGGGACTGGAGTGGCTACTGGAGCTGGGTAACAGCAGCATTACCTATCGCTCACGTTATCTGGCCGTTGCGCAATTGATTCCGGTGCTCGACCTGTTGCTGCTCGATGAGCAGAACCCGCACGCGGTGTTGTTTCAGTTGAAGCTGGTGACCCGCACCCTGAAACGTTTGAACGATGATTTTGCTGCGCCAAGAGAGGCCGGGCTACCGCAACTGGTCGAGCGCCTGGCACGGTTTGATCTGGGCTGTCTGGAGAATCCATTGTTCGGTGAGGCCAGCGTACGAGCCGCTCTGAATGGTCTGGCGGATCTGCTGCAAGAGATTGCCGAGGCCAGTGGGCAAGTGTCGGATCGTCTGGCCCTGCGCCATTTCGCCCACGTCGATGATGTCAGCCAGCGCACGGTGTCCGTTTGATGAATGCTCGCTACCAGATCCTCCACGACACCTGTTACCACTACGACAGCCCGGTGTCCCTGGCGCAGCAACTGGCGCACTTGTGGCCGAGAAAATGCGATTGGCAGCGCTGCACCGAACAGCAGCTGCTGATCAGCCCTGACCCGACCGTCCGGCGCGACGAGTTGGATGTGTTTGGCAATCCGCTGACCCGGCTGGCCTTCGAGCGGCCTCACGATGAACTGCAGGTCAATGCCCGGCTCACCGTTGAAGTGTTGGCGCGACCGGCGCTTGACTTCAATCAGTCGCCCGCCTGGGAACTGACCCGCGATGCACTGACTTACAGCAGCCAGCCGTTGTCGGCTGAGCTGCTCGAAGCCTGTCGCTACCGGTTCCAGTCACCGTACGTGCACTTGAAAAGCCGCTTCGTCGAGTTTTCGCAAAGCTGTTTTGCGCCGGGCCGGCCGTTGCTGTTGGGCGTGCGGGACCTGATGCAAAAGATCTTCAGCGAATTCACTTTTGATGCCGAGGCGACCCAGGTGGCGACACCGCTGGTCGAGGTGCTGGAACGGCGGCGCGGGGTCTGTCAGGACTTCGCGCATCTGATGCTGGCGTGCGTGCGTTCGCGAGGGCTGGCAGCGCGTTATATCAGCGGTTATCTGCTGACGCAGCCGCCACCGGGACAGCCGCGCTTGATCGGCGCCGATGCTTCGCATGCCTGGGTCTCGGTGTTTTGCCCGGTGCTGGGCTGGGTGGATTTCGATCCGACCAACAATGTGCAACCGGCGCTGGAACACATCACCTTGGCGTGGGGGCGGGATTTTTCCGATGTGTCGCCGTTGCGCGGGGTGATTCTGGGCGGCGGCAATCACGACCCGGAAGTGCGCGTCACCGTAATGCCCCTGGATTAACTCCTACAGGGGGAATCAGGGTGTTTCCGGGAGGGCAGTGAGGGCAGTGAGGGCCGGCAGTGAAACTGCCAGCCCCGTCACAAATCCGCAGGGTCTGATTCGATTGTCAAACCCGGTGGGGCTCAGGCGTCAGGTGCCTGATCTTTCGGTGCTTCGGTTGCATCAACATCATCATCCGTCGCCACTTCACCGTCAGGGTTCAGTGCCGCTTCTTCAGCGGTTTGTTTCTTGCGCTGAAGCTTTTCCTCTTTCTTCTGTTCCTTTGCCAGGTCTCGTTGACGTTTGGCGAAGGAGTAATTGGGTTTGGCCATGGGCGATCCTCTGGGGTCGAAGGTGAGGTTGAGCGGCGCATATTCTGCCCTGTATCGGCGTCCGGGGGTTAACCGGGTTTTTGGTCGACCCACTTGGGCGTGACGGTCGGCTTCCAGTTATCCAGGGCATCAAGCAGTGTTTGCGGCGATTCGCTCACTTGCAGCATGTCACGGTGTGGCGCGCGAACGAAGCCTTCACCGACGATATGATCGAGAAATGCGGTGAGTTTGCTGTAGAAGCCGTTCACTTCCAGCAGGCCCAGCGGCTTGCCGTGGTAGCCGAGCTGGCCCCAGGTCCAGACTTCGAACAGCTCTTCCAGCGTACCCAGACCGCCGGGCAGGGCGATGAAAGCATCACTCAGCTCAGCCATGCGCGCCTTGCGCGCGTGCATACCGTCGACCACCTCCAGACGCGTCAGGCTCTTATGGCCAATCTCCTTGTCCATCAGGCTTTGCGGGATGATACCGATCACTTCACCGCCAGCGGCCAGCGCTGCGTCGGCAACAATCCCCATCAAACCCACGGCGCCACCGCCGTAGACCAGGGTCAGTTTACGTTCAGCCAAAGCCTGGCCAAGGGCGACGGCGGCCTCGGTGTAAGCCGGAACAGTGCCGGCGTTGGCGCCGCAAAATACACAAACGGATTTCAGAGACATGCCTTCCTCCTGGGTCAATCCGTCACAGGGTAATGGCTGGCACGCCTCGATCCAAGGGCTAAACTTCGCGTTCCGGTGATTCAAAGGTGCCGCTGGCGCCACAGGCGTAGGCGGCGAGCAAACTGCACAATAGACCGTTAAAGAACATGACAGGCACTCCGTCTCAAGGGATGGGCCGATCATAGGGTGTGCCGGGAAATCTGGCCGTTAGATTGTCTCGATGAGTGTCATAGCCTGAAAGTTGTATACAATTTTTGACTCAAGTCATAGGAACTTGCGAAGATTTCAGGCAGTCTTTCCATCATTCGTGTTTTTGTTAACCCTGCCTTGGAGATTCACCATGTTTTCCAAAGTTGTTGCGGTATCCCTGCTGGCGCTGGCCAGCAGCCAATTGATGGCTGCCGAGTGCAAAACCACCGTTGACTCCACCGATCAGATGTCCTTCAACACCAAGGAAATCGTGATCGACAAGAGCTGCAAGACCTTCACCGTCGAACTGACCCACTCCGGCAGCCTGCCGAAGAACGTCATGGGCCATAACCTGGTGATCAGCAAGGAAGCTGACATGCAGCCAATCGCTACTGACGGCCTGGCTGCCGGGATCGACAAGAATTATCTGAAGGACGGTGATGCTCGCGTCATTGCGCACACCAAGATCATCGGCGCGAAAGAAACCGACTCGTTGACCTTCGATGTCTCGAAGCTCGATGCGAACGAAAAATATGGTTTCTTCTGCTCGTTCCCGGGCCACATCTCGATGATGAAAGGCACAATCGCCCTGAAGTAACACTGGGTTCAGGTGTCGCAAAACGCCGCTGCGCGATGGTCGCCAGCGGCGTTTTTGCGTCTGGCATGAAGTTTATTTGAGATACCTTTTGTCCGAAAAGTACTGCCACCTGTAATTTCTGACAGTAGACCGCTCCTCTGAGTGGGGATTACATGAGTCTTCATTCCAAGCGATTGCAAAGAGGATTCACCCATGGACGACAAGCGCAAGAACTCAACTTTGGCCGATTTGAAAATCATTAAGGTGTTTTCAGGTGGGGAGGATATTACCAGCGGCGGAAGGACTTTCTCCTCAAGGGCCAATTTCACCGTCACCGGGCCTGCGGACTCTATTCTTCATCTCCTTGTTGATGGTGAGTCGAAATACAATGGCCAGACAAACGGTACAGGCGACGGATTTTTCCTGATAGAAAATCTGCCTGAAGGAAAACATGAATATGTGCTGTCCCATGGGGAGGAGGAAACCGATCCTTTTGTATTGATCTCGGTAGTAACAAAGCCCTTCATCGAAATGCTGGAAGACTCAAACGGCGATGAGGTAGAAAACGGAGGCCAGACAGAAGAAACGGATCTGAAGATCAAGGGATTGGCGAAGACAGGCCAGATAAGGATCTTCAACGGTGCAGCCACTGAGCCGATTGCGACGTTTACGGTGAAACCAGACCGCAGTTGGGATGGCAGTCTCACGCTTGTAACGGGGCAGGTCTATGCGCTGAAAGCCAGGGCGGATGATAGAACCGAATCCGACATCTATACCGTTACCATCGGGGAAGTGTCCGAAGGCGAGGTAAAGATTACTTCGCTGAAGGATTCGGAAGAGGGCGAGATCGAAGACGGTGGGACTACCGCAGACACCAGACTGACGATCACCGGCTCGGCGAAGGACGGCGAGGTCAAATTGCTGGATGGAGATAATTCGACTCCGATTAAAACGTTTACCGCAGCGGATGGCACATGGGGTGGCGAAATCGAACTCACGGCGGGTAAAACCTATGTGCTGAAAGCCGAGGACATAGACGGCGAAAAGTCCGAGACCCACACCGTGACTGTCAGCGAGGCGTCCGAAGGCGAAGTAAAGATTACTTCGCTGAAGGATTCGGAAGAGGGCGAGATCGAAGACGGTGGGACTACCGCAGACACCACACTGACGATCACCGGCTCGGCGAAGGACGGCGAGGTCAAATTGCTGGATGGAGATAACCCGACTCCGATTAAAACGTTTACCGCAGCGGATGGCACTTGGGGTGGCGAAATCGAGCTCACGGCAGGTAAAACCTATGTGCTGAAAGCCGAGGACGTAGACGGCGAAAAATCCGAGACCCACACCGTGACTGTCAGCGATGAACCCGAAGGCGAGGTAAAGATTACTGTTCTGACTGGCGACTCTGGAGATGTAGCCAACGAAGCGGCTACGCCTGACACTAAATTAACGATTGCCGGGACAGCCACCTCAAGCACGGTAGAGGTGTTTGATAAAGATAATTCAAGTCCGATCAAGACCTTTGACGTGGCCAATGGCAACTGGGGCGGCGAGTTGGACTTACTAGCTGACGCAAGATATTCGCTGACTGCCAAGGCTCCACTGGGCAACCTGACGGACGCCATAAACTTCTATGTCGGGACACCAAAACAACCTGCGATCGCCCGGATTGCAGAAGTCGGTGAAGACGGCAAGGATCTTAACGATGGCGACGCGACTACGGTTACGACGCTTGGGTTCAGCGGCCAGGCAGCAGGACATTTCCGATTAACGCTTCGCAATGGGGAAGAGCTATTAGCCCCGACGTCGGTGCACTTCGACAATACCTGGCAAGAGACTCTCAGTGATCTAAAGCCCGGAGACTATGCATTCAACGCGATAACAGCATCAGACATTGAATCTGCAACGATCAAAATCAAGATCGTAGCCCCCGAAGAAGCTGAAAAACGCCTGAAGCAATGACTGCAATTTTTCACATGTTGCGGCCGAACCTGTCGGCAGGCAGTGATCTTGCGATCTCCTCATTGGAAACCGGGATCGCCGCCTGCGACAGTTTTTGCCTTTCGTGACAGCTCAAGGCGCGAATGGCATGACCCGCTTGTGATGCGTTTTGTTGTACGTATCGACAATGATCTTGAACGCGTCTTCCCGCACGGACTCGCCATGCAGGAAGGCATCGATTTCGGCATAGGTCACGCCATGCGAAGCCTCGTCCGGTTTGCCCGGCGACAGATCTTCCAGGTCTGCCGTCGGCACTTTCTCGACCAGCGACTCCGGCGCACCAAAACTGCGTGCAATCGCCCGAACCTGATTTTTTACCAGACCGCTGAGCGGGGCCAGATCACAAGCGCCGTCACCAAACTTGGTGAAAAAGCCCATCACCGCTTCCGCCGCATGATCGGTGCCGATCACCAGGCCGTGCGCCGCGCCAGCGATGGTGTACTGCGCGACCATGCGCATCCGCGCCTTGGTATTGCCCAGCACGAAATCCACCGATACCGCGTGTTTGCCTTCGAACGCCGCCACTTCACTGGCCAGCGACTTTACCGCCGGGCCGATGTTGACGGTGTGGCGCTCGTCCGGGGCGATGAAATCCACCGAGGCCTGGGCGTCGTGTTCGTCGAACTGGGTTTCGTAGGGCAGGCGCACGGCGATGAATTTGTAGCTGTTGTCGCCGGTCTGGTCGCGCAGCTCGCGCATCGCGCGCTGGGCCAGCAGGCCGGCGGTCAGCGAGTCGACGCCGCCGCTGATGCCCAGCACCAGGGTTTTGAGCCCTGAATTGACCAGGCAATCCTGAATAAAGGCAATGCGCCGGGCGACTTCGGCCTGCAGGGCCTTGTAATCGGCGAACGGCGGTTGCACCTTGAGCTGCTGCGCAATCTCACGCTGTACGGCTTGCATGAATTCACTCCTTGCTAGATAGACTGGAATCGGCAGGAACCTGGAAAACGTGTCGCAAATAGGCGACGAAATTCGGGTCTTTACAGTGGGTCTTGCCTGGCTCGTCGGAGATCTTCGCCACCGGTTGGCCGTTACAGGCAGTCATTTTAAGCACGATGCTCATCGGTTCGACACCCGGAATGTCACAGGTGAGGTTGGTGCCGATGCCGAAGCTGACGTTGATCCGACCGTGCAGCGCGCGAAAGATCTCCAGCGACTTGGGCAGGGTCAGACTATCGGAGAACACCAGCGTCTTGCTCATCGGATCGATGCCGAGCTTGTGGTAATGCGCGATGCATTTTTCGCCCCACGCCACCGGATCACCGGAGTCATGGCGCAGACCGTCAAACAGCTTGGCGAAGAACAGGTCGAAGTCGCCGAGAAACGCATCGGTGGTGATGCAATCGGTGAGGGCGATGCCGAGCAGGCCACGGTACTCGCGGACCCAGCAATCGAGCGCGGCGATCTGGCTGTCGATCAGGCGCGGGCCGAGTTGCTGGTGGGCCATGATCCATTCGTGGGCCATGGTGCCCAGCGGTTTCATGTCCAGTTCGCGGGACAGGTGTACGTTGCTGGTGCCGACGAAACGTCCAGGGAAGTCGTGTTTGAGCACATTCACCACTTCGGCCTGCACACCAAATGAAAAGCGCCGGCGGGTGCCGAAATCGGCGACCTGCAGTTGCGACAACTCGTCGGCCGAGGCGTTGGCGGTCAGCCAGTCGAACTTGCGATAGAGCTGTTCGCGTGCCTGTTCCAGCACGGTTTCGCGGTAGCGATAACGGTTGCGCACTTCGCTGACGATCGCCAGCAACGGCACTTCGTAGAGAATCACATGCAGCCACGGCCCGCGCAGACGGATGAACAACTCGCCGTTCTCGATGCCGGTGTGCAGATAACGCAGGTTGAAGCGGAACAACCCGAGAAAGCGCAGGAAGTCCGGCTTGAGGAAGCTGATGCGCTCGAGAAAACTCAGTTGATCGGCGCTCAGGCTCAATTCCGCCAGGCGTTCGATCTGAAAGCGGATCTCGGCCAGATACGGGCGCAGATCCTCGCTGTTACGGCAGCGGAACTCCCATTCGACTTCAACGTTGGGGTAGTTGTGCAGCACCGCCTGCATCATCGTCAGCTTGTAGAAGTCGGTGTCGAGCAGGTTCTGCACGATGCGATCGGCAAACACACTCTCGCTCATAACGGGGTCTCCAGGTGCGCCGCGCCGGTGCGCGGTCTCAATCAATGGCGCTAGTGGCGCATATCGGCGGTGGGGAATGCCAGCATTTTCTGACAACGCATTAGATCCCTTGTGGGAGCGGGCTTGCTCGCGAAGGCGGTGAGTCAGGCCATTCAAATGTGGCTGATACGCCGCCTTCGCGAGCAAGCCCGCTCCCACAGGGGTGTGGATAACTCTGAATTGACGTCAGGTCAGGGATTATCGATCTGCTCCAGCATCCACTTCACAAAATCACGCACCTTCGGCACTTCCGCCGCGTGCTCCGGGTACGCCAGGTAATAGGCATCAGTGCTGGGCATGGCATGCTTAAAGGGAATGACCAGTTTGCCTTCGGCCAATTCCTCTTCCACCAGAAATCGCGGCAACAACGCCACACCACAGCCGACCTGCGCAGCACGAATGCACATATAAAAGGTTTCGAAACGTGGCCCGTGGTAGCTGTGTTCGGTCTGGTAGCCCTGACTGTCGAACCAGTCATGCCAGGCCTGCGGGCGCGAGGCATTTTGCAACAGCACCAGATCGGTGAGTTGCGTCGGATCAGTGAATGGCTTGTCGGGCAGGCTGCCAGGCGCGCAGACCGGCACCAGCTCTTCGCCGAACAACTTCAGGCATTCAGTGCCGGGCCGTGAACCCTGACCGAAATAGAACGCCAGATCGCTGTGGCCCTGCAGCAGATCATCCGCTTCCTGTTCGTTACACAAATCCAGATGAATCGATGGATGGCGCAGTCGCCAGCCTTTCAGGCGGGGCACCAGCCAGCGCGCGCCAAAGGTCGAGGGCGTCGAGACGCGCAGGACTTCGGTCTCGCCGCCGTAGGAACGCAGGTAATGGGTCGACATCTCCACTTGCGTGAGGATTTTTCGTACTTCAACCAAGTACAAATCCCCGGCCGGGGTCATCTGCAAACGCCGCCGCACGCGACGAAACAACAAATGCTGCAACAGCTCTTCAAGCTGCGCGACCTGTTTGCTCACTGCACTCTGGGTCAGGTTCAGCTCTTCTGCTGCGCGGGTGAAACTCAAGTGCCGGGTCACGGCTTCAAAACACTGCAGGGCGGTGATCGAGGGCAAGTGGCGTTTGTTCAGCATGGCCGATCCTTTTCTTGTCTTTCTTTGCGCAGCATGAATAAACGGAATGATATCTCGCGTAAAGGTCGTTTGTTGCCTCGGCATTGTGACGCTACAACTAAAGGCCTGCCCGGTCGCGAAACATCGGCCGCACACATTCAGTTTTTTGCTTGAGGAGTGACCCATGGTTGCCGCATTGCTTGATCGTCTTGGTGTGAACCCGGCCCTTTATCAGAACGGCAAAGTGCCGGTGCATTCGCCGATCGACGGCAGCCGCATTGCCGCTGTGAACTGGGAAGGTCCGGCCGAAGTCGAGCAGCACATTAGTCGCGCAGATCATGCGTTCGAGCAATGGCGCAAGGTGCCGGCGCCGCGTCGTGGCGAACTGGTGCGTCAATTCGGCGAAGTGTTGCGTGAATACAAAGCCGATCTCGGCGAACTGGTTTCCTGGGAGGCCGGCAAGATCACCCAGGAAGGCCTGGGTGAAGTGCAGGAGATGATCGACATCTGCGATTTTGCCGTCGGTCTGTCCCGTCAGTTGTACGGCTTGACCATCGCGTCCGAGCGCCCGGGCCACCACATGCGTGAAACCTGGCATCCGCTGGGCGTGGTCGGGGTAATCAGCGCGTTCAACTTCCCGGTTGCGGTGTGGGCGTGGAACACCACGCTGGCGCTGGTCTGCGGCAACCCGGTGGTGTGGAAACCGTCGGAGAAAACCCCGCTGACCGCGCTGGCCTGCCAGGCCCTGTTCGACCGTGTGGTGAAGAACTTCACCGATGCCCCGGCGAGCCTGTGCCAAGTGATCATTGGTGGTCGCGATGCCGGTGAAGCGCTGGTCGATGATCCGCGTGTCGCTCTCATCAGCGCCACCGGAAGCACGCGCATGGGCCGCGAAGTGGCGCCGAAAGTCGCCGCGCGTTTTGCCCGCAGCATTCTCGAACTGGGCGGCAATAACGCGATGATCCTTGGCCCAAGCGCCGATCTCGACATGGCGGTGCGCGCCATTCTGTTCAGCGCAGTCGGCACGGCCGGCCAGCGCTGCACCACGTTGCGCCGCCTAATCGCCCACGAATCTGTGAAAGAAGAAATCGTCACCCGCCTCAAAGCCGCTTACTCGAAAGTGCGCATCGGCAACCCGCTGGAAGGCAATCTGGTCGGCCCGCTGATCGACAAGCACAGCTTCGAAAACATGCAGGACGCGCTTGAGCAGGCGTTGAGCGAGGGCGGTCGGGTGTTCGGTGGCAAGCGTCAGCTTGAAGATCAGTTTCCCAACGCCTACTACGTGTCGCCGGCGATTGTTGAAATGCCGGAGCAGAGCGACGTGGTGTGCAGCGAAACCTTCGCGCCGATTCTGTACGTGGTCGGCTACAGCGATTTCCAGGAAGCGCTGCGCCTGAACAATGCCGTGCCGCAAGGCTTGTCGTCGTGCATCTTTACCACTGACGTACGCGAGGCCGAGCAGTTCATGTCGGCGGTCGGCAGTGACTGCGGCATCGCCAACGTCAACATCGGCCCGAGCGGCGCGGAGATTGGCGGTGCGTTTGGTGGCGAGAAGGAAACCGGTGGTGGCCGTGAGTCGGGTTCCGATGCATGGCGCGCGTACATGCGCCGCCAGACCAACACTGTGAACTACTCGCTGGAACTGCCGCTGGCGCAGGGCATCACCTTCGACTGATGTTGCACTGACGCAAATCCCTTGTGGGAGCGAGCCTGCTCGCGAATGCGATGAGTCAGTCGACATAGATGTTGGCTGAAACGCCGCTTTCGCGAGCAGGCTCGCTCAGGGTATGCAGTGTTTGGCAGGTTTCTGTTGGAGTCTGGCAATGCCGTTACGCGAAGAATGTCTGTGGGAAACACTCACGCCGCAAAGGCCGGAGAACACCGCGCTCAGGAGTGAGGTGAAAGTCGATGTCTGCGTGATCGGCGCCGGGTTTACCGGGTTGTCGGCGGCGCTGCATCTGTTGGAAAAAGGCAAAAGCGTCTGCGTCCTGGAAGCGCACCGCGCCGGTCACGGTGGTTCCGGGCGCAACGTCGGGCTGGTCAACGCCGGCCTGTGGATCCCGCCGGACGAGATCGAAGCCGGGTTCGGTGAAGCAGTCGGCAGCCAGCTCAACCGCATGCTCGGGGCGGCGCCAGCCTTGGTGTTCAGCCTTGTGGATAAATACAACATCGATTGCCAGTTGCGCCGCGAAGGCACGCTGCACATGGCGCACAACGCCAAGGGCGAGGCGGATCTGCGCAGTCGTGAACAGCAATGGAAACGCCGAGGTGCGCCGGTCGAACTGCTGACCGGCAAGGCCTGCGAGCGAGCCACCGGCACGCAAAAGATCGCCGCGGCACTGCTCGATCGTCGCGCCGGTACGCTCAACCCGATGGCTTATGTCACCGGGCTGGCCAACGCAGTAAGCGGTCTTGGCGGGCAACTGTTCGATCATTCTCCGGTTACTCGCCTTGAGCGTCAGGGCGCGAAATGGTCGGTGCAGACTGAGCAAGGTTCGGTGCTGGCCGAGCAAGTGGTCATCGCCTCCAATGCCTACACCGAGGGCGACTGGACCGAACTAAAGCGCAATTTCTTTCCCGGTTACTACTATCAGGTCGCCTCGGTGCCGCTGACCGAAGAAGCCGCCCAGGAAATTCTCCCGGGCGGGCAAGGTTCGTGGGATACGCGGCAGGTGTTGAGCAGCATCCGCCGTGACCAAGAAGGGCGGTTATTGCTCGGCAGCCTGGGTAATGGCAATCAGAAACCGACCTGGTTTCTCAAGGCCTGGGCCGATCGCGTGCAGCAGCATTACTTCCCCAATCTGAAACCCGTCGAGTGGGAGTGCACCTGGACCGGGCGCATCGCGTTCACGCCTGATCACCTTATGCGCTTGTTCGAACCGGCGCCGGGACTGGTGGCCGTCACCGGTTACAACGGTCGTGGCGTGACCACCGGCACCGTGGTCGGCAAAGCCTTCGCCGACTATTTGTGTCACGGCAATCCGCAAGCCCTGCCGATTCCCTTCGCCCCGATGCAGCCCCTGACCGGCGTGGGGTTGCGCAGTTGTTTGTATGAGGCCGGGTTCTCGCTGTATCACGCGGGCCAGTGCCTGCGCATCGTTATTTGAGTGTTGAAATATGTTGCCGGAAGCGGCGCTTTTCGATGCAGCGACTAGCCTGTAATGGTGCGGGTTGTAGCAGTCCCGCACCAGCAGTGTGCAGTTCGGTGACGCGGGCTGTTACAGGCTGGTTGCACGTCGTTTGTCGCCGCGGTTGCAATGATGGCGCGTGCGGGTTGCGCCTGAAAAAATAAATGGTTTCACCTTCCGCGGTTTAGACGGTTGCACGCCCAATGAAAATGGGAACGAAACAGTCGAAATAACAAGAAAGCAGCGACTTTTTGCAGAATAAAAAACCGATGGCACGGCCCTTGCTCAGAGCATTCAGTGAAGTGAAGTCGCAGTGCCAACTAAAAAAAACCTTGGAGCACCACCTCATGTCCCAGACGTTTTACAAGAAAGGCTTTCTGGCCCTTGCAGTCGCTACTGCGTTGGGTGTTTCTGCGTTTGCTCAAGCTGATGTGAAAATCGGTGTAGCGGGTCCAATGACGGGCGCCAACGCGGCATTTGGCGAGCAGTACATGAAGGGTGCACAGGCGGCGGCTGACGCAGTCAACGCGGCAGGCGGCGTCAACGGGGAGAAAATCGTTCTGGTCAAAGGCGATGACGCCTGCGAACCGAAGCAGGCCGTGACGGTCGCCAAGGACCTCACCAACCAGAAAGTTGCCGGCGTGGTCGGGCACTTCTGCTCCTCTTCGACCATTCCAGCGTCGGAAATCTACGACGAAGCCGGGATCATTGCGATCACTCCGGGTTCGACCAACCCGCAAGTCACCGAGCGCGGCCTCAGCGCCATGTTCCGTATGTGCGGGCGTGACGACCAGCAAGGCATTGTGGCCGGCGACTACATCGTCGACGTACTCAAGGGCAAGAAAGTCGTCGTGCTGCACGACAAAGACACCTATGGCCAAGGCCTGGCGGATGCCACCAAGGCACAACTGGTCAAGCGCGGTGTGACCCCCGTGTTGTACGAAGGCCTGACCCGTGGCGAAAAAGACTTCAGCACCATTGTCACCAAGATCCGTGGCGCTGGTGCCGACGTCGTCTACTTCGGCGGCCTGCACCCGGAAGCCGGCCCGCTGGTTCGCCAACTGCGTGAGCAAGGTCTGAAAGACGTCAAGTTCATGTCCGATGACGGCATCGTGACTGACGAACTGGTGACCACCGCCGGTGGCCCGCAATTCACCGATGGCGTGTTGATGACCTTCGGCGCCGACCCGCGTCTGTTGCCTGAGAGCAAGACCGTGGTAGACGCATTCCGCAAGGCCGGTACCGAGCCTGAGGGCTACACCCTGTACGCCTACGCTTCGGTGCAGACCCTGGCTGCCGCGTTCAACGGCGCGAAGTCCAACAAGGGTGAAGAGGCCGCAGCCTGGCTGAAGAAAAACCCGGTCAAAACCGTTATGGGTGAAAAGACCTGGGACTCCAAGGGCGACCTGAAAGTCTCCGACTACGTGGTTTACCAGTGGGACAAGGACGGCAAATATCACCAGCTGGAAAAGCAGAAGTAAGGGCTGACGCGATCAGTTAATCCACGATCCCCTGTGGGAGCGAGCCTGCTCGCGAATACGGGGTGTCAGTCGCCATAAACGGTAGCTGATACACCGCTTTCGCGAGCAAGCTCGCTCCCACAAGGGCCGGTTGGTTTTTCTGGACGCGCTCTGACATTGCTCCGACGTAAATCTGTATTTTTCCTAGAAGAACCGCACACCCGGGTGTGCAGGTTCTCACTGCGTGAGATTGCGTTATGGATGGTATTTTCCTGCAGCAACTGGTCAACGGCCTGACCCTCGGGTCGGTCTATGGCCTGATCGCCATCGGCTACACAATGGTCTACGGCATCATCGGCATGATCAACTTCGCCCACGGCGAGGTTTACATGATTTCTGCTTACCTGGCGGCAATCAGTCTGGCTCTGCTGGCGTACTTCGGTATTGAATCCTTCCCGCTGCTGATGCTCGGCACGCTGATCTTCACCATCGTGATCACGGCGGTGTATGGCTGGGTCATCGAGCGAGTCGCTTACAAGCCCCTGCGCAATTCCACTCGACTGGCACCGCTGATCAGCGCCATCGGCATCTCCCTGATCCTGCAAAACTATGCACAGATCGCCCAGGGCGCCAAACAACAGGGCGTGCCAACCCTGCTGACCGGTGCATGGCGTGTCGAAGTCGGTACCGGCTTCGTGCAACTGACCTACACCAAAGTCTTCATTCTGGTGGCCGCCTTCGTCGGCATGGGTTTGCTGACCTACGTCATCAAGTACACCAAACTCGGCCGCATGTGCCGCGCCACCCAGCAAGACCGCAAGATGGCTTCGATCCTCGGCATCAATACCGACCGGGTCATTTCCTATGTGTTCATCATCGGTGCAGCCATGGCGGCGCTGGCCGGCGTGCTGATCACCATGAACTACGGCACCTTCGACTTTTATGCCGGCTTCATTATCGGTATCAAGGCGTTTACCGCAGCAGTACTCGGCGGGATCGGTTCGCTGCCGGGCGCGATGCTTGGCGGGATCATCCTCGGCATCTCCGAGTCGCTGTTCTCCGGTCTGGTCAACTCCGACTACAAAGACGTGTTCAGCTTCTCGCTGCTCGTACTTGTTCTGGTCTTCCGGCCGCAGGGCCTGTTGGGCCGTCCTCTTGTGTCGAAGGTGTAAGCGATGTCTTCAACCACTCAAAAAAGCGTTGATATCAAAAAAAGCCTGGTTGAGGCGATTCTGGCCGGCCTGATTGCCCTGATCGTTTTCGGCCCGATTGTCGGCGTCGTGCTCGAAGGTTACAGCTTCAACCTCGAACCGACCCGCGTGGCCTGGATCATCGGCATTGTCATGGTCGGTCGCTTTGCCCTCAGCCTGTTCCTGCAAACACCCAAGGGCCTGAAAATTCTCGACGGCTTCGAGAGCACTGGTTCCGGTGTGCATGTGCTGCCTGCCGATCACAAATCACGTTTGCGCTGGATCATCCCGCTGATGATTGTGCTGGCGGTCATCGTGCCGTTTGTTTCCAACTCCTATCTGCTCGGCGTGGTCATCCTCGGGTTGATCTACGTGCTGCTGGGGCTGGGGCTGAACATCGTGGTCGGTCTGGCCGGTCTGCTCGACCTCGGTTACGTGGCGTTCTACGCCATCGGCGCCTACGGTCTGGCCCTGGGCTATCAATACCTCGGTCTGGGCTTCTGGACGGTGCTGCCATTGGCGGCGATCACTGCCGGGCTGGCCGGTTGCATCCTCGGGTTCCCGGTGTTGCGTCTGCATGGCGACTATCTGGCGATCGTGACCCTGGGTTTCGGTGAAATCATCCGTCTGGTGCTGAACAACTGGCTGTCCCTGACCGGCGGCCCGAACGGCATGCCGGCGCCACTGCCAACGTTCTTCGGTCTGGAATTCGGCAAACGGGCGAAGGATGGCGGGGTGCCGTTTCACGAGTTCTTCGGCATCGCCTACAACCCGGACGTGAAGTACTACTTCATCTACGCGGTGTTGTTCCTCGTGGTGTTGGCCGTGTTGTACATCAAGCATCGTCTGGTCAAGATGCCGGTCGGCCGCGCCTGGGAAGCCTTGCGCGAAGATGAAATCGCCTGCCGCTCGATGGGCCTCAACCACGTACTGGTCAAGCTCTCTGCGTTCACCATCGGTGCCTCGACCGCAGGTCTCGCCGGGGTGTTTTTCGCCACCTATCAAGGCTTCGTCAACCCGACCTCGTTCACCTTCTTCGAATCAGCGCTGATACTCGCCATCGTCGTGCTTGGCGGCATGGGTTCGACCATCGGTGTGGTGATCGCCGCGTTCGTGCTGACGGTTGCCCCGGAACTGCTGCGTGGCTTCGCCGAATATCGCGTGTTGCTGTTCGGCATCCTGATGGTGTTGATGATGATCTGGCGACCACGCGGGCTGATTCGCATCAGCCGTACCGGGGTCACTCCACGCAAAGGTGCCATTCACTATGAGAGGACTGCGCCATGAGTGAAGTCGTACTCTCTGTTGAAAAACTGATGATGCATTTCGGTGGCATCAAGGCCTTGAGCGATGTCAGCCTGAAGGTCAAACGCAACTCGATCTTCGCCTTGATCGGCCCCAACGGCGCGGGCAAGACCACGGTGTTCAACTGCCTGACCGGGTTCTACAAGGCCTCGGGCGGCAAGATCGAACTCAATGTGCGCGGCCAGCAGACCAACGTTATCCAGTTGCTGGGCGAGTCGTTCAAACCGACGGATTTTGTCTCGCCGAAATCATTCCTCAGTCGCCTGTACTACAAGATGTTCGGCGGCACGCACCTGGTGAACCGGGCAGGCCTGGCGCGGACGTTCCAGAACATTCGTCTGTTCAAGGAAATGTCGGTGCTGGAAAACCTGCTGGTGGCCCAGCACATGTGGGTCAATCGCAACATGCTCGCCGGCATTCTCAACACCAAGGGCTATCGCAAGGCCGAAAGCGACGCGCTGGACTGCGCGTTCTACTGGCTGGAAGTGGTCGATCTGGTGGACTGCGCCAATCGTCTCGCCGGTGAGCTTTCCTACGGCCAGCAACGCCGTCTGGAGATCGCCCGGGCCATGTGCACGCGGCCGCAGATCATCTGCCTCGACGAACCGGCCGCCGGCCTCAACCCTCAGGAAACCGAAGCGCTGAGCGCGATGATCCGGCTGCTGCGCGACGAGCACGATCTGACCGTGGTGCTGATCGAACACGACATGGGCATGGTAATGAGCATTTCCGATCACATCGTGGTGCTGGACCACGGCATCGTCATCGCTGAGGGCGGGCCTGAAGCGATCCGCAACGATCCGAAAGTGATCGCGGCCTATCTGGGCGCCGATGAAGAGGAAGTGGCATGACCCAACCGATCCTCGAACTCAAAGACCTCGACGTCTTCTATGGTCCGATCCAGGCCCTCAAAGGTGTTTCGCTGCAGATCAATGAAGGGGAAACCGTCAGCCTGATCGGCTCCAATGGTGCCGGCAAATCGACGCTGCTGATGTCGATCTTCGGCCAGCCACGGGCGGCGGGCGGGCAGATTCTCTACCAAGGCATCGACATTACCCACAAGTCTTCGCACTACATCGCCTCCAATGGCATTGCGCAGTCGCCGGAAGGGCGGCGGGTGTTCCCCGACATGACCGTCGAGGAAAACCTGCTGATGGGCACCATCCCGATTGGCGACAAGTACGCCAAAGAGGACATGCAACGCATGTTCGAGCTGTTTCCACGGCTTGAAGAGCGGCGCAATCAGCGGGCGATGACCATGTCTGGCGGTGAGCAGCAAATGCTCGCCATTGCCCGGGCATTGATGAGTCGGCCAAAACTGCTGCTGCTTGATGAGCCTAGCCTCGGGTTGGCACCGATTGTGGTAAAGCAGATCTTCGCAACCCTGCGCGAACTGGCGAAAACCGGGATGACCATCTTCCTCGTCGAGCAGAACGCCAACCATGCGTTGAAGCTGTCTGACCGCGCGTATGTGATGGTCAACGGTGAGATTCGCCTCACAGGCACCGGCAAGGAATTGCTGGTGAATGAGGAGGTGCGTAACGCCTATCTGGGCGGGCACTGATTCTTCATAAGTTGTCCACAAACCCCGACACGAAAATGTCGGGGTTTTTTTATCTCTCAGATCCACCGCAAACCGCTGTAGGAGTGAGCCTGCTCGCGATGGCGGTTTATCCGTCGAAATATTGTCTGACTGATACACCGCAATCGCGAGCAGGCTCACTCCTACGGTTGATCCGCGCCGGATTTCAGAATTGTGGAAAACAAATTCCCCGAGCTGCCAATGCGCGACATATAGACGCTGCAAATGGCTGTTTTTCCACAGTTTTGACTTGTCCCCGATTACTGTGGAGCTGGCTGTGAATAACGTGGGTGTATCTGGCTGGACGCCTTGTAGAACGTGGCCTGCAAGGGTGTGGTTGATTTTTGATCAGGCATTTTTGCGGGAGCGGAAGACGTCGTTGTCAACCATTTTTTGGGTAACGCCTCGCCGGTCATTCCGTGTGAACAAGCCTGTGGATAAGTCTGTGACTAAACTCTGGAAAGACTGCGCTGAGGGCCGTAATTACTGGCCTCGCGCAATCACTGCGCTGACGGGCCGATCGTGCAGAATGCCATGTGCCGCACATCTGCCACTTCAGGGTCAAGCAAAAAACTTTCTATTTCGCCCGCAAAGCCTTGTGCGGCGCGGCTTTGCGCGTTTGAACTTGCCCCCGGAAACTGTGGAAGGGACTGTGGATAACATGCGTGCACATGGCTACAGGCCACGGTGGCTATGACGTTGCCAGGTCTGGTTGTTTTTTATACAGCTTGAAGGTGTTGCCCGTGAATGCGCGGGCGGGCATGCTGCCTGCTGATTTTCTATTCCAGGGGCTGCCGTGGCGGCCGAAGCAAGGAGAACACGATGTCCAACACCCTGTTTATCACCGGCGCGACGTCCGGATTTGGTGAAGCCTGTGCCCGCCGTTTTGCCGAGGCTGGCTGGAAACTGGTGCTGACCGGCCGTCGTGAAGAACGCCTGAGCGCCCTGTGCACCGAACTGTCGAAGCAGACCGAAGTGCATGGCCTGGTACTCGATGTGCGCGATCGCAAGGCGATGGAAGAGGCGATTGCCAACCTGCCGCCGTCGTTCGCCAAACTGCGCGGTCTGATCAACAACGCAGGTCTGGCGCTGGGTGTAGACCCGGCACCGAAGTGCGACCTGGATGACTGGGACACCATGGTCGACACCAACGTCAAAGGCCTGATGTACGCCACTCGTTTACTGCTGCCGCGCCTGATCGCCCATGGCCGTGGCGCCGGCATCATCAACCTCGGCTCCATCGCCGGTAACTATCCGTATCCGGGCAGCCATGTGTATGGCGCGACCAAAGCGTTCGTTAAACAGTTCTCTCTGAACCTGCGCTGCGACTTGCAGGGCACCGGTGTGCGGGTCAGCAACATTGAGCCGGGTCTGTGTGAAAGCGAGTTCTCGCTGGTGCGTTTTGCCGGCGATCAGGAGCGTTACAACGCGACTTACGCCGGTGCCGAGCCGATCCAGCCACAAGACATTGCCGAGACGATTTTCTGGGTGATGAATACGCCGGCGCACATCAATATCAACAGCCTGGAATTGATGCCGGTCAGCCAGACCTGGGCGGGTTTTGCCATCGAGCGGAACAAGGCTTAAGACCGCGCCGAAGCCATTCGCGAGCAAGCTCGCTCCCACATTTGATCGCGGTCTCATGTGGGAGCGAGCTTGCTCGCGAAGGGGCCGTCACAGGCAATAAATCCCGATAAGGTAAACTCCCCTCGCAACAACCCAACCGCACCCTGCGGTTTTCAAGGTTTTTCGAGGAGTCAAAGTGAGTAACCGAGGTGAGCAGGCACTGCTCAAACAATCGACCATTCTGATGTTGGCCGTGGCGATTGCCGGGATCGTCACCGGTTTTGTTTCAGGTTCGCAATCCATCCTGTTCGATGGTTTTTTCTCGCTGATCGCAACGTTCATCAAAGTCCTGATGCTGATCACTGCCAAGTTGATCGCCAAGGAAAACAACCACCGTTTCCAGTTCGGTTTCTGGCACCTGGAGCCGATGGTGCTGCTGATCGAAGGCAGTTTCCTGATGTTGATCGCGATCTACGCGTTTCTCAACGGCGTGTTCGGCATCATCAACGGTGGCCGTGAGATCGAGTTGGGGCTGGTGATCATTTATGCGGCGGTGTTTACCGTTGTCGAATTCGCCTACTTCTTCTACGTGCGCCACCGCAACCGCACGCTCAAGTCCAGCCTGATCCAGTTCGACAACATCAGTTGGCTGGTGGACGCGATGCTGTCCGTCGGCCTGCTGGTCAGTTTCCTTGCGGCGCTGCTGCTCAAGTCTCAGGGCTATGGTCAATGGGCGGTGTATGTCGATCCGCTGATCCTGATCGTGCTGGCACTGACCATGTTGCCACCGGCGTTCAAGATCCTTGGCCCGGCGCTGCGCGATGTTTTGGGGATCGCCCCGGACACGCTGGATGATCAGGTGCGCCAGGTGATGGACGCGGCGAAAGCCCAACATGGTTTCGACGCTTACGTGTCCTACGTGCAGAAGCACGGGCGGGCGCGGTTTATCGAGATTCATGTGGTGTTGCCGGCGGATTACGCGCTGGGCAATGTCGGACAGCTGGATGCCTTGCGCGAGGAGATTTCCGCGAAGCTGGGCAAGCCGGATGCGGCGCGTTGGCTGACCATCAGCTTTACCGGGGACAAGAAGTGGATCGCCTAGCGACCGCGTAACGGCCATTCGTGAGCAGGCTCACTCCTACATTTGAAATGCGTTGCCCTGTAGGAGTGAGCCTGCTCGCGAAAGCTATTTGTCAGTCAGCGCAGATATTCAGCCAGGCCGCTATAGCAAGTCGCCAGGTGATACGGCGTAGTAGAAGGCATGTCCTTGCGACTCACCTCGCCCAATTCATCCCGACACTCATGCCAGCCACCTGCATGCAGAAACCGCTGCTGCAACGCCTGCAACTGGTGCAGTACTGCCGCTTCACTGCCCTGACGCAAGGTCAGCGCGCGCAGATATTCCGCCTGCGCCCAGATCCGCTGAGTCGAATCTCGCGGGCGTCCATCCGTTTCCAGATCAAGCATCGCCCGCACAGCGCCAGAGGGCTGCACCACACCGTATTGCTCGGTGAAGGCAAACGCCCGGTCCAGCGCCGCGTGCAGTTTCGAACCGCGCAGCGGGGATGAAGACTCGAGCAGGAAATACCATTCGAACTGATGCCCCGGCTCGTACCAGTTATCCACAGCGCCGAGCGGTTTCTCCATCAAAACGCCATATTGCGGATCGACGAATTGCTTGTGCATGGCTGTGCATAACTCCCACAGCGCTTTCTGCGTCTGGGCATCTTCGCGCACGGCGAGGGTGGCGAGAAAGGCTTCGGCCAGGTGCATCAACGGGTTCTGCAGGGGACCGGTTTGCAGGGTGGTCCAGTCGCGTTCCAGACAGGCTTCGTACAGGCCATCGCCGGTGGCGAAGCGTCGGCCAATGATTTCCAGCGCTGCATTGAGCGTCGACTCGACCAGCGAATCGCCGGACTTTCCCCAGTAATGCGCGCAGGCAAACAGGATAAAAGCGTGGGTGTAGAGGTCCTTGCGCTGATCCAGCGGCTTGCCCTGCGCGTCGATGCTGTAGAACCAGCCGCCATGCTCGGCATCATGAAAGTGCCGTTGCAAGGAGCGGAACAGCGCCGCGGCACGTACGTCAGCGTTATCCACAACCCCGATCAGACTGGAAAACAGATACAGCTGCCGCGCGCAGGCCATTGCCCGATAGCGCTGCGGTGGCAGCGGCTGGTGCGTGGCGTCCAGCGCCTCGTAGGGCAACGCCATGTCGGCGTTCCAGCCCGGACCTTGCCAGAGCGGCACGATCACGTTGACGAAGTGCTGTTGCACAGCGCCGAACAGGGCGGTCAATTCAGGCAGGGAGGTGGAGCGAGAAGCTTGGGGCATGGTCGGACGTCGTCACGGCTGGGGCGATTGCGCGACATGGTAGCAGAGAGCACCGCTTGAGAGAGGCGGTGTCGGTCAGACCGCTTTCGCGAGCAAGCCGCTCCCACAATTTAAGCCGGTTCCATCAGGAGAAATGCGGTCAAATGTGGGAGCGGGCTGGCTCGCGAAGCGGCCCTTTCAAACAATAGAGATCAGCCCGCCAGCAACCAGGCACCGGTCACTGCCGAGGCAGCACCAGCGAGGCGCACCAACGGTGCAGCCGCCTGAGGCAGGAAACGCACCACCGCGTAACCAGCGGCATGCAGTGCGGCCGTCGCAGCGACGAAACCTGCCGCATACGCCCAAGGACTGCTCATCTCCGGCAGCTCCAGGCCATGCGCCACACCGTGGAACAACGCAAACAGCGCCGTCGCCGCCACCGCCATGACCAGCGGCGGACGCACTGCCAGCGCCACTGCCAGGCCTAACGCCAGCACTGACGCGGCAATCCCGCTCTCCAGTGCAGGCAGTTCCAGCCCCTCAAAGCCAAGCAGCCCGCCGATCAGCATGGTGCCGACGAACGTGCACGGCAGCGCCCAGCGCGCGGCGCCTTGCTGCTGCGCGGCCCACAAGCCAACAGCGACCATCGCCAGCAAATGGTCGAGACCGCCAATCGGGTGGCTGATACCAGCGACCAGACCGCTGTCGCCATGCCCCGGGTGAGCGAAGGCCAGAGCCGGCGTCAGCAGCAGCGCCACGGCGCCCAGAATGCGTTTAAGAGTCATGAATAAGCTTCCTTGTTGAGCAGTGAATCAGGCTGCGGTCAGCAGGCCCTGACGTTCGATGAAGGCGATGATTTGCTCAAGGCCCTGACCGGTTTTCTGGTTGCTGAAGACAAACGGCTTGCCGTTGCGCATGCGTTGGGTATCGCTGTTCATCATCTCCAGCGAGGCGCCCACCAGCGGCGCCAGGTCGATCTTGTTGATCACCAGCAGATCGGACTTGCAGATCCCCGGCCCGCCCTTGCGCGGCAGCTTGTCGCCGGCCGAGACGTCGATCACGTAGATGGTCAGGTCGGACAGTTCCGGGCTGAAGGTCGCCGAGAGGTTGTCGCCGCCGGATTCCACCAGAATCAGATCCAGCCCCGGAAAGCGCCGGTTCAGTTGATCCACCGCTTCAAGGTTGATCGAGGCATCTTCGCGGATCGCTGTGTGCGGGCAGCCGCCGGTTTCCACGCCGATGATCCGCTCCGGGGCGAGGGCTTCGTTGCGCACCAGAAAGTCGGCGTCTTCGCGGGTGTAGATGTCGTTGGTGACCACGGCGAGGTTGTAGCGCTCGCGCAGTGCCAGGCACAGAGCCAGGGTCAACGCGGTTTTGCCGGAACCGACCGGGCCGCCGATGCCGACGCGCAGAGGTTGTGTGTTCATCAAGTGTTTCTCCTAAGAACGGAAAAGGCGGCTGTACTGGCGCTCATGGGCCATGCACGCCAGGGACAGGCCGAACGCGGCGCTGCCCATGTGGTCGGGATCAATACGGCTGGCGTCCAGCTGCGCCTGTTGCAGCAGTGGCAACAGTTCGCTGGTCAGGCGCTGGGCGGCTTGCTGACCCAGCGGCAAGGTTTTCATCAATACGGCGAGCTGGTTTTCCAGCCAGCTCCACAACCACGCGGCGAGGGCGTCTTGTGGGCTGATGCCCCAGGCTCGCGCGGCCAGCGCCCAGCACAGGGCCAGATGCGGTTCAGGGCATTGATCGAGAAAGTCGCGAGCGGCTGCGTCGAGTTCCGGCAAACCATTGAGCAACTGCTGCAACGAATAGCCCATCTGCCGGCTCTCCAGATGCAGTTCGCGCGTCTCGCGGCTGGCGCGATGGCTTTCGCACAGGATCTGCAGCTCGGCCCACTGTTCATCCGCCGCCGCCTGGCAATGCGCGAGCAGCAGTGGCGCTTCGAAGCGGGCGAGGTTGAGCAACAACTGATCGCTGATCCAGCGCCGCGCACAGTCCGGATTGTTCACGCGGCCGTTATCCACAGCCATTTCCAGGCCTTGCGAATAGCTGTAGCCGCCAATCGGCAATTGCGGACTGGCCAGGCGCAGCAGCGCCCAGGCCGGATTCACAGGCGTACGCCGAACTGATGGAGTTTCGGCGCGTAGTTGAAGTCTTCGTCGCCGTGACGTGAATGGTGATGGCCGCCGCCGTAGGCGCCGTGCTCGGGCTGGAAGGGCGCTTTGATCGCTTCGACCTGTGCACCCAGTTGTTCGAGCATGGCCTTGAGCACGTAATCGTCGAGCAGCCGTAGCCAGCCATCGCCGACTTGCAGGGCAACGTGACGGTTACCCAGGTGATAAGCGGCGCGGGTCAGTTCGAAGGCATTGGCGCAGGTGACGTGCAGCAGTTGCTCGGGGTGGGCGCAGACGCGGACGATGCGACCGTCTTCAGCCTGTAGGCATTCGCCGTCATACAGCGGCGACTGACCGCGCTCCAAAAACAACCCGACGTCTTCGCCTTCGGCACTGAAACAGCGCAAACGGCTTTTGCTCCGTGCTTCGAAGGTCAGGTGCAACTCGGCGGCCCAGACGGGTTGAGGGTCGATTCTGCGGTGAATCACCAGCATCGGAAAACTTCCAGCTATGGACAATACTCAGGCTAGAGCAAGGGCCTTGCCAATCGGGCGGGATGTAGGAAATCCCTGTCGGAGCGTAGTGGATGTTTCAAGATGTTGCGGGATTTTGGAATGTTTTGGTGCGTGAAGATTTTTTAATGCACCAAATGGAGGCTGTGACACCGAACCAAATGTGGGAGCGAGCTTGCTCGCGAAAGCGGTGGGTCAGTGATTTAGAAGTTGGCTGACACGACGCCTTCGCGAGCAAGCTCGCTCCCACAGGGGATTTGGTCTGGGCTGAAATAAAGGAAGGTTATTCGGTACTGCCCAAACCCTGCCAATGCTTAAGCCCGATAAAGATGAAGCGCAGCTGCTGGGTGATCTTCGCCTGTGGCGTCAAATGCTCCGGCAGGGCTTCGGCGGGCGGGTCGATGATGTCGGGAAGGGTGGCGAACACCGATTTGACGATCAGATCTGCCATCACGCTCAAGCCCTCGGCATCCAGATGCTGCAGCTTGGGCATCATCGTCAGGTCGGCCGCCAGGTCGGAGCTGATGTTCTCGCGCAACCGTCCGATTGCCTGACGCACCGGCAGCGAGCCGCCGTACTGTTCACGGGCGAGAAACAGGAATTGCGAGCGATTGGCGCTGACCACGTCGAGGAAGATCCGCACCGAGGCATCGATGATGCCGCCCATGACGAATTCGTTGTGACGCACCAAGCGGATGGTTTCACGGAAGGTCTGGCCGACTTCACTGACCAGCACCAGGCCCAGTTCATCCATATCGGCAAAATGCCGGTAGAAACCGGTGGGCACGATCCCGGCGGTTTTGCTCACTTCGCGCAGGCTCAGGCTGCCGAATCCTCGGCCGCTTTCCATCAGGTGGCGGGCAGCGTCCATCAAGGCGTTGCGGGTCTGTTGTTTCTGTTCGGCGCGGGGCAGCATCGCAGGGTGTGTTCTTTGGCAGGACAAGCGCCGCACTCTAGCAAATCGGCTTTGTCGGCGTCGAACGGGAGGACGTGGAGCAAGAGATTTCATCAGCCAGAAAAGTCAAAAGCCCAATCCGGTGATTGGGCTTTTTTTCGCGGCCGCCATGGGCTTAGCTCAATTTGCTGTTGCGTTCGATGACACGGTCACCACCGCCTTCGGCGAGTGCTTGACCCAGTGGGGTTTTGTCGAAACCGTCGTCAGCCAGGGTTTGGCCTTGTGGCGTGCGCTCGCTACCGTCGGAAGCCAGGGTCTGGCCTTGTGGGGTGCGTTCGGTGCCGTCAGATGCCAGGGTCTGACCTTGTGGCGTGCGATCGCTGCCATCGGACGCGAGGGTTTGACCTTGTGGAGTCTTGTCGTAGCCGTCTTGAACCAGGCCTTTCTCTTCCAGACGTTCACGGCCGCCTTCAGCCAGAGTCTGGCCTTGTGGGGTACGGTCAGAACCATCAGCGGCTACGGTCTGGCTGAATACCGTGTGGCTGGATTTCACTTGCGGGGTCGCCTGATCGGCAGCGGGCAGGGCGAAAGCAGTGCTGGCTAGCATCGACAGGGTAAGGCTGAGCAGTAATTGGCGTTTCATGATGGGTTGCTCCTTGGGAGGGCGATAAAGTGGGTACGAGGGCAATGCTACTCTCGATAAGTCGATATAAAAGTTCATAAACGCAATGGTAATAATCAACAGAATTGATTGTTCTGCCGGGAGGCTCTAGAACGGGCCTTTGCGGGCGACGGTTTTGCACCGGGGTGGGTATTTTCGACTCACTCGCGCCTCGCAAAAGTGCGGGTCGCGGTAACACTGTTCGACTGTTTGGTCAGATTTCGCGCGATTTTTTGCGCGGTCATCGGCCTTTCGATTAAACCTGCGGCTGGTTTGCCAGTCGTAGATTTCATGAGGGCCGCTTTGGCCCGCCGTTTCAACCGTGCGCCGCAGTCTTTGCGTGCGGTCGTGATCAGGAGCTTTGTGCATGACGCGCACCGGAAAAATCTTCAGCTGGACCTTCGCCATCCTCGTGCTGCTACTGGCCGTGCTGGTGTTGATCATCGTGTTCTTCGACTGGAACCGGATCAAACCGCCACTCAACGCCAAAGTCTCGGAAGAACTGCACCGACCGTTTGCCATCAACGGCAACCTCGCGGTGATCTGGCAGCGCGAGCCGGACGAGGGCGGCTGGCGTGCGTGGGTGCCGTGGCCGCACGTGGTCGCTGAGGATTTGAGCCTGGGCAACCCGGACTGGTCGAAGAAGCCGCAAATGGTCACCCTGAAGCGCGTTGAACTGCGCATTTCGCCGCTGGCGTTGCTGGCGCAGCGGGTGGTGATTCCGCGCATCGACTTGACCGAACCCAACGCCGAATTGCAGCGCCTGGCCGATGGTCGAGCGAACTGGCTGTTCAAGTTCGATCCAAAGGATCCGAACGCTGAGCCGTCAAATTGGGTGGTCGATATCGGCGCCATCGGTTTCGACAAGGGCCATGTCACGCTTGACGATCAGACGCTCAAGACCAACCTCGATGTCTTGATCGATCCGCTGGGCAAGCCGATCCCGTACAGCGACATCGTCGGTGCCAAAGCGGCGAAGACTGCGCAGGACAAGGGCGGCGCACCGCAGGATTACGCATTTGCCTTGAAGGTCAAAGGCCAATACCACGGCCAGAACCTGGCCGGTCAGGGCAAGATCGGCGGTCTGCTCGCCTTGCAGGATGCGAGCAAGCCATTCCCCTTGCAGGCCCAGGCGAAGATCGGCGACACCAGCATCGAACTGGCCGGCACGCTGACCGATCCGCTCAACCTCGGCGCCCTCGATCTGCGCCTGAAACTCGCCGGCGCCAGCCTCGGCAACCTTTATCCGTTGACTGGGGTGACCCTGCCGGACACCCCACCGTACTCCACCGACGGCCATTTGATCGCCAAGCTGCACGACGAAGCCGGGGCGAAATTCACCTACGAGCAGTTCAACGGCAAGATCGGCAGCAGCGACATCCACGGCGACCTCACCTACGTCGCCAGCCAGCCACGGCCGAAACTCAGCGGCGCGCTGCTCTCCAATCAACTGTTGTTCGCTGACCTCGCACCGCTGATCGGTGCCGATTCCAATGACAAGCAAAAGGCTCGTGGCGGCGAAAGCAAACAGCCGGCCGATAAAGTGCTGCCGGTGGAAGAGTTCAAGACTGATCGCTGGCGCGCGATGGACGCCGACGTCGAGTTCACCGGCAAGCGCATCGTCCACAGCGAGAAGCTGCCCTTCAACGACCTCTATACCCACCTGAAACTCAACGACGGTGAACTCAGCCTGGAGCCGCTGCGCTTCGGCGTCGCTGGCGGCAATCTCGATGCACAGATTCGCCTCAACGGTCGCACCGAGCCGCTCGAAGGTCGGGCCAAACTGACCGCGCGACGGTTCAAGCTGAAGGAGCTGTTCCCGACCTTTGAACCGATGAAAACCAGTTTTGGTGAGCTCAACGGTGACGCCGATATCACGGGTCGTGGCAACTCGGTGGCCAAGCTGCTGGGCGGGGCCAACGGCAAGTTGAAGATGTTGATCAACGATGGCGCGATCAGCCGTGAGCTGATGGAACTGGCCGGGCTCAACGTCGGCAACTATGTGGTCGGCAAGATCTTTGGCGACAAGGAAGTGAAGATCAATTGCGCGGCGGCGGACTTCGACATCAAGACTGGTCTGGCCACCACGCAGCTGTTTGTCTTCGATACCGAGAACGCGATCATCTATATCGACGGCACGGCGAACATGGCCACCGAGCAACTGGATCTGACGGTGACCCCGGAATCCAAAGGCTGGCGTTTGATTTCCCTGCGTTCGCCGTTGTACGTGCGCGGCAAGTTCATCAAGCCGGATGCCGGGGTGAAGGCCGTGCCACTGATGCTGCGTGGGGCGGGGATGGTTGCGCTGGGTGTGATCGCCGCGCCGGCGGCGGGGCTGCTGGCGCTGGTAGCGCCGAGTGGCGGTGAGCCGAATCAGTGTGCGCCGTTGCTGGAACAGATGAAGGCGGGCAAAGCACCCGTCACCGTCAAACCCACCCAATAGTCGGTGCCCGTAAGGGCCTCTTCGCGAGCAAGCTCGCTCCCACAGGGGACCGCATTCCTTCAGGTGGATGCGGTCGAATGTGGGAGCGAGCTTGCTCGCGAAGGCGGTTTAGAAGGTTTAGAGGTCGTTCAGGATGTCAGCCATGTCATCGGCATGCTCTTCTTCCTGCGCCAGAATATCTTCGAAAATACGCCGCGTAGTCGGGTCTTTCTCGCCGATGTACTGGATGATCTCGCGGTAGCTGTCGATGGCGATCCGCTCGGCCACGAGGTCTTCGTAGACCATCTCTTTGAGGGTGTTGCCGGCCACGTACTGCGCGTGGGACATCTTCGACAGCATGTCGGGGTTGAACTCGGGCTCGCCGCCCAATTGCACAATGCGCTCGGCCAGGCGGTCGGCGTGCTGGGCTTCCTGGGTGGCGTGTTCGAGAAACTCTTCGGCGGCCACGTGGGCTTTCACGCCGTTGGCCATGAAGTAGTGGCGCTTGTAGCGCAGCACGCAGACCAGTTCAGTGGCCAGCGATTCATTGAGCAAGCGCAGCACCTCTTCACGGTCGGCGCTGTAGCCTTCGGTGACGGCGCCGTTCTCGACGTGTTGGCGCGCACGGTCGCGCAAGGTTTGAACATCTGACAGATGCAGGTCGTCGCTCATTTCGATCTCCTGGAGGCTAATCCGATTGTCGCCACGTTCTGCGGACGCGGTCGCTACCTAAGCTGTGAGTCATGAGCGTTGCAAAAAGTTTTACCCGATTTGCGGCGACCTGGGTGCCAGTCCCGAGAGCAGCGCTTCTTCGCGCAACCAGGCAAAAAACGCCCGCACCGGTGGATGCCGTTCGCGCCCCGGCACACACAAAGCGCTGTAGCCGGCGCCATCGACTTGAACCTCACCCTTGTATGGCACGAGCAAACCGCTGACGACACTCTCCGACACCAGAATATTGCTCGCCAGCACCAGCCCTTGCCCGGCGATTGCCGCTTGCAGGGCGTAATGCTCCTCATCGTATTCGCGGATGGCCGGTTGCTGGTTCAACCAGTTTTCGCCGGCCTTGGCACACCAGGCTTCCCAGCCATGAGCGTAGAGCTTGGAGTTGTGCCAGCGCACGCTGATCAACGTGGGTGTGCGTCGCGAGGCCAGCGCCGCTTGCTCGGGCGAGCCGTACACGCCGAACGATTCATCGAACAGACACAGGCCATACAGATTCGGGTAATCGTCGAGGCTGTAGCGCAGGACCAGATCGACACTGGCGTCCTGATGCAGATCGATGACTTCGCAGTGAGTATCGAGGCGCACGTTGATGTTCGGATGCTGCGCATAGAAGCGCCCGAGGCGCGGCACCAGCCACAGCGCCGCGAATGCTGCGGTTGTCGACAGCGTCAGCGTGCTGCCGCTGCGTTGCGGGCGCAGCGTGTCGACGCTTTGCGCCACCTCCAGCAGCGCGCCGTGCAGGCTGCGAAACAGACGTTCGCCACCCTCGGTCAGGCGCACCTGGCGCGGCAGGCGTTCAAACAATGCGACGCCGAGCCAGTCTTCCAGCGAACGGATTTGATGAGAAATCGCGGTCGGCGTGACCGACAGTTCTTCGGCGGCCGCTTTAAAGCTGAGCAGCCGTGAAGCCGATTCAAAGGCGCGCAGGGCGGTCAGCGGAAGCGAGGCGAACATTGAAAACTCCATGGATGAAATGGATTCATCCCGACTGATTTTTGCTCATTTGAGAAGAACCATAGGCGGGCTGCAAGCTGGAAGCCACAAGCAGTTTGATTCTAGTCCCGAGGATTTACAGATGAGCAGAATTCTTGCGATTCATGCCAGCCCGCGTGGCGACCGTTCGCACTCGCGGCGCTTGGCGGAAAGTTTTCTCAGTGCCTGGCAGGTGCGCCATCCACAGGCGCAAGTCACCCGCCGCGAGGTCGGCCGAGCGCTGATTCCGGCGGTCAACGAGGCCTTTGTCGCTGCTGCGTTTTATCCAGAACCCGACGCGCGTCCATTGTCGATGCAGGCCGATCTGGCCCTGAGCGATCAACTGGTCGGCGAGTTGTTTGAGCATGACCTGCTGCTGATTTCCACGCCGATGTACAACTTCAGCGTGCCCAGCGGCCTCAAGGCCTGGGTCGATCAGATCGTACGCCTCGGCCTGACCTTCGACCACACGCTGGACAATGGCGTCGCGCAATACACCCCGCTGTTGCAGGGCAAAAAGGCGTTGATCGTCACCAGTCGCGGTGGTTTCGGTTTCGGACCGGGTGGTGAGCTGGAAACCTTGAACCACGCTGATCCATGGTTGCGTGCGGCGCTGGGGTTTATCGGCATCAACGACGTCAGCGTGGTTGCGGCCGAGGGCGAAGAGTCCGCCGAACGCACCTTCGCGGTGTCCGTTGCAGAGGCCGAGCAACGTCTGCTCAGCCTTGCCCGGGAGTTCTAGGTGGCCTGGCTGTTCCTGCTGGTCGCCGCCGGGTTTGAAGTGACCTTCGCCATGGGCATGAAGTACGCCGAAGGTTTTACCCGGCTCTGGCCATCGTTGATCACCGTGGTCGCGGCGATCGGCGGGATCTACTTTCTGACCCTGGCGATGCGCGAATTGCCGGTGAGCATTGCCTACCCGATCTGGACCGCGATCGGCTCACTGGGCACGGTGTTCCTCGGTTTTGCCTTGCTCGGTGAGAGCCTGACGCTGGTCAAACTGGTTTCAGTCGGGCTGATTGTGGCGGGGGTGGTGGGCCTGAAGTAGGCTGGTCGTTGAGTTGTCATCATCAGGGAGGATGCTTGGCGAGCGTTTTGCACGTCTGGCATCCACTCACCGACCACAAGGATGTTTGCTCATGTCGACGCGTTATCCACTGGTGCTGGTGCCCGGCATGCTCGGGTTTATCCGGCTGGTTCTCTATCCGTACTGGTACGGCATCATCAAAGCGCTGCGCCGGGGTGGGGCGACTGTGATTGCGGTGCAGGTGTCGCCGCTCAACTCAACAGAGGTGCGCGGCGAACAGTTGCTGGCGCGGATCGATGAGATCCTGCGCGAGACCGGGGCGCACAAGGTCAACCTGTTCGGCCACAGTCAGGGTTCCTTGACAGCGCGCTATGCGGCGGCGAAACGGCCGGATCTGGTGGCCTCGGTGACGTCGGTGGCCGGGCCGAATCATGGCTCGGAACTGGCCGACTATCTGCAACAACATTACCCGGCGGACAGCGCCAAGGGCCGTTTGCTTGAGGTGTTGCTGCGTATTGTCGGATGGCTGATGGCGCTGCTGGAAACCGGCTATCAAGGGCCGAAACTGCCGGTGGATATTCACGCCTCGCACCAATCGCTGACCACTGAGGGTGTGGCGCTGTTCAATCAGCGTTATCCACAGGGCTTGCCCGAGACGTGGGGCGGGCATGGGCCGGAGGAAGTTAACGGCGTGCGTTATTACTCATGGTCGGGGACGTTGCAGCCGGGCAAGACCGATCGCGGCGGGAATTTGTTTGACGGGACCAATCGCAGCTGCCGGTTGTTTGCGAAAACCTTCGTGCGTGAGCCAGGGCAATGTGACGGGATGGTCGGGCGCTACAGCTCGCATCTCGGCACGGTGATTGGCGATGACTATCCGCTGGATCATTTCGACATCGTCAATCAGTCGCTGGGACTGGTCGGCAAAGGGGCGGATCCGGTGCGGCTGTTTGTCGAGCATGCGGCACGGCTTGAGGCTGCCGGGCTTTAACCTGTAAGACCGAGCTATCGTTCATCGCGAGCAGGCTCACTCCTACAGGGGAACGCATTCCAAATGTAGGCCTTCGCCTGCTCGCGATGGGGCCAGGTCAGGCAACGCTGATTCGGTGGCCCAACACGGTCGTCCAGCGCTCGGAAAGAATTACCCCGCCCAAGGTCAGCAATCCGCCGACCAGGTGATACATCGCCAACTGTTCCTTCAACACCACCGCCGCAATCAGCGCGGTAATCAACGGCAGCAGGTTAAAGAACAACGTCGTGCGGCTCGGCCCCAGGCGTTGCACAGCCTGCATCCACGCCAGCGGCGCGAGCATCGATGCCAGCAGACACGCATACAACACCAGCGGAATGTTCTGCAGCGTCAAACCGGTCTTCGGCGAAGCGGCATACAGCGGAAATAGCACGACAATCGCCACCAGCACCTGCAAATACAGCAACACCAGCGGCGGCAGACGCAGCTGCCATTTTTTCAGCAACGTGCTGTAGATCGCATAGGCGAGGGTTGCGATCAGCATCATCGCATCGCCCATGTTCACGCCGTGCTGCAGCAGCGCGCCGAGGCTGCCGGACGACACCACCACCAGCACACCGGCAAACGACAACACGGCGCCGAACAAGGCACCGGCGGTCAGGCGCTGGCCGAGGCTGATGATCGCCATGGCCAGCGACATCAACGGCATCAGCGACAGGATAATGCCCATATTGGTGGCGGTAGTCAGGGTCGCGGCGAAGTAGGCGAGGCTTTGATACACCGCCATGCCCAGCACGCCGAGAATGAAAATCTTGCCCAGGTTCGGACGGATCTGCGGCCAGTGCGCGATCACCGCTTTGAGCATGAACGGGGTGAACAGCAAACCGGCGAGCAGCCAGCGGTAGAAACCGATCTCGGCGGGGAAAATCGCCCCGACCGCGAGTTTGTTGATCACTGTATTGCCAGCCCAGATAAAAATCGCCAGCAGCGGAAATGCGTATTGCATGAGTTGAAACCATTACGTTGATGAAGGGCAATTATCCCCTGTCTGGATGCAGGCCTATACTGCGAACCGGACAACCTGCCTCTGAAACCGGACAGCATGAACAGCAAGCACATCGATCTGCTGGATTTCAGCGAACTGCCGTCGGCGGTGTACTTCCGCTACGCCGACTTCAATGCCCACGAATTCGCCGCGCCGCACCGTCATCCGTGGGGCACGCTGGAGTACGCCGCTCATGGCGTGCTGCACATGGACGTCGACGGCAGCCGCTTCATGTCGCCGCCGCAGTACGCGGTGTGGGTGCCGCCGCAGGTCGAGCACAGTTTCTACAGCCATCAACCGGTCAACTATCGCGCGGTGTGCCTCGATCCGAAGGTCTGCGCCGAACTGCCGAAGCGCGCCTGTACCCTGGCGATCAGCGACATTCTCAAGGCGATTCTCAAAGACTTCGCCGCCCGTGACGTGAAGATTCCTGAACTTGATGCCGATCGGCGTCTGGCCCAGGTGCTGGTCGATCAATTACGACAGGCACCGGTGCATGAATGTTATCTGCCATACGCGAGCAGTCCGGGATTGCTGGCGATCCTCGATACCCTGCAGGCCGAGCCGGGTAACAATCAGCCGCTGGCGCATTGGGCGAAGCAGGTGCACGTCAGCGAGCGTACGCTGGCCCGACAGTTTGTTCGCGAACTGGGGATGAGTTTCGGCGAGTGGCGCCAGCGTGTGCGCTATCTTGCGGCGATCGAGGCGCTGGAGACTTCGCGCAGCGTGCAGGAAATCGCCTTCGATCTCGGTTACAGCAGCGGCTCGGCCTTCATCGCCATGTTCGCGCGGCAGGCCGGGTGTACGCCGGAGCAGTATCGGCGTAGCCATCTGGAAGGCAGGAAGGTGTAACAAGATTTGGCTACACTTCAGCAGAGGCTGCATCCATCGGTGCGGCGACAAGGAGAAAACTCCATGAAGATGTTGCGTGTGCCGTTGTTGATGATTGGTTTGCTCCTGTGTTCCCAGGGTTTCGCCGCCACGGCGCAACAGAACAAAATGACCACGTGCAATGCCGATGCGACCGCCAAGAGTCTGAAAGGCGATGAACGCAAAACCTTCATGAGCACCTGCCTCAAGGCAACGCCGGCGGCCAACGATGGCAAGGTCTTGACCCCGCAGCAGGAGAAAATGAAAACCTGCAACGCCGACGCAAAAACCAAAGCCCTGACCGGCGATGCGCGCAAGACGTTCATGAGTGATTGCCTGAAGAAAAAATAACCCGGTTCTGTGGGGTGTCAGGGTCGACGCGTGCGCTTGAGATTTGCCCTCACCCCTAACCCTCTCCCGGAGGGAGAGGGGACTGACCGCGTTGTTTTAAGACATTCGTCGACCTGAAAAAAACAGTCGATTATGGATTCCATATTGCTGTGTCAGGTCACTGGCTATCCAGCGCATCCCCCAATCGGTTCCCTCTCCCTCCGGGAGAGGGCTAGGGTGAGGGCTGGATCTCTGGCCGTGCAGCAAAACCCGAAACACCGCATATACCTAGTGCTCCCCCGGGAACGCTGGCAGACTGCCAATCCTTTTACGCCGTTCGTTTTGAGGCTGTATGCCAACGTTTTCTGAGCGTCATGTAGTGTTCTGGGTCAGTTGCATCATCATTTTCGGCGGTTTGCTGCTGGTGCTGCCGCTGCGCTTGTTACCGAGCCTGCTGGCCGGGCTGCTGGTATTCGAACTGGTCAACATGCTCACCCCGCAACTGCAACGGCTGATCGAAGGCCGCCGCGCGCGTTGGCTGGCGGTGGCATTGCTGGGCACGCTGGTCGTCAGCGTACTGGCGTTGATCTTCGCCGGCGCGATCAGTTTTCTGCTGCATGAAGCGGAAAACCCCGGCGCTTCCCTCGACAAGTTCATGGGCGTGGTCGACCGTGCGCGCGGGCAATTGCCACCTTTTATTGACGCCTATCTGCCGGCGAGTGCTGCGGAATTTCGCGTGGCAATTGGCGAGTGGATGAGCAAGCACCTGTCCGACCTGCAACTGGTCGGCAAAGACGCGGCACACATGTTCGTGACGTTGCTGATCGGCATGGTACTTGGTGCGATCATCGCCTTGCAGCGCATCCCCGATGTCACCAAACGCAAACCGCTGGCGGCGGCGCTGTTCGACCGTTTGCACCTGCTGGTGCAGGCCTTCCGCAACATCGTCTTCGCGCAGATCAAGATTTCCCTGCTCAACACCTTCTTCACCGGGATCTTCCTGGCGGTGATCCTGCCGATGTTCGGCATCAAGCTGCCGCTGACCAAAACCCTGATCGTGCTGACCTTCCTGCTCGGCCTGCTGCCGGTGATCGGCAATCTGATGTCGAACACGCTGATTACTATCGTCGGCCTGTCACTGTCGATCTGGGTGGCGATTGCCGCGCTGGGTTATCTGATTTTTATCCACAAGCTCGAGTACTTCCTCAACGCGCGCATTGTCGGCGGGCAGATCAGTGCCAAGTCGTGGGAGTTGCTGCTGGCGATGCTGGTGTTCGAAGCCGCGTTCGGCCTGCCGGGAGTGGTGGCGGGGCCGATCTATTACGCGTACCTGAAGAGTGAGTTGAAGCTGGGCGGGATGGTTTGATCTGGTAGAACTATTTGCCTGAGCTGACGCTTTCGCGAGCAAGCTCGCTCCCACATGGGATTGCATTTCAACTGAAGGAATGCGGTCAAATGTGGGAGCGAGCTTGCTCGCGAATGGCGCGCCGCCGATTCTGGATCAGGTCATCGAACCGTAGCGCTTCATCGCTTCAATCGCCAGACCGCTACCAATGCTGCCGAAGATATTCCCTTCAACATGCCGTGCATTCGGCAACATCGCCGAGACGCTGTTGCGCAGTGCCGGAATGCCGCTCGAACCACCGGTGAAGAACACCGTGTCGACCTGATCCACCGCCACACCGGCGTCGTTCAACAGCTGGGTAACGCTGCCGCGCACGCGCTCGAGCAGCGCATCGATCGCCGATTCAAACAGCGCACGGGTCAGCTCAACACTCAAACCGGCCTCGATCCGGTCCAGCGGCACATGGCGGCTGTCGGTGTGGGTCAGCTGGATCTTGGTTTCTTCGACTTCCATCGCCAGCCAGTGCCCGGCACGCTGTTCGATCAGCTTGAACAGGCGATCGATGCCGCCGGTGTCTTCGATGTCGTAGCGCATGCTGCCCAGCGCCAGGCTGGATTTCTGCGAGTACACCGAGTTGATGGTGTGCCAGGTCGCCAGGTTCATGTGGTGGCTGGTCGGCATGTAGGCGCCGCTCTTCATCCGGCTGCCGTAGCCGAACAGCGGCATCAGGCCTTGCAGGCTCAGCTGTTTGTCGAAGTCGGTCCCGCCGATGTGCACACCGCCAGTGGCGAGGATGTCATCGTGACGGTTATCCAGGCCACGACGCTGCGGCGACAGGCGCACCAGCGAGAAGTCGGACGTACCACCGCCGATGTCGACGATCAGCACCAGCTCTTCTTTCTCGATGGTCGACTCGTAGTCGAAGGCCGCCGCGATCGGTTCGTACTGGAACGACACGTCTTTGAAGCCGATCTTGCGCGCCACTTCCACGAGGGTGTCTTCAGCCTCCTGGTCGGCCAGCGGGTCGTCATCGACGAAGAACACCGGACGCCCGAGGACTACTTGTTCGAATTCCCGACCGGCGGCGCTTTCGGCGCGGCTCTTCAACTGGCCGATGAACAAGCCGAGCAAGTCCTTGAACGGCATTGCCGTGCCGAGCACGCTGGTGTCGTGTTTGATCAACTTGGAACCGAGCAGGCTTTTCAGCGAGCGCATCAGCCGGCCTTCGTAGCCTTCCAGATACTCGTGCAGCGCCAGACGACCGTACACCGGGCGGCGTTCCTCGAGGTTGAAGAAGACCACCGACGGCAGGGTGATCTTGTCGTCTTCCAGCGCGATCATCGTTTCCATGCCGGGGCGCAGCCAGCCGACGGTGGAGTTGGACGTGCCGAAGTCGATGCCGCAGGCACGGGCTGGAGAGGCGTCTTTCATGTCTTTCGGTTCCGGTCAAAAAAACGGCCGCGCAGTGTATGTCAGTGCGCGCCAGATTCGAAGGCCGGTCATCTGCTATTTCACGACTAAACTGCCTTGAAACCCCAGGCTTTGCCCCAAACTTGCTGGCATGGGCCGGCAGAACCACCGGCGGTCGCAAGAACCGCCGTCCACTGCCGATAAACTTCTGCTGCGCCACCCGGTCACAACTTTGAGATCGGTCAACCCGGCACGCGCGAATTGGCGCATGCTGGCATCGGCGCGAAATCGATAACGGATGGTGATTCCTTCGATGGACTTCAAAGACTATTACAAGATACTCGGCGTGGAGCCGACAGCAGACGACAAGGCAATCAAGGCTGCCTATCGCAAGCTGGCGCGCAAATACCACCCCGATGTCAGCAAGGAAAAGGACGCCGAGGCCAAATTCAAAGACGCCTCGGAAGCCTATGAAGCACTGAAAAGCGCCGACAAACGCGCCGAATACGACGAGCTGCGGCGCTATGGCCAGCACGGTCAGCCGTTCCAGGGCCCGCCGGGCTGGCAGAGCCGTGGCGGTTTTGGCGGCGGCGGTGGCGACACCGGCGACTTCTCGGACTTCTTCAGTTCGATCTTCGGTAATCGCGGCCCCGGTTTCGGTGGCGGCGAAGGCCGGCAATCACGCAGTGCAGGGCGCCGGGGACAAGACGTGGAAATGGAACTGCCGATCTTCCTTGAAGAAACGCTTTCGAACGAGTCCAAGAAAGTTACCTTCCAGGTGCCGCAATACAATGCCCACGGCCAGCACGTCAGCAACACCAGCAAGAGTCTGAACGTGAAGATTCCGGCCGGTGTGACTGACGGCGAGCGCATCCGCCTCAAAGGTCAGGGGGCACCGGGCGTCGGTGGCGGGGCGAATGGCGATCTGTACCTGACCATTCGTTTTGCGCCGCACCCGAAATTCGATGTTGAAGGCGAAAACCTGATCATCACCTTGCCGCTGGCGCCGTGGGAGTTGGCGCTGGGCACCGAAGTGGCCGTGCCGACCCTGACCGGCAAGATCAACCTCAAGGTTCCGGCCGGCAGCCAGAACGGCCAGCGTATACGTGCCAAAGGACATGGTCTGAAAAACAAGGCCGGCGAACGTGGCTTTCTGTTCATCCAGTTCAAGGCCGTGATGCCGAAAGCCGCTGACGATGAAGTCAAGGCGCTGTGGCAAGAACTGGCGAAGAAAGCCGCCTTCGATCCGCGAGAGAACTTCTGAACCCGACGACGGAGTAGCCCATCATGAGCAGCCCCCTGATCGTTCAACTGGACCTGGCAGAATTCTGTGAGGCGGCCGACCTGTCGGACGTCTACGTGATCGAAATCGTCGAGCACGGCATCCTCGAACCTCAGGGTGCGCAGCCCCGGGAATGGCGCTTCACCGATTACGAATTGGCTCTGGCCAAACGTGCGGCGAAGTTGCGCCGTGATCTGGAGCTGGAGTGGGAGGGCGTTGCACTGGCGTTGAATCTGCTGGAGGAAGTGCAAGAATTGCGTGCCGAGAATCGCATGTTGCGCCAGCGCTTGGGGCGTTTGGTGATCGAGTAGTTCCTCAATCGTTCGTACGGGGAGTGACCGGCCCTGTTGGCGAAGCTCACCGCGCTCGAACACGGTCTTTGTATGCGGGTATTTCTTCGATTTCATCCAGTCAATCGGTCTGCTAGTTTCCGGTAAGGATCGGCAAGGGATGCCGATGACGCAGCGCCATTTTCAGGTGGTGCTGTGTCCTTCTTACAAGGAAACGTACTGATGCGAATCAAACCAGAACCACCGACCACGATCATTATCGATGTGCCCCAGCCACCGTGCGCTCCTGCCGATTCGGCCCTGTCCATGGCCGGTACAGAGCATTGTCTCGCGCTGCACCCGAATGTCGAAGTCGAAGGCGACAATCTGCTCATGACCCTGCCGGTGGCGCCGTGGGAGTTGGCGCTGGGCGCTGAAGTGACCGTGCCGACCCCCGCCGGGCAGATCAATCTGCGGATCCCGGCCACCACACGGAATGGCCAGCGCCTGCGCCTCACGGGTCATGGTCTGAGAAAACTGACCGGAGAGCGCGGGCATCTGTTCGTGCATCTCAGCGCCGTGATGCCCCAAGCCTCGGGCGATGAGGTCAAGGCGCTGTGGCGCGCACTGGCGGAGAAAGCGGCGTTCAATCCGCGAGAGGATTTCTAGAGCTGTCGACGGGGTAGCTCGCCATGAGCCACCCCGATCACGCTTTCCAGTGAATAATGTTGTCAGGTATTTCCCTCGCTATTGAGCGACAGCAGGGTCTGGTAATTTCTCGGCACAGGTCGGAAGGATACCGACTGTCGCAGCGCCAGCCATGTCGACCGGTGCTGCGCCAACCTGCAAGGAAGACCCTGTATGCCAGTCAGACCCAAGCCGCCCAAAGCGGGCGCAATCGATGCAAACACGCCAGCGCACACGCCCGTCGATTCGCCTCCCCACGCTACTGAAACAATACGTCTTACCCCTGATCCGCTCATCCGCAAGACTTCGCCCGAGTCCAGTGAGTCAGGCAGTGGTACATCGCAGACTCAAGGCGCCGCCGCGACGCGAAATGTGCAGGTCCAACCTTCGCCGTCTCCTTTCGTGGCGGTCTCGACGGCAACAGCCCCTGCTCTGAAGGACTACCTGATTTCATCAGCGAGCACATTACCCGAAGCCGACGCGCAGGGATTGCGCCTGTTCAAGGGACGCCACTACGTCGATGTACAGGGTGGCGGTACCGCGCTGATCGGCATTGATGCCGAAACCGGTCTGCACCGGGCCAGGCTGGCCAGCGAGCTGCAACCCTCCGGCCCCGTACTGGCCCATGATCCTTCGAGCAACCGCTGGTATCCGCTGGAGGATTTCAGCGAATCCGCTGACGGCGTTGTGGTGATACCACGCGAAGACCGCCGGGTGGCCCGGCACAGTGATGAGCAATACGAGCCGGCGCTTGAAGAACTGTCCGGCGAACTGGCTGGTGCGGACGAAACGTTTTATCTGGCCTCTGAATCCATGCCGATCAAACCGTATACCGCCGAAGAACTACGCAGGATGCGCAGTGAAACGCCCTATTCATTCCTTGCCAATCGACTGGGCAGCTACAACCGCTCCAATAACGGCAAGTATCCGCTCAGGGACATTGCTGGCCGACCGATTCGCATCAGGAAATTGCAAAACAAAGTGCGTTTCGAAAACGGCGATCAATACACGTCCGAACAGATCAAGCCTTACATCAAGTTTGGCGAGTATGAAAATGTCGCGCGGTTGTATGAGGAAAAGCTGCAATGGCGTGTGTTCACCGAGGAAGATGTCAAAGTCCCCGGAGAGCGGGCATTGATCGGCCAGTCGATGGTGGTGGCCAATCGGCGCCTCGCCAAAGGCGAGGCGATCGGCGTCTACGGTGGCGTTATTACGCCGGCGCGCTATGTCTCACCCCGCGAACAGACCTTCACCATGCTGGCGGGCGTGCGCTATCGGTATGGCCCGGGACAGTTGATACCCGATCCGCTGGCGATATTGGGTGACACCATCATGTCCAGAATCAATTCCAACTTTGAATATGACGCGACGGGCAAGCCTGTGCGTCAGGCGAAGGAGGGATATAACGTTGAACTCGTGCCGTTCAATGTCGAAGCGCAACAATGGATCGGTAAGGAGCTGGTGACCAGGGATTTCATTCTCAACGCCGTGTTTGCCAGTCAGGACATACCGGCGGGTGCTGAATTACGCATGGATTACAACTACAGCGAACAGCAGATGTCGTGGGCATTCCCATAATCGCGTAATGATCGTTTCTGAATACGGACCTGCACGTCCGTATTCAGAGTATGCGGCCTGTCAGAACAGGAAGTACCGCTGCGCCATCGGTAATGTCTCTGCCGGCTCACACCACAACAGCACGCCATCAGCCTTGACCTGATAGGTCTGCGGATCGACATCGATGGTCGGCAGATAGTCGTTGTGGATCAGGTCGGTTTTCTGCACGTCACGGCAGCCTTTGACCACGGCAATTTTTTTCTTCAATCCCAAGGCTTCCGGCACTCCGGCTTCCTGCGCCGCCTGACTGATGAACGTCAGGCTGGTGGCGTGCAGCGAGCCGCCGTAGCTGGCGAACATCGGGCGGTAGTGCACCGGTTGCGGCGTCGGAATCGAGGCGTTGGCATCGCCCATCAGGCTCGCGGCAATCGCACCGCCCTTGAGGATCAGCGTCGGTTTCACGCCAAAAAATGCCGGGCGCCACAGCACCAGATCCGCCCATTTGCCGACTTCGATCGAACCGACTTCGTGGCTGATGCCATGGGTGATTGCCGGATTGATCGTGTATTTGGCGATGTAGCGTTTGGCGCGGAAGTTGTCGTTGCCTGCGCCGTCCTGCGGCAGCGGGCCGCGCTGTTTTTTCATCTTGTCGGCGGTCTGCCAGGTGCGCGTGATGACCTCGCCGACGCGGCCCATGGCCTGACTGTCGGAGCTGATCATCGAGAACGCACCGAGGTCGTGAAGGATGTCTTCGGCGGCAATTGTTTCGCGGCGGATACGGCTTTCGGCGAACGCGACGTCTTCGGCAATGCTCGGGTCGAGGTGGTGGCAGACCATCAGCATGTCGAGGTGTTCGTCGATGGTATTGCGGGTGAACGGCCGGGTCGGGTTGGTCGAACTCGGCAGCACGTTAGGGAAACCGCAGGCCTTGATGATGTCCGGCGCATGGCCGCCACCGGCACCTTCGGTGTGATAGGTGTGGATGGTGCGACCCTTGAAGGCGCCGAGGGTGGTTTCGACGAAACCCGATTCGTTGAGGGTGTCGGTGTGGATCGCCACCTGCACGTCGAACTGATCGGCGACGTTCAGGCAGTTGTCGATGCTCGCCGGTGTGGTGCCCCAGTCTTCGTGCAACTTGAGGCCGATGGCGCCGGCCTTGACCTGCTCGATCAGTGGTTCCGGCAGGCTGGCGTTACCTTTGCCGGTGAGGCCGATGTTCATCGGGAAGGCGTCGGCGGCCTGGAGCATGCGCGCCAGGTGCCACGGACCGGAGGTGCAAGTGGTGGCGTTGGTGCCGGTGGCAGGTCCCGTGCCGCCGCCGATCATCGTGGTGACGCCGCTCATCAGCGCTTCTTCGATCTGCTGCGGGCAGATGAAGTGGATGTGCGTGTCGATGCCACCCGCGGTGAGGATCATGCCTTCGCCGGCGATCACTTCGGTGCCGGCGCCGATGGCGATGGTCACGTTGGGCTGCACGTCCGGGTTGCCGGCCTTGCCGATCGCGGCGATGCGCCCGTCCTTGAGGCCGACGTCGGCTTTGACGATGCCCCAGTGGTCGATGATCAACGCGTTGGTGATCAGTGTGTCGACCACTTCGGCGGCCAGCAGCTGGCTTTGGCCCTGGCCGTCACGGATGACCTTGCCGCCGCCGAATTTCACTTCTTCGCCGTAGGTGGTGAAGTCTTTTTCGACTTCGATCCACAGCTCGGTGTCGGCCAGGCGCACCTTGTCGCCGACGGTGGGGCCGAACATGTCGGCGTAGGCTTGTCTGGAGATTTTCATACAGCGTCCTTCAGGAAAATAGTGGTGAGCCATTGACCCTCACCCTAGCCCTCTCCCAGAGGGAGAGGGGACTGATCGCGGGTTTCTTTCGACAGACATCGACCTGAAATATCGAGTCGAACTCAGGATCGGAAAAGCCCCCATTCGGCTCCCTCTCCCTCGGGAGAGGGCTGGGGTGAGGGGCAGCGGTGCACGCAGATGTCAGAGATCACCCATAATTCGTCCGGCAAACCCGAACACTCGCCGCTTCCCGGCATAATCCACAAGCTCAACCTCACGAGTCTGCCCCGGCTCGAAGCGCACCGCAGTGCCCGCCGGAATGTTCAGGCGCATGCCTCGACTGGCGGCGCGATCAAAGGTCAGCGCGTCGTTGGTTTCAAAAAAGTGATAGTGCGAACCGACCTGAATCGGCCGGTCGCCGCTGTTGGCGACTTTCAGGCTGACGGTGCGGCGGCCGACATTGAGTTCGATGTCGCCGGGCTGGATCTGGTACTCGCCAGGAATCATCACTGGGCTCCTTGCAGAATCTTGTAGTAGAGGGCGGTCGGCCGATAGGTGCCGGCCGGGTCGCAGGCGTAATCGGGGATTTCGCCGGCGCGGGTATAACCCAAGGCCTTGTAGAAATCTTCGGCGGGTGAGCCGGCCTCGGTGTCGAGGTAGAGCATGCCGCGCTTGTGCTTGGGCGCTTCGAGTTCCAGCGCCTGCATGAGTTGCTGGCCGAGACCGCGCCGCCGTGCGTGTTCGCGCACCAGCAGTTTCTGCACCTCAGCGCGATTGAGGCCGTTGGCCTTCTGACACAAGCCCAGTTGCACACTGGCCAAAACCTGTTCGTCCCTGACCACCACCCAAAGCAGCACGCTGCCTTTGTTGACGTTGTCCTGAACCTCATCGAAATACGCGCGAGCCTGCGCCGCATCGAGGTCGGCCATGAAGCCGACGCTGGCGCCGTAACCCACGGCATCCAGCAGCAGATCGATCAGACCCTGACGGTAATGCGCAAAACTTTCAGCATTGACGCGGCGCAGTTGGGCGGCGTTCATCGGTGTCACTCCTTGTTGGCATCAGGCGGCTCCGCGCCAGGGTTGAGGGTCAGTTGCATGAAGGTCAGGTCGAGCCAGCGGCCGAACTTGGTGCCGACCTGCGGCATCTGCCCGGTGATGCTGAAACCGGCGCGCTCGTGCAGGCGAATCGAGGCGGCGTTGCCGCTTTCGATGGCGGCGACCATCACGTGTTTGCCGCAGGTTCTGGCGCGTTCGATCAGTGCGCTCATCAGTTGCGGGCCGAGGCCATTGCCGCGCTGATCGCTGCGCACATACACCGAGTGCTCGACGGTGTGACGAAAACCGTCGAACGGCCGCCAGTCACCGAACGAAGCGTAGCCGAGGACGCTGTTGTCGCCGTCAACGATCACCAGAATCGGATAGGCCTGGGCTTGACGGGCGCTGAACCAGGCCTGACGGTTACCGAGATCGACGGCTTGTTCATTCCAGATCGCCGTGGTGTTGAGCACGGCATCGTTGTAGATGTCGCGGATCGCCGGCAGATCGGCGTGCACGGCATCGCGAATGGTGTAAGTCATGGCGCGCCTCAGACGATCGGTTGGTGGACGGTGACCAGTTTGGTACCGTCGGGAAACGTCGCTTCGACCTGGATTTCCGGGATCATTTCCGGGATGCCTTCCATCACTTGCTCGCGACGGAGCAGGGTAGTGCCAAAGTGCATCAGCTCGGCCACGGTCTGGCCGTCACGCGCGCCTTCAAGCAGGGCGGCGGAGATGTACGCCATGGCTTCCGGGTAATTGAGTTTCACGCCGCGGGCCAGACGCCGCTCGGCGACGAGGCCGGCGGTGAAGATCAGCAGCTTGTCTTTTTCGCGTGGGGTCAGGTCCATTGTGGGGTTCCGTCAGGGCAGATTTGTGAGGTTCTTGCGGGCGTGGGGTGCCAGTTGGAACGGCCCCTCACCCTAGCCCTCTCCCGAGGGAGAGGGGACTGATCTCGGTTGTTTTCAATGGCCGGTTCAGTCAGCGGTGTTCTTTCGGCAGTTGAATTCATTTCAGACGACTCGGCCAGGCTCCCTCCTTCGAGGGAGAGGGGACTGATCTCGGTTGTTTTCAATGGCCGGTTCAGTCAGCAGTTTTCGTTCAGTCAGTTAAATTCATTTCAAGCGACTCGGTCAGGCGCCCTCTCCCTCCGGGAGAGGGCGGGGGGGTGAGGGGCTTTTTCAGGTACTCCATATTCTGGGAGATACCGCTTCGCGGCCCAGCAGCACCGGACGCAGCAAGCGCCATAAATCGATGAGCCAGGCGCGGGCGAGCAGCGCTTCACTGGCCAGACAACGGGCTACTAACAGCCCCGGCAACTGGGTCAAATCCCCGCGTACTTCGTGACCCAGCGAACGACAACGCTCCAGCAGCTCCGCATCGATTTCACCGGTCACCAACAATGTGGCAAACACCGGATGGCCATCCAGCCCGATCGGCGAATCAAGCAAGCCGTCATCACCGACAATGCGCTGGCGTTCATGCCAGAGCAATCGACCATCACGGCGAATATCCAGATGCGCCTGAAAGTGGCCACGGTCGAAACGCTCGCCACTGGCCGGGCGACCCAGCGCGACCACGTCCCAATAGAACAGTCGCGCGTCACCCTCAAGATCAATCGAAGTACTCAGCTCAGCCTGCGCGGCGCTGTAGACGATGGTTTCCTGCGGCAGCCATTCCAGTGTCGCCCCGGCGGCCACTTTCAGATCGAGCTTCTGGTAAGCCGGCCCACCGGCGCGGTACCACTTGGCTGCGCCGGGGCTGGTGATCTGCGCCCAAGCGCCTGATTCGACGCGCGCGCTGATGTCCAGCCGGTCACCGCCGGCAATCCCGCCCGGCGGGTGAACGATGATGTGCTGGCAGACCTCGGGGCCTTCGGCGTACAGGTGCTTTTGCACGCGCAGCGGACCGAGGTGGCGACGCATGACCGGGCGCGTGCAGTCGCCGAAACGGGCATAAGCGAGTTCCAGCTCGGCGTGCCAGCTCGGGGTAAACAGGGCAGGTGCAACAGTCGAATTCATGGCTTGTAATTATCGTTAGGAAGCTACAGATTAGTTCGTTGTACTAGATCGTGACCAGCCCGCGTACACCTTCGGCCTCCATATTTTCACCTCGACCTTGCTGGACGATCTCGCCACGGGACATCACCAGGTACTGATCAGCCAGTTCCGCGGCGAAATCGTAGAACTGCTCGACCAGCAAAATCGCCATGTCACCGCGCGCTGCGAGTTTCTTGATCACCGCGCCGATCTCCTTGATCACCGAAGGTTGAATGCCTTCAGTGGGTTCATCGAGGATCAGTAAACGCGGACGGCTGGCCAATGCGCGGCCAATCGCTAGTTGTTGCTGTTGACCTCCGGAGAGGTCACCACCGCGACGCTGCTTCATTTGTAGCAGCACCGGGAACAATTCGTAGATGAAACCTGGGACTTCTTTGGCTTCACTGCCGGGAAACCGCGACAAACCCATCAACAGGTTTTCTTCCACGGTCAGTCGACCGAAGATTTCCCGGCCTTGCGGCACGTAGGCGATTCCGGCGTGAACGCGCTGATGCGGCTTGAACGTGGTGATCGGTTGGCCTTCCCAATTCACCGCACCTTCTTTGGCCGGCAGCAAACCCATCAGGCATTTGAGCAGGGTGGTCTTGCCGACGCCGTTGCGGCCGAGCAGGCAGGTGACTTCGCCGACCTTCACATCAAAACTGAGGCCGCGGAGGATGTGGCTACCGCCGTAGTACTGGTGCAGCTTGTCGACTTGCAGCATGTTCAAAATCTCCTCGAATCCCCCTGTGGGAGCGGGCTTGCTCGCGAATGCGGTGGATCAGTCGCCATCAACGTTGAATGACACAGCGCATTCGCGAGCAAGCCCGCTCCCACATTGGAAAGGTGTTTGCAGTTCAGCGGCCGAGGTAAACCTCGATCACCCGCTCGTTTTCCTGCACCTGCTCCAGTGAGCCTTCCGCCAACACGCTGCCCTGGTGCAACACAGTGACGTGGTCGGCAATCGAGCCGACAAAACCCATGTCATGCTCCACCACCATCAGCGAATGCTTGCCCGCCAGTGACTTGAACAACTCGGCAGTGAACTCGGTTTCGGCATCGGTCATGCCCGCCACCGGCTCATCGAGCAAGAGCAGTTGCGGATCCTGCATCAGCAACATGCCGATCTCGAGAAACTGCTTCTGCCCATGCGAGAGCAAGCCGGCTTGACGATTAACCGAGGTGGTCAGGCGAATGGTCTCCAGCACTTCACTGATGCGATCCCTTTGCTCGCCACTGAGGCGCGCACGCAAACTGGCCCACACCGACTTGTCGGTCTTCTGCGCCAGTTCAAGGTTTTCAAACACGCTCAGGGCTTCGAACACCGTCGGCTTCTGAAACTTGCGGCCGATGCCGGCCTGGGCGATTTGCACTTCGCTCATCTGCGTCAGATCCAGGGTTTCCCCGAACCAGGCCTTGCCGTGACTGGGCCGGGTCTTGCCGGTGATCACGTCCATCAGCGTGGTTTTGCCCGCGCCGTTGGGGCCGATGATGCAGCGCAATTCGCCGACGCCGATGTACAGGTTGAGATTGTTCAGCGCCCGAAAGCCATCGAAGCTGACGCTGATGTCTTCCAGTGTAAGGATCGTGCCGTGACGGGTATCCAGACCAGGGCCCACCCGCTGGCCGAGGCCGATCGAGTCGCGACTGGTGCCCTCGTCCTTGTTCGGCTCCACGGGAAAAAAGGCCGGTTCCAACATGAATTCAGCGCTCGCCGTGACTCTCATTGTTCACCTCGTTTCTTCAGCAGGCCGATCACGCCTTTAGGCAAATACAGCGTCACGACGATGAACAACGCGCCGAGGAAGAACAGCCAGTATTCCGGGAAAGCCACGGTGAACCAGCTCTTCATGCCGTTGACCACGCCGGCACCGAGCAGTGGGCCGATCAGCGTGCCGCGACCGCCGAGAGCCACCCACACGGCCGCTTCGATGGAGTTGGTCGGCGACATCTCGCTCGGGTTGATGATGCCCACTTGCGGCACATACAACGCCCCGGCCAGACCACACAACACCGCGCTCAACACCCACACGAACAGCTTGAAACCGCGCGGGTCGTAGCCGCAGAACATCAAACGGTTTTCTGCATCACGCAGCGCCGTCAGCACGCGACCGAACTTGCTCTGCGCCAGGCGCCAGCCGATGAACAGACTCGCCACCAGCAGCAACACGGTGGCCAGAAACAACACCGCGCGCGTGCCCGGCTCAGTGATGCCGAAACCGAGGATCGTGCGGAAATTGGTAAAGCCGTTGTTGCCGCCAAACCCGGTCTCGTTGCGGAAAAACAGGAGCATGCCGGCGAAGGTCAGCGCCTGGGTCATGATCGAGAAGTACACACCCTTGATCCGCGAACGGAAGGCGAAGAAGCCGAACACCAGCGCCAGCAAACCCGGTGCCAACACCACCAGACACATCGCCCAGACGAAGCTGTTGGTGCCAGTCCAGTACCACGGTAATTCGCTCCACGACAGGAAGGTCATGAACGCCGGCAGGCCATCACCGGCGGCCTGACGCATCAGGTACATGCCCATCGCGTAACCGCCGAGGGCGAAGAACAGACCGTGGCCCAGCGACAGCAAACCGGCGTAACCCCAGACCAGATCCAGCGCCAACGCGACGATGGCGTAGCAGAGGATTTTGCCGACCAGCGTCAGCGTGTAAGCCGAGACGTGTAGCGCACTGTCGGGTGACAACATCGACAGCAGCGGCAGAGCGATCAGCAGTGCAAGAATCACCGCGCCGACCGCAATCGTGACTTTCGGTCCGGCCTTTTGTGTGGCCGTGACTAACAGGGGCTGGTTCATCAGTCGATCACCCGTCCTTTCAGTGCGAAGAGGCCTTGCGGACGTTTCTGGATAAACAGAATGATCAGCGCGAGGATCAGGATCTTGCCGAGCACCGCACCGATCTGCGGTTCGAGAATCTTGTTGGCGATGCCCAGGCCAAATGCCGCGAGCACGCTACCGGCCAACTGGCCAACACCGCCGAGCACCACCACCAGGAACGAGTCGATGATGTAGCTCTGACCGAGGTCCGGGCCGACGTTACCGATCTGGCTCAAGGCGACACCGCCTAGGCCGGCGATGCCCGAGCCGAGGCCGAAGGCGAGCATATCGACGCGCCCGGTCGGCACGCCGCAGCAGGCGGCCATGTTGCGGTTCTGGGTGACGGCGCGGACGTTGAGGCCCAGGCGGGTTTTGTTCAGCAGCAGCCAGGTCAGCACGACCACGAACAGCGCGAACGCAATGATGACGATGCGGTTGTACGGCAGCACCAGATTCGGCAGCACTTGAATGCCACCGGACAGCCATGCCGGGTTGGCCACTTCAACGTTCTGCGCGCCGAACAGCAGGCGCACCAGTTGAATCAGCATCAGGCTGATGCCCCACGTAGCGAGCAGGGTTTCCAGCGGGCGCCCGTAGAGGTGGCGAATCACCGTGCGCTCCAGGGCCATGCCGATCGCCGCCGTGACGAAGAACGCCACCGGCAGCGCGATCAACGGATAGAACTCGATGGCCTGCGGTGCGTAGCGCTGGAACATCAGCTGCACCACGTAGGTCGAGTAGGCGCCGAGCATCAGCATTTCGCCGTGGGCCATGTTGATCACGCCGAGCAGGCCGAAGGTGATCGCCAGACCGAGGGCGGCGAGGAGCAGAATCGAACCAAGCGACATGCCGCTGAACGCCTGGCCGAGCACTTCACCGATCAGCAGTTTGCGCTTGACCTGGGCGAGGCTGGTTTCTGCCGCCGTACGAACGCCGGCATCGCTCTCGACGCCTGGTTCGAGCAAGCCTTCGAGGCGCGTGCGGGCCAGCGGGTCGCCGGTTTCGCCGAGCAGGCGTACCGCGGCGAGGCGCACGGCCGGGTCGGTATCGACCAGTTGCAGATTGGCCAGCGCCAGGCTCAGGGCGGCGTGGACACTTTCATCTTTTTCGCCAGCCAGTTGCTGGTCGAGGAATTTCAGCTGCGCGGGTTTTGCGCTTTTCTGCAATTGCTGCGCGGCGCTCAGACGGATCTTGGCGTCGGCGGCGAGCAATTGGTGGCTGGCCAGAGCGGTGTCGATCAGACCCCGCAGGCGATTGTTCAGGCGCAGGGTTTTTGCTTGGCCGTCGATGGTCAGTTCGCCTTGTTGCAGGGCGTTGAGCAATTCGATACGGGCCGGGTCGGGCTGCGCGGCCCAGGCTTCGAGTAGTCTGGCTTGTTGCACCGGATTGGCCGCGACGAAATCTTCGGCGTCGCCGGCGTGGGCCAGCATTGGCAGCAACAGTGCGATGGCTATGAGAAAGCGGTAGATGGCAGTGGGCATTAGTGGTGTTTCCTTTCTTGCGGTGGCCGATGGAGCGGTGTCCGGCTGCGAATCCGCCCCTCACCCTAACCCTCTCCCAGAGGGAGAGGGGACTGACCGAGTTGTCAGGTCATCCAACACCGACCTGACACTCCTGCGTGGAACTCGGGTTCTGAAAGCCATAGAGATCTGCTCCCTTGCCCTCTCTCCCAAAGGGAGAGAGGGCTGACCGAGTTGTCAGGTCATCCAACACCGACCTGACATTCCTGCGTGGAACTCGGGTTCTGAAAGCCATAGAGATCTGCTCCCTTTCCCTCTCTCCCAAAGGGAGAGGGGACTGACCGAGTTGTCAGGTCATCCAACACCGACCTGACACTCCTGCGTCGAACTCGGGTTCTGAAAGCTATGGAAATCTGCTCCCTTTCCCCCTCTACCCCTTGGGGGAGAGGGCTGGGGTGAGGGGGAAAAGATCTCCGCCCCACCGCAAAACCCAAATCAGACTCAGTTGCTCTTCACCGCATAATCCGGCTTCTTGTCGTTGCCCTGAATGAACGGGCTCCACGGTTGCGCGCGGATCGGCCCTTCGGTCTGCCACACGACGTTGAACTGACCGTCGCTCTGAATCTCGCCGATCATCACCGGTTTGTGCAGGTGGTGATTGGTCTTGTCCATGGTCAGGGTGTAACCCGACGGCGCGGCAAAGGTCTGCCCGGCGAGGGCTTCGCGGACTTTATCGACATCGGTGGATTTGGCTTTCTCGACCGCTTGCGCCCACATGTGGATGCCGACGTAAGTGGCTTCCATCGGGTCGTTGGTCACGGCTTTATCCGCGCCCGGCAGGTTGTGTTTCTTCGCGTAGGCCTTCCAGTCATCGACAAACTTCTTGTTCACCGGATTCTCGACGGACTCGAAGTAGTTCCACGCCGCAAGGTTGCCCACCAGCGGTTTGGTGTCGATGCCGCGCAGTTCTTCTTCGCCCACCGAGAACGCCACGACCGGTACGTCGGTGGCTTTCAGGCCCTGGTTGGCCAGCTCTTTGTAGAACGGCACGTTGGAGTCGCCGTTGACGGTGGAGATGACGGCAGTCTTGCCACCGGCGGAGAATTTTTTGATGTTGGCGACGATGGTTTGATAGTCGCTGTGACCGAACGGCGTGTAGACCTCTTCGATGTCCTTGTCGGCGACGCCTTTGGAGTGCAGGAACGAACGCAGAATCTTGTTGGTTGTGCGCGGATAGACGTAGTCGGTGCCGAGCAGGAAGTAGCGTTTGGCGCTGCCGCCTTCTTCGCTCATCAGGTATTCAACGGCTGGGATCGCTTGCTGGTTCGGCGCGGCGCCGGTGTAGAAAACGTTCGGCGACATTTCTTCGCCTTCGTATTGCACCGGGTAGAACAGCAGACCGTTGAGCTCTTCGAACACCGGCAACACCGATTTACGCGACACCGAAGTCCAGCAGCCGAATACCACCGCCACCTTGTCCTGGGTCAGCAACTGCCGGCCCTTTTCGGCGAACAGCGGCCAGTTGGATGCAGGGTCGACCACCACCGGTTCGAGCATCTTGCCGTTCACCCCGCCCTTGGCGTTGATCTCGTCGATGGTCATCAGCGCCATGTCTTTGAGCGACGTTTCGGAGATCGCCATGGTCCCGGACAACGAATGCAGAATTCCGACCTTGATGGTCTCGGCGGCCTGGACAGTCCAGGTCATGCCCATCGCGGCAATGGATGCCGAGAGTGTGAAAGCCTTGATCAAACTGCGACGCTTCATTGTGCGATCTCCATGAACATTGACGTTTTTTATGGTTGGCAGATGCGGACGGCTGAAGGGAGGTTTGCAAGGGCTGTGCCCGGTCGCGATCCAGTATGAAAATGCCGTCGCAGAGCGGTTGTGCCACGCTGCCCGCGCACCAGCGAAGGACACGCCGCAGTCCGTGGTGCGCCTGCATGCGCCAGATTGGGGCAATCGCGGTGCTACAGAATTGGACACAGAAACGATAACCCTGCACCCCGTGGGCCAGGCCGCGAAGCGACACACTCGTTCGACAGTCATTCCGAATGTTTTCAGCAGGATTTTGATCATGAACGATGTGTCAGGACGCACCGAACGCGCCGGGAAAACCTCCGGCAGAACCAGGCTGCCGCCGCTCAGTCCGGGTTTTCTCAAGCAAGAAGACGCCGCGTACTGGGTGCATACGCGGATTCCGCGCAATCCGGACCGGGAATACGGCAGCGTTATTCTGCTACGCCCCGATGGGCGTTACGTCGCCACTTCACCGATTCCCGGGCAAGTGACGCGCTTCGATTTCGGCACCCTTATTGAGGTCGATGCTTCTGGCAATTACGTGCATCCCAGTGGCTACCGATGCGTGGCCAGCGTGCATTGCCATGCGCCTTTGCATGATCGCGTGCGCGCCAGCAATCCGCGCTGGAGCGAGCAGTTGGTCAGGCTGTTCATCAGTTTTTTTTCCGATCTGGATTTCGTCGCCGATGTGGCCGCGCGGGACTTTTTTCCCAGTGCTTATCTGTCGGGCCCTGACGGCACCCTGCTGAAGTATTCGCCCAGTGGGTCGCCACAAGAATTCAGTTATTACCTCTGGCGCAAAGCGGGTTCGCCAAGCGGTAATCCGGTGGGCACCTACGACGTCATCAGCATCATCAACAAGGTCGCCGCCGTGGGTGAGCTGAAAGTCATTGTCTCGAATGCCGACTGGGGGCATTCCGTCGGCGTGGTGCCGCCTGACTGGAAGGCCGGGCAGGCATTTTCCAGAGGCGTGGTCAGCGAGCAGCCACTGATGGCCCGGCTGACATCCAATGCCGAACGAGCGATGCTCGCGGCGTTAAAGTTCAGAGGCGCAGAAACTGCGGGGCTGATCCTGAAAAAAAGCGGTGCCGAACAATATGTGGCGACCCATGCGCGTGCGGCCGGATTGTCCGCATGGGATCCGCAGAAAATCTTTCCCGTGGACCGCGATGGAAAACTGCAACTCCCCACCGGCTATGTACTGGAGGGGTTTTACTATGTCTCGCGGCCGGATTCGGTCCGGACGTCGCCCACGCAGCCGTGGCTGTACGAGAACTTCTTCACGCCGCAGGATATGGCTATGGCGATCGCCAGTCGCGGCCGTGCCCGGCACTTGGCTGCCGCTGAGGCGCCGTTGTCGCTGTACTTGCAGACCGGTGATGCCGCGACGTTGAAGTACACCTTCAGCGGCGATCCGATCGAAGCTGCGATGAGCATCGAGCACGCCGACGGCAGCGTCACCGATCCGGGCCTGCAATCGAGGTTGCTGGCCGGGACACTGCGCCCCCGTGAGTTCGTTTCGATGCTGGTGATCAGTGGCCGGCTGGACGTTCTGCGAGGCAGTGCGCTGTGGGGGCGGCTGGGGCGCGTCGATCTGCAATGGCAGCCCTTTGCGAATTTCCCCTGGCCAGGTCTGAGTGACAGCTTCCTCTCGGCCGAGGATGCGGTTCGCTATGCCCACGAACAGGTCGGCAATCGGCGTGATCGCGCTTTTGTCGGTTACGTCTTTCAGCGCCGCGACGACGAGCGCTTCGTGGTCACCGAGCCCATCGCCGGTGACATTGAGACGCTTGGCTCGGGCCGTCTTTATCCGCGGGACAATCATGGGCAGAGCATTTTCCCCGATGACCATGTGCTGCACGGTCGATACGTGTCGCACGTGGCCCTGTCGCAGCTCGAACCGGTGGTGATTGACAGTTTCAAGTGGACGCAGGACGAGGCGGTCCTGAGCCTGCAGATGTTGAGTGTCGATGAGGTCCGGCAGGCATGGCTCGACAAAACTGCGCTTTATGTTTCAGGGGCTGCGAACAGTCTGCTCAGGTATGAACTGTCCGAAGGCGCCAGTGCCCGGGAGCTTGCCGCCCGTTTGGGAACCCGTGAAAGTCCGGGTTCGCTGGCGTTGAAACTTGCCAGTGGCGAGCTGCGGCCGCAGGACTTTGTACGCCAGCAGGCGGTGGCCGGCCGGTTGACGGTGTTGTTGGACAACGCCCTGTGGGGACATCGCGGTGATGTACCGGCGAACTGGACCGCGATGGCTGTGCTGTTGCCAGGAGCAACCGGGCCGACTACACCGCAGCCTGCACTGCCCGATCAAGTACCGGTCCCGCCCGGGCTGTTTCCGAACACGCCACTGGACCAGTCGCCGATTTTCTCCCGTGGCGAATTTCTGTCGACGTCGCCCCTTCCCTGGAGACGCCCTGACAGTGTCGCCTTGGGCGCGGTTTTTTCCTCGGCGGATGAGGCCGCGCAAAATCAATCCGCGCGTGCCGCGCAATTGCAGGACGAGACCCGAGGGGTGTTCGGATTTATCCTCAAACGTCGCGACAGTGAAGAGTACGTCGCCACGGAGGTGGTGCCCGTCAACGAGCGGGGCGACAATCTGTTTCAGCTAGAGTCCCTGTTTGCCACGCAGTTTTCAGACCCCGGCTATCGGTACCCGGACGGTTTCAGCCTCTACGGAAACTTTTACCTGCACCATGACGTGAAACGGCCTTCAAGCAATACAGATGCGTGGCTGGCGCGGCATTTCATTTCCCCGGATAACCTGACGGTGGCAATGTACTACTCGCCCCGGCGTCCGGTGCGCCCCTCCGGTCTGCCCGTTGCGTTGTACATCAGTACGCAGGACGGTGCCCTGCTGAAGTACGTGAGGAGCAGCGCCAGCAAGCTGTTCCATGACGATCTCTCCGGTCGGCGGATGGACACCATCAAGCAGGACCTGGCATCAGGTAAATGGACGCCAGCAGACTTCGTCCACGAGATTGCCGGCAGCGGTGAGCTGTCGGTCATGCGCACGAGTCCTTGCTGGGACAGGGTCGGACGGGTGGACGGCGCCTGGAAACCTTACGCAAACCTCGAGCGTTGCTGGCTCGGCCCACTCTTCCAGAGCGCAGACGATGCGGCGGCACATGCCCGGCTGCATGTTCCCGACGCCGCCGACGCCCCATACGGAGGGGTGATCCTGAAAACGGCCGAAGGCCTGTTCGTGGCCACGCTGCCGATCAAGGTGTCTCGGGAAAACTTCGATGTCACCGAAATCTTCCCGCAGGAAAGTTACGACGCCGGACTGTTTCCCGCAGGCTGTTATATCGCCGCGCGTTACCGCTCAAGAGCCATGCGAGAGCTATCGGTGAGGTTTACCGGAGCCGACAAGCAGCTCTACCTGAATATGCTGTCGGTCGATACTGTTTACGCGACCTTCACCCGCAAGCCGACCTTGTTGTGGGATGAATATCTGTTCGGCCCCGACGGCTCGTTGATTCGCTATCAGGCCGGTGTCTGGGAGCGCGTGCGCGCCGACCTGTCCCTCGCCTTGACCGACAACAGTCACGTACCTCCCTCCCTTGATGCCGTCACGATCAGGCAACGCATCCGCAGCGGCGAATTGAAGCCGAATCAGTGGGTCAACTCGCTGGCCCAGGCCGGCTACTTGCAGGTGGTCGTTGGCAGCGATATCTGGGGCGCGCCCCGTCAGGTGGCTCGTTGGGTGCCTTACGCTGCGGATCTGCTGCCCGTTGCCGATTACCAGAAAGCCACCAGTACTGGGGTCTGCAGTCCAGTGTTCATTCAGGCCGATGCTGCTGCCACGTATGTTCATGAGGTCGTCGTGAGCCGCGATACGCTGACCTTCGGTTTTATCCTGCGCTCCGGGGACAATGCATTCATTGCCAGCCTGCCGGTCGAGGCGCAGCGTTCGCGATTGGCGCTGGACCGGGTCTTCGAGCAAGGACGGCTGCGCTACGGTTATGGACTGGACGCGATCTATTTGCGCGCACCCCTGCCGCCAATGGGTGCGCGACAGGGTGACGTCCGCGGTGTGTTGCTTTCGCCGAGCGATGTCTTGCAGGCCTGCCGACGGGCCAACACCCCCCAGGGCTATTTGCCCATCTACTTTTCCTGCGCCGACGGGGCATTGCTGAGGTTACAGCTGCATGCATTCGAGCCTGGCGAGTTTTACGACAGGCACGGGCAGATTGAATTGCGCCCCAATACTTTCGATTCGCCCGCGCAGGCGGCGAGCGATGAGCGTGACATGGCCAAAGGCACTTTCGTGCTGGCCGATTACGTTCGTCGAATGGCCCGGGCAGGCAGGCTGGATGTGCTGAAAACCAGCGAGTATTGGTCGCAACTGGGCTGGGTCGCCGAGGAAAAACAACAAGTGGAGGGCGAGACTGCCGACGATGAAAGGTGGCGCAATCATCCGGAACCCGCGCTGGGGCCGATGTTTCATCACGCCGACGATGCCGCCCGCCATGCTGGCAGTCGAGCCGGCGAACCAGTCTTCGACCGGGGGTACGAAGGGGCGATACTGGCGCACGGAACGAGCTCGCGCTTTGTCCCGCTCGAACCGGTTGCCGTGTCTTCGTATGACAGCAACCCGCTGGCCAGAATATTCCGCGCGCCCACGGATCCGTCGACCAGTTGGCGCAACCCGGCGCCGCGCTACCCCAAGGGCTTCACCCTGATCGCCAGTCATCAATTGCACCTGTCGGGAAACACCACGCTGGGCACCGATGCGGAGTATGTGCAGGCCAACTTCGCCTCGCCCGCTCAGGTACAGGCACATACCCATCAGCTCAAGGCTCAGGGGTTCGCCATCCAGGCCTACTACTATTCCACCGCCCACGGCGTGTTGCTCAAGTACATCCCGGTCTATACAGCCGCCGAAAGGGCGCTGCTGGCGACCCGGCTGGTGGCATATGAACATGGCAAGTGGATCACCCGGCTGAGCCCTGGCGAGTTCATTTCCAGGCTCAGCGCGCTGAGCGAATTGTCCGTCCTGGTCGCCGGCCACTACTGGCGTCAGACCGGGCGTCAGGGCGTCACCTGGCCGATCGGTCGTCAGCAGGCACCCAGTCCGGGCTTTGTGCGCCGCAGGGACGAGTTGTAAGCGCCGACTGGGGGCACTTGACGCGGGTGGCAGGCGCCGCCCGCGTGCAAGTGATCACCCGGGCAGATCAGCCGTTCGCTGGTTGAGTCGGGTGACGAAAAAGCGGTCCAGCAACCACACCACCACCAGCGAAGCCCCCACCAGCGGAAACACCAGCGCCAGCGCGAGCATGATCACCACGCCGGTTTTCCATTTCGGCAAATCGTGGCGCAGCGGTGGTACGCCGAATTTGCCCTGCGGCCGACGTTTCCACCAGATCACCACACCGCTGACGGCGCTGAGCAGAATCATCAGGCAAATCAGCAGCACGACAATCTGATTGAAGGTGCCGAACATCTTGCCTTCGTGGAGCATCACGCTGATTTCCGTGGCGCGGGCAACGCTGCCGTAGTGCTCGAAACGCACATCAGCGAGGACCGTGCCGGTGTACTGATCGACATGCAGGGTCGCATCGTTGCGCGGGTCATCGGCGAACACCGCGATGGTGAACACGCCCGTGGCAGTGGTCGGCAGGGTGATACTGTAACCCGGCTCGACTTTGCGCTGGGTGGCGATGTTTTGCACGTCTTGCAGGCTGATGGCGGGTGCTGCGGGGCCCGCATGGGTGGCGCCGTGGTGCATGTGTTCGGCGTGGTCACCGGACATCGGCATCGGCGTGTTTTCCATCGCCCAAGGCACGGTCTGGCGGGTGGCGGTGTTAAGGGTTCGCGCCTCGACGTCGGAGGTCGGCACGTTGTCCCACATCGCTGCCGGGAACACGTTCCACACCTCGGCGTATTGCTTGCCCCAGAAACCGGTCCAGGTCATGCCGCTGAGCAACATCACCAACAGCAGTGTCGCGCCCCAGAACCCGGTGACCGCGTGCAGATCACGCCACAGCACGCGACCGCGACTGTTCAGGCGCGGCCACAAAATGCCCGCCGCCTGACCGCGCGGCCACCACAGAAACAGGCCCGACACCACCAGCACCACGCCCCAGCCGGCGGCCATTTCGATGAGACGGTCACCGACAGTGCCGATCATCAATTCGCCGTGGATGGCGCGGGCGATGGCTTGCAGATTCTGCTTGGCATCCTGCTCGCCGAGGATGTCGCCGTGGTACGGGTCGATGAAGACGTTGAGTTCGTGGCCGGCGTTTTTTACCACGAATTGCGCGCTGCGTTCGGCATTCACCGGCGGCAGGTACTGAGTGACCTGGCCCTGTGGATAAGCGCTTTTCACCCGTTGCAACAGGTCATCGGCCGGAACAGTGTGATGGCCGGCGGGGACGTTGAGCAGGCTGCTGTACATCAGCGAATCGAGCTGCGGTTTGAACAGATAAATGATGCCGGTCAGGGCCAGCATCACCATGAACGGGGCGACGAACAGGCCGGCGTAAAAATGCCAACGCCAGGCCAGGTTGTAGAAATTCGGTTTGGGCTGTTTCATCACGTGTGCTCCGCTGGGCTTGGATCTTCCAGTTGTCATTGGCGGTTGCTGCGCAACCGATCGCGAGCAGGCTCACTCCTACAGTGGGAGCCAGCCTGCTGGCGATGCTGTTAGAAACTCATGTCGACCTTGGTCCAGAGCGTGCGCCCCGGTTCATTGATCGCTTGCGGGTCGTTGGCCGGGTAGCCGAATCCGGCGTTGCCCGCCAGGTTCAGGTGTTCGGCGTAAGCCTTGCCGAACAGGTTGTCGACGCCGCTGCTGACCTTCCAGTGTTTGTTGATCCGCCAGGCACCGTTGAGCGAGAACACGCCGAAGCCCGAACTCTTGTCGTAATCCTTGCCGACCACGTTGCCCTTGTTCTGATCGATACGGTTTTGTGCGGCAACCACCCTCCACAGTGCGCCGGCGCTCCAGTTGTCTTCGCTGTAAGTCAGGCCGAACCGTGCATCCAGCGGCGGCATTTGCGGCAGCGCCTTGCCGTCGCTACTGTTCTTGCCCCAGGCGTAGGCCAGGGTCGCATCGGCTTTCCAGTGGTCGGTGAGTTCGTATGCGGCACCGAGTTCACCGCCCATGATGCGCGCGTCGATGTTCTCGGCGCGGGAGGTGCTCATGCCCATCATGGCCGGGGTGTAATCGAAGAGGATGTAATCGCGTACCACGCCGATATAGCCCGACGCCCAGGCTTCGAGTGCGGCGCTCTTGTAGTTCACCCCGAAGTCGAACTGCGTGGTTTTTTCCGGTTTGATCGAATCGAACGCGTTGACCGATCCCGCCGGGCCGGACTTGGGCGAAAACAGCTCCCAGTAATCCGGGAAACGCTGTGCGTGACCGAGGCCGGCATACAGCGTGGTCGGGCTGTCGGCGAGGTCGTGCTCGTAGCGCACGAAGCCGCTGGGCAGGGTGTCGGCGCGGGTGTCGTCGGCGGTCGGGTTGGGGCGAGACATCATTCCCGAGCCGCTGGTCTGCCGATAATCCTTGGCCGAGGCGCGATCGACGCGAGCGCCGCTGATCAAGCGATCGCGGTCGGCAACGTACCAGGTCATTTCGCTGAACACGCCGTAGTTATGGAAATCGGCGTCCTTGCTGTACGGCTGATCCTTGTAGGTATCGATGCCCATCGCACTGCGCTGGCGGTGCTCGTTGGTCTGCGCGTCGAGGCCGGTGATCAACTGAATATCGGCCCAACGCCAGGTGGCCTTGATCCGCGCGCCGAGGGTGCGGCGGTCGACGTTGGAAGCCATTGGCCCGGCCATCATCCCGGTGCCGGACGGCGTGCGCAGGGTGTAGTTGTCCATCACATGGTCGGCGTAGTTGTAGTAGACCTGCGCCTCGAGTTTCTCCAGCACATCCGTGATGTTGGATTTTTCCAAGCGCAGGCCGAGGCTTTCACGCAGGAACTGCGAGCCGTCCATGCCGCGCCCGGCGTAACGTGCTTCGCCGTCGCCTTTGCCAGCGGTGAGTTCGATCAGCGTGTCGGCGTCCGGGGTCCAGCCGACCGCGATGTCACCGTTCCACTTGTCGTAACGCGAGGCGACGATGTCGTTGTTGCCGTCGCGGTAATCGTCGGAATGCGCGGTGTTGCCGATCACGCGCACGTAGCCCGACGGGCCACCGGCAGCGGCATCGACGACTTTGTCGAAACGCCCGTGGGAGCCGGCCAGAATGCTCGCATTCACCCGCGTGCCGAGTTCGCCGAAGCTCTCCGGTTCACGATCGAACAGCACCGTACCCGCCGATGCGCCCGGGCCCCAAAGTACAGTTTGCGGGCCTTTGATCACGGTGAGTTTGTCGTAGGTTTCCGGTGATATGTACGAGGTCGGCGCGTCCATCCGGCCGGGGCAGGCGCCGAGCATCATGCTGCCGTTGGTGAGGATATTCAGACGCGAACCAAACATGCCGCGCAGTACCGGGTCACCGTTGGTGCCGCCATTGCGCACCAGGGCGAAGCCGGGAATGGTCTTCAGATAATCCCCGCCGTCGCTGGCCGGCACCGGTTGGCGCGGATCTTTTGGATTGGTGACGATGGTGAGCGGTGAACTCGGCGCAATCGCAGTGATTACCGTCGGACTGAGTTCTTCGTTGTGGCCGGTGTGATCATCGGCCAGTACCAGTGGGGACAGCAGGACACCGCAAAGAACGGCGCTAGCGTGCCTGAAACGAATCGGCGATTCGTTCGAAGCGAAGGACGCCGGGGCAACGCCCGAGCGTGGAACAGCAGCAAACCTGGACATGACAATTTCCATCAAACAGTCGTAAACGACACGGCCGGCAGCCTGAAGCTGTCTTCTCAACCGTGTGCAATCAGAGGTGCGGTGTTTACGCTGCGACTGGCGGCGCGCGGCTGCGCGCTCCGGGAAAAAAGGTTTGCCGGGCGTGGCCCAGGCGTGTGGCGGGTGGGGTGAAGGTGTTCAGCAGCGGCATGTCGAAGGCGACAAAATCGCCGTCGCCGGTCAGCGCCGGGCAATTGAACAGCAGGCTGCAGTAGCCGCACTTTTCCCAGAGGACGTGGTGCGAGGATTGCGGTGGGCAGTGTTCGGCGGAAGGCTTGGCGCCGTGGCCGCTGTGATCCATGCCCGGCATGTCCATCGACATGTCCATGCTCATTGGCATGGAAGTCGAGGCGTGTTGATCCATCGGCATCGACTGAGAAATCAGTGGGCCGATGAAGATCATCAACATGGCGAACAGGGCGATCCAGCTGCCGCGGGTCAGGTGTCGAGTCTGACGGCGTTGCCGGAAGGGCCTGGCGCTCAGCGGGCGCATGGGCGGAGTCTGCCGTAAGGCTTACTGGGCGTGCGCGTGGGTCTGCGTGGTTTCCGGCGGCTTCTTCTGCACCGAGACTTCGACGGTGATGTCACCGGCCTTCTCGAAATGCAGCGTCAGCGGGAAGCGTTTGCCGTCGCTGAGCAGGCTGCGATCGGTCGGGTTGAGCAGCATCACGTGCCAGGCCATTGGCGCAAACGTCACGTTGCCGCCGGCCGGGATTTTCACGTTCGGCACTTGCTGCATCTTCATCAGATCGCCCTGCATGACGTGCTCGTGCAGTTGCGCCTCAGGAGCAATCGGCGAGTCGACGCTGAGCAACCGATCGTCAGTTTTGCCGGCGTTGTGAATGATGAAATAGGCGGCGACCGTCGGCGCATTCGGCGGCAACTCTTGCGACCACGGATGGGCGATTTCCAGCTCGCCGGCCTTGTATTCGTGGGCATGGGCAAAGCACGCCGGCAGCAGCAGCGCAGCGATTACGATGAGTTTGTTCAACATGGCAGTTCTCCAGAACGATTTGAAACGCAGGTCAATTGCGCGAACAAATCAAACCAGAGGGGAAGCGCGGGGATTGAGGCTCGGCCATTGCTGGCGCGGCGTCGGTGTTTGCAGCAAGGCGGGCGCCACGCTGCGATTGCTTTCAAAGCGGGCGAAATACAGCTGCGGCGAGTGCCCCGGCAGCGCCACCAATGGCGCCGAGCCCGAGCAGCACCAGCAATGCTGCATGTTCGAATGGCTGTCGTTGGTCGGGGCCTTTTGATCGGTGTCGCCGATGTTGATCGCCACCATCTTAGTCCCGCTGCCGGTGCAGAAACTGCTCCAGAGCAATTGTTCGGCCGGTGAACTGGCCGCCTGCGCCATCGCCCCGGTCATCGGCATGGCGAGCATGTTGAACAGCACTGCAAAGCAGGCGATCCAGGCAATGGCTAGCCGGTGTCGGTTCATGGGACAGATCCATTGGGTGGGCGATCAGGTGCGCGGCTATTTAGCCTGATCGGGGCCTATAAGTAAAAAAGCGGCGTGCGGTTTGGTGTCGCAGCGCTTCCTTCAAGAGCTTGAGAAGCCTGCGCCCCAGCTTGATTCGCCGTTATAAATGAGTGTAGCGGCTTGCTCCCATTTATCACGCAGGTCAGATATCCAGTTGAGCCTGGGACATTGTAGGAGTGAGCCTGCTCGCGATAGCGGTGTGTCAGGCAATGAGGTGCTGGCCGCGCTGACGTCATCGCGAGCAGGCTCACTCCTACAAAGGTCTGTGTCGTCCAGATGATCTGAGTACATCGGAGTGACGGTACGAATGATTTAAATCCGATTGAAGGTCGCGAGGGCCATGAGGATTGCGTCGACCGAGGCAAACTCCCGATCAACCCCCGGCAACCCCGGACGCTTCAACACAATCACCGGCACCCCACGCTCACGCGCCACTTCCAGCTTCGGCTCGGTCGCGGTGCTGCCGCTGTTCTTGCTGATCAACACATCGATCTGCCGCCGCTCGAACAGTGCGCGCTCATCCTCAAGCAGAAACGGCCCCCGCACACCGATCACTTCGCAGCGTTCATTGCCCGGGTAGACGTCGAGGGCGCGCAGGGTCCAGAACTGGTCATGAGGGATTTCATCGAGGTGCTGCAGCGGTTCGCGGCCGAGGGTGAACAAGGGGCGGCGGAACGGTTTGAGGGCGGTGATCAGCTCGGCCCAGTCGCTGACTTCACGCCAGTCATCTCCCGGTTGCGGCTGCCACGCCGGGCGGCGCAAAGCCCAGCAGGGGATGCCAGTCAGTCGCGCGGCGGTCGCCGCGTTCAGGCTGATTTGTGCGGCATAGGGGTGCGTGGCGTCGAGCAGCAGATCGATGCCTTCGTCACGAATGAATTGCGCCAGACCTTCAGCACCACCGTAACCACCGACACGCACCTGACAGGTCAGATCGGTCGGCACCCGGCCAACACCGGCGAGGCTGTAGATATGTTCTGGCCCGAGCGTGCGGGCAATCGCCAGTGCTTCGGTCACGCCGCCGAGGAGCAATATCCGCTTCATGCAAAACCTCCGGCATGCCCGACAATCCCGCCCTGACGATCAATCGCAAACACCTCGACCTGCACCTGCGTCGGCACCACGCTGCGGGCAAAATTCAGCGCATGGCGGCAGACTTCATCACCGAGCGCGATCCCTGCCGCACTGGCCATGGCCAGCGCCTGCTGACTGGTATTGGCCTGACGAATGCCTTGCTGCAACACCTCATCGGCGCCAATCGCCGCCGCCCACTCCGCCAGTTGCGGCAAGTCGATGCTCGAATGCCGCGAGTGCAGATCCATGTGTCCGGCGGCCAGTTTGCTGATCTTGCCGAAGCCGCCACACAGGCTCAGTTTATCCACAGGCACCTTGCGCAGATGCTTGAGCACCGCGCCGACGAAATCGCCCATTTCGATCAGGGCGATTTCCGGCAGATCGTAGACCCGGCGCATGGTGTCTTCGCTGGCGTTGCCGGTGCAGGCGGCGATGTGCAGATACCCGTTGGTCTTGGCGACGTCGATACCCTGATGAATCGAAGCGATGTAAGCCGCACAGGAAAACGGCCGAACGATGCCGCTGGTGCCGAGGATCGAGAGTCCGCCAAGAATGCCCAAGCGTGGATTCATGGTTTTCAGTGCCAGTGCTTCGCCGCCCTCGACGTTGACCGTAACGTCGAAGCCGCCGCCGTAGCCGGTTTCGGCGGCGAGCAGGTTCAGGTGATCGCTGATCATCTTGCGTGGCACCGGGTTGATTGCCGGCTCACCGACGCCGAGCACCAGCCCCGGCCGAGTCACGGTGCCCACGCCGGCACCGGCATTGAAGCGAATTCCCGGCTCACTCAGCAGCCGCACCCGCGAGTAGAGCAGCGCACCGTGGGTCACGTCGGGATCGTCACCGGCATCCTTGATCGTCCCGGCCTCGGCTCCGTCATCGGTCAACCGGCAGAACTCCAGGCGCATCTGCACCTGCTTGCCTTTGGGCAAGACGATCTGCACGGCATCGGCCGACAGCCCGCCGAGCAGCAGGCGTGCGGCGGCGAGGCTGGTGGCGGTGGCGCAGCTGCCGGTGGTCAGGCCGCTGCGCAGGGGCGCGGGTTGTTCGGCAGTTTCGTCACGCATTGAGGGGTTTGACCAGATCGAGCACGGTGATCGGCAGCGCTTGTCGCCAGGTATCGAACTCGCCCAGTGGCTGGGCCTGAGCCACATGAATACGGGTCAGCTCACCGCCATGGCGTTCACGCCAGTTCATCAGGGTGATTTCACTTTGCAGCGTCACTGCGTTGGCGACCAGTCGGCCACCGGGTTTGAGCTGTTCCCAGCAGGTTTCGAAGACGCCCTCGCGGGTCACACCGCCGCCGATGAAAATCGCATCCGGGCGCTCCAGCCCGGTCAGGGCCTGCGGTGCCTTGCCGCGAATCAGTTGCAGGCCGGGCACGCCCAGCGCATCGCGGTTGTGCTCGATCAATTGCTGACGGCCGTCATCGGCTTCGATGGCCAAGGCGCGGCAACTCGGGTGCGCACGCATCCATTCGATACCGATCGAGCCGCTGCCGGCGCCGACATCCCAGAGCAGTTCGCCGGGGGTCGGAGCGAGGCGGGCGAGGGTGACGGCGCGCACGTCGCGCTTGGTCAGTTGGCCGTCATGCCGGAAGGCCGAATCCGGCAGCCCGGCGAGACGTGAAAGACGCGGGGCCTGTGCGTCGGCCAGACAATCGATGGCGATGACATTGAGGTCGGCGACTGACATGGCATTCCAGGCGTTGGCGGTGCTGTCGAGGCGTCGCTCGGCGTCACCGCCAAGATGCTCAAACACGCTTATGCGACTCGAACCGAAACCGCGGTCGCAGAGCAATTGCGCAACCGCTGCCGGGCTTTGGCCGTCATTGCTCAGCAACAACAGACGCACGCCACTGAACAGTTGCGCATTGAGCGCCGCCAGCGGTCGAGCCACCAGCGACAGCGTCACCACATCCTGCAACGGCCAGCCGAGGCGGGCAGCAGCCAGCGAGCAGGACGATGGTGCGGGCAGAATCAGCATCTCGTCGCTTGGCAACTGGCGCGCGAGGCTGGCACCGACGCCGTAGAACATCGGATCACCACTGGCCAGCACGCAGACCGCTTCACCACGATGCTCCAGCACGGGCGCCAGGGAAAACGGGATCGGCCACAACTGTCGCTCGCCACGAATACACACCGGCAGTAAATCCAGTTGCCGCTGGGCGCCGACGATCCGCGAGGCGCCCAGCAGGGCACGCCGGGCGTTTTTGCCCAGGCCCTTGAAGCCGTCTTCACCGATTCCCACTACCGTCAGCCAGGGTGACATCTATATTCCTCTAAACACGCCGTTCCGACGGGCAGACTTTTCATGCCGACGGACAAAGCAGGCATAATACCGCGCCTTCGCCCGCGAAGCGCCTTTGCCACGCAGCCGGTCAGCCCCTTGAACGAACGCCCGATGTCCACCGCCTTACGCCCCTCGGCCTGTCCGGGGTTGCTGCGTATCGTCCAGGCACTGGACGGCGGTATCTGCCGGATCAAACTCAATGGCGGCTCGATCAGTGCCGCTCAGGCTGACGCGGTCGCCGATGCTGCCGAACAGTTTGCTGGCGGGGCCATTGAAGCGACCAACCGGGCCAATCTGCAGATTCGCGGGATCGGTGAGCAATCTGCAGCGCTGATCGAGCGTTTGCTCGCTGCCGGCCTCGGCCCGCGCACGGCGGCCGGTGACGATGTACGCAACCTGATGCTCAGCCCCGCTGCCGGGATCGATCGGCAGATGCATTTCGACACGCGCAGCCTCGCCGGGCAGATCCTCGACACCTTGCAAAGTCATCCCCGTTTCCACGAACTGAGTGCCAAATTCGCCGTGCAACTGGATGGCGGCGAAGCGCTGGCGATGCTCGAACATCCCCATGATCTGTGGCTCTCGGCGTTCGAGCGCGACGGCGAAACGTTGTTGGCGTTCGGTCTGGCCGGCTGCCCGACGGAGCGCGCCCTCGGCGCCGTGGCGCTGGAACATGGTCATGCGCTGGTGGTCTCGGTGCTGGAATTGTTTCTTGAGCGGGCACGACCCGAGCAGACGCGGATGCGCCATTTGCTCGAAGAGCTGCCGAGACTGGCGTTCCTTGAAGTATTGAGAGAGCGCCTGCCGGTAAAAGCCGTGAGCAATTGGCAGCGCACACCGATAGCCAACGAACTGCACATTGGCGCTCATCGGCAAAACTCCGACACGCTTGTTTACGTCGGTGCTGTGCCGCCACTCGGCCGCCTCGATCCGACGATGCTGCGCGGTGCCGCTCGCCTGGCCCGCCGGTTCGGCGACGGCCATTTGCGTTTCACGCCGTGGCAAAGCCTGTTGCTGCCCAACATCCAGGCCACTGATGCCACTCGGGTGCTCGAAGCGCTCAAGCGCCTTAACCTGTCGATCGAGGCCGCTGACCCCCTGTCGAGCATCATCGCCTGCACCGGTGCCAGTGGCTGTGGCAAGGGGCTGGCCGACACCAAGGGCGATGCCCGTCTTCTGGCGACGTTGTTGCCGCAAACGCAGAGCGTACATCTGTCCGGCTGCCCGCGCTCCTGCGCCGCTGCCCATTGTGCCCCGGTAACCTTGCTGGCCGTCAGCCCCGGTCATTACGACCTCTATTTTCGCGATGCAACGCAGCCGGGTTTCGGCGCGCTGCACGCACGCAACCTTACTATTGAAGCGGCCGCGACTCTGCTCGCCGCCCGCTCCCGGAGCCCCCTTGATGCTTGATTACATCCGCGACGGTCAGGAGATCTATCGCAACTCCTTCGCGATCATTCGCAGCGAGGCCAATCTGGCGCGCATCCCCGCCGATCTGGAAAAACTCGCGGTGCGGGTGATCCACGCCTGCGGCATGGTCGAGGCCGTCGACGGTCTGCAGTTCTCCGATGGTGCCGGCAAGGCCGGGCGCGATGCGCTGGCCGCCGGTGCGCCGATCCTCTGCGATGCGCGCATGGTCTCCGAAGGCGTGACCCGTGCACGTCTGCCGGCCAACAATGAAGTGATCTGCACCTTGCGTGACGAGAGCGTGCCGGATCTGGCCCGTGAACTGGGCAACACCCGTTCCGCCGCCGCGCTGGAACTGTGGCGTCCGCACCTGGAGGGCAGCGTGGTGGTGATCGGCAACGCGCCGACGGCGCTGTTCTATCTGCTGGAAATGCTGGATGCCGGTGCACCGAAACCGGCGTTGATTCTTGGCTTCCCGGTCGGCTTCGTCGGCGCTGCGGAATCGAAAGCCGCGCTGGCCGCCGACAGCCGTGGCGTGCCGTTCGTGATCATGCAAGGCCGCCTCGGTGGCAGCGCCATGGCCGCCGCTGCCGTCAATGCCCTCGCCACGGAGATCGAATGATGCAGGCCCGAGGACGTTTGCTTGGCCTGGGCGTCGGCCCGGGTGATCCGGAACTGATTACCGTCAAGGCCCTGCGCCTGTTGCGCGAATCGCCGGTGGTGGCGTACTTCGTTGCCAAGGGTAAGAAAGGCAATGCGTTCGGCATCATCGAGGCGCACTTGGTCGAGGCGCAGAACCTGCTGCCGTTGGTGTACCCGGTGACCACCGAAGCGTTGCCCGCTCCGCTCTCCTATGAACAAGTCATCAGCGATTTCTACGACGAAGCTGCTGTGGCGGTCGCCGAGCACCTGGATGCCGGGCGCGATGTGGCGGTGATCTGTGAAGGCGACCCGTTCTTCTACGGCTCCTACATGTACCTGCACGATCGCCTCGCCACTCGTTACGAAGCCCAGGTAATCCCGGGCGTGTGCTCGATGCTGGGCGGCGCTTCGGTGCTGGGTGCGCCACTGGTGTATCGCAATCAGAGTCTGTCGGTGCTCTCGGGCGTGCTGCCCCATGAAGAGCTGAAGCGGCGTCTGGCCGATGCCGATGCGGCAGTGATCATGAAACTGGGGCGCAACTTCCCCAAAGTCCGTCAGGTGCTGGAAGAACTCGGCCTGGCCGAGCGCGCGCTATACGTCGAACGCGCGACCATGGCCAATCAGAAGATCGTGCCGATGGATCAGGTCGAGCCGATGTCGTCGCCGTACTTCTCGCTGATCATTGTGCCGGGCGAACGGTGGCAAGGCTGATGACTCAATCAACCCCAGCCATCGTCATTCTCGGTCAGGGCAGCCTGGCCACCGCGCGACGCATTCAGCAGGTGTATCCGGCGGCGCAGATCCACGGCCTCGCCGGGCGCGTTGAAGGTGCCGACCTGACCTATCAGGAATTCGGCGCGACTCTGCGTGATTTGTATCAGCGGGACACGCCGATCATTGCCCTGTGCGCCGCGGGTATCGTCATCCGCACGCTGGCGCCGCTGCTGCTGGAAAAGGGCGCCGAACCGGCAGTGCTCGCCGTGGCCGAAGACGGCAGCGCCGTGGTGCCGCTGTTGGGTGGCCTCGGCGGGGTGAATGGCATGGCCCGGGACATCGCCGCCGGGCTGCAAGTGGCGGCCGCGATCACCACCAGTGGTGAACTGCGTTTCGGCACCTGTCTGCTCAATCCGCCGAGCGGCTATGCGCTGGCGGATCTGGAACTGGGCAAGCGATTTGTTTCCGATCTGCTCGCCGGGCACAGCGTGCGTATCGAAGGCGTCACGCCATGGCTGGATCAGGCGCAATTGCCGGTAGATCCGCAGGCGCAGCGTTCGATCCACGTCGGCAGTGCCGAGCGTGCGGTCAGCGCGCATGAATTGTTGATCTATCCGCGCAGTGTTGCGGTGGCGGTGAGCGCTGCTGAGGCGGATCTGCCAAACGCCGTTCGTACGGCATTGCAACAGGCCGGTGTTGCAATGCCGGCGTTGGCTTGCCTGGTGGCATCCGAGGTTGAAATGGCCTCGCCAGGTTTGCGTGAAGCGGCGCTTGAGCTGGGTGTGCCGCTGCGCTTTGTCGCCGCGCAGAGCGACCTCGAAACACTGGCGGTCGTCGCTGTGCCTGCGGCAAAAGTCTTGACGGCCAACGGTCTGGCCATCGCCGTCGCCGAGCAGCCATTGGCTGTTTCGAGCATCGGTCGCCCACGGGGCCGTCTCGCCGTTATCGGCCTCGGTCCCGGCGCTGCGGAGTTGATGGTGCCGGCAGTCAAGGCTGAACTTGCGCGCGCCACCGATGTGCTCGGTTACGAAACCTACGTGCGCATGGCTGGCCCGTTCCGCGACGATCAGATCCAGCACTGCACCGATAATCGCGAAGAAATGCAGCGTGCGCGCCACGCGTTCAGGCTGGCGGCCGAGGGGCGCTCGGTGATTGTGGTGTCGTCGGGTGATCCCGGCGTATTCGCCATGGCGGCGGCGGTGCTTGAGGCGCTGCACGAGTCGGATGACCCGGCCTGGCACAATGTCGATCTGGAAATCCTTCCGGGGGTTTCCGCTTCGCTCGCCACCGCCGCTCAGGCCGGTGCACCGCTGGGGCACGATTTCTGCGTGATGTCGCTGTCGGATAACCTCAAACCGTGGACGATCATCGAGAAGCGTCTGGACCTGGCCGCCGAGGCGGATCTGGCGCTGGCGTTCTACAATCCGATCTCCCGCGCCCGTCCTTGGCAACTGGGCCGGGCGCTGGAAATCGTTGCGCAGCACCGCGCGTCCGGAACGCCGGTGGTATTGGGCCGTGATATAGGCCGGCCGGGGCAGACGCTACGCACCACGACCCTCGGCGAATTGACCCCGGATCAGGTGGACATGCGCACCATGGTGCTGATCGGCTCGTCCACTACCTGCACCTTCCCCCGCACTGCGGGAGGGGAATGGGTATATACACCGCGCTGGTATGGGGAGAAGCCGGTTTCCTGAGGGGATGGCTAATTGTTCGAACCAACTTGTAAGTAAGTTCGAACAGTTTGGGCGTTGTGCTAGATACATTCACAGCAAGTAAGTGGATAAGAAAGGCCGCAAGCTGTAAGTTCGCGGCCTTTTTGCATTCTGTCGTTAAGGCCATTGCTGTCGGGAATAGCAGAGTTGCGCCTGTTTAAATGTAGGTTCGTGTGTCTTCTGAAACGCCTTGAGTTCTTTGTTTTTTGAAAGTTGCCTGTTTGCATAATAGTTTGGCTGTGTCTGGCTCTTGGTTGGGTTTGTTTGAGTCTGGGCGGAATTTATATTGTGAGTTCAGTGTTGCGCTCGCTCAAAAGGTCTGGCTTGGAACAGGAAGTGAAAGGATATGGCGTTTAAAGGAAGTGACGTTGGTGGGCGCGAGTTTGTTTCTGCTCAAGAGTTCTCGGTGTTGTCGAAGGTGCTGAGCGAGTTTTCTGCATCCGCAGAGTACAAGGCGCTTGCCCAGTATTATCGAGATGTTGAGCAAGCGGTCCAGCTGAATGAGAAATTGAAGTTGGCAAGTTTGTTCCAAGAGCAACTCGTTGCATTGCTCAAGCAAAAAACTACCCCTGTCCCTATTACTGTTGACCACATAAACGTTGATCTGCAGCGTTATATTTCCCGGCTCTCGGCCACGGTGAGGATGTTGTCGGGAACCGCCACCCCTGTGCCGAAAATCATGCATTTCGTCTGGGTCGGCGGCAGTGAAGTCGGAGCTATTCAACGTGATTACATGAATATCTGGCGCCAGGTGCTCGAGCCGCAGGGTTACACATTCAACTTGTGGTACGACAGCGATGCGTTGCTGGCCTTCGAAATGAACCGGGTGATTCTCGACAGTGCCAGGGTTCACGCGATGGAGGCTGGGGGCGATCGGGTTGCCAAGCCCTTTGAGTTGGCATCTATGATTGAAAGTCGGGCTCGAGTGTTGAAACAGCAAATGTTCGAATATCTAAATGAGGCACGATGGTCTGGTCGAGCGGATGAGGCGCGTATTGACCTGATGGTTCGGGCCTACGGCAAGGATCGAGTGACGCTGGAGGCGTTTCGCCAGAAGTGTCTGGACACTCATCGAGAGATGGCGGGATCAGACCTGCAGTTGCGTGACGTCAAGCAGGAATTCTCCGGTCACTTCTTAGCGGATGTCTATCGACGGGAAGTGGCCATGCGCGGCAATTTCGCGGCGGCGAGCGATGTCGTGCGTTTGCAGGCCGAGTACCTGGAAGGTGGGCGTTACAGTGACGTGGATTATCTGCCGCCCCTGCTCGACAGACTGGGTGGCGTAGATATAAGCGGCTATAACCAGACTCAGAAAATCGGTGTTCTGCAATTATTTCTCAATCATGATGAAGCGCTGATGCCTGGACGTGATCGACAGCGTTATGCAGATCGAACGCAGAGTATTCCAGTCGAGCACAAAGATGCTTTGACAATATTTGCCAAAAGTAAGCCTGGTATTCATGAACTGTTCATCGCGCCGCAAGACGTAAGCGCCCCGCGTGATGGTTTTCGCATGGGCCGGGACATGAATGCCCACTTTATTGCACAGCCTGAGAGCCGCATGACTCTATCTATCATGGAGATCATTCGGTTCAACTACGATTTTATATACGAGGTTGAAAAGAGGGCTGCCGCCGCCGGTATTGTTATGTCGGATCTGGATGGCATTGGTGTGTTGGCTCATAAACTGGCTGACGAAACAAAGGCAGCGGGAAAACTGACTCCTTTGGTCGAGAGCGCTCTAAACGGATTGGCCAACGCAGTAGCCAACTATTATGCGGACGGCATTCGGGTAGACGCCGGGGGCACCATCACCCTTACAGGGCCAGGCGCAGCGGTCAACGGCGTATTCGACTACATCGAAAAAAATCTTCATTCTGCCGATATTTATAAAGTCAGAGACCACTTGGCATTAACCACAGGCTTCAACTACCACACCGAAGAAGAAACGATATCGGGCTGGACCATTCGAGCCGACTCTGACGAGTGGCTTAAAAACGAGAAAGCAAAATGGCAGGACGGCAAACTCAAATCCCGTTACGGCGCCGACCTGAATCAACTGCTCAACGACCGCACCCTGACCTTCAAACAAGGCTGGCCCGTCATCGAAGGCAAGCCGGTATTGTTGACGACAGTGTTGCAGCAGTTGATGGACGATCTCGGAGAACCGTTCATTCGTGCCATGGCGGACAAGTTGAGCGGCGATGTCCGGTTCGATACAGCTTTCTCGATCGGCTTCGATGTCCGTGAGCAAATCCTCGCGCAAACGGATACTACCCTGCCGGTTTCTCTCGGTGCCGAATCCACCCGCAACCTCAACGAACTGCTGACACATCTGGCCAGCGGCAAACTGACTGCCGAACACCTGAGTCCGCGCCAGCGCGTCATGCTTGGCGCAATATTTGCCGCTGACCGCCTGGATACCGCAGGTTTTGCCGGTGCTTGGCAAGCGGCTGTGAAGCTCGCCACGGAAACCGGCGCAGGCGGTCTGTTTGCCCGTTATAACGCCATCGAGCAAGTACTGCGTCAGCATCAAGGGCCGGCGTTCGAGGCCGGCCTCCAACGCAGTGAGGTGTCGACGACGCAATCGTCCCGTGAACTGAAGATTCATGCCTTTAATGAACCCCTGACGTTGAAACAGTGGGGCCAGCACATCGGACAGATCAACCGCACCGCGCAGCGTGAGTATCACAGACAAATTCTCAACCGCGGCAGGCTGGTCAGTCATGCGCTTGCAAAAGCCGGTGCCATTTCCTCCCGACAGATTCCGCAAGGTCTGTTGAAAACAACAGTCGGTGACCCGGGCCGTCGCTGCTATCCGCTGGCGCTGTTGATGGCGGCGGCGTTGCCCGCTGGTGAGGCAGCCGAGCGCGCGCTGATCGGCCGGGTGGCCAACACCAGTCTGGCGCCGGACGATGCCGATTCGCGAGCCCTGCTGCTGGCGCTGGATGAGCTGCATGCCACTCCGTTCACCGAAGTGGGAACGGCCCGGGGCACACTGGATCTGCAAAGCATTGGACGGACGCTCGAGGGCAAGACCGCGCCTGCCGTAATGTTGCTGGATACCGGCAACCACGCGCTGCTGGTGGCAAAGGTCAACGTGGGAAGTGACACGGTCTATCGTTTTTATGATCCCAACTTTGCGCTCTACGGATTTTCCGCGGTCGAGCAACTCACGCAGGGCATGCAGGCCTACCTGCGCGATAACCACAGCGAAATCGCCCGGCTGTACGGTCTGGGTGACGAAGCCCTGCCACGATTCAATGTCATCGAATTGAACACCACGGCGATTGCCGAGAAGGTGTTGTCGTCGAATCTGCGAGTGGACGCATTTGTGCAGAACGGCCCCGTTGCCGACCTGCAAACCACCACCGTCTGGGAGAAACAAGTTGTCGCCCGGACGCGCTCGCTCAATGACAACGCGCGGATGGGTTTCAGTCTGGCGCAAGTGGATGCGCGTTACTGGGCCGGCGAACTCAATCAGGCCACCACCCGGCTGCGCACCGAGCACAACGTGGGGCGTGAGTACCTGCCGTTACTGGAGACCGTCAAAGTCAAGCCTGAAGGCGGCTACCGCGTGACGCTGGTGGACTCGCGCAATCCGCGAACGACTCTGGAGGTCGATACCCGCGATGCGCGTTTCGGCAGGGTCAAAAAGCATATCAGCCGGCTGGTGCAAGTTGCCGCCGGTAAACCGGGCGCCGTGGGTGAGGCCGACGGTGGCAGTCGATTGAGTTTTGCCTTTGCCATCCAGACCCTGATCACCGAAATGCGTCAGCGCGATTATGCCGCTGGCGACCCGGTACCGGCGCTGTCGGTTGCGCTGCAGGTTCAGGTGTACGTCAGTTATGCGCAGCTGGGGTTCGGGGTGGTCAGTGATACGCTGCAGATCGTCAACCTGGTGCGTCAGGCTGTGGCCGGTGAGCAGGCTCTGCGCCAGGCCTCGCTGTCCGGGCGATTGCTCAGCCGGGCGGCGACGGGCGTCGGCTTTGCGTTTTCCCTGGCCAATATCGGCTTCGATATCTACAACCTGTCGGTGGCGCAAAACCATGAACAGCGCTCGCGGTTTTCCACCTCGCTGGCGTTCAACGTCGCGGCTCTGGGCCTGGATGTAGTGGCGCTGGCCGCTGGCGGGGCGGCGGGTGCGGCAGCGGCGTTCCTGTCGGTTCCGCTGTTGGGTATCGGCATCGGCGTCACCGCGATCGCCAGCAACCTGGGGCAGATCAAGGACAAGGCCACGGCGGTCGGCAACCATTTGCGCGACATTCAAAATGCTTATCGTGAGGTGTACACCGATCGCAACGGTGTACTGCAGTTTCTGCCAGAGGCGGTCATCACCCACCTGGATCTGTCGAGCAGGGAAGTGCGCTTCGACAGTCAGAAGTTTTTCCCGTGGAAGGGCGGTGCGCTGGAATTGCCGCAATACAACGATGATCCGCAGGAAATTCACAACGCGATTGATATCCGCAAGGCGCTGGGCTTGCCCGAGGTCAGTCGAATTCACGATTTTCAGGATGATGAACTGCACGCCGTGGTGCTGCCGTGCACACCGATTTGCTATTACGGCTATGAGTATCAGGTGGGCGGCACGGGCCACAAATATGAACCCATGCCCGGAGAGCAACTGGAGCCCGCCAGCGCGAGTGAAGATGTTTACGACCAGGACGGCAATTACGTGGTGTTCACCCGTTATCCACAGCTGCGCGACAGTGCGGCGGACAAGCTGGAATATGACGGGCAAGGTCAACGAGTGTTCTACCTGCACAGCCAGCCAGGGCCGCTCAAACACATCCTCTACAAACTGCACCCGGCCTATAAACCGACAAATATCAGCGTGCAACTGGACCACCGGATACGGCAGTTGCTGGTACCGGATCTGCCGCAAGAGTGGAGAAACAAACTCTCCTACGCAATCACCGCGCCGACAGGGCAATACCAGGTCCGGTTGACACCGGGACTGTTGGCGGTGAGGTTGTATGGCAATGCGAAGTGGGTGGTGCAGGCACCTTGGGTCCATCTTGACCAGGTCGTCTTCCGGGGGCCGTTGTGGGAGAACGATGATGGCGATGGTCAACTGATTGTCGATGGCATGGAGTTGAATGCCTTCGACGGGTTGATCGAACTCGCCGAAGGGCTGTTCCGGATCGGCTGGTCGGATAACAGCCTGGATCTTGTGTCGGTCACGCTGACCGAGTCCGGAGACGAGGCGCGAGTCTGGGGAGTGAGCAAATCTGACGGTGAGAAGATCGACGACCTGCGCAAGGTGCTGGCCTTTGTGCGAAAACAGGCACGCGAGCGGCGATTGGCTACGCAGTATGTGCCGTTGTACAAATTCAAGGTTCCCTTTACCACGACGGGGAATGACGTCGTGACTACCGCCTGGTTTGACGTAGCAGGAAATCGCCTGCTGTACCCGCGTAATCTCCCCGCCGAGGTCAATCAGGGCCTGCTACTGGGCGGTGTCAGTGCCCGTCATGCGTGGTTTTACCATCCGGATCATGCAACGGTCTGGCAGGTCGATGCGATGACCGGCAGCGTAGTGCATCGCTATCGTTTGATGAACCCCGCGACCGGCTCGAAAATCGTCGGCTGCCTGCAATCCGCCGACGGTAGTTTGCATGTCTCGCAGTATTTGCCGTTGAGTACCGAGGTCACGGAAGACGAGACGACACTGGAGTACCGGATAGCCGATCAAGTTGTCGAGATGACGGGCATCAAGATCTCGTCGCTCCAGCACAATTACAGGTACTCGCGGCGTATTGACCTGAACTCCTTCGGCCTGCCTATGGCGTTCAAGGATGAAACCCCGGGCATGGCCGCCGGTATCAGTTCATGGGATTTTGCGCCCTTCGTCGTCGTCAGTGGCTATGTGCTGGAAGGCTTGCGGGATCGCTCCTGGCACAGCAAACGCACGGCCAGACGCTTCCATGCGAGTGAGGGTGGCGCCCCGGAGTTGCTGTTGCTGATGCCGTCCGCCGCTGAACGCGCGGGGATAATCTTTTACAACAAGAAGGCTCAGACGGTCAGTCGCGGTATCGAGCCCAAAATCGGTGAATTCAAAAATGTGGTGATCGAGCGTGAGGTGGTCGAGGTCACCCAGACGGCCGGGCACTACATCGCGACCAAGAGCAATGGGCGCCTGTACGAAATCGACCTGGGCGATGTGCCGCCTGCCGGTCCTCTGGAGGCGGGATATGAGATCGACGTCAATATCAACCGCAGCGATTATCAGTGGATGACGCAGCCTGATAAACCGAGCGTTTTGAAGTTCGTCGGCGTCGGCCAGCAATGGCTGCAGCACAACCCTGACTGGCTGACCGCCCTGCCCGCGTTGGCCAAGGAATACAAGGCGACGCCTTTCCCGATCATCGGTCTGGCCAACGTATCCGGTAATGGCTTTCTGGCCGCGTGGTGCGTCGATGAAAAAATCGCGGTGGCGGATTTCGCTCAAGGCAAGGAACTGAGATTGCTGGGCCGGACCCCCGACAAGCAAGCGGTCTGGCTGCTGGAAGTGTCAGCAGGCCAGTTGTATCGACAGCCGCTGGTGGCCATCGAGTCGCTGCGCGCAGCCTTTGCGTCCGGTGCTCGTTTGCGATTCCCTGCACTATTGCCCAAGAGCGAAAAAGTCTGGTCGCAATGGTCGTTTACCCAAGTGCAGCCGCAGGGCCAGGGGTTGCTGGGGCAAACACGCGAAGGGGTGAATGTCGAATTGCCGGATCGCCAGCCAGGGCGAATTGTCAGCGTGGAAAACCGCTGGTGGAACGCGCCCGATCAGTCTCGCGAGCAGTTGCAGGCGCGCCTGAAAGCGCTGCTGGAAGGCCACCCTCATGCGCCGGTATTGCCGGTGGAAAACACCGGGGATCGCTTTCAGTATTACGCCGCCGAACTGGATCGCTTCTTTGACCTGACCGGGCGGGCCGACGGCCAGTGGCCGGTGGTTCTTGGCAATCGTGGCGAATCGGTGCTGGTACTGTTCGGCCCGGATGATGGCCGGGTGTTCAACCGAGTCTTCATCCCGGGATTTGCTGAACTCGTCTGGACGACCGTCCGTCATGCACAGCGGGAAGGTGAGGTCTTGTCGATTGAAACGGGCGAAAAGTCGTTTGATTTGCCCACTGTACTGCCTGATGGCGTCGACCAACTGGTGCTGACATTCGGTGCCGAACTGCACGATTACCGACTGACGGACGATATCTGGCAGCGGCTCGATTGCCTTGTGATCAATTCACGCCGTGCGCCGGGCAGTGAAAGCCTGCACCTGAAAACGCTGACGCTTGACCTGAAACTCAGCGCAAACCTGTTGATGTCGCTGGTCGACGGGCATCTGTTGTTCACCGATCCCGACAGTGTGCGCAGTTTGATTGTGCGTGATGCGCAACCGCGAAACGACGAACCGGATCTGCCGTTGCAAATTGAAGTTCAGTATCAGGGGCGTAACTGTGCATTTACTGTGAAGCAGTGGCTGGCAGGACTGGCGCAGGCTGCCCAAGATAAAACGACTATTAACGTGGCAGATGTACTTGAGACACTCGTCTGAATAATTCTGTGACATGAAAGCGCAAAGGGCTGTGAACAAAAAGTTCACGGCCCTTTGTTTTTCAATGATTCAGAAAAGGCTGCTGCGGTCCAGTGATTGCTGGCGTCGAAGCGCGAGGAAATATGAGGTGGCAGACATATAAAGATGTCAGTGGTTACGACTTTTAAATAGTTTTTTGTATCGAAAACATTTGAATTTCAAGCGGTTTGAGTTTGGTTTTTTCCAACGCTAGTTTGCGTTCTGGTTGTTTAACCGGCAGGAATTCGAACGTTATGAAAAATATTGAAACGCTTGATAATAATTTCGTGAATTTTGCTCAGCTGTTGAAGCTGGCAGATCTGGAACAGGCGCTGTCAGCCCACAAGAACAGCGTGCAATATGATGCGCTGTTGCGTTACTACGCCGGCTGCGTAGCGGCCACGGATGCGCAACAGTTACTTGAACCGTTGCGGTTGTTACGGCAGACCCTGGAGCAGTTACCGGATACCCGGCGGGTGCGGCGCGATCTGGAGCCGGTGGAGGCGGGCACTGCGGATTTGTCACGGATCCACGACCGGATCGAGGGCTTTGAGTCCCGTGTTCAGTCCAGTCTCGCGCTGATCCGTACCGAACCCACGGCCGTGCCGAAGACTATGCATTTCGTCTGGCTCGGTGGCGGCGTCGGCGCCATTCAACGTGATTACCTCAATGTCTGGAAGCAGGTGCTTGCCGAACACGGGTATACGCTAAACCTGTGGTACGACAGCGATGCATTGCTCGCTTATCAGACCAATAAGCTGATCGTCGAGTCGGCCAAGGCCGATGCATTGCACAAAGTCGCCGGCCAGACGATCTCCGAGGATGCACTGGCGACGTTGTACGAAGAGCGGGCCATTGTTCTGAAGCAACAAATGTTTGCGCACCTCAACGCGGCCGTGGCCAACGGTGAATCGGCCGATGATGCGCGAATCGATCTGTTGACTCGCGCCTACGGTCAGGATCGTGCAGAACTGCAAGCGCTAAGGGAGCGCAATCTCAGCAGCGTGCAGGCGATTGCCGGCGCGAACCTGCAACTGCGCGATCTCGACGGGGCAGTGGCGCCGTTGCAGTTGCAGGATATCTACGAGCAAGAGATGCGTTTGCGCGGCAATCTGGCGGCGGCGTCCGATGTGGTGCGTGCCGAGGTGCTGTACCGCGAAAGTGGCAGTTATGCCGATGTCGATAATCTACCGCCGCTGGTAAAGAATCTGGCGGGCATCGATCTGGACGGGTTGGGCGTCGATGCCCGCCTGGGCATTTTGCAGTTGCTGCTCAATCACAATCCCGAGTGGATGCCGGGACGGCCGCTTTCCAGCAGTTATTTCGAGCAAATTCCTGTAGAGCACCGGGAGGCTCTGCTGGCCTTTGCCGAAAGCCGACCTGCGTTGAGTCAGGTTTTTCAGGCACCGACTGACCGGATGACCCGGCCGTTTGTGCTGCGGGCCGTCGCCGAAGGCAGCTCTTTGACAAATGCTTTCCTGATGGCCCACGCCGGATCGGCAACGTTGCAAGCTTTCATTGAGCGAGTGCGGTTCAACTATGAGTTGGTCGATAGCCTCCATCGTTCCGCTGCGCGGGGCGCCATTGCCTTGACCGATGTGGAGGCTTTGATGCCGCTGGCACTCGCCCACCTGGAGAAAACCTACGGCCCTCTGCAGCAGTTATCCGATCGGGAAGAAATTTTCGCCGGGTTTCTGGCCAAAGCCGCCGTGACCTACTTCAGTGACGGCATCCGTCGGCAGAGCGAGGGCACCATCTACCTGACCGGCCCCGGTGCGTTGCGCGATGCCATGGGGGACTATGCCAAGGCGCATTTGACGCCCGAGCACGCCGACAGGATTTTCACGGAAGCGGCGATTGCGCGTTATGCCTCGGTCAATCGCGCCACCGAAGAAGAACTGGATCACTCCTGGAAAGACAACGGGACCGACCCCTTCCAATGGGTCGAGGACGAGCAGGCGCGCTGGCAACAAGGTCAATACCAGGCTCACTACCAGGGTGACATCGCGCAGTTGTTAAAAGGTTCGACCCTTATGTTCGAACAGGGCTGGCCGGTGATCGAAGAGCGCGAGGTGCTGTTGACCGATGTGTTGCAGCGTCTGGTCGATGGGCTCGGCGAACCGTTCGTCGACGCGATGCGTCGGGGTCATGATGGGGCAATTACTTTCGAGAAACCGCTGCCGCTGACGTTTGAAGACCGCCAGTCGATCAGGTTGCAGCCAGCCCGAATGATCGCTCCGGCGTCCCTCAGCGATGCCCGGGTGCAGAGCCTCGGGCTGGACGAGGTGCTGAGCGCGATGGGCCATGGCGAACTGGATCTGGTTCAAGTCAGTCCCCAACAGCGGCTGGCGCTTGGCGTGCTGCTGGGCATTGATTCGCTGGACACGCAGAGCTTCATCAAGCACGTCGGCGAACTCGACAACCTCGCCAACAGCCTGCGGGATCTTGGCGCTTCGGGCCGTTACGCGGCGATTGAGCGGCAGCTGTACCGAACCGCAGCGACGGCATTCAAGCAGGCGCTGGCCGATACGGCTGGCGAGTTGGCGGGGGTCGAGGACAACACCTTGAGCCTGAAAAAAAACGCGATGAAAACCGCCATGACCATGCAGCAATGGGGGCGACAGGTCGCGCAGATCGAGAAGACAGCGATCCTTGAGCATCAGCTGCAGGTCAATGAGCGAGTGGGTCAAGTGCTTGGCCAGTTCCATAACCAGGGCAGCGTCCAGTCGGTGCCTCAGGATCTGCTGCTCGACAGTCACGGTGAAGCCATTGGTGGACGTTGTTTACCGCTGGCGCTGATGATGAGTGCGGCCATGACCCAGGGCGGCAAGGCGAATGCCCTCCTGCGCGAGCGCTTCTTTATGGCCGTCGCCGCGCCGAAACAGCCCGACTCGATCAGCTTCATCTGGGCGCTGGAACAATTGCAGGACACACAGTTGAGTGAGGTCGGTACGTTCCTCGATCGCGCGAATCTTGCGCAAGTCACTGCCCATCTGGAGCAGCACGCCGGCACCCGCACGTTGCTGCTCAACACTGACAATCATTCCATGCTGGTTGCCAAAACCGTCGAGGGTGAACGGGTCATTTATCATTTTTATGATCCCAATTTCGGTTTGTTCGGGTTCGAGAATGCCGCCTCGTTCCAGGCGGCGCTGCAGGATTTTTTCCTCAGCCTGAGCATGGCCAGGTACTACGCCGCCTACGGAACTGAGGCACGGCCGACCTTCGATGTGGTCCACCTGCACGGCGAACGCGTGGCAGCGTTGACGCTGCCCGGCGAATTCAATGTGGCCATGCTGCTGACTGACGATCCGTTGCCGGAGCAACCCGCGCAAACCCTGCGGCAACGCCTGAACAGTGCGCATGGGCGATCGCTGGTCGAGAACGCCCATCTGGGGGCCAGCCTGCTTGGGCTGGACAGTCACTGGTGGGCGCAGCAGATTGCCCACACCACGTCTGCGTTACAGGAACTGCATCCTTCGGCCACTCCTCTGGTGCCCTTGTTCGAAACACTGCAGGTCACCGCTGAAGGCAAATACCGGATACATCTTATCGACCCGAGCAACCCCGAACAGACGATCGAGGTGCTGAGTGAAGATCACCGCTTGCTGCGGATCAAGAATCACCTCTCGGAACTGTTCACCACTCTGGCGCGTAAACCCCGGCCGGTCATTGGCGTGCCGGATCCGACCGAAGTGGCCAGTGTGCATACCCTCAACGCCGGGTTCTCGATTCAGGCCTTGATGAACGCGTTACGCGACCGCGAAGGTGAAGGGCGGACATTGACCACCGCTGTACGTCTGCACGCCTACGTCAACTACGCGCAATTGGTGCATGGCAATATCGTCGATGCGGTCGGTCTGGTTCGTCTGGTGCGCACAGCGCTCAATGAAGAAAAGCTTATTGCCCGCACCAGCGGTCCGCTGGTCGCCGAAGCATTGGGCCATGTCGCCAACGAGGGCGTCGGTGCGTTGTTGGGGCTGGCCAATGTCGGCTTCGATGTCTATCAGCTCGCGACGGCAAAGGATGGCGTCGAGCGGGCACAATTCGGCACGCAGCTGGCGTTTGACTCTGCCAGTCTGGCGTTGACGGCTGCCGGTATTGGCGCCGCGGCCACCGGTGCAGCCACGGCAGCAGCGGTATTGGGCGGCGCCGGGGTGATCCTTGGCGGGCTGGCGGTTGGCGTCGCGGCGCTGGCCCAGGGCTTTGCCGGAATCGCACGCGATGCCCAGGCCGTTGGTGATTTTTTTGCGGATCTGGTGGAAGCCCATCACCGCCTCGGTTACCGCTTCGATACGTCGGTTGGCGCGTGGGTCCCGCGCCCGGCGTTGATCGTCAAGAGCATTGATCTGATGGCCGGGCAGATGCTGCTCGACAGCCCGAAGCTTTACCCGTTGCGCGATCACTTTGGCGTACCGGACTACGACCCGGACTATGACCGCGCGATCAATCTGCGCCAGCATCTGAGCTTGCCGGGGCAAACCACGTTCGCACCGCTGGCCGGACAGGTCATTGTGCTGCCGTGCACGCCACTCACCTGTTATGGGTACGAGTACAAGGCATTGCCGTTTGCCAACGAGCGCCATGATCGAGGCTTCGACATCGCTCGACGCCTGGAAAAACGCCAAGCGAACGGACAGTGGCTGTTCTTGTTTTCGTTCTATTCATTTCCTTCCGAATACATCCTGCATCGTCTGTTTCCCGATTACCGCGAGACCGTCATCGACATTCAGCTCGACAAGATTGAGCGCACGTTGGTGGTGCCGACCGTGCCGGCGGCCTGGCACAACAAGGTGGCGTACAAGATCACCAGCGCCGGCGCGTCGTGCACGCTGTTACTGAATCCGGGCGTTGGCATCGAGTTGCAGTCCCCCGCTCACTTGGCGAGCCGCTGGGTGCTGCAGGCTGGCTGGGCCCATGAGAGTGACATTCGGATCGAGCGTTTCGGTGATCTGCACATCGGCGACGTGCCGGTGCGCTTGTCCGGCAAGGGCCGCCATGCGTTGCTGATTCGTACGGCCGATCACCAGCTGTTCAGTGTCGACCACGTCAAGCTTCAACTGGACATTGTCGAACAGAGTGCGCCGGTCGGGCTGGATGAGCAGGCATTGCTCCTGCATTACAAGGACCTGGCCCGGGAACATCGCCTGGCGCTGCCTTATACGCCGGTGCATGAGTGGCCGATCCCGTTCGAATCACCGCAACAGCCGCGCCAGACCACGGCATGGTATGACGCCAGGGAGGAACGGTTTCTGTATCTGCGCAACGATCGCGACGAGGCTGCCGAGGACGCGCAACTGGCGCTGGTGACCGGCGGCTATGCGTACTTTTACGTGGCGGACAGTTTCGATATCTGGCAGGTCGACGCCATCAGTGGGCTGATCCGCTCTCGCTACCGGTTACTGCTGACCGAGGGCACCAACACGATTGGCGCCATGACGACGGACGCCAGTGGCGTGATTCATTTCGAACAGACGGTCACCGGTCCTCAAGGGCCGCGCACGTTCAGCTACCTGCTGCATCAGGGCCAATTGCAGCTGTGCTCCGTCACTCATGACCTGCGTACAGATCTGCAGGAAAAGGTGTTCCTGAGCGAAACGCTGGGCGACTGGTCAACGCTACTGGGACACTACACGCTGCTTCATCCTTTCGCTGAACGGGACGGCGTGATCACCGCCGACTGGCAGCCAGCGGCCTACGTCGCGGTGTGCTGGAAATACAGCCAGAGCCGGCGCGACATGGTCTGGGTGCGCAGCCGCGATCGCCTGCTGATTCATCCACTGCCGCAGCCACGTCATGCCCGTGGCTGGAATGATTCGATCAAGAACATGACCGATCTGGTGCTTGTATCGCTAGCGGATGAGCACGACCTGTTTGTAATTTACAACCGCCTCGACCAGACGCTGTGCCGTCTGCAGCGAACCGGAGTAAGGGGCCGATCGCAATGGCTTCACCGCTGGATCGAGCCCGAGCAGCTGGCGCAGGTAGTGGCCGTGGCGAACGGTTACCTGGTGCTGGACGAAGCCGGACGATTCTTCAATCTGACCCCGCAGGGTGAGTTGCAACTGGGAGGCGTTGGCCAGCGCTGGCTCAAGGATCGCGCGCAATGGTGGTTGGCGCTGGAGCCGATCGCCAAGCGCTATTCGATCAACCGTTTTGCAATTGTCGGACTGCGCAATGCCACCGATGATGGCAACCTGAACGCCTGGTTCGTCAATGAGCGCCTCCTGTTGTGCGATCTGGGCCACAACCGGGAAGTGCGTCTGCTCGGTATGACACCGGACCATCAGGCCGTCTGGCTGTTCGATCTTTCCAGCGGGGCCATCTTGAGCCAGAGGTTCATTGATCCGCCGGAACTGGAGCGGGCGTTCGGCGCAGGTTCGAAACTGTTGCACCGCGAAGTACTGCCGGAACCGGAGCAGGAGTGGGCCGGCTGGCGTTTTGCCGACGTGGTGGCGGATGGCGCAGGTTTACAGGGCACGACCGTGGAAGGTGTGTTGCTGAAACTGCGCTACCGAGAGGCTGAGGTGGTCGGCGGGGTCAATCATCAATGGGTGGCGGCGCAGGATAAGCCTCTGGTTGCGTCCCTGGAAAAACTCCTGGATGCCTATGATCATGACGAGTTCGTGCAGGTGGCCTCTGCCTCGAACAGCGTGCGATGGTACAACGCGCGCCACAGCCGCTTGCTGACGATCAGCGGCGAAGCGTTGCCAAAGGATTTTTCGCTTCTCGGCACCCGTCAGCAGGCGCAGGTGTTGTTGCACGAACGTCGTGAAGGCAGGGTGTGCGTCTATCCCGGGATGCACAGCATCGGGCAGGTCGACTACCTTCAGCGCACCGCACAAGTACTGGCCGTTGAGAAGCAAGGGACGATGGAGGATCTGCTGCCGCTGATTCCCGATGACGTCGATACCTTGCTGCTGCGTCTTGGGCAGGGACATGCGACATGTCATCTGTCGAAAGCGGTCTGGCAGAAACTGGACTCGATCATCGTCGACTGCCGACATGCACTGGGCGAGATGCCGAGCATCCCGGGCAAGCTGATCTGCGACTTTGACGCGCCGGAAAAACTGCTGTTCGAGATTGTCCAGGACAGTCTTCTGGTGGTGGATCCGGACACCGAGCACTGCCTGATCTTTCGAGATGTCGGCTCGGCGGATCCGGCGCTGCGTGGCGACGTCTTCCTCGCCCTGAAAGGGCAGCAGTCGCATGCGGTGTCCGCTGTGGTAGCCAGACTGCGGATCGGCAACGTTCGCAGTGCCGGTGTCACTTTGCAGACGCTGATGGAGGAGCCGGCTGCCGCAGGCTGAAGCTGAACAGTAAGATGCCGCGGAGACTAGCGTCCGCGGCGTTTTACCTTGCCCTCGAAAACACGCGTTCAGGGCACCAGATAGCCTTTGACCCCGGTGAAAATGATCTGCGCTGCCAGTGCGCAAACAAACAATCCCATCAAGCGGCTGACGATCTGCAAACCCTGATCGCCAAGAATCCGCTCGATGCGGTTGGACAGATACAGCACCACGCCAACCGTGAAACTGGCCAGCGCGATACTCATGATCGCGGTGAGCTTGTCGTCCCAGTGCGGCTGACTGACGCCCATCACCAACAAGGCGCCGATGGTACCGGGGCCGACGGTCAGCGGAATGGTCAGCGGCACGATGGTCACGTCCTGTTGCACATTGTCGCTCTGCACCACGGATTTGCCTTGTGCCATGCCCAGCGCCGAAATGAACAGCACGCTGCCGGCGCCAATCCGGAAGGCATCCACGGTAATGCCGAACACATCGAAAATCACTCGCCCGAACAGGTACAACAAGACGCTGGAGATCAGCGTGGCGATCGCCACTTTCCAGGCCAGGCGCCGTTGTTCCTTGCGCGAGTAACCACGGGTCAGGCTGATGAAGCAGGACAACACGAAGAACGGGCTGTAGAGCACCAGCATCTTCAGGTAAACGCTGAATAACACGTGGAGCATGGTGCAAGCTCACTGGCGAGGGAAGTCGTGGGGGAGTCTAACAGGCGTCAAGAAGGCTGTCGGCTTACGACGGTTGCGTGGTGGTGCGATTCTGCTGATCGCGCTCGGCCACCCAGTGTTCGATCAACTCGCGCAGTTGCGACAGTTCCACCGGTTTGGACATGTGCCCGTCCATGCCGGCCTGGCGGGCGCGTTCCTTGTGCTCGGCGAGGATGTGCGCCGTCAACGCAACGATCGGCGTGCGAATGCGTTGATTGCTGACCTCCCAGGCGCGCAATTGCTGGGTCGCCGAGAAACCATCGAGGACCGGCATTTCGCAGTCCATCAGCACCAGGTCGTAGCGTTGCGCTTTCATCGCTTGCAGCGCTTCTTCGCCGTTGGCGGCAGTGTCCGGTTGCAGGTTGAGCTTGCCGAGCATGCCGCGAATCACTTTGGTCGAAATCGTGTTGTCTTCGGCGACGAGGATGCGGAAATCGCTGGGCACTTTGGCCGCCGTGGCCGGGGTGACCACTTGCGGCTGGAACACCACCTGACCTTTGTTACGCTGGTTGAGTTCGTCGGCCAGGGTCGTCTTGAGCGTGTAACCGGCCACCGGTTTGGCGAGGATGCGTTTGATCCCCGAGTTGCGCGCGATGATCTTGCTCGGCGCATTGCTGATGCCGGTGAGCATGATCAGCAGGATATCGTGGTTGAGGCTCGGGTCTTCCTTGATCTTGGCCGCGAGCTGCATGCCGGTCATGCCCGGCATGTTCTGATCAAGCAGCACCACGTCAAAGTAATCGCGCAGGTGCGCTTTGGTCCGCAGCAAGGCCAGGGCTTCCTTGCCGGAAGGTACGGCGCTGACATTCAGCCCCCATGCACTGCATTGCTGGACCAGCACTTTGCGGCAGGTGTCGTTGTCGTCGACCACCAACACGCGCGCGCCTTGCAGCGGACTGTCGAGATCCGAGGTCGGGTGTTCGAGACGATCGGGATCCAGTGGCAAGGTCAGCCACAACGTGGTGCCCTGATTGGCGCCGCTCTTGATACCGAATTCGCCATGCATCAAGCGGATCAGCTGGCGTGCAATCACCAGCCCCAGGTTGCCGCCCAGGCGATTGGCCGAAAGGAAGTGCTTGCTGTGCAGTTCGGCGTGCATCAGCGCGTCGCGCTCTTCCTGCTCCATCGGTTCACCGCTGTCCTGCACGGCAATCCGCAGACGTGGTTTGCTGCTGCGTTCGTCGAGGGCGACGACGATCAGCACTTCACCTTCATCGGTTTTTTTCAGGGCGTTTTCCAGCAGGCTCAGCAGCGTCTGGCGCAGGCGAGTCGGGTCGCCGCTGATCACCCGCGGCACTTGTGGCTGGATAAAGCTGATCAGTTCGACGTTCTGCTGTTCGGCCTTGGCGCGGTAGATGCTCAGGCAGTCGTCGATCAAGGCATTGAGGTCGAACTGCACGTCGTCCAGCTCGATCTGCCCGGACTCGAGCTTGGAGATGTCGAGGATCTCGTTGATCAACGTCAGCAATTCATTGCCGGCGCTGTGGATGGTCTGCACGTAGTCGCGTTGCTTGACCGACAGCGGCGTACCCAGCAGCAGTTCGGTCATGCCCAGCACGCCGTTCATCGGGGTACGGATTTCATGGCTGATCTTGGCAAGGAACTCGGCCTTGGCGTTGATCTCGGCATTGCTCGCGGCGAGGTCGCGGCTGACGCTGAAACGGCTTTCGGTGATGCTGCGCTGACGCTCGCCGAGGGCGATGCTCATCAACAAGCCGCTGATGCAGATGAACGCCATCAGGGTCATGATCAGACCCTGCGGCGACACCAGTGTCAGGCCAAGCAAGGCCGGGAGAATGATCAATGTGCCAATGTTGAACACCACCATCGCCGCAACGAACAGGCGGGCCGGACGGTAGCCCTTCTGCCAGTGATAGCAGGCGACGAACAACATGCTCAGGCCGGCCAGGGCCACCAGTGCATAGGTGATGATGTTCAGCGGCAGGGTGTTGACGAACAGCAGCAACAGGCTGCAGGTCACGATAAACAGAATGTCGCCCAGCAACAGTTTGTTCAGCGGGTGCGGGCCAAGCGGGGCGAAGAAGCGATAGGCGAACATCAACCCCGCCGGTGCCGTCAGCAGCAACGCCAGATAGGCGCCGGGCGTCTGCACCGCATGCCAGTTCGGCAGCCAGGGGCCGGCGAGGTTGAGCAGCAGCAACAGGCTGAGGCCCAACAGGCCTTCGCAGACCGCCAGCCACAGGCTGCTGCGCGAGCGGGAATAGGCGTAGCGCACAAGATTGTGCAACAGCAGCATGCCGAGACAGCCAAACAGTAAGCCGAAGATCAGCGTCTGATTGTGGTTGGCTGCGCTCATCACGGCCGATTGCAGGGTAATGTGCGGGCGCAATTGGTGGTCGGACACCAGGCGCAGATAGACATCGAGGGATTTGTCGCTCTGCGGCAACGGCAGCATGAAGTCGCTGCTTGGCAGCGGCCGTTCGGCCTGCGGCTGGTCGGTGCCGGTGTTGCGTTGTTCGATCAGCCGGTCGCCGTCGAGCACGTAGAGATTGAGCTGTGACAGGTCGGGAGCAAAGATGCGCAGCACTTGCTCGTGCTTGCCCGGCGCCAGTTTGAAGCGCAGCCACAAGGCGCCATCGGGCTCGGACGCGGTGAGGCGGTCAAGGTCGATGGGGCTGAATTGATTGGTGTAGCGAGCGGAGCGGATATCGCTCAGTTGCAGATTGCCCTGATCGTCGAGCAATACCGACCAGCCACTGCCTTGCGCGGCCTGGGCCGGGAGCATGCAGAGCAAGGTCAGCAACGTGACGGTGAAGCTTATGGCAATCCTGAGCCAGCGCACGGCGAAATCCCTTCGTAGGTTGATGCCAGAATATAACGATGCGCGGCGGCGGAACAGCCCGGCGAGGAACAGCACTCCCCGCCGGACTTGATCGACAGCTTGTTACAGGTTTTCGCCACGTTCACGGGCAATGGCGCGGTAGCCAATGTCCTTGCGGTAGAAGCAGCCTTCCCAGTCGATGGCCGCCGCCAGCTTGTAGGCTTGCTGCTGGGCTTCACCGACGCTTGCGCCCATGGCGGTGGCGCACAGAACGCGACCACCGGCGGTGACAACGTTGCCATCCTTCAATGCGGTACCGGCGTGAAAGACTTTGCCTTCCAGGCTGGCGGCTGCATCGAGACCGTTGATCGCCGCGCCCTTGGCGTAGTCGCCCGGGTAGCCGCCAGCGGCCAGCACAATGCCGACGCTCGGACGTGGGTCCCACTGCGCTTCAACCTTGTCCAGCGCTTGCGCCAGTGCGGCTTCGACCAGCAATACCAGGCTCGATTGCAGACGCAGCATCACCGGTTGGGTTTCCGGGTCGCCGAAGCGGCAGTTGAACTCGATAACCTTCGGGTTACCGGCCTTGTCGATCATCAGACCGGCGTAGAGGAAACCGGTGTAGACGTTGCCTTCTTCAGCCATGCCACGCACGGTCGGCCAGATCACCAGATCCATCACGCGCTTGTGCACGTCGGCGGTCACGACCGGGGCAGGGGAGTAGGCACCCATGCCGCCCGTGTTCGGGCCGCTGTCGCCGTCGCCGACGCGTTTGTGGTCCTGGCTGGTGGCCATCGGCAAGACATTCTTGCCGTCGACCATGACGATGAACGAGGCTTCTTCGCCGTCAAGGAACTCTTCGATCACTACGCGCGAACCGGCGTCACCAAAAGCGTTGCCAGCGAGCATGTCGCGCACGGCGTCTTCGGCTTCGGCCAGGGTCATGGCAACGATCACGCCTTTACCGGCGGCCAGACCATCGGCCTTGATCACGATCGGTGCGCCTTTTTCACGCAGATACGCCAGGGCCGGCTCAATCTCGGTGAAGTTCTGATAGTCGGCGGTCGGAATCTTGTGGCGCGCGAGGAAGTCCTTGGTGAAGGCTTTCGACCCTTCCAGTTGCGCGGCGCCGGCAGTCGGACCAAAGCAGTCCAGGCCACGGGAGCGGAACAGGTCAACGACACCAGCCACCAGCGGCACTTCCGGGCCAACAATCGTCAGGGAAACGTTTTTCTCGGCGAAGTCGGCCAGTTGCTCAAGGGCCAGCACGTCGATGGCGACGTTCTCGCACTTGGCTTCAATTGCCGTACCGGCGTTGCCCGGTGCAACGAACACCTTCTGCACACGCGGATCCTGAGCCACTTTCCAGGCCAGGGCGTGTTCACGGCCACCGCTGCCAATGATCAAAACATTCATTTCAAAAACCTCAAAAATCTGTCAGGCGCTGCTGGAGCGCTTTATGTGGGAGCGGGCTTGCTCGCGAAAGCGGTGTGTCAGGCAAAACAGCTGTGACTGACAGATTGCATTCGCGAGCACGCCCGCTCCCACATTTGGATCGAGTTGAATCAGTGACGGAAGTGGCGCATGCCGGTGAACACCATCGCAATGCCCGCTTCGTCAGCGGCGGCAATCACTTCGTTGTCACGCATCGAGCCGCCCGGCTGGATCACCGCAGTGATACCGACCTTGGCTGCGTTATCCAGACCGTCACGGAACGGGAAAAATGCGTCCGATGCCATCACCGAACCGGCGACTTGCAGGCCGGCGTGCTCAGCCTTGATCGCGGCGATACGCGCCGAGTTTACGCGGCTCATCTGGCCTGCGCCGACACCGATGGTCTGACGGTTCTTGGCGTAGACGATGGCGTTGGACTTAACGTACTTGGCGACTTTCCAGGCGAAGATCAGGTCATGGATTTCCTGTTCGGTCGGGGCACGTTTGGTCACGACTTTCAGGTCATCGGCGCTGATCATGCCGATGTCGCGGCTCTGTACCAGCAGGCCGCCGTTGACGCGCTTGTAATCCCACGCGGCTGCGCGGTCTGCCGACCACTCGCCGCAGGCCAGCAGGCGCACGTTGGCTTTGGCGGCGACGATGGCGCGGGCTTCTGCGCTGACGCTCGGGGCGATGATCACTTCAACGAACTGACGCTCGACGATCGCTTTGGCGGTCTCGGCATCCAGTTCGCGGTTGAAGGCAATGATGCCGCCGAATGCCGATTCGGTGTCAGTCGCGTAAGCCAGTTCGTAAGCCTGACGAATGCCGCCTTCAGCGTCCGGGCTGACTGCCACACCACACGGGTTGGCGTGCTTGACGATCACGCAGGCTGGCTTGACGAAGCTCTTGACGCATTCCAGCGCGGCGTCGGTGTCGGCCACGTTGTTGTACGACAGCTCTTTGCCTTGCAGTTGGGTTGCGGTGGCGATGCCGACTTCGGCAGGCTTGGCTTCCACGTAGAACGCCGCGCTCTGGTGCGGGTTCTCGCCGTAGCGCATTTCCTGGGCCTTGATGAACTGGCTGTTGAAGGTGCGCGGGAATTCGCTGCGACCTTCAGTGCTCAGGGTTTCAGCGGCCTGATTCACGGTGCCCATGTAGTTGGCGATCATGCCGTCGTAGGCGGCGGTGTGTTCGAAAGCCTTGAGCATCAAGTCGAAACGCTGAGCGTAGGTCAGGCCACCAGCCTTGAGGCCTTCGAGCACACTGGCGTAATCGCTGGCATTCACCACGATCGCTACGTCTTTATGGTTTTTCGCTGCCGAACGGACCATGGTCGGGCCGCCGATGTCGATGTTCTCGATGGCGGTCGGCAGGTCGCAGCCTGGCTTGTTGATGGTGGCTTCGAACGGGTACAGGTTGACCGCCACCAGATCGATCGGCTTGATGCCGTGCTCGCTCATGATGGCGTCGTCGATACCGCGACGACCGAGGATGCCGCCGTGGATTTTCGGGTGCAGGGTTTTCACCCGACCGTCCATCATCTCGGCGAAACCGGTGTAATCCGCGACTTCCACTGCGGCAACACCGTTGTCGCGCAGCAGCTTGAACGTCCCGCCGGTGGAGAGGATCTCGACGCCCAGAGCTTCAAGCTCCTTGGCGAATTCGAGGATCCCGGTCTTGTCGGAAACGCTGATCAAGGCGCGGCGGATCGGCAGGCGGGTAGTCTGGTCGGTCATCTCAATTTCCATCAAAAGCAAAGGAAGTCAGCAAAAAAGGCGACCGTTTTTTACGCGGGCGCCTTTCTGGTTTGATTGAATGCTTACAGCAGATCGTACTGCTTGAGTTTCTTGCGCAGCGTGCCGCGGTTAAGTCCCAGCAGCTCACTGGCCTTGGTCTGGTTGCCCTTGACGTAGTTCATCACGCTTTCGAGCAGGGGAGCCTCGACTTCGGAGAGCACCAGGTTGTACACATCCGTGACGGACGCGCCCTCAAGGTGGGCGAAATAATTGTGCAGCGCCTTCTCGACACTCCCGCGAAGGGTCTGACCTTCTTCGCTCGGGGTATTGAGGTGCTGTTTCAAATTCACGTTGTCGCTCACGGGTGCTGTTCCACTCACTAAAGTCTCGGTCATCATCGTCATGCGGCCACCCCTTCTTCGTCCCCTGTCAGGCTCTTGTAACGCTCGGCGAAGAACTCCCGAACGTTGGCGCATTGTGTTTCCGTACCATCCAAACGATTGAAACGGGCGCGAAACTCCCTGGCGCCCGGCAAGGTTGCGAGATACCAGCCCACATGCTTGCGCGCAATGCGCACGCCCATCACATCCCCATAGAAAGCGTGAAGGGCGGCCAGATGCTCCAGCAGTATGTGTTCCACCTCGATCAACTCCGGTGCCGGCAATTTCTCGCCAGTGCGCAGGAAGTGTTCGATCTCGCGAAAAATCCATGGCCGCCCTTGGGCGGCGCGGCCTACCAACAGGCCATCGGCACCGGTCGCGTCGAGCACGTAACGGGCCTTCTCCGGCGAATCGATATCGCCGTTGGCAAATACCGGAATCGACACTGCCTGCTTGATCGCGGCGATCGTGTCGTACTCCGCTTCACCGGTGTACAGATCGGCGCGAGTGCGGCCATGCACTGCCAGCGCGGTGATCCCGGCCTGCTCGGCGATCTTCGCCACGGTCAGGCCGTTCTTGTTGTCGCGATCCCAGCCGGTGCGGATCTTCAAGGTGACCGGCACATCAACCGCCGCCACAACGGCCTGCAGGATCTCGGTCACCAGTGCTTCGTCCTTCAACAATGCGGAACCGGCGGCCTTGTTACAGACCTTCTTTGCCGGGCAACCCATGTTGATATCAATAATCTGCGCGCCCAGTTCGACGTTGGCCCGGGCGGCGTCCGCCAGCATCTGCGCATCACCACCGGCAATCTGTACCGAGCGCGGCTCGGGATCGCCTTCGTGGATCATGCGCATGCGCGACTTGCGGGTGTTCCACAGGCTCATGTCACTGGTGACCATTTCCGAGACTACAAGCCCTGCGCCCAGACGCTTGCACAGCTGACGAAAGGGCTGGTCGGTGACCCCCGCCATCGGGGCGAGAATCAAGCCGTTCTGCAATGTGTATGGGCCGATGCGTACCGCCGACATAGGACTTCCCTGAGGTGGGGCCGGATCATGAGAGTTCGAAAAAGGGTTGGCATGATACCCGCTCTCGATGACTGGATAAAGGCTGAATTGAACAAAATCTGAACAGTTATTCTGTTATCGCCACGGGTTTGGTTGTGCGTGGCAAAGTCAGAAAACCGCCGTCAATTGCAAAGCGACGCAGGGATTCACTCGGGCGAGTGGAAACTCAGGCTGTAATTCACTGCTTTGGGGCCTGGATCGAGAATATCCAGCGCAATGTGGATCGGCGTTTGCGGCGGCATTTCCGCCAGACCTTCGAGATCCCCTCTGAGGTACTCGCCGGGTTTGAAGCGACGACTGGCAATCAAGTGACCGTTAAGGTCAGCGAAGCGCAGTTCCAGTAATGGAAAGGGCTGCGAGAACGTCGCGCGGTTATAAATGATCGCATCGACCACCAGTGCACCGTTGAACTCCGGATGGCTGCGCACCACCAGATTGCTGCTCTTGATCCTGGCGATGTCGACCTTGGACGGCACCGTGCAGCCGATCTGCGGGCAGATTAGCTGGAACCACGAACGGTATTGATCCTGTCGCGCCAGTTCATCGAAATGATAGGCAATGTATTGCGCAGCCAGTCCACCTGCCGCCGCCAAAACCAACAGCAGCCATAACCAGCGGCGGCCCCATGGCGAGCGGCGTTTCTGCCAGTCCAGTTGCAGCGGGTCGTCAGTCAGGTCCTGCAGGACTTCGGCGCGTACACCGGGTTCTGCGCGTTCGCGCTTTTTGCGCAGCGGCTCGATCGATGGCAAATCGTCATCGTCGACTTCGTCGCTGGTCGACAAGCGTTCGCGGCGGGCATTCGGGTCAATCGGGTCGTGCAGGCGCAGATGCGGAATCGCCGGTTCGTCATCCAGATCCACCGGCTCCAGCGACAGCGAGGGTTCGGTGCGCTCGGATTTGACCGGCTCAATCTCGTCAATCGGTGGCTCGTCCTCCGGCTCAGGCATCCGCTCATCGGCGGGTTGGCTGAACAGGCTGCCGGGCCATGCCGCGTCATCCGGCTCCTGACTGTCGCGACGGGCGCTCAGGGAGTCTTCGCGAGTCCGGCCGAGTTCGGTGGCCGGCTGGATTTCCCGTTGTTCGAGGCGAGCGAGTTCTTCGTCCAGATCAAGGCTGTCGAGATCAAGTTCCGATGCGCTCCACTGCTTTTGGCTGATGGCGCGCGGTGCAGGTTCCTCGACGATGGACGGCGGCTCGACAGTTGACGGCTCCTCGCTGTGCCGCTCGGCGACGGGCGGCGCAACCGGTGTCACCGCGTCCTTGCCGACGTGTTGTTCCAGCAGCTGTTTGGCGGCGTTGAACACTTGCAGGCAGGAGCCGCAGCGAACCACCCCGCGGGCCACGCTCAATTGAGCATGACTGACACGGAAACTGGTTTGGCAATGCGGGCACTGAGTGACGAAACTGTCGGTCATGCGGCAATCCGGATTATGCAGGCGGTCATTCTAGCGCCGACGGCCGGTGATGCGCACCCAGCCATCGCGATTGGCGATCGGGTCGAGATCGAAGTCTTGCGCGTAAGCGGCAGCGACTTCATCACCCTGTTCGGCGAGGATCCCCGACAGTGCCAGACGCCCGCCGGACTTGACCAGCCCGGACAATTGCGGCGCCAGCGAAACCAGCGGGCCGGCGAGAATATTGGCAACCAGTACGTCGGCTTTGACCTGGGGCAGATCTTCCGGCAGGTACAGCGGCAACAGCTCGTCGGCAATGTTGTTGCGCCCGGCGTTGTCGCGCGAGGCTTCCAGCGCCTGCACGTCGATGTCGGTGCCGACGGCTTCTTTGGCGCCGAGCAGCAGGGCGGCAATCGCCAGAATTCCCGAGCCGCAACCGAAGTCGAGCACATTGCAGTCTTTCAGCTCCTGACCGTCGAGCCATTCCAGGCACAACGCAGTGGTCGGGTGGGTGCCGGTGCCGAAGGCCAGGCCCGGGTCCAGCAGCAGGTTGACGGCGTCAGGCTCGGGCGCGGCGTGCCAGCTCGGCACGATCCACAGGCGCTGGCCGAAACGCATCGGCTCAAAACCGTCCATCCAGCTGCGTTCCCAATCCTGATCTTCAATGACTTCGCTGTGATGCTCGGGCAGCGGGCTGCCGGTCAGCAGTTCCAGATGGGCCAGCACCGGCGCCGGTTCGGTGCCGCCTTCGAACAGCGCGAGCAGGTGGGTGTGCGCCCACAGCGGGGTGGTGTTGAGTTCCGGCTCGAAGATCGGCTGGTCTTCGGCGTCCATGAAAGTCACCGACACGGCGCCCACTTCAAGGAAGGCGTCTTCGTAGGTTTCGGCTTCTTCCGGAGTGATGGCGAGACGGATTTGCAGCCAAGGCATGGCGGGCACCTTTGAAAATCTGTGGGGCAGCCCGAAGCTGCAAAAGCGCGCAGTTTACGCCAGGTTGTCGGCAAAGTGGACACGCCGGTTTGCTGTTACACATTTGCGCAGGCGCTATACATATGTATCGCTTGCTCGCCGTTGCCGCGCCATAGAGTGGAAGCATGTTTCTACAAAAGCAGGGGCTGGGCGATATGGCGGATAAACAAGGGATTGTAGAAGAGATTCCACCGGCAGCCGCTACGTCCACAGGGACGGCGCGGGAGATTCTGTTGCGGATCACGCGCTGGCAGGTGCTGATCGACAAGCGCTTGAACAGCCAGATGACCGTGTTGGAAGCCATGGAGTATTTCGCATTGGCTGAACTGCGCATGCATTTTCCCCTGGGCAATATCGACGCTGGATTCATCGTCGCCCTGCTCGATGCCGTGCTGCAGAAATTGATCGACGGTAAGCCGGTGATGTTTTTGGCCATTCGCGACGCACCGTTTCGCTGGCCCGGCGGTTCCGATCCGGCGTTGCCTGCCCGTCGTCGCGAGGCCGTCATCCAGACGGTGGATAACGTTTCGCTGTACTTCCTCGATCAGTACAAACGTTACTTGCAAGAGCACTGGGAAACGAAAAGGCAGGAGCCCCTGTTCGATCGCCTGGTAAAACGCAAGCTGCAGCGCTATATCGACGACATTGACGCGCTGTTCCAAGCAGACCGGCTCGCCGGGTTGACCCTGGATCGATTGCGCAGGCAGGTCGAAAAGCTTGAGGCGCGAGGCACCCGCCGGTATCGGTTGACCGCGCTGGCAACCGGCGCGGAGAAGAAAATCCTCGAAGCACAGTCATTCGCGCAACTGCCGCATTGGCTTCGGGTGCTGAACGAGCCGGATCGCACCAGGTTGCGCGATTATCAGGAACAGACCTCACTGGCCCAGGCCGCGCTCGACGATTTGCTGGACGGCTGCGGCTCGTTGCGTGCCTACGCTCGTCAACAAGCCATCGATTACATCCAGCTCAAGCTCGACATGGAAGTGGAGCCGGACCGGATCGATGTGCGCTTGAAATGGCGCGCAGCGGTGGGCGAGCCAACCCATAACTGCAGTCTGAGCGAGTTACTGGCGGCAGGGCCGATCGGTGAGGATTTTGCGACGGTGCTGGAGGTTACCAGTGCTCCTTCGTTGCGCAACCAGCCGATGGAGCCGGCATTTATTGCCGACATGCTGGCGGAACAAGACTATCCAGCCGATTACTTGCGCGTACTGGCCAGGCAATACGAGCACGAGGAGGTGCGGCGCGCGTCGAGTGACTGGATCGGCGCGCGACTCAAGCACAGCGCATTTGTCGCGCGTTGCGCCGGGCATCTGGCAGTGGTCGACCACGATCGCCTCGTACAGACATGGGCTGAGAACACTGGCGACAAAACCTTGCGGGTCGCCGCGCTGGCGCTACCCAATGGCATGCAGTGTGCCGATCTGCTGGTGTTCTACCGTGAAGAGGCCACGCAAGCGGTGGCAGATCTTGTGCTTTACGCGCCTAACAAGCCGGACGGTCAGGAGTGGGTGCGGTTGTCTTCGCTCGCCGCGTTGACCGGGGAAGTGTGGGGCTGGACGCAACACGAGTCCGGTCGCGAATATCTCTTGCAGCAACTTTCACCAACCGCCCATCGCACTGCGCGGGAGTACCTTGTTGCGGTCTCGGCGAACCCGGCCCTGTGGGGCATGAACAGTGACATTCGCCGTACCGCCAAGCCGTTTGCCGAATGTGTCGAGGCGGCCGCAAACATGGGCCTGGCGAAGCACCTGCAGCAAGTCGAGGAGGATAACTCGCTGCGCTGTTACTCAACGCTGGCCCCGGATGCGCGCCGACGCGTCAGCAGTCTGAATCAGGAACTGGTGGTGCATCAGCGGGTGTTCAATGAGCTGCTGGGTGGTTTCGAAGTATTCGTCGACTTCGCCAGACGCACGGTTGCCGCAGCGATTGCACCGTATATGCGCAGCAAGAATGTGCAGGAGGCAGTTGATCCAGCCACTGTTCTGATTGACTACAACCCCGGTGTTGTTGATCGCACCCAACAGTCGGTAGCCAGCCTGCTTGATCTGGCGATCTACGGCTACGACGACAACGCCGGAATCGACCATCCGCAAAAAGGTGTGCGCTCGTCAGTTGGCCAGGACTTGAGCCAGGTGCGCAGTGCCGATCTTGCACTGTATCTGCGCCGGGCCTGGCTGGGTGAAAAGTACGCCAGCGAGATCCGCGACAAGTATCTCGATTCCCGCGATCCGGCCTACGAACCGCGTCGATTTGCCTATCGAAACGTTCTGCTGTCGAAAATGGATCGTGATTTGCGCGTCGCCAGAAGTCAGTCACGATTAAGCGACGCGGTGTATTTTTCGTTGGTCCGACAGGTTTCGCTGCTGAGCCAATTGCCAACGCCGGGCGTGCGTTTGCCGGGTGCGAGTGTTGTTGTCGACGATGGCGTGTTCAGGTTTACCGTGCGGGGTCATGTCGTGCTCGGGGTGTACGTGTTTGTCTGTCATGACCCCGAACCCTGCTGGTGGCTGTACACGCCGGATGCTCCCGACAGCCTTGCGTTGCGCCCGTATCAGTCATTGCTTGGCGACATCGCCGGCACATTGCACGACTACTTGATGGCGCGCACGGCGGTTGCGGCGCGCAAATCCGTTTCGCGCACATTGCAGGCGATAGCCGCAAAAAATCAGCGCGTCGATACTCTGTACGAAGCGCAGCGAGTGAGCGATGCCCGTAGCGAATTCAACGCTTACATCGAGCGCGCGGTCACGGATGTGGAAGACATCACCACCAGCCGCGCGGAAATGATCGAGAGACAGGTGGTCAAGGGGCTGATGTTCGGGGCTGCACCGTTTTGTATGGTGTTTCCGCCCTTTGCTTTACTGCTGGATGTCGTGTTCATTGCCGTCAGCGTCGGCCAGGCTGTCGAGGCGCATCTGGAAGGCGATGTCGATGGTGCGCTCGGTCACTGGCTGGAGGCATCCTGGGGAGCGCTGTTTGCCATGGTCAGCGCCCGCAGTACGCTCAAATTGCTCGGGCACACGGTCAGAAGTCTGAAGCACACGATCAGACCGGCTTCTGCGTTGGCCGAACGTCTGCAAGCCATGACGCCGATCCGCAAGGAAACGCTGCCGGCGGTTCGGGAGGTGCGTTTCCACGCCAGGCAAGCCGTCAGCAAGACCCCTGAGCACTTGCAGCGGGTCACTGACGAGGGCGTTTTCTTTGGTACCTGGCGCAGTCCGCCCAGTGCTGCACAACCCCAGCCAACCTATTACATTCGCAGCAGAGGCAAGTATTTCCAGGTCAGGGAAAACCCGCATTTCGGTGGGCTCAGCCTGATCGATGCACGTCGCCCGGCAGCCATTTATCAGCGGCCCATACGGTTGACCGCGGGCGGCAAGTGGACACACGAACGGGTCGGGCTGCGCGGCGGCAATGATCAGGTGCGCAATCTTGGGCAGGTGAGCAATCTGCGCGACGCATTTCCCGGTCGTGTCGAACCGGTGCTGAACCGTGGCGCGATGCAGGGTGAGGTTGTGGTGGCGAAGTTTGTTGCCGGGTCGACGGACAATTATCTGTATTCGCTGAATGCACAGAGCTGTGTCATTGCATCGCTGTACAACCCCTTGACGAAGATCGGGGCGGTCATTCATTTCGATCACAACATCCGCGCGCTGATCGAGCGCACTGTCAAGGACGTGCTGACGCGCCTGGGAGGCTCGGCCAAGAATGTGCGTGCCACGCTGGTGGGCGGTGACTGGCTGACAGGGACCGATATCGGCGGACCGATCAGACGCATATTGCGCCAGCAGGGCCTACGGCCGACCTGGGATTACTGGTCGTATTCGTCCTGCCTGGGCAACAATTACGCCGTGTCGCTCAATCTGAAGAACGGTGTTTCGACGGTATTCAAGACATCTGCCCGTCAGGTAGAACGGCTATATACGCCGCTTTTGCAGCGAGCGCGCTATGCCAAAGATCCGGTTTCGAGGCGTGCCGCCAGTGTGTTGCAACGTGTTCGCAGCAAGCCGTTGTATGAAAATGCCGCCGGCAACGTGGTCGATCAGACTGGCCATCAGGCAAGCGCCGCGATGGTCGAGGAACAGGCTTTCTCGACGGTGTTGATGAACTGATGCGTTCTTCGCACGCATAAAAAAACCCGATCCGCAGGGATCGGGTTTTTCACGCCGGTTCAGTCTTACGACTGTTTGGCCAGCTTGTGCTCAAGGTAGTGAATGTTCACACCGCCTTTGCAGAAGCCTTCGTCACGCACCAGATCACGGTGCAGCGGGATGTTGGTCTTGATCCCGTCCACCACGATTTCGTCCAGGGCATTGCGCATGCGTGCCATGGCTTCATCGCGGGTAGCGCCGTAAGTGATCAGCTTGCCGATCAGCGAGTCGTAGTTCGGCGGAACCGCATAACCGCTGTACAGGTGCGAATCGACGCGAACGCCGTTGCCGCCTGGAGCGTGGAAATGCTTGACCGTGCCCGGGCTCGGCATGAAGGTTTTCGGGTCTTCAGCGTTGATCCGGCACTCCAGCGAGTGACCGCGAATCACCACGTCATCCTGGGTGAACGACAGCTTGTTGCCGGCGGCGATGCTGAGCATCTCCTTGACGATGTCGATGCCGGTGACCATTTCCGAAACCGGGTGCTCCACCTGAACACGGGTGTTCATTTCGATGAAGTAGAAACGACCGTTTTCGTACAGGAACTCGAAAGTACCCGCACCGCGGTAACCGATGTCGATGCACGCCTTGACGCAGCGAGCCAGCACTTCCTGGCGCGCCTGCTCGTCGATGCCCGGTGCCGGCGCTTCTTCGAGAACCTTCTGGTGACGACGTTGCAGCGAGCAATCGCGGTCGCCCAGGTGGATGGCGTGGCCCTGGCCGTCGGACAGCACTTGCACTTCGACGTGACGCGGGTTGGTCAGGAATTTTTCCAGATAGACCATCGGGTTGCCGAACGCCGCACCTGCTTCGGAGCGGGTCAGTTTCGCCGAGGCGATCAGGTCTTCTTCCTTGTGCACCACACGCATGCCGCGACCACCACCGCCGCCGGCGGCTTTGATGATCACCGGGTAGCCGACTTCGCGACCGATGCGCAGTGCCGTTTCTTCGTCTTCCGGCAGCGGGCCGTCAGAACCTGGAACGGTTGGCACGCCTGCTTCGATCATCGCGTGCTTGGCCGAGACCTTGTCGCCCATCAGGCGAATGGTTTCGGCTTTCGGGCCGATGAACGCGAAGCCGGAGTTTTCGACCTGCTCGGCAAAATCGGCGTTTTCCGCGAGGAAACCGTAGCCTGGGTGAATGGCGGTAGCGCCGGTCACTTCAGCGGCAGCGATGATGGCCGGGATGTGCAGGTAAGACTGAGCGGCGGACGCCGGGCCGATGCAGACGGATTCGTCTGCCAGACCCAGGTGCATCAGCTCTTTGTCGGCCTTGGAGTAAACGGCGACGGTCTTGATGCCCATCTCTTTGCAGGCACGCAGAATCCGCAGGGCGATCTCACCGCGGTTAGCGATCAGAACTTTTTCCAACTTCGCAGTCATCAAAGGCTCTCCGCGGTTCAAACGATGGTGAACAGCGGTTGGTCGTACTCAACCGGCTGGCCGTCTTCGACGAGGATGGATTCGATCACACCGCTGGTTTCAGCTTCGATGTGGTTCATCATCTTCATGGCTTCGACGATGCACAGAGTGTCGCCTTTCTTCACGGTCTGCCCGACTTCAACGAAGGACGGCGAGGTTGGCGAAGATTTGCGGTAGAAGGTGCCGACCATCGGCGAACGGGCAACAGTGCCGTTCAGCGCTGGCGCAGCAGCGGCAACCGGGGCAGCGGCAGCAACCGGAGCAGCAGCAGGTGCGGCGGCCGGAGCCTGCATCGGAGCCGGCGCGTAGTACTGCTGAGCCGGGGTCTTGCTGTGACGGCTGATGCGTACGGACTCTTCGCCTTCCTTGATCTCGAGCTCGTCGATGCCGGACTCTTCCAGCAATTCGATCAGTTTCTTAACTTTACGGATATCCATGAATCATCAACTCCCAAGGGTCGGTCAGGGGCGTTTAACGCTTGTAGTTCAAGCCGTTGCCTGTGTTTCAAGCTGTTCTAGCGCAGCCTCCAGGGCCAGTCGGTAACCGCTGGCGCCAAGGCCGCAGATCACTCCCACCGCTACGTCGGAGAAGTAAGAGTGATGGCGGAAAGGTTCGCGTTTGTGCACGTTGGACAAATGCACTTCGATGAATGGGATGCTCACTCCCAGCAACGCGTCACGTAATGCGACACTTGTGTGCGTAAAAGCTGCTGGATTGATCAGAATGAAATCGACGCCTTCGCCGCGAGCGGCGTGGATACGCTCGATCAATTCGTACTCGGCATTACTTTGCAGATACAGCAGATGGTGACCGGCTTCACGGGCGCGGCGCTCCAGATCCTGATTGATCTGCGCCAGGGTCGTTGAACCGTAAGTGCCGGGTTCGCGGGTGCCGAGCAGGTTCAGGTTGGGGCCGTGCAGCACCAGTAGCGTCGCCATCTGCGTAGTCCTTGTTATGAATGAGCAATCGTCAGAACCCGGCGACTATGCCGCAAAGACTTTGTGACTGTCCAGTTCTATGCAATAGCCAGCACGATGGCCGATGTTTGCGCGAAATATGTGACCAAGTGATTTGATCCGGTCATTCCGCAGGATAGGCGGTGATACAAATGACGCCATCGCGAGCAGGCTCACTCCTACAGTTGGAATGCGGTCCCTTGTAGGAGTGAGCCTGCTCGCGATAGCGGTCTATCAGACACGAAAGGCCTGAACGGCTGTATGCAGTTGCCCACCCAGTACCAGCAGATTCTCACCCTGTTCGCGCCCACGACCGATACGCACCAGGTTATCCCCACCCAACTGATGAATCCGCTCGCTGTGATCGCGAATCTCGCTGACCGCGCCGCTTTGCTGCGCGGTGACATCGGCAATGCGGATCGCCGTGTCGGAAATGGTCTGGATCGCGCCGACGATTTTATCCAGCGCACCATCCGCCGCTTGTGCCTGATTGGCGGTGACTTCGGCGTGTTCAACCTGCGCGCGCATGCCTTCCACCGATTGCCGCGCGGCGGTTTGCAGGCCGGCGATCAAGGTTTGAATCTCGGCCGTTGCGCCAGCAGTGCGTTGGGCCAGCGAGCGAACTTCTTCAGCCACCACGGCAAAACCACGGCCCATTTCCCCGGCACGTGCCGCTTCAATCGCCGCGTTCAGGGCCAGAAGGTTGGTCTGGTCGGCAATCGAACGAATCACCGTCAACACGCCACCGATGGTCGCCGACTCTTCAGCCAGATGTTCGATCATCTGCGCGTTGCCTTGCACTTCACCGACCAAGGCATGCAGCCCGGTCAGGCTCTGGCCAATCACGGTCTGACCATGCTCAACGGCCAGTCCGGCGTGACGGCTGGCCTCCGCTGCCTGCCGGGCATCGCCGGCAACCTGCTGAATGGTCGCTTCCAGCTCGCCGAGGGAATCGCGGATCAGTGCGGTATCGCTGGCCTGATGTTCGGCACCGCTGTGCAGATCATTGCTCAATTCGGCGAGAGTGCGACTGCTGCCCGCCACTTGCTCGGCATTGCCGCGAATGGTGCCGACCAGATCCACCAGATACGCGCGCAAACGGTTCAGTGAGGCTTCGATGTCGTGCAATTCGCGGTTGGTCTTGCCCAGATGGATGTCGTGGCTGAAGTCGCCCTCGGCCCAGGTCGACAGCGCCGGCGCGAGGTCGGTCAGGGTGCGTGAGAGTCGGCGCTGCAAGGTGTCGATCAGCAGGGCAATCAGCAGAATCAAACCGATCATCACGCCTTGTATCAGGCGCACTTCGCCCTGGATCTGGCCGTGCTGGGCGCGTACAACCGGTTCCAGACCGGCGATGGCTTGCTGTACGGCGGTGATTTTCTGGTGAGTGGCGGCACTCAAATCCGTGCGTTTTTGAATCTGATCGCGGGTGCGTTCAAGTTCTGCCGGATAGCGCCCGAGCAGACTGTTGAGTTCGCGCTTGAGGCCGACACCGGCGTCTTCGGCGACGGTTTTTTCGCTGTTCTCAATGCCCATCATCGCCGCGAAATCGTCGCTGCCCGATTCGTTTTTGGCGACGACGCCGAGCAGGGGCAGGGCATCGATTGCTTGAGCCTTCGAGCGGATATTAGTGACTTCGCGCTCAACGTCGGCCGCCAGTTCGCTGCGCCCGCTGCTGACCAGTTTGTCTCGCGCCAGCGAGAGTTTGCCCAGGTGCTGGGAAGCGGCGAGCAGTGGCGCCAGATAAGCCGCATTGCCATTGGCGTACGTGCTGAGCTGGTCGAGGCTGGCGCTCAATTCACGCTCGGCCTGCAACAGCAGCGCCTGCGGATCGCCGGCCAGTTTGCCGGCGGCGAGCAGGTCGGTCTTGCTGAACTCGTCGAGACTCGACAGGCTCGGCCGCAAGGTTTCAGCCAGCGCTGGCGGCAGTTCACCGAGCTCCTTCTGCAAACCGTCGATGGCCTGGCTGGCGCTGCTCAGACGCAAGGCGTCGCCGCTGGCGAGGTAGTCCTCGACGTTACGCGCCACCGCGTTCTGAAATTGCTGCGACAACCCCAGATAGCGCTCCATCAGCAGATACGGGCGTTCGAGGGCTTTTTGCGACCACCACAGCGTCGCGCCGAGTGCTAGGCACACGGCGACCAGCAGCAGCGTATTGAGATTGGTGAGCAACTTCAGGCGCATGACGGCTACCAACGGCAGAAATGGTAAGCGCTTGAATTTATTGCGTTTCTGTTACAGGGTTATGACCGAATCAGTGGAATCTGATGAAAAAGTGGCACTTTGCTTTGATTCCCGCGCGGTCTGCACGCGATTGCGTCCGGCACCCTTGGCCCGGTACAGCGCTTCGTCGGCCTGACTGGCCATCATCAAGCTGTCGCAGTCGTCGTGCATTTCCACCACGCCGGCGCTGAAGGTGCACCACAAATCCTGCGGTTGCGCCGGGTAATGGATCTCGGCGAAGCGCTGGCGGATTTCGTCGAGCACTTTATGCGCGGCTTCTATGTCGGTGTCGGGCATGACGATGGCGAACTCTTCGCCGCCGTAACGGCCGATGAAGTCGGTTTTGCGCAAACGCTGCTTGAGAAACAGCGCGAGGCTCTTGATCACCCGGTCGCCCATCGGGTGGCCGTGGCTGTCATTGACCCGTTTGAAGTGGTCGATGTCGAGCATGGCAAAGCTCAGCGGCTTGTTTTCCCGGCGGGCGCGGAACGAGCAGTCTTCGAGCAGTTGCAGAATATGCGTGTGGTTGTACAGACCGGTGAGGCTGTCGCGCACCATCCGTGCTTTCAGATTGCGCGCGCGGGCGGCGCGGTTGCGCACGGTAGTGATCAGGTGACGCGGCTTGATCGGTTTGGTCAGGAAGTCGTCGCCGCCCTCGCTCATGGCGTCGAGCTGCTTGTCCAGATCGTCTTCGGCCGACAGGTAAATGATCGGCACGCTGACATAGCGATCGTTATGGCGAATCACTTTGGCCAGTTCGGTACCAGTGCAGGCCGGCATGTACATGTCGAGAATGATCAGATCCGGCTGGAAATCGGCCAGTTCGGCCATCGCCTGAATCGGCTCGATCAAGGTGCGGGTGACGATCCCGGCGCTGTTGAGCAGGCGCTCGGTGTGCAAGGCCTGCGCGCGTGAGTCGTCGATGATCAGCACTTTATAAGGTTCGTACTGGGCGACGCAGGTGAGCACTTCGATTTTTTCCAGCAGGCTCGAGGCTTCGAGGGTGCCGGTGAGGAATTCCTGACCGCCGGCGCGCACGGCGGCCAGACGGGTGGGCGTATCGGTTTCGTGCAGGCTGAAGAACAGCAGCGGCAGCGGCTCGTCCAGGCCGACCTGAGCTTCGGCGGCGAGCTTCAGGCCGACGCCGGCACCGCTGAAGTCCACGTCCATGACGATCGCCGCAGGCAGGCGCTCGACCATCGATGAGCGAAAGGCCGAAACACTGTCCAGCGCCTGCGCGCTCAGACCGAAGAATTCCAGTTGTTTGGCCAGCCGTTCGGCGCGGTCGTGATCTTGCAGCATCACGTAGATCGGTTTGCGCAGCGGCGGCAGGAAAGTCTGGTCGAGTTGATCGCCATGGCGCAGGCCGGTGCGCGACAAACGTTGCATCAAGCGATTAAGGTCGGTGATCAGGCCGCTGCTGAGGCGTCCGCGATTGGCGTCCACGGCTTCCAGCGATTGGCTGATATGGCGCGCCAGCTGAGTGTGTTCAGGCTGTTCGAAACGCTCGGCGAAACGCAGCAGGCGCAGATTGGCCTCGCTCAGTTCGGCGAGGTCGACAGTGGACCACTCGCTGCGTTGCAGGCGTTGCCATATCTCAAGAATCTGACGTGCCTGATGAATTACCCGCTGGGCAAAGTGGTGCTTGAGACGCTCACGGCTGGGGTCTTCTGGCTCGGTCATATCCTGACTACTAGTTAGGCTGCATGCTGAGATCGACTGGTGGCTCTATGCTAGCACCTCTTTTCCCTTACACGAGTGTCGTACGTCAATAATCTGCAGTACGTCACCATTCAGTTTCTGACCGGGCGGTTTCATTTTTGACCTCGGCGTTGCTCAACTCCCCGTCAGTCGGGCGTTTCGCCGGAAAGCAGGTTGGGCGAGACGTATGCATTTAGCTGCGCAGTGCATGCGTACGCGAAAGGGGAGCATGGCCTTGGCATCCGTTTGGCTGGGGCGCGGGTATCGGGGATTCCCTTAGTGATCGTCGAAGCGTCATTCGCCCACATGATTTGCGGCTTATCGTTACGCGCGGGTGCCCGGCCTTGGCACGTTGTTGTATGGTTGTGGTCGAACCGTTGAACCCAAGTGATTGAAAGGATATCGCCATGCTGGACTGGAAAAACCGCGCGGGCAGCGCGCCTGAACGTGCCGCCGAGCCCAAGTCGGCCACCCGCAGCTATGTTGGCGGGCTGTTGTTCAGCCGTGCATTGGCCACGCTGATCGGCCTCTACCTGCTGGTGACCATTGGCCTTGGCTGGTACTGGAGCCAGGAGCCGGCGCTGTTTCCGGTCGCACAAAATGCTCAAGTGGCGGCCGAGAAAGAAGGCAAGCAGATGGTGGTCGGCTACACCACCGTCGAAACCCTGAAGACCGTCGCCGGCACCTTGCTCACCAAGCCGGGCGGCTACATTTCCAACGACCGCTTTCCGCCGGGCCTGTGGATGGACAACACGCCGAGCTGGGAATACGGCGTACTGGTGCAAGTGCGTGACCTGACCCGCGCCCTGCGCAAAGACTTCGCCCGTTCGCAATCGCAGTCGGCGGAAGATGCCGATCTGGCCAAGGCCGAACCGCGTTTCAACTTTGATAACAAGAGCTGGATCCTGCCGTCGAGTGAGTCGGAATATCAGGAAGGTATCAACTCGCTGAGCCGTTATCAGGCGCGCCTGTCTGATCCAACCCAGAAGAACGCACTGTTCTATGCCCGCGCCGACAACCTGAACAACTGGCTCGGCGATGTCGGCACCCGTCTCGGTTCGCTGTCGCAACGCCTGTCGGCCAGCGTTGGCCGGGTCAAGCTCAACACCGCGCTGAAAACCGAAGTGCCGGCGATCGGCGAAGTGCCGCAGGTTGACGAAGAGGTCGTCGAGACCCCGTGGATGCAGATCGACAACGTGTTCTACGAAGCCCGCGGTCAGGCCTGGGCCCTGTCGCACCTGCTGCGCGCTATCGAAGTCGACTTCGCCGATGTGCTGGCGAAGAAGAACGCCACGGTCAGCGTGCGTCAGATCATCCGTGAACTGGAGGCCTCGCAGGAACCGGTCTGGAGTCCTATGATTCTTAACGGCAGCGGCTTCGGCGTGCTGGCCAACCACTCGCTGGTCATGGCCAACTATATTTCCCGGGCCAACGCTGCGGTGATCGATTTGCGTCAACTGCTCAATCAGGGCTGATTCATGAGTCAGAGCCTCAAAGAGGCGGCCCACCGCGCCGCCTCGGATGCCGAACAGATTGCCTGGGTCGACGAGCAGGACAACCTGCTCGGCGCACTTGTCCGCGCCGATTTGCGCGAGCGCGGGCTGATCGGCCGTGGCACCTACATCATGCTGTTCAATTCCGCCGGTGAGCTTTGTGTGCACAGGCGCACCTTGAGCAAGGCGATTTATCCCGGGTACTGGGACGTCGCGGCGGGCGGCATGGTGCAGGCCGACGAAACGTACGCCGAGTCGGCGGCCCGTGAACTGGAAGAGGAGTTGGGCGTCAGCGGTGTCGAGCTGACGGCCCATGACCATTTCTACTTTGAAGACACCGGCAATCGGCTGTGGTGTTCGGCGTTTTCCGCCGTGTGGGACGGGCCGTTGAAACTGCAACCGGAAGAAGTCCTGGAAGCGCGGTTCATCCCGCTCGGACAGGTCATGCAGGAAATCGAGCAGAAGCCTTATTGCCCGGACTCTCTGGCTGCGTTGAAGCGCTATCTGAAGGCGCAGCAAAGCGACGTCGCAAAGAACACATAAATTGGCGCCGATTGGCACTTAGCAATCGGCTTTTTTGCCGTTACACTGCGCGACCTTTTCAAACTGCACCGTCCTGCTTTTATTGAAGCATCGGTGCAGTAGCGCTGCCCCTGCCTGAGTGGGGCTTCGCGGTCGCTGACCTTGCCCAAGGTTGCGATCAGTCTTTGTCCTCCCAAGAGGATTGCCGGTGGCCAAAAAAGCCGCATCCTTCGCCGCCCTGGGCGGCCTGGTATTTTCCACCGACGCAGGTCGTCATTGCCCGGAATGCAGTAAGCCGGTGGACGCCTGTATCTGCAAACAAACCGTGATTCCGGCCGGCGATGGCATTGCCCGCGTACGACGCGAGAGCAAGGGCCGTGGCGGCAAGACGGTGACCACCATCACCGGCGTGCCCTTGGCCGAAGACGCGCTCAAGGAGCTGGCGACAACGTTGAAGAAACGTTGCGGCACCGGCGGGGCGTTGAAAGACGGCATCATCGAAATCCAGGGCGATCATGTCGAGCTACTCTTGGCTGAGCTGATCAAGCACGGTTTCAAAGCGAAGAAGTCCGGCGGCTAGCAGCCTCTGTGAAAACCACCTGCGGCTTGATCCGGCACTGAAACACTTCAGATCCGGCGTCGTCTCCATGGTTTTCACAGAGCCTGTTCATGACCGGTTTCTAAACTCCACGCAGTCAGTGCGGTCTACCGCCGCGCTGACGAACCGTCATTTTCATTCTTTAGACTGCGCCGGCCTGAGATCAGGCGACGCACTATGACTTCTTTATAGGGGACTTCGATGTCCGTACGACGCACACGCAAAGACGATGGCAGCCAATGGACAGTTGCGGACAGCCGCAGTGTTTACGGGATTCGCCATTGGGGGGCCGGGTATTTCGCGATCAATGACGCCGGTCGCGTCGAAGTTCGTCCGAACGGTCCGAGCAGCTCGCCTATCGACCTGTTCGAGCAAGTCGACCAACTGCGCAAAAGCGGTTTGTCCTTGCCGTTGCTGGTTCGCTTCCCCGACATTCTGCAAGACCGCGTCCGTCAGCTGACCGGTGCCTTCGACTCGAACATCGAGCGCCTGGAATACCAGAGCAAATACACCGCGCTGTACCCGATCAAGGTCAACCAGCAAGAAGCGGTGATCGAGAACATCATCGCTACCCAGGACGTTTCCATCGGTCTGGAAGCCGGCTCCAAGCCTGAGCTGCTGGCCGTACTGGCGCTGGCGCCGAAGGGCGGCACCATCGTCTGCAACGGTTACAAGGACCGCGAGTTCATTCGTCTGGCGCTGATGGGCCAGAAGCTCGGCCACAACGTCTTCATCGTCATCGAGAAAGAATCCGAAGTCGGCCTGGTGATCGAAGAAGCGGCCTCGCTGAAGGTCAAGCCACAGGTTGGACTGCGCGTGCGGCTGTCGTCGCTGGCGTCGTCGAAGTGGGCGGACACCGGTGGCGAGAAGTCCAAGTTCGGTCTGTCGGCGGCGCAACTGCTGTCGGTGGTCGAGCGCTTCCGCGCGGCCGGTCTGGATCAGGGCATTCGCCTGCTGCACTTCCATATGGGTTCGCAGATCGCCAACCTCGCTGACTATCAGCACGGTTTCAAAGAAGCGATCCGTTACTACGGCGAATTGCGCAACCTCGGTCTGCCGGTCGATCACATTGACGTCGGCGGTGGCCTCGGTGTCGACTACGACGGCACCCACTCGCGTAACGCCAGCTCGATCAACTACGACATGGACGATTACGCCGGCGTCGTGGTTGGCATGCTCAAGGAATTCTGTGACGCGCAGAGCCTGCCGCATCCGCACATCTTCTCTGAAAGCGGCCGCTCGCTGACCGCGCACCACGCGATGCTGGTGGTGCAGGTGACCGACGTCGAGAAGCACAACGACGAAATTCCGCTGATCGAAAACAAGGAAAGCCTGCCGGAAACCGTGCAGTGGCTGGTCGATCTGCTCGGCCCGACCGACATCGAAATGGTCACCGAAACCTACTGGCGCGCCACTCACTACATGAGCGACGTGGCCGCGCAGTATGCCGACGGCAAACTGACCCTGGCCGAAAAAGCCCTGGCCGAACAGTGCTACTTCGCCGTGTGCCGCCGCCTGCATAACTCGCTGAAAGCCCGTCAGCGTTCGCACCGTCAGGTGCTCGACGAGCTCAACGACAAGCTGGCTGACAAGTACATCTGCAACTTCTCGGTGTTCCAGAGCTTGCCGGACACCTGGGCGATCGATCAGGTGCTGCCGATCATTCCGTTGCACCGTCTCGACGAAGAGCCGCTGCGCCGCGCGGTACTGCAAGACCTGACCTGCGACTCCGACGGCAAGATCAACCAGTACGTCGACGAACAGAGCATCGAAACCAGCCTGCCGGTGCACGGTTTGAATGAGGGCGAAGATTACCTGCTGGGCGTGTTCCTGGTCGGCGCCTATCAGGAAATCCTCGGCGACATGCACAACCTGTTTGGTGACACTGACTCGGTGAACATCTACCAGAACGCCGATGGCAGCGTGTACCACGCCGGTATCGAGACCCACGACACCATCGAAGACATGCTGCGTTACGTGCACTTGTCGCCGGAAGAACTGATGACCCACTACCGCGACAAGTGCGCCAGTGCCCGCATCAGTGCCAGCGAGCGCACGCAATTTCTCGATGCCTTGCGTCTGGGCCTGACCCGTTCCTCCTACCTGTCTTCCTGAGGCCAGGTGACGGTCTCGCCGGGTTGTCTGAATTTTTCCTGAGAGTGACGGAAAAATCAGATAGCCCGGTGGGATATCTCCCAAAATCTTCGTGAAATGCCTGGCAATCCCGGTCAGCAAAGTCATCTGGTCTGCTTTTCGCGTAGGTCATTTCCTAAGTTGTACTTCAGCTCTCTACTCGGCCATGGCTCTCGGCGAGAATCCCCGGCCGCCCCTCCTGTAGAGATCCGCCCATGTTCGAACCAGTCAACGAGTCGTCGTTTCGTCTCGATGTAGCGGGCCTGTCCGACCCCTTCGAAGTCCTGGCCTTTACCGGTAGCGAAGCCCTCAGCGAGTCCTTTGCGTTCGAGATCGATGTGTTGATCGACGATCCGCATCTGGACCTCGCCGGCCTGCTTTACCGCTCGGCGTTCCTCTGTTTCGGGCCGTCGGGGGAGGGCGTGCACGGGCAATTGCAGAGCCTCGTCCAGCATGAACACGCAGCGGGTGCAAGATTGAGCCGGATCCGTCTGAGGCCGAAACTCGATTGCCTCGCGCTGCGCTTCAGCCAACGCATTTTCAGTGGCCGTTCGGTGCCGCAGATCATCGAACAAGTGCTCAGGGAGCACGGAATTGTCGGTGCCCAGCGCCGCTTCGATTTGTGCGGCGACTATCCGGCGCGGACGTTCTGCACCCAATACCGCGAGTCCGATCTGCAACTGCTCCAGCGCTTGTGCGCACAGGCGAGGATTCACTATTACTTCGAACACGACCGCGACCGGCATTGCGTGGTTTTCGCCGATGATCCGGCGCGGTTGCCCTTGGCCGGAGCTGCGCGGTATCAGCGCAAGGACGACGGACAAAACGCTTTTCCCACCCTGTCCCAATGGCAGGTGCAGGCGGCCATGCAGGGCCATTCGCCGGATGCACAACGGGCCGAAGGCCGGAGTGATCTGGCGGCGTTGCGCAGCGGTCATTGGCTGCGATTGGCCGGGCATCCTTTCGCCGAATGCAATCGCCCTTGGTTGCTGACACGTATCGAACATTGCGCTGATCATTCGCTCGAACCTCCCTACACCAATCGCCTGTTCGGCGCGGCGCAGGTGCCGTGTGCCGCGGCCACTGCGCCTTCGCGCCTGCGCATGCACAGCCTGCAACGGGCCTGGGTAGTGACGGTCGATGAGCCGCAACCCGATGGCTTGCGTCCGGTGGCGGTGCAATTCGACTGGTTGTATCAAGGCGAAGGCGCCGCGCCGAGCCACTGTTGGCTGCCGCTGGCGCCGTCCCTGACCCAGACCCCCATGACGGCCCTGAGCGATGGCGTCGAGGTGGTGGTGAGTTTCTTTGAGGGCGATCCGGATCAGCCGATGATCAGCGGTGTGCTGCAGCCACCCATTGCGACCGACGATAGCGAAACCGATGCTGTTCCCGCATTGTCACTGCCCGACAGCCTGATGAGCGAAGGCTTGCAGCAACTGTTGGTGTCCGGTGAACCGTTGCTGTTGTTGTGCCTGATCCCCGGCGGCGGCAGTTTGCGCCACTGCCGGGAGCCCGTGTGCAGTTGTCGACTGGTCACCGCACTCGAACAGAGCGGCGCAACATGAGTGGTGCGGCGATTGAACCCAGAGTGCAGTGGCTGTTGCTCGATGGCCCGGATGCACCGCAGGCCTTGCTGATCTTGCGTCGGGCGTTTGCCGATGTGCAGCGCTTCAGTCTGTTCGCTGGCACTGAGTTCGAACCGGTCAGCGAGCACGGCCCGGTATTGATCGATTTGCGCGATTGCCCGGCATTGGCCGCGTTGTGTCAACACGACCCGGATACCTGGCGTGGGCTGTTGCTGGGCAGTGAGGTTTCGGCGCCACAGTTGCTGAGTCACTTGCAGCGCATGCTCACCGTGTCGTTCGGCCTGAATCATCGGGCGCTGCTCAGCTATTACAACCGGCAGACCGCGAGCTATTTCTTCGATGCCTGCGACGCCGCCGAGCTGAGCCGCTGGCTCGGGCCGATTCGCCAGTTGCGCTGGTTCGGCGGCACCTGGGCCGACCGTGCGATTGGCAGTCAGGGCTGGCAGCAGTTGCGCAATCCGGGCCTTGCCGTCGAGCCGCTGAGCATCGAAGAAAGCCTGACCCGACGCCAGCGCGAACGCCTGCAGACCTGCCTGCTGGAGCAGCACGTCTGGCGCTGGTGCCAATCGCTGGGAACCGATTACGCGACGATGGCCTCCCATGTCCAACAAGGCCTGGCGCTGGGATTCAGCGACCGCACCGTGCTCGATGGCTGGTTGTGGCTACGCTTGCTGCATCCGCGTGCCGTGCTGGTGCCACCGCCGGTGGGGCTGACCCAACAGCAGCGGCTTGACCATGTGCGGCGCCAGTGGCACGGCGATCAGTCCTGAGGCGAGGTTTGGCGCGTATGGCAGGTTTGTTCCGGCAAGGGTTGGGCACCGTGATCTGCCTCGTATGGCTGCTGATGCTGGGCGGCTGTTCGCCGGTGAAGGTGCTTAACGCGCTGACCCCGGACAGCACGTACGACAAAACCGTGGGCATCGCCTATGGCGACGACCCGCGGCAGAAGCTCGATGTGTATGTGCCGCATCAGCCAATGCCCGGCGCGCCGGTGGTGGTGTTTTTCTATGGCGGCAGCTGGAACAGCGGTTCGCGCATCGACTACCGCTTTGTTGGCGAAGCGCTGGCGTCCAAGGGGATTGTCACGGTGGTGGCGGATTATCGCTTGTACCCGCAGGTGCGCTATCCACTGTTCCTCGAGGACGGGGCGCGGGCGGTGGCGTGGACCAAAGCGCATATCCACGCGTTCTCCGGCAACCCGCAGCGCTTGTATCTGATGGGCCACAGTTCCGGCGGCTACAACGCGGCGATGCTCGCACTCGATGGCGAATGGCTTGCGGCGGTGGGCATGTCGCCCAGGGATGTACAGGGCTGGATCGGCCTGGCCGGGCCGTATGATTTTCTGCCGATCAAGAATCCCGAGGTACGCCCGGTGTTCTTCTGGCCGGACTCACCGCCGCAATCGCAGCCGATCAATCATGTCAGTCGCGGCGCACCGCCCGCGCTGCTGATTGCGGCCAGCGAGGATGATCTGGTCAACCCGGCGCGCAATACCGGCGCTCTTGCGCGCAAGCTGCGCGAGGCCGGGGTGCCGGCGCAGGATCTGTATTACTCGCGGCCCAGTCACATAACGTTAGTGGCGACCTTGTCGAGACCGTTGCGCCACTTGGCGCCGGTGCTCGATCAGGTGCTCGGGTTTATTGCGCACACACCGACTCAGTGAACGCCGCCGGTGAACCAGCCGTCGTTGCGCTTGAGCCACAACGCTTGCGCACCGAGGGTCAGGCTGCGCAACACCATGAACAGCAGAAAAGATATCCACAGCCCGTGATTGCCCAGCCCTTGCAGCGCCCAAGCGAATGGCAACAGCAGCACCACGGTGACCAGCATGCCATTGCGCATTTCCCGCGCGCGGGTGGCGCCGATGAACAAGCCGTCGAGCAAATAGCTCCAGACCGCAATCAGCGGCAGCACGGCGAGGTAGGGCAGGTAGACGAACGCGGTGTCACGCACACTCTGGATGTCGGTCTGCATCTCGATGAACAGGTGCCCGGCGAGCAGAAACAGTGTGGCAAAACCAAGACTGGCGATCAGTGACCAGCCGCCCGCCACTACCAGCGAGCGCCGCAGGGCCAGCCGATCACGGGCGCCGATGGCGTGTCCGCACAAGGCTTCCACAGCATGAGCCAGACCGTCCAGCGCATGTGCGGTCAACAGCAAGCCATTGAGCAGCAGCGCGTTGGCAGCCACCGTCGCATCGCCCAACCGCGCGCCTTGCACGGTGATCAGGAAAAATACCGATTGCAGCGCCAGGCTGCGGATAAAGATATCGCGGTTGACCGCCAGCAACGGACGCCAGCTCTGCCAGATTCTCAGCGCCGCCCAGACAATGTGTCCCGGATACGCGCGCAGGGCCTTGCGGGTCAGCAGCAGGCCGAGCAGGGCGCCGCTCCATTCGGCAATCACCGAGGCGCGCGCCGAACCGACCACGCCCCAGTCCAGGCCGATGACGAACCACAGATTGAGAGCGATGTTGATCAGGTTGGTGGTCAGCAAAATCGCCAGTGGCGCGCGGGCGTTCTGCGTGCCGAGGAACCAGCCGACCAGCGCATAACTGGCCAGCGCAGCGGGCAGGCCGAACAGCCGCGTATGGAAGAAGTCCCGTGTGAGTTGATCCAGCTCCGCCGACGGTTGCATAAAGTGCAGTGCCACGCCGCTCAGCGGTACGCCCAGCGTGCCAAGCACCAGCGCCAGCCCCATCGCCAGCAGCAAACCCTGCAACAGAATCTGCCGCAACGCCGCACCGTCGCTGCGCCCGGCAGCCTGCGCGGCAAACCCGGTGGTGCCCATGCGCAGAAAGCCCATGGCCCAGGCGAGAAAGGTGTACAGGCTGGCACCGACCGCCACCGCGCCCAGTTGATGAGCATGGGGCAAGTGGCCGATGACGGTGCTGTCGACCAGCGCCACCAGCGGCACGGAAATATTGGACAGAATCATCGGCGCGGCGAGTGCCCAGACCTTGCGGTGCGTCGGGCGGTCGCGCCAGTCGGCGATCAGAGTGGACATGCGGGCTCCTTGGGGAGCGGCATTGTAGCGATAACCCAGGTTTTACCGTACCCGGGCTCTACGCTTTTCTCGCGATATATATGTACCGCACAGGCGACGTGGGCGCGGGTTTCAATGTCCTTGAAATCCTCAATCATCAAACTGCGGGGCAATAAATGGATAACACTCAACAGGTCGTCAGCGAATTGATTACAGTCATGTTGGCAGCACTCAGCGACCGGGGCTACTTTGTCAGTCCGCAGTGTGCACCCGTCGGGGCGTCTTACAGAAAGCACGTGTTCTGGCTGCCGAAACGCAACGACGAAGAAAACAAGGTAATCGTGCTAAGCGCAACGGCCACGATGGTGGGCGATTGCGATTTGAGTTCAGGTTTAAGTATCGCTGCTGTTCCCGAACAGCTGACGGGAATATTACGCGCCGATCCAGCGGGCTTTTACCAGATTGACCGGCCACACAATCAGTATGCAATCCGCGGACTCAGCTGCGACAACTATCCACCCAAGACCTACGTGCTGAGACTCACTGACAACAATCTTCCTTATTCCAGCAACAATCCGATCGTGATCCATGCACATGAAGACATTGATATCGCTTACACCGTAGAGGACAAAGTCGCAGTAACCGGCAGTTGAAACTGGTTCGCTTCGATTTTTTTGGATATTCGCCTGATTTGCCACCCCCTCATTGCGAGGGGGCCGCGGCGGTCAATGAATAATCCAGCTAAGCAACCACAACCCCAGCAACAACCAGATGATCCCGGCAACGATCGACGCATTCATGAACGCGCGAATCGCCGACCATAACAGCATCAGCCCGACGATCAGGGCAATGATGCTGATGATCGAAGTGTCCATACCCAGGGTTTTCGCCAGCCCGTCGACAAAGTTGCCACCGGCATTGCTCAAAATGTTGAACAAGCCACTGAGGCCGTCGACGATAAAACGGATGATCGAACCGAGTGCCTGCCCGAGCCATTCGAAAAAGCTTTCTACCTGCATGTGTGCATCCTGATGAAAGAGCTGAGCCTTTGGCCACAACGCGGGTGGCCGAGTTCCCTGCAACTATAGAGTGTTTGCACCGCCCCTGTAGGAGTGAGCCTGCTCGCGATGACGTCGTGTCATTCAACATTGATTTGTCTGACACGACGTCATCGCGAGCAGGCTCACTCCTGCAAAGAGCATCGGCGGCCCTTGCCTTCAGGCTGTATCCCCCCGAAGCTATACGCCTTCAGGAGAGCCCGATGAACCTTGTTGAACTGACCGAACGCCTGCACGCCATTCGCGACCGCAATGACTGGCGGCAATTTCACAGCCCGAAAAACCTCGCCATGGCCGCCAGTGTCGAGATGTCCGAACTGGTGGAAATCTTCCAGTGGCTGAGCGAAGACCAGTCGCGCCAGTTGCCCGCCGACAAACTCGCCCACGCTGGCCAGGAAGTTGGCGATATCGTGCTGTATCTGTTGCTGCTGTGCAGCGAGTTGGGGCTGGACATGAATGAAGTGGTGCGGGCCAAGCTCGCCGACAGCGAACGGCGGTTCAGCTGATGAGCGACCGGCATTTCGATCAATTGGCGACGCGCTTCGCCGAAAAAATCTACGGTGGCGCCAAAGGCGCGATTCGCCTCGCCGTATTGCAGGCTGACCTGGCCGAAGCGCTGCCGGATCGTCCGCTGCGCGTTCTCGACATCGGTGGCGGCCTCGGCCATATGTCGCTGTGGCTGGCCGAGCGCGGCCACGCGGTGACCTTCACCGAGCCGGCCGCGCCGATGCTCGAAGGCGCGCGTCAGCGTTTCGCCGACGCCGGACAAACGGCGACGTTTATCCAGGCGTCATGGCAGGAACTGCTCGGGCAACTCACTGAGCCGTACGATCTGGTGATCTGCCACGCCGTACTGGAATGGCTCGCCGAACCCCACGCGATCCTGCCGGTGCTGCACCAACTGACCCAACCCGGCGGCTGGTTGTCGCTGGCGTTCTACAACCGTGATGCGCTGATCTATCGCAACCTGCTCAAAGGCCATTTCAAGAAAATGCGCAAGAACGTCATGGCCGGCGAAAAGCAGAGCCTGACCCCGCAACAGCCTCTCGATCCGCGGGAATTGGCAACGCAACTCGATGGCTTGTGGCGGGTCGAAACCCAGAGTGGGATTCGGGTTTTTCACGATTACATGCCGGTGGAATTCCAGGCCCGCGCCGAACTCGCGGATGTGCTCGAGATGGAGCTCGCTCACCGCCGTCACCCAAGCTTCGCCGGGCTTGGGCGCTACTTGCACTGGATCTGCCGGCCGATCTGATCGGAGCGCGACATGAAAGCTCAATCCGGGTTATTGCTGATCTGTCTGGGGTTGGCTGCCTGCCAGGGCAGCAACCCCTACGTGGCGCAGTCGCGGCCCTTGCCACCGGCGCCGGCGCAAGCCGCCAACACCTTCGATCGCAGCGCTTACCCGGCGCCGCCCCGTGACTACGGGCGCTATCGCAGTTGGGCCTGGCTCAACGGCCAGTTGCCGCCGGGTACGGCGTGGGCGGATTCGGCGCAAGTGGCCGAAGCGGTGAGCAATGCCCTCGATCAGCGCGGTTTGCGACCGCTGCACGACAACCGCCCGGCCGATCTGTTGGTCAGCGCTGATCTGCGTCTGGAGACCCGTTTGCGGCAGGTCCGCGACGATTACGGTTATTACGGCGGAGGATACGGCGGCTACGATCGATATGGGCGCGGTTACGGCCTGTACAACACGGTGCCGATCGTGCGCACGTATTCCGAGCAGGTCGTGGTAGTGCAGGTCAATCTGTTCGACGCCGGCAGCGGTCAACCGGTGTGGAGTGCGAGTGCCGAAACCGTGAACAAGGGCAGCGAAATCGATCGCACCGACTCGATCCGCGAAGCTGTGGAAAAAGCCATGTCGGCGTATCCTCCCGGTTAGCTTGCTGTCACTGCGAAGCTGCCGCAGGTTCATGTCTTCAACCGGAGAAAAACCATGTTCCGCCGTCTCGCTTTACTGGCCGTCGCCGCGCTGCTCAGCGCCTGCGCCGCCAACCAGGTCAATCACGACTTCGATGCCAGCCGCGACTTTGCCGCCTATCGCAACTGGAGCTGGAAAGACCCCGCCCTGCAATATCGCCCCGATGATCCACGGATCAAAAGCGATCTGACCGAGCAACGCATTCGTCAGGCCGTCGCCGACCAACTCGACCAGCGTGGCTTGCGTCCGGCCGCTGCGGGTACCAAGGGTGACTTGAATGTGCAGACGTATCTGATCGTCGAGGAACGCCAGCAGCAAGTGACGACCAACTACGGCGGCGGTTGGGGTGGTCCGTGGAACGGTTATTGGGGCGCACCGATGTACAACGAAACGCGCAACATTACCTACAAGGTCGCGACCATCCAGATCGACCTGCTCGATGGCAAGGACGGCAAACTGGTGTGGCGCGGCAGCGATGAGCAGATGCTCGCCAGCCGGCCGAATCCGGAGGATCGCAGCAGTGCCATCCGCGAGACGGTCACGCGGATTCTGGCCAACTATCCACCGCGCTGATCCGTTAAAAAGTCGGAGCTGTTGAGCTCCCGTTTTTTTGCTCCACCCTGAATTCTAATGTGGGAGCGAGCCTGCTCGCGAAAGCAGGGTGTCATTCAACTGTTATTTATCTGACACGACGCCTTCGCGAGCAGGGATGTTTGTCTGTGCGAAATGGCGCGTTGCCATTAGGCGCGTCTACACTCACTTGCACCAATGGAGCTAGCGGCAAAGGAGTGCGCCATGTCGCCTCGTTCGCGATTCAACGGCCCCGCCCGGCAGCGCGGGGCGATTGGCTTGATGGCGGCTGCCACCCTCAGTCTGGCGGTGGTGACGCTGCTGTTGGTGGTCGACACCGGCCGCTTGTACATGGAGCAGCGCAAATTGCAGCGGGTGGTGGACAACTCCGCCCTCGAAGCCGTCAGTCGTGGCGGTAATTGCCTGCCGGGCCTGAGCGCCGCCAGTTACGCCGGGCAAAGCGCCGTGCGCAATGGCTACGTGGTCGATGCCAGCAACACCCTCGCCACCACCTGCGGCACCTTGGTAACTCCAGCCTCCGGCGTGCGGACGTTCGTGATGGATGCCACGCAGGCCGCGGCGGTCAAAGTCGTCGCCAGTCGCACGGTGACCACCAGTTTCGCCGGTGGCGTACAGGCCTTGTTCAGCGGCACTCCGGTCAGTCTCAATACCACGCTCAACGCCTCGGCGGTGGCCGCCAAACCACAGCCGACGGTGGCCCAGTTGAACATCCGCAGCGCCTTGACGAGCATCGATACCGCCCGCTCGAATATCCTCAATCCGCTGTTTTCCGGGTTGCTCGGCGGTAACGTCAATCTCACGGCGCTGGGCTGGGACGGCTTGCTCAACACCGACATCAACCTGCTGAAATACCTTGATCAACTGGCGATCAATCTCAACGTCGCGGCGGGTAACTACACGCAGTTGCTCAATACTCAGGCGACCGTGACGCAACTGATCCAGGCCGCCGCGACGGTGGTGCAACTCAATGGCGCGACCGCTCAGGTGGTCACCGCGCTGGGCCAATTGCAGGTGGCGGCGATCAACGCGGCGCCGGTCAAACTCGGTGACATTCTGCAACTGCAGACCGGGACCACGGCGGCCGGGCTGGACGCCAATCTGCAACTGCTGCAATTGATTCAGGGCGTGGTGCAACTGGCCAACAGCAAGAGCGCGGTGGCGGCGACGTTGCCGGTCAGCGTGCTGGGCCTGGCGAATGTCACGGTACGGGTCAAGGTGATCGAACCGCCGCAGTTCTCTGCCATTGGCGACCCGGCACGGGCCAAGGTCAATCCGACCGGGCCGGACCGGATTTATGTGCGTACGGCACAGGTGCGCACGATGTTGTCGGTGAATTTGCCGGTGCTGTCCGGGGTCACGGGGCTGACCAATGCGGTGTTGGGATTGGTCGGCGCGTTGACTCCGACGCTCAATGCGCTGCTCAGTCTGAATCTGGTGGACACGCTCAACTCGGTTGGCTGTTTGTTAGGGGCCGGGTGCGAGCAGCTTGATCCGAAACTGCTGCCATCGCCGCAAATCGACATCGCTCTGGATGCCGGCGGCGCGAAGAGTTATGTCACCGATTACAGTTGCCCGACCGGGAGCACGGGCAACAAAAGCCTGACGGCGCGCACCATCACCTCCATCGCCGACCTCAAATTAGGCAAGATCGACGCGACCAGCGCATTCTCCTCTTCCGCCGAACCCACCGTCACGCCGTTGCCGTTGGTCGATCTCGGCATCATCACCTGCCACAAGATTCTCGGCATCGGCAGTTGCGACCCTGACACCCATGTCCAATACGGCGCGGGCGGCATTGCGATCAAACTCGACACCAGCGTTGCGCAAAACTCCCAGGACCTGGTGTTCTCCAGCAGTACGCCGTTCGCCACCCCGGCCAACCTCAAACTGCCGCCGAGCGTGCTGCCTGCCGTGCCGACCAACAACGTCGTCGGCAGCCTGTCGAACACCCTCGCGGGGATCAATCTGATCGTCTACAAACCGCAGGGCAGCAATCCACTGGGTGCGATCGTTACCGGGGTCGCCTCGTTGATCAGCGATGTCACCGGCAAATTGCTGCCGGTGGTGACCAACCTGATCAGCCCGTTGCTCGATCCGCTGCTGAACAACCTGCTCAAAGGCCTGGGCATCAACCTGATGGACGTCGAGGTCGGTGCCAACATGACCTGCGGCCAGACTGGCAAGGCCTATCTGGTGATCTAGGCGTCCACCGCCAGCGGCAACTCGATGCAGAACCGTGCGCCCTCCAGCGAATTGCGCACGCTCAGCTCGCCGCCCATGTTGTCGATGATGCCGTAGCTGACCGACAGCCCCAGCCCGGTGCCGACACCGATCGGCTTGGTGGTGAAGAACGGCTCGAAGATCCGCTCCAGCAAACGCGGATCAATGCCGCCCCCGTTGTCCTCGACCCACAGCCGCACGCTCTGTTCATCGCGTTCGGCATAGATCGCAATCCACGGTTTGAAGCTTGAGTCCTTCTCGCGTTTGCTCAGCAGCGCATCCCGGGCGTTGACCATCAGGTTGATCAGCACTTGTTCAAGCTGATCGACGTAGCCGCGCACCTGAACCTCGAACCCGGTTTCGCTGATGCGCAAGTCCACGCCTTTGCCGCGCATGCCTTCGGCCAGTAGCGACAGCGTGCCTTCGATGGCCGAGGCGGGATTGAACAGTTGCTGCTCTATCTCTGAACGGCGGCCGAATACGCGCATGTGATCGACTACTTTCGCTGCGCGCTGCACCTGCGCATCGATGCGCTTGAGCTTGTCGGTCAGGTAGTCGACCTGCACATCGCCGTTGCCCAAGCGCTTGAGTACGTTGACGATGGCCATGCGCATCACGTTCAGCGGCTGATTGATTTCATGGGCGAGGCCGGTGGCCATTTCGCCAAGGGTGGCCATTTTCGCGCTTTGCGTGAGTTGCTGCTGCGAGCGGCGCACCTCGGTGTTGTCACGGCCCACTGCTTGTACTTCGATCAGATGGCCGTGTTCATCGAACACCCCGCGATCCGACCATACCCACCAGGCGTGTTCACGGCCAGGCAGTTGCAGGCTGATCTCTGCGGTGCTTACCGGTTGTTCTGCTGTCAGCGAGCCGAGGCGCTGGACGAATGCTGCACGTTGTTCTTCGGACATCCAGCTGCCCAGATCGACCCCCGGCAGTTCTTCCGGCGCGCATTCCAGATATTTCGCCAGTGGCCGGTTACCGAAAGTCAGAATCAGATCCGGGCGGTAACGGCAGATCATTGCCGGCGAATCCTCCACCAGTATCCGGTAGCGCTCTTCACTTTTTTTCACCTGTTCGGCCGCCAGGGTCGCTTCAGTGACGTCGAGCCACAAACCGACCGCTTCCACGGGTAGGCCAAGGTCATTGCGCAGCAGCCGGGCTTCATCGAGCAGCCAGTGGTACTCGCCATGATGGTCGCGCAGCCGATAACGGCTGCGCACCGAACCTTCGCGCAGCAACTGACGGCTGCGAGCGAAATACACATCGCGATCTTCGGGATGGATCATCTCGACCAGAGCGCCGTCGCCGCAATCTTCAAGACTCCAGCCGAGCAAGGGCTGCAGACTGGCACTGAAGAACGCCGGGATCAGCGCGCCTTCGTGGTAGTGCTGGACGTAAATCACCGCCGGCGAACTGGCGATCAGGTTATCCAGCCGGGCATGTGCGGCGGCGGCCCGTTGTTGCTGGTTCTGGATGTCGCTGATGTCGAGCATGAAACCGACCCGCCGGCGCTGCTCGCCGCTGCCAATCACCTGACCTTGCACGCGATACCACGTGGGTGCCTGCTCGTTATCGCCGCCGCGCAGGCGTACCGACAGCGTCAGGGTTTCACCGTGTTGTTGCAGGGCCAGCAGACGACTGCGCAATTCGTCGCGGTCGGCGGGATGGATTTGCCTCAGCCAGTCTTCCAGTGGTAATTCGCCGGGGCGCAGGTCCAGAGCTGCCGCCAGTGTGGGCGCCAGTTGAATATTGTCGTTGTCGGCGACGATCTCCCACCAGCCAGTGCCGAGCAGGGTTTGCAGCGACTCGATGCGTTCCAGTTGCAGGTGATGCTGCTGTTCACGCAGGCGTCCGAGCAGCGGCCCGGCCAGCGCGCCGAGCAGTGCCATCCAGTCACGCTCGGTCAGGTACGGTGCGGCGCTGTCCACGGGATAAAACCCGCAGAGCAGCCAGGCCACCACACCGCGTTCATCGCTGTACGGCACCGCGAAACCTTCGTCACTGCCAAACAGGACCTGCACCCGAGAATGCTCATCCAGGCCGTGATGCGCGCCGACACGCTGCGGCGCGGCGCCGTTCAGACTGTCCAGCGGCGTGCCCAGACGCTGCTGGTCGTGCCACAGGTTCGGTGCATCGTGGGCGCGATACTGACGATAGATTTGCCAACCCTGTTGCTCATCATCGAGCAGGGCCAGCGCCAGACAGGGGATGTGCCAGCGCTGGGCGATCATTTGCAATTGTTCGCTGACGATCACCGGTAAACGCAGCTGGCTGCAGGCGCGCAACTGTTCACTGATCTGCCCGGCCAGCCATTGGCAGGCATCACGCTGGTGCGCTTGTTGGCGTTCGCGCAGCAAGTCGGCGATATCGATCAACTGCATCAGCCAGCCGTCGCCCAGGGGTTGAACCCAGCCACGCACGTGTACGGTTTGCTCGCCGAGACCGAAGAAGTCGAGATCAAGCAACAGCCCCTGCCACTCCCTGGGTCGGCCTTCGATGATCAGGGTGCTGTGCGGTAGTAGATAGGCGTTCAGCGGTAAGGGCGCATCGTGAGGTTTGACCTGCGCCAGCAGATGTCGTAACGGTCCGGCCATTTGCAGCACGCCACCGTCATCGTTCAGGTACAGGTGCAGGCCTGTTGCGGGTGAGCCGAGCGGGTCGGGCAACTCATGGGCGGCGGGCAGTGTGCGTTTGAGCAAGCGCCCGAACAGTTTGTCCCCCGAGGTCAAAATTGCAGACTCGACCTGGCGGTCAGATAGGTGGGCAGACTGGGTACCGTGCCGATGCCCGGCAGGACCAGAAACGGCATGACCTGATTGAGCTTGCTGACCGGGTAATTCACCTGCACCGTCAGCAGGCCCGTCGCGCTGTACTCGACACTGGTGTCAACGCCGATCACGAGGTTGAAGACCGGACGGATCCAGGACAACTGCTGGGTCAGCGTGGCGTTAGCGGTGTTGACCACCACGGTTGAATAGTTGGGGGTGCTGGGGTCGACCGCGACACTGCGGCGCACCGCTTCTGACGTGGCCTGGTTGAATGATTGCATCATCACTAGCGGCAGGCTGTAACTGACCAGACCGTAAAACACGGCAAAAAAGATGATGAATACCAAGGCGAACTCGATCGCCACCGCACCTTTTTGCGACTTGCGAAAGCCGGTTTTCATGAGTGCGTCTACCCTGACTGTCACTGCGTAGTATCAGCATAGAATCATTCCGCAAAAATGGACGGTTTTTACCGGATGTACAGTTTTCTTCTCCTGATCTGGCTGGGGCTGTGCGCGGCGCAAGACGCCCGCCAGCGACGCATTGCCAATGGGCTGACCCTCGGTGCGGCGGCGCTGGCGCTGATCTGGCTGTTGTGGACTGGCAACACCTGGCTGGGCGCTGACGCGGGGCAGGGAGGGTGGGCTTGCCTCATCGCGCTGGCGCTGACCCTGCCGGGTTTTTTCCTGGGCCGCATGGGCGCCGGCGATGTGAAATTAATGACAGCTCTGGGGCTTGCGACGGACGGTCTGTTCATTCTCGGCGTGTTTATTGGCGCGGGAATCGCAAGCGTGGTCTGGCTGCTGCTGGCGCCAAGAGTCTGGCTCCATATGAGTCAAGGGCTTAGAGATCGTCTGCGATATCTGGCGCCAGATAAGTCAAAAAAGCTGCCATTTGCACCGTTCGTGTTGGTGGGGGCCGTGTTGGTGATGCTTTGGATCCATTAGTCGCCAGATGCCACTAGTCCTATGTACATAGTCGGAAAGTACGTCTACTTTCAAATGAACTGGTTATACAGCCAAAGGCTGGCAGTACAGGAATGGTCAGCTTTGGCCTGGCAATGGAGTAGCACGTGAACAAGCTTTCGTCTGCGGTAAAAGTCCTCGTGGTCGACGATCAGCCGTTGATTGTGGAGGAGCTGTGCGAGTTTCTTGAAAGCAACGGTTATCGCTGTGTGCCGTGCGAGTCCAGTTTGCAAGCGATCGAGCGTTTCAGCGAGGACGCGCAGATCGGTCTGGTGCTGAGTGATCTGCACATGCCGGACATGGATGGCATTCAGTTGATTCAGGCGTTGCAGCGGCTGGCGGGCAAGCATCGGGCTTTTGAGGCGATCATGCTTACCGGGCGTGCTGACAAACAGGATGTGATCAAAGCGTTGCGTGCGGGGATTGCCGATTATTATCAGAAGCCGATCGATCTGGATGAGTTGCTCGAAGGGGTGCAGCGGCAGGAGGTGGCTTTACAGGAGCGGCAGAAGAATCTGCAATTGGGCCATTTGAATCAGAAGTTGCAGTATTTGTCTGAGTCGATCGATGACCTTTATCAGGATCTGGACAAGGTGCGGCGCAGTCCTTCGGCGGTGGTTCGCGATGTGCTGGGGGGGGAGCCTGTCGAGGCTGAGGCGCAGGAGATGCCGGCGATTTTCAATCAGTTGTCGCCGCGGCAATTGGATGTGGCGCGGCTGGTGGGCAAGGGGCAGACCAATTATCAGATTGCCTGTGAGTTGGGGATTACCGAGAACACGGTGAAGCTTTATGTTTCGCAGGTGTTGCGGTTGACGCATATGCATAATCGGACGCAGTTGGCTTTGGCTTTGTCGCCGAGTGCTTCTGCTTCTCGGCAGCGGGTTACGGCGCATTGACTTGGCGGCCTTTGGGCCGACCAGGCTGTGGGTGGTTTTGTGTGTATATCCGTTTTTTGGGTGATGGCGGCTTAGGGTTCCGCCCTTACGGCGGGTCACTTTTTCCAGACGCCGAAAAAGTAACCAAAAAGGCTTGCTCCTACGTGCGGCCCGCTCGCTGGGGCTCGGGGTTCCTTCGCTGCGGGATCGATCCGGGCGCAGCGTCTCCGGTTTGCTTCGCTGCACCTCCTCTCGCTGTGTTTGGCTGCGCCAAACGGTCGCTGCGCTCCCACGCCCGGATCACTCCCTCCACTCAGCCTTCCGACGTCGCCCGTGGATCAAGATCAAGAGCAGGCGAGCTGACACTCGGCCTATTGAGTGGTGAAGAGCGCGGGTGTTTGGCTTTTGATTTGCGTTGTTGCTGCCCCTCACCCCAGCCCTCTCCCGAGGGAGAGGGAGCCGATTTTTGGGCTTTTCAGAATCTGAGTTCGGCTCGGTATGTCACGTCGGTGTAGCTTTCCCAAACACCTCGGTCAGTCCCCTCTCCCTCCGGGAGAGGGCTAGGGTGAGGGGCTTTTGATCTGTTTCAGAATCTAAGCTCGGCTCGGTATTTCAAGTCGGCGTAGCTCTCCCAAACACCTCGATCAGTCCCCTCTCCCTCTGGGAGAGGGCTAGGGTGAGGGGCTTTTGATCTGTTTCAGAATCTGAATTCGACTCGGTCTTTCACGTCGGCGTAGCTCTCCCAAACACCTCGATCAGTCCCCTCTCCCTCTGGGAGAGGGCTAGGGTGAGGGTTGGCTTTTGGCTGTTTAAATGTGTGGCAGATAACCGGAACCTTCCCACACGGTTTTCAGGTTGTCCGTCGGACGTGCGCTCTCTAGTCTCTGGCTGTCGCTGCCAATTCAGCGACCGGGTGTGGAAACCTGAATTTCAAGTAGATGCGTTGCATCGCTACCGCAATCATTGTCGGCGTCTTCTTTCGTCTGCAAACTGTGTCGCGGCGGCTGTGCGCGGGCAGGCTTCGGTCTGGCCGGTTGCCTACTTATCGGTTTTCCACCCTGCGTACAGCTGCCACCTTTTGTCGTGTGGAAACGACAAAGGTTGGCTCCTCAGCCAAGTAGGAGTTGTTATGGACAAACTGATCCCCGACCCACCCCACGAACCCACCACCCCGCTCGAAGAAGCCATTCGCGCCGACAACCTCGAAAAAAACCGCGAAGCCATCAAACGCGCCCTCGATTTCTACCTCTGCCCCAAACCTGAAAAACCCCGCCAACCCAGCACGATGTTCCTCATCCACCCGAAAATCGATACCGAAAGCCTGCTCGCCCACGCCTGCGAATCCCTGGCCTCGGCCAACACGCTGGCGGCTAACTTTGCCGATCAACTGAGCCGGCCCGAGCGCAATACCGCGCTGGCGATTCAGCAGATCATCATGCTGGCCGAGTTGGCGGTAAACCGGGCATTGGATCGGGTGGATCCACAGGTCTGATTCGGCAGGCACACCGCGTCATCGTTGTTCGCGAGCAGGCTCGCTCCCACATTTTGCAATGCATTCCACCTGTGGGAGCGAGCTTGCTCGCGAAAGCGCCCGCAAGGTCACCCCATCACTAATTCTTGCTCTCGATCTTCCCGCCCGCATCCGGATCATAAAAATCCGGAATCTCGTATTTGTACTTCTTCAACCAGCGCTGCATCGCCAGATCCCGTTCGGTCGCGGTCGCCGTTTGGGGTTTGGGAGAGGCGGCTTTGTTGCGGCTTTGCAGGACCAGCCAGCCTTCGGTTTCCTGTTGTTGCGCCGAGGCGGGGCCAGCGTCGATGGCGGCGGCGCTGAGGGGCAGGCTGAGGAGGGTCAGGTAGCACAGGCCTTTGCGAGGGTTCATGGCTGTCTCCTTATTTGAGCGATGGCGGTAACGGGTCAGCGACGGCGGCCACTTGATTGCCGGCGACCGGTTTGGCCTTGACCGGGGCCTTGAGTTTTTCCGCGCGCTCTTGGGCTTCGGTGAATTGTTCCGGGGTCAGTTTCGCGCGGCTGACGATTTCGGCGGCTTGTGGCCAGTCGTTTTGGTACAGCAGCAGGGTGACCATATTCAGCGTCGCCAATTGATTGTTCTGCTTGAGTTCGATGGCGGTGAGAAATTCGAAACGGGCGTCGTTCAAGCGCAACTGATTGAGGTAGACCACGCCCAGATCATTGCGGATTTTTTCGTCGGTGGGGGCCAGGCGGGCGGCGCGTTGCAGGTGGGCCTGGGCCTGGCCGTTGTCGCCGCGGGCGGCGTAGAGCTGGCCGAGGCCATGCTCGGCTTCCGCGGTCAGGCAACCGCCAAGCAGGCCGCGATACAACGGTTCGGCTTCGCTGCGACCCAGCAAGCGGTAGACCTTGGCTTTGCGCAGGCGCACTTCGCTGATGTTGTCCGGCAGGCTTTGCAGGTTGGCCAGGCTGGCGTGCAGTTTGCCGTCGTTGGCCAGGTCGTCCGCCAGGTTCAGGGCCAGTTCCTGCTCCTGGGTCATTTTGCTGCAACTGCTCGGTGACAGCAGCGCGGTCCACGGGGCCTGGCCGTCGGTGGCGCAACCGCCGAGCAGCAACAGACTTGCCATGATTATCAGTACTTTCATCAAACGCTCTCCATGAACCAGGGTCAGTTTGCAAACGCCCGGGCAATTGCGGTGAAACCGGGGCCGGCGAGGACAATCAGCAGTGCCGGAAACAGGAACAGCATCATCACCACCGACATCTTCGCGGACATTTTCGAGATGTATTCCTGCAGGCGCGTCAGGCGTCGGTCATCCAGCAGTTGCTTGAGCGCCAGCAGCGATTTCATCGCACCGCCGCCCTGTTGAATCAGTTGCTGGAGGATCACGCAGGTGTCGCTGAATTCGTCCACGGCGAGCATCACCGCGGCTTTGTGCAATTCCTGGCCCAGTTCCAGGCCGGAATCGACGCGGCTGAGGATCAGGCGCAGCTCGCTGGTCAGTTCCGGCAGCAGTTTTTGCGCTTCGATGCTGAGCACCCGCAGGGCTTGTTCGACGGCCATACCGGACTCAAAGAGGATGCGCAGCAGCGGAATGAACGTCGACACCTCCACGGCGATGGTTTTCTGCCGTCGTGCCGCCGCATAGGCCAGCAGGCGTTTGGGCAGCAGATAACCGCCGCCGGTGGCGAGCATCGGCACTATCCAGCGGTTGCTGGCCTGGGGAAAGAACACCTCTTGCAGAAAGATCGCCAGGCCCAGTGTCAGCAGCGGCGTGCCGATCTGGCAGGCGGCGTACAGCGCCCGTTCATTGGCGCGGCGCCAGCCGATGCGGTTGAGCAGGGTCTGGGTTTCGCTGTCGATGCTCACCGAGCGCTGACCGAACTTGCTGCTGCCGAGCGCGCGCAACCAGTTGCCGAAGCGGTTCTCACGCACCAGCTGCCCTTGCAGGCGCTGATTGATCTGACGTACTCGACGGCGCTCCACCAGCAGGTGATTGATTACCAGCATCAAGGCGCCGAGCAGCAACATAAGAGCCGCGAGCCAGACCATGTCAGACGCTCCGCAACATGCGCCACAGCGCGAGGCTGCCGACCACTTGCAGCACGGCGGCGCTGATCAACATGTGCTGACCACTCGCGTCGTTCCACATCCCCAGCATGTAGCCGGGGTTGGTCAGCATGAAGTAACTCACCAGCAGCAGCGGCAACGAGCCGAGCACCCACGCGGTCATCCGCGTTTCGCCGGTGAGCGCGCGCAGTTGCCGTGCGCCCTGGTCGCGTTCGCGGATCAGTTTGATCAGGTTTTCCAGCAGCTCGCTGGCGTTGCCGCCATAGCGATGATTGACCTTCAGGCCGAGGGCGAACATGCGCAGTTCGTCCTGTTCGTACAGCTCGGCGAAATCACTGACCGCGTCGGGCAGGTTCACCCCCAGTTGCACGTTGCGCTGGACCCGGCCCATGGCTTTTTTCAGTGGGTCTTCGCTGGCTTCAATGCCGCCCATGACCGCGTCGCTCAGGGTGCGCCCGGACTTCAGGCTGCGTACGGTGTGATCGAGCAACTGCGGCAGTTGCTCGATCATGCGTTTGATCCGGCGCTGGTAGAGCACGGCGATGTATAGCCGCAGCGCCAGGGGCGGAATGAAGATCATCAACAGCAATCCGATCCAGTCGGCGAGGAAATAACCCAGTGCCATCGCCAGCCCCCACACACTCAACCACAGGCCGAAACGTTCGGTCGGGCGGCCCAGTCCAGCGCGAAGAAACATCCGTTCCAGTCCGACCCATACCGGTTTTTCAGGCACGTGTTGCGGTTGTCCGGCGGCCAGTCGGTTGAGCACTTTTTCCGTGGCAGTCTTGCGCAGCCCCTGCAAGAACAGACGAATCGACAGCCCCAGCAGTGTCAGGCAGATAACAATGAGAATGATCGGTCCCAGCATGCTCGATGCTCCTTGCCGTCAGCCCGGATGGACCTCGTGGCGCAACTTGTCGCCGGCCGGATTGACGGCTTCGCGCAGGAAGCCGAAACCGCTGCGACGGTCGAGACGGAACAGGGTGTTGGTGACGTAGACGTCTTCGCGAATACCGACCACTTCCACGACTTCACTGACGCAGCGGCGCCCGTCGGGCATGCGGGTCAACTGGATGATCACGTCGAGGGCGGCGCAGATCATCTGCCGCAACGTCCGTTCGGCTATCGAGCGGCCGGTCAGGCCGACCAGCGTTTCCAGACGCAGCAGGGCATCCTGCGCATTGTTGGCGTGCACGGTGCTCATCGAACCGTCGTGGCCGGTGTTCATCGCGGTGAGGACGTCGACCACTTCGACGCCACGAATCTCGCCGAGAATGATCCGGTCGGGGCGCATGCGCAGGGCGTTGCGGATCAGGTCACTGGCCTTCACTTCACCGTGGCCTTCGGCATTCGGCGGACGGGTTTCCAGGCGCACCACGTGGGGGTGGCCGAGCTGCAATTCGGCGACATCTTCGATGGTCACCAGACGCTCGTGCGGGTTGATCAACTGGCTGAGAATGTTCAGCAGCGTGGTTTTGCCGGTGCCGGTTCCGCCGCTGATCAGGATATTGCAGCGCTTGCCGACGGCATTCTGGAAAAACTCGAAGATCGCCAGATCGATGGTCTGCATGGCCATCAGGTCGCTACTTTTGAGCATGTCCTTGCGAAATTTACGGATCGACAGGCACGGGCCGTCGAGGGCAATCGGCGGAATGATCGCATTGACCCGACTGCCATCGGGCAGGCGCGCGTCGACCATCGGCGAGGATTCGTCGAGGCGCCGTCCGAGGGGTGCGAGGATGCGTTGCATCACGCGTTCGACGTGATGGGCGTCGATAAACCGCAGGTCACTCTGGTGCAGCACGCCGTCGCGTTCGATGAACACCCGGTGCGGGCCGTTGACCAGGATTTCGGTCACCGACGGATCGCGCAGCAACACTTCCAGCGGGCCGAAACCGGTGAGTTCGTCGACGATCTCCTCGCCCAGCCGTTCCATCTCGTAGCGGGAAATCGCCAGGTGCAAACGCGCGATGTATTCGGCGACTTTGTCGGTGACGAATTGCGCGAGCTGCTGACGAGAACCTTCCAGCAGGTTTTTGCCCGACTCTTCGAGGGCGTCGATGATGTAGCGATGCAGCACCAGTTTCAGGCCTTCGTGATCGCTGTTGCCGGCGCCACTGCGGGGCGCTGCACCGAAGAGTTTTTCTGCGCTCATGAGGTGCCTCGCAAGCGATCGAACCAGGTCACTTTAGGCTTGGCCAGTCCCTCGGAACGTTTGGCCAGACGTTCACCGAGCGCACGCAGGCTCTGGGTGAGTTTCTCGCGTGGGGCCAGTTCGAACAGGCTGACGCCCTGGTTTTTCGCGTTCAGGCGCACTTCCGGGGTGAGGGCCAGCGTGGCGATCACTTCCAGATTGAAGGTCTTGCCGAGGGTTTCCGAATTCGGCGCAACGTTGCTCAGGTAACGGTCGATCAGCAAGCGCCCGTGGTCGAGCTTCATGCCTTTTTCGCGCCACAGATTGAGCACGGCGAGGTTGCGCCGGCAGTTGAGCACGTTCTGATCGGTGTACCAGAGCAATTTGTCGCAGTGGCTGACGAAGGTGCGCAACGCCTCGCTGTCGGTCTGCCCGGTGAGGTTCACGACGATGTGCTGGAAGTGCTGGCGCAGCGCGCTGAGCAACATGTACAGCTCGGCGGCGCTGGTGTTTTCCAGCGGCTCGTCGTTGCTGGCGTAGGCGAGAATGCGCAGGCCGGCTTCGGTGCTGGTGAAGGCGCTGTCGATCAGCGTGGCGTCGAGCCGGCGCAAATGGCGCAAGGCATCGCCGAAGTGAAACGAACTTTCCAGTCCGAGCAGGGCCAGGCTGTCCCCGCGCGGCAGACCGAGATCGAGCAGCAAGGTTTGCTGCCCGCTCTTTTGCACCACCAGTGCCATGTGGTTGGCCAGCAGCGCGCCGTCGGAACTGCTCTGCACGCCGTACATCACCGTGAGGCCGCCCAGTTGCGTGTTCGGCGCTACGGGCGGCAGGCGTTTGCTCAAGCGCCGGACCAGCCCGGCGACTTCGCTGGAGCGTGAACCATAGGCGACAAAATCGCGTGCACCGGCGCGCATGGCATTGAGCACCAGTTGATTGTCCATGCCGTCGCCGAGGGCTACGATCGCCAGCATCGGTTTGGCTTCCAGCGCGCCTTCGATCAACGCGCTCTGGGCGACCACGTGTTCGCGATCGAGGCCGACGAACACCAGGCTGGCGAAGGTGACGTCGACCAGCGCCAGCAGTTCGTCGAGGCTGCCGCCACCGGCGCTGACCACTTGCCCGAGCGGCGCGAGCGCGCCCTGCAGCCACTCCAGATCGGTGCTGTTGCGGGTGATGGCGAGAAAGGTCTGGCTCAGGTTCTGGCTCATTGGGATAACCCGCTGCGCTTGTCGAAGTTGCCGTTTTCAAGAAAAAACATGCGATAGAAATTCGGGTCGTAATTGCGCAGTTTTTCCCCGGGTAACGATGGCAGCTGGGCATCGGCGGCCAATGGCTGCACCAGGTGCGGGGTGACGATCATCAGCAGTTCGCGCTCTTCGCGCTTGATCTGCGAGCCTTTGAAAAATGCGCCGAGCACCGGGATGTCGCCGAGGCCGGGAAACTTGTTCACTTGCGAGCTGTTGGTGGTGCTGATCAAGCCGCTGATGACGAAGCTCTCGCCATCGCCCAGCGACACGCTGGTGTCGGTGCGGCGGATGGTCAGGGCTGGCACCGTGGTGCCGGCGATCTGCACGGCGTTACTGAAATCCAGTTCGCTGACTTCCGGGGCGACTTTCAAGGCAATGCGGTCGCGGCCGATGATGGTGGGCGTCAGGGTCAGGCGGATACCGAATTCCTTGTACTCGATCGACACGCTGTCGCTGCCGGAGCTGGGCACCGGAATGGGGATTTCACCGCCGGCCAGAAAACTTGCGCTCTGCCCGTTCAGCGCCACCAGACTCGGCCGCGCGAGGGTGTAGGCGAAGCCGCTGGTTTCCAGGGCATTGATGATTGCCATGGTCTTGCCGCCGACCCACGAGAAGTTGAACAGTGAGTTGTCCACCGGCAGGCGGGGCTGCGGCACCCCGTCAATCGGTGGCAGGGTGCCGGGCGAGCCGAACAGAAAGTTGCCGCGCGTGCCGATCAGTGAGGCGGTGGCTTCCTTGAGTTTGGTGCGGCTGACTTCGACGAACCGAATGTCGGTCTGCACTTGCGACGGCAGGCCCGGATCATCCGACGGCAGGCTGCTGCTGCTCAGCGCAGCGGTGGCGGCGCCCTGCACGAAGACCATGCTTTGGCGTGGCTCGCTCGAACACGATGTCCAGACCATCAGGCTGGTGGCGCCGGGCGCAACACCGGTGAGCAGAAAGGACGAGCTGCCGTTGGCGTGTACGTCGGCGATTTTCGGATCGCCGATTGCCAGACGGGTGATCGCTACCGGCGACTGCACGTCCTGTTGGAACCCTTCGCCGATTTCGATCACCGGCGGCATGCGCCCCAATGCCGAGCAATTACCGACCGCCGCAAGCGCAGCGTCCATCGACAGTCCCATCAGTAGCAGGGCGCGCAGCACGGGTTTGAATGGCGGCCTGAAACGACTCTGCATGCCCTTGGATCCTTGCGCAGTCATGGGTTTTGTTGGGTGAGCTGATTGCCGCGAATGATTTCCACGGCAGGCCTCGCAGCCGCTGTGGAACCGCCGCCGGAAGGTGCTTTCGGTGCGGCGCCCAAGGCCAGCTGTGTGAATTGAAAGAGTTGTCGATTGGCGGTGTCGAGATGGGCCGTAGACTGGTGTTCGCCGGCCCAGTATTTGGCCAGGCGTTGCTCTTCACTGCTGCGCACGGCCAGGCGCAGGGTGCCGGCATGCGTGGCGAGCATCAGGCGACTGAGCAGTTGTTCCGGCACCGCCAGCACCACAGTGCGCGCGGCGATGCGACGTTGATCCTGTTTGAGTTTTTCCTCGGCGCTCAGCGCCGGCGAGGCCGGTTGGCCGTCATTGGTCAGGCCGTATTGATCGCCGACACCAAGCACGCGCATGGCCGGCAAAACGATCTGCGCCGACTGTTCCAGGTTGCTCGAATCCTGGCGCAGATAGAGCAAGACATCGACGTAATCGCCGGGAATCAGTTGCCCGGCCGCGCCGATCACTTCGTCAACGGCCACGGTGAGCGCACGTTCATCGCTGCGAATCATGCGTGCCAGTGGACCACCAGCGGTGAAGCTTTCTTCGTTGAGCCAGGTGCCGGCGCTGAGCGGCCGCCAAGGCGTGCGGCCGACGGCCTGTTCGATACTGCTCAGGCTGCCGGCCGGTGCACTGCGCAGTTTTTCCACCGCCACATCGGTGGCTGTCAGCGCAGTGAAGGGCGGCACATCGTGCAGCAGCACCACCACCGGTTGGCGTGTCTGGTCTTCGGCAATCGCGACAGTTTTTTCAACGCTGACGGTGGAGTCGACGGGGACGGCAGCGACGGGTGCCGGTTGACGACTGAGTACCAGGCCCCAGTAACCGACAAAAATGGCTCCGAGTAACAGGATGGCTGCAAGGCCCATGGTGACGCGACTGTTCATGACGGCTCTCCCTTTCCTGCTGCACTACCCACTGCTTTTGCTAGCGAGAGAAGTTTCCAATCCGGCAGCTATGAACATGCAACTATTTCGCTATTTCCAAGCTAGCTGATCCAAGCAAAAACGCCATTACTGACAGGAAAATAACCCACTAAAGTATGAGTCTTGTCCAATTAACAGCAGCCAGTGGCGTAAACGCGATCGGATTAATACTTTCCGGTTAATCCGTTCTTACAGTTGTTGGGTGGGGGTTTGTTGACAATGCTCAGATGGCACGGTGGAACCTAGCCGCTGTAGTGCGACATCGGCGCCAGAGGCGCGAAGGAGTGGACGTATGTTCCAGATGATTGTTGATTACCTGATGGCCCGGGTGCGTCTGTTGTTCAGAAACGAGGAGGCAGCATCGGCCATCGAGTACGCGATCGTGGTGGCGATGGTGGCCGTGGTGGTTGTGGCATTTGTGACCCCCCTCGGTGGTCGGGTGTTGTTCTACTTCAACAACATTTTGACCGGACTGGGCGGCACCGCCGTGACCAGACCCTGACGACCAAGGAGAACGGCGATGCTCTTTGAATACCTGATGATTCGTGCCCGCAGCTTCCTGGCTGATGATGACGCTGCATCGGCCATCGAGTATGCGATTGTGGTGGCGATGGTCGCGGTGGTGGTCATTGTGTTCGTTACGCCAGTGGGTGGCCGCGTAATGGTCATGTTCAACAACTTGCTGGTGGCGCTGGGCGGAACGGCCGTGTCGACCACGCCTGCGCCGTCCTCTTGAGCTGAAACGAAGCTTAATGCCCGGCTGATGTCGGGCTACACTCGGGTTTACTTTCAGTTTTCAGGGATTGCCCCATGAATGCTTCTTCGCTGCCCCGCCAACAGTTGCTTCTGGTTGACGACGAAGAGGACGCGTTGCTGGAGCTGGCCGAGTTGCTGGAGGGTGAGGGATTTGTCTGTCATACGGCGACGTCGGTGAAGCTGGCGTTGCATCATCTGACCCGGCATCCGGATATTGCCTTGGTGATTACCGATCTGCGCATGCCGGAGGAATCCGGCATGTCGTTGATCAAGCGCTTGCGTGAGCATACTTCCCGGCAGCATTTGCCGGTGATTGTGACGTCGGGGCATGCGGACATGGAGGATGTCAGCGATATGCTGCGGTTGCAGGTGCTGGATCTGTTTCGCAAGCCGATTTATCACGTTCGGCTTTTGGAAACGCTGGATAATTTGTTTCCCAAGCCTAAGGTTCAGGTTGGTTGAGGTTGAACTCGGCGGCCTTTGGGCCCACCGTGCTTGGGGGGGGAATATCCGTTGCTGCGGGTGATGCTGTTGGCGGTTTCGCCCTTACGGCGAGTCCCTTTGGCAAACGCCCCAAAGGAACCAAAGGTCTGTGCCCTGACGTACGGCCCGCTCGCTAAGGCTCGGGGTTCCTTCGCTCCGGGATCGATCCGGGCGCAGCGTCTCCGGTTTGCTCCGCTGCACCTCCTCTCGCTGTGTTTGGCTTCGCCAAACGGTCGCTGCGCTCCCACCCCCGGATCAATCCCTCCACTCAGCCTGCCGACGGGCCTTCAGATCAAAAGCTGCAGCCGAGCTAACGCTCATCCTGTTGAGTGGTGAGGAGCGGAAGCGATGCGCGGTGTGTGCGGTGTGCGGTGTTTTGCTATGGCTTTTCTGTGGGGGGAGACTGTTCCGGGCGGCGATCCGACCAAGGCGTCCTGACACCCGACCCATTTCTAATTGAATGCACTTAATCCAACTGTAGGAGTGAGCTTGCTCGCGATGGTGGACTGACAGCCGACAGATATCTGCCGGTTGTACACTCCACCCGCCGCTGCAGAAGCCTCCTGGGTGTCTCGGCTTACAACTGATAACTGAAACTGATGCTGTACCGGGGCTTGCGATTGAACGTGTCGAGCGCTTCATCCGACATCGCCTTCGCTGCTTCCAGCGCGATGTTGTAGTACTTGGCATCGCCAAACCGCAGTCCGATCGCCGTCGATGACAGATTGTTGGCCTTTACCGGCAATTCGTTGAACCAGCTGCGCGAGCGGTCGAGCACGACATACGGTTGCAGGATGCGCACCCAGTTGCCCTCGCGGTTGAAGCTGTAGTTGACCTCGTAGGCCACGCCCCAGCCTTTGTCGCCGGACGCTTGATCGTCGGGATAACCGCGCCCGAAATTCTGCCCGCCGAACACTGCACGCTCGCTGTCGGGCAGGGAGTCGTCACTCCAGTACAGCGCGGCCGAGAGCACGCCTTGCCAGTTGTCGAAGAACTTGTCGCTTTGCACGCCGGACAGGCGCAGGCGCAAGAAGTCGAGGTCGATGGCGGTGTTGTTGGTTTTCGCACCCATGCTGTCGAGGCCCTGGTACACGCCGCCGCTGAGGATCCGCAGTTGCCGGGCATCGGCTTTGCGCCAGTCGCTCTCGAAGGCGAGGGCGCGGATGTCGGTGCGTTCTTCGACACTCAGTGGGTAGCCGATCACGCTGTAGCGGGTCTTGTCGTTGACCGCGTAAAGCCTCGAGCCGGCTGTCAGCAGTTCGTTGGAGGCGGCAATCAGCGGTAAGGTGAAACCGATCGAATAGCGATCGTTTTCGCGGTGCGGTTTGAGTTGCAGCCCATTGTCGAGGACGATATTGGTGCCCGGATCAGCGCGGTAGCGTGAGGCAGACAGCGCCAGTTGCGCGCCCTCGTCATTGATGAACTGGTTGTAGTCGAGGCGGTAGTAATGCTCGTGATCGTCACCCGGTGGAAACAGACCGCTGAGACTCAGTTGCTCACCCATCGCGGTTTGCGAATTACTGCTGACGCCGAGCAAGGCCTGGGTACCGTTGCGGTTGTCTTCGGTGGTGCTCAGCGTGCTGGTGAAGGGTTTGCGACTGGCCTGGGCGATCAGGGTGGTGGCGCCGTCTGTGGTGCCGGGCGGTGGCACCTGGGCCTGGATCGTCACGCCGGGGACGCGCGTCATCAGCGTGGTGTAGCGCTCGAAGGTCTTGCGGCTCAGCGGCCGTTCGGCCTGGATCTTCGCTGCCAGTTTATCGATGAGACCTTTGACTCGGCCGATATCGCCTTGCATCTGCACATCGCGTACATAGCCCTCCACCAACACCACACGCGCTACGCCGTCATTGAAATTTTGCTGCGGCAAGAACGCGTACGACAGCAGATAACCGTCCTGCTGATAACGACGGGTGATGTTGCGGGTCGCTTCGATCAGATCGGCGAGACGGGTCTCATGACCGATCAGGGGTTTATAGATTTCGGCGAGTTCGTTGAGTGGATAGAGCGTTCCGCCTTCGATCTGCACGGTTTGCAGATTGATTTTAGTGTCCATCAACAATGGTTGCGCGGCGGCTGCACCGGCGTCCGGCACCTGCACGGGCGTGGCGCTCGGACGATAGGCGTCGGCCGGCAGGTTCGGCACCGGCAGATTGCGGATGGTTTCGTTGCTGTTGAGAAAGCTGGGCAGGGTGTCGGCGAGGGCGGCGGAACTGAGACTGAGGAACAGCAGGGATGCCATTACGCGCATAGGACACTCCATGTTCAGATCACAGCGCTGGGCTGAATTTTCCTAAGAAAAAGGCGGAAGACTCGTGGGAATCTTCCGCCCTCAACCAAGCGTAGGCGCTGAAGGTGAGGCCGTCGAATCGGCCAGGTGCAATTTAGCGTTTGTTGCCTCCCAGGGCGCCAGTCAGGCCGCCAACGATACCGCCGAGCCCGCCGCCCACACCACCGGTGGTGCCCCCGCTGGTACCGCCGTTGACCAGGCCGCCGACTGCTGTGACGGTACTGCCGACGTTAGTGACCAGACCTCCGACCGCTGTGGTGACCGGGTTGTTGGTCGCGGCAATGGTGCTGCCGATACTGCTGACCGCGCCGCCAACCTGGCCAGTGAGACCGGCGACGGGTGATCCGATACCGGTAGCCGCGCCGACTTGTTGGGTCACAGTGGTAACCGCGCTGGTGACCGGGTTCAGGCCAGCCCCCACTGCACCGCCAACCGTTGCCAGAGGTGAGGTTGGCGCGGTGATCGGGGTGCCCGAGCCACCCAGCACGGTGTTGAGCGAAGCGACCGTATTACCCAATCCGACAGCGGTCACGCCGCCTGCGCTGACGACGCCATTGGTGTTACCGGCATTCAAACCTGCGCCGACGTTGACCACGGCTCCGCCAACAGTTTGCAACAAGCCGGTGCCGCCCAGACCACCGCCCACACCACCAGTACCCGAGCCGGTGCCGTTGGACAGCAGACCACCGGCCTTGCCGACTGCAGTGCCGGTGTTGCTCAACGCGCCGCCGAGTGTGTTGGTCAAGGCATTACCGTTACCCGCATCGGTGACCTTGCCGCCCAGGGTATTCACCGCGCCGCCGACTTGCGCGATCGTACCTTTGAGTGGATCGCCAAGACCTGTGGTCGCGCCGAGTTTGTCCGTAGTGCTTTCGACCATCGCGATCACCGGCACCAGGCTACCGCCGAGTTTGTTTGTCAGTTGGCTGGTCGGGCCGCTGCTCAATGTGGTGTCGAGGGTATTGCCGAGCATGGTGACTTTTTCACCGACACCATCAAGCAGCGGCGCGACTTTGGTGACAACACCGCCCACCACCGGAACGCTGCCGGTTGCAGTCGACAGCTTGGCGCTGAGGTCGGAAACGCCGTTGCCGACATCAGTCACTACACCGCCAACCGAAGCAACGGTGGTGGTCAGGCCTTTAGGGTCAGTGGCCAGTTTGCCCACGCCATTGGTCACACCGTCACCCAAGGTGCTGACGACATTGCCGGCAGTGTTGGCCGCACTTTGTACAACGCCGCCGACAACAGGAACAGTGCTCAGCGAGTCGCCGATCTGGCCAACGCCATCGCCGACGCCAGCGACAGTTTTACCGACATCCTGTACCAGTGTGGTGGTGACCAACGCGGGGGTTGGATTGGTCGGGTTGGTAGGATCGGTTGGATCTGTCGGGTTGGTTGGATTGGTCGGGTCGGTGCCACCGGTTCCGCCAGTCCCGCCTGTGCCACCGGTCCCGCCTGTGCCACCGGTTCCGCCGGTGCCTGCGGTATCACCCGTGCCTCCTGTGCCTCCAGTGCTACCGGTTCCGCCAGTCCCTGCAGTATCGCCGGTGCCGCCCGTACCGCCAGACCCCGCAGTGTCGCCCGTGCCGGCCGTACCGTCCGCCGCAGAACTGCCGGAGCTGCTGTGATGGCCGCCACCGCCGCTGCTGCAACCGGTGAGGCCAAGGGAGAGGATCAATGCCAGAGCGATTGCTGATTTGCACCACACGTCTTGAGTTTTCATGATTGAGATTCCTTGCACCTGTCACAACGTTCGTTGTCTTCGATGACTCGCCGATCTGTTGTCGGTGATGCCTTCGACCGTTGTGCTCAATCTCAGTCCAGGGGCGGGTTTCGCACCATTCTCAAGTTGGTATTAACGCCTTTATATATAAGGTGAAGTTCAGCGCCTTGGAACTAATACTCACGATATAACCGCGCGAAAAAAGGCCTTGATAATCAAGGCCTTGGTTTTTTCAGTGGAAGGGGGGAGGACGGCGAAAACTTAAGTTATATACACACAATTAACGATGTCCCGAGCACTCAGGCAATCGGTTGCCACTGCCCGACCATGTGTTCCAGGTCGTGCGCACCGAGCAGACGCAACTCACCACTGGAGCCCGCCGCACTCGCCAGTAACGTCACCTCACTCGGCAGGCGCACCGGTTTGCGAAAGTGCACGGCGATCTCAAGGTTGGCTTTGGGCAGATGATCGTTCAGCGCCGCGAGTGTCCGCGCCTTGTTCCACAATCCATGGGCGATCGCTGTTGGAAAACCGAACAACCTGGCACTGGCCGCACTCAGGTGAATCGGGTTGTAGTCGCCGGACACTTTGGCGTATTGCCGGCCGATATCGGCCGGGGCTTTCCAGCGCGCCACCTCCTCCAGCGATTGCGCAGGCTCCCAAGTGTGCTCGACCGGCTCACCGTCAAGCTTCACACCGCGACAGAGCATCTGGCTTTCCGCTTCCCACAGTGGGCCGAGTTGATCGTCCAGTGTGGTCAGCAAATCGAACGTCGCACCTTTGGGATGCGCCTGCAGATTGGTCACGCGCACGCTCACCTGCGCCCGAGCGATTCCGCCCATCGGGCGCAACACGCGAATGCGATTGCTCAGGTGAATCAGCCCCAACAGCGGGAACGGAAATGCTTTAGCGGTGAGCAGTTGCATCTGCAGGGCGAAGGCGAGGATGTGCGGATACGTCGGCGGCAACAGACCGTCATCGACGAATCCGCATACCTTGCGATAGGCCGCCAGGCGTTTGCCATCGACATCGACCCAACAGCGCAAACCACTGTCGGGCAATTGTGTGCCGGTGATTTTGCGTCGCGTCGCCGCCCGTGCGTACAGCCCGGGCAGACTCGGTTCGCGATCCAGCGTATGCCATTCGATGCTCATGCCTAAGCCCCCAGAACGCTTTGTCCACAGACCCGCAGCGCCTGCCCGGTGAACGCGCCGGTGCCCGGTTGTGCCAGCCACGCGACCGCTTCGGCGACGTCTTGCGGCAAGCCGCCCTGACCCAGCGAGCTCATGCGTCGGCCCGCCTCGCGCAGGCCGAACGGAATGTGTGCGGTCATCTGCGTTTCGATAAAACCGGGCGCAACGGCGTTGATGCTGATGCCGCGCTCCAGCAGCGTCGGCGCCCAGGCTTGCGCCAGACCGATCAGCCCGGCCTTGCTCGCGGCGTAGTTGGTTTGCCCGCGATTGCCGGCAATGCCACTGATCGAGGCCAGCAGAATCACCCGCGCATCATCGTGCAGCGTGCCGCTGTCAAGCAGCGCCTGGGTCAGCACTTGCGGCGCATTGAGGTTGACCGCCAGCACCGCGTCCCAGAATTCCGGGGTCATGTTGGCCAGGGTTTTGTCGCGAGTAATGCCAGCGTTGTGCACGAGAATATCGAGGCCGTCCGGCAGTTGTTCGATCAGTTGCGTGGCGGCATCGGCAGCGCAGATATCCAGGGTAATCGCGCGACCGCCGAGGCGGGCGGCAAGGGCTTCCAGATCGGTCTTGGCCGGCGGGACGTCGAGCAGGATCACCTCGGCACCATCGCGAGCCAGGGTTTCGGCAATGGATGCACCGATACCGCGAGCAGCGCCGGTGACCAGCGCCTTGCGCCCGGCCAGCGGGCGCGTCCAGTCCGTTACTGGCGTTGCACAAGCGGTCAGGCGAATCACCTGGCCGGAGACGAACGCACTTTTCGGCGAGAGGAAAAATCGCAACGGACCTTCCAGTTGCTCTTCAGCGCCTTCGCCCACGTAGATCAGTTGCAGCGTGCCGCCGCTGCGCAATTCCTTGGCCAGCGAGCGGGAGAAGCCTTCCAGCGCTCGTTGTGCACTGGCGGCAAACGGATCGCTGAGGGTTTCCGGCGCACGTCCAAGAATCACCAGATGGGCGCTGTGCTCAAGGTTCTTCATCAACGGCTGAAAGAATTCGCGCAGCTGTTTGAGCTGGTCGGTGTGCAGCAATTCGCTGGCGTCGAACACCACGGCTTTGAGTTTCGGGCCGTGGCCGGGAATCCATTCGGTGGCGCTCGCCGGTTGTTCGCCGTAGCGGTAGATGCCGTCGGTCAAGCGGTTGGCGAAGGCAATGACACGCTCGGCCAGCGGCCCGCCGCCGATCAGCAGCGCACCTTCCACCGGCCGCAGGCGCCCGGCCTGCCAGCGTTCCAGTCGCACCGGCGACGGCAGGCCCAGCGCCCCGACCAGCCGGTGGCCGATGGATGAGTTGGCGAAGTCGATATAGCGGTCAGACATGGAACGCTCTCCAGAAGTCGGGGTTCAAAGTGTGGACTGCCGATGGCAATCAATCGTTCGATTCACGCAATAAGGCCTACGCTAGAACAGCAGAGTAGTTTGCCCCCGGCGTTTGTGTTGCCGAACCCACATTCAGAAACACAGCTGACCCCTGTAGGAGTGAGCCTGCTCGCGATAGCGGTGTATCAGTCAAGAAATGTTTATCGGACCCACCGCTATCGCGAGCAGGCTCACTCCTATAAGGGATTGGCTGAATTCATACCTTCGGAAAAGGAGTTATTCATGAGTCAGCTGCGCCGCGTCGCGATCATCGGCGGTAACCGTATCCCTTTCGCCCGTTCCAACGGGCCCTACGCCACGGCCAGCAATCAGGCGATGCTCACTGCCGCCGTCGAAGGCCTGATTGAACGCTACAACCTGCACGGCCAGCGCCTCGGCGAAGTGGTGGCGGGTGCGGTGCTGAAATTGTCACGAGATATGAACCTGACCCGCGAATGCGTGCTCGGCTCGCGCCTGTCCCCGGCGACGCCGGCCTACGACATTCAGCAAGCCTGCGGCACCGGTCTGGAAGCGGTGATTCTGGTGGCGAACAAGATCGCCCTCGGCCAGATCGAGAGTGGCATCGCTGGTGGTGTCGACACCACCTCGGACGCGCCGATCAGCGTCAGCGAAGGTTTGCGCAAAATTCTCCTGCAAGCCAACCGTGCCAAAACCACCGGCGACAAGCTGAAAACCTTTCTGCAACTGCGACCGCAACACTTGATTCCGGATTTTCCACGCATCGGCGAGCCACGCACCGGCCTGTCCATGGGCGAGCACTGCGAGCTGATGGCGCAGACCTGGAACATCCCGCGTGAAGAGCAGGATCAACTGACCCTCGAAAGCCACCACAAACTCGCCGCGTCCTACAGCGAGGGCTGGCACAACGACTTGATGACACCGTTCCTTGGCCTGACCCGCGACAACAACCTGCGCCCGGACCTGACCCTGGAAAAACTCGCGACGCTGAAACCGGCCTTCGAAAAAAGCGCGAAAGGCACGCTGACGGCGGGCAACTCCACGCCGCTGACTGATGGCGCGGCGGTGGTGCTGCTGGGCAGTGAGGAATGGGCGAAAGCGCGCGGCTTGCCGATTCTCGCTTATCTGCGCGATGGCGAAGCGGCGGCGGTGGACTTCGTCAACGGCGCCGAAGGGCTGTTGATGGCACCGGTGTACGCCGTGCCGCGATTGCTCGCACGCAACGGGCTGACCTTGCAGGATTTTGACTATTACGAAATTCATGAAGCGTTTGCGGCTCAGGTGCTGTGCACGCTGAAGGCCTGGGAAGATCCCGAATACTGCAAAACCCGTCTGGGCCTCGACGCGCCGCTGGGCTCGATCGATCGCAGCCGGCTCAATGTGAAGGGCAGTTCGCTGGCGGCCGGGCATCCGTTTGCCGCCACCGGTGGGCGCATCGTCGCGAACCTGGCGAAGTTGCTCGACGCGGCGGGGAAGGGCCGGGGCCTGATCTCGATTTGTGCGGCGGGCGGGCAAGGCGTCACCGCCATTATCGAACGTTAAAAGAGCCCCTCACCCTGGCCCTCTCCCAGAGGGAGAGGGGAATGATTGGGGGATGCTTTAGAGTTACACCGACCTGATCTTGCTTTACCGAATCCATAATCGACGGGGTATTTCAGGTCGATGCATGCCGCCAGACACCTCGGTCAGCCCCCTCTCCCTCTGGGAGAGGGCTGGAGTGAGGGTGGCTGTTGAGGCTCAGGTACGAAACCGGCGAACCAACCCATCCAGCTCATTCGACAACCCCGCCAGACTCTGCGAATCCAGGCGCGCCGAATTGGCCAGTTCCGCCACCAATTGCGCATCGCCGTGAATCTGGCTGATGTGTCGATTGATGTCTTCAGCCACTTGATGCTGTTCTTCGGCGGCGGTGGCGATCTGCGTGTTCATGTCACGGATCACGTCCACCGACTCGCGAATCTGGCCGAAGCTTTCGCGCGCTTCGCCGATGCGCGTCACCGACTGCTGCGACACCTCCAGGCTGGCGTGCATCTGTTGCGTGACCTGACTGGTGCGCTTGGCCAGATTGCCGAGCAGACCATCGATTTCCGCGGTTGAATCTGCGGTGCGTTTGGCCAGCGCACGGACTTCATCCGCAACTACGGCAAAACCGCGGCCCTGCTCACCGGCGCGCGCCGCTTCGATGGCAGCGTTAAGCGCCAGCAGGTTGGTCTGCTCGGCGATGGAACGGATGGTGCCGAGAATCGACTGGATATCGTTGCTGTCGCGCTCCAGTTGCTGCATCGACTGCGCCGATTGCTCCAGCTCCTGACTCAATTGATCGACGCTGTGCACCGCCGCATCGATCTGCTGCTGGCCCTGGCGAGCCTGGCGCTGACCGCTGTCGGCCGAGTCTGCCGCCTGACTGCAGGAGCGTGCGACTTCGTTGGCGGTGGCGACCATTTCGTGGAACGCCGTCGAGACCATGTCGACGGCTTCACGCTGGCGCCCGGCCGCTTCGGCCATGTCGCTCGAGACGCGGGTCGAACTCTGCGAGGTCGCGAGGATTTTCCCGGCGGCGCCGCCGATGTGCTGAATCAGGCTGCGGATCGCGGTGAGGAACTGATTGAACCAATTGGCCAATTGCGCGGTTTCATCGTTGCCACGGATGTCGAGGTTTTTGGTCAGGTCGCCTTCGCCTTGGGCGATGCCTTCCAGACCACTGGCGACGCTGCGGATCGGGCGCACGATCAGGCTGGCGAAACTGGCGCCGACCACGGCGAACAACACGGCCAGCACGGCGGCGATGATTGCGATCAGCCACGTCAGCTGCGTGGCAGAACTCATCACATCGCTCTGCTTGATCAGGCCAACGAAGGTCCAGCCCAATTGCTCCGATGGCCAGACGTTGGCCATGTAGCGCTCGCCGTTCAGCTCGACTTCGACCAGGCCTTTGCCGGCCTTGGCCAGTTGCGCATAGCCCTCGCCGAGGCTGTCCAGGGGCTTGAAGTTGTGTTCCGGCTGTTTTGGATCGACCAGCACCGTACCGCTGTTTTCCAGGAGCATCAGGTAGCCGGTTTCGCCCAGCTTGATCTGTTTGACGATCTCGGTGAGCTGCTTGAGCGTCACGTCGATGCTGACCACGCCGCCGTTGCTGCCGAGTTTATTGTCGATGGTACGCACGGTGCTGACGTAGGTCGCATCGTCCTGCGCCCAGTAATAAGCGGCGGTCCGCAACGGCTTGCCCGGTTTGGCCTGGGCGGCCTTGTACCACGGCCGCTGACGCGGATCGTAGTTGTTGAGTTTGGGATCGTCCGGCCACGACACGTAACCACCGGCGGCGGTGCCGACAATCGCATAGGCGTAAGCCGGGTGGGCATTGCCCAGATCCTGCAGGAACGCGAAGACCTGTTTGTCCATCTCGCCCTGCGGGATGGATTCGGCGTTGGCGCTCATGTAGGTCTTGAGACTGTCGTCGGTGTTTTTGATCAGCGGTTGCGATGCCAGGTAATCGACGTTCTGGCTGATGCCGTCAAAAAACAGCTGCATGGCATTGCTGACCTGGCGAATTTCGCGTCCGCTGCTGTCGACAAAACTGTCCCGGGCATCGCTGCGCAGGTTCAGCACCACCAGGGTGGCGACCAGCACCACCGGCAAGCAGGCGATGATTGCAAACGCCCACGTCAATTTCTGTTTGATGTTCATCCGCGCTCCAGATTTTCTTGTAGGCCCACGCAGTGCAGATGACTTGTGGTTTATTGGCAGCCGAAAACGTTGTGGATCACCCGTTTCCCTGAGTGCGGCATCGCTGATTGTTGTGGAACGATTGGCGGACAAATCCCTCTGTCATTGAGGGCTTCGGCTGCAAAACAGGGAAATTGAGGCGACTTTGCAAAAATCTGCCGAAGGGTCATCACGCCGATGTCAGATTCTGTCGCAAATGCCCTTGCCGGCATGTACCAACAAGTACAACGGCCTCGGCTATGATTCCCCACGGTCGATGCGCGAGCGCAGAGTTGGCCCTGTTTAATCCGGCACAGTGTGTGCATTCTCAACGTTCACAGGTCGGCAACCCCTCCCCGTGATGCGAGGATTGCCGTATAACGAGTGACATTCGCGTGTTTGGTAATAAAGGACCCACAATAAAAGCTGATGAAGACTCCAAAACGCATTGAACCCCTGATCGAGGACGGTCTGGTCGACGAAGTGCTGCGCCCACTGATGAGTGGCAAAGAAGCAGCTGTTTATGTGGTGCGCTGCGGCAATCAGTTACGTTGCGCAAAGGTCTACAAGGAGGCGAACAAACGCAGTTTCCGCCAGGCGGCCGAGTATCAGGAAGGCCGCAAGGTGCGCAACAGCCGACAGGCTCGCGCGATGGCGAAAGGCTCCAAGTTCGGTCGTAAAGAGACCGAGGATGCCTGGCAGAATGCCGAAGTGGCGGCGCTGTTCCGTCTGGCCGGTGCCGGTGTGCGGGTACCCAAACCGTATGACTTCCTCGACGGCGTGCTGTTGATGGAGCTGGTGGCCGATGAGTTCGGCGACGCTGCGCCGCGTCTGAACGACGTGGTGCTGGAGCCGGATCAGGCGCGCGAGTATCACGCGTTCCTGATTTCGCAGATCGTGCTGATGTTGTGTACCGGTCTGGTGCACGGTGACCTCTCGGAGTTCAACGTGCTGCTGACACCGACCGGCCCGGTGATCATCGACCTGCCGCAAGCGGTCGACGCGGCCGGCAACAACCACGCCTTCAGCATGCTCGAGCGCGATGTCGGCAACATGGCTTCGTACTTCGGGCGTTTCGCCCCGGAGTTGAAGAGGACCAAGTACGCCAAGGAAATGTGGGCGTTGTACGAAGCCGGTACCTTGCACCCGAACAGTGTGCTGACCGGTGAGTTCGATGATCCGGAAGACCTGGCCGACGTTGGCGGGGTGTTGCGCGAGATTGAAGCGGCGCGCCTCGACGAGGAACGCAAGCAGGCCATCCGCGCAGCGGACGACGAGCCGAAAGGCAAGTCCGAAGAGCCACCGCCACCCCCGTGGATGCAGTGATCGCTTGACGAGAAACCCGGCCTCGGCCGGGTTTTTTGTTTGAACCGCAAGCCCCAGAAGTCCCTCACCCCAGCCCTCTCCCAGAGGGAGAGGGAGCCGACCGCGCTGTCTGTCGATTTACATCGACCTGAAATACCGAGTTGATTATGGATTCGGTGAGGCTCCTTCACGTCGGTGCAGCTCAGGAATATCCCCCAATCAGTCCCCTCTCCCTTTGGGAGAGGGTTAGGGTGAGGGGCACTTTCGGATCCCTGCAATTTCGCGTCTACTGTCCACCGCTCCAACCACACTCAAGGACTGAATGTGACCACCCCGCGCAACACCCACCTGATCGTCATCGCCCGACTGATCTCCGATTTCGGCGCTTTCCTCAACATGGTCGCGCTCGCCACCTACGTCTACCTGCTGAGCAACAGCGCCATGAGCGTCGGGATCTTTCTCGCCAGTCGTGTGGGCGGGGGGATTTTTGCCAGCCTGATCGGCACCGCGTTTTACCGCCGCTGCAGCGGCCGCGCACCGCTGATCGCGTTCGACCTGCTGCGCGCCAGCGTGCTGGGGTTGTTGTTGATTGTGCCCGTCAACCAACAGGTCTTGCTGTTGCCGGTAATCGCCTTCGGCCTGGGCCTGGGCAATTCGATGTTCGCCATCGGCCTCAACAGCCAGTTGCCGCGTTTGATCCCCGCCGATCAATTGCTCAAGGCCAACGCCTGGATCACCTCGGCTTCATCCGCCGCGATGGTCGGCGGCAGCCTGGTTTCAGGTTTGCTGGTGGCGGGGTTTGGTTTTGAAACGGTGTTCGCTTTGAATGCGCTGACCTACCTGCTCGCGGCGTTGTTGATCGTGCCGCTGCGGTTCGCCCCCGCGACCGTCAACAACGAACCCGGACGCGGCGAATGGACAGCGCTCAAGCAAGGCCTGCGTGCTGCTCCGGTGATTGCGGCGATGCTCGCGGTGACCCTGGCCGACACCCTGGGCAGCGCTGCACATAACGTCGGCTTTCCGATCATCTCCAAACTGCTCACGCCCGAGTCGGCGAGCACCACGCTGGGCCTGATGCTCGCGGTGTGGGCCAGTGGCAAACTGTTGGGCGCACGTATCGCCAGCCGTCTCAAAGGCTCGGACAACATCAATCTCGAACGACGGTTTTTCTTCGGCGTGGCGCTGATGTCCTGCGGCTTCATCCTGATGTTCCAGCAACACAGCCTCTACGGTCTGCTGTTGTTTTCCTTGCCGGCGGGGCTGGGCGATGGCTTTTCCGAGGTCGGATTGATGTCGCGCCTGCAACGCGAACCCGAGCAATTGCGCCTGCCGATTTTCAGCGTGCTGACCTTGCTGCAAATGACCGGTTTCGGTATCGGCATGTTGATCGCCGCGCCGTTCTACGCGTGGTGGACGCCGGGTGCCGTGGTCATGCTGTTCCACGGCATCCCGCTCAGTACGTTGATGCTGGTAAAAGTTCTCGCGCTCAAGCGCGAGCGGGTTACGCGCAGCAGCCCGACGCCAGTTCCTTGAGGATCGGGCAATCGGGGCGATGGTCGCCGTTGCAGTGCTCGACGAGGTCTTGCAGGGTGTCGCGCAATTCGCCGAGTTCGCGGATCTTCTGGTTCAGCTCGTCGATGTGCTGGCGGGCCAAGGCTTTGACATCGGCGCTGGCGCGTTGGCGATCCTGCCAGAGCGTCAGCAGTTTGCCGACTTCTTCCAGCGAAAATCCCAGGTCCCGCGAGCGCTTGATAAAGGCCAGCGTGTGCAGGTCATCGTCGCCGTAGACCCGGTAACCGCTGTCGGTGCGATGCGCCGCCTTGAGCAGACCGATGGACTCGTAATAACGGATCATTTTCGCGCTCAGGCCACTTTGCTTGGCTGCTTGGCCGATGTTCATCGGTGCTCCTCCAGATCCTTGGGTTTCCAGGTTTTCAACAGTAGCGCATTGCTCACCACGCTGACGCTCGACAGCGCCATGGCAGCCCCGGCCAGTACCGGGTTGAGGAAGCCGAAGGCGGCCAGCGGAACGCCGATCAGGTTATAGACGAAGGCCCAGAACAGGTTCTGGCGGATCTTCGCATAGGTCTTGCGGCTGATCTCCAGTGCTGCGGGTACCAGCCGTGGATCACCGCGCATCAAGGTGATGCCCGCCGCGTGCATGGCCACGTCGGTGCCCCCGCCCATGGCGATACCGATGTCGGCAGCGGCAAGGGCCGGGGCGTCGTTGATGCCGTCACCGACCATGGCGACCACGCCGGTCTTTTTCAGCGCGGTGACGGTTGCGGCTTTGTCCGCCGGCAGCACCTCGGCGTGGACATTGCTGATGCCCAAGGCCTCGGCGACCACGCGCGCGCTGCCACGGTTGTCGCCGGTCAGCAGATGGCTGTGGATATCGCGGGCGGCGAGTTGTTGCACCGCTTCCAGCGCGCCGGGTTTCAAGGTGTCACCGAAGGCGAACAAGCCGAGCACTTTCGGTTCAGGGCTTTGCTCGATCAACCACGACAGCGTGCGGCCTTCGGCTTCCCAAGCCTGGGCGGATTCGCTCAGGTTACCCGCGTTCAAAGCACTTTCTTCGAGCAACCGCCGATTGCCCAGCGCCAGAAGCCGGCCTTCAAGATTGCCGGCGATGCCGCGACCGGTCAGCGACTGACTGTCGCTGACATCCGCCACGTGCAGGCCGCGTTCGCCCGCCGCATCAAGCACTGCTTTGGCCAACGGGTGTTCACTGCCACGTTGGAGCGCGCCGGCCAGTTTCAGCAGTGCGTCTTCATCGCCATCCACTGCACTGAGATGGGCGATGCGCGGCGTGCCCGAGGTCAGCGTGCCGGTCTTGTCGAACACCACGTTGCTGACTTCATGGGCGCGCTCCAGTGCTTCGGCATCCTTGATCAGAATCCCGTGACGCGCCGCTACGCCAGTGCCGGCCATGATCGCCGTCGGCGTGGCAAGCCCCAGTGCACAAGGGCAGGCAATCACCAGCACTGCAACGGCATTGATCAGTGCGGTTTCCAGTGGCGCGCCATAGAGCCACCAGCCGATCAGTGTCGCCAGAGCGATCAGCAACACCGTCGGTACGAAGATCTGGCTGACTTTATCCACCAGTTTCTGGATCGGGGCCTTGGCAGCCTGAGCGTCTTCCACCAGACGAATAATCCGCGCCAGTACCGTCTCGGCGCCGAGCGCCTGAGTGCGCACCAGCAAACGGCCTTCGCCATTGATCGCGCCGCCGGTGACTTTGTCGCCCGGTTGTTTCGGCACCGGCAGGCTCTCGCCACTGATCAGCGCCTCATCGGCATGGCTCTGGCCTTCGATGACTTCGCCGTCGACCGGGAAGCGTTCGCCGGGTTTGACCAGCACCCGATCATTCAGGCGCAGGGCGCTGATGGCGACCTCCTGCTCGCGGCCATCGATCACTTGGATCGCCCGCTCCGGACGCAACGCTTCCAGCGCGCGGATGGCGCTGGCAGTCTGGCGTTTGGCGCGGCTCTCCAGATACTTGCCGAGCAGCACCAGAGCGATGACCACCGCCGACGCTTCGAAATACAGATGCGGCATGCGTCCGGCAGCGGTGGCCCATTCGTAAAGACTCAGGCCGTAACCGGCGCTGGTGCCGAGGGCGACCAGCAAATCCATGTTGCCGGCGCCAGCACGCACGGCCTTCCACGCGGCGACATAGAAACGTGCGCCGAAAATGAACTGCACCGGCGTGGCGAGGGCGAATTGCGCCCAGGCCGGAAGCATCCAGTGAATACCGAACGGTTGCAGCAACATCGGCGCCACCAGCGGCAGGGCAAGGGCAATCGCGCAGGTCAGCGCCCAGCGTTCATGCTTGAGGCGCTGTTGCTGATTATCGGTTTGCGGGTGTTCGGCTTGCCAGACGCTGGCGGAATAGCCGGCCTTGCTGACGGCCCCGAGCAGGCTTTGCGGATCGACCTGGCCGAGCAGTTCAAGGTGCGCGCGCTCGTTGGCCAGATTGACGCTGACGCTTTTCACCCCGGGGACTTTGTGCAGGGCACGCTCGACGCGACCGACGCACGAGGCGCAGGTCATGCCGTCAATGTTCAGCTCAAGGCTCTGCTGCGGGACGCTGTAACCGGCGCGCTCAACCGCTTCCATCAGGGCAGGCAGGCTGTCGCCCGGCGCCTGTACGCGGGCCTGCTCGGTGGCGAGGTTGACGCTGACGGCACTGGCGCCGCTGACTTTGCTCAACGCCCGCTCGACACGACCGGCGCAACTGGCGCAGGTCATGCCGGCGATCGGCAGATCGAACGTGATGGAATCGGACATCGGTCGTACTCCCTGTAGAAGTTGCCTACAAGGATCAACCTTGCCATGCGGGCAAGGTCAAGCGCCATTATTCAACGCGCTGCTAAACAAACTGTGGGAGCGGGCTTGCTCGCGAAGGCAGTGTGTCAGTCAGCAATGAGTTGACTGATACGGCGCCTTCGCGAGCAAGCCCGCTCCCACAATCGGGATTTGCTTAATAGCCGAGATCGGCGCGCTTCAGGTACATGCCTTCCTGTGTCATCGCTATCCGGTACTTCTGCACATCGCCCGCGTGCAGTTTTATTTCCTGCGAGCCCGGTGCGAGCAAGCCTGGATTACAACCCGGTACTTGCCCCGGCAGCAGTTTCAGACGCAGCGATACAGTGCCCGGTGGCAGGTTGAAAGACGTGCTCTGTTCCTGAAACAGGCGCGCCGAAAGCTGATCCTGGATATACACACCGATTTCGCAGGAGGTTGCCACTTCCAGGCGCTCGCGGGAAATGATCAGAACGCCGTAATCCTCGCCGACAGCTTGTACTTGAGGAACGGCGGCAAAGAGGCTGAGAAAGCCAAACAGGCTGAAAGCTGACCAGCGCATGGCTGAATCTCCTGAGTCGAGTCATTGATGTACGCAGCTTGGCCGAGCGCGGCGCCGATTGCCAGCCCGGCAGTTTATTGAAGAACTTGACCTTGCCATCGTGGCAAGCTCGAAAGTGGCAGCAACCTCACTCAAAGGAGTCACTCCATGCAAGTGTTCAACGTTCAAGGCATGTCCTGCGGTCACTGCGTCAAAGCCATCACCCACGCCGTGCAGGCCAAGGATCCGGCGGCCAGCGTGCGCGTCGATCTGGCAGCGAAAGAAGTCGGCGTCGAAAGCGCGTTGGGGGCTGATCAGGTCATCGAAGCGATTCGCGAAGAGGGATATGAGGTGAAGCTCGTCTGAAATTGATCGTTAGCGAGCTATCGGAATGTTCAAGGCGTTCGGGCGCGGCTAGACTGTCGGGCTGCGACTTGTCTACCTGGATGCCTGATGAACTTCCGTACCATTTTGATCCTCGGTGCCTTGACCGCCTTCGGGCCCTTGGCGATCGACTTCTATTTACCTGCCTTTCCCTCGATGGCGCTGGCGTTCGGCACCGACGAGAAACACGTGCAGATGACCTTGGCGGCGTATTTCGCCGGTCTGTCCATCGGCCAATTGGCCTATGGCCCGGTAGCCGATCGCTTCGGCCGACGCATCCCGTTGCTCGTCGGGCTTACGCTGTTCACCCTGGCGTCGCTGGCCTGCGCTTATGCGCCGAATCTGGAATGGCTGATCGGTGCGCGTTTCGTCCAGGCGTTGGGCGGCTGTGCCGGGATGGTGATTTCCCGGGCGGTGGTCAGCGACAAATGCGACGCGGTGGGTTCGGCGAAAGTCTTTTCGCAATTGATGCTGGTGATGGGCCTGGCGCCGATTCTGGCGCCGATGCTCGGCGGTCTGCTGGTCAACACCACAGGCTGGCAGTCGATATTCCTGGTGCTGACCGGGTTCAGTGCCTTGGCAGGATTGGCCGTGGCGCTGGGCCTGCCGGAAAGTATGCCGGCGCACATGCCGCGCCAGCCGTTGTCCGGCGCGCTGCGTCAGTACGGGCGCTTGCTCAAGGATCGGGTTTACCTCGGCCATGCCCTGACCGGTGGCATCGCCATCGCCGGGATGTTCGCTTACATCGCCGGCTCACCGTTTATCTTCATCAAACTGTATGGCGTACCGGCCGAACATTTTGGCTGGCTGTTCGGTACCAACGCGGCGGGGTTCATTCTGGTCGCGCAGGTCAATGCACGAATGTTGGCCAAGCGTGGTCCGGCGTTCCTGTTGTCGCGGGCGGTGTGGGTGTATTTTGCCGCCGGGCTGACGCTGCTTGGCGTCAGCGCAATGCACACCGAATCCTTGTGGCCGCTGCTGATTCCGCTGTTCATCTGCGTGTCGAGCCTGGGTTGCATCAGCCCGAACGCTGCCGCTTGCGCAATGAACGGGCAGGGTGCTCGGGCCGGCAGTGCTTCGGCGCTGCTCGGCTGCATGCAATTCAGCGTCGCTGCCGCGGCTTCGGCGCTGGTGGGGGTGTTGCACGACGGCACCGCCGTGCCGATGGCCACGGTCATCAGCCTGTGCGGTTTGCTGGTGGTGTGCGTGGCGCTGCTCACCCGCCGTTTGCAGAATGCCCGGGCACTGGCACAAGCTCAGGCCGAGGCATAAATAACCTCAGCCGGCGGCGCGCTGCTGGCTGCGGTCGGGAATCTGATGGGGCGCGCAAAGTCGCGCTTCGAGGGTGCGGGTGAAGGCCAAGGCTTCGGCTTCACTGCGGAATGTCACGGCGTGTTGGTCGAGACGAACCTGCCATTGAGACTTTGCCACTTCTTTTATCAGGATCTTCATTGCTGACCTCCCTTGCGTAAAAGATGTATCGCAGAGGCTTCGATTGTAGACCTGAATACGATCGCAATTGTGACAACGGTCAAGCATCGGACTGACGGCAAAAAGCCCCCGCAGCCCCTGTAGGAGCTGCCGGACGCCGCGATCTGCCGATCTTAGAAACCTTCTAAAACAATTTTCCCCTTGGCTTTGCCACTTTCCAGCAACTCATGGGCACGACGCAGGTTCGCCGCGTTGATCGTGCCGAAGTGCTCGCCCACGGTCGTCTTCAGCGTTCCGGCATCGATCAGCTCCGCCACGCGGTTGAGCAGTTTGTGCTGCTCGATCATGTCCGGCGTCTCGAACAGCGAGCGGGTGTACATGAACTCCCAGTGCAGCGACAGGCTCTTGCGCTTGAGCTTGCTCACGTCCAGCGACTTCGGATCGTCGATCAGTGCCAGTTTGCCTTGCGGTGCAAGGGCTTCAACCAGTTGGTCCAGATGCTGATCGGTCTGGGTCAGGCTGGCGACGTGAGTCACGCTGTCGATCCCGGCGCGCTTGAGCTCTTCGCTCAACGGCTGGCTGTGATCGATGACCAGATCAGCGCCCAGCGCTTTGACCCAATCGCGGGTCTGTTCGCGAGACGCGGTGCCGATCACCTTGAGGCCGGTCAGTTGCTTGGCCAATTGCGTGAGGATCGAGCCAACACCGCCGGCCGCGCCGACGATCAGCAGGCTCTGGTCTTCTTTGGTTTTGCCTTCGCGGATTTGCAAGCGTTCGAACAGTAATTCCCACGCGGTGATCGCGGTCAGCGGCAGTGCGGCGGCTTCGGCAAAACCGAGGGATTTCGGCATATGGCCGACGATGCGCTCATCCACCACGTGCAGCTCACTGTTGCCGCCGGCACGGGCGATGGAGCCGGCGTAGAAGACTTTGTCGCCGGCCTTGAACAATGTCACTTCGCTGCCAACCGCCTTGACCACGCCGGCAACGTCCCAGCCGAGCACTTTCGCCGCACCGTTTTCCGGCGCCACGTTCTGGCGCACTTTGGTGTCGACCGGGTTGACCGAGATGGCTTTGACTTCCACCAGCACGTCGCGCGGGCCGGCAACCGGCTCCGGCAGTTCGATGTCTTGCAGGGATTTGGCGTCGCTGATCGGCAGAGAGGCGTAATAGGCGATGGCTTTCATGAGTGGCTCCGTACAGTTAATAGAAGAGGACATCAGGCAATCGCGCCGAGGCGCTTGAGCTGGAAGTGTTCAATGGCGTGGCCGGCACTGGCCTGGAAATGCTGGAAGTGCGCGCTGGCATTGTGCGTCTCTAGGCTGGCTTCGCTGGCCCAGTGTTCGATCACATAGAACACCTGCGGGTCGGCGAGGTCGCGGTGCACGTCGTACTGACTGCAACCGTCTTCGGCGCGGCTCGGCTCAACCAAGGCGCGCAGGCCCTGTTCGAGCAGATCGTGTTGGCCAGGCTTGGCGATCAGGGTGGCAATAGCGGTGAATGGCTGGGACATGCTCGGCTCCAGGGAAGCGGAATGAATGCGATGGCGCGATGATTAGCTATTTCTCCGCGAGATAAAACCGGCTAAAAGAGCAGTCTCTTTCAATATTTTTTTGATAATCGAGGCTGACGATGCTGCGTTTCGATGATTTGCAGTTGTTTGTCCGGGCGGCGGATCTGGGCAGTCTGTCGGCGGCAGCGCGGGTGATGGACATGTCTGCGGCCGTGGCCAGTGCGGCGTTGAAACGTATCGAGCAGCAACTGGGTGCGCGCTTGCTCGCGCGTTCGACCCGTAGCCTGCGCCTGACGGCCGAGGGCGAAGGTTTTCTCGAATACGCGCGGGCAGCGCTGAGCAATCTGGATGAAGGCCGACGCTTGCTGGCCAGCGGCCAGGATCAGGTCAGCGGGGTGTTGCAGCTGTCGGCACCGTCGGACTTTGGCCGCAACCTGCTGTTGCCTTGGCTCGACGCGTTCCAGCGCGAACACCCGAAACTGACCGTGCGCCTGCTGCTGGGCGACCGCATCGCCGATCTGTTTCGGCAACCGGTGGACATCGCCTTGCGCTATGGCGAGCCGGAGGACTCCAGCCTGATCGCCTTACCCATCGCCCCGCACAACCGTCGTGTGCTGTGCGCCTCCCCGGCGTATCTGGCCCGCCACGGCGAACCGCGCCAGCTTGAACAACTGGCCCAGCACAACTGCCTGTTGTACATGCTCGGCAGCCGGGTCCATGACCACTGGCGTTTTCACGACGGCAAACGTGAAGTCGGCCTGACCGTCACCGGCGACCGTTTCAGCGATGATGCCGACGTCGTGCGCCTGTGGGCAGTGGCCGGTGCCGGGATTGCCTATAAATCGTGGCTGGACGTGGGCGCCGATGTACTCGCCGGGCGCCTCAAAGTGCTGCTGCCAGAGTTGCTCTGTGAGCGTGCACCGCTGAATTTGTTGTGCGCCCATCGCGCCCAATTGAGTAAGCCGGTGAACCTTCTGCGGGAAATGCTCGCCAGCCGATGCGCCGAATTGAGTAGTCAATTTCCCGTTTTTTCGGAAGTTGATCATTAGTCGCAGGTAAATAGAGAAATTTCTGTCAGGAACAATCACCACCTGCGCAGGCCCCGGCGGGGGACGCGCGGGCTAACCCGCTTATACTAGCGCCCGCCTCACGCCAGCACCGACACCCCGGCCCGGAGACTCTTGCACCGCGTCGCCAGTCTTCGAGTGACGGTCACGCAACTGCTGCGGTTTCTGTGCCGGAGCAGGCTGCGTCAGTGGCTTGCCTCGCCCCGGTTCATGGCGATTTTCGCGTCTTGGCCGATGACTCATTAGCGGCCAAGATGTCTTCGAGCAGTAGACGATACGATTCAACAGGGAGTGAACACATGGAACATGCACCTTGCATCAGCCAGATTGCCACGTTGCTGGCCGACCCCAAGCGCAGCGCGATGATGTGGGCGTTGATGGATGGCGCGGCCCGGCAAACCGAGGAGCTTGCGCTACTGGCAGGGCTGTCGCCGTCGTCGGCCAGTGCGCATCTGGCGCGGCTATCCACGGGTGGTCTGTTGAAGGTCGAAGTCCGTGGTCGCAAACGCTTTTTCCGTCTTTCGGCACCGGAGGTCGGTGCTGCGATAGAAGCATTGGCCAGCGCCACCATCGCCAGCGCTCCCCGGGAAATTCCCGAGGTCTTCAAACGCACCACGCCCATGGCCAAACCCAGGACCGCGCCGTCGTCGCTGCTGCGCGCGCGTTTTTGCGATGACCATCTCGGCGGGACGCTGGCGGCGGATCTGTATCAACGCTTGCTCGATGCCGGCTGGATCGAACAGCTTGAGCAACGCGTCGTGGTGACCCACAAGGGCGCGAAGCTGCTGGCCGGGCGCGGCGTGTTCGTTCAGGCGCTGGCGCATCGCAATGTACAAGTGGCGTGCGCGTGCCCGGACTGGAGCGAACGTCGTCCGCACATGGGCGGCTCACTCGGTGCGGCGTTGTTGCAGTTGTTCATGCAATCCGGTTGGCTGACGTTGCCCAACGATTCTCGAGCCTTGCAATTGACGGCTACCGGTCAACGGGAATTGCATCGTTTCGCCCAGGAAACCGAGCTGGAAATGGCGTTGTAGAGCATCCGTCAACGAGCCCGGAACCGCGCCTGTGCTGCTGGCGTCGCCCACGACTGCGAACAGGTCGCATCCAGCACGAACGCCGTGTCGCTATCACGCACACTCGATCCGGGGACATTTCGGATGGGGGAAGCGGCATGGACACTCACGGCTACAGCGCGGCAGAACGCCTGGAAAGACTGCCGATCAGCGGTTATCACCGGATCATTTTCATCATCATCGCGCTGGCGTTTTTTTTCGACTCCATGGATCTGGCGATGATGACGTTCCTGCTCGGCTCGATCAAAGCCGAGTTCGGCCTGAGCAGTGCGCAAGCGGGCCTGCTCGCCAGTTCGAGCTTTTTCGGCATGGTTCTGGGGGCTTCGTTGTCGGGCATGCTCGCTGATCGCTTCGGGCGCAAACCGGTGTTTCAGTGGAGCATCGTGCTGTGGGGCGTGGCCAGTTATCTGTGCTCGACGGCACAAACGGTCGAGACGCTGACGCTGTTTCGCATCCTGTTGGGGATTGGCATGGGCATGGAATTCCCGATTGCCCAATCGATGCTCTCCGAGCTGATTCCAGCGCAAAGACGCGGTCGTTATATCGCGTTGATGGACGGCTTCTGGCCGCTCGGTTTCGTGGCCGCCGGCGTGCTGTCTTACTTTCTGCTGCCGCTGATTGGCTGGCGCGACATCTTTCTGGTGTTGGCGGTGCCGGCGGTGTTTGTACTGGCGATCAGGTTTTTCATTCCCGAATCTCCGCGCTGGCTCGAGCAGGCCGGAAAGCATGAGGCGGCGGACAAGGTGTTGAACGGCATCGAGGCGCGGGTGCGCTCCTCGCTCGGCGGTGCGGCGCTGCCGGAACCGATTCGTTTACCGCGTACCGTGACGCCGCCGGGTAACTTCTTTGCGGCGCTCAAGCAGATCTGGTCGCCGCAGTATCGCCAGCGCACGACGATGATCTGGAGCCTGTGGTTCTTTGCGCTGCTCGGCTTTTACGGGCTGACGTCGTGGCTCAGTGCGCTGCTGCAACAGTCCGGTTTTGCCGTGACGCAGTCGGTGTATTACACGGTGCTGATTTCCCTGGGCGGCATTCCCGGTTTTCTCATGGCGGCGTGGCTGGTCGAGCGCTGGGGGCGCAAACCGGTGTGCATCGTCACGTTGCTCGGCGGCGGGGTGATGGCGTTTCTGTATGGGCAGAGCGCGGTGTTTGGCGGCAACGTCGCGCTGCTGATCGGCACCGGGCTGCTGATGCAGTTTTTCCTGTTCGGCATGTGGGCGGTGCTCTACACCTACACGCCGGAGTTGTATCCGACGTCGGCGCGGGCAACCGGTTCGGGCTTCGCCTCGGCGATTGGCCGTGTGGGTTCGTTGCTCGGGCCGATGGTGACCGGGCTGGTGTTCCCGATTACCGGGCAGGGCGGGGTGTTTGCGCTGGGCGCGGCGTGCTTTGCGATAGCGGCGGGGGTGGTGTGGCTGTTCGGGATGGAGACGCGGGGGAAAACCCTCGAAGAGCTGACTGAAGCAGATGTTATTGGCTGAACCCTAAACCAACTGTGGGAGCGAGCTTGCTCGCGAAAGCGTTACATCAAACAACATCTTCGTTGAATGACACACCGCATTCGCGAGCAAGCTCGCTCCCACATTGGTCATGCGCTGTTGCTTACGGCTTTACCAGTCGCGCATCCAGGCTGTTCTGCGCCAGGCGTTTGGCCTGATCCTGGGTCATGCCCAGATGCTCATGTAGCGCATGGAAGTTCTCGGTCACGTAACCACCAAAGTACGCCGGGTCATCGGAGTTCACCGTGACCTTCACGCCACGCTCGAGCATGTCGAGGATGTTGTGCTGGGACATGTGATCGAACACGCAAAGCTTGGTGTTCGACAGCGGGCACACGGTCAGCGGGATCTGCTCGTCGATGATCCGTTGCATCAGGCGCTCGTCTTCAATGGCGCGCACGCCATGGTCGATGCGCTGGATTTTCAGCAGATCGATGGCTTCCCAGATGTACTCCGGCGGGCCTTCTTCGCCGGCGTGGGCCACGGTCAGGAAGCCTTCGTGACGGGCACGGTCAAACACGCGCTGGAACTTGCTCGGCGGATGGCCCATCTCGGAGCTGTCCAGACCGACCGCGACAAACGCGTCACGGAACGGCAGCGCCTGATCGAGGGTTTTCTCGGCTTCTTCTTCGCTCAAGTGGCGCAGGAAGCTGAGGATCAAACCGCTGGTGATGCCCAGCTGCTGCTCGCCATCTTTCAGCGCGGCGGCGATGCCGTTGAGTACCACTTCGAACGGAATGCCCCGATCGGTGTGGGTCTGCGGATCGAAGAACGGTTCGGTGTGAATCACGTTCTGTGCTTTGCAGCGCAGCAGGTAGGCCCAGGTCAGGTCGTAGAAATCCTGCGAGGTGCGCAATACGTCGGCGCCCTGGTAATACAGATCGAGGAATTCCTGCAGGTTGTTAAAGGCGTAAGCCTTGCGCAGGGTTTCCACGTCGCTCCACGGCAGGGCGATCTTGTTGCGCTCGGCCAGGGCGAACAGCAGCTCAGGCTCCAGCGAGCCTTCCAGATGCAGGTGCAGTTCAGCCTTGGGCAAGGCGTTGAGCCAGTCGTACATATTCTTTTCTCATCAGGTGCAATGACGGCATTCTACAGATGCGCGCCGAAACAATTGGCAAAACCTGACCAAGCGAAACCATCACACGGCTTCCTGCTCGCGGCGATAGGCGTAGGTATCGGCGAAGCGCGACAGCAGGAATTCGGCACAGGTGGTGGTCGGATATTTCGCCGGGTGCTGTGCGTCCTGACAACCCGGCAGGCACTCGATGCGCGTGTCCGGATGCGGCTCGGCGAAGAACGGCATCGAATAGCGATCCACCCCGAGCGGGCTGATCACCCGGTGCGGCGTCGAGCGATAACGGTCGTTGCTCCAGCGCGCCATCATGTCGCCGAGGTTGACCACGAAGGTGCCGTCGATGGGCGGCGCGTCGATCCATTCGCCCTTGACGTTCTTTACTTGCAAGCCACCGGCGCTGTCCTGATACAGCAGGGTGATGCAGCCGTAATCGGTGTGCGCGCCGGCGCCTTGCTGCTCGGCGGAGCTGGCGGTGTGACGCGGTGGATAGTGAATCATGCGCAGGACACTGACCGGATCAACGAAGCGGCTGTCGAAGAAGTCGCGTTCGATGTTCAGCGCGAGGGTCATCGCCCGCAACAAGGTTTGCGCGAGGGCTTGCATGTCGAGGTAGTGCTGCTCCATCAATTCGGCCCATCCGCTTTGCGCGGGATGCCGGTTCGGCCCGCGCAACGGTTTTTCGGCGAGCACGTCGGGATGATTGGCCGGCAGATGCAGGCCCATGTCGAAGGTTTCTTTCAGATCGCTGGGCTTGCTCGGGTCGAGTTGCTCGGTGGCGATCGCACCGTAGCCACGATGGTGACGGGTCTGGGTGATGTCGATCTGGAGTTTTTCTGCAGCGGGCAGAGCAAAAAAACGCTGAGTCTGATCGAGCACGGCGTCGATGCGCTGCGCTGAAATCGGATGACCCTTGATGTAGAAAAAACCCCATTCGCGGCAGGCGTGGTCGATCTGCTCGGCGACGGCGGCCCAAGCGTCTTGGTCAGTGGAGTAGAGCGGGCTGATGTCGATGATCGGAAGCTGATCCATACACAATCCTTGAATACGCTGAGATCCAACTGTGGGAGCGGGCTTGCTCGCGAAGGCGTCGTATCAGTTGAAACATGAGTTGCCTGACACAGCGCTTTCGCGAGCAAGCCCGCTCCCACAGGGTGTTGTGTGGTTAGCAAAAATTTACTTCGGCATCTCGGCCTTCATGCCTTCCACGTAATAGTTCATCGACGCCAGTTGTGCATTGGTCGCGCTTACGCCTGCGGGGATTTTCTCGACCCCGGCCTGATCCTTGATCGGCCCGGTGAACGGCTGCAATGTGCCGCTCTTGATGTCGGCAATGATCTGCTCGGCCTCGGCTTTCACCGGTGCCGGCACCAGGTCGCTGATCGGCAGTTCAACCGTGCCTTCCTTCAAGCCGCCCCAGTAATCCTGAGGTTTCCAGCTGTGGTCGATCACGCTCTGCGTCGCCTGAATATAGTGCGGCGCCCAGTCGTTGACGATCGAAGTCAGCACGGCTTTCGGGCCGAAGTGGGCCATGTCCGAGGCATAACCCACCGCGTACACGCCACGACGTTCGGCGGCTTGAATCGGCGCCGGGCTGTCGGTGTGCTGGAACACCACGTCGACGCCCTGATCGATCAGGGCGTTGGCCGCGTCGGCTTCCTTGCCCGGGTCGAACCAGGAGTTGACCCACACCACTTTGATCTCGGTGCCGGGGTTGTACTTGTTCAAGGCCAGCTGGATGGCGTTGATGTCGCGGATCACTTCCGGGATCGGGAACGAGGCGACGTAACCGATTTTCCTGGTCTTGGTCATCTTCGCCGCGAGGAACCCACCGACATAACGCCCCTCGTAAGTGCGCGCCAGATAGGTGCCGAGGTTCTTGTCCTGTTTGTAGCCGGTGGCATGTTCGAAGGTCACCTTGGGAAACTGCTTGGCAACTTTTACCGTGGGGTTCATGTAGCCGAAAGAGGTGGTGAAGATCAGATCGTACTTGTCCTTGGCCATGTTGCGGATCACCCGCTCGGCGTCGGCACCTTCGGCGACGTTCTCGACGTAATTGGTGGTGATCTGGCTACCGAACTTTTCCGCGAGGGCCTTGCGCCCCTGCTCATGCTGATACGTCCAGCCGTGGTCACCGATCGGGCCGATGTAGACGAAACCGACCTTCAGCGGATCGGCAGCGCTGGCGCTCAGGCTGATTCCCAGACCGATGGCGGCGTACAGCAGTTTGTGCAGCGGACGTATTGGCATGAACCCGAACTCCATTTTGTTGTGTGTGCTCAGGGCCAATGCAAATTGCTGACCAACAGGACAACAAACAATCCAAAACCGAGGCGCGGCCTTCGCGAGCAAGCTCGCTCCCACAGGGGATTGAATTCCAAGGTGGGAGCGAGCCTGCTCGCGAAGAGGCCGGTAAGGCCAATAAAAGGGCACCTGCCGTACTAGCTGCCATTCGCTGGTGCGCTAAGGTGTAACGAAACGTTAGCGCCGCCCCGCAGTCAGTAGCTCATTCGCACTCTTTCGGCAAAAGGCCCGCCCATGCTCACAATCCTCAAGCAAGAAAGCTTTCTGCTGCTGGCAATTCTCGCCGCGTGTGTCGCCTATCCGCTGGAACACTGGCTGCTGCACAGCGGCCAGATCGTCGCGCTGCTCGGCGGTCTGGTGCTGATCGCCTTCATCGTCGCCGCCTCGATGCGCGTCGCCCATCAGGCCGAACTGCTTGCGGAAAAGGTCGGCGATCCCTACGGCACGATGATCCTCACTCTCGCTGCGGTGCTGGTGGAAGTGGTGATTCTCGCGATCATGATGAGCAACGAAGCCTCGGCCACTTTGGTGCGCGACACGATCTATTCGGCGGTGATGCTCGACATCAACGGCATCCTCGGCCTCGCCGCGCTGATGGGCGGGATCAAGCATGGCGAGCAGTCCTACAATGACGATTCGGCGCGCAGCTACAGCGTGATGATCCTCACCGCCATGGGTGTGTCGATGGTGGTGCCGGAGTTTATTCCGGAAGCCAACTGGAAGCTTTATTCGGCGTTCACCATCGGCGCGATGGTGGTGCTGTATGCGCTGTTTCTGCGCATGCAGGTCGGGCCACACAGTTACTTTTTCAGCTACAGCTACCCGGACAAACGCCGCAAGAAAGAACCCATCGAGGAGGAGCCGAAACCGGTCAGCCTGGCGTTGTCGATCGGCATTCTGGTGTGCGGTGTGGTGGTGATCGGCGCTCTGGCCGAAGTGATGTCGAAGACCCTCGATCTGGGCCTGGAAGGTACGGGCGCACCGCCAGTGATCACGGCGATTCTGGTGGCGGCAATTTCTGCCGCGCCGGAGATTCTCACCGCGTTGCGAGCGGCACTGGCCAACCGCATGCAGTCGGTGGTGAACATTGCGATGGGCGCGTCACTGTCGACGGTGATTCTGACGGTGCCGGTGATGGAGGCGATGGCGCTGTACACCGGCCAGCCGTTTCAGATGGCGATGACCCCGGTGCAGACGGTGATGATCTTCATCACGCTGATCGTCAGCGCGATCAACCTGAATGACGGCGAGACCAATGCCATCGAAGGCATGACCCACTTTGTGCTGTTTGCGACCTTTATCATGCTGTCCCTGCTCGGTCTTTAAGAACATCGCAAAAACAGAATGTGGGAGCGGGCTTGCTCGCGAAGGCAGTGTGTCAGGCAGTCCACTACCAACTGACACGACGCTTTCGCGAGCAAGCCCGCTCCCACCGTTTTGAACGGCGGTGGATCAGGTCCCGGCGATCAACTGACGCGCCGCCTGGCTGTGATCGGCGATCAGACCTTTCAAATCCAGTCCTTCAACTTGGCCATCCACCACGCGCCACTGGCCACCAATCATCACCCGGTCCGCACGATCCGCGCCGCACAACAGCAGTGCCGAAATGGGGTCATGGCTGCCCGAGAAGCGCAGCTCATCGAGCTTGAACAACGCCAGATCTGCCTGCTTGCCCACGGCAATCTCACCAATGTCGGTACGCCCCAACAAGCTCGCCGAACCCTTGGTCGCCCAGCCCAACACGCGTTCCGGGGTGATCTTCTCGGCGCCGTAACGCAGACGCTGGATGTACAACGCCTGACGCGCTTCGAGAATCATGTTCGACGCATCGTTGGACGCCGAGCCATCGACGCCCAGACCAAACAACGCACCCGCGTCAGTCAGATCGATGCTTGGGCAGATCCCGGAAGCCAGACGCATGTTCGAACTCGGGCAATGGCAGATACCAGTACCGGCCTGACCGAGGCGGGCGATTTCGTCCGGGTTGAAATGGATGCCGTGGGCCAGCCAGGTGCGAGGGCCGAGCCAGCCGACGCTGTCGAGGTAATCGACGGTGCGCAGACCGAAACGCTGCAGGCAGAAATCTTCTTCATCGAGGGTCTCGGCCAGGTGCGTGTGCAGACGCACGTCAAGCTTGTTCGCCAGTTCAGCGCTGGCCGACATGATTTCCGGGGTTACCGAGAACGGCGAGCACGGCGCCAGCGCGATCTGGATCTGCGCGCCATCGCCGCGTTCGTGGTATTCGTGAATCAGGCGCTGACTGTCGTCGAGAATCACCTGACCTTCTTGCACGGTCTGCTGCGGTGGCAGGCCGCCGTCCTTCTCGCCGAGGCTCATCGAACCGCGAGTGAGCATGGCGCGCATGCCCAGTTCACGCACGGTTTCGACTTGCACGTCGATAGCGTTTTCCAGGCCATCCGGGAACAGGTAGTGATGGTCGGCGGCGGTGGTGCAACCGGACAGCAGCAACTCGGCCAACGCCACTTTGGTCGCGAGTGCGAGTTTTTCCGGCGTCAGGCGCGCCCACACCGGATACAGGGTTTTCAGCCACGGGAACAACGGCTGATTGACCACCGGCGCCCAGGCGCGGGTCAGGGTCTGATAGAAGTGATGGTGGGTGTTGATCAGGCCCGGCAGGATCACATGTTCGCGGGCGTCGAACACTTCATTGCACGGCAGCGACGGCTGTTGGCCGGACGCGAGAACTTCGACGATGATGCCGTCTTGCACCACCAGACCGCCACGGGCATCGAGCTCGTTGGAGGTAAAAATGGCGAGGGGATTTTTTAACCAGGTACGGGTCGCGGGCATGTTGCCGGCTCCTCTGAAAATGGGGTTCAGGGTTGCCAGCTCAGTGATGCCCTGTCTGCTGATCCAGGGTCGCCGCGAAGGACGAGGTGCGCAGTTTCAAACAAATTGCCACGCCGGGCAAGCCCAACCCGACCAGACAACCCGGTCCCGTGTAGGAGTGAGCCTGCTCGCGATAGCGGTGTATCAGGCAACATTTTTGCTGAATGACACACCGCTATCGCGAGCAGGCTCACTCCTACATGGGGATTTGTGGGATTACCAGGGAATCGTTTCGCCCTTGTAGTTGATGAAGTGATGCCCGCCCTTGCCGGTGTACGCATTCACCTGATCAACCAGGCCACGGGTGCTGGTTTCCACATCCAAGTCAGCACCTTCACCGCCCATGTCGGTCTTCACCCAGCCTGGATGCAGCGACAGCACCGTCAACTTCTGCTCACCCAATTGCGTGACAAAGCTGTTGGTCATCGAATTCAGCGCAGCCTTGCTCGCCTTGTACAGCGCCAGCTCCGGCGCGTCCGGCATGGTCACGCTGCCAAGCACTGAACTCATGAACGCCAGCACACCGCTGCCATTACGAATCTGCCCGACAAAGCGTTGTGCCAGATTGATCGGCGCCACCGCGTTGGTGAAAAACAGCTGACCGACTTCGGCCAGTGTCGCGCCGCCCGGCGTCTGATCTGCCGGACCTTTGACCCCGGCGTTGACGAACAGCAGGTCAAACGTTTCGCCCTTGAGTTGTTGGCTCAGGGCGATCACCGCTTGCTGGTCGTCCATGTCGAGCTTCTCGATCCGCACTTTGCCCAGCGCTTGCAGCGCCTCGGCGTTTTGCGGGTTGCGCACGGTGGCGGTGACTTGCCAGCCGTCGGCCAGCAGGGTTTTCACCAGACCGAGGCCCAGGCCCCGGGAGGCGCCGATGATCAGTGCGTTTTTTGCAGACATGATGGGCTTCCTTGATGAATGAGGATCATGGATTCAATGGACAGGCCTGACCGAGGCGAAGTTGCAACTCCTGCCGCAACGCATCGAGTTCGCGCATGCGGGTTTCGATCAGTTGCAGTTTGTCGCGCAGCAACTGCGCCACGGCGTTGTCCGGTTTGGGGGCGTTCCACAGTGCGGCAACGCTGTCACTGATCTCGCCGAGGGTAAAGCCCAGGCGTTGCGCCGTTTTGATATAGAGCACCAGTTGCACCATCTCCGGTGGATAGTCGCGGTAACCGTTGGCACTGCGTTGCGCGGCAATCAACCCGCGCTGCTCGTAGAAACGCAGGGTGTCACGGCTGACGGCGCTGGCCTGGGCTAATTCTCCGATGCGCATGGCGGGTCTCAAAAAGGCTATTGACCCTGGAGCATACTCCAGGCTTTACCGTGGTGGCTCCCTGAATTTCTGGAGCAAGAATGATGTGGACTTCAACGCAGTATCGCAACGTGGTGCGTGGCAGCGCCTGGTATGACCTGATCGTCACGGCGGCGTTTGTCACGCCGTGGAGTTTTGTTGTTTTGCATGGATTTTTGACCGCGCTGAATTTGCCCGGCGATCTGCCGGCGTTCCAGCCTGTGCATATGTTGATGGCGAATCTGCTGGGTTCGGTGGTGTGCGTGTGGGCGGTGCTGCGGATTCGTGATCCGCAGGCGCTTTATGGGAGGTATGACGCGGTGGGGCGGTTTTTGTTTGCGGCTTGGATGGCGTATGCCTTGTTGCACGGTGCCAGTTCGATTCTGACTGTTTTCCTGGTCTTCGAACTGGCGTGGGGCATTGCTCAGGTGTTGCCTGTGCGGACGCCTTCGCGAGCAAGCTCGCTCCCACAGTTGACCGAGTTCACTCATATCCCCTGTGGGAGCGAGCTTGCTCGCGAAGAGGCCAGTAAATTCACCTCTTAATGCCCCGCCTGCCAAGGCTGCCCCAACGACACCGGTGCATACAACCGCGTACGCAGCGCATCCCGCGACAACAACACCAGCACCACAATCGTCGCGACGTACGGCAGCATCGCCAGCAGACTCGACGGAATCGCCAGCCCCAACCCCTGCGCTACCAAATGCAGGATGCTGGCGAGGCCGAACAAATAAGCCCCGAGCAACAACCGCCAGACCCGCCAACTGGCAAACACCACCAGCGCCAACGCGATCCAGCCGCGCCCGGCGGTCATGTTTTCCGCCCACATCGGCGTGTACGCCAGCGACAGATACGCCCCTGCCAACCCGGCCATCGCCCCGCCAAACAGCACCGCCAGCGTGCGCACGGTCAACACCGGCAAACCCATCGCACTGGCCGCATCCGGGTTCTCGCCGACTGCCTGAATGATCAGCCCGACGCGACTTTTGATGATCACCCACGCCACCAGCGCAAACAGCGCGAACGACAGATACACCAGCAGATCCTGGGCAAACAGCATTCGCCCGATCAGCGGGATCTCGCTCAAGTAAGGAATCGCCACCGGCTCAAAACCGGCCAGCGGTTTACCGACCCAAGCCGCCCCTACAAAAGTCGACAGCCCGACACCAAAAATCGTCAGCGCCAACCCGGTCGCCACCTGATTGGCGTTGAACACCAACGCCACCAGCGCAAACAGTGACGACAGCAACATCCCGGCAAGCATCGCCAGCAACACGCCAAGCCACAGGTTGCCGCTGTTCAGCGCGACGATAAAACCGATCACCGCGCCGAACAGCATCATCCCTTCCTGCCCGAGGTTGAGCACACCGCTCTTTTCGCAGATCAGTTCCCCCAGCGCCACCAGCAACAGCGGCGTGCCGCAACGCACCATGGCGTAGAAAATATTGCTCAACAGATCGATATCCATCACAGCGCTCCGGCGGTTACGGCGGTGGTCGACGTGCGCTTTACCCAGCGCAGGTTCAGGCGTGGCCGATAGAGGATCAGCACGTCACAGGCGAGCAGGAAAAACAGCATCATTCCCTGAAACAACTGGGTGATTGCTTGTGGCAGATTCAAGGCCATTTGCGCGCTCTCGCCACCGATGTACAGCAGCGCCATCAGCAGACTGGAAAAAAGAATCCCGATGGGATTGAGTCGCCCGAGAAACGCCACGGTAATCGCCGCATAGCCATACCCCGGAGAAACCTGCGGCACCAATTGGCCAATCGGCCCGGTGACTTCGCAGACGCCCGCAAGCCCGGCCAAGCCGCCGCTGATCAGCAGCGCCAGCCAGATCAGCCGCTTCTCGCGAAAGCCGACAAACCCTGCGGCACGCTTGTCCAGCCCAAGCACCTTGATCTGGAAACCGACAAAGCTTTTCTGCAACAACACCCACACCGCGACCAGTGCAAGCAGGGCGAAATACACCCCGGCGTGCACGCGGCCATCCTCCATCAACAACGGCAAACGACTGGCGTCGCCGAACATCGCCGATTCGGGAAAGTTGAACCCGGCCGGATCTTTCAGCGGCCCGTGCACGCAGAACAGCAAAAGGTTCAGCGCGATGTAATTGAGCATGATGCTGGTGAGAATTTCGTTGGCGTTGAAGCGTGTGCGCAACCACGCGGTCAGCCCGGCCCATGCCGCGCCGGCGAGGGTGCCGGTCAGCAAAATCAGCACCAGCGCCCAACGACTTTGCAGGTCGATGATGTTGACCGCCAGAGCACTGCCGGCGAGGGCACCGAGGAGCAATTGACCTTCGGCGCCGATGTTCCAGATCCGCGCCTGATACGCCACCGCCAGCCCCAGCGCACAAAGCAGAATCGGCAGCGCTTTGACCAGCAATTCGGAGACGCCATACAAATCGCTGACCGGCGCGATCAGCAGCGTGTGCAAGGTTTGCAGCGGGTCATGGCCAAGGGCGATAAACAGCAGCGAGCCGCAACCAAGCGTCAGCGCTGCCGCCAGTAACGGCGAGCACCACAGCATCAAGCGCGATTGCTGGCCACGGGGTTCGAGGGAAAGCAGCATGTGGAAAACTCCGTTAAACCGTGGCGGCTGAAGGTGAATGATCGAACTGGCCGGCCATCCAGCCGCCGACGTCGCTGAGCTGTGTGTCGGTGGTGTTGTGCAGCGCCGACAGACGCCCACCACACAACGCACCGAGGCGATCGCTGATCTGGAACAGTTCGTCGAGGTCTTCGGAAATCACCAGAATCGCCGCGCCGGAATCGCGCAATGCGATCAATGCGCGGTGGATAGTCGCGGCGGCGCCGACGTCGACGCCCCAGGTCGGGTGCGCGGCGATCAGCAGTTTCGGTTGCTGAAGGATTTCCCGGCCGAGGATGAATTTCTGCAGGTTGCCGCCGGACAAACTGCGTGCGGCGGTTTGCGTGTCTGGCGTTTTCACGCCGAAGCGCTGGATGATCTGTTGCGCGAGGGCTTCGACTTTGTTGCGAACGATCAAGCCGTTGCTGACCAGGCCTTGTTGAAAAGCGGTGAGCAGCGCGTTATCGGCCAGACTCAATTCCGGCACCGCGCCGTGACCGAGACGCTCTGCGGGCACGAATGCCAGACCCAGTTTGCGCCGCGCATCCGGGCGCAAATCCGCGACGTGTTGCTCAGCGAAGCGAATGGTCGCGACCTCCGCTCGAGGCAAGGTTCGTTCGCCACTGAGCAGGGCGAGCAACTCATCCTGACCATTGCCCGCGACTCCGGCAATGCCGACGATTTCGCCACTGCGCACCGCTATGTTGATGTCAGTCAGCGAACAGCCGAATGGATCCGGGTTGTGCCAACTCAATCCGCTCACCCGCAAAAACGCCGCGCCGCCGCTGACCTTCGGATAGTCGCCAATCAATGCCGCCGCTTCGCCCACCATCATCTGCGCCAATTGCTGATCCGAGCACTCCGCCGGCCGACAATGCCCGGCCACGCGCCCACTGCGCAGAACCGTCGCGCTATGACACAGCGCGCGCACTTCACCCAGTTTGTGGCTGATAAACAGAATGCTGCAGCCTTCGGCGGCGAGGCGGCGCAGGGTGATGAACAATTCGTCGGCCTCCTGCGGTGTCAGCACTGAGGTCGGCTCGTCGAGGATCAGCAGACGGATGTCCTGCATCAGGCAGCGAATGATCTCCACCCGTTGCCGCTCGCCGATCGACAGGCTGTGGACAAGTCGCTCCGGCTCCAGCGCCATGCCATAACGGCGCGACACTTCACGAATCTTCGGTTCCAGTTGTTTCGGCGTGCCCGCGGCAGCGCCCATCGCCAAAGCAATGTTCTGCGCCACGCTGAGGGTCTCGAACAGCGAGAAATGCTGGAACACCATGCCGATCCCCAACTGCCGCGCCTGCGCCGGGTTGCGGATATTCACCGGCTGCCCCTGCCAGAGCATCTCGCCGGCATCGGCCTGCGTGACGCCGTAGATGATCTTCATCAAGGTACTTTTGCCGGCACCGTTTTCACCGAGCAGTGCATGGATTTCGCCCGGCGCGATATTCAGATCGATGGCGTCATTGGCCAGACAACCGGGGTAGCGTTTGCTGATATGGCGCAATTGCAGACGCGGGATGGGAGGAGTGATGGGCATGACAGGCTCGACTTGCTTGAAGTTGTGCCTGTGGATAAAGCAATTTCCTGGCCATTGAGTCAGGAACGCGAGCGGGCCGGGCGTGCGAGTACTCGGCGCAGAGCATTCAAAGTGTAATCGTCCTGTTGCCGGCACCAATTCAGAGCAAAGCCGTTGATCGGGCGCCAGTTTTGCTCGTGACGATCTGATCAAAAAACGAGCAATCGCTCGTGGGCTAGATGGATCCAGCGACTGCGCCAGCCATGAACGGGTTATCCACAGCTTGTTCCACAGTTATTGTGCGCAAGCTGTACACCCGGGCATAAGCATTGCGGTGCTTTCTTCTAATGGTGATAAACAGGGCTAACTGACTGTTTCTGCTTGAAAATTTCTTTTCGTCGGGTCAATTGAACGAAAAGTGAGCAAACCGCGCAAAGCCACGTGACAGAAGGGTTACAGCGGAATGTACTCAGGTTATCCACAGTCGGGTGCACAGCAGATGTGGGCAAGTGTGTGGAATAAGAAAAATCACGTTCGCCCCAAAACATCGCAACTACCGAAGGAGCTGCCGAAGGCTGCGATCTTTTGATCTTGCTTCAGCGCTGCAACAAAATCCGCCCCCGACTCAGATCCGCCAACTGCCCCTGCAGTAGCGCAATCTGCGCCTCACCTACCGCCAACTTCAACTCAACCCCGTTCGCCGTGAAGTTTTCCTCCACCACCAGCCCACCCAGATCCGCCACGCGTAATTTGACCAACGCCAACTCGGCAAACCCGCAGGCACAACTCAGCGGCACCCGGCTGATCAACTCAACCTTGGCCGCCCCCTGCAAGCACTTGTTCGCGCCACCGCCATACGCCCGGGCCAATCCCCCAGTGCCGAGTTGAATGCCGCCGTACCAACGGATCACTAACACCGCGACCTGATCGCAATCCTGCGCTTCAATCGCCGCGAGAATCGGTCGCCCGGCGGTGCCGCCCGGTTCGCCATCGTCACTGCTGCGGTATTGATCGCCGAGTTTCCACGCCCAGCAATTGTGCGAGGCGTTCAGATCGCTGTGCTGTTCAAAAAATGCCTGCGCCTCGGCAGGGCTGCCGATCGGCGTGGCAAAGGTGATAAAGCGGCTTTTGCGAATCTCTTCGCGGTACTCGCAAAAACCGCTGAGGGTGAAAGGCATAAACGTCTTATAGAGGAGGAGTGAGGCCGCAGCCTTTGAGAATGATGCGGATCAGGTTGTTGCCAGCGTCTTCCATGTCCTGCTTGGTCAACTTGCTGCGACCGCTGACGCGGCAGATCTGCGTGGCGAAGTCAGCGTAATGCTGGGTGCTGCCCCACAACAGGAAGATCAGGTGCACCGGATCGACCGGGTCCATTTTGCCCGCATCGATCCACGCCTGAAACACCGCCGCGCGGCCGGTGAACCAGGTGCGGTAATCCTGATTGAAATATTCGCTCAGGCATTCGCCACCGCTGATTACTTCCATCGCAAAGATCCGCGAGGCCTGAGGCTGACGACGGGAGAATTCCATCTTGGCGCGAATATAGCGGGTCAGCGCTTCGGCCGGGTCGTCCTCAGCCGTGAGGGTGTTGAAGGTGCTGTCCCACAACTCGATGATGTTGCTCAGCACCGCCACGTACAACCCAAGCTTGTTGGTGAAGTAGTAATGCAGGTTCGCCTTGGGCAACCCGGCCTTCTGCGCGATGGTGTTCATGCTGGTGCCTTTGTACCCGTGACGGGCGAATTCGTCTTCGGCGGCTTTGAGGATGGTCTCTTCGTTCTTCTGACGAATGCGGCTGGCGGGTTTGCCGCCATGGGCTGGGACTTCAAAGGTCATAGGCACTTCCGGGTTTGTCTGTGGGTGCAACCAGTTGCGTTGATAGCGCACCCACAGGCATCCGACAAGTCCTTGCGCGATAAAACCGTTACGCCTGTTCGATCTTGTTCAGCGACGCTTGCGCTTCAGCGGCCTCGGTTTTCGACTCCGGCAGCAACAGACACAGGATGATTGCCGTCAACCCGCCGCTGGTGATCGCCGAATCAAACAGGTTCTGCACCAGTTTCGGCAGCAGGTGCAGCAGATTCGGTTGCGCGGCAATGCCCAGGCCGACGCCGAACGAGGTGGCGATGATCAACATGCTGCGTCGATCCAGCGGCGACTGCGCGAGGATACGCACGCCGGCAGCGGCCACCGCACCAAACATCACCAACGTCGCGCCGCCGAGCACTGGTTTGGGAATCTGTTGCAGCACTGCGCCGATCATCGGGAACAGGCCGAGACAAAACAGAATCGCGCCGATGTAGAGGCCGACGTAGCGGCTGGCGACGCCGGTCAACTGGATCACGCCGTTGTTCTGCGCGAACGTGGTGTTGGGGAAAGCGCTGAAGGTCGCGGCGATCATGCAACTGACGCCGTCACCCAGCACGCCACCGCGCAAGCGGCTTATATAAGAAGGGCCGCTGATCGGCTGCCGGGCGAGCATGCAGTTGGCGGTAAGGTCGCCGACGGTTTCGAGGGTGCTGATCAGATAAATCAGCGCGACCGGCAGGAAAGCCGTCCAGTCGAAGCTGAAGCCAAACTTGAACGGTGTAGGAAAACTCACCAGCGGCAAGTCAGGCAATGGCTGCGGTACTAGTTTCCCGCTGAACCAGGCGGCCAGACTGCCGAACACCAGACCGATGATGATTGCCGACAAGCGCACCCACGGCGTGTTCGAACGGTTGAGCAGAATGATCGTCAGCAACACAAACACACCCAGCGCCAGATTGCCCGGCGCACCGAAGTCCGGGGCATTGAAACCACCGCCCAGATCGGTGATGCCGACCTTGATCAGACTGATGCCGATCAGCGTAATCACGATGCCGGTTACCAGCGGCGTGACCACGCGACGCAATTGACCGATGAAGCGGCTGAGGACGATCTGCACGATGGCGCCAAAAAAGCACACACCGAAGATCATCGCCAGAATGTCTTCCGGGCTGCCGCCACGTTGCTTGACCAGAAACCCAGCCGACAGCACCGCACCGAGAAAAGCAAAACTGGTGCCTTGCAGACAAATCATTCCTGCGCCAATCCCGAACGGCCGCCGCGCCTGAATGAAAGTGCCGACGCCCGAGACCATCAGGGCCATGCTGATCAGATACGGTAAATGCGCGGTCAGCCCGAGGGCCGAGCCGATCACCAAGGGCGGAGTGATGATGCCGACGAAACTGGCGAGCACATGTTGCAGCGCGGCAAGAATTGCAGCGGCGGGTTTGGGGCGGTCGTTGAGGCCGTAGATCAGGTCGCTGGACGGTGCGGAATCTGGCTGCATGGCTTAAGGCTTCTTGTTCAAGGATCGGGGTTGATCCTGCATTGCAAAAAGCTGTCCACTTGCTCAGGTTATTTATCGAAGTTGTCGCCAAGACCCAAGGCTGGCGGGCCTTGGAGGATTTTCAGCGCGTCGCCGCCAGACTCTCCAGAAAGCTTTCCAGCACCAAATGAGGGCGCCGGCCCTTGCGCGTGACCGATGCGAGGCTCAGGTCATAAAAACGGCTTTGCGATTTCAGCGCACGCAAGCGACCTTGCTGTACCCAGAGGCTGGCGTAGTGATCCGGCAGATAACCGATGTAACGTCCGGTCAAAATCAGAAACGCCATGCCTTCACGATCGGAGGCACTGGCCGTGCAATTAAGCGCCTGGTAATGCGCCTGAATATCCGCCGGCAAACGAAAGGTCGGGGCAATCGCGTCCTGGCTGTTAAGGCGTTCGTCATCGAGTTGTTTGTCATCGACATAAAACAGCGGATGACCCACCGCGCAGTAAAGCAGCGAGCGCTCGCTGTACAGCGGTTGATATTCGAGTCCCGACAAGGCACTGGCCTGCGGCACCACGCCAACATGCAGGCGCCCATCGAGCACGCCTTGCTCGACTTCATTGGGCGCAATCATGCGGATCTGAATCTGCACATCCGGCCCGCGTTCCTTCAACTGGGCCAAGGCGTGAGTGATGCGCATATGGGGCAGGGTGACGAGGTTGTCGGTCAGGCCGATGATCAGTTCGCCGCGCAAATGCTGGTGCAGACCGTTGACCTCAGTGCGAAAACTTTCCAGCGCACTTAATAGCTGCAACGCCGACTGGTACACCTCACGACCTTCTTCGGTCAGCGAAAACCCCGCGCGACCACGTTGGCATAAACGCAAACCGAGGCGCTGTTCCAGATCGCTCATCTGTTGGCTGATCGCCGAACGGCCGATACCGAGTACGGTTTCCGCTGCCGAGAAGCCGCCGCATTCCACCACGCTGCGAAAAATCCGCAGCAGGCGAATATCAAAGTCACTGACCTGGGCCAGCGGATCGGGACGGCGACTGCTCATCTTATTGTGCTCATTGTTTAGCGGAGTTCTAACTGAAGGTTAGAAGAGTTGAATTTCACCGACTTTATCCGCGTGGCAATTTAGCTGCAACAACGCTTTCTATCTCCCTGACGCTTATGCCCTGCGAGGTTTTGCCCGATGAACATGCCTGAAAACGCGCCGTCGCCACTGGCCAGCCAACTGAAGCTGGACGCGCACTGGATGCCATACACCGCCAACCGTAACTTCCAGCGCGACCCGCGTCTGATCGTTGGCGCCGAAGGCAGCTGGTTGATCGACGACAAGGGCCGTCGGGTATACGACTCGCTGTCCGGTCTGTGGACCTGCGGCGCCGGTCACACGCGTAAGGAAATCCAGGAAGCAGTCTCCAAGCAGTTGGGCACCCTCGATTACTCGCCGGGCTTCCAGTACGGCCACCCATTGTCGTTCCAGTTGGCTGAAAAAATCACCGAGCTGACCCCGGGCAATCTGAACCATGTGTTCTTCACCGACTCCGGTTCCGAGTGCGCTGACACCGCAGTGAAAATGGTCCGTGCCTACTGGCGCCTGAAAGGTCAGTCGACCAAAACCAAAATGATCGGTCGTGCCCGTGGTTACCACGGCGTGAACATTGCCGGCACCAGCCTTGGCGGGGTCAACGGCAACCGCAAGCTGTTTGGCCAGGCGATGATGGACGTCGATCACCTGCCGCACACCTTGCTGGCCAGCAACGCGTTCTCTCGTGGCATGCCGGAGCAGGGCGGTATCGCTTTGGCCGATGAGCTGCTGAAGCTGATCGAACTGCACGATGCCTCGAACATCGCCGCCGTATTCGTCGAGCCAATGGCCGGTTCCGCTGGCGTACTGGTGCCGCCCCAGGGCTACCTGAAACGTCTGCGCGAGATCTGCGATCAGCACAGCATCCTGCTGGTGTTCGACGAAGTGATCACCGGTTTCGGCCGTACCGGCAACATGTTCGGCGCCGACACCTTTGGCGTGACTCCAGATCTGATGTGCATCGCCAAGCAAGTCACCAACGGTGCGATCCCGATGGGTGCGGTGATTGCCAGCTCCGAGATCTACCAGACCTTCATGAATCAGCCGACGCCGGAATACGCCGTGGAATTCCCGCACGGCTACACCTACTCGGCACACCCGGTGGCCTGCGCCGCTGGCCTGGCAGCACTCGACCTGCTGCAAAAGGAAAACCTGGTACAGAGCGTTGCCGAAGTCGCCCCGCATTTTGAAAACGCGCTGCACGGTCTGAAAGGTTCGAAGAACGTGATCGACATCCGTAATTTCGGTCTGGCCGGTGCGATCCAGATTGCCCCGCGTGATGGCGACGCCATCGTGCGTCCGTTCGAGGCGGGTATGGCCCTGTGGAAAGCCGGGTTCTACGTGCGCTTTGGCGGCGACACCCTGCAGTTTGGCCCAACCTTCAACAGCAAGCCGCAAGACCTTGATCGTCTGTTCGACGCGGTCGGCGAAGTGCTGAACAAGCTCGACTGATTTTTCCTTCTATATAGCTATGCAAATAGCAGGCGCCTGTTGCGGGCGTCTGTGCACAAGAATTCAGGAGTTTTCGATGAGCGTTATCCCGCATTTGATCAATGGCGAACTGGTGACCGAGAACGGTCGCGCGGTTGATGTGTTCAACCCGTCTACCGGTCAGGCTATCCACAAGCTGCCACTGGCCAGCCAGGCCACCATCCAGAAAGCCATTGATGCCGCCAAAGCAGCGTTCCCAGCCTGGCGCAACACCCCGCCGGCGAAACGTGCCCAGGTGATGTTTCGTTTCAAGCAACTGCTGGAACAGAACGAAGCGCGTATCTCGCAATTGATCAGCGAAGAACACGGCAAGACCCTCGAAGATGCCGCCGGTGAATTGAAGCGCGGTATCGAGAACGTCGAGTTCGCCTGCGCTGCGCCGGAAATCCTCAAGGGCGAGTACAGCCGCAACGTTGGCCCGAACATCGACGCATGGTCGGACTTCCAGCCGCTGGGCATCGTTGCCGGTATCACCCCGTTCAACTTCCCGGCCATGGTGCCGCTGTGGATGTATCCGTTGGCGATCGTCTGCGGCAACTGCTTTATCCTCAAACCGTCCGAGCGTGATCCAAGCTCCACCCTGCTGATCGCTCAACTGCTGCTGGAAGCTGGTTTGCCGAAAGGCGTGATGAGCGTGGTGCACGGTGACAAGACCGCAGTGGATGCGCTGATCGAAGCACCAGAAGTCAAAGCGCTGAGCTTCGTCGGTTCGACGCCGATTGCTGAATACATTTACGCCGAAGGCACCAAGCGCGGCAAACGCGTGCAGGCACTGGGCGGCGCGAAGAACCACGCCGTGCTGATGCCGGATGCCGATCTGGACAACGCGGTGAGCGCACTGATGGGCGCGGCTTACGGTTCGTGCGGCGAGCGCTGCATGGCTATCTCGGTTGCCGTGTGTGTGGGTGACCAGGTCGCGGATGCGCTGGTGGCCAAACTGGTTCCACAGATCAAGGCGCTGAAAATCGGTGCCGGCACCTCGTGTGGTCTGGACATGGGTCCACTGGTGACCGGGCAGGCGCGTGACAAAGTCAGCGGTTATGTTGATGACGGCGTGGCAGCGGGCGCGACCTTGGTGGTCGACGGTCGTGGGCTGAGCGTGGCCGGTCATGAAGAAGGCTTCTTCCTTGGCGGCTGCCTGTTCGACAACGTCACTCCTGAGATGCGCATCTATAAAGAAGAGATCTTCGGGCCGGTGCTGTGCGTGGTTCGCGTGAACAGCCTGGAAGAGGCGATGCAACTGATCAACGATCACGAATACGGCAACGGCACCTGCATCTTCACCCGTGACGGTGAAGCGGCGCGTCTGTTCTGCGACGAGATCGAAGTCGGCATGGTTGGCGTCAACGTGCCGCTGCCGGTGCCGGTGGCTTATCACAGCTTCGGCGGTTGGAAGCGTTCGCTGTTTGGCGACCTGCATGCTTATGGTCCGGACGGTGTGCGCTTCTACACCCGTCGCAAGGCGATCACTCAGCGCTGGCCACAACGTGCGAGCCATGAGGCGTCGCAGTTCGCATTCCCTAGCTTGTAAATAGAAGGACGGTGCAACGAAGGCCGCCCTCTGGGGCGGCCTTCATGTTTTCGAGGGTTTTTGACCGATGTGACAGAATTATGAAAATAGGTGTTGACGGCAGATTTCAGATGTCTATAATTCGCCCCACTTCCGGCGCGGTCGAAACGGAAAACTCCTTGAGATTCAATGAGTTACGTAGGTTTCGATAA
>NZ_CATKPQ010000056.1:0-203 GCF_949768005.1 Pseudomonas sp. IT-347P
GTGCCGTAAGTGCCGGTGAATGTGCCCGGGGTTACGGGTCCGGTGGGTACGCGGTCAGCGCCTTGTACATCGTTGGTCAGCACATTGCCGGTCAGGGTCAGTTGGCTTTCTGACGCTGTTCCGTTGCTGTCGTCGTTGGCTTTTGGCAGGTCGTCGACGATGTTCACGTCCAGCGTGCCATTGGCGGTGGTGCCGTTATCGTC